>NZ_JALLIX010000026.1 GCF_023242365.1 Pseudomonas sp. MWU13-2100
CAAACCTCTGATTGCTAACGCGATCAGGGGTTTTGTTTTAGTAGAAGTTCCCGATTTTGCTGACACGCCTCCAGTGGCGGGTCTGGCCACAGAATTTCTTGACGACCATAGAGCATTGGAACCACCTGATCCCATCCCGAACTCAGCAGTGAAACGATGCATCGCCGATGGTAGTGTGGGGTTTCCCCATGTGAGAGTAGGTCATCGTCAAGATTGAATTCCGAAACCCCCGTCTGCTCACGCAGACGGGGGTTTTGTTTTGGGCGTGCAAAAAATCCTCCAGACATTTCCTGAAATGAGCTAAGTTTTCATCCCATGGTGCCGACAGTATGGTGAATGATGCGTGCACCAAAGTGGAGCAGTCATAGAACGCTGCCTGCGCCCCCAACGAGTGTTGCACCCGCACGCATCCCCATTTTCGGCATAATAAGAAGTCCATGAAATGAATCTTAAATTCAGCCATAAAATCCTCTTGGCCGCCTCTGGTGTCGTGGTTCTCGCCTTTGCGCTGTTCACGTTCTACAACGACTATCTACAGCGCGGTACCATCCGGCAGAACCTCGAAACCTCCATCCAGCAAGCCGGTGACCTGACCGCCAGCAGCGTGCAGAACTGGCTGGGTGGGCGGATCCTGATACTGGAGAACCTGGCGCAGAACGTTGCCCACCAGGGCAGCAAGGCCGACTACCCGGGACTGGTCGATCAACCGGCATTGACCTCCAACTTTCAGTTCACCTACGTCGGCCAGACCGACGGCACCTTCACCCAGCGTCCCGACGCGAAGATGCCCGACGGCTATGACCCACGTCAGCGGCCCTGGTACAAATCCGCTGTCGTGGCGGACAAGACCATGCTGACGCCTCCCTATATGGCCTCGGTGGGCGGCCTGGTGGTAACCATTGCCCTGCCGGTGAAGAGCAACGGGCAACTGCTCGGTGTCGTGGGCGGTGACCTGAGCCTGGAAACCCTGGTGAAGATCATCAACTCGGTGGACTTCGGCGGTATTGGCCAGGCCTTCCTGGTCAGTGGCGACGGGCAGGTGATCGTCAGCCCTGACAAAGACCAGGTGATGAAGAACCTCAAGGACATCTACCCGAACTCCGGGCTGCGGATTGCCAAGGGTATCCAGGAAGTCACCTTGAACAATCAGGAACGGATTATCTCGTTCACACCGGTGGTGGGGCTACCTTCGGCGGACTGGTATATCGGTCTGTCCATTGACCGGAACAAGGCTTATGCGCCATTGAGCAAGTTCCGGACTTCGGCGTTGATCGCGATGTTGATTGCCGTGGTGGCGATCGCAGTGCTGCTGACCCTGTTGATCCAGTTCCTGATGCGTCCGTTGACCACAATGGGTCGCGCGATGCAGGACATTGCCCGGGGCGAAGGCGACCTGACCCGGCGCCTGAGCATCGAGAACAAGGACGAATTCGGCGAGCTCGCCGGTTCCTTCAATCAGTTCGTCGAGCGTATCCACGCTTCCATCAGTGAAGTGTCCTCGGCCACGCGCCAGGTGCACGACCTGTCCCAGCGGGTGATGAACTCCTCGAATGCCTCGATCATCGGTTCCGACGAGCAGAGCGCGCGAACCAACAGCGTGGCGGCGGCGATCAACGAACTGGGGGCGGCTACCCAGGAAATCGCCCGTAATGCCGCCGATGCCTCGCAACACGCCAGTGGTGCCAGCGAGCAGGCGGACGACGGGCGTCAGGTGGTGGAAAAAACCATCCTGGCGATGACCGAGCTGTCGCAGAAGATCAGCTTGTCCTGCACCCAGATCGAAACGCTGAATGCCAGCACCGATAACATCGGGCACATTCTGGATGTGATCAAGGGCATCTCCCAGCAGACCAACCTGCTGGCCCTCAACGCGGCGATTGAAGCGGCGCGGGCGGGTGAAGCGGGACGCGGTTTTGCCGTGGTGGCCGATGAGGTGCGTAACCTGGCCCACCGGACCCAGGAATCGGCGGAGGAGATCCACAAGATGATCACCTCGTTGCAGGTCGGTTCACGGGAAGCGGTGACCACCATGAATGCCAGCCAGGTGTCCAGCGAGGAGAGCGTTGAAGTCGCCAACCAGGCCGGCGCCCGCCTGGTCAGCGTGACCCAGCGGATTACCGAGATCGACGGGATGAACCAGTCGGTAGCGGCCGCAACCGAGGAACAGACCGCGGTGGTGGAAACCCTCAACGTCGATATCAATCAGATCAACCTGCTGAACCAGCAAGGTGTGGCCAACCTGAATGAAACCTTGAAGGATTGCGATGCGTTGGCGCAGCAGGCCGGACGGTTGAAGCAGTTGGTGGACAGTTTCCGGATCTGATCCGGCGATACCTGTGCTGACCCCCTCTCTAGTGGGAGCAGGGTTTGTGTGGGAGCAGAGCTTGCTCGCGAAGGCGGCCTCAAGGCCGCCACAAGCTTCGCGGGCAAGCACCGCTCCCACAGAGGAGATCTGTCGTTCAGCAGACCGCAGGCAATACCTGGCGGCAGGCGCCGAACTTGATCAGGCCAGCAACGTCCGCACGTTGTTCATCGCATCGTCGGCAAACCCCTGGACGAAGCTGCGGAACCCCGGCAACGCCTCTTCGCCACCGCTGGCCGGTTCGGCAATGATGGTCCAGGTCGCGCGGCTGCGGTCCGCATCCAGCGCCTCGACGGTCATCGCCGCCCATAGCTGGCCAACCCCCAGGGTGTTGTAGATTGTCGTCCAGGTCATCCGCCGCGCCTGCTCGTCCCGCGAGTTGAGCTGCTCGACCACCAGGTTGCCGTCCTTGAAGACTTTCTTGCGTAGCGAGCCGACGCCTTCGCCGATTATTTCAATGCGCTCCAGGGCTGGGATAAACGCTGCGAATCCACCGAAATCGCCGACCACGGCCCAGACCGTGGCCGCGTCGCGGGCGACTTCCACCGATGAAATCACCGGGCTGCCTTGTGGGTTGCGGATCAGGCTATCGGGTTGCAGGTTATTCATGATGTAACTCCTTGTGGGTGGGGTGAATCAGATGAATTGAATCTGTTTGAGGTAGTCGCAGCCCTTGCGCAGCAGCGCCGGGGTCTTGGCCGGGTATTGCTCGCCCATCTCGCGCACGCCGGCGGCGGCATGGGCATGGCCGATGGCCGAGATATCGCCGATATCCTCCTCGAAACCGTTGAGGTAGAAGCCCAGGACTTCGAACAGCGCATTGCTGCTGTCGACCCGATGCAACTGGCGTTGCCAGTCGGCGACGCTGACCAGTTGGAAGTCGTGCCCGGCCTCGCGGAACGAGGCCATGTAATCGGCCCAGCTCAGGGGTTGCGGGTTGTGCAGGTTGAATACCCCATGGGCGCTGGTGCGCCGGCCATGCACGGCGATGAAGCGGGCGAGGAAGTCCACCGGCATCAGGTCGAAGTTGAGCTCCAGGGCGGGCACCTGGCCCAGTTGCAACGAACCCTTGAGCATCAGCATCAGCCGGTTCTTGTGGGGTTGGCTGACCCCGGTGCGGCTGTTGAAGCTGATATTGCCGGGCCGGTAGAGGTTGACCCAGGCGCCTTGCTCGCGAGCCCGATGCAGGATCCGCTCGCCGACCCACTTGCTCAGGTTGTAGCCGTTCCTGATATAGATCGGCGGAGTCTGGGCCGCCGGTTGTTCGAGCACCCGGCCCTGGGCATCGACACTGCTGGAGGCCGACAGGGTCGAGATGAAGTTGAAGATCTTCTTGCTGCGGCCTTCGCACAGGCGCAGGCATTCGAACAGTGGATCGACGTTGTCCGGTGCCAGCGACTCGTAGTCGAGCACGTGGTTGACGTTGGCCGCGTTGTGCACCAGGGCACCGAACTCACGATCGATCCGCTCGTAGACCGCCGGGGCCAGTCCCAACAGCGGACGGGTCAGGTCGGCGGCATGGACCCGCACGCGGCTCAGGTCCAGATGCTCCAGACGGTTCTCGCGCAGGGCCCGGGCAAAACGCTCGGCCGCCGGTTCCGCCGCGCTGTCGCGGACCAGGCAGGCGACCTCGACGGCACCGCCGGCCAGTAGCGCTTCGACCAGATGCACGCCGACAAAACTGTTGGCGCCGGTCACCACTACCTTGTTCACATCGCCGGCGCGCTCGGCGGGCAAGATGTTCAGCCCGAGTTCACGGGAAGTGTCGATCAGGATCTGTTCACTCAGAGCCTGGGTGGTGGCCGCGCCTCCGACCAGCATCGCCAGGCGGCACAAGGTCGGTTCCTCGATAAAACGGTTGATGGAGATACCCCGACCATACTGCTCGCGTATACCCAGCAGCATTTTCGATAGCAGGATCGAGTGGCCGCCGAGGTTGAAGAAGCTTTCGTCGGTGGAGATGTCTTCGACGGGCAACTCCAGCAACTCGGCCCAGAGCGTCAGCAGTCGGCTTTCGTCCGCCGTGGCGGGTAAGCGGCGGCGGCTGTTTTCGGGCGTCTCGACCGGCAGCTTGAGCAACGCTGCCCGATCGATCTTGCCGTTGCTGGCCGAAGGCAGGCAGGCCAGCTCGGTGTAGACGATCGGTTGCATATAGTCCGGCAGATAGCGCTCGGCATGCTGCCTGAGGGCGTCCTGGCCGCCGGGGGACTGCGGCTGGCTCATAAAGGCCAGCACCCGCCGCCGGGGATCGATGACCACCGCGATCTGGCGATACAGACGACTGTCGCGCAGGCTGTGTTCGATCTCCTCAGGCTCAACCCGGAAGCCGCGGATCTTCACCTGATTGTCCCGGCGCCCGCACAGCTCGATGCCCTCGCCGGTCCATTTGGCCATGTCGCCGGTGCGGTAGGCGCGCAGGCTGCCACCCTGGCCCAGATCCAGTTGCAGATAACTGTCCGCCGTCTTGCCGGGATTGTTCAGGTAACCGAGGCCGACCCCGGGCCCGGCGATATACAACTCGCCGACGGTCTGCTCGGTGACCGGCTGGCGCTGTTCGTCGAGAATCAGTACCTGGCTGTTGGCGATCGGCTGGCCCAGGCTGCGATTGCCGGAGCCGGCCTGGAACTGCCTGGCGGTGACCAGCACGGTGGTCTCGGTGGGCCCGTAGAGGTTGTAGAAATGACACTGGGTCGCGAGCTGTTCGATGACAACCGGCTCGCAGACATCGCCGCCGGTCATCACATGGCTCAGGCCCAGGGGCGTGTCCAGCGGCAGAATGCTCAGCAGTGCCGGCGGCAGGAAGGCATGACTGAGCTGTTGCCCACGGATCAGCGCCAGCAGTTGCAAGGGGTCGCGGCGCTGGTCTTCGCTGGGCACCACCAGCTCCGCGCCACGGGCCAGGGTCGGGAAGATGTCGATCAGCGACGAGTCGAAACTCAAGGTCGAGAACTGCAGGACCCGACTGGTTTCGCTGAGTTGCACATAGTCGGCATACCAAGCGGTGAAGTGGCTGAGGTTGTGCTGGCTGAGCAGCACGCCCTTGGGCTGCCCGGTGGTGCCAGAGGTGTAGAGCGCGAGGCAGGGCGCCTGGGGGGCAAGGGCCTGGCGCACCAGGGGCTGATCTGCCGGTGCCTGTGCCAGGCTACGGACATCCAGGGCCGGCAGATGCTCGGCCAGTGCGTCTTGCCCGTCGTGCAGCAGCAAGATGGCGCCGGCGTCCTTGAGGACGAACAGTTGGCGTTGCAGCGGATGGCCCGGATCCAGCGGCAGATACACCGCGCCGGCTCCGAGAATCGCCAGGATGCTGGCATACAGCGCGGCACTCTTGTGCTGGCAGAGCCCGATCACCGGCGGCTCGGCGAACGGCCCCAAGGCATCGAGCCGGGCCAGCAGGCCTTGCTGGATCGTCCGGCTCAGGTCGTGTAGCTCCTGGTACGTCAGCGACACCCCGTCCAGGGTCAGGGCCGGGCGTTCGGCGAAGTGCAGCAGGCTGGCTTCGATATGCGCGATAACCGATACCTGGGCCAGAGCCAGCAACTCGGGGCGTGCGGTCTGGTTGAAACGGTGCCCGAAGGCCAGGGATTCGAGCCCGCGCAGATCCTGTTCCGGGAGTCCTGGCGCCGACGGCAACGTGGCGGCTTCGGCAAAGTGTTCGGCGTCACGGGAGTAGCGGCTGACCTGCAGGGCCACCCCTTCGACCAATGCCTGGACCGCGGCGAGGCGTAGCGCCTGGCCGTTCCCGGAGCCTTCCTGGGTAACACCCAGGCGCTGGATCAGGCGGCTACCGTTGTCCTCCACCAGGCGGCAAAGCAGGCTGAGTTCGGGCAGGCCGTGGGCCGTCAGGGGCCCCTGTTCCAGGCGCAGGGCCAAGTGAATGCAGGCGCCGAGGTCGCGCCGCCAACTGCTGGGCAGCGCCAGGCTGCCATCTTCGATCAACAGATCCGCCGCGCCCGGCGGTTGTGCTTCGATGGCCTGGGCCTGACTCAGGCGCTGAATGGAGTGACCGTGCTGTTCCAGCTCGCGGAGCAATTCATCCAGCGCCTGGCTGCTGCCGACGAGCAAAAGGGTGAGACGTCTCATGATGATCTCCTTGGCTAGATCAGGTAGTCGCTCAAGGCGTCCTGGACACAGGGCGAATCGAGCAGCGAGCTGTTACGCAGGAAGCGCACGATATTGATCACCAGCGGATGGTGGCGATTGATCGGATACGCCAGCCCCAGGGCCTCGCGCCTGAGGGCCTGGCGGACTTCCTCGGTCACCGGCAGGTGCTCGATCACGCGAAAGTCGAAGGCCTTCTGGATGTCGTTGGTCAGGTAATGGACGATGAATACCGGCAGGATTTGCGCGATCAGGTCGCGGTCGCCCTCGCTCGCGGTCTGCCAGTAGATCCGCACCAGGCGTGTCCAGAACCCGGCATGCCGACCTTCGTCGAGCAGGTGGTCGGCCATCAGGCCCTTGATCGAAGGCTTGATCGTGTCGTCCTTGGCAAAGGCCGCGACATCGTTGGTCACCGTGTTTTCCGCGATCGCCACGCAGATCAACTCCATGGCCGCCTGCAGGTGCTCGGGGGCCATGCCCATGGCCGCCGGTATCGCCCGGCTCAACTCGATTTCCTCGGGCAGTTCGAGGGGCTCGATGCCGGTCATGGCCACGGTCTGCTGCATGAAGTCCATGGCCACCAGGGCGTGGTAATCCTCGTCCACCACCACGGTCATGGCGTCATAACGACAGGCGAATGGAAAGTTGATCGGAAAACGCCCCTTGGCAATACGGCGGGCGGTGCGATCGACGATATCGGTCTCGAAAATCACCACGTCATTGATGAATTTGTAGAGGCTTTGCAGCAGCACGAAATCCCGCTGCTCCGGGCACAGGGTGAGGAACGTCTCGCTGCTGACCAGCGGCTGGCGGCTCAGCGGGTAGATCAGCCGATCGTCGTCCTCGAGCAGGCGCCGCGGGCGGGTACGGATGCTGGCGCGGCTCTCCCAGGCATCGGCGAAGGAGGTGTAGTCGGCGGCGTTCATGAGGCTGCCACCTCGACTGCGCGTTCGCTCAGGCTCAACTGCAAGCCGTCCCACAGCGCCATGCGGCTGTCCACGGCTGCCAGGGCGGCGCTGTAGATCTCCGCCTCGCGTTGCGGCTGGCCGTCCACCAGGCGTTCGAGCAAGTGTTCGGCCGCCGGCCCGTGGTCTTCGGAGTCGACATCGATATGCCGTTGCAGGTAGTAGCGCAAGGTCGGGGCTTGGGCGTGATCGATGCCCCACTCATCGAGAATCCGCTGGAACATCTGCGGGATAACACTTTCCCTGCCGTGCAGAAAAGCCGCGGCCACCTGATGAGCCGAGGCGCTGAGGGCGATATCGAGAGTGTTTCTGACAAAGCCGATCACCATCGGCGCGGCGTCCACCGTACGCAACGCGGTATCGACCGTCACGCCTTCACGGAGCAACTCAATGAAGCGCTCGATGGCGGCCGTGCTGGCGCCGACCTCGCGCATCGCTTCCAGATACAACTCGAAGTGGCTGCAATGGCCGGGCCCTTCGCGCTGGTCCGACTCTTCGCCCAGGACAATTTCATTGATCAGGCGCGCGGCCTGGGGGTCCTTGGGTGGCAGCCACGGCAAAGTGGTACAGGTCAGCTCCTGTTGCAAGCGCTTGGTCAGCGACATGAAGTCCCAAACCGCAAAAACATGGACTTCCATGAACCGTCGAAGTAGTGAAAGTGAATGGATCTCACTGAATACAGGGTGTTGGGTCAATTGTTTTTTTCGGGTGTCGAGAAGGTGCTTTAGTGCGCTCATTAATAATCACCACGTGGCTGCGAAGTTGAAAGGGCTGTGACAGGTTGCACGGTGTCTTCTAATCGGTCTGGCGATGGAGCAGTGTTACATTGGCTAACGGGCGGACGAGCGGATTCCTCAATAAGAAATTGAAAGCGTCGAGAGGAAACACGGCGTATTTAAAATGCGCCAAAGTGTCATCGTACAAACGGTTTGAGCGTATTTTGTTTGGTGTTACGGGGCGCCTATGTCTAGGCTGGCTAAGGCCTTGGCAGCAGGGATTGCCCGAAAGCCATTAAAAATTAATACAAATAATCAGCGCGGATCAAGTTATTTTTAGAACAATTGTAAGTTGGGTTTTTTAATAGATGAGAGTTGCCGATAACACTGGCAATGCCGTGTTTTTAGGGGTGAGAGTGCCCCTTCCGAGTAATAACGATCAGAATTTAAATGAATGACTGAATGCCTCATTCATATGGCTCTCAACGGGCTGGGTTAATAGTTTGATAGGCGTGGCCGAGACACGGCTGATCCGTACTTCCGGCGCGTGGAAGTGCTCCTTGGGTGAGTGATGTAATCCGAAAGTTGCATGCGCAGAGCCGTACGTCGCTCGTCAATTCCTTATCGGTGAGCAAGCCTGTGCCCAAACGGACAGTTCTGCTATCGCCAGAAGAGGCGAAACCTGTCCGAAGCGGTGAATAGATAGGGTCATCCCGCGTGGCAGGGCGTGCGCCCACGATCTCTTTCACAAATCATGCAAAACAGCTGATTACAGCTTGTCGGCGGCGGTGTTGTTGTTCACCGATAACCTGTCTCATCGGCCCGCGGGCCGCCGTGCACGTCGCTAAAACAGCAGGCCTTGGGCCCTGCTGGCGTATCGGCTCAGGGGGTCAAGACCGGGACTGGGCCAGATAACGCAAAATCACTTCAATGCCGCGTTGCAGGTGGTGTCGCAGGTTTTCCACGCACACCTCGATTTCGCCGGCCCGAGCGGAGCGGAGGAGGGCGCGATGGTCATCCTGGGAGAGTTTGCCCAGCCCCATGGCGGACAGGTTGAAGCGCAGGAAGCGTTCTTCTTCCACCAGACCCTGCTCGATCAGTTTCAACAGTTTGTGATTGGGCGCCTTGCCGTAGAGCGCCATGTGGAACAGACGGTTGAGCCGTCCGACCTGGGTATAGTCTGCTTCGGTTTCCAGCAGATCGATATACCGCTCGATCTGTTTGAAATCATGGTCATCGAGCAAGGGCACCGACAGGCGCAGGGCTTCGGTTTCCAGCAGGATCCGCAAGTCGTAGGCTTCGATGGAGTTATCGACGATCAGTGGCGCCACCACGGCGCCTTTGTGATGCACCACACTCAGGAGTTCCTGGGCTTCGAGCTGGCGCAGGGCTTCGCGCACGGGCATGCGGCTGACGCCGAACAGTGTCGCCAGTTCCTGTTGGCGCAAGGCCAGGCCACAGGGAAGACGCCCGTCCAGGATGGCGTTGCGCAACGTCTCCTCTATCACCGCCCGGGCCAGGTGGGCGGGTATGGGTCCATTGACGTGAACGCTGTTCAAGGGATTCGGTTTTTCCGCCACGCGACTACTCTGTTTTGAACAAGGTTGAAGGGTGATCCGATGGCACACTAGAAGCTGCCCGGGTGCTTGTCAAACCGTCCATTTTCTGCGACTGAAGCGCGCCATGACGGATGATTGCATGGTGCCATTCTCTTTCACCAGCCCTCCCTGAAACTATCAATCGATTCCCAAGTGGCTGTAGGGACTCGCCCTCTTGGCAATACGTATTGCTTCCCGTGGTTTCAGTGTTTTGCACAAGGTTCCAGGGGCCGGGTTTTAAAGGTATCCGTGTGTGTCGGAGAGGTCCTTGGGGCGTGTGGAAAAGTAGTCTTCCGTCACCGCCCAGTGTCGGGGCGCTCATGAAAAAGGCCCCATTGATATTCCTTAATAGTAAGTATTTAAGTTAATTCGAAGGCAACTGGCGGCCGAGCTGGTGTTCGACACCCTGGAGCGAGTGGCGGTGACACGTTGGGGGATGCAGCGCTATAGCTAATGAGAATGCTTTTGATAGCGCCCGCGTCGCGGGGTCGCGACGAAGATATTACATCTGTCCTTTGGGGTTCTTTGATCCAGGTCAATAGTCCGATGATCGGGTGGCGGCATATTGATATCAGTGTTTACATGATGACTTTATTATTGTTGGGCGCCGAGATGGATGTCCCCTTCAATCTTCTCTTGAGCCTTGCAAAAGCGGAGTAGCGATCAGCAAAATCCTGAAGCACTGGGAAGGAGCCCGACACTGTGTTTGTCTTCCTTCCCGTGAGTGCGCTACCGCCATGCCTGACATTCAGGATCTTTCCCAAGTTTTCATCCAGACCCTCGAGCAGAGCATCGACAGTGTCGTGGTCATTGATAGCCAGAACCGGGTCATCTTGTTCAACGCTGCCGCCGAAGCCTTGTGGGGGTGCAGTCGGGAGGAGGTGATCGGGCAGAACGTCAGCATCCTGGTGCCACAGTTGATCCGCGCGGATCATGACCGCTATATCGATGAAAATCGCCGCACGGGGGTCAACAAGATCGTCGGCACCAGCCGCGACGTACTGATCGAGCGCAAAGATGGCTCCCGACGCTGGGGCGCGATGTCCATCTCCAAGGTCAAGACCGACGGCCAGGTGATGTACACCGCCTTCATCAAGGACATCACCCTCCAGCATGAGGCGCGCGAGCGCCTGTCTCTGCTGTCGCTGGTGGTCGACAGCACCGAAAACGCGATCATCATCACCGATGCCCAATGGCAGATTTGCTACGTCAACGGTGGGTTCACCCAGATGTTCGGCTACGACGAAGCCGCCGTGGTGGGACGGACGCCCATCAGCGTCATCGCACCCTATTTCGAGTTGGAAGATATTGCCGCTATCCGTGGCCAACTGGGCAGAGGTGAAACCTACCATTCACAGGCGTTCGGTTATCGCCATGATGGCCGTCGTGTCTGGTGCAATATCAGCACCTACCCGGTGCTCGATAACCTTGGCCTGCTGACCAACACCGTCAGCGTGCTGATTGATGTGACCCATTCGCGGATGCCGGAGATTCTGCGGCACAAAGTGCTCGAAGCCATGGTTCGAGAGGAGTCATTGGCGGCGTTGATGACGTTGGTCTGTCGTGAAGTCGAGCGGATTGCCCCCGACGTGGTTGCCTCGATCCTGCGAGTGGACGAAGCGGGCAGCTTGCATCCCCTGGCGGCCCCCAGCTTGCCCGAACATTACTCCAATGCCCTGGATGGTTTGCGTATCGGGCCGCAAATCGGGTCTTGCGGTACGGCGGCGTTCAGTGGTGAGCCGGTGGTTGTGACGGACATTGCCCATCACCCGTTCTGGGAAGGCTTTCGCGACAAGGTGATTCCATTGGGCCTCAAGGCTTGTTGGTCGACGCCGATCAAGTCCAGTTCGGGCCGGGTGCTGGGAACCTTTGCGTTCTACTACCGGGAGAAACGTGAGCCGAGCCCGCTGGATCAGTTGTTGGTGAATGCCACGATCCACCTCTGCGCGCTGGCCCTGGAGCGCGAAGAGTCCCGTGCCCATATCCGCCAGTTGGCGTTCTACGACGACCTGACCGGGCTGCCCAACCGCAATATGCTGCATGCCAAGGCCGACCAGGCGATTGCCGATGCGGTGCGCGGCAAGAGTAGTCTGGCCGTAGTCTTCATTGACCTGGACCGCTTCAAGCAGGTCAACGACTCCCTCGGGCATTCGGCGGGCGACGAGTTCCTGTGCATGATCGCCCGGCGGTTGAATGAGCGGCGGCGCAAGCAGGATATTGTCTGCCGACTGTCCGGCGATGAGTTTGTGCTGGTGCTGCCGCAATGCACGCTGGAGCAGGTGACCGATCTTCTTGTCGGTCTGAAAAGCAGTCTGAGCGCTCCATGTCAGATCGCCGGTGTGACGCTCAAGCCGTCCGCCAGCATTGGCGTCAGTATGTTCCCGGAAGATGGCCGGACCATGGAGGTCTTGCTGCAACGGGCCGATATCGCCATGTACCAGGCCAAGACCAATGCACGGGGCAGCGTCAGTTTCTTCAGTCACGGGTTGGATCAGATGGCCAAGGGGCGGCTGAGCCTGGAAACGGCCCTGCGTGAGGCGATTGATCGGAAGCAACTGCACCTGGTGTATCAGCCACAAGTCGATCTCAACCACCAGGACCTGTGCGGCATCGAGGCCCTGGCGCGTTGGCACCATCCGCAATTCGGCGATGTATCGCCCAGCACCTTCATTCCCATGGCCGAGGAGTGCGGGTTGATCGGCGAGTTTGGCCAATGGACGTTGCGTGAAGCCTGTCGGCAGTTGGCGAACTGGCGCCGTCAGCATCTGAAGGTGCCAAATATTTCGGTGAATCTCTCGCCGACCAATTTTCACAACCGTGATCTGCCACGTTTTATCAGTCGGGCCTTGTCGCAGAACGGTCTGGTGGCGGCGGACCTGACACTGGAAATCACCGAGAACGTGTTGATGGACAGCAACCCGGATACCTTGTACACGATCGACGAGGTCCATGCCCTTGGGGTCCGTCTGGCCATGGACGACTTCGGCACGGGCTATTCGAGTTTGAGCTACCTGCGGCGGTTGCCGATCCAGGAGCTCAAGCTCGATCGCAGTTTTGTCCATGACCTGGAGACCGACGAGACCAGCCAGGCCCTGAGCGAAGCTGTGATCCGTATCGGCGAGAGCCTGGCGTTGCGGGTGGTGGCCGAGGGTGTGGAAACATCGGGCCAGCAAAAGATTCTCCAGAGCCAGGGCTATGAGGTGGCGCAGGGGTTTCTGATTTCCAAACCGATGCGGTCAGCCGAACTGGGGCCGTGGCTGGAGAGTTTTCGGCTTAATGCCTGAGGTTCGATTGCCGAGGTCATTCCGTTGCGGCCTGTAGTGCGTTGATACACATCCGCTGATTTTGTGCTGTCTGTCCCGCCGTCTTCGCGGGCAAGCTCCGCTCCCACAGGTGGTTATCGGTCGTACACATACTTCAGGTCCGACGCGAAATTTACTGTGGGAGCGGAGCTTGCCCGCGAAGACGTCCTCAATGACGCCGCGGGCCCTGGATCAGCCCGCAGCTCCCATTGTCGACGTCTCATTGATCACCGAGTCCAGCCACGACTGCGCCAACTCGATCAAATGCACGGTCCCCATCGCCAACTTGCGCTTCGCCCCGTCGAGTTGATCGGCGGACTCATAAGCCGTGGCCGCCGCCGATTGCAGGATCGACAGCGCGTTGACCAACTTGTCTTCCAGGCTGAGTGACGATGCGCTGCGAGTGGGTGAGAAGGTCGGATGAGGCCTGAGCGGATCGTCGCTCAGCGGCAGCCCGTAGTGGGCGAAAGCGCGTTCGGCGGCGGCGTCGAAGTGAGGTTTTCCGATCTTTGCGCGACCTGATGCCGGGAAAATGATCGGCGGGTCGGGTGTAAGTCTTTTATCCATGGTCCAGCTCCTACATGTACGTAATGAGGGGCCATCGATTGCCGTTCTCACGCGGCAAAGGGTGGCAGCTGTACACAGGGTGAGAATACCGGACAGTAGGCAACCGGCCAGACCGAAGTCTGCCTGCGCACAGCCGCCATGAAGCGTTTTCTGATGAAAAGGCGTTCGTAACGAAAGTGGCGCTGATGCGCTTACTGAGCACGGGTTCTCACGCCCGATCGCTGATTTTGCAGCGATAGGACGAAGACTAGTGACCGGCTCCAGCAGGCGCAAGGCGAAAGGATTTTCTAGGAAATTTCAGGCAAGGGAAAGGGAATTGTCCGGTCGCTAAGGGTTCTGGAGAAACACCACATACCCCCGAAACCACTCATTCCCCTTCAAATACCCCGGCGCCTGCCACTCGCCGCCCTGGATCAAACCGATCTTGAACGGCACGCCCAGACGGTTCATCCGTGGCAGGTACGCGGCGTAATCGGGAATGCTGTGCCGCCCCTGATACGTCTGCACCACCACCTCATCCACCACGCCCTTGAGTTGGGCGATGGCCGCCGGGTCGGCATTGCTGCTCCAGTCCATCAGTCCGGTGATGCTCAGGCGCAACTCCGCCGGCAGTCGCTGGCGCAGATCGCGCAAAAAAGCGGCATATTCGTCGAGATAGCGGGTGCGGGCATCGAAGTCGATCTGGATGCCGACCACCGGGTTGCCCGCCTGTTGCCAGCGTTTCACCTGGCCGAGTAACTGCTGATAGACCGACTCCGGCCAACGCAGGGTGTGGGCGCGATAGACCACCCAGACCTCGCCCCGGGTCAGGCGTGGAATGGCAATGCCCTGGGCGATAAAGTTGACCGTCCGCTGCGGCGAGCGCCGTGACTCGCTGACCTGGCCTTGCAGGATATACAGGCTCTTGGCCTGGCTCAGCACCGGCTGCGGGGCGACGCCGCTCCACAGCCAGAAACTGTCGTAGTCCCGCGCATCGACCGCCGCCCGGGCATCGGCCAACGCCAGCAGCCCGGCCAGCAACAGCCAGCGCCAGCGACCCACGGCCACTTACCAGTAGTACTGCAGCGACTTGCCCCACTGGGTGCTGGCATAGCTGGTTTTAAGCTGTTTGAACCAGGCCTTGCGCTGCGCCGGTGTCACTTCTTTCCCGCCGCAACTGTTGTAGCCCGAGGGCGCATAGCAGTTGATGGCACGGAACAGTGCGTAGGCCTTGTCCGGGGCTGACGCCTTGGTATCGCCGATCACGCTCTGGTAGCCGTCGAGACGCGAGAAGGTCGTGCCCTTGAACAAGGACGCGGTCCCGCCCAGTTCATCCGCGCTGCGCTGGCTATCCAGCGGCATGCCGTCCAGGCTGTTGCGCAGGATGAATTCCCCCAGGCAGTTCAGCGCCTGGGGCTGCTTCGCGTCGGCTTGCAAGGTCGTCGCCGTCTCGCCAATGGTCGGGCAGGCATAGCCGGATTCGGCCTTGGCGCCGCTCCAACGGAACAGCTTGAGCGGCTGGCCGCCGCTGTAGGTGTAACCCAGCGAGGCACCCAGTTTGGTGTCGGACGGCTCGGCGGGTAACTGCTTGAGGTCGGCGGTGAAATCGGCGTAATGGCCCAGGCGCAGGTCCTTGTAGAGCAACACGAACAGTGCCGTATCCCGCTCGGTGGAAGCTTCCCCCTGGGCGACCTGGCGCAGCAGGCCGGCATCGGCGATATGCCGCAGCAGGATGGCGCGCACTTGCGCGGTCTTGATCGGCGAGTCGCCGGCAAAGACCTTGGCCACCTGCTGGTTACGCTCGTAGTGGTAAGCCAGGGCCAGTTCGACCTGCTCGCGTTGCAGCGGCTGGTGGACTTGTGGCAGCAGTTGCAGCCAGAGGGCTTCGGCAGCGTTGCCGTCCTGTTTCGCCTCCAGCGCCAGGCCGCGCAGCATCTGCTGGCTGAAGGCGAGGTAGTCGAGTTTTGCCGGGATCTCGGTCGGCAGGGACTTGAGCGCCAGTTCCGGGTTTTTCGCGACGTACAGCTGGAACGCCGCCTGCAGGTAGTCGTACAGCGCCGGTTGCGCGGCGAAGATCGGTTTTTGCGCCTGCAAGATCTCGAGGGTCAGCTTGGGCGTGGCGTTCTCGCCGTAACCGGGGCGCATGCCCATCAGGTCGTCGAGGGCCTGGAACAACGGCTGCTCGACCTTGCCGCTGCCGAACAGCAGCTTGTTGTCGATCTCCTGCACCAGTTCATCGGGTGTCACGTTGCGCTGCTCGGCCTTGGCCTGGCCCAGTTGCCAGAGGTATTCGGTTGCCTGCTTCTCGGAGTTCCCCGCCAACCAGTAGACCCGGCGCAACAGGCCGCGGGCGGAGGTCGCGTAGAGGCCTTCGGGCCAGGTACCGAGGTAGTGCTGGAAACCGTCTTCAGCCAGTTTCAACTGGACTGCGTCGGCCTCTTCCTTGGTCGGCATCCCGTCGCTATCGAAGGTGTTCTGTTGCGCCAGGTTGAGGGCGGTGCGCGCCTGCATGTATTGCGCGGTTTCCTTCAGCCAGGGTTGCGGGCTCTCGCTCAGGCTGGCGAAGGCCTGGGCGGCGTCGGCGAAGCGTCCGCTATAGAAACTGATGGCACCGTTCAGGTAACTGGCAAATGCCTGGCCCTGGGCCGACTGCACGGCGGGCACCAGGCTCGCTTGCTGCGCCGGTTCCCAGGCGCAGGTGCCGAGCATCTGCACGCGACTACGGGCCAGGGCCTGGCGCTCGGGGGCTGGCAGTTCGCTGCTGCCCAGCAACTGGTTGATAAAGGTCGTGGCGCTGTCGGCGTCGTTGCTGCGGCAGCGTCCACCTTCGCCGGACAGCAGCGAACTGACGGCGGAGTTGGCGTTTTCGCGGGTGATACCGAGTTTTCCCAGGGCCTCGTCCAGCGGGGTGGCGACGGGCTTGCCCGGTTCGGCGCCGACGACCGGCTCAGGGGCGGCGTCAAGGCGTGTCGTGGCGAACGGTACCGGGCCGAAGCCCGCGCCCAGGTCGTCGTTGCTCAGCGGGTTGGGTGCCAGGGGCAGGGCGCCCTGGTCGGCGAGCAACAGACGCAGGTTGACCCGGCTGTCGTTGCCCGGGTTGAGGAAGGCGAGGTTACTGCAGCCGTCGAGGCTGTACTTGAGCATCGACCAACGCGGGTAGCAGGTGTCGTCGGAACTGGCCAAGACCTGTGAGCAGAAGCTGGCACTTACCGCCAGCGCCAGAGATGTCAGAAGACCGATACGCATGAATTGTCCCTAATTCGATAAACGAGCGGCAGCGAGGCCGGGAATGGCGCGAATAATACCGAAGCCGGGCCGCAACACCTATGCTTGTAGCCAGCACGGCGTTGCAGCCTGTGATCTGCCGCACATCGACGACCGCCCGGTTGTTCGATAAACATAGTGGCAATTGGCTTGACGCTTGATATGGCTGCCGTAGACTCGCGATTGTCCGACAAGGAGTCCCTTTATATGTGGTGTTTGCGGGTGAGTGTGTTTGGGTTGTCCTGCATGGCGTGCCTGGTTCAGGCGCAGACGCCGGCCGAGGTCGATCCGCTGTTGGATAATAATACCGCTGCGCCGCATGTCGCCGCCGCCAGCGAGGCCCGTGGCGTATTGCGCGCCCGTGACCAGGCGATGCTCGCCAGCGAGCTGTCGGGGCGCATTGTCGAGTTGCCGTTCAGTGAAGGCGAGACCTTCAAGCAGGGCGACACCCTGGCGCGGTTCGACTGCTCGGCCTATCAGGCCCAACTCAATGCCGCCCAGGCTGCCAGCCGCGGTGCCAGTGAGGAGTTGGCGCACAATAAACAGTTGGCTTCGTTGAACTCCGTCGGCCGCTTCGAAGTGGCCCGCGCCGAGGCCAAGCTCGCCGAAACCCAGGCCCAGGCCCAGGTCTACCAGGTGCAGGTCAAGCGTTGCAGCGTGATTGCGCCCTATGACGGCCAGGTTGTGCAGCGCAAGGTCCAGCGCTATGAAAGCGTCTCGGCCGGGGCGCCGATGCTGGAGATCGTCGACAATCGCACCCTGGAAATTCACCTGCTGGTGCCGTCGCGCTGGATGGGCAAGCTCAAGGCCGGCCAGACCTTCAGCTTTGTCCCGGATGAAACCGGGCAGCCATTGACGGCCACCATCAAACGCCTGGGCGCGCGGATCGATGAAGGCAGCCAGACCCTGTTGCTGGTGGCCAGCTTGCCCAAGGCCGACGGTCTGCTGGCAGGCATGAGCGGCACCGCGCGCTTCGAGGCGTTGAAGTGAACGCGCCGGTAGCGGGCGCCGTGGAGCGGGTGTTCGCCCAGTTCCTCGACCTTGAGCGCCTGACCCGCGCCGCCCGTACCACCGAACAGTTGGCTTATAGCCTGGTCAACGATGGCCAGGCACTGTTCGGCTTTCGCCACGCCGCCCTGCTGATTGCCGGCAAGGTGCGGGCGGTGACCGGGGTCAGCTCGGTGGAGCCGAATGCGCCGTTTGTCGCTTTCGTCGAACACGCAGTGGCGCAGATCTTCAAGCTGGAACGGGCCAAGCCGGCGACCGTGGTGCCAATGGACGCCTTCACCGCCTCCGTGCGCGAGGACTGGCAGAGCCTGTCGGCGCCTCAGGTGTTCTGGTTGCCGCTGCTCGATCACAAGGGCGAGGTCTTCGGCGGCCTCTGGCTGGCCCGTGACAATCCCTGGAGTCCGTCCGAACAGGTGCTGCTGGCGCAATTGGGCGACACCTACAGCCATGCCTGGCTTGCCTTGCAGCCCCGCCGGCCGTGGCGTTTGCGTTTTACCCGCAAGCGCCAGGCGTTGCTGGTGGTGCTGGCGTTGCTGAGCCTGCTGATTCCGGTGCGCCAGTCAGTGCTGGCGCCGGCGGAAGTCGTGCCGCTGGCCGGCCGGGTAGTGGCGGCGCCGCTGGACGGGGTGATTGCCGAATTCCTGGTCAAACCGAACCAGACGGTGAAGACCGGCGACCTGTTGGTACGCTTCGAGAGCACCACCCTCAAGGCCCAGGCCGATGTGGCCCAACGCGCCCTCGGCGTGGCCGAAGCCGAATTGAAGGCCAATGCCCAGCGGGCCTTTGCCGATGCCGAGTCGAGTTCGAAGATCGATTTGCTGGCGGCGCGGGTCGAGCAGAAACGCGCCGAACGCGATTACGCCGCCGAATTGCTCAAACGCAGCGAGGTGCGCGCCGAACGTGACGGTATCGCAGTGTTCGCCGATGCTGAACGCTGGACCGGCAAGCCGGTGCAGACCGGTGAACGGCTGATGGAAATCGCCGACCCGAGCCAGGCCGAACTGCGCATCGAACTGGCGGTCGGCGACGCCATCGCCCTGGCGTCCGATGCTGAAGTCGCGTTGTTCCTCGACAGCGATCCCTTGCAGCGTTACTCGGCCAGGCTGGAGCGGGTGGCCTACGAGGCGCAATCGACCCCGGCCGGGCAGTTGGCCTATCGCCTGGATGCCAGCTTCAATGATACCCCGGTGCCGCGCATCGGCTTGCGCGGCACAGCGAAACTCTTTGGCCAGCGCGCGCCATTGGCCTTGTACCTGCTGCGTCGGCCCTTGGCCGGGTTGCGCCAGAGTGTCGGGCTGTAATGAACCTGCCCAGCCTGCGCGCGGATCTGCAGCTCACCACGGCCGCCCCGGCGTTGGACGGTTCGCCGCGCTGGACCCTGGCCGACCCCGTGCGCGGGCGTTATTTCAAGCTTGGCGTCCAGGCCATCCGCCTGCTGCGGCATTGGTCGCTGGGTGATCCGGCGCAGGTGTTGCAAGCGGCGAACCGCGAACCGGGCCTGCCGCTGGGCGACCCTGAGCTGGAGCAGTTGCTGGGCTTTCTGCGCGCCCATGACCTGATTGCCGCGCTGGACCCACAACAGCGCGCCAGCTACGCCTGGAAAGCTGCCGCGTCGCGCCAGAGTCTGTGGCAGATGGCGCTGCATCAATATCTGTTTTTCCGCATTCCCCTGTGGCGCCCGGATGCCTTCCTCAATCGCACCTGGCCGTGGTTGCAACGCTTTGGCCCGCGCCTGCTGCGCTACGGCTTGCCGGCCACCCTGGGGCTGGGGGTGTTTCTGGTGTCGCGGGACTGGGAGCGTTTTCTCTCGACTTTTCCGCACCTGTTCAGTCTCGGCGGGGCCATGGCCTTCGGCATCGCGCTGTTCTTCGCCAAACTCTGCCATGAGTTCGGTCATGCGTTCATGGCCAAGCGCGCCGGATGTCGGGTGCAGAGCATGGGCGTGGCCTTCATGGTCATGCTGCCGTTGTTCTACACCGACGTCAGCGACGCCTGGCGGATCAACGACCGCAAGGCGCGATTATTGATCGGTGCCGGCGGGGTCATGGCCGAGATGCTGTTGGCCTGTATCGCCCTGCTGGCCTGGTCGCTATTACCGGACGGGCCGGCGCGCACGGCGGCGTTCATGCTTGCCAGCGCCACCTGGCTGACCACCCTGGCGGTCAACCTCAACCCGTTCATGCGTTTTGATGGTTATTTTCTGCTCAGTGACTTCTGGGAAATCGACAACCTCCAGGGCCGGGCCTTTGCCCTGTGTCGCTGGCAATTGCGCGAGGCCTTGTTCGGCTACGATGAGCCGGCCCCCGAGCCTTGGCCGCCGGCCATGCGCCGCCGCCTGCTGTGGTGGGGATTCCTCTCCTGGTTGTGGCGTGCGACGCTGTTTTTCGGGATCGCCCTGGCGGTCTATCACCTGTTCTTCAAGTTGCTGGGTATCTTCCTGATGATGGTGGAGCTGGGCTGGTTCATCTTCCTGCCGATTTTCAAGGAGGCCCGCGAATGGTGGTCGCGACGTGAACAGGCGCACACCCCACGGGTGTTGCTCAGCGGTCTGGGCCTGCTGGCGCTGCTGTTGCTGGTGGCGGTGCCCTGGCGCAGCAGCGTGGAAATCCCGGTGATGCTCGAGGCCGGGCGGGTCACGGCGCTGCATGCGCCGGTTGCCGCGCGGGTCAAGCAGGTCAATGTGCACGATGGGCAGATGATCGAGGCGGGCACGGTACTGGTGGAGCTGGAGTCGCCAGACGTCGACTCGCGCTTGATCATCGTGCGCCGTGAAATCGATATCCTGCAATTGCAGATGCGCCGCCAGGCCGGGCGCAGCGAAACGGCGGCGGATGTCGGCATTCTCGAACAGCGCTTGGCGGAGGCCGTGGCCGAATACCGGGGGTTGCAGGCGCGCCGTGAGCGTCTGCTGTTGAAGGCACCCCAGGCCGGCCAGGTGCGCGACCTGATGCCGCAATTGGTCGCCGGGCGCTGGGTTTCGACCAAGGAGCCGCTGGCGCGGGTCGTCGAGGGCGGCACCCGCATGCGTGGCTATCTGGCTGAAGAGGACTTGTGGCGGGTCGCGCCGGGGGCGAAGGGACGATTTGTCGCCGACGACCCGATGCGGCCGGCCTGGCCGGTGGAGCTGCTGGACGTCGATGCCAATGGCGTAGTGGCCATCGACCAGGAGGCCCTGACTTCCGATCATCACGGTCCGATTGCCGTGCGCCGCGACGAAAACCGTCGTCCGGAGCCGGTGCAGGCGCAATACGGTGCGCGCCTGCGGTTGCTTGAGGAGGTGCCGACGCCGATCCATCCGCTGCGCGGCGTGGCGGTGCTGCAAGGTCGCAGTGAGTCGTGGCTGGGTATCGCCTGGCGGCGAATGGCGGCCTTGGGCGTGCGGGAGAGTGGTTTCTAGTCATTACAACGGTTCAGGGAGTAAAACCGATGTTGAACAATGCGTCTGCCGCCGGTTTGTCCATGCGGCCCTCACGGCCTACCGATGCCCCTTTTCTGCAGAGCCTTTATCAGTCGGCCCGTCCCGAGTTGCAGTGGATCGACGCTGAGCCGGAGGTGGTCGAGCGGGTGGTCGCCCAGCAGTACCAGGCGCAGGAGCTGGGGATCGGCGATAACTTCCCCGAGGCGATGCACTATGTGGTGGAAAAGCTCGACACCCCCATCGGTGTACTGAGCGCCGATTTCGGCGCCAATGAAATCCGGGTGCTGTACCTGGCGTTTATCCCGGCGGCCCGTGGCAAGGGCTTTGGTCGCAGCGTGCTGCAAGGGGTGCAGAAGGCCGCCGAGCAGGTGCGCTGCCCGGTGGCGACGGTGGTCTGGGCGAGTAATCCCCAGGCGCGCCAGCATTACCTGGCGCTGGGGTTTCGGGTCGAGGAAAGTTCGCCGGCGGCTGAGCGCCTGGTCTGGTATCCGGGTTTCAGTTGAAGACGATATTGAAATAGCCCAGGGCCGGGTCACGGCCCTGGGGCGGCTCGCGGGAGACGAACACGGCGTCTATGCGGCCCAACTGCGGTAACTCCAGGGTGCACAGGCCGTCGATGAAGTCCGTCGGTTCCAGGCTGCGCAACATCACGTTGAAGGGCATTCGGGGATTTTCCGGCAGGCGTGATTGCGGGCGCAGCTCGATCTCTTCGATCTGGATTGGTAGCTGGCTGCCGTCGGGCAGGTGCAGCGGGCAGTGCTGTTTCATCAGCGACTGGAAGTGTTCACTTGAAACCTGTTGCAGCATCGATATTCTCCGTCATGTACGGCAAGAGCCGGGGGCTGGGTCAGTTGAGGCTGAACACGGTCCCTGTAGGAGCTGAGCTTGCTTGCGAAGGGGCCCGTGAGAGCGCCAAAAGCTTCGCGGCGGTGCGGTGACCCGACAAGCCCAGTTCCTGCAGGTTTGATGGCGCGCTCCTGATCAGTTGCGGGACGGGAATAGCCCTTGCAGGGCGATGCTGAAGTTCACCACCAGGAACGGGTTCATCGTCGCCAGCGGCAAGCTGCTACCGGGTGTGCTCAGGGTCCCGGCGAGGGTGCTGGTCACACCTTTCAGTGCAACCGGCGACGCGCCTTGTGCATCGGAGTAGATCGCAGCCGAGGGTGGCCCGGATGGGGTGGAGGCACCGATATAGGCATTGGTGGTGGTCGGCGCGTTGACCGGATTGCTGGGGACGCTCGCCAGATTGACGGTGGTATTGACGGTCAGGCCGGTGGTCGGGATCACCTGTGGCGGCAGATTGCTGCTCAGGACCGAGACACTTTCGGTGCCGTTGAACTCGCCCATGACCCGTGGCGACAGGTTCGGCCCGGTTCCCTGGCCGATGGCCAGTCGGCTTTGCAGGTTGGGCAGGCCAAAGGTTTGCTGGCCATTGCCGCCATAGGTGGTGCCCATCACCGCGAACAGCGCCTGATATTGCGAGAGCGGCATGATTTGCCCGTTGCACAATGCCCAGCCAGAGGGCGCGTAGTTGAAGCCGAACATCTGGATAGTGCCGAGAAATACTTCCATAGATCCTTATCCTTCAGCTGTGTTGAGTGAGGTGCGGTGCCCGATGGACGAACGGTATGGGGCGCTGTCCGGGTCTGTTGTGCACCGCCTGAAAGGGTAGACGCTGCCTCTGGCCCTGCCGGTTTTTTTGCGTGGTCGAGGTCGTGATTGGAACAGTCAGGCAAGGCGATGTCGTTCTAGCCTACAATCACCGCGTCATACCCCCGAGGCGGGTGCAGTTGTCGATTTCTAGAGGATGGTGATGGGCGTTCCGAGCAATGATGAAGCAGTAAAGCGACTAGACTTTCAGCCTGTCACGCATCCGCAATCGCTGGCCCAGCTGCTTTGCCAACCCTGGCTGATAGCCCTCATGCTACTGGCCGTGGCGTTACGCCTTTATGAACTGACGGCCGCGGCGATCTGGGGCGACGAAGGCTCCAGCCTGCTGCTGGCCCAGTTCCCGCTGGTCGGTATCTGGTCCCATGCGTCCCATGATGTCCATCCGCCGCTGTATTTCATGCTGCTGCATCTCTGGATCGGCCTGTTCGGCGACTCGATCCTGTCGATCCGGATGATGAGCGCGGTACCGGGGGTGGTCACGGTGCTCCTCGGTACCTGGCTGGCGCAACTGGTCGCCAACCGACGGGTCACGATGCTGACCTGCCTGCTGCTGGCCCTGTTGCCCACGGCCGTGCGCTACAGCCAGGAAATACGCATGTATTCGCTGATGGGCGTGTGGCTGCTGGGGGCGACCATCGCCCTGGTGCACTGGGTGCGCGAGCCCGCGCGCCAGCGTTATCTGGTGATCTATGCGCTGTTGATGACGGCCGCGTTCTATACCCACTACTTTTCGGCGTTGTGCGTGTTGTCGCACTGGCTTTATCTGCTGGTGATCCGTCCGCAGCCCGGCAGCGCACACCGCCATATCGCCCGTCGCGAGTGGTGGTTGGCCAACGTGGCGATCGTGTTGCTGTTCCTGCCCTGGCTGCCGGGGTTGATCGACCTGGTGCGGCACATGGAGGATCTGAAGGTCGGTGGCGATGTCGGCTGGGAACCACCGGTGACCTTGCGCTCGCTGCCGTCGATGATCTGGCAGTTGATGGCGCAGGACGATGGGGAGGGGATGCCGCTGTGGCTGTTCGTCCCCTTGCCAGGCGTGATCGCGGCAGTGATGACCTTCCTCGTCTGGCATGATCGCAGCCGCTACCGCTTCGACACGATGCTGGTGATCTACAGTGCACTGCCGCTGCTGTTGGTATTTGCCATTTCCTTCGTCTCGCCGGTGTTTATCGAGCGTTACCTGACCGTGCCGGCGCTGGGCCTGCCGATAATCCTGGCCCTGGCCATTGATCGCCTGGCGCGGCGCTTCAAGGTCCTGGCGGTGCTCCTGCTGCTGGCGGTCCTGGCGGTGGAGGGCGTGGGCCTGAAGAACAACTACACCGTCGACGCCGGCGATCAGTTCAACAACATGGTCGAGTACATGAACCAGCACACGGTCGCCGGTGACCAGGTGGTGCTGGGCGACATGTTCTGGTACCTGACCTGGAGTTACTACGACAAGAGCGCCACCACGCCGCGACTGTATACACCGCCTACCGCCAAGGGGTTGTCGACCCGACCCAACAGCTATGGTTTCGGTACGCTGATCGATGAAAACGCCGGCATCTACCTCGATCACCTGGAGGAGCTGCCCCCGGGCAATGGGCGGGTCTGGTTGGTGATGAGCCGGGAGGCTCCGGATGAGTTCCCGTCTATTCCGGAAAATTGGCTAAAAATTGATCAGCATCCCGGTGGCGATACTCAGGCGGTGCTCTATGAGGTCTGTCAAACCCCATGTAGTGATCACTAACCGTTACAGGTTTGAAATAGAGCCATGAGGTCGCGTTAAGGATCCATGAATTCTGACGTCCATGGGTCTTTTCGAGGTAAAGACCCTACAATTGATGTCAAAATACTACTAGTCTGAAATGGTTCCTTACGCTACGCTTTGTCCTACAAATGGACTTCCGTCTAGGGTGAAGGGATTGCGCAGTTTTCACTTTATCTCCGGTTTGCCGCGCTCAGGGTCAACCCTGCTGTCCGCCATTCTTTTACAAAATCCCCGTTTTCATGCGGGCATGAGCAGCCCGGTCGGCACCCTGTTCAACAGCGTGCTGGAACAATGCAGTGCCGGCAGCGAATTCGGCGCGGTGATCGACACCGACATGCGTCGTCGTCTGTTGCGCGGACTGTTCGAATCCTATTACGCCGACAAGACCGAGCAATCGGTGGTCTTCGATACCAATCGCCAGTGGTCGGCGCGCCTTCCCGCGTTGATGGACCTGTTCCCCCGGTCCAAGGTCATCGCCTGCGTGCGCAATGTCGCCTGGGTCATGGACAGCCTCGAGCGGTTGTACCGCGCCAACCCCTTCGAGAACACCAAGCTGTTCAACGATCAGGTCGAGCGCAACACCGTCTACAGCCGTTGCGAAACCCTGGCCCAGCGCAATCGCCTGGTGGGGTATGCCTGGACCGCGCTCAAGGAAGCCTATTACGGCGAACACGCCAACTCTTTGCTGCTGATCGATTACGACCTGCTGTCCCAGGCCCCGGAGCGGGTATTGCGGCTGGTCTACGATTTTATCGGCGAGCCCTGGTTCGAACACGATTTCGACCACCTGGTGTATGACGCCCCGGAATTCGACCAAGCCCTCGGGGTTGCCGGCCTGCACAAGGTCAAACCCAAGGTGGCATTGGAGCCAAGGCGCACGATCCTGCCGCCGGACCTGTTTGAAAAATATGCGGAGTTGTCGTTCTGGAACGATGGTTCGGCCAGCGTCGCGAATGTCATTCGTATGAAAAACCCTACCGCGGTCAGTTGATCGCGGTTTTTTATTCCGACAAAAAATCCTTTGGGCGTGTGAGCGCCCGAGTGCAGGTGAAGCATGTGGTGGAGCAAACAGAAATCGCGGGCTGAAGGCGTGAGAACCCTGGTTTCACCCATGATCATCCCTCTCGAACCGCGCATGCTGTTCGATGGTGCCGTGGCGGCCACCGTGGCCGAGGCCGCGCAGCCGGCCAGTCACGCCACCACCGATGCGGCGAAGGCGCCGGCCACCGACCATGCGACCGCGCCCGCCGCGGCCCATCCGCAATCCGATGCCACGCCGACCCCGGCGCCGGCCGCGGTACCCGGCCAGTCGGTGGTCTTCGTCGACTCCCGGGTCCAGGATTTCAGTGCCCTGCTCAAGGGTGCCGCGCCCGGCACCCAGGTGGTGGTGTTGCAGGCCGGCAAGGACGGCCTGCAGCAGATCGCCGATTATCTGGACGGCCACAAAGACGTGAGCACCGTGGAAATCATCGCCCACGGTAATTCGGGCGACCTGTGGCTGGGCAGCACCTACCTCTCGTCCGATAACGTCGCGGCGCGCGCCGACGTATTGGCACGCATCGGCAATGACATGAATGTCGGTGGCGACATCCTGATCTATGCCTGCAATACCGCCGCAGGCGACAAGGGCATCGGTTTTGTCGACTCCCTGGCGCAATACACCGGGCGCGATATCGCCGCATCGACCAACCGCACCGGCCTGGGCGGCGACTGGACCCTGGAAATTTCCACCGGCGTCATCGAAAGTCACAACGTGCTTTCGGCCGACGCCATGGCCGCCTACCAGTACGGCCTGTCGACCATTACTGTGACCAGCAACGCTGACAGTGGCGTCGGTTCACTGCGTTCGGCCCTGAGCAGCGCGGTGGCGGGCGATATCGTCACTTTCAACGCCAGCATGACGGTCAACCTGAATTCGCAACTGGTCATCAGCAAGAACCTTACCGTCGAAGGCGACCTGAACCACGACGGCGTTGCCGATGTAACCCTCAGCGGGCAGTACAAGACCCAGGTGCTCGTGGTCAATTCCGGGATCACCGCGACCCTGGACGGGCTGGTCATTACCCAGGGGTTGGCGGCGGGCAATGGCGCGGCGGCGGGGGTCGACGGCACCGCGGCGATGGGCGGCGGTATTGTCAACGCCGGTAACCTGACCCTGAACAATGTCACGGTGACCAGCAACGCGGCCTCGGGCGGCGGCGGCGGCGGCGGGGTCACGGCGCCCTACGTCGGCGGCGCGGTGGGTGGCGGCGGCGGCGGCGGTGGTGCTCTTGGCGGACAAAATGGTGGGCATGGTGGTAGCTCGGGCTTCGGTTCGGGGGTCTATGGCGGTACCGCCGGCACCGCTAACCATGGCGGTACCGGCGGCGGCTACAACCCCAACTACATGGGTGGCAAGGGGGGGAGCAGCACCGGCGGCGCGGGCGGTATAGGCGCCGCCAACTACAGTAACGGTGGGGCCGGCGGCACGGCGAACAATGGCACTATCTCGATTGGCGGCGGCGGCGGCGGTTCCGGCTGGGACAAGGCCGGCCGGGCCGGTGCCTCGGCCAGCGGCGGTATCTACAACGCCAGCACGGGCACCCTGACGATCGTCGGTACTTCCGTGATTTCCAACAACATTGCGGCTGGCGGCGGCGGTGGCGGCGGCGGCGGCCTGGGCGGCTCCGCCGACCCGGGTGGCGCGGCTGGTAAAGGTGTCGGCGCGATCTGGAACAAAGGCACAGTGTTGATGACCGCCGCAAACTTCGCGGCGATGACCGGCAACGTCGGTGGCAGCGGCTCCGGTGGTCCGGCGCTGGGCGGCGGCAGTACCGGCGCCAGCGTGGCGGCCGTGAATAATATCTTCAACGATGGTGGAACACTGAACACCGCCTATGCGCCGGCACCGACCGCGACCATCGTGGTGACCAACACCGCACAGCATATCGGTAGCACCTCGCTGGTGACCTTTACCTTCAACCAGGCGGTGACGGGTTTCACCAACGCCGACCTGACGATTGCCAACGGTACCTTGACTGCGGTCAGCTCCAGCGACGGTGGTACCACCTGGACCGCGACCTTCACCCCGAGCTCAAGCACAACCAGCGCTACCAACCAGATCGTCCTGGACAATACCGGCGTCAGCAGCGTATCGACGAGCGCGGTGGGGAGCGGCACTACATCGTCCAACAACTACACCATCGATACCGTGCGTCCGACCGCGACCGTCTCGGTCGTTGCCTCGACGCTGAGCACCGCGGCAAACTCGACGGTGAACATTACCTTCAGCGAAGCGGTGAGCGGTTTCAGCCTGGCCGACATGTCGGCGTCCAACGGCACCCTGAGCAACCTGAGCACCAGCG
Organism: Pseudomonas sp. MWU13-2100; assembly: GCF_023242365.1. GTDB lineage: Bacteria > Pseudomonadota > Gammaproteobacteria > Pseudomonadales > Pseudomonadaceae > Aquipseudomonas. The sequence goes on from NZ_JALLIX010000026.1 coordinate 28,043, forward strand.
ACAACATCCACTGGACCGCGACCCTGACGCCGGTCGCGAGCAATAACAGCAGCGGCAACGTCATTACCCTGGACAACACCCTCTATACCGATACCGCGACCAACGCCGGTACCGGCACGACCACGTCCAATACCTATGCGGTCGACACCGTGCGGCCGACCGCGAGCATCGTGGTGTCCAACAATGCGCTGAACATCGGTGGCACATCCCTGGTGACCATCACCTTCAGCGAAGCCGTGACCGGTTTCACCAATGCCGACCTTACCGTTGCCGACGGCACCCTGAGCGCGGTGAGCAGCAGCGACGGCGGTATCACCTGGACCGCGACCCTGACGCCGACCGCCGGGGTTACCCATACTGGCGATGTCATCACCCTGACTAACACCGGGGTACAGGATACGGCGGGCAACGCCGGCAGCGGCACCACCAACTCCAACGCCTATGCCGTCGACACCCAGCGTCCGACTGCGACCGTCGTGTTCGCCAACACCAACCTGGGGATCGGCCAGACCTCGCTGGTGACCATCACCTTCAGTGAGGCCGTGACCGGTTTTACCAACGCCGACCTGACGGTCAGCAATGGCACCCTGAGCGCGGTGAGCAGCAGCGACGGCGGCGTCACCTGGACCGCGACTTTCACTCCGACGGCGGCGATTGTCAGCGCGAGCAACCACATCACCCTGGACAACACCGGGGTCCAGGACACGGCGGGCAACGCCGGCAGCGGCAGCACCACGTCCAACAACGTGGCCATCGACGGCGTGCGTCCGACCGCCACCGTGGTGGTCGCGAACAGCGCCCTGAAAATCGGTGATACCTCGCTGGTGACCATTACCTTCTCGGAAGCCGTGGTCGGTTTCACCAATGCCGACCTGACGGTGTCCAATGGCACCCTGAGTGCGGTGAGCAGCAGCGACGGTGGCATCACCTGGACCGCGACCTTCACTCCGAGTGCGAGCGTCACCAACACCAGCAACGTCATCAGCCTGGACAATACCGGCTATACCGACACCAGCGGCAACGCCGGTACCGGCAGCACCAGCTCCAACAACTACGCCATCGACACCCAGCGTCCGACCGCGACCATCGTGCTCGCCGATCCAACGCTTACCGCTGGCGCAACCTCGTTGGTGACCATCACCTTCAGCGAAGCGGTGACCGGCTTCACCCTGGCCGACCTGAGCGTGAGCCACGGTAGCCTGAGCGGGTTGAGCAGCAGCGACGGCGGTATCACCTGGACCGCGACCTTCACTCCGGGCACCAACACCAACAGCGCGACCAACGCCATCACCCTGGCCAATACCGGTATCGCCGACCTCGCCGGCAACGCCGGCGCGGGCACCACCAACTCGGCGAACTTCACCATCGACACCGTGCTTCCCGCGGCGACCATCGTGGTGGCGAATCCGGCGTTGAATATCGGTGGCACCTCCCTGGTGACCATCACCTTCAACGAGGCCGTCAGCGGTTTCACCAATGCCGACCTGACCGTCGCCAACGGCACCCTGAGCGCGGTCAGCTCCAGCGACGGCGGTGTCACCTGGACCGCGACCTTCACCCCGGCCACCAACACCGCCAATGCCACCAACCACATCACCCTGGACAACAGCGGCGTCCAGGCGGCCGTGTCGGGCAACGTCGGCACGGGCACCAGCAACTCCAACAACTACGCCATCGACACCCAGCGTCCGACCGCGACCGTGGTGGTGACGAACGACCACCTGGGCATCGGCGGCACGTCCCTGGTGACCATCACCTTCAGCGAGGCGGTGACCGGTTTCAGCCTGGCCGACCTGACCACCGACAACGGCATCCTCAGCGGCCTGAGCACCAGCGACAACATCACCTATACCGCAACCCTGACGCCGGTGGCGGGTATCACCCAGAACAACAATCACATCGTCCTGGACAACAGCACGGTGGCTGATGTTGCCGGCAACAGCGGTACCGGCACCAGCAGCTCGAATGCCTATGACATCGACAGCGTGCGCCCGACCTCAACCATCGTGGTGGCCAGCCCGACCCTGGCGGCCGGGCAGACCTCATTGGTAACCATCACCTTCAGCGAGGCAGTGACCGGTTTCGACAACAGCGACCTGAGCGTGCCCAACGGCACCCTGAGCGCGGTGAGCAGCAGCGACGGCGGCATTACCTGGACGGCGACCTTCACCCCGACCAGCAACGTCCAGGACACCACCAACGTCATCAGCCTGAACAACGCGGGCTATACGGACCTGGCCAACAACGCCGGCACCGGTGTCACCAACTCGGGCAACTTCACCATCGATACCGTGCGCCCGACCGCGACCATCGTGATGGCGGACAATGCCCTGAAAATCGGCGACACCTCGCTGGTGACCATCACCTTCAGCGAAGCGGTGACCGGCTTCAGCAACGCCGACCTGACGATCAGCCACGGCACATTGACCGGCGTCACCAGCAGCGACGGCGGCATCACCTGGACCGCGACCTTCACCCCGACCAGCAATATCACCGACAGCAGCAACGTGATCGAGCTGGACAACACGGGCGTGGCGAACGTCTCGGGCAACGCCGGCAGCGGTGTCACCGACTCCAACAACTACAGCATCGACACCCAGCGGCCGACGGCGAGCATCGTGGTGGCGAACAACGCCCTGAATATCGGCGGCACGTCCCTGGTGACCATTACCTTCAGCGAGGCGGTGAGCGGTTTCAGCAATGCCGACCTGACAGTTGCCGACGGCACCTTGAGCGCGGTGAGCAGCAGTGACGGCGGCATCACCTGGACCGCGACCCTGACGCCGAATGCGGCCACGACCCATACCGGCGATGTCATTACCCTGAATAACGCCGGGGTCAGCGATCTCGCCGGCAACGCCGGCGCGGGCAGCACCCTGTCCAATATCTACGGCGTCGATACCGTGGCGCCGACGGCCACCATCGTGGTCGCCAGCCCGACCCTGGCGGTCGGGCAGACCTCATTGGTGACCATCACCTTCAGCGAGGCGGTGATCGGTTTCGACAACAGCGACCTGAGCGTGCCCAACGGCACCCTGAGCACGGTGAGCAGCGCCGACGGTGGCATCACTTGGACCGCGACCTTCACGCCGACCAGCAACGTCCACGACACCACCAACATCATCAGCCTGAACAACGCGGGCTATACGGACCTGGCCAGCAACGCCGGCACCGGTGTCACCAACTCGGGCAACTTCACCATCGATACCGTGCGCCCGACCGCGACCATCGTGGTGGCGGATAACGCCCTGAAGATCGGCGAAACCTCGCTGGTGACCATTACCTTCAGCGAAGCGGTAACCGGCTTCAGCAACGCCGACCTGACGATCAGTCACGGCACATTGACCGGCGTCACCAGCAGCGACGGCGGCATTACCTGGACCGCGACCTTCACCCCGACCAGCAATATCACCGACAGCAGCAACCTGATCGAGCTGGATAACACGGGCGTGGCGAACGCCTCGGGCAACGCCGGCAGCGGTGTCACCGACTCCAACAACTACAGCATCGACACCCAGCGGCCGACGGCGAGCATCGTGGTGGCGAACAACGCCCTGAATATCGGCGGCACGTCCCTGGTGACCATTACCTTCAGCGAGGCGGTGAGCGGTTTCAGCAATGCCGACCTGACAGTTGCCGACGGCACCTTGAGCGCAGTGAGCAGCAGTGACGGCGGCATCACCTGGACCGCGACCCTGACGCCGAATGCGGCCACGACTCACGCCGGCGACGTCATCACCCTGAATAACACCGGGGTCAGCGATCTCGCCGGCAATGCTGGCGCGGGCAGCACCCTGTCCAATACCTATGGCGTCGATACCGTGGCGCCGACGGCCACCGTCGTGATCGACCACTCGGCCTTGAACATCGGCCAGACCGCCGTGGTGACCGTGACCTTCAGCGAGGCGGTCACCGGCTTCAGCAACGCCGACCTGAGCGTCGCCAACGGCACGTTGAGCACGATGACCAGCAGCGATGGTGGTATCACCTGGACCGGGACCTTTACCCCGACCAGCAATATCGCCCACGCCAGCAACGTCATCAGCCTGAACAACACGACTTACAGCGATTTGGCCGGCAATGCCGGCAGCGGCACCACCACCTCCAACACCTATGCCGTCGACACCCAGCGTCCGACAGCAACCGTCGTGATGGCTGACAGCGCCCTGAAAATCGGCCAGACCAGCATGGTGACCATCACCTTCAGCGAGGCGGTGAGCGGTTTCAGCAACGCCGACCTGACGGTCGCCAACGGCACCTTGAGCGCGGTGAGCAGCAGCGACGGCGGGATCACCTGGACGGCGACCTTCACCCCGACCAGCAATATCACCCACAGCGGCAATGTGATCAGCCTGAACAACGCAGGCTATACCGACCTGGCCGGCAACGCGGGCACGGGTACCTCCGACTCCAACACCTACGCCATCGACACCCAGCGTCCGACCGCGACCATTTCCGTGGCGAACAACAACCTGGGCATCGGCCAGACCACCACGGTGACCATCGCCTTCAGCGAAGCGGTGACCGGCTTCAACCTGTCCGAACTCAGCGTCCCCAACGGCACCCTGTCCAACCTGGCCAGCGCCGATGGTGGCAAGACCTGGACCGCGACCCTGACCCCGACGGCGGCCATCACCGATGCCACCAACCTGATCGTGCTGGACACCAGCCTGGTCAGCGATACCGCGGGCAATGCCGGGGCGAGCATCGCGATTTCCAACAACTACGCGCTCGATGCCGATCGGCCAACGGCAACCATCAGTGTCGCCAACCCGAATCTGACCGTCGGCCAGACCACCGTGGTGACCTTCACCTTCAGCGAGAAAGTCAGCAACTTCGACCTGTCGGAGCTGAGCGTGGCCAATGGCGTGCTGTCCAACCTCGCCACCCACGATGGCGGCAAGACCTGGACCGCGACCCTGACGCCGACGGCGAATGTCACCGACCCGAGCAACTTCATCACCCTGGACAACAGCCAGGTCACGGACCTGGCCGGCAACGCCGGGACCGGCTTCGCCAACTCCAACAACTTCGCGGTCAATACGGTGGCGCTGGGGGGCGACCCGCAGTTCCGCGTGGACACGCCCGTGGCGCGGCCGGAAGTGCCGAACCAGCCATTGCAGTCACAGATCAGCATCACGCCGACCGGCAGCCTGGGTTCGCCGCTGGGCTTCCCGCCGTTGTTCGAACAGCGCACCTCGGGCGACGGCCTGCCGCCGGTGGGCAATATCTTCATCAACCAGAACGCGCTGGCGCCGAGCTATATCGCCCAGGTGTTCAGTACCGACAGTGGTGCCAAGGGCAGTACCAGTGGTTTCCTCGGTTTTGGCGGCGGCGATGGCGGGGTGTTCGGCGGCAGTACCTTGTCGGGCATCTTCAGCCGCGAGTCGGGTAACAGCGATACCTCCACCAGCCAGGTCTTCGACCGTAACGGCAAGGGCCTGGGCGATCAGACCCAGGGCGTGCGCGGCATTTTCGGCGCGCCGACCCTGGGGCAGCAATTGCAGAAGATCAAAGACGGCGAGCAGAAACAGCTGCATGAACTAGCCTGGGCTTTGGAGCAAGTCGGCATCAGCGAAATGTCGGCCTGAACAATATTTGAGATCTGCGCTGACCTTTGTCGGCGCCTATAAAAAAGAGTGCGGTAGTCAGGGGCGGTACTAGGGATGAGAAGAAGTCATAAGTTGTTCAGCGTCAGCCTGCTGGCGCTGGTAGTCAGTGGTTGTGCCGTCACCAGCGAGCCGATCGATCGCAGCGTCAGCGAACAACGCGCCAAGAGCGATATGCAGACCATGTTCAAGGATCAGGAGCCATTGAGCGGCCCACTGACCCTGCACGAAGCCATGGCCCGTGCGGTGAAGTACAACCTCGAAGGCCGGCTCAAGATCATGGAAGAGGCCTTGGCCAAGCGCCAGCTCGACCTGGCCAGCTTCGACATGCTGCCGCGCATGGCACTGTCCGCCGGCTACGCTGGGCGTAACAACGTCAGCGCTTCCAGCAGCCAGAACGTCAAGACCGGTGAGCAGTCCCTGGTGCCTTCGACCTCCCAGGATCGCGACCGTCGTGTCGGCGATCTGACCATGGTCTGGAACGTGCTCGACTTCGGCGTGAGTTACATCAGCGCCAAGCAACAGGGCGACCAGCGGTTGATCGTCCAGGAACGTCGGCGCAAGGTGGTCAACACCATCGTCCAGGACGTGCGTTCGGCCTATTGGCGCGCCGTGGCCGCCGAGCGCCTGCTCAAGCAGATCGACAGCCTGATGGCGCGGGTCGAACAAGCCCAGGGCAACAGCGAAAAAATGAGCGACCAGCGGATCGGCGATCCGATCCAGGCCCTGGGTTACCAGCGTGCCTTGATCGTCGCCACGCGCCAGTTGGAAGAGCAGCGCAAGGCCCTGACCCTGGCCAAGACCGAGCTGGCGACCCTGATCAACCTGCCCATGGGCACCGAGCTGACCCTGGCGACCCCGGAAAACTACGAGATTCCGCAACTCAAGGTCGACATGGGCAAGCTGGAACAGGAAGCCCTGGCCAACCGTCCGGAACTGCGCGAGCAGGACTACCAGACCCGTATCAGTGCCAACGAAACCCGCAAGGCCATGCTGCGCCTGCTGCCGGGCCTGGAATTCTCCGCCGGCGGCCATTACGACAGCAACTCCTTCCTGGTCAACGACAGGTGGGCCGACTACGGCGTCAAGGTCACCTGGAACCTGTTCAACGTGATCTCCGCCCCGGCGGCCATCGACGTTGCCAAGGCCGGTGAAGAAGTCGCCACGGCCCGCCGCCAGGCCATGTCCATCGCGGTGCTGGCCCAGCTCTACGTGGCCAATGCCAACTTCAATGAAGCAGTGCGTCAGTTCAAGACCAGCCAGCAACTGTCGAACATTGACGGGCAGATCGCCGGTCAACTGCGCAACCGCTACAAGGCGGCGGGGCTTGGTGAGCTGGACCTGATCCAGGGCGAGCTCAACACCTTGCAGGCCGATCTGCGGCGCGACCTGGCCTATGCCGACCTGCGCAACGCCTATGGACAGATCTTTGCCAGCGCCGGGCTGGATCCGCTGCCACCGCAAGTGTCTTCGACCAAGATCCAGGCGATTGCCGGGGCCTTGGCCACGCGTGAATCCGACTGGGCCGCGGGCAATATCGATGAACCTGTGAGGCCTGCTCAAGCGAAATGACCGACTTGCCCCGGGGGCCCATCAGCCATAGCCAGGGCGAGGCTTGTGTCGGGCGGTTGCCCGACGGGCTTCGCGCGGCGGGAGCCATCCGCTGAGCCGGCCGGCGTTTTCCCGCCTGCCTGTCGCCGTGGACCTGCCACTGCTGCGCCAGGCCCTGGCGCAGTTGGGCGACAGCGCCTGGGTAGCGCATTTCAATCGCGATTACTTCACCGGCGAGTGGAGCGGGGTGGCGCTGGTGTCCGCCAACGATGCCCCGGGCGAACTGGCGCCGGGCAAGGGCGAGGCGGTTGCGCGCAAGCCCTGGCTGGAGGATCCGCGCTGGTCCTATGGCTTGCAGGGCCTGCCGTTGGAGATCCGTTCGGCGCGTCTGTTACGGCTGGGGCCGGGTGGGCGGATTCATGAACATCGCGATTACGACCTCAGTCCTCCGGACGCCGACCGACGCCTGCATATTCCCTTGCTCAGCCCGCCTGACGTGGAGTTCATGCTCGAGGGGCGGTGCATTCCCATGAAGGCCGGCGAATGCTGGTTTCTCGATTTGGCGAGGCCCCACAGTGTCGACAACTGGGGCGATCACGATAGGGTCCATCTGGTACTCGACTGTCGTCCGAGTGCCTGGCTGGAACAGCAGATCGCCGCGGGCCTGCCGAGTACCCCGGCGCCCGGCCCGGGCCGGGCCGCCGTGGCACTCGAACAGTTTCGCCAATGGCTGGAGCGTGACCCGCAACTGTGCCGGGAACTGCAGGCGCACACCGACAGCGAAGCCTTTATTGCCCACACCCTGGAGCGCGCCGCCGCCCATGGCCTGCATTTCGCTTGTGAGGACCTGCGCGCGGCCATGAGCCGTGGCCGGCGTTGGAATCAACCATGGACGGCCTGAAGGACTGGTTGCCGATTCGCGTCTGGCGCGAAGGCGCCTATTGGCGTGTCGACTGGTGCTGGTTCGGCAAGCGCCGGCTGGATCAGCCGTTTTTTGGCGATTCGGTGAACGCGGTCCTGCAACTGCCGTTCAATCAGGTCTTCCGGCGTGAGACGCCACTGGCGGTGCTCAGTGAATGGCAGGTGCCGGCGGTGGCGCCGAGTGCATTCATCTATCACGCCTCGCGGTGCGGTTCGACGTTGATCGGCCAGATGTTGGCGCAGCTGGACAGCCATATCGTGATCAGCGAACCGCCACCGCTCGACCGCTTGTTGCGCGACGAGCTCGATCCACAGGCACGGCGTGCCGCCCTGCAGGGGCTGCTGGCGGCCTATGGTCAGCGGCGCTGTGCTGGCGAAGAGGCGCTGGTGATCAAGCTGGACGCCTGGAATATCGGCGAGTTGCCGTTACTGCGCGAGTGTTTTCCCGAGACGCCCTGGCTGTTCCTGTACCGCGATCCGCTGGAAATCGCCGTGTCCCATGTGCGTCGAGCCGGCATGCACATGGTGCCGGGGATGATTGGCCACAGCGTGCTGGACACCCCCGGGCAGGACGACTCGCGGGAAGACTACATCGCTGCACGCCTCGGGCGGATCCTTCAGAAAGGTTGGGAGCACTGCGTGGCTTTTGGTGGTTTACCGGTCAACTACAACGAACTGCCGGGGGCGTTGGCCGGGCACCTGGGCGAGTTCTTCGGGCTCGATGACCGGCAGCGCAGCCAGGTGTTTGCGGTTGCCCGGCAGCACGCCAAGCAACCGGACCAGGTGTTTGTGCCGGACAGCCAGGACAAGCACCGGCAAGCGTCGGAGCGGCTCAAGGAACGGGTGGCGTTCTGGGCCGAGGGACCTTATCAGGCGCTGGAAACCCTGCGGGCTGAACGCAATCCTCCCGGAACATCCGGTCGTCTCTTGATCGCGCGCAATGGCCGTCAACGCTAACGCGGAATCTCAAGCCTAGCCGAAATTTGAATTTGTGGTGAGCGGGCAAGCCTGCTCGCCACAACACCGCGCCTGCTTGTGAATTTCTTGACTGGCGGTCCTCGGGCGTCAGGTCTTGTCCTTCGCCGACAGATCGGCCATGCCCTTCAACAGCTCGATCGGCAGCGGAAACACGATGGTCGAACTCTTGTCCCCGGCAATCGACGACAGCGTCTGCATATACCGCAACTGCATGGCCCCTGGTTGGCGGCCGAGCATCTCGGCGGCCTGCATCAGCTTCTCGGAGGCCTGCAACTCCCCTTCGGCGTGAATCACCTTGGCCCGCCGTTCCCGTTCGGCCTCGGCCTGCTTGGCAATGGCGCGGATCATCGACTCGTTGAGGTCCACATGCTTGATCTCGACGTTGGCCACCTTGATCCCCCAGGCGTCGGTCTGGGCGTCCAGTACCTGCTGGACATCGGAATTGAGCTTCTCCCGCTCGGCCAGCAGCTCATCCAACTCATGCTTGCCGAGTACCGCGCGCAATGTCGTTTGGGCCAGCTGACTGGTCGCAGCGAGAAAATTCTCCACCTGGATAATCGCCTTCTGCGGATCGAGCACGCGGAAATACAGCACCGCGTTGACCTTCACCGAGACGTTGTCGCGGGTGATCACGTCCTGCGGCGGGACATCGTGGACCACGGTGCGCAGGTCCACCCGGACCATCTGCTGCACCAGCGGAATCAATATGATCAGCCCGGGGCCCTTGACCTGCCAGAAGCGGCCGAGCTGGAACACCACACCGCGTTCGTATTCACGCAGGATGCGAAAGGTCGAGGCCGCCAGCATCAGCAGCAGGAACGCGAGCAGCGCGCCGGAACCCAATTGCAGGATCATGATCAATCTCCTCGCCTCGGCGGGTCGTCAACGGCTTTCACTTCCAGGAGCAGGCCCTTGCGTGCGATGACCCGGACCTGTTGACCGGTGTGCAGCGGCGTGGGGCTGAGGACCTGCCAGTTTTCGCCTTGCAACTGCACCCAACCGGCGTAGGCGTCGTCTGCTTTCAGCGCGGTCACCGGGGTCAGGCTGCCTTCCAGCCCGGCATCGCCACTGACCACCTGGCGCTGGCGGGCCTTGAGGGCCGCGACGATCAAACCGACCAGCAAGAGCAGCCCGATCAGCATCAGGGTGAGTTTCAACGGCTGTGCAGTGTTGTCGTCGAACAGCTGTGGGTCGAACAGGATCAGCGTGCCCGCCACCACGGCGACGAGACCACTGAAGCCGATCACGCCGAAGCTGGGCAGCAGGGCCTCGACGACGATCAGGGCGATACCCAGCAGGATCAGCCCGGAACCGGAGTCGTCGATGGGCAGCACCAGCAGGGTCACGACGGAGTCGGCGCCTTCGGCAAGTTGGGGCCCAACGGGCCATACGATCAGCCACCCGAGCAACAACCAAGCCCACCAGCAACGACTGCTCACTTGCATTCTCCGCGAGTTCGTCACCCCCATTAAGAAGCTTAGTCGAGTGGGGACGCCCCGGCGGATAAACCTCTGCTCGCGGGCGCCCACAGGTTCGGGGCGTACACAACATCTGGGTATGACGCTGTCATGTAGGAGCAGGACTTGCCCGCGAAGCTTTTTAGACCCGACCCGACTATCGGGGATCTGTGATAGCGAGAACGGTTACTGACGTTAAGCCGACGCCTGGCGCTGAACTGCCTAGACTCTTACCCAAGGAATGCAGCAAACCCATCGCCCTGGGGCATTCGACAGGGCTCGGAGGTGCATCATGCGCATGGCAAAAACCGTGCAGCGCAGCCTGGAACAGGCGCACTGCGAATTCGACATCGTCGCTCATCCGCATTCGTCCAGCAGCCTGGAAACCGCCCGCCTGGCGGGGATCCCGGCCGAACGCATGGCCAAATCGGTGGTGCTCGACGACCAGCACGGGCACTACCTGATGGCGGTCCTGCCCGCCAGCCAGCACCTGGACCTGAGCAAGGTCCGTGGCGCCAGCACCTGGCAGATCACCCGGGAAAGCACCCTGGCCTATCTGTTCCAGGACTGCGAACGCGGTGCCGTGCCGGCCCTGGGCGAGTCCTATGGCTTGAAGATGGTGGTCGATCCGCAATTGACCCGCCAGCACGACATCTACGTGGAAGCCGGCAACCACCACAACCTGGTGCATATGCAGATGGACCAGTACCTGAAACTGGTGCCCCATGCCGAGGTGTGCGAGGTCTGCCACTGAGGTCCGGGCGCGGTCTGTTCTCTACTCACGCGGTGCTTCACGGCGGGAACGCCCTTGCTCGCGAAACTGTCTGACCAGTACCGCCATTTTCCCTATATCGGAGAGCCCCATGCAATCGCCTGACCACAGCTTGCCGTCCCTGTTCAAGCAACTGGGCCTGCCCGACGACCCCGTCAGCATCGACCGTTTTATCGCCACCCACTCGCCGCTCAAGCCGGAGCTGCATCTGGCCGACGCGTTTTTCTGGAGCAAGAGCCAGGCGGACTTTCTGCGTGACGAGATCCTGGACGATGCCGACTGGGCGGAAGTGGTGGATCAGTTGGATGTGTTGTTGAGGAAGGGGAGAGGGGTGTAAAAAAATGTGGAAAATGCCCTAAATGTAAAAAAATCTGGGGAAGAGATAAAAAATCTGGGCTTTAATCGCGTTAATCAGTTTTTTCTGCGGTCCTGTAGCGAGCGGGCTCGAAGCTCTTCACTCCGTAGGCGGGATTGCTCCCTGCCCCTGCTTTTGAGGCAGATATCCGTTGTCCATCGCGGAGTTCACGGAACGAAGTCGATCCAGTTGTAATTGGGGTGATTACAATGTCGTTAGCTCAACCGCCAGCATGTTGGCAATACATACCTTTGCCCCTGCCTGGGCGATGTGTCCGACGACAGTGTGAGATCGATGATTAAGCCCGTCTGCGTTGACGATCAAATCTTGCTCCCCCACTTCTGTGAAGCGCTCGTCTGCCTTCATGCAATTTTTCGTTTCATTCATCATTGCAATAATCTGCGTAGGTTCAACGTAGCCCAGTAGACCGATTACGCCATTGGTCTCGTAGGGGTCGATCGCACGGACAAAGCATCCAAATCCAGCCTCACCAAGCAGATCGTTCGCGATGTCTTTTGCCAAGCGAACGATTTTCGCTTCCATGGCGAACTGGAGCTGCAATGTCGGATTAGCAGGAAAGAACACAAGATCTGGACGCTTTGAACTCGAGCCTGTAGCAACGTCGCTGGGGGCCGTATGGTCGGGAATAACGCAAGCAATACTAATTCCCGGCACCAGCGCTGCGACTCCTCCGCGTTCTTGTAGCAACCGGTTGGCTTCGGTCGATAAGTGGGCTGTAATGGCCGTTTCTGAGATATTGGCTGGCACTGCAGTTGCGCGCTTTCGTTTTGTAGTGGCGCCTGGTGTTGTACAGAACTGCTGCCACCTAATGGGCTGCACCAAGGCGTGATGAGCCGACAGGAGGACGTCGTAGCACTGGGTAACGAAATTTGCTAACAATGATGCGCGATACGGGTTGACGCCCGTCTCGACTAAGGACCGATGAAGCTTCGCTAAGAAATTTTCAGGGGAGGTCATTGAGCGGCCAAGAGAAGGTTTGTAACTCGCAGTGCATCGCCGTACGCACGGTCAAGCGAGAAGTTGAGGCGTCCGGCTGGCTTATCGATTTGTATTTGTCGCCCACCTTCAGTCCACGTGACATGCGCTGAGTCATAGAATTGAAACGCGGTCAAGCCGGCATCCGGCGGCGTTGGTAGCGGCTCGGCCATGTCAATGATGATTTGAGCCGAAGAATCGCTTATGCAACTCGCATCGCAGCGTCGAAAGAGTGTGCCAAAGTTGCCGAGCAAGGAGGTGCTCAACACCGACAAGTAGTCATCCGGTACCTTGTCAATGCGCTCGTTTGCATTGGCAGGTGTGAGGCCATTTTCAAATTGAAGGCGCATGTCAAGATAGTCCTGCATGGCGGCCGCGACGTCCTGGACCTGCATCGCCGTGATAAAGTCCTGCGTGTCAGTGGCATCGTCATCGTCCTCTGCTTGCAGAAAGTACTCCGGTCTAGGCACTACAATTTCGTTGAGGTCACGCCTCTCGACTCGAGTGCGATCCACCTGCCACAGTTGTCCGAACAATGCGAATTGAAAGCGTGCGAAGTCGCTCATCAGGAAGCGCCCTAGCTTAGATAGCACGGCCGCACGCTCAGTGAGCGTCAAGTGGGTCGGTTCGTCTTTCCAGTAGATCACGTTCATTGACGAGTTAACCGCGAGAGGAAATCTGACCTCTAAGGCTTGGGCCAGGCTTCGCGAGACCAGCAAGCGCTCGCTCTGAAACTTCTTGCGATGCTGTGCGCTGCAGGCTTCGAGCTGCTGTTCAGACAATTGTTTAGGGTGGTTCGCTAGCGTTGTGAACCCGTCACCGTATTTGGTGAAGTCGCTGATGCTACAGATCTCGTCGGCGCGTAAAAGAGTTCTTGCTGGTGTGCTACCTCCCGCAGATACCAGTCCCAGTTGCACCAGCAGTTCACCGAATGTGGTTGCTGTGGCTCGTGACACGGCTTGGCGTAGCCTGTTCTTTGCGGCGCGATCCAGAGGGCGAAGCGCATACGCATCGAAAATCTGTCCCTGATCGCGAAAGACAAGGACGCTAGGCATCCACTGCACGTCAGAGCAGTCGATCGCCAGCGTCCACATTGCCTTGGGCGTGAAAGGCTGAGTCCACAGGGCAGGCGAATAGAGCGCAGTGCGGCTTGCATATGTAACCGCACGCGCGGAGACAAACAGCAAAGCAGCGGGCTGCTCAGCGTTCTCGAAAAGATGTCGACGCCATTGCGACAAATTGACGATGGCCCGAACATGAAAAGTCTGCCCCAATGCGGGTAGAAATGTCTTCGCGGAAGGGCTCGAAATCGACTTCGACGGCATGACAAGGCCAAGCATGCCGTCGGAACCTAGGTAGCGCCTCAAGCTCAACCACGTGATAATTTCAGACGCTTCCTGACCATCGACCGGATCATCGCTGTCAACTGTGCAGGTTGTGACCTTCTCTAGCGGCTTCCAAGGTGGGTTGCCTACCACACAGGTAAACTCAATTTCTTCGAAATGTCTCGGCGAACTGAAGAAGTCTGCCACCAAGATGTTCGAACCGATGAGGCGCGGAAAGACCTTCGGTCGCCGCCTCTCGGTGACAATGGCCAGCAACTCGGCCTGATCCGCGTACTCAAGGATATTTAGATAAAGGCTGAATGCAGCAACTGCCGCTGCCGATGCAGCCTTCTCGATTCCGTAGATGCATTGCACTAGGATTTGGCGCAATTCTTCCATAGGGAGGCGTTGCAATCGACGTTCGACAAGGATGCGCTCAACGATCCGCCGGAAGGCGGCTACGAGGAATACGCCGGATCCCGCAGTGGGATCTAGAACGCGTGAGTCCTTTGAGAACTCTTGTTCATCGCCAAGTCGATTAACGACAAAGTCCACAAGAAACGGTGGTGTGTAGACCACACCATCATTGCGTACGCTAGCGGGACTCTCGCTCCTCAGGAATTCCTCATAGACCGCCGAGAGTGTTTCGACCTGGATCGCTCTCAGGTCAATTTCGAAGAGCTCGGTCTGCTCGCCTCCCTTGTGTAGCGTTGTGCCTCCACGCAGGTAATCGATCGCCAAATCAAGATGCTTTTGCTGGATCTTGAGCCGTTCATTGAGGTCCAACACAAAGACCGTGCCGTTAAAAATGTCATCGATCCGATCCTGCAGTTCCCAAAATTGGGCAAGAGTGATTGCCGGTCGGACGACATGCGATGAGTCGTCGTCTACGACCAACCCTTGCGCCCATGCACTGGGCACAATCCCTCTATCCAATAGGAGGAACGTATAGAGGACACGCCCGATCAGTCGGTTGACGATCACTGCAGGAAGCTCGCCGCCCTCAATCGCAGTGGCTAGGCGCTTGTGAAGGTGATCCAGTGCTCGCAGCAGGCGCTTGTCCACAGTCCCTGCCGACTGAAGCCTGAAATCTCGCCATTGCAATGATGATCGTAGGCGCACAGCGGCGAAGTCTTTAAGGACAGAGCCTGCACCTATCTTCTTCAGATCATCTAAGTCAGCAGAAAATATAAGTGTCGTCCAATCGCCTTCAGACGCGAAATCAAAGCCAGGACAAACAATGAAGCGCTCTTGGACCGCGATGATGAGCCACGGTGCGAGACCCTGGCTCCATACCCAGCGATGGTGACGCCGTGCTTCCTCAATGCTATCGGCGTGTGCAAGGTAGACAATGGGAACGAATCGGCCGGTAACTCGGTTACCAAATCCAGGCTCCCATGCGCCGAAACAGGCTTGCAGCTTGATCGCGTCCGCGGCAGCGTGCAACGCATGAGCACTACCAATCGCACGAGCGAAGTCTGACGGTCCTTGAAGTAGCCCCTCATCGCCGTAGTAACCGAGCGTGTCGACAAGCAGATCGATGCTAGCGCTCACAACAGTCCCTCGGGCTGGTTGACCTCTGCAGCTCCTTGACGACTACCGCCAGGACCAAGCCGATTTTGGGCTCCCCTGCCGAATCCACTGGCACCAAGAGGCATGACAAGTTAACTGACACTGCTACCGGTTGGTACAGCTTAAGGGATAACACCGGAACTCCCCAAAAGCCGGTCATTATTGACGCCACAGTTAGCTGCGTCGCAGAGAAGCATAGCGATGATGGCATAGGTGCGCGGAATCGCGCCCGACTTCGAGTAGTTCGACACCGACGCTGGCCGAATGCAGAGGTACGATGCGAAGTCATTGATGGTCATCCCTGCCTTACCAAGATGGTGATGAAACTCGGCGTAAAGCACTGATCCACCTAAGCAAATTTTACGATCCTATGGGAATCGCGCCGGGCTGTAAAGTGCCGCTTAGCTTTACGTTGGTGCTCTTGTCCCCGTGTGCAGTGACTGCTGGCCTTTATAAAGCTTCGTCGGAACGCCACCCAGACCCATAGTCGTTCGTTGTCTTCTGGATCGGCGTCATGCTTGGTAACGCTTTATCCGGGTGTGGGCGTTTTGCCTCTGTTGTGTCCCCTGAATTCTCAGCTCTATAGTTTGTTCCGTCGGCACCTGTCGACAGCGGATTTGGCGATCCGATCAACTGTGTGAGCGCAAACAGTGCCCAGGTTTTGTTGCACGCATTTGAAAATGCGGGTAATAGCGTTATGGCGGCTGTGCGCGGGAGACCTTCTGGTCTGCCGGGTTCCATAGTTACCGGTTCGCCAACCTGCGTACAGCTGCCACCCGTTGTTTGGCGACGGTGGATGGCAGCTTCAGGTCTATAACTTTGGAGCCCTAGTCATGACGACATATCACCCGTTAACCACTAACCCCGCCGGCACCCCAGTCCTGCTGATCGACACCCAAGCCCCGCTACGCCTGCTCCACGAAACCGCCTGCGCCCGCATCCGTGCGGGTACCGCGCAACTGGAAACCCTCACTTCGGTCACTATCAGGAACATCGACGACGCCGATCTGTACCGGCTGACCAACGGGGCTTACCTGCTGCTGCAGGATGGCCTGGATATTCTCGACCGGATCCAGTTCCGTCTCCCCCTGGAAACCCCATTGCAAGCGTGACGTGTGGCTTTTACCCAATCGCTGCTCGTTCCCATTGTGGCGGGCAGCGCTGTCCACAGGCACAGAGCAACGGTGCAAGAACGCTGAAGTTTCCCAAGCCAAAACAGCAGAATTTTTATATCACGCTACGATTCAAGCCCGACGATTCCCCAAGCACCTCATCGCCCGTGAACTAGGCTTGAGTTCAGCCGGGCCACCCTGTCCCCAGCCGTTACCCGGTCGAATGAAGTAATTGTTTCAAAACTTGACGACCCCCCAACTGATGCGAGATATTGATAGTTAGCAAACTAACAATGCGAATCTCCTCGTGTCCAAGCACCTCGAACAGTTGCACAAGCACATCAGTGCCGGCCTCGTCGTCGCCTCGCGCCATTGGCGCCGGGTGTGCCAGACCACGCTGGTCAATTATGGGATCTCCGAAGCCTGCGCCATGCCGTTGCTGTTGGTCGGGCGCATGGGGCCGGGCGTGCGCCAGGTGACGGTGGCCCACGAAGCGGGTATGGAGAGCCCGTCGCTGGTGCGCCTGCTCGACCAGTTGTGCACTGCCGGCTATGTGTTGCGCAGCGAAGACCCGAGCGACCGCCGCGCCAAATGCCTGAGCCTGACCGAGGCCGGCGAGCATCTGATGCATGACATCGAAAGCCAGTTGATCCGCTTGCGCAGTGAAGTCCTCGACGGCATCGCACCGGCTGATCTGGAAGCGGCGCTGCGGGTCATCCGCGCCTTCGAAGCGGCCGGGCAGAATCTGGGAGTGGCAAACCCGTGAACGGTTTCTGGACCGGCATGCCGCCCGCCCGCGACTGGTTCTACGGCGTGCGCACCTTCGCCGCCTCGATGATCGCGCTGTATATCGCCATGTTGATGGAGCTGCCGCGCCCCTACTGGGCCATGGCCACCGTCTATATCGTTTCCAGCCCTTTCGTCGGTCCTACCAGTTCCAAGGCTTTGTACCGCGCGGTCGGGACCTTTCTCGGCGCCTCGGCGGCGGTGCTGTTCGTCCCGCTGTTCGTGCAGACACCCTATCTGCTGGTGGTGGCGATCGCGCTCTGGACCGGCATCCTGCTGTTTCTCTCGCTGCACCTGCGCACCGCCAACAGCTATGCGCTGATGCTGGCCGGCTACACCATGCCGATGATCGCCCTGCCCGTGGTCGACAACCCCCTGGGGGTGTTCGATGTGGCGGTGTCGCGGACCGAAGAAATTTTTCTCGGCATCGCCGTGGCGGCGGTGGTCGGCAGTATGTTCTGGCCCCGGCGCCTGGCCCCGGTGTTTATCGACGCGGCGGGCAAATGGTTCGGCGATGCCTCGACCTACAGCCTGCGTTTCCTTTCGCGCAACGTGCAGGCCGATGAAGTCAGCACCTTGCGTTCGGCCATGGTGGCAACCTTCAACAGCCTTGAATTGATGATCGGCCAGTTGCCCCACGAAGGCGCCCGACCGCAGACCGTGCGCAACACCAAGGAGTTGCGCGGACGGATGATTCACCTGTTGCCGGTGGTCGATGCCCTGGACGACGCGCTGTATGCGTTGGAGCGGCGTACGCCGGAACTGGTGGCGCGTTTCGCCCCCTTGCTGGTGGCCACCCGTGAATGGCTGGAAAGCACCACGCAGCAGGTGCCGGTTGAACGCTGGCAAGCCCTGCGGGCTGAGATCGAGAGCCTGCAACCGAGCCCGGTCGAGCTGGATGACCGACGCCAGTTGTTGTTCTCCAACGCCCTTTACCGCCTCGGCGAGTGGATCGACCTGTGGCAGGACCTGCGCAGTCTGCAATACGCCATCCGCTGCGAAAGCCAGGACAATTGGCGTGCGGTCTATCGCCATTGGCGTCTGGGCCGCCTGACGCCGTTCCTCGACCGCGGCCTGATGCTCTATTCGGCGGGCTCGACGGTGCTGGCGATCATCGTCGCCTCGCTGCTGTGGATCCTGCTCGGCTGGACCGACGGGGCCAGCGCGGTGATCCTGGCGGCGGTCGCCTGCAGCTTTTTCGCGGCGATGGACGACCCGGCGCCGCAGATCTACCGGTTCTTTTTCTGGACCGCGATGTCGGTGATTTTCGCCAGCCTCTACCTGTTCGTGGTGCTGCCCAACCTGCACGATTTCCCGATGCTGGTGCTGGCCTTTGCCGTGCCCTTTATCTGCGTCGGCACCCTCACCGTACAGCCGCGCTTTTACCTCGGGACCTTGTTGACCATCGTCAACACCTCGTCCTTTATCAGCATCCAGGGTGCCTACGACGCCGACTTCCTGAACTTCACCAATTCCAACCTGGCCGGGCCCGTGGGCCTGCTGTTCGCCTTTGTCTGGACCCTGGTGGCCCGGCCATTCGGAGCGGAGCTGGCGGCCAAGCGTCTGACCCGTTTCAGCTGGCACGACATCGTCGGGCTGACCGAGCCGGCGACCCTGGCCGAACACCGACACCTGGGCGCGCAGATGCTCGACCGGCTGATGCAGCACCTGCCACGGCTGGCCATGACCGGCCAGGACACCGGTGCGGCGCTGCGCGAGTTGCGCGTCGCGCTCAACCTGCTCGACCTGCTGGCCTACACGCCACGGGTGCCGGGGGTGGCCAACGTGCTGCTCAAACAGGTGGTGGAAGAGGTCGGCGAGTACTTTCGCGCCTGCCTCAAGACCCGCGAGCGCCTGCCGGCCCCGGCGCCTTTGCTGATGACCCTGGACCGCACGCGCCGGGCCCTGAGTTCCCAGGGACTGGACGATGGCGAAACCCGCCTGCATCTACTACACGCCTTGAGTGGCCTGCGCCTGGCGTTGTTGCCCGGCGTCGAATTCGTCGATAGCGGCGATCAGTCGGAGAGTGTTCCCTATGGGATCAATGGGGTGCCTTTATGATCGGTGACCTGGATATCAGCGGGGTGTTCCTGCCCACGCTGCTGGTGCTGATGGGCATTACGTATGCGCTGTACCTGGTGGTGCACGGGCTGTTGACGCGCCTCCACTTCTACCGCCTGGTCTGGCACCGGGCCTTGTTCAACGTCGGTCTCTACGCTTTGTTGCTGGGCGTTGTGGATTCGTTCAGTCGATACCTGATGACATGAAAAAACCTCTTTTGACCATTGGCCGTGTAGTCCTGACTTTGCTGGTGGTGATCTTCGCCTGCCTGGTGGTCTGGCGCATGGTGATGTACTACATGTTCGCGCCCTGGACCCGGGACGGGCATATCCGCGCCGATATCGTGCAGATCGCCCCGGATGTGTCCGGTCTGATCCAGCAGGTGCAGGTGCGCGACAACCAGCCGGTGAGCCGTGGCCAGGTGCTGTTCAGCATCGACCAGGACCGCTTCAAGCTGGCGCTGCGCCAGGCCAAGGCCGCGGTGGCCGACCGCCAGGAAACCCTGGCCCAGGCCCAGCGCGAGAACAAACGTAACCGTGGCCTGGGCAACCTGGTGGCCGGCGAGCAACTGGAAGAAAGCCAGTCACGGGTCGCCCGTGCCGAATTGGCCTTGGCTGAAGCCCAGGTGGCGGTGGACGCCGCGCAGTTGAACCTCGACCGCTCGGTGATCCGCAGCCCGGTGGACGGCTACGTCAACGACCGTGCCCCTCGTGAGCGCGAGTTCGTCACGGCCGGGCGGCCGGTGCTGGCGGTGGTGGACAGCAGTTCCTTCCATATCGACGGCTACTTCGAGGAAACCAAGCTCGACGGCATTCATGTCGGCCAGGCGGTGGACATCCGGGTGATCGGTGACAGTGCGCGGTTGCGCGGGCATGTCGAAAGCATCGTCGCCGGGATCGAGGACCGTGACCGCACCAGCGGTTCGAACCTGCTGCCCAACGTCAACCCGGCGTTCAGCTGGGTGCGCCTGGCCCAGCGGATTCCGGTGCGTATCGCCTTTGACGACGTGCCGGCGGACTTTCGCATGATCGCCGGACGCACGGCCACGGTGTCGATCATCGAGGACGCCAAAGCCGCGCCGAAGAAAGAGGCCGCGCAATGAAACCGCTGGCGCAAGTCGCGACTCTGGGGCTGGGCCTGATGCTGTCGGCGTGTTCGATGGTCGGTCCGGATTATCACCTGCCGGCCGATTCGGCGCTGCAACGCAAGGACCTGCAAGGGAGCATCGCCGGCGAAGGCGACAATGTGGTGTCGGCCCCCGTGCCGACCGATTGGTGGCGCCTGTACCAGGATCCGCGCCTGGATGAGCTGGTTCGTCAGGCGCTGGCGTCCAACACCGATTTGCGCGTGGCGGCGGCGAGCCTGTCGCGGGCCTGGGCCCAGGTGGAAGAGGCCGAGGCGGCCGGCGGCTTCAGTGCCGGGATAAAAGCCGGGGCCCAGCGCTTGCAGGAGTCCGGCCAGGCCTATCTGCTGCCGGAAAAGGTGCCGGTGGCCAACGTCGGCGATATTGCGATTTCCGCCTCCTACCAGTTCGACCTGTGGGGCACCCTGCAGCGTGGCATCGAGGCGGCGAAAGCCAATGCCGACGCGACCCAGGCAGCCGGCGACGTGGCCCGCATCACCCTGGTGGCGGACGTGGTGCGCTCCTATACCCAGGTCTGCGCGGCCAACGAGGAACGCCAGATTGCCGAGGAGTCCCTCGCGCTGCAATCCCAGAGTACCGAGCTGACCAAGCGTCTGCGCGACGCCGGACGTGGTGACGAAACCCAGGTCACCCGTGCCCAGACCCAATTCAAATCCCTGCGCGCCGAACTGCCGCGTTACCAGGCCGCGCGCCAGGCCGGCTTGTATCGCCTGTCGATGTTGCTGGCCAAACCCCTGGAGCAACTGCCGGCCGGCGTCGCCGATTGCGCCGCGCTGCCGCATATCACCCAGTTGTTGCCGGTGGGCGACGGCGCCGAGCTGCTCAAGCGCCGTCCCGATATCCGCCAGGCTGAACGGCGGCTGGCGGCAGCGACGGCCGGCGTCGGCGTGGCCACCGGTGAGCTGTACCCGAATATCAGCATCGGTGCCACGGTGGGGACGGTCGGCATCCTGAAGGATCTGGGCGATCCTTCGACCAATCGCTGGGGGTTTGGGCCGGCGATCAGTTGGAGCGTGCCGACCAACGGCGCCCGTGCCCGCATCCGCGAAGCCGAGGCTGGCACCCAGGGCGCCCTGGCGCACTTCGACGGCGTGGTGCTCAACGCCATTCGCGAAACCCAGACCAGCCTGGCCCAGTACACCGCGCAGCTTGACCGCCGCGATGCCCTGGCCGATGCGGGGAATTCTGCCAAGCTCGCCGCGGAGCAGACGCACCGCTTCTTCAAGGCCGGTCGCGCCTCGTTCCTCGCCGACCTGCAGGCAACCCGCACCTACACCGATGTGCGCGCCCAACTGGCCTCGGCCAACACCCAGGTGGCGATGAGCCAGATCGATTTGTTTCTGGCCCTTGGCGGTGGCTGGGAAAGCGGACGAACGCCAGCTGTTGAGCACGCGAAACCCTGAGTCCGTTGCTATGCTTTGAACTATCGGCTGGTCGCCGCTGGTTGGGAGCGTTGGGAGAATCCTAACCATCGTGGTCAGCGTGGCCCGATGGGGATTCTAATAATGAAAAACCCTTATGCTCCTGGTTTCTGGTGTGCGGTGGTGGCGCTGGTCCTGCTCTCGGCGACCTACTTCTATGGCGTCATGCTGGCGCACCAGATCGACAAGGCCCTGGTCTTTCTCGACAGCGCCACGGCGTTGATCGCGGTGATGTCCATCGCCGTGGTGGCGTGGGCCAGCTATCAGGCGCAGCAGGTGAAGAAACGCCAGCTGTCCCAGAGCAAGACCCTGGTGCAGGTCTGGGACACCAAAGTCGCCCTGCGTCGGGTCGAAACCGTCTTCGACCGGTATTTCTGGGGCAGCTACTGGCAACCCGGCCAGACCTTCCAGGAAGTCATGGGTGAACTCACCGGTACGCCGCTGGAAAAAAGCCTGGAAATGCTCAAGATCCAATGCCTGAAACTCGACCGCGAAGTGGCCCATGACGAGCGCCACTGGCTGAGCAACGCCCGCGAATTATCCGACGTCGCCACGGCGATGGCCCGCGAGCGCCACCAACTGGATGTCTGCGACCCGCGTAACGACTCACCGGACGGCGTGGTGATCAACCGCGACTTCGAGGTGCTGGTGTACACCTGGACCGCGCGTTTGAAGACCTTCGATCATCAACTGGATGAGATGGAAGTCCAGTATTCCTGAGCCGCCCCTGCCCTGGCGGCGGTTATTCCGGCGCAAATGTGCGCAGGCCGTCGATGTGCGCTGCCAAGTGCACTAATCCCATACTGCGTTGTCAGTCATTTCGCTTTCGTCCGTAGGATAGGGTGGCAGCCAGTGGCCCGTGGGCAAAGCCTTGGGGCCTGCTCCGGCAAATGCTACCCTGCGTCCTTTCGAGTATTGTCGAGCCGGCTCCGGTCAGGGGTCAGGAAGACCAGCATTTCTCCACTTAACGGACATCGATCGGGTCAACTCATGAATAAATCAGCAGGTTTGCTTTTAGGTTTTGTCGTAGTGGTCGGTGCGCTGAGCACCGCCGGCGCGTGGTACACCGGCAATCAACTGGAAGGGGTGCTGAACACTTCGATCCAGGAAGCCAACCAACAATTGAAGACTGCCCTGGCCAGTGCTGGCGGCAGCGCGAATATCGAGTTGGTGTCGCTTGATCGTCACCTGTTCACCAGCACCGCGCACTATCGTGTCACGCTGCGGAACCTGCAGGCCGGTGGGGAAAAGAAGGACATCGAGCTGCTGTTCGTCGACCATATCGAACACGGGCCGTTGCCGTGGTCGCGTGTTAAAGCGTTGAAACTGGCGCCGGTGATGGTCAACAGCAACTACGAGCTGGAAAAGAACGACGCCACCGCCAAGTGGTTCGACGCCGCCAAGGGCGCCGCGCCGCTCAAGGGCCAGGTTGCCCTGGGCTACAACCGTTCGGTGGACGGCAATATCGAACTGGTGCCGCTGGACTTCGCGCCGGACGCCAGCACCAGCGTGAAATTCTCCGGGCTGAACCTGGCGCTGACCGCCAGCGACCAGGCCGCCAAGATCAAGCTCAACGGCTACATGGATAACCTCAAGGTCTCCGCCGTGTCCCCGGAGCAGGGCCCGGTGCAGGTCGAGCTGAACGGCCTGACCCTGGCCAGCGATCTGACCAAGAGCGATCTGGGGTTCTACCTGGGGCAGAACATCATCGAACTGAGCGAGACCAAGCTGACCTACGGGGTCAAGCCGGCCGTGGTCACGGTCAAGGGTTTCGAGCAGAAAGACTCGACGGAAGCGGCGGGCAATGTGCTCGCCGGACGCCTGGCCTATAACATTGCCTCCATCGACTACAACGACAAGCCGGTGGGCAGTGCCCAGATGAGCTGGACGGCGAAGAACCTGGACTTCCCGGCGATGCAATCGCTGATCAAACTGTACCAGGTCCAGTTGGAAGCGCTGCAAAAGGCCCAGGCGGCAGGGGTTCAAGACCCTGAGGCGGCGGTGCCGGAACTGACTCCGGCCCAGCAGACCCAGGCCGAAGCGGACATCAAGCAATTGCTGGCCGGCAAGCCGCAGATCGCCCTGGAAAATTTCTCGCTCAAGACCACCAACGGCGAGAGCCGCGCCAGCCTGGTAGTGGACCTGACCAACCCGTCTTCCACCGAGCTGCCACCGGTGGAACTGGGCAAGCAATTGGTCTCGCAACTGGATGCCAAGGTGCTGTTGTCCAAGCCGATGATCGCCGACCTGGCCGGCCTGCAAGCGCAGATCCAGGGCCAGACCGATCCCGCAGCCATCACCCGGCAAGCCTCGATGGCCAGTGAAATGGCCGGCACCATGGCCCTGTCCACGGAGATGGGCACGGTGCAAGGCAGCGATATCGTCTCGACGTTGCACTACGCCAATGGCCAGGTGGACTTCAACGGGCAGAAAATGCCAGTGGAAGACTTCATCACCTTGCTGCTGACCAAGTTCGGTGGCGCGGGCGGCGGCGAACAGCCTTGAGCTCGGGGTTCAGCCGCCGGTGACGTTTTCCAGTCGGTACCCATAGCCATAGATCGTCAGCAACTGCCAACCGTGTTCGGCGGTCAGGCCCAGCTTGTTGCGCAGGCGATAGATATGGGTATCGAGGGGGCGCGAGGAGAGCATTTCCTCATGGGGCCAGAAGCGCTCATAGAGGTACTCGCGCGACAGCGGTCGGCCGAGGTTGCTGAACAGGCAGCGTGCCAGGCGATACTCACGCTCGGTCAGGTTGACCGGGCGGCCTGAACGGGTCACGGTCAGTTCGGCATCGTCGAAACTCAAATCATCGAAGGTGACGATTTCGCCGGTGCTGCGGCGCTGCCCGGCATGCCGGCGCAGTACCGCGTTGATCCGCGCCTTGAGTTCGTTGGCGCGGAACGGTTTGCTCACGTAATCGTCGGCGCCACTGCCCAGGGCCAGGACGATATCGCTTTCGGCATCACGGCTGGTGAGCATGATCGCCGGCGGCGGCACTTCCATGTGCTCGCGGGTCCAGCGCAGCAGCGCCAGGCCGCTGAGGTCCGGCACCTGCCAGTCGAGAATCAGCAAGTCAAAGGTTTCCCGACGCAGCTGGCGCAACAGGTCCTCGCCGCGCTCGAAACCGTGCAGGGTCCAGGGGGCTTCCCCGACACCGGCCATCTGCCCCAGGGTCTGTTCGACCCGGTGCAGTTCGGCGGGCTCGTCGTCGAGTATGGCGACACGCATGTCTGGACCTTTCTCCCGTTTAGCCACGGATCTGTCTTCAAAGCAGGACTCTACAGGCTATTTCCTACAAGGAAGTCTGTAAGTCGACCCTCAAATCTGAACAATTCTGGCGAATTCCTCAAGGGCGAGCGGTGGCTGGCTAGGCTGATGTCAAATGGCTTTTACCCGGCGTACCGTGCCCCTTGTGGGGGGCAGACGCAGGGTAGCGACTTGCACGGTCAAGGAGAAGGATTCATGGGCAGTCCCTTTCGTTTCAGCGGTTTGCCATCCTGGGCGGTACCCGGGTTGTTGTCCGGATTGAGCCTGTGTCTTGGTTTCAGTTTTGTGCTCGGGCTGTTCCATTACGGGGCCGCGCGTCCAGTGTTGGTGTCCGAGCAACTGCCCGTGGCGCCCAAGGGCCGATGGATAGCCCCCTTCGCCGCGCCGACGCTGTGGACGACCGGTGAAGCTATCAGCCCACGGGAACAGCCGCGCTGGGTGTTCTGAAGATTCTCCGGCAATTCTGAACAAATCTGACAGATTCACCGGTCGCGCTGATTTTGCCCATAGAGTAGACCCAGTAATACAGGGGCACTTTGGAGCAAGTCCGACCCATGGACGGGTGGCGGTTCGGATCCACACGGACCGCCGCCAAGGGACGGTCAGGATGTCCTCCCTTGGCCATTTTTCCGTCACACCCTGGCGTGCATTCATACGACGCAACACAGTGCGGTCAGGGTGACCGGGGGAGCTGTGGCATGATGGGCCCGGATGGTGTTCTGCCATCGTTCCTTTACTTCGATCCTGCTCCCTCCAGAGCCTGAGCGGCCAAGCCCATGAGCGAACGCTTTTTTTCGCAGCCTCCTGTTCCTGTTCTTCTGTCCCGGCCGAACCTGCGTCTGCTACTCGGTGCGGCCTTCTACCTGTTCATTCACAATGCCCTGGCGGCCCCGCCGGCCCTGCGCGCGCCTTACCTCGACCGTGAACAGCAATGCCGTGCGCAACCGTTTCCGGCGGTGGTGCTGCACTTGGCGGGCGAGGCCTGGAAGCTGGATGCCAAGGGCAAGCAACTGGCCCTGGAAGAGGGGATGAGCCTGGAGGAGCACGAAGGGGTGAGAACCTCAGGCAATGCCTTTGTCAGCCTGGTGCTGGGTGACGGTTCGCGGATCGTGCTGCCTTCCAACTCGCAGGTGCGGCTGGAGCTGGACGAGACGCAGTCAGTCCCGCAAGTACAGCTCGAACAAGGTCAGGTCGAGTCCTATGTGATCAAGCGTGTCAGCGAGCATGATCGCTTCCAGATTCGGACCTCGGTCGGGGTGCTCGGGGTACGTGGTACGCACTTTCGCACCCGCAGTGAAGACGGTCAGGCACTGGTCGAAGTGCTTGACGGCCAGGTCGCGGTGAGCCGCGCCGAAGCGCCGCCGGCACCCGGCACCCAGGCTCGGAGCAAGCTGCCCGTTGCCGGCGGGCCTGCGGTCAAGGTCAACGCCCGGCAGGGGCTGAGGATCCAGGACAAGGGCGAACTCAAACCGGTCGACCTGCTGCCCGCCCCACGCCTGCTCGGGCAGGACGGCCAGCGCGGCGACAAGCCGGTCTGGCAGCTCTTTCTCCAGCCCTTGGACGGCGCCCGGCGCTACCGGGCGCAGGTCGCCACCGACGCGGCGTTCCTCAATATCAAGCAGGAGCGGTTTTCCAGCACCCCGGATATCCGCTTCAGCGGTTTGCAGGCGGCGTTCTACCATGTGCGGCTGTCGGCATTCGACGAGCAGGGACTTGAGGGCCAGACTGGGGTCTACGATATCTACTACTGGCCCAGGACGGTTCATGAGCAATAGCTGCGGTATCCGGCGTTCATGAGGCTGTGGCGACGGCACGAGGGACGCGAGCCGACGCAGGCGCAACGGCTGTTCCATGGCTTGTTGCGCGAATGGTTGCTGGTGGGCGTGTTGTTGCTGCCGCTGACCGCTGCGCTCTCCTTGGGCCAGGACCTGGCGTTCAGTCATTTTCTCTACGACCGCTTGAGCCGCCTGAGTCCCTTGCCGGTCGATCCACGGATCCTCCTGGTCACCATTGATGAGCGTAGTCTTGAGGCCCTGGGACGCTGGCCCTGGCCGCGCAGCGTGCATGCCGAACTGCTCGAGCGCTTGAGCGCGGCGCAGCCCCGGGGAGTGCTGTTCGATGTGATTTTCAGCGAGCCGGAGGCTGCGGGCAGTGGCGACGAGCGCCTGGCCCGGGCCCTGTGTCGCGCCGGCAATGTGGTCTTGCCGCTGTTGCGCGAAGGTGTGCCGCGCTTTGCCACGGCGCTGGAGGAAATCGGGCCGATCGAACCGTTGCGGCGCTGTGCCAGGGCGGTCGGTCATATCAATGTCGAAGCGGATAACGACGGGGTGATACGCGGGGTGTTCCTGCGTGAAGGTCCGCTCCACCAACCTCGTGAGCAGTTGGCCTGGCTGGCCTATCAGATGGCGCTGCCAGTGGCCGAGCGGCAACCGATGCCAGGTACCGGGGACGTTTCCGAACGCGATGGATGGCAGCGGCAGAACGCCATTCTGGTGCCCTTTATCGAGACTGCCGGCGGTTTCCCCAGTGTGCCCTACATCAGCGTGCTGCGCGGTGAGGTGCCGGCGGCGCTGCTGCGCGATCGGCTGGTCCTGGTGGGCGCCACCGCGCCGGGCCTGGGGGACCGGTATGTCACGCCGGTGTCCGAGCAGGCCGGCACCACCGCCGGGGTGGAGATCCAGGCGAACCTGCTCAATGGCCTGTTGCAGCAGCGCAGTATTGTCGAGTTGGCGCCACTGCCGGGCATGCTGTTGTCGGTGTTGGCGGTGGCACTCCTGCTGGGCGGGTTGCTGCTGCGTGCGCGTTATGCCGTGTGGCTGACGCTCGGTAGCATGGTGACGGTGCTGCTGG
Source organism: Pseudomonas sp. MWU13-2100 (assembly GCF_023242365.1). Classification (GTDB taxonomy): domain Bacteria; phylum Pseudomonadota; class Gammaproteobacteria; order Pseudomonadales; family Pseudomonadaceae; genus Aquipseudomonas. Next base: position 56,220 of record NZ_JALLIX010000026.1, read on the forward strand.
CGGCCTGGGGACTGTTGCGGCTCGGCCTGTGGTGGTCGCCGGCCGCCAGCCTGAGCGGCTTTCTGCTGGCTTACCTGATCTGGAACTGGCGGCGCCTGAGTGCGGTGCTGGCCTACTTCGGTTGGGAATTGGCCCGGCTGAACGATGAGCCCCAGGTGCTGCCCGAACGGAGAAGGCCCGTGCTGCCCAAGGGTGATGTGCTGCATGGCCGCATCGCCGCCCTGGAGCAAGCCCTCGGACGCACCCGCGATACCCGGCGGTTTATGGCCGATGGCCTGGAATGCCTGCCCGTGGCCACGCTGATCACCGACACCCGGGGCCAGGTACTGCTCGCCAACCGCAGCGCGCGTGACCTGCTGGGGCCCGCGCTGCTGGGCAAGGACTGGCTCGATTGCCTGGCGGACCTGGGCTTTCCCGGCATTGAAGGGCCGGCGCGCCGCGCATTGGCCGAACTGGTGAGCCAGGAGTTTTGCGACAGCCGCCAGCGCACCCTGCACCTGGACCTGGCACCGCTGCTGTCGGCGGAAGATGAAGTCGCCGTCGGCTGGCTGTTCAGCCTTGCGGACCTGAGTCTTGCGCGTGAGGCCGAGCAGCAGCGGGCGACCCTGTTGCGCTTTCTGTCCCATGACCTGCGGGCGCCGCACTCGGCGATCCTGGCGTTGCTGGAAGTGCAGCGCGCGCAGCACGACGATGCGCCGGTCTATCGCCAGATCGAACAGCAGGTGCGCCGGGCCCTGGGCCTGACCGAGTCCTTCGTGCACCTGGCCAAGGCCGAGTCGCAGGCTTACAGCTTCGAGCCGGTGCTGTTCGCCATGCTGGTGCTGGATGCCTTCGACCAGGTGGCGCCATTGGCCCGGCTCAAGGGCATCGTGCTGCGCCATCGGCTCGACGAGGTCGACGAAAGCCTGGTCCGGGCCGATGCCTCACTGCTGACCCGGGCGCTGTTCAACCTGCTGGAAAACGCCATCAAATACAGCCCCTCCGGCACCTGTGTCAGCCTCGACGTGGAGGTGGCGGATAACCGGCTGACCTGTGGCATCAGCGATCAGGGCCCGGGCATCGGCGCACAGGCGTTACCGCAGCTCTTCGATCCCTATAAACGCTTTGCCGGCGCCGATGACACCGAAGGCCTGGGCCTGGGTTTGTCGATGGTCAAGGCGGTGATCGACCGGCATGAAGGGCGAATTCATTGCGTCAGCGTCGAGGGGCAGGGCACAACGTTCAGGTTTTGCCTGCCCCTCTGGAAAGATTGACCGCGCGGCGCCGCGGGTCGTTTGCACTGACACCGACTTGAATCAATCTTGGCTTTGGTTTTTTGGTCTACCCTTCCAATGGACGACAGGCGGGTGACGTGTTCGACCTCTGTCGCCGGGCTCCCCTGTGTGTCTGCATCAGGCAGGAGCATTGAACTCCGGCTGTCATTGGGGAAAGGACGATATGCCGCGTAATGCTCTGCTCTGCCTGGGTGGCAGATTACACCCTTTGCTGGGGATGGCTTTGTGCAGCCAACTGCTCTGGCCCCTCAATGCCTGGGCCGATGCGTCCTACGACCAGCTTATCCGGCAAGCCCGTGATGGCAGTTACACGCCGGCGCTGGTGTACTTGCGCCAGCTGCCCCCGCCGCAACAATCCGTCGGCCAGATCAGCGATCACTTGCAGATCGCCAGCTGGGCCGGGCTGGATACCGAAGTGATCAGCGTCTATGAAACCCAGGGAGCCCGGCGGACCTTGCCGACCCAGGCCTTGACCGCTGTCGCCCGCGCCTATCGCAACCTGAAGCGCTGGGATGAGGCCGAGCGCCTGTATCGCCAGGCCCTGGAGCGCGAACCGCGGAATGCCGACCTGCAACTGGGCCTGGCGATTACCGAGGCCGATGGCGGTGACCCACAGGACGCGGTGCGCCGGGCGCGCGAGCAGGTCGCCAGGCAACCCGATGACCCGTCCCGGCGCATGGCCCTGGGGTATGCGCTGACCCGCTCGGGCGCTGACAGTGACGCCTTGTTCGAATACGACCAGGCCTTTGTCCGGGCTTCGGATAAACCCGAGGTGATACGTGAATACCTGTTCGCCCTGGAGCGCGCGCGCCTGCCGGAACCGGCCCTGCGCCTGGCCCAGCGGCACCCCGGGCTGATCGACGCGGTCGCAACCCGGCGTCTCGAAGGCGAACTGGCGGCTGAACGGGTTCGCCTGGCCGAGTTGCCGACCCGCACCGAGCAGGAACGCTTTGTCGTCGCCGATCGTGCCTTGGCCGATTACGACCGCTTGCTCGCGGCCTGGTCCGCGGATCCGCGGGCCCATGACGATGTGGTGCATTGGCGCATCGATCGCCTGGGCGCGCTCAAGGCCCGCTCGCGCAATGCCGATGTGCTGAGCGAGTACCAGAAGTTGCTCGATGAAGGGGTGACGGTGCCGCCCTACGCCCTGCGCTGGATTGCCTCGGCCTATCTCGCCGTACGCGAGCCGGAGAAGGCCGTGGCGCTGTATCGGCAGATCCTCTCGGCGCCGACTGCGGACCCCGTCGACCAGGCGGGCGATACCTCGGCGCTGGTCTATGCCCTGATTGAAAGCGACCAGCCGGAAGAGGCTCGCTCGTTGGCGCAAGCCCTGGCGATCACCGTACCGCCGCGCTTGCAGCTCAAGGGCGTGCCGGGCGGCGTTCCCAACGATGCCTGGCTGGACGCCCAGCAACTGGCGGCACAGATGGGGCAGCACAACGGCGATCTACCCGCCAGCGAGCAAGGTCTGGACGCGCTGGTGGCACAGGCTCCGGGGGCGGTCGACTTGCGGGTGGCCCAGGCCGATATGTACCTGGCCCGCGCCTGGCCACGGCGTGCAGAGGCCTTGAACAAGGAAACCGAAAGCGAGGCACCGCGCGACCTGGGGCTGGAAGTGGCCCAGGCCAACACCGCCCTGGCGTTGCAGGAGTGGCGCCAGCTCGATGTGCTCACCGATGACGTCGCCGTCCGGTTTGCCGAGAGCCTGCAGGTCCAGCGCCTGGAGCGTCTGCGGGAAGTCCATGACATGGCCGAGCTGCGGGTCGAGGCCTATACCGGCAAGAGTTTCGGTGGCGGTGCCACCGGTGCCGGAGCGGTTACCGGCAGCCGCGACTACGGGATTGAAAGCACGCTCTACAGCCCGCCGATCAGTGACGACTGGCGGCTGTTCACCGGTGCCGGCTACGCCTTCGGTCGGTTCACCGAAGGCGACGCCCGGCGCCGTTGGCAGCGTCTCGGGGTGGAGAATCGCTCCCGCGACATGACCCTCGAGGCCGAGGTGTCCAACCAATCCTACGGCTACGGCGACAAGCTCGGCGCGCGCCTGGCGGCAGCCTTCAATATCGACGATCACTGGCAATACGGCGGCAGCCTTGAACGACTGTCGGCGGCGACACCGTTGCGCGCCTTGAACAGCGACATCAGCGCCAATTCGGCGAGTGCGTTCCTGCGTTGGCGCGCCGACGAAAGTCGCGAATGGAAACTGGCGTTCACACCCTCGCATTTCAGCGACGGCAACAATCGCACCGAGACCCTGCTCACCGGCCGCGAAGGCATCTACAGCACAGCGCATGTGCAGGTGGACCTGGGCCTGGAGGTCGGCACCAGCCACAACAGCAAGAGCGAAGATGTGCCGTACTTCAACCCCAAGACCGACTTCAGCGTGCTGCCGACGGTGAACGTCAACCACGTTCTCTATCGCCGCTACGAGACCCAGTGGAGCCAGCAATTCCAGATTGGCGTCGGGGCCTACAGCCAGCGCGATTACTCGACGGGCGCGGTCGCGCTGCTGGGCTACGGCCAGCGGGTGAGCTGGAACGATGTACTGGAGGCCGGGGCCAACCTGAGTTGGATCAGTCGGCCCTATGACGGTGACCGCGAACGCGACGTGCAACTGACCGTCGACCTGACTTACCGCTTCTAGAAGGGATTGATGATGCCTTGGATCACGCGTTGCGTCCTGTTGCTGGGAGCCTTGCTGGTCGGCGCCTGTGCGCAGAAGCCTGCCGAGTTTGTCGCCCCCGCGCAACGGGCGGTGCCGGTCAATGAAGCGCCTTGGCCGAAAAATCATTTTCTCAGCCTGACCTACCATGACATCGAGGACAGCGACCCGGATCAGGCGGTAGTCGCGGTGCGCACGGAGCGACTGCTCGAACAGCTGGCGTGGTTGAGGGAGAACGGCTATCGGCCGGTGACCGTGGACCAGATCCTGGCGGCGTGCAATGGTGGGCCGGAGTTGCCGCCGAGGGCGATCCTGCTGACCTTCGACGACGGTTATGCAAGTTTCTACACCCGCGTGATGCCGCTGCTCAGGAGCTATCAATGGCCGGCCTTGCTGGCCCCGGTCGGCGTCTGGATCGATACCCCGGCGAATAAACCGGTGAATTTCGCCGGTGAACTGCGCCCGCGCTCCGAGTTTCTGAACTGGGCCCAGATCAAGGAAATAGCGGCCTCCGGCCAGGTGGAAATCGTCGCCCACACCGATGCCAGCCACCAGGGTTTGCTCGCCAATCCCCAGGGTAACCTGCAGCCGGCGGCGGCGACCCGGCGCTACGATGCGGCCACTGGCCGTTACGAAAGCGAGGCCGATTTCGAGGCCCGCCTGCGGGCGGATGTGGTCGCCATCTCGACCAAGATTCGCGCCGCCACCGGTTATTCGCCACGGGTCTGGGTCTGGCCCTACGGCACCGCCGACGGCACTGCATTGAAAGTGATCGAGGGCCAGGGCTACAAACTGGCGCTGACCCTGGACGATGGCATCGACAGCCTCGATCAACTGCTGAACAGCCCGCGTCTGTTGGTGGCGGCGGACCCGGACGGGTCTCACTACGCCAGCGCTGTTGTCGCGGTGCAGAACCGCTTGCCGATGCGCGTGGTGCATGTCGATCTGGACAACGTTTACGACCCGGACCCGGTCCAGCAGGAAGCCAACCTCGGCAAGCTGGTCCAGCGCATGGCGGATATGGGCGCCAATACCGTGTTCCTGCAGGCATTCGCCGATCCCGCCGGTGATGGCCTGGTGCATGCGTTGTACTTCCCCAACCGCCATTTGCCGATGCGCGCCGACCTGTTCGACCGGGCCGCCTGGCAATTGCGCACCCGGGCCCACGTCAAGGTCTTCGCCTGGATGCCGGTGCTCAGTTTTGCCCTGGATGAAAAGTTGCCGCGGGTAACGCGCTGGGACCCGGCCACCGGACAAACCGCGGTTGACCCGAAACAGTACCGGCGCCTGTCGCCGTTCGACCCGGACGTGCGGCGGATCATTGGCGAGATCTACCAAGACGTGGCCCGGCTGACCTCGGTCGACGGCATTCTCTATCACGACGATGCCGTACTCTCGGACTTCGAGGATGCCAGCCCGCAGGCGCTGCGCACCTACGCCGCCAATGGCCTGCCGGGCACGATCAGCGCCCTGCGCGGCGATCCGGCGACGCTGCAACGCTGGACGCGGTTCAAGAGCCGCTACCTGATCGATTTCACCCGCGAGCTGACCGCCAAGGTCCGCGCCATTCGGGGGCCGCAGGTGCAGACCGCGCGTAATCTGTTCATCGAGCCGGTGATCGATCCGCAGAGTGAAACCTGGTTCGCCCAGAACCTTGATGACTTCCTCGCCAGTTACGACTGGACCGTGCCCATGGCCATGCCGCTGATGGAAGGGCAGAGCGAGAAGCAGGCGGGTGAGTGGCTGGAGGCGCTGGTCGGCAAGGTCAAGCAACGCCCCGGCGCGCTGGATCGTACGGTATTCGAGCTGCAGGCCCGGGACTGGCGGCAGAAGCCCGCGACGGACCTCGACGGCGAGTTGCTGGCGGACTGGATGGGCCGGCTCAAACGGCAGGGCGCCAGCAGTTTCGGTTATTACCCGGACAATTTCCTGGATGAGCGCCCGGCTGTGCAGGCCGTGCGCCCGGCACTTTCCAACAAATGGAATCCTTAGATCATGATGGATCGAATCCTGGCTCTGATCGTCCTGGCGCTGGTCCTGGGCTTTCCCCTCGGCGTGATTTTCCTGGTCACCGGGCAATTCCTGATGGACTTCGTGTTTTTCTACCCGTTGTTCATGTCGGGCTTGTGGATGGCCGGCGGCCTGTACTTCTGGCTGCATTGGGAGCGCCACTGGCCCTGGGAAGCCGATACCCTGCCCCCGCCGCTGGCGGGTGAGCCGCTGATCTCGATCCTGGTTCCTTGCTTCAACGAAAGGGAGAATCTCACCGAGACCATCGAGGCCGCGCTGGCCCAGCATTATCCGAACATCGAAGTGATCGCGATCAATGACGGTTCCAAGGACGATACCGGCCAGTTGCTCGATAACCTCGCGCTGTTGGACCCGCGCCTGCGCGTGATCCACCTGGCGCACAACCAGGGCAAGGCGGTGGCCCTGCGCATGGGAGCCGTGGCGGCTCGCAGCGAGTACCTGGTGTGCATTGATGGCGACGCCTTGCTGGCGCCGGACACGGCGGCTTATCTGGTGGCGCCGATGCTGGAGAACGCCCGCCTGGGCGCGGTGACCGGCAATCCGCGGATCCGCACCCGCTCGACCTTGATCGGGCGAGTCCAGGTTGGCGAATTTTCCTCGATCATCGGCTTGATCAAACGGACGCAGCGGGTCTTCGGACGGATCTTCACCATCTCCGGGGTGATCTGTGCCTTCCGCCGTACGGCGCTGGACCGGGTCGGCTACTGGAGCCCGGACATGATCACCGAAGACATCGATATCAGCTGGAAGCTGCAGTTGGATCACTGGAGCATTTTCTACGAGCCGCGGGCATTGTGCTGGATCCTCATGCCGGAGACCCTGCGCGGACTTTGGAAACAGCGGCTGCGTTGGGCCCAGGGCGGCGCCGAAGTGTTGTTCAAGAACATCCGCGGTATTTGGCGGTGGAACCATCGTTACCTGTGGCCGTTGTTGTTCGAGTACTGCCTGTCGACCGGCTGGGCGTTTACTTTCCTGTTGTCGATCCTTTTCTACGGCGTGGGCCTGTTCGTCGAACTGCCGCCCTCGATTGTCGTGCACCGCATCGTGCCGCCGGCCTTTACCGGACTGCTGCTGGCGATAGTCTGCCTGGGGCAGTTCGCGGTCAGCGTGTTGATCGACCGCCGCTACGAAAGAGACCTGTGGAAAATCATGTTCTGGGTGGTCTGGTACCCGCTGGTGTTCTGGTTTATCAGCTTCTTCACCACCCTGGTCAGCTTTCCCCGGGTGTTGTTCGGCCAGGGTGGCAAGCGGGCCCGCTGGGTCAGCCCGGACCGGGGGATCAAGCCGGTCGACGACGACAAGCAGAAGGTGCGCTCATGAAAATCATCAGAACCCGCCAACGGCCACTGATGTTGGCAGTCGATGTGCTCCTGACCATACTGGCCTGGGTCGGTTTGTTGTACCTGTTGATCCAGGGACTGTGGCCATTGTTCGACGGGCATGCGGGGCCGCGGATCGATATCTCGTTCTTCGAGGCCCTCAATACCTTGCAGGTCTATCTGTGGATCGGCCTGTTGAATGCGGCGGTGCTGATTGCCTGGGCGCGCTACCAGCAGCGCAAGAGTCGTGGCTACTCCCGGCGTCGTTTACCGGCGCCGGTGGTCGACGATGAGGGCTTGAGTCGCAGCTTTGAACTCAGCGAGGACAACTTCGCGCGGATGCGCCAGTCGGCGACGATGATCGTGCACAACGATGAGCACGGCGGGGTCATTGAAGTGCTGAGCCCCCCGTATCGCGTTGAACCGCAAGAGCCGCAACCGCTGGCCCCGCCGGTCATGCGGCTGCCGTCGGACGATGACGGCAACCGGCCACTCCCGTAGCGCCGGTTCGAAGCGATGCCGCCAGCCTTGCAGCTTAACTATCTACTGCACGGACACGTCCTGGCGCGCTCTACGCTTTTCCCTTTTTCCACGGAACAAGGGAACGCCTATGAACACCCCCATAGAGGAACCTCCCAGGGAGCCTGTTGAGTCGGCCAACGCTGCTGCAACAGCGGTTTTACCCGACCCCAATGGCGCCACCCTGGAGCGCCTCGGCGAAAAACTCCGCGCCCATCTCGCGAGCGCGGACCGCCCCAGCCTGTTGCTCAACCGGCTCCAGGCGGCGTTGGTGCGTGGGCTTGATAGCCAGCACCAGCTCAAGAAGCTCTTCGAGCGGGCACCGCGGATCGGTATGCTGCTCAAGCAGATCCTGACCGAGGCCTTCGGGCACGATCCGCACACGTTGCTGTTCACCCCGCCGTTGCGTTGCGGCGACGGGAAGACGGCGCGGACCCTGGCGCAGGTAGCCTTGTCGCTGTTGCGCAATCCGTTCCTGGCCCTGGCGCCCGGCCATGCCGTGCGCCTGAGTCTGGCTGACGAGCCGGAGACAGTCTTGCCGCTGGAACCGGAGCAGGTTCTGGCGCGTCTGAAGACCCTGGGGCTGTCCTCCAGGCTCGACACGGCCCTGCGCAGCTATTGGTATCAGCCGGCCTGCGATAGCGACGTCTCGCGACGTGAGCGTCTGATCGAACTGCACAAGCTACTGTTCCACGACAAGGCGCTATTGGCCCATGGTGTCGACGGGTTGTCGGCGGCTGCCTTCAATATGCTGATGGGCCTGCTGGATGCCCCGACCCCTGAAGCGCGAGCGCTTGCAGGTGGCCGTTGGGGGCGGCTCAGGGTGTCGGAGCTGGTTTGGCCGGGAACGGGGGCGGCGGCGCTGGCCTTGAGTGGAGCCTTGCATCTCCAGGGGAGCGGTAGCGCGGAGCGGAGCAGGCAGGTGCTCTTCGTGCCCGGTGTGTCCGAGGAGTTCTTCGAGTTTGCCAGCCGCGCCGAGATGCAACAGCGGCTCCCGGAACGGTTCAACGCACCGGGCAATTATCGACTCTGGCAGTTGCTCGCGCTGCAGGAGCGCCATCAGCTATTTCCCCAAGCGGATCAGCCGGCCCTGGCTTACCGTTTCCAGGCGTCTGCCGAGCTCTCCGGCGATGCCCTGGCCCACAGCGCCTTGAGCCGGTTGGACACGCAGTTGGCCAACGAGTGGGCCGCCGCCTTGCTGCTCAACACGGCGTACATGCTGCCCGATGGCGTGGTCGATGCCGGCCGCCTGACATCGTTGCAGGCCGTTGAGGCCATGCAGGATTCACGCGTGGCACTGACCGGTTTGCCGCCCCTCGGGACGTCGATTGCGCAGTTACTACGACGCGACGAGCAGCGCCGAATGCTCGAGATCAGCTTCGGCAGCCTGGCCGCGGACCTTCCCGTGCGCCTGCGCCAGAGCAAGGTCCGGCAGCAGGAGCGCGGTCTGCTCAAGCGGCTTGATGAACAGGACCTGGGGCGCGAGACCCCGGCCTACAGCGAGCTGCTGGCGCGGCATAAGCTTTGGCGTCAGCAGGCGGCTGAGGTCCAGGGCCTGCTGCAGAACCGGGAAGGGCATGCGCGGTCGGAGTTCTGGAGTACCCGGGACAAGGAAGGGCGCGATCTTTCCGGCAAGTTGCTCGAGGGACGCGGCCAGGGACTTTTGCACGAGGCGCAGTTGCAGCATCAGCTCGGGCTGATCGATCAGAAAGAGCTGGCGCGGGTGCTCGATATGCTGCCACAGCCTTGGGTCGAGGTCCGGGCGGCCAGTGATACACGGGTCGTCACTATCTCCCTGGGGCCGACGGACTCGCCTTGGTCGTTGGCGGGGGCCTGTGCCATCAGTACCCGACAAGCGCTGGCCGATTCACGCTCGGGGGCGTCGGTGCTGCTGTTCGTGCCGGGACGGCTGGGTGGGCTGCAACGCTTCATGACCCTCGACAGTCTCTCGCAACGCCTGGACATCAGCCTGCGCAGCCCGGAGTCCGAAAGCTTCTGGCCGCTGATCGCCCGGGACCGGCGTAGTGAGGCGCGTAGCTGGGTGCGCAGGCTGCCTGTCGGCGAACGGATTCCCATCCACTATCGGGCGGTTGAAACGGATGCCCTGCAACAAGGACTCCAGCAACAGATCCAGGACCACCTTCGGCTCTGCCGGCTGATCGAGGGCGGCTTGCGACCGTTTTGGGAAATCGCTGACGCCAGCAGTTCCCTGCAACTGCTGGCCCATGAGTTGGAGGAAAATCTTGGCGTCCCCGGGCACGAAGCCCGAGCGCGCGCGCTGGACAATGTTGCCGTCCTGCAACTCGGTGCCGTGCAGGCGCAGGGCCTGCCCGGCTGGGTGTCCGCGGCGTCACGGCTGGACCGCCAGCAGTACGCGCGACTGCTGACGCGCTACCAGAGAAGTGTGCAGGCCCTGGAGCTCAAGCTGGAACATCAGCTGCCAGACCTGGATGACTTCGCCCGTGGGAAAATCATCGAACGACTCAAGCAGGACGGTTTTTATCCGGGGCTGGATATCGACAAACCGCTGTTCGATCTTCCTGACAGTGTCGAGCGGGTGTGGGTTGGTCATCCTGAACGTGCGGCGGGCGAGGCGGGCCCGAAGACGGTGGTCAGTGAGTCGCGCCAGACCTACAGCTTCTTGCGCCTGGCCCTGGAAAACCTCGATCCGCAAGCACCCTGGACCAAGCGTCGGCTGCAGCATGGGCGAATTCTGGACCCCGCGTGGCGGCAACGCCTGAGCCCCGATTACCTGATCGCCACGATCTCGGCGCTGGACCTTGGGGGGCACTACGACACCCGGATCCAGCGGGCTTTTTACGGCGTCGATAATCCCCGGCAGGCGCCGCTGCGGGCGTTCGAGCAGGCGCTGTTGTACCGGCTGGTCCGGCAACGCGCCCACATGGAGTTGTTCAGTGCCCGGCAACAGGGGCTCAGCGACTGGGCCGCCGAGGTCTTCGAGAAGGCCCTGAATGCCGAGTTCGTCGCGGACCTGCGCACCGAGCAAGTCGAGCTCGAATTGCACTGCGTCACTTTTGCCGGCCGGACGTTTGCCCGGGCCCGGCATGTGGGCAATGCCGTGGCGATCCACGACAAGCTTTCCGGGAGAGCGCTGGTCTATCTGCCGGGTGCCCCGCATGAGCAGGTGCTGACGGAGCACATCGATTTGGCGGCCGCGCAACGGGCGCTGGTGAAGGTCGAGCAGGCGTCGCAACGGGTGGCGGACATTGTGCAAAGACTGGCGGCGGGCTGGGAGGCGGAAGTCATCGAGGGTTACCCGGTCGAGCAAGGTCCGGGGGCGGCGTGCTCAACGGGCCAGCTGCCCTTGCCCGCTGAGCGGGTGCCTTTGGTCCTGACACCCTTGGGGATTGACCCTGTTTCCACGCTCAACTCCGTTGCTCTGGTCAAGGCCATCAAGAGTTGGTGGAGCAGCGAGTCGGAGCAAGCGGTGCCGGACCCCATGGCGCTGGAAAAGGAGGTCAGGCGTGAGGTTGCGGAGAACCCGGGGCATTGGCTGAGTCTGAGGAAGATCCAGCGCTGCGACCTGTCGTTGATCCTGGCGCACGCCTTGGTCCTGAGGGCGCAGCAGCGGGCCCGGTCGATCTCCAACTCCGCCCGGCAACTGGCGCAGATCCGCGAACTGCGTGAGCGCGAGCAGCGCTCGGCCTACTGGCTCAGGGTGTTGTCGGTGGTGCCGGTGGTCAGTATTGCGGTCAACACCTATGAGGCCGCTGTGGCCTTGCGCCGTTTTCACCGCAGCGGCGACCCGCGCGATGCCTTCGAACTGTTCAAGGCGGCGCATATGACGCTGGTCGACGCCGTCCTGACCTTCTCTCCTGCGCGCTTGGCCAGCCGGCCGGCGCGGGTCGCCCATGGGCTCTGGCCGCGGGCGGCGCTGAAGACCATCGGTCGTCGACAGGCCCTTTCGCACAAGGGCGCGATGGCCTTGAAAAAAGTCGATGTCGCGGCCAAGCCCAGGCCGCTGCTCCCGGGGTATGACGCGAAGATCAGCGCGGATGATGCGCTCGCCCTGCACGGTCCGAGCAATGCCGGCAGCTATGTGAAAGACGGCGTGCAGTTCATCACTGACGGCAGCAACCGCTATGAGGTCTACCGGCCCAAGGGGGAAAGTGCCCTGCGCTTGAAGAAAACCGCCGCGCAGGACAATGAACTGGTACTGCATATCCACGAGCCGGGCGAATACCTGCTGCGCGCCGATGCCCCCGAGCCAATGCCCGGCCCCAGCCGGGGTATTTGGCACCGTCCCTGGGAGCAACCCGTGTCGCCGCCAGCCGCAACCGGTGCGCCGGTGCCGCAACTGGAATGGATGACCCGCCGGCCGGCCTTGTTGTCCTCGGACTGGAAGGCCTGGGGCTTGGCATTGGAGAGCGAGCAGGTTGTCGAGCTGTCGGCGTCCCGGGGGGTGTATCGCCGGCAAGCTGGCGTGGAGGCGCGCCTGTTGAAGCTCGGCGATCATTATTTCGAACTGCTTCCCGATGGCTCGGGGATTCATCCGGACATTGTTTTCCTGAAGCGTCCCGGTACGTTGGCCACGCACGCCCGAAACGACTTCAGCCACTGGTGGCGGCATTTGGATGAGCAGCCGGTTCCGGCCACCTTTGATCAGCGGAGCCAGACCTGGACGCCGCGCACGCCCTTGTTCAGCGTGCCGGCGGAGCAGTCCCTGGCGCAGCCCCTGGAGGGCATGATGCAATCCAGCCTGCGCAGGACGCTCCACCGGCTGATCGAGCGCGCCGATGTGCAGGGTTCGTCGGTGACCGCTACCCGCATGGTCGCGCTCAGGCGCACGCAAGAGGCCTGGGTCACGCGGGGGGTGGACATGCATGTGTTGTTCCGGGAGCTCGATGCCCGGCCTATCCGCTGGCGTAACCATTTTATCGGCGAGCCGGACGGGATAACGGATTTTTCCCGGTTGGATTTCCATCCGCCCCATGCGATCGACCAGCGGATCTTCGACGTCAGCGGCTTGCCTCGTATTGCCGACCTGGCACTCAATACCGAGCAGGCCGTGACGCCGATCCTGCGTCGCCACGGTTTTGTGGTGACCGAGATCCCGAAGGCCCGATCGTTCAATACGGTGAATCTGTTTTGCTCGCATCCGGGCACGGATCAGTTGTTCTACATCACGCTCAAATGGACCAAGCGCCGCTCGGTGGCCTTGCCGCGTTCCCGGGGAGCGCCGCAACAGTTGACGGATGAGTGGCTGCGCCGGATCGTCGAGCAGCGGACGATGAGCCAGCATCGACTGTTGCAACCGGTCAGGGCGGCGCTGGACCAAGGGCGTCTGGTGAAAATGGTCGCGGGCTTGCAGCGGGTGCCGGGGAGCGATCAGGTCGTGGTGTTTTTTGTCAGGGTGTTATAGGTCGCCCCGCGTGCATCCGCCGCGCGACTGCAGTGGCCTGAAAACAAAAATGCCCCGGATCAACGATCCGGGGCATTTTATTTTGCAGATGGTGCACCAGGCGGGATTCGAACCCACGACCCCTGCCTTCGGAGGGCAGTACTCTATCCAGCTGAGCTACTGGTGCTTGTGCGGGCGACATCATACCCATGTCGGCTCGGGGCGTCCATTCAGGTTTTGTCAGGAAATTCTCTCCATGGGTTTTCACCGGCCAAACGCCCTGTCTTGGTGACCTCGAACCGCATCGCGAGGGCTCCGGGATTCACGTTGATCAGAAAAGCCTCGCAAAAGCGCCATTTTCGTTCTTTTTTTCGAACAGACTATTGTCCTTTACCCCCATTGATCCTAGGATTCGTTTGAGATTTCAAACGCTCTTGTCTGGGTGCTGAACCGCACATCGATCGCATGTGCGCTATTTATGTGCTTCGGCCCGGTGAATGAATTTCCTGACGGCAGCCTCCAAGGCGCCTTTCCACAATCAATAATTCGCTGCGCGCAAGCGCGGTGCTGTTAAGGAAAGCCTACATGCAGCTCAAAGACACCCAGTTGTTCCGCCAGCAAGCCTTCATTGATGGGGCTTGGGTCGATGCGGACAACGGTCAGACGATCAAGGTCAACAACCCGGCCACCGGCGAAATCCTCGGTACCGTGCCAAAAATGGGCGCCGCCGAAACCCGTCGCGCCATCGAAGCCGCTGACAAGGCCCTGCCGGCCTGGCGTGCCCTGACCGCCAAAGAGCGTGCGAACAAGCTGCGTCGCTGGTATGAGCTGATCATCGAGAACCAGGACGACCTGGCGCGCCTGATGACCCTCGAACAAGGCAAGCCATTGGCCGAAGCCAAGGGCGAAATCGTCTATGCCGCCTCCTTCATCGAATGGTTCGCCGAAGAAGCCAAGCGCATCTACGGTGATGTGATTCCGGGCCACCAGCCGGACAAGCGCCTGATCGTGATCAAGCAGCCGATCGGTGTCACCGCCGCCATCACCCCGTGGAACTTCCCGGCCGCGATGATCACCCGTAAAGCCGGCCCGGCCCTGGCCGCCGGTTGCACCATGGTGCTCAAGCCGGCGTCGCAGACCCCGTTCTCGGCCTTCGCCCTGGCCGAACTGGCCCAGCGTGCCGGTATCCCGAAAGGCGTGTTCAGCGTGGTGTCCGGTAGCGCCGGCGACATCGGCAGCGAGCTGACCAGCAACCCGATCGTGCGTAAGCTGTCTTTCACCGGCTCGACCGAGATCGGTCGCCAACTGATGGCCGAATGCGCCAAGGACATCAAGAAGGTTTCCCTGGAGCTGGGCGGCAACGCTCCGTTCATCGTGTTCGACGACGCGGACCTGGACAAGGCCGTCGAAGGCGCGATCATTTCCAAGTACCGCAACAACGGCCAGACCTGCGTCTGCGCCAACCGCCTGTATATCCAGGATTCGGTCTACGACGCCTTCGCCGAGAAACTGAAAGTGGCGGTCGCCAAGCTGAAGATCGGCAATGGCCTGGAAGAAGGCACCACCACGGGTCCGCTGATCGACGAGAAGGCCGTGGCCAAGGTCCAGGAACACATCGCCGACGCCCTGAGCAAAGGCGCGACCCTGCTGGCCGGCGGCAAGTCCATCGAAGGCAACTTCTTCGAGCCGACCATCCTGGTGAACGTCTCCAAGGACGCCGCCGTGGCCAAGGAAGAAACCTTCGGTCCATTGGCACCATTGTTCCGCTTCAAGGACGAAGCCGAAGTGATCGCGATGTCCAACGACACCGAGTTCGGCCTGGCTTCCTACTTCTACGCCCGTGACCTGGGCCGGGTGTTCCGTGTGGCCGAAGCCCTGGAGTACGGCATGGTCGGTGTCAACACCGGGCTGATCTCCAACGAAGTCGCGCCGTTCGGCGGCATCAAGGCGTCGGGCCTGGGCCGTGAAGGCTCCAAGTACGGCATCGAAGACTACCTGGAAATCAAATATCTCTGCCTGGGTATCTAACCCAGTCAGGTGGTTCAGCGAGAGGGGCACGAGAGCGCTGCTCCTGTCGCGTTGCAAACGACACTTAGTGTGGCCGGAACGCGGTACCAGTCGATCATCGTATGCTGGTGCCGTGGGCTCCCTGCCGCGTCATCCTTGAACCACGCCGCCCGATGAGCGGTGAATGAGGACACCATGAGCAAGACCAACGCATCCCTGATGAAACGCCGCGAAGCCGCTGTACCCCGCGGCGTCGGCCAGATCCACCCGATCTTCGCCGACCACGCGAAGAACGCCACGGTGACCGACGTCGAAGGTCGTGAGTTCATCGACTTCGCCGGCGGTATCGCCGTGCTCAACACCGGTCACCTGCACCCGAAAATCATCGCCGCCGTGACCGAGCAGTTGAACAAGCTGACCCACACCTGCTTCCAGGTCCTGGCCTACGAACCCTACGTAGAGCTGTGCGAAAAAATCAACGCCAAGGTCCCGGGTGATTTCGCCAAGAAAACCCTGCTGGTCACCACCGGTTCCGAAGCCGTGGAAAACGCCGTGAAAATCGCTCGCGCCGCCACTGGCCGCGCCGGCGTGATCGCCTTCACCGGCGCCTACCACGGTCGCACCATGATGACCCTGGGCCTGACCGGTAAAGTCGTGCCTTACTCGGCCGGCATGGGCCTGATGCCAGGCGGCATCTTCCGCGCGCTGTACCCGAACGAACTGCACGGTGTAAGCATCGACGACTCCATCGCCAGCATCGAGCGCATCTTCAAGAACGACGCCGAGCCACGTGATATCGCCGCGATCATCATCGAGCCGGTCCAGGGCGAAGGTGGTTTCTACGTCGCGCCAAAAGAGTTCATGAAACGCCTGCGGGCCCTGTGCGACCAGCACGGCATCCTGCTGATCGCTGACGAAGTGCAAACCGGTGCCGGTCGTACCGGTACCTTCTTCGCCATGGAACAGATGGGCGTTGCCGCCGACCTGACCACTTTCGCCAAATCCATTGCCGGCGGCTTCCCGTTGGCCGGTGTCTGCGGCAAGGCCGAATACATGGACGCCATTGCTCCCGGCGGTCTGGGCGGAACCTACGCCGGTAGCCCGATCGCTTGCGCCGCGGCCCTGGCCGTGATGGAGGTGTTCGAGGAAGAGCACCTGCTGGATCGCTGCAAAGCGGTCGGCGAGCACCTGGTGACCGGCCTGAAGAAAATTCAGGCCAAGTACCCGGCGGTGATCGGTGAAGTGCGGGGCCTGGGCGCGATGATCGCGATCGAGCTGTTCGATGGCGGCGACAGCCACAAGCCGAACGCAGCGGCTGTGGCCCAGGTCGTGGCCAAGGCCCGTGACAAGGGACTGATCCTGCTGTCCTGCGGCACCTACGGTAACGTGCTGCGCGTACTGGTTCCGCTGACCTCGCCGGACGAGCAGTTGGACAAAGGCCTGGCAATCATCGAAGAGTGCTTCGCTGAACTCGCCTGAGTGGTGACGCGATAGACAAAAAGACCCGCTCAGGCGGGTTTTTTTGTGCCATGACATCGCAATAGCGGCTTTTCTCTGTATCCGCTCGCGCGTATTGACTAAGGTGTCAGGATTGCCCT
Organism: Pseudomonas sp. MWU13-2100; assembly: GCF_023242365.1. GTDB lineage: Bacteria > Pseudomonadota > Gammaproteobacteria > Pseudomonadales > Pseudomonadaceae > Aquipseudomonas. Next base: position 72,992 of record NZ_JALLIX010000026.1, read on the forward strand.
CGGAGAGGTGTGTGATGACCGCTGTGGATCTACCCGCTGTACCCCGTGTCTTGATTGCCGAGGCGGAGCCTTGGTCACGGGACTTGCTGGCGCAGGTGTTGTTGAACGTGCGTTGTGACGCCCGACTGGAAATCTGTGCAGACGGCCACCACGCGCTTGAGCTGCTCAGCGGGCACGCCTTCGACCTGGTGATCGCGGACTGGGAATTGCCGGGTGTCGATGGCCTGAGCCTGCTGCATGGCCTGCGCCAGAAAAAGCGCAGCCCGCCACTGCCGTTCATTCTGGTGGGCTCGCGCAATGACGTGGCCAGCGTGCGGGAAATCCTGCCGTTGCAACCGACGGCCTACCTGACCAAACCCCTGAATATGGAAAGCCTGACCCAGCGCCTGCAGGATCTGCTGCTGCACGCCGGGGAGGCGGTCGCGTGCGAAATTCCGAGCCTGGCACCGGGCATGACCGTGGCGAAGTTTCTCGAGCGCCGTCGCGAGGAGTCGGACGGTGCGCCGCTGATGGCGGATGTACAGGTGGCGGTCAATCGCAGCCTCAATCCCGCCGGCCTCGACCTGAAGGTGTTGGAGCAGGAAATCCGCACCGACCCGCAAATCACTGCCGTGCTGATCGCCGCGGCCAACAGTGCGGCCCAGCATCACGGCAGCGCGGTGCAGACCCTGGCCCAGGCGTTGCAACGGCTCGGTGCGGCGCAGAGCATGAACCTGATCCTCGGCCTGACCCTCAAGCGTAGCGCTCGGCTCAGTGATGCGGCCCTGGCCGACTACGCCGAACGCTACTGGAATTTGTCGCTGCACACGGCTGAATACGGCCACTCCCTGGCGCGCTTGCTCGATCTGGATCACGAGCGGTGTTACTGCGCCGGGTTGTTGCATCGCCTGGGTGACCTGGCCTTGCTGCGGTGTTTGCAAGAGTGGCTGAGCGCGGGCGGTGAGTTGGATGATGAACTGATCGGCGAATCGCTCTATGCCCTTGGGGCTGGCTTCGGTTCGGCGCTGCGCACGCGCTGGCGCCTGCCGCTGGAGCTGCGGGAGCTGATAGCTGCGGTCTACCAGCTCGGTGGCGGGGTTTACTCGCGCGAGGCCCTGGTGATGAACCTGGCGGCGCAAATGGCGCGGCTGACACCCCATGAGGGCGTTGAAGACCTCGCCAAGAGCCGCACCGCGCGCTTGCTCAAGGTCGGGTTGCCGGAGCTGACGCGTTTGCGCAAAAACTGATCATTGCTACGCCAACACGATCTGGTTCTTGCCCTGGCGCTTGGCCTGGTACATGGCGCTGTCCGCCCGGGCGAACAGTGGGTCGAGGCTTTGGTCCTGCGGCGTGAGGCTGGTCAGGCCCTGGCTGACGGTGACGCCGAAGCCCTGGCCGTCGTGACTGAAGCTCAGGCGCTGGATCTCCCGTTGCAGGCGTTCGGCGATCTGCCGGGCCATCTCCGGGGCGCAGCCGGGCAGCAGCGCGGCGAACTCTTCACCGCCAATCCGGCCGAACAGATCGCCCGTCCGTAACGCCCCTCGTCCGGTTTCGGCGATCCGTTGCAACACCACGTCGCCTTCGGGGTGACCGTAGGTGTCGTTGATCTGCTTGAAGTCATCGATATCCAGCAGCAGGAAGGCCAGGGGCGAGTCCTGCAGGCGGGCTTCTTCGAAGGCGCGATGGGCGCTGTCGAAAAAGTGTCGGCGGTTGCTGCTGCCGGTCAACACATCGGTGGTGGCCAGGCGCTGTAACTCGTCTTCCAGCGCTTTCTTCTCGGTGATGTCCTCGGCAATGCCGACCACGATCACCCGTTGGCCCGGTTCGGCGTGGCGACTGATAAAGCATTTGTCGCTGAGCCAACGCAACTGACCGTCGGCGCTGATGATGCGGTACTCGCGGTCCTCCACCGAACCCTTTTCCAGCACCTGGGCCAGGCTGCGTTCGGCGTAATCGAGATCGTCGGGGTAGATGCTGTTGCGCCATTCGCTGTAGTCAGCCAGCAGCAGGCCGGCCGAGCGGCCAAAGATCCGCTCGTAGGCGGGGCTGACATAGAGCATCTGCTGGCTGTCCCAGTCCAGGGCCCAGAGCACCGCATTGACGCTGACCAGCAGGGAACTGAAGAGTTGTTCACGTTCGCCCAGGCGCGCGACTTCGGCCTGGGCGTGCATCAAGGCCAACAGGGTTTCAGCGGCTTTTGGCCACTGCGGGAGGGAAGGCGGTTTCGAATTCTTGTTGACCATCGGCACTCATCTCACAGGGCGTGCCGTACGTAATGGCGGCACGGCCACGCTACAGCCCGCCGGGATGGCGACGTGCTTTTGAGATAGAGCCAGGGTCGCTAAGTTCCGTTCGGCACGCCCCGGAACCGGGCGCACCGATCAACGGTGTCAAGCGACCGAGGGCCGCAACGAATAGGTTTTCAACTGGTCGGCGAAGTCGCGCAACGACTGGATACCGCTGGCCTCCGCTTCGTGGACCCAGTCCTTGATCGCGGCGAGCATGTCGTGGCCATTTGAGCTGGTCTTGACCCAGATCTGTTGCAGGGCCAGGCGTTTCTCGTAAATTACCTTGAGTGCCTGGCTGTGGGCGAGCATGGTTTCGATACGCATCTGGTGTTTTTCGCTGAGCAGGCTGGTTTCCCGCGACAGCAGGCGCTTGGCACGGTGGAACTGATGGCGGACCGAATGATCGACCTTGGCCAGCTCCTGTTGCACCAGCGGGGCGATCACCAGCTTGCGGTACTGGGCCATGATCTGGAAGCGGTTGTTGAGGATCGCCATGGCGGTGTCCATGTCCAGGTGACCCTTGCCTGCGACCCGGTGGGCGATGGGCGCCACGCGTTGCACCTTGGCCAGGCCCAGGAAGCTGAAAACCTTGATCCAGGCCCAACCCAGGTCGAACTCCCACTTCTTGACCGACAGCTTGGCCGAGTTGGGGTAGGTGTGGTGGTTATTGTGCAGCTCTTCGCCGCCGATCAGGATGCCCCAGGGCACCAGGTTGGTGGCGGCGTCACGGCATTCGAAGTTGCGATAGCCGACCGCGTGGCCCAGGCCGTTGATCACGCCGGCGGCCCAGAACGGAATCCACATCATCTGGATGGCCCAGACGGTGATGCCGATGGCGCCGAACAGCAGGAGGTCGATCACCGCCATGATGGCGATGCCGAGCAGCTTGTAGCGCGAATAGAGGTTGTTCTCGAGCCAGTCATCCGGGCAGTTCTTGCCGTAGATGCGCAGGGTCTCGGGATTGCCGGCCTCGGCCCGGTACAGTTCGGCACCGGTACGCAGGACGGTGGACAGGCCGAGGATCACCGGACTGTGGGGATCGTCGACGGTTTCACATTTTGCGTGATGTTTACGGTGGATAGCGGTCCACTCGCGAGTATTCTGTGCTGTGGTCAGCCACAGCCAGAAACGGAAAAAGTGTTTCAGGCCACCGTTGAGCTCCAGGGAGCGGTGGGCCGAATAGCGGTGCAGATAGACCGTGACGCCGACAATGGTCACATGGGTCATCAACAGGGTGATCGCCACTGTTTGCCAGGCTGACAGGTCAAGAAAACCGTTGTACCACATAGGCTGTATGGCCCTCGAAAAAGTAAAGAACTGCCTGTGCATTATCACCGAGCCCACAGAGAAAACCAGTCGCTGTTTCAGATAAGAGTGGCGGGATGTTTCTTACTCTATAATTCCGGCCAGTTTGTAGGGCAATTTGGCGTTTCTAGAGGGATTTAGCACCGTTTATGTCGATTTCAACTCGTAATGCTCTGAGGTCAGGCCTGCTGTACCTGCTGCTGTCGGTCCTCTGGATCCAGTTCAGCCAGCGCCTGTTGAGCAGCTTTTTCGATGACCCCAAGCAGTTGGTGCATTGGCAGATCGTTCGCGGTTACCTGTGGGTAAGCGTCAGCGCCGTGCTGATTTTCCTGATCCATGCCCGTTACCAGCGTTTCGCCCATGCCGTCATGCACCTGATGCACAGCTCCGCCGATCGCGAGCGTTTGCGCCAGGCTGCCGCGGTGTTCGATTGCACCCGCGAAGGGGTACTGGTCACGGACAAGGACGGTTTGATCGTCCACGTCAACCGCGCCTTTGTCGCCATTACCGGCTATCAGGAAACCGAGGTGCTGGGGGAACGGCCGAACCTGTTCAAGTCCGGTCGGCATTCGGCGGAGTTCTACCAGAAGGTCTACCAGACGCTGGCCGCCACCGGCGAGTGGAGCGGTGAGATCTGGAACCGGCGCAAAAGCGGTGAAATCTATCCGCAATGGCAGACAATCCGAGCGATCCGTGATGACCACGGACAACTCAGCCAGTATGTCGCGGTGTTTTCCGATATCAGCGCGATCAAGGACTCGCAGCACGAGTTGGCGCAACTGGCCAACTACGATCCGTTGACCGGCCTGCCCAATCGCCTGCTGTTCACCGATCGCGCCACCCAGGCGCTGGCCTCGGCGCAGGTACACAAGCGTGGTTGCGCCCTGCTGCTGATCGACCTGGATCACTTCAAGATCATCAACGACAGCCTCGGTCACAACATTGGCGACCAATTGCTCAAGGCGGTGGGCGAGCGTCTGCAACACCTGTTCGGCAGCGGCATCAGCCTGGCCCGTCTGGGCGGTGACGAATTCGCCGTGCTGGCGGAGAACTGCCCGCAAGTGGTGCAGGCGGCGGCCCTGGCGCAGCGGGTGATCGAGGGCTTGAAGGAGTCGTTCCCGCTCGACGGGCATCAGTTGTTCATCAGCGCCAGTATCGGCATCAGCCTGTTCCCCAGCGATTCGCTGAATGCCGAGCAATTGCTGCGCAATGCCGACTCGGCCTTGTTCAAGGCCAAGAGCGCGGGGCGCGAAGGTTATGCCCTGTACACCGAAGAACTGACCGCCCATGCCCAGCATCGGGTGGAAATGGCCGGTGAGTTACGCCGGGCGCTGGAGCAGGACGAGCTGCGAGTGTATTACCAGCCTGTACATGAACTGAGCAGCAGTCGGCTGATCGGGGTCGAGGCCCTGGTGCGCTGGGAGCATCCGCAGCGCGGGCTGGTTTCGCCCGGCGAGTTCATTCCGATTGCCGAGCGCACCGGGTTGATTGCCGAGATCGATGCCTGGGTCATGCAGCAGTCCTGTCGGCAGATGTGCCAGTGGTTGCAGGACGGCGTGCAGCTGTCGTTTATCGCGGTGAATGTCTCCAGCCGTCTGTTTGCCCGGCGCGAACTGTACCAGCAGGTGGCGAAGGTGCTCGACGACAGCGGGCTGGATCCGGCGCTGCTGGAACTGGAGGTGACCGAAAGCGCGGTGATGGACGACCCTGAAGTGGCGCTGGAACAACTGCATCGCTTGCGCGAGTTGGGCGTGAGCCTGGCGATCGACGATTTCGGCACCGGGTATTCCTCATTGCTGCGGCTCAAGCGGCTGCCGGTGCAGAAACTCAAGATCGACCAGGGTTTCGTCGCCGGTTTGCCGTGGGACGAAGACGATGCGGCGATTGTTCGGGTGGTCATCGCCCTGGCGCAAAGCATGGGCATGCAGGTCCAGGCCGAAGGTATCGAACAGGCCGAGCAGGCGCGCTTCCTGCTCAATCAGTCCTGCGACCTGGGCCAGGGCTACTGGTTCGGCCGGCCGATGCCGGCGGATCAGATCGACTGGAAGCGTGCGCCGGTGATTGCGTGACTGCTTCGAGTTTCAGATCGAACGCGGTCTTGTGGCGAGGGGGCTTGCCCCCCGTTCGGCTGCGAAGCAGCCGTAAAACCTGTGATTGGGGTTTACCTGACACGTTGAGGTCGCTGATTTTAGGGGCGCTTCGCACCCCAGCGGGGGCAAGCCCCCTCGCCACAATGACTCGCCCACCCCTTGGAATACTTCAGCCTCTGCTACAACCCACGTCATTCCTGTTAATGTATTTTGGTTATATTAAAATTCTTAAATAGTATTTTTAAGAATAATCTCACCTGTCTAAGATTGCCCTCACGCCACAAGCAGTGCCCCTCGGCGGGGCATCTCTCATTTCAGGAGCACGACCATGAGCGCATCTCTGCGTAGCGTTGACGGCCAGGACGAAGCCACCATTCTGCGTGAGATCCAGAGCGCCTTGCGCGACCTGCGTTTCGGCGCCGTCGAGATCACCGTCCACAACGCGCAGGTGGTCCAGATCGAGCGCAAGGAAAAATTCCGTCTGCAAAATCCGGGTACCAAACCCAGCTGAACCCCGCGCCTTCCTCTGTTCAATCAGAGACCCGACTGGCCACCTGCGGGCGTCATCTCATTCATGACCCCAGTCAACACCAGAGCGTTCGAGTCCGGATGCGGGCCGCAAGCGCCATAAGAAAAAGCCAACACACCAAAATTTTCGGGAGCCTCACCATGTCGTCGATTCGCCGTTACGCCCTGGCCACGCTCGCCAGTGCCGCGTTTGCCGGCTCCGCCGCTGCCAAGGATTACGAGCTGCTCAACGTGTCCTACGACCCGACCCGTGAGTTGTACCAGGACTACAACGCCGAATTCACCAGCTTCTGGAAGCAGGCCCATCCCGACGACAACGTCAAGATCCAGCAATCCCATGGCGGTTCGGGCAAGCAAGGCCGGGCGGTGATCGACGGCCTGCGCGCCGACGTGGTGACCCTGGCCCTGGCCGGGGATATCGACGAAATCGCCAAACTCGGCAAGACTCTGCCCGCGGACTGGCAGAAACGCCTGCCGGATGCCAGCACCCCCTACACCTCGACCATCGTGTTCCTGGTGCGCAAGGGCAACCCCAAAGGCATCAAGGACTGGGGCGACCTGGTCAAGAACGACGTCTCGGTGATCACCCCGAACCCGAAAACCAGCGGCGGTGCGCGCTGGAACTTCCTCGCCGCCTGGGCCTACGGCCTGAAAGCCGGCGGCAGCGAAATCAAGGCCCGGGAATACGTGAAAGAGCTGTTCAAGCACGTACCGGTCCTCGACACCGGCGCCCGCGGCTCGACCATCACCTTCGTCAACAACGGTCAGGGCGACGTGCTGCTGGCCTGGGAAAACGAAGCCTTCCTGGCCCTGAAGGAAGACGGCGGCGCCGACAAGTTCGATATCGTCGTGCCGTCCCTGTCGATCCTCGCCGAGCCGCCCGTGGCCGTGGTCGACAAGAATGCCGAGAAGAAGGGCAACAGCGAGATCGCCAGCGAATACCTCAAGCACCTGTACAGCCCGGCCGGCCAGGAAATCGCGGCGAAGAACTTCTACCGTCCGCGTGACCAGAAAATCGCCGCCCAATACGCCCAGCAGTTCCCTGAACTGGACCTGGTGACCATCGACAAGGACTTCGGCGGCTGGAAATCGGCGCAACCGAAATTCTTCAATGACGGTGGCGTATTCGACCAGATCTATCAGGCCCAATAACCTGAAAACGCTAACCTAAAGCAAGCCAAGCCCAGGGCCCCGGATTTCGTTCGGGGCTTCGTGCGTCACAACCAAGGACTTTTATGTCGCGTCGTATCTCCCCCGTCATACCCGGCTTCGGGCTGACGCTGGGCTACACCTTGGTGTACCTCAGCCTGATTGTGCTCATACCCCTGGCGGCGATGTTCGTGCATGCCGCGCAACTCACCTGGGAGCAGTTCTGGGCGATCATTTCGGCGCCGCGGGTGCTTTCGGCTCTGAAACTGAGCTTCGGCACGGCACTGTACGCGGCCATCATCAACGGCATTATCGGCACCCTGCTGGCCTGGGTCCTGGTGCGCTACACCTTCCCGGGGCGCAAGATCATCGATGCGATGATCGACCTGCCGTTCGCCCTGCCCACCGCCGTGGCCGGTATCGCCCTGACCGCGTTGTACACGCCCACCGGGCTGGTCGGGCAGTTCGCCGCCGACCTGGGCTTCAAGATTGCCTACACCCCGTTGGGCATCACCCTGGCACTGACCTTCGTGACCCTGCCGTTCGTCGTGCGCACGGTGCAGCCGGTACTCGCCGACATCCCCCGGGAAGTCGAGGAAGCCGCCGCCTGCCTGGGGGCCAAGCCGCTGCAGGTGTTCCGCCATATCCTGGTGCCGGCCCTGTTGCCCGCCTGGTTGACCGGTTTTGCCCTGGCCTTCGCCCGGGGTGTCGGCGAGTACGGCTCGGTGATTTTTATCGCCGGCAACATGCCGATGAAGACCGAGATCCTGCCGCTGCTGATCATGGTCAAGCTCGACCAATACGACTACACCGGCGCGACCTCCATCGGCGTGCTGATGCTGGTGGTTTCCTTTGTCCTGTTGCTGCTGATCAACTTGTTGCAGCGGCGTATCGAAACCCCATAAGGAGGCGCGAACATGTCCCAATCGTCCATTAGCGCCGCTTCCTCGGCCAACGCTGCCCGGCGTGGCAGTGCCGTCTCGCGGCGGGTCCTGATCGGCCTCGGCTGGCTGATCTTTGCGCTGTTTTTACTCCTGCCGCTGTTTATCGTGGTGTCCCAGGGCCTGAAGCTCGGCCTGGGCGCGTTCTTCAGCGCGATCTTCGAAGCGGATGCCTTGTCGGCGTTGAAGCTGACGGTGATCGCCGTGCTGATTTCGGTGCCGCTGAACCTGGTGTTCGGCGTCAGTGCCGCCTGGTGCGTGAGCAAGTACTCGTTCCGTGGCAAGAGCATGCTGGTGACCCTGATCGACCTGCCGTTCTCGGTCTCGCCGGTGATTGCCGGTCTGGTCTATGTATTGATGTTCGGCGCCCAGGGTTTCTTCGGCCCCTGGCTGGCGGACCACGACATCCAGATCGTCTTCGCCCTGCCGGGCATCGTCCTGGCGACCATCTTCGTCACCGTGCCGTTCGTTGCCCGTGAACTGATTCCGCTGATGCAGGAGCAGGGCACCCAGGAAGAAGAGGCCGCGCGCCTGCTGGGCGCCAACGGCTGGCAGATGTTCTGGCATGTCACCGTGCCGAACATCAAGTGGGGCCTGATCTACGGCGTGGTGCTCTGCACGGCGCGGGCGATGGGTGAGTTTGGCGCGGTGTCGGTGGTCTCCGGGCACATTCGCGGGGTGACCAACACCCTGCCGCTGCACGTCGAGATCCTCTACAACGAATACAACCACGTGGCCGCGTTCGCCGTGGCGAGCCTGTTGCTGATCCTGGCGCTCTTCATCCTGCTGCTCAAGCAGTGGAGCGAAAACCGAATCAACCGCCTGCGCGCTGCTGCGGCGGAGGAATAAGTCATGTCGATCGAAGTCCGTAATGTCAGCAAGAACTTCAACGCCTTCAAGGCCCTGGAGCGCATCAACCTGGATATCCACAGCGGTGAGCTGGTGGCGCTGCTCGGCCCGTCCGGCTGCGGCAAGACCACCTTGCTGCGGATCATCGCCGGGTTGGAGACCCCGGATGAGGGCAGCATCGTATTCCACGGCGAAGACGTCTCCGGCCACGATGTGCGTGATCGCAACGTCGGCTTCGTGTTCCAGCACTACGCGTTGTTCCGGCATATGACCGTGTTCGACAACGTCGCCTTCGGCCTGCGCATGAAACCGAAGAACCAGCGCCCGAATGAAAGCCAGATCGCGACCAAGGTCCATGAACTGCTGAACATGGTGCAGCTCGACTGGCTGGCCGACCGTTACCCGGAGCAATTGTCCGGCGGCCAGCGCCAACGCATCGCCCTGGCCCGGGCCCTGGCGGTGGAGCCCAAGGTGCTGCTGCTGGACGAACCCTTCGGCGCGCTGGATGCCAAGGTTCGCAAGGAGCTGCGGCGCTGGTTGGCACGGCTGCACGAAGACATCAACCTGACCTCGGTGTTCGTGACCCACGACCAGGAAGAAGCGATGGAGGTCGCCGACCGTATCGTGGTGATGAACAAGGGGGTGATCGAGCAGATCGGTTCACCGGGCGAGGTCTATGAAAACCCGGCCAGCGATTTCGTCTATCACTTCCTCGGTGACTCCAACCGCCTGTCCCTGGGCGAGGATCATCATGTGCTGTTCCGACCTCATGAGGTGTCGCTGTCGCGCCATGAGCTGGAGGATCACCATGCGGCCGAGGTGCGCGATATCCGTCCGCTGGGGGCGACGACCCGGGTGACCTTGAAGGTTGAAGGCCAGAGTGAACTGATCGAAGCGCAAGTGGTGAAAGACCATGACAGCCTTGTCGGCCTGACGCGGGGCGAGACCTTGTTCTTCAAGCCCAAGGTCTGGCAGAAGCAGGCCAATCTCTGACCGGGTTGTAAGTACTTGTGGCGAGCGGGCTTGCCCGCGTTGGGGCGCGAAGCGGCCCTGAAACCAGCGAGCTCGGTGTGTCAGTTAGACCGAGTTGGTCGGATTTACGACTGTTTCGCCGCCGAACGCGGGCAAGCCCGCTCGCCACTATGATCATATTCAGGCGCTGACGTTTTTCTCGCGCAACCGCACCGGCCCTACCCGCGCCTCGATCTCATGCTTGAGGCCCTGGCGCAGCCCCAGCAAAAACAGCAACTCCGCCACCACGAACAGCGGCCCGACGATCAGTCCGCTGAGGTCATCGACAAACGCCGGCTTGCGCCCTTCGTAGTAATGCCCGACGAACTGGATCGCCCAACCGATCACGAACAGGCCGATGCCGCTCGCCAACCACATCGGCGTGCTCTGCGCCGCGAGGATTTGGCCCGCCCAAACGGATAGGCCGAGCAGCCCCGTCATCAGCCATCCGAGGGCCCGTTCCAGACGCAGATAAAACACCGCCGCGACCACCGCCAAAAGCACCGCGGGGCTGATCCCGAGCCCGGCCACCGGCCATTGCGGCCGTGACAGCAACACCGCCACGGCGACCACGATCATGGGAATCCCGATGAAGTGGCTGGCGATATTGCGCGGGTCACGGTGATAGTCGGCGTATTGACTGAGATGCTCGACGAGGTTTTTCATTGTTATTCCTCCTGTAGGGTGATGGGATCATGCCCTGCGCGAAACTTTCACTCTGTCAGCTACACGACAATTGTCTCGGAGTTCTCATGGATGTATCTGCCTGGCGCTCGCGCCTGCTGACCGGACACTGGTTCAACCACCTGCCCGCGCATTTGCAGGATAGCTTGCTCGCCACCGCCAAGGGCCGTCGCCTGACGCCCGGCCAGCGCCTGTTCCAGCGCGGCGATCCACCGTGCGGGCTGTACGCGGTGCTGGAAGGCTCGATCAGGGTCGGGGCGGTCAGCGAGAAGGGCAAGGAAGCCTTGCTCGGGGTGATCGAGCTGCCTTACTGGTTCGGCGAGATTTCCCTGTTCGACGGCCTGCCGCGGACCCACGATGCCTATGCCGTGGGGCATACCATCCTGTTGCAGGTGCCCCAGGATATTTTGCTCAAGCTGCTCGACGAGCGCCCGGAATACTGGCGGCAGTTCGCCTTGCTGATGAGCCAGAAACTGCGCCTGACCTTTATCGGCCTGGAGCAACTGAGCCTGATGCCGGCGCCGGCACGGCTGGCGCACCGGCTGTTATTGATTGCCGAAGGCTACGGCGAACTGAACTGTTCGCGGCAATTGCTCGAGGTGTCCCAGGAGCAGTTGGCGGCGATGCTATCGCTGTCGCGCCAGACCACCAACCAGATCCTCCAGGATTTCCAGCAGCAGGGCATCCTGCGCACCAACTATGGCGGGATCGAGATCCTTGACCTGGAACGCCTGCGGGCGATGGCCAGTGCCTGAGCGACCTTGGTAACCCAGGATGAGCAGGTTTGATCTTTATGGCGAGCTTGCCCCATAGGCCATTCAGTCAAGGCCGAACACGCTTCTTGTGGGAGCAGAGTTTGCTCGCGAAGAGGGCCTTGAGGCCGCTAAAAGCTTCGCGGCGGTGCGGCGATCCGACAAGCACCGCTCCCACGGCGCTTTCGAGATCCCATTTCCTTGACCGAATAGCCTATAGGGCAAACCCGCTTGCCACAGGTATGGGGGGACGTACTGTTCAGCGCAACCCGTCGCGAAATTGCCCCGGCGTGATCCCGGTCCAGCGCTTGAACGCCCGGCTGAAGCTGCTGGTATCGGCAAAGCCGAGCAGATAGCTGACTTCGCTCAGTGAACACTGCGGGTCGCGCAGGTGCAGCAACGCGAGGTTCTCCCGACATTCGTTGAGCAGGGTGTCGTAGCGTGCACCTTCATCGGCCAGGTGCCGTTGCAGACTGCGCAGGCTCAGGTGCAGCGTCTGGGCGATGCGTTCCGCCGACGGCTCGCCTTCCGGCAACCGGGCCTCGATGGCCTCACGCACGCGCCGTTCCCAGGTCAGCGGCTTCAGTTGCGCCAGGGTTCGGTTGAGCACCGTCTCGTTGTGTTCGGCCAGTTCCGGGTTGGCGTCGTCCAGGTGGCTGTCGAAATCGCTACAGGCGAACTCCAGGCGGTCCTCCTCGGCGGCGAAGAACACCGGCGCGCGGAACACGGTGTGCCAGGGCGTCGGATCAGCCGGTTGCGGACGCCGCAGATGCACCGCCAGCGGTGCGTAATCACGGCCCAGGCGGTTTCGGCAGGTGCGCACATAGATCGAGACGAAGGCATCGATGGCTTCGGGGGCCGGTGCCGGACCCTCCTTCGGCACTTGCAGGCGAAAGCGGTAGCGCTCGCCCTCGCGGCTGAATTCCAGTCCCAGGGCATCGCTGACCACCTGGTGATAGCGCACGATCCGCTCGAACACCTCGCGCAGGCTGCCGCTGGCCACCAGCGCATAGCCGAGGGCGTGGAAGGTGGTCGGGCTGACGAAGCGCGAGACCCGCAAGCCGATGGCCGGGTCGCCGCTGCTGGCCACGGCCAACTCCCACAGGCGGGTGGTGGCTGACAGCGGGTAGCGGGCGTTGGGGTCGTCCATCAGTTGCGGGTCGAGCCCGGCTTCGTGACACAGGGCGGCGCTGTCGAGGCCCAGGGCGTCGAGCTGCTTGCGCAGGGCGCGGGTCCAGCTGGAGAGCGAGGTCGGTTCAGGCATGTTGGCGTATCCGGTCAACGGGTTGGCGTTCGCGGCTACGACCTCTGATGCTGCAACGGCGCAGGATACGAACATCAATAACCAGAGGATGGAATCATGGACGGTGTTTGCGCAAGTCCCGAGCGCCTGAATGCTCAACAACGATCCGCGCGTATTCGTGAAACGGTCATGGCCCGGGGTGTCGAATTGCGCCGGCGCTACCCGCTGCTGAACCATCAGGACGCCCTGGGCGCGGGCATCCTGGCGTTTGCCCTGGCCGGCATGATCGGCTCGGCGGTGCTTTATGTGGACGGCTATCTGGCCTGGTGGGGGTGTTTGTTACTGAATGCTTTTTTTGCCTCGCTGACCCACGAGCTGGAGCACGACCTGATCCACAGCATGTATTTCCGTAAACAACGGCTGCCGCACAACCTGATGCTGGCGTTGGTCTGGCTGGCGCGGCCGAGCACCATCAACCCGTGGATCCGGCGCCATCTGCACCTCAATCATCACAAAGTCTCCGGCACCGAGGCGGACATGGAAGAGCGCGCCATTACCAATGGCGAGCCGTGGGGGATCGCCCGCCTGCTGATGGTCGGCGACAACGTGATGTCCTCGCTGATCCGCCTGCTGCGGGCCAAGACCTGGACCCACAAGTTCAGCATCCTCAAGCGCACGCTCAGGGTCTACGCGCCGCTGGCGCTGTTGCACTGGGGCGCGTGGTACGTGTTTCTCGGGTTTCACGCCGCCAATGGGATCGCCGGCCTGCTGGGTACGTCCATCGACTGGTCGGTCCATACCCTGGCGGTGATGCAGGTGATCGATATCGCGGTGGTAGTGATCATCGGGCCGAATGTGCTGCGGACCTTCTGCCTGCATTTCGTCAGCTCGAACATGCACTACTACGGCGATCTCGAGGCCGGCAACGTGATTCAGCAGACCCAGGTGCTCAATCCCTGGTGGTTGTGGCCGTTGCAGGCGTTCTGCTTCAATTTCGGCAGCACCCACGGGATTCATCATTTCGTGGTCAAGGAACCGTTCTATATCCGCCAGATGACCGCGTCGGTGGCGCACAAGGTGATGGCCGAGATGGGCGTGCGCTTCAATGACTTCGGAACGTTCGGGCGGGCCAACCGGTTTGTCCGGCTGGAGCAAGTTATTCACAATGGCCTGGGTCCATATAGCCAATCGATTGAAAAATAACTGCTGCTCCGGTTGGACAGTTCTTGTAAGTCCAACCATGCTGGGAGTCGTGAGTTTCAGGAGGAACTCACTTTCATTGGAAGAGCGTATTAACGACATAAGGAGAACGCACCATGTCGAGCATTAATGGAACTTATGTAAGCTATAATTCGGACGCCAAACTGGTGGTCACCGATGGCAACGACTCGAACGGCTCGTTCAGCGGGCAGATCACCCAGGCCGGCGTGAACTACAACGTGACCGGCCACTACCACTTCCAGAACAGCACCGGCCAGCCTACGATCATCGCCTTCACCGGCTACAACGATGGTCACGGCTATGTCACCTTCGCCGCCTTCTCCCCTGACCACAACTACGGGAAGCTGAGAGCCAGCGGTTCACGCACCACCTTTGACGGCCAAGTGGTCGGTCTGGGTGGCGAGTTCGTCAAACAGTAATAAAGGCCACACACGATACTGCCAGGCCAACAACCGAATGAGTGGACGTCTCCACTCATTCTCCTGAGGCCCTGGCAGTATGTTTTGTTGTTCTCGTTAATAATAAAAAAACTGTTAATTGTGTTTAAACTGTTCATCTTCCTGTCATTCAGAACCGTCCTTTTGTTTCTTGGTTATCCATGCGGTCGTCGACGTGGCGATAGTTGCTGGGTGCTCGAAACCGGTGATCAGGTGGGCGGGGCAAGCCCGCTCGCCACAGGGTGGTGATTGGTTTATATTTCTTTATGATCTTAATAAATAGCTTCTTATTCCTTAACGAATATAAATCTCCTCCCTATACTCGACCAGGAACGCAAACGCTGGAGGAGGTGTACCCCATGCGCAACGAGTCGATTCGTTATCTGATCGTGCCGGGCTGGCAAGGATCGCCAGAAGATCATTGGCAAACCCACTGGCAGAACAGCCTGCCCAACAGTGCGCGAGTAGAGCAGGCCGACTGGTTGACGCCGCGCCGCGAAGACTGGGTGGCGGCCCTGGCCGAAGCCATTGCCGCGGACGATACGCCGGTGATCCTGATCGCCCACAGCCTGGGTTGCATCACGGTCGCCCACTGGGCGCAGACGGCGCCGTTGCACCTGTTGCGCCAGGTCCGTGGTGCGTTGCTGGTGGCTCCGGCCGATGTCGAGCGTCCCGCCTGCGCCCCGGCGTTGCGTAACTTTGCTCCGATTCCGCGCGACCTGCTGCCGTTCCCGAGCCAGATCGTCGCCTCCGACAACGACGCCGCCGTCAGTGCCCCGCGGACCCTGGAACTGGCCCGCGACTGGGGTGCGCAAGCGAGCATCCTCAGCGGTGCCGGGCATATCAATGTGAAGTCCGGTCATCAGCGCTGGGAACAGGGCTTTGCCTACCTGTACCGCCTGCAGACCCGAATGGAACAGCATTCGCTGCGTCGCGCCTGAGTTCTTTCTTTTGCTTGAGCGTCCCCCGCTGGTTGGCGGATTGGGGCGGGAGGCGGCCATGAGCCTGTATGAAACCTTCGGTCAGCCGCTGCTGACCTTTCCCGATTCGGAAAAGAGCCCGCTGAGCATTCGCGCCAAGGCGCTGGTGTTCGTCGATCCGCGTTCACGGCAACTGCGTGCAGAACTCGAGACGCTGGCACCCAAGTCGGTGCCGGTGTTGATCCGTGGCGAGACCGGCACCGGCAAGGAGTTGCTCGCCCGGCATATCCACCGTGCCAGCGACCGCGCCGGGTTGTTCGTTTCGGTGAACTGCGGTGCCATCAGCCCGACCTATGCCGATGCCGAGCTGTTCGGTTATGCCGCGGGGGCCCACAGCGGTTCGGCCAGCAGCCGTGCCGGTTGGTTCGGCTCGGCCAACGGCGGCACCTTGTACCTGGACGAGATTGGCGACCTGCCGCTGCCGATCCAGGTGAAGTTGCTCGCCGCCCTGGAGAATCACGAGGTCACCCGGGTCGGCGCGCCGCAACCGAGTCCGGTGGATGTGCGCCTGGTGGCGGCTACCAGCATCGACCTGGCCCAGGCGGTGGCGGCGGGGAAATTCCATGAGCGGTTGTATCACTACCTCAGCGAAGGTCGGCTGGAGCTACCGGCGTTGCGCGAGCGGGTCGGCGATATCCTGCCCCTGGCCGAGTATTTTCTCGGCATTTACAGCCAGCGTCTGAGCCTGTCGGTTCCGCTGATCAGCGGCACCGCGCAGAGCGCATTGGAGCGGCATGCCTGGCCGGGCAATACCCGGGAGCTGGAGAACGTCATCCACTTCGCGCTGCTGGTCAGCAGCGGCGATGAAATCCTGCCGGAGCATCTGAATTTGCCGGCGCCGCTGCTCCTGATCGAGCAATTTATCGGCCGCAGTTGCGCCGAGGAGCTGGCTCAGCTGAAACGCCTTTTGGACAGCGCGGTATGAGGCCCGCTTGCGTGAGTAGGGCGAAGATTTTATGGGAGTAGGGTCCAGACCCGGAGGGCGTAGGGTCCAGCTCTATTGGAGTCGGGAGCGGATCCTGTGGGAGCGGAGCTTGCCCGCGAAGAACGATAACGCGGTGCGCCTGAGGCTCCGCGTCGTCTCGTTCGCGGGCAAGCACCGCTCCCACACAAGCACCGCCCCCACAAGGCGGTATTGCGTCAATGCTGTATGAACAAAATGGAATATGAAGATGAATAAAAGATATTGTTCTGGAATAAAAAATATCGGTATCTTCTGCTCCATACCAGCGATATCACTTTGCTGGCACCTCTCTTTCAAGGCTGTCGTCGATGGCGACCGTGATTCTCGATAAGGACACTGCATGAAAAAGGTTCTGTTGTTTACCGCATTGGCGGCCGCTCTGACGGCAGGTCTGGCCCAGGCCGGCGAGAAACTGGTCGTGGCCGCAACGCCGGTCCCCCACGCCGAGATCCTCGAACTGATCAAGCCGACCTTGGCCAAAGAAGGCGTGGACCTGGAAATCAAGGTGTTCACCGATTACGTGCAACCCAACACCCAGGTTGCCGAAAAACATCTGGACGCCAACTACTTCCAGACCAAGCCGTACCTGGATGGCTTCAATAAAGGCAAGGGTACCAACCTGGTCACCGTGATCGGCGTGCATGTCGAACCTTTCGGCGGTTACTCGAAGAAAGTCAAAAGCCTGGCTGAGCTGAAAGACGGCGCCACCGTGGCGATCCCGAACGAAGGCAGCAACAGCGGCCGTGCCCTGCTGCTCCTGCAGAAAGCCGGTCTGATTACCCTGAAAGACCCGACCAACGCCCTGTCGACCCCGAAAGACATCGTCAAGAACGACAAGCACCTGAAGTTCAAGGAACTGGAATCGGCTCTGCTGCCACGGGTCCTGGACCAGGTCGATCTGGACATGATCAACACCAACTACGCGCTGGAGGCGGGCCTGAACCCGGCTAAAGACGCGCTGCTGATCGAAGGTGCAGATTCACCTTATGTAAACTTCCTGGTGGCTCGTCCGGACAACAAGGACAGCGACGCGATCCAGAAACTGGCCAAGGCCCTGACCAGCCCGGAAGTGAAAGCTTTCATCGCCCAGAAGTACAAAGGCGCGGTACTGCCGGCGTTCTGATTCGCGAATAAGCCCGTCAAGGTTTGAACGCCGACGAGTAACCAGCGTCGGCGTTTTTTATTGCCCGGATCTTGGCGGGGGGAATGATCCCTTGTGGCGAGTGGGCTTGTCGGAGCGCCGCATCGCCCCGTTGGGGCGCGAAGCGGCCCTAAAACCGGCGGGCTCGGTGTCTCAGGACGACCAGGGCTGCCGGTTTTGCGGCTGCTGCGCAGTCGAACGCGGGCAAGCCCGCTCGCCACATTGAGTCCAGGGTGTCGCTACGCCTTGTGGTGGCACCTTCACCGCGCGCCGCAGCGCCATCAACAGTTTCACAATATCCTGGGGATCGAGCTTTTCCGGCGCATTGACCTGGGCCATGGGTGCTTTCCTTGTAATGGGCTGGCCGTTGAGTCCGGCCATTGGCGTCCGTGTTTGGAGCCCCCTTGGGTAAAAAAGATCCGTCCTGCAACCTGATCAAGGTAGTCGCCTACCCACCATCCGGCAAATCCCGGCGGTCAATCCGGCCAGTTCCAGGCCGGCTCATCGAGTATGTCCTGGCCGACAACCCCGGTCTGCCCGAGGATTTTCTCCAGGACGATGGAGTTGCACGCCGGGTCCTGTTGCAATGCCGCGATCAGGCGGCTGGCATGGGACACCACCCACACCTGGCATTGTTCCGAAGCCTGCACGATCAGACGCGCCAAGGCCGGCAGCAGGTCCGGGTGGAGGCTGGTTTCCGGTTCGTTCAGCACCATCAGGGTCGGCGGCCGGGGAGTCAGCAGGGCCGCGACCAACAGCAGATAACGCAAGGTCCCGTCCGACAGCTCAGCAGCCGACAGCGGTCGCAGCAGGCCCTCCTGATAAAACTCGATGGCAAAGCGCGAGCCCTGCAACGGCACGATCTCCAGCCGTGAGCCAGGAAAGGCATCGCTGATGGCCGCATGCAGGGCTTGGGCATCGCCGACTTCGATAATGGTCCGCAACGCCGCCGCAAGGTCGCGACCGTCGTGATGCAACACTGGCGTGCGCGTTCCCAACTGGGGTTGACGGACGGGCGCCTCGGTGTCGCTGCGAAAGTGATCATAAAAACGCCAACCGCGAATGCTCTCGCGCAGTAACAGCACTTCCGGCGAGCCGCGCAAATTGCCGACCTGATCGAACAGGCTGTCGAAGCTTGGCGTGTGTTGCGCCAGCACCTCCCAGCCACGCCCTTCGCGGGCCTTGACCATGGGCCCCGAGCGACCCACCAGCAGGCTGGCCGGGCGATACAGGGGGCCGGCCCAGATGCATTCGCGCTTGATCTCCGGGTCCAGGGAAAAATACGAGCTGCTGGGCTCCGGCAAGCCGAGGGAGATCGCGTAACTGAAGTTTTCACCGGCAAACCCCAGGCGCAGACGCTTGGCCTTTGGGCGCGGTCCGCCTTCGATGGCCACTTCGCCGTTGCGCATGCGGCGGCTGAGGGTGTGCGGTCCGGCCCAGAAGGTCGAATCCAGCCCGCCTTCGCGCGCCAGCGCGTTGACCACCCCGCCCTGGGCGGTTTCCGCCAGCAGGCGCAGGGCGCGATAGAGATTGGATTTGCCGCTGCCATTGGGCCCGGTGATCAGGTTCAGCCGACCCAGGGGCACCACCAGTTTGTTGATCGAGCGGTAGTTGGCGACCGCCAGGGTCTTGAGCATGAAGAACGTCCTGCGGGGTGAGTCGAATCGTTGATAGGCGCGGAAGGAACCCTGTTCTACGCTAACAGTCGTAACCGCACTGGCGAAACTGTATTACGCAAAGGAGCGTGCATGAAAGGGCAGCGAACACAGTGGGCGGTCGCCCTCGGCCTGGCCGCGCTCTTGAGTGGATGCGGTCATGACAAACCGCCGCAGCCCGAGCGGCCGCGGGTCTTCGTCGAACAGGTGCAGCGCAAGGATTTCGGCGCCGCCGTGACCCTGACCGGCGATATCCAGGCCCGGGTCCAGACCGATCTGTCGTTCCGGGTTGGCGGCAAGATCATCCAGCGCAATGTCGATGTCGGTGCGCGTATCTCCGCCAGACAGGTGCTCGCCCAGCTCGACCCCAAGGACCTGCAAGCCAATGTCGACACCGCCCAGGCCGAGGTCAACGCCCAGCAGGCGCGGGTGCAGCAGAGCAGCGCGGCCTTTGTCCGCCAGCAGAAACTCTTGCCCAAGGGGTATACCAGTCGCAGCGAATACGACTCGGCCCAGGCCACCTTGCTGAGCAGCAAGAGCGCGCTCACGGCGGCCCAGGCGCAGTTGGCCAATGCCCGCGAACAGTTGGGTTACACCGCACTGATCGCCGAGGTACCCGGGGTGATCACCGCCCGTCAGGCCGAGGTCGGGCAGGTGGTGCAGGCGACCATGCCGATCTTCAGCCTGGCCCGCGACGGCGAACGCGACGCCGTATTCAACGTCTATGAGTCGCTGCTGGTGGAGTCGCCCGGTGACCAGGGCATCACCGTGACCCTGCTCGATAACCCGGGTATCCAGGCCACGGGCAAGGTCCGTGAAGTGACCCCGGCGGTCTCGGCCCAGAGCGGCACCGTGCAGGTCAAGGTCGCCCTCGGCGCGCTGCCGGCAGGCATGGACCTGGGCTCGGTGGTCAGCGCCACCATCACCGCTCCCGCCAGGGCGAGCATCGAACTGCCCTGGTCAGCGCTGACCAAGGACATCAGCGAGCCGGCGGTATGGCTGGTGGACGATAGCGGCAAGGTCAGCCTGCACCGGGTCAAGGTCGGCCGCTACCTCACCGGCCATGTGATCATCAGCGACGGCCTCCAGGGCGGCGAAAAGGTGGTGATCGCCGGCGGGCAATTGCTCCATCCGGACATGCTGGTGGAGATCGCCACGCAACCGGCCATGGGAGCCCAGCCATGAAGCGCCTGTCGCTGGCGTTGCTGGGCGCCTTGCTGGTCGCCTGCTCGAAACAGGAGCCGGCCCCCGAGCCAGTACGCCCGGTGTTGTTTGTCGAGGTCAAGCCGGCACTGGAACAGAGCCTCGGGCGTTTCGCCGGGAGCATCCAGGCACGTTATGAAAGCACCCTGGGTTTCCGCGTCTCGGGACGCATTGCCCGGCGTTATGTGGATGTCGGCAGCGAAGTGGCGCAGGGCGCCTTGCTCGCCAGCCTCGATCCCACCGATCAACAGAACCAGTTGCGCGCCGCCGAAGGTGACCTGGCGCGGGTCCAGGCGCAGTGGATCAACGCCCAGGCCAATGCCCGTCGCCAGCAGGAGCTGTTCGACCGTGGCGTCGGCGCCCAGGCGCAATTGGACGTCGCCCAGACCGACCTGAAAACCACCGGCGCCTCCCTGGAGCAGGCCAAGGCCTCGGTCAGCCAGGCCCGTGACCAACTCGGCTACAGCGAACTGCACAGCGATCATGCGGCGGTGGTCACCGCCTGGAAAGCCGAGGCCGGCCAGGTGGTCAGCGCCGGCCAGCAAGTGGTGACCCTGGCGCGTCCCGATATCAAGGAAGCGGTCATCGACCTGCCGGCACCCCTGGCCGATCAGTTGAGCGAGGGCGTCGAGTTCCGCGTCGCCAGCCAGCTCGACCCCGGCGTCAACACCACCGCGCGCCTGCGGGAAATCGAGCCCCAGGCCGACAGCGCCACCCGCACCCGGCGCGCCCGGCTGACGCTGGCCGAGACCCCGGCGGCGTTTCGCCTGGGCAGTTCCATCAGCGTGACCCTCAGTTCGGCCATCGAACCGCGGACCCGCCTGCCGCTTTCGGCCTTGCTGGAAAGCGAGGGCCAGACGCGGGTCTGGATCATCGACCCGCAGAGCCAGACGGTGGCCCTGCGTAAGGTCCGGGTGCTCAGTCGCGACGCCGACGGGGTGCTGCTGGCCGCGGGTGTCAAACCCGGCGAACGGGTAGTGAGTGCCGGAGTGAACAGCCTGAAGTCGGGGCAGAAAGTCAAAGTCGACGAGGACAAAGCCCAATGAAAGGGGCCTTCAACCTGTCCGAATGGGCCCTCAAACACCAGTCTTTCGTCTGGTACCTGATGTTCGTCGCGCTGTTGATGGGGGTGTTCTCCTACATCAATCTGGGGCGCGAGGAGGATCCGTCATTCACCATCAAGACCATGATCATCCAGACCAAATGGCCCGGCGCCACGGTAGATGACACCCTGGAGCAAGTCACCGATCGCATCGAGAAAAAACTCGAAGAGCTTGACTCCCTGGACTACGTGAAGAGCTACACCCGGCCCGGTGAGTCGACGGTATTCGTGTTCCTGCGCGACACCACCGGCGGCAAGGACATCCCGCAGATCTGGTACCAGGTGCGCAAGAAGATCGACGATATCCGCGGTGACTTCCCCCAGGGTATCCAGGGGCCGGGGTTCAACGACGAGTTCGGCGATGTGTTCGGTTCGGTCTACGCCTTCACCAGCGACGGCCTGAGCATGCGCCAGTTGCGCGATTACGTGGAGCAGGTCCGGGCACAGATCCACGATGTGCCGGGGCTGGGCAAGATCCAGATGATCGGCGCGCAGGACGAAGTGCTCTACCTGAACTTCTCCACCCGCAAGCTGGCGGCGCTGGGCATCGACCAGCGTCAGGTGGTGCAGAGCCTGCAATCGCAGAACGCGGTGACCCCGGCCGGGGTGATCGAGGCCGGGCCGGAGCGGATCTCGGTGCGGGCTTCCGGGCAATACGCCTCGGAGAAAGACCTGGAGGCAGTCAACCTCAAGCTCAATGACCGTTTCTACCGGCTGGCGGACATCGCCGAGATCAGCCGGGGTTATGTCGACCCGCCGACCCCGCTGTTCCGTTACAACGGCCAGCCGGCCATCGGCCTGGCGATCGCCATGAAGAAGGGCGGCAATATCCAGGACTTCGGCAAGAGCCTGCACACGCGCATGGACAGCTTGACCGCCGAGCTGCCGGTGGGCGTCGGCGTGCATAAGGTGTCCGACCAGGCCGAGGTGGTGGAAAAGGCCGTCGGTGGTTTCACCAGCGCCCTGTTCGAAGCGGTGATCATCGTTCTGGTGGTGAGCTTTATCGCCCTCGGCATGCGCGCCGGGCTGGTGGTGGCCTGTTCGATCCCGCTGGTGCTGGCGATGGTCTTCGTATTCATGGAGTACAGCGGCATCACCATGCAGCGGATCTCCCTCGGCGCGCTGATCATCGCCCTTGGCCTGCTGGTGGACGATGCGATGATCACCGTGGAAATGATGGTCACGCGGTTGGAGAAGGGCGACACCAAGGAGCAGGCGGCGACGTTCGCCTACACCTCGACGGCCTTTCCGATGCTCACCGGCACCCTGGTAACCGTGGCGGGCTTCGTGCCCATCGGCCTCAATGCGAGTTCCGCCGGGGAATACACCTTCACCCTGTTCGCGGTGATTGCCGTGGCGATGCTGGTGTCGTGGATTGTCGCGGTGCTGTTCGCGCCGGTGATCGCCGTGCATATCCTCAGTGAGAACGTGAAGGGCCATGGTGGCGAACCGGGACATGTTGCCCGGGTGTTCAACGCCGGTTTGCTCTGGTCGATGCGCAATCGCTGGTGGGCCATCGGCCTGACGGTGCTGGTGTTTGGCTTGTCGGTGTTCTGCATGCGATTTGTGCAGAACCAGTTCTTTCCATCCTCGGACCGCCCGGAAGTCCTCGTCGATCTCAACCTGCCGCAAAATGCCTCGATCAACGAGACGCGCAAGGCGGTGGACCGGCTTGAGGCGAGCCTCAAGGACGACCCGGATATCCTGCGCTGGAGCAGCTATATCGGCGAGGGCGCGGTCCGTTTCTACTTGCCCCTCGATCAGCAACTGCAGAACCCCTACTACGCGCAGTTGATCATCGTCAGCAACGGCCTGGAGCAGCGTGCGGCGTTGATCGAGCGGCTGAACAAGCGCCTGCGGGAGGATTTCGTCGGCATCGGCAGCTTTGTCCAGACCCTGGAAATGGGCCCGCCGGTGGGACGGCCGTTGCAGTACCGGGTCAGCGGCAAGGACATCGACCAGGTGCGCAAGCATGCCATCGAGCTGGCGACCATCCTCGACAAGAACCCCAATGTCGGCGAAACCATCTACGACTGGAACGAGCCGGGCAAGGTCCTGCGCATCGATATCGCCCAGGACAAGGCGCGGCAGTTTGGTCTGTCGTCCGAGGACGTGGCGCGGCTGATGAACAGCATTGTCAGCGGTTCGCCGGTGACCCAGGTCAAGGACGATATCTACCTGATCAACGTGGTCGGTCGGGCGGTGGACAGCGAGCGGGGCACGCCGGAAACCTTGCAGAACCTGCAGATCGTCACTCCCAACGGGGTGTCGATTCCGTTGCTGGCGTTCGCCACGGTGCGTTATGAACTGGAGCAGCCGCTGGTCTGGCGCCGTGACCGCTTGCCGACCATCACCCTCAAGTCCGGGGTGCGCGGCCACTTGCAGCCGACCGATCTGGTCAAGCAGTTGAAGCCCGCTATCGATAAGTTCTCCGCCGGTTTGCCGGCAGGTTACAAGGTGGTCACCGGCGGTACGGTGGAGGAGAGCGGCAAGGCCCAGGGGCCGATTGCCAAGGTGGTGCCGCTGATGCTGTTCCTGATGGCGACCTTCCTGATGATCCAGTTGCACAGCGTGCAGAAGATGTTCCTGGTGGCCAGTGTCGCGCCGCTGGGGCTGATCGGCGTGGTCCTGGCGCTGGTGCCGACGGGCACGCCAATGGGGTTTGTGGCGATCCTCGGGATCTTGGCGCTGATCGGCATCATCATCCGCAACTCGGTGATCCTGGTGACCCAGATCGACGAGTACGAGCGCCACGGTTATGCGCCGTGGGATGCGGTGGTGGAGGCGACGGAACATCGACGGCGGCCGATTCTGCTGACGGCGGCGGCGGCGAGCCTGGGGATGATCCCGATTGCCCGGGAAGTGTTCTGGGGGCCGATGGCCTACGCGATGATCGGTGGAATCGTGGTGGCGACGGTGCTGACGCTGATGTTCCTGCCGGCGTTGTATGTGGCGTGGTATCGGATTCGCGAACCAAAGCAGTAGGCCCGTTAGAAGGGGCCTGGCGGGAGCCCCAATCCCCTGTCGTAGACCTCGGCTTGCTGGCGATTCAGGCCAGCGAGCCGTGCATCGCCTGACC
>NZ_JALLIX010000027.1 GCF_023242365.1 Pseudomonas sp. MWU13-2100
GCTTGAGAAAAGAGCAGCATAGTTAGACGGTGACGCGACAACTACCTTGAAAAACGCCGAGAGCTTGCGGGTGATTTGATTTATGAGGGAACGCATTGATGATGACGTTGGAGGCGATGAGTGTTTTTCTACTTCTGTTTCTATTGTTCTTTAGTCTTGGCTTGTCAGCCTATATCACTAAAACAAAGCTGGATTTGGTCGAAGCCTATTTCGATAATAACGAAATGATGATCGGTGACCGAAAGTGGTGGGGCGGCAAGTCTTACAAGCATCGCTCAATGAGGCTATGTCTGATCGGCATTGTTATCATGTTTCCCCGAATGTTCATCTGGCGCGGACTCGTCACCCAGCGAGAACTTGACACGATACCGCAGGGGCTCAAACGATGGAGCAAGGCACCTTTGTATCTTGAGATTCTTCTATTCTTCGGCATGATTGCTTTTTGGATATGGCACCCATTCCAGTAAGGTCTCCTTGGATGGCCGCGCGATCCATCTGCGCTGGCGAGGTATGGCAATGGGGAGATATTTTGGCAAAGTCGGATAAAACCATGAGCACCACGAACATCTCCCTGGCGGATGCCCTCAAGTCCTTTACCTATGCTCAAGTGAGCCAGCGAGGCTGCTGCACCGGTAGCGAATATGTGCGGGAACTGATTCGCAAGGATCAGGATCGGCAGCACTTGTGTGGCCTGCTGCTGGCTGGGGCCGAATCGGCTCCCACGGCTCCTGTGGATGGCAATTACTTCGAATCCCTACGTGCCAGGGTTCGCTATGCCGATGCAGTCAGCTTGTTCGCCGATGCCCGCTAGAAGCTCTCCCAGCTTGTCACCGCCAATTTCGATGAAACGACCTCGCTCCAGGTCCGTCAGTCCTGCTGAAGTGGCATGACGCAAAGCGTCGATCTTGGCCAGTTCTTCAGCCTCATGCTGCTCACGTCTACCTCCCTGCATTTTTGGAAGCCTCCCGCCATTGGCGAAGTTTGACGACATTTTGTCGCATTACCCGCTGTGACTTGCTATTAAGTAGTAACACGCCAGTGAGGGGCGTCAGCAGACTTAACGCGTATAAAAAATGAGGTGCCTTGAAAAAAATGGCCGGCAGATTCAGAAAAAAACAAATAACAAACAAAAAAACCTCAAACCAAACCCAAGCCACGCGTCCCCATAGAACAGCCATATCAGCAAGAAACAATACCAGCGCTATCAAGGCTCCAAACAGTGCTAACTCCCTTAGCTCAACGCCGGCAGGGACGTATTCCCGATAACAAACAAGAACCAAAGCAGTCGTAATACCTATACAGATAAATCCAACGAAACTCACAAAAGCACCTGTCACGCTGTAGCGAACAAGGCTTGCACTCGGATCACTATCGCTCTTCATTGATCAAGTACCTCGTATAAAGAAACGGCAATTGTCTTGATATTCCCCGATTGGGCGCTTCCCATGGAACTGGCGGCCGCGCTTAAGGAGTCCATCACATGATAAAATGTAAATTGATTGATTTGAGCGGGTGTTAATCGCTTCGTCAATTCACCAGAAGCTTGCTTTAATTTCAATATTTTTGTCGTCAATGCAGGGTGTTGTAGCTTGAGGATCTCCCGATTCAATGTGGCACGCTCTTGACGCGTTAACCCTTTCAACACATCCCGAAGACTCTTCCCCGTAGAGCTTTTCGCAGTATTTATAACCTTCCATGTCGTGTAACCAGAAACACCCACACCGAGTAAAGAGATGGCATCCAGCGTTGTTGTCATTGCCTGATACCATATTTCCCGATCGAAATAATCGTTAACTTCGGGGGCGGCGACCTCTAAAAATGTACGCGCTGTACCAATAAAACATTGGGCATAGGCAGCCCTGACTGCAATCCCTCCCGCAAAGGCGATGACTGAACCAGCTCCAACAGTGAACGGGATCAGAGCTGTACCCAGTATTACCGCAAGAACGCTGAACGCCGCCCCCGAACACGCCAGCCCCATTCCCACCGCTTCCGCCATCAGCCGTGACTCACGCGGCTGTGTCTCCAGCTCTCGTACAAACTCCAACGGTGCCATGTGCTTTGGCGCTTCACGCAAAACGATCTTTTTCGGTACAACACTGCAAATCGCCCGGAACTCCCTCAGCGTCACCACCGTGAAGTCGCTTTCGATATACACCACACCTGCACCGGCAATCGCCGGGTCTCCATCGATTGCCCTAAACAGGCGCGGTAGGTCAACCTTGCCCTCCACGCGCTGACGGGCATTGCGGTGTGCATTGGGTACGCCGCTTTTCAAAAAATCGGAAATCATTTCGGCTTCTCCCTGACCTGATTATTACGGTCTTGGAGCATAAGAAGCCCAATCAACTGAAAATGTAGGACTTGCGAGTTAGTTGGGTAGGCTCACTCCCTTTCGTTGTTCAACACCTTGCTCATGGCACACGCTTGCGAAGAAAGTGCCGCCCGACGCCAATCCGGCGTAGGTCAACGAACAGGGAGTGGCTATGGCAACCGATATGTTTTTTAAATTGGGCGATATCAACGAAAAGGTGACCGATTTATTTTCCCTTGTCGTTCCAAGCACAATTCACCACTACAATCAGCCTGCGAAATTGCCCTCCAAAAAAAACTCATATTTCCCACACGTCTCAGGTGTGGGAAATATTGTGCACGCAGGAGGCTTCGGTCTAAGGCGGCCGTTTGTTATGCTGGGCTGTCGGCGGTCATCTGGGAATGAGCCGGCAGCAGCTCCATAACGTCACAGAAGAGTTTCCGCTGTTTCCAGTCATTGCGATCGCCAATCACATACAGGCGGCGCTTGGCCCGGGTGGCCGCGACGTTGAGCAGGTTCGGCTTGGACACTGCCCATTCGCGAGCACCGCCGTTTTCGCTGCTCCCACCCAGGACGAGGATGATCACGGCAGCTTCCTTACCCTGCATGGTGTGAATGGTGCCGCGCACGATCTTGCCGTGTAATCGATCCTTGAGTTGGTTGCGCACGTCCTGGAAGGGCGTGATCACCGCGATGCTGTCCAGCGGCACACCGTCGCCATCCAGTAAGGCCAACAGACGTTCGAGTGCCTTGCCTTCATTATCGACCCAATTGCCGGAAGAGCGGCCACTCGCATACACCCAGCCGGTGAGCAGGCGGGCCGGAGTTTCTTTGGCGGGGGATGGCTCGATGGTGCCATAGACCATGGCACCGTCGTAAGCGATGCGATTAGCCAGGTCGAACATCGGTCTGTCGCAGCGACGGTGCACCACCAGCGGCAGGCCGACCCAGCATTTCTGGCCTTTGGGACCGGCCATGCGACCCCAGGGTGTGGCCTGGTCGGCCAGGGTCTGGGCGGACTGGCGATTGGGCAGCCAGTGAGCGTCGACCTGATAGCGGGTACGCATGTGTTCGAGCACGGCATCGGATACGGTGACGATCGGCTCCAATTGCAGCGGATCACCGACCAGCACAGCCCGGCGTGCACGCCACAGGGCACCCACTGCAGCCTGCGGGGTAGCCTGACCGGCTTCGTCCACCAACAGCCAGCCAATCTCGCCGCAGCCAAGGCTACCGAAGGAGCGGGCGAACGAGGCGAAGGTGCTGCTGAGCACCGGCACCACCATGAACAGCGAGGCCCATGCCGAACGCACTACGGCCTGGGATACTCCGCTATAACGGCTACCGGTCAGCGTGCTGGTGATGAACTCCAGGTTGGCGCGCAAGCGCGAGGCCTCGATCTGGAAGAAGGTGCGGTGCAGCTTGAGCGCTTCGATAAACACCTTCGCCCGGGCTTGGCGCCAGCCTTCGACTATCCAGGGTTCGAGCTGCTCGATCTCGCTACCTCTGCCGATCCGGCCTTGTTCGAGCCAGACCCGCAGGTACTCGGCCTTTCCTGCTAGGGCAATGCTGCGAGCCTTGTCGATCTGCAGGGCGGCGTGGCGCACAGCTTCGTTGATCTCCTGTTCGTCCGTAGCCAATTGTCGATGGAGTTCGGTGAGCTGGCCGACGAGTCGCTGCACTTGGCGTTGAGCACTATCGAAGGCGTCCTTGGCCAAGGCGTGGGTGCTATCGAGCAGGCGTTGCCGGGCTGTCCACATGCGATGAGCACCCCAGAGGCTGAACAGGTTGGCGAGAAAACCCGGCTTTTTTGCCAGGTGTGCTTCAAGGGCCTGAAGTTCTCGTTGCAGTTGCTCACGGGCAGGCTTGAGCTGTCGTGTTTCCAGAGTAGCTTGTTCGTCATCGAGACGGCTGCGTTGGCTCAGGTGGACTTGGCGCTCCTCTTCTTTCTGATGGACTCGGGCCTTGGCGCTGATCACTGCCTGAACCCGTTCCAGAATGTCGATGACTTGAGCGCGTAGTGCCTGTTCGGCGTTCTTGGCGTCCTGGTATTGCTTGACGGCGGCGCGCCAGAGATTGGTTTTTTCGGCGGACGAGAGCAACTTCATCTGCGGCGCTTGCTCGGCCAGCCATTCGCGCATGCCCTTGGGGGCTGGCTTGTCGTCCGTGTTGTTCGCTATGGCTGCGTCTGGCGTTGTATCGCCGTCGTATAGATCTTCGTCCAAGTCGCCGTTGTCGAGGGCTTCTGGTTGGGAGGATGACGATTCGTCTTTGGTCTTCGTCGCTTCGGGCGGACGCTTGCCATAGAAGAAGCGATCGACGAACTGGGTACGTTTGGCTTTGCTGCCCAATGCCGCGGAGATCATTGCCCAGGCTGGCTTGCCGCTGGTGAGCTCGCCCAGTTCGCTGAAGTACTCGGCATCGGGCAGCCAGGATGGGTCAACCTTATCCTGCTGGGGCAACTCGAGAGTGACGTTCTCCACGGCTCCATTGTTGGAGGAGGCTACCACCATCTCGAAGCCGAACAGACGTGGGTCGAGTTGATAGGCAACGCGTTCGCGTCCGCCATCGTTGGCGGATTCGCGCCCGTCCTGAATGAAGGCCTCCGACGCCCTGCTCAGCGAAGCCAGTACGTCGGCTCGCTGTGTCACCACGGCGGCGATCAGGTCGCGGAGGAGGGTGGTCTTCCCGGTGCCTGGGGGACCGTTGACGCCCATCACGCCGGTGTCGTTACCGAGCGTGTTCAGCAAGCTGTTGACTGCTAGTTGCTGGGAGTGCACCAGCCCCAGATGCCGTTCGGCAGGCCAGCAGCCGGCGGCGTAGCGCGAGGGCGCGAGGCGATCGATCAGTGCCAGATCTGCGTTCGATTGGTCGAGGTGCAGGCGCAGGCTGGAGTCGTGATGACTCAGGTAGCGGGCCAGCGGCGCACTGGTTTCGCCACGGCCCAAGGCATCGGCCACGTCGGCCAAATCGCTTAGCAGGAAGCTGTTGAGCGGATCGTCCTCCTGTTCGGGTTTACTCGGGTTGATTGGTGCAGAGCGGAAGCGATGTTCGCGCGGCTGGTCCCCGAAAAACGCTTCGAGTCCCAGGGTCTGGCGGATGTAGTCGGTCAGGCGTGCCAGGTCGGCAGCTTGGACCACGCCACCGAGCAGGCTTTTGGCCTGTCCACGGAGGAGGTCCTGGGTCTCGTCGAAACCGCGTGTCCAATCCTTTTGGTTGATGGCGCAGCCCACGAACCACGCTTCGCTGGAGAGAACCAGGCTATCGACCAGCATCATGCCTTGGTCGTTGAACTTGAGCGCGTACAAGGCTGAAAGCCGATGTTGTGGTTCCTTGTAGCCTTGGTCGGCGCCGTAGAGCGCCTCTAACTGGCGAGAGACATCTCGGTTGTTGTAATGGTGTGCGTAGAGCGTGTGGCTCCATACGCGTTTGTTCGGCAGGCGCTGCCGGCTCAGCGGGTTGGCTGGCATCCATGGCAGGATCTGGGCTGAAGTGGGCATGTCTTGGAAAAAGGGTTGATAGTCGCTGTCGCGCTTCTTCAGCTTGGGGACTGCCTGGGGTTGCAGCAGCTCGACGGCGTGCCAATAACGCACGATATTTTGAGGATTCATCTACGTCCTTGAAAGCGCTGGGGCTTGGATTCCTGATAGGAGAGAATATCAGGCATAGTGCATCGCTTCTTGGTGCCGAGCGCAGAAACGATGCTGATCGCGGGCTGGATCACTTGTCTTATGGATACCAGGTGGCGTTGTTGTGGGTGAGGCGTGAAGAGGGGGATTTATTTAGAGCAAATAAATACGTCCCCTTTCTGCTTCCCTTTCTGCTTTAATAAATACGTCCCCTTTCTGTGCTTTCTGTGAACCTGCCTCTTTCTGCTGTCCCCTTTCTGCTTTCTGTGCAGTCATTTCTCCGTGAATTGTTTCCGATAACCCGTCAGACGCGCCGCGACAGGAGCACCAGGTCGGCCGCTTCCTCAGCGTCTTTGAGGAGCGTCTTGCGCGGCGTGCCCATCTGCGCACGCATGGTCAGCCCACGCGCTAGATCCGTGACTTGGATTGCGCGCGCGGTTACGGGAAAGTCAGACGGGATTTCTCCCGCGCTGATCCCGTCCCGGAAACGGCCTTCCACTAGCGTCACCGCGCCAGCTCCCGCGTTCTGCAGGAACTGCCGGACCTCGGGGTCGTTCACAAGCGGCGCGACGCACACGAGAAGACAGCCTGGGGCAGAACCTTTCTCGGTCGCACTTTCTACGGCCTGCCTCAGAAAGCTGGTGAGCGAGTCGCGAAGAGTCCCCGGCGAGAGGAGTGCCTTGGCTGCGAGAGCGCCTTTCCTCTCTGCATACGCCCTGAGGGTACGCAAGAATATCGTCCGCTTGTCGCCAAAGACGGCATACAGGCTTGGTCGTCCCACACCCATCCCGGCGACGAGATCGTCGATCGTCACTCCGTCGTAGCCCTTCGACCGAAACACCTGGGTCGCCTTTTCCAGCGCCCCAGCCTCGTCGAAGCTGCGCGGTCGGCCCCGCGGCCTAGCTGTATTTTGAATCATTTAGTTCAAAACTCGTTGACAATGGCTGTTTCGCAAATATATAACTGAATAGTTCTAAATTGGCAAGCGGGCTCCGGCTTCGCGGGGCTTCACGTTTCACCACGGAGACACCTATGGAACATTCGATCGCACTCGTCACCGGCACCACCTCCGGGCTCGGTTATGCGGCAGCCCGCACTCTTGCCGGAGAGGGCTGGCGCGAGATCATCGTCACCGGGCGCAGCCTGGTCCGGACCCAGGAGACGGCCGCTCAGCTCGCGGCGCAGACCAAGGCGCAGGTTTTCACGCCGCTGGAGCTGGATCTGAACTCGCCGGCCAGCGTCGAGTCCGCCCTCGCCGAGCTGGTCAAGCGCGGTCGGCCGATCGATTTCCTGCTGCTCAATGCAGGGATGGTTCCAGGCAAGGAGCGCGTGATCACGGCCGCAGGCGTCGAGGCTTCTCAGGCCCCGCTGATCGGCCATCATCAACTGACGGTCGGCTTGCTTCGCGCCAACCTGCTGAGCCCCAACGCACGGATTGTTATCGCCGGTGCGGAGCCTGCCCGAGGGGGCGTACCCATGTTCCGCTACACCGACGTGCCAGCCTTCGCGGCCAAGTACTACCGGGGTGACCAAACCGCCGCTGTGGAAGCCTTGATCCGTAACGGGCCGAACGTGAAGTACGTGCCCAACAATGCGTATGCCGACGCGAAGCTGATTGTCGCTTGGTGGGCCGCGGCGCTGGCCCGCCGGCTACCTTCCGGCATGGCCGTATACGCTGTGTCGCCCGGTGCCGCGACCGCTACCAAGGTTTCGCGACAAGCTGGCCTGGCCGTGAAGTATCTGTTTATCCCAATCGCGAACCTCATTCCTGGCATGAATCAGACGCCGGAGACCGCGGCCCGTCGGTACCTCCAGGCGTCGGAGTTCGGAACCGACGTCTCAGGGCAATTCTTCGCCTCGGCTCAAGGGAAGTTCTCAGGCCCAATTGAGGCGCAGCGCCACCCACACCTCCACGATCACGCCAGCCAGGAAGCCGCGTGGCAGGCCGTCGTCAAGGTCTCCGGCGTCGACTTGTCCTAGCCTGCATCTTTGGCGATGGCGACCAAGAACTGATCGCCCCGACAGCCTGCCAAGCCTACGTCAAAGAAGTTTCAACACCAGGGTGACCGTGGGGCTGTCTGAGTGCGCGAATATCCAGTTCGGTAACCGCCCCTATAGATTTATTCCTACGTGTTGCACCCTGACAGGCCCTGAGCTGCACGTCCGTAGGGTTGTTGAAGGCGACGAACTGTCGGTGCACCTGGATTCACCCCGTTACGTGGCAGCGCGATTGAGCTTTGATTTTCAATGCTTTAGGCTTGCAGCCCACAAGGAGTGCGGTTAAGAAGGGATTGATGGATGGCAACTTTCTACGATTATTTCAAAGAAAATATGGAAGGGCTGGGCCTTCCGGCCCCCGAGTCACTCTTCGGCACACTGTCCGTCGCAGTGGCCACGGCCTCAACGCTACTGACTCAAATAGACAAGTTCGGCAAGGCGGTCACCATCGGCGAATTGATCGGTGCCGGCACTCGCCTTGAACAGATCGCCATAATCGGCGCCTGCTCGGCAGCGTTTTATGTGGGGGCTGTGATTGGCAGTATCGCTGTCGCTACTGGTCGGAGTCTTGCCGGGGGCTTGTCCATCGCCGATGTGCTGGCCATGGCTCGGACCAACAATCTCGATCGACATTGGCTGAGTGCCTGCCTGATACAGTATCCAGGCGTGTACCAACCTCAATTGCCAGGCCGTCAGTTGTATCGCAACGCCAGGGGCGTCGTATGAAGGACTCCATTCTGTTGTTTCTCACCGCGCTGGTGGTGGCCGCCGTGTCCTGGGCGTTTTGGCATTTTGCTGGCGCTGATGGGTTTGCAGTCTTGAACCTTCTCGCCCTTGTTGCTTTGGCTGCAGATAACCTGCGACTACGTAGAAGGTTGAAGCGGCTGCTCTAAATTCTGCTGCCGTCGTCAGGCTGCGTCTGTTGTGGTTCAACGGTGCCGGGCACTGCATTGGTTTTCTGCTCAGTCCGAACAGGTATCAAGCAATGGCCTGAGGGGCTGATACGGCTGTAGAGCTTCATACTCAATGAACGGGAAGGCCCGCTTCCCGTTCATCTATCGTTTTAGAGTTGTCAGCCGTTGACGCTGACCGCCTGCCCATCCAGGACCGAGTCCATTTTGAGCTGTGCGAGTTCGATCAGATGCACCACACCCATCGCCACCTTACGGTTCGAGCCGGTTTGGTTGTCAGCGTTTTCATAGGCTGTGGCCGCCGCGGATTGCAGAATCGAATAGACGTTGACCAGGGTGTCTTCCTGATTCTTGGGCTCATTCAAATGATCACGCAACATGGTGACGGGGGGAGGTTTCGAGCCTACGTCCGGGCCGAGGTTGCGGGGTGACGCCCGTGCGTTCCTGCTGCACTTGGTCGACCCAATGGCGCAAAGCCGACTCGCCGACACCAAGCGAGCGGCTGGCTTCGATGAAGCTGTAATCCTGCTTGAGAACGAGGGCGGCAGCCTCGCGTTTGAATTCAGCGGAAAAGGTACGGCGTTGTTTGGTCATCTGACACCTCGTTCTGGCGAGCATTCTCGCCTAAATGGGTGTCAGGTTTCATTAGACCACTACAGAGTGAAGCTTCAGCGCTCAGCGGCGAAATCGCTCAATTCATACCTGATTGGTCGGCATAACGAACAACTCCGCGATGTTAACGTGCTCAGGCGCCGAGACCGCGAACAGTACTGTATCGGCAATGTCCGACGGCGACAGAAACTGGACCTGACTCGAGAATCCAGCCATCATCTGAGAGAACTCCTCGCTGGTTGTATGCTGCGACAACTCAGTCGCCGTCGCCCCCGGCTGAATGCTGGTCACGCGGATATTGTGCTTCTGCCCGACTTCCATACGCAGGCCTTCAGTAAAGGCACTTACCGCGAATTTGGTTGCTGAGTAGACGGCAAAGCCTTGGCCGTAAACTTTGCGTCCGGCGACCGATGAGGTGTTGACGATGTGGCCGGAGTGCTGCTTGATCATCTGTGGGAGAACGGCCGCCGACAAGTTCAATACACCCTTGATGTTGACGTCAACCATGCGGTCCCATTCGTCGGTCTTGAACTCGTCGATGTTCGATAGCGGCATCAGCCCGGCATTGTTGAACGCAATATCAATTCTACCGTAGGCGTCGATGAGTTTTTTCACACCCCTCTCGACCGAAGCCTTGTCAGCCACGTCCATTTCCAGGACCACCGCTTGGCCGCCCTGTTGCTCGATTTCGGCCTTCAATGCGTGTAGACGGTCTGCTCGACGTGCCGCTATACCGACCTTCACTCCCGCGCTGGCGAGCTTCTTGGCTGTAGCTTCACCAATGCCGCTCGATGCGCCAGTGACGAGTGCGACTTGTTCAGTGAGTGCTTTCATGATCCATCCTTTTGTGCTCATCGTGAGGATTCACAACGAGGTTAGGGGTTGAATGCTAATAATATACATTGGATACTTAGTTTCAATTACGCACCTTAAAGGTACTAGATATGCTCGACGATACTGCCAAGATCGAATGCACACCGGAAAGATTGGAGCAGACACGCCTTGTCCTGGATCAGATTGCCAATAAATGGTCGATTATGATCATGACAAGGCTGGGCGACGGGCCTGTCCGGTTCAATGAGCTTCGAAGGCTGTTGGGCAATGTCACCCATAAGTCGCTGACCGAAGCACTCAGACGGCTCGAACGTTATAAGTTGATTCATCGTGAGGTCATTTGCACATCTCCCGTGGCTGTTCAATACGAAGTGACCGATCTCGGGAGAACGCTTGAGGCGCCTGTTTCTGCTCTGGTACGTTGGGCAGAAGAGCATGCGAGGGAAATGTTGGAGATCGAAAGCAAAGGGGCGGACGGAAATTAATTTACCGCCCTCCTGATAAGGATAAGTCGCCAAGAGTTGAAGATTCCGTTGAGGCGTGTCATTTACAGTATCGCGGCTCTGACCTGTCTTCTGGCGTGCAGCAGGCGCCGAAGGGGCGATGCTGTTGGAGCAGAGCGACGCGTGGTGCCTGCAACGGCGCTATATGCAGTTGGAGGCTTTCGAGGCGGTCAGCGATGATCCGCAGGCCAAGCTGTCGGCCGTGATCAACTAAACGGCAAACTCAGTGACCAGAGCCATGATGAGTTACACCACTTCCTGGGACACGATCGCCGACGGGCTCAAACGCCGGACGGCTACGATAGCCTTTGGGGCGATAACGGTCAGTCGTGACCGGCTGAAATCGACCCTGAACGGACACTCGTCAACGTCAGCTCAGGGTCGAAGGCTGTTTGCTCCGTTATTGCAACGGAACATACACATCTGTTTGCCATTGATCCTGCGGTGTCTCGGGATAGACGCTCAGGTAATGGAAGAACAGCGGCTGGTCACGAAGTTCCTCTCCACTGGCAGGAAGCCAATCGCGGTAAATCGGATAGATCGTTTCGCCGATGTGATCCGGTGACCCCTCGTGTCGCACCACGACACAGCGACCGGCAGGAATGACGATCTCGTGCACGGCGAACTCATTCGGCGCCACGGCCTCGTGAATCTCGCCGCAGATTGCGAAGCGGAATGCTGCTGGAGGTGTCGTATCGGGGTTGCTATAGGGAATGCCAAAGGTGCGACTCGATGCCACCGGCGACTGTCCGCTCTGCATACGCCATTCGATGAACCTGCGCACGCTCTCATTGACGAGCCCGGGTGGTCCGCAGTGCTCAAGCGCTGCAACCTTGACCTCGGGGAAATCTACGATTCGTACTTGCATGACGATAGTCCTGGAAAAGTGAGGGATTGCGAACACCGTATTCCAGAGCTGCCAGTTGGGTTCCTTCCTGAACGCACTCGGCGTCGTACCGAATGCCCGCCTGAACGCCCTGCAAAATGCCTCGGGACTTTCAAAGCCGGCATCGTGTGCGGCATCCAGTATCGAGTAATCAGCGAGGGCGGCCAGGCGATGTGCCGCGCGTCGTAGTCGCATCAGTTGCACATAACGTGAAACAGGCACGCCAACGAACGCGGTGAATTGTCGGTGGAAGTGAAACGCCGAAAAGTTCGCCACCTGGCTCAACGTCTTCACCGACAGGTCGCCTTCGAGATTGGCGTCAATGTAGGCGAGTACGGCGTTGAAGCGTCTTGTGTAAGCGAAATGGGTCGGCATATCAGACACTGGGAAAAGCTCCTGGAAGTACGGTCGGCAATAGAATCGACTATAGCGGCGCGAACGCGCCTAGCCGCGCTTGCTCAAGGTTGGCCAATGCGATCTCTTCCAAGGCGTTCCTCTATCGTTTGAGCAGCTGTCATCAGCTGACACCGACCACTGAAGTACCCAATTTCCAGGCGGAACGGCGGTGCTCGGCGGCGTGCATTGCCAGGTAGGCTTTGAGGAATCGACAAACACCCGAACTTTTTGCGACACATGCCGATGGCTGGCATCAGGCCAGTAGCGAATATATGCGGGAACTGATTCGCAAGGATCAGGATCGGCAGCACTTGCATGGCCAGCTGATAGTTGGGGCCGAATTGGCTCCCACGGCTCCTGTCTGAAATCCTACCGCCTCGGAAAATGGCCGGGCATCGCCCTGGTCGCTCTGGGGCTTGCGAGTATTTTTATACTGCCGCCTTTCATTGCCGGCTTCGATCTGGGCATCGCTTCAACCTATGCTATCGGTAGCGGGGCTGCGCTGTTTTTTAGTCGGGCTCGGTATGCGGTGTGAGCCACGTTCTCTCTCATGCAACGCGAACCTCGGCAAGCTGGCCGCCTAGGGTGCGAAGATGCGGCAGGCTCAGCAGGGAGTCCGCATTCTGCGACAGGCTTTTCACAAATTTCTCACATCCTGAAGCGCAGATTGATCTGACAAAAGGATTTGACCCCATCAAACAGAAAAACCGCCATGTGCGGTTTTTTTGTTTTTGGCTTTTGATGGGTTTTGTCGCGAGAGGATTTGCGACTCGGTCCGTGCAGACGCATCCATAACAGGTGCTTGGCACATCAGGCGGCAACCGCCTGTTATTGTTACTTGAGACTGGCTGTCGCGCACGGCACGGATTTTCGGGATATGGGCTTCGATGACCGGACCGCCGTCGAAGAGGTCGATGTAACCCGGATGGGGAAAGCCTTCATTGCAGAGGATTCTACGCGCCGGTACGGCGTTTGGATGGGCCTTGCCGATCACCGCCTGAGCTTGCTCGGTGAGCAGGCAGGTGTACAGCGGCTGACGTGGCATCAGCTCGGCGATGAACCACTTGTTGCCGAGCCCGGAAACGTGATCGGCGTGGCTGAAGTCCATTTTGAAAAAATGCCGACCGAGGCTGTCCCAGTACGTCATTGCTCAGCAGGTACGGCGTCTTGCCACCGCTGTGTGAGCTCAAGTGCGCAACGGCCGTGCGGGTCCGGGCGATCGAACGAATACTCGGGGTGCACGCAAACAGCGTTGGTCCCCGTCGACGGTGCTTGCCCAGTGCATCCCAGAATGGCGATTCACCTGCGTCACTGCTGTAGCCGACGATTTCGGCAATCACTGCGTCGGAAAGGCGCTCAGTCAGGCTTCGAGTGCCCCTCTTTAAGCGACGTGCTCGACTGATCAAGCGTCGCTGATCATACTTTGCCCTCCATCAGCCCCAGCGGGCCGATGACCCGGCGCATCGAGGGATCAAGGGAGAGGGTTGAATCGTGCTGCTGATTCGTGATTCACAGATGGCGATCCTGGCACAACCGGTCGATCACGCCGCGGCACTGCGTATTGCGCGGGCGGCTATCGAGCATTGGCCGCAGCGGCTGGGCAAGGCCTGCGCCGAAGAGCTGGTCCCCCGGGTCCTGGCCAGCATGGACGAAGCCCGCAAATGGGGCCTGCGCAGCGAGGAGGATTTCATGCGCTTGTTCAACCTGGAACTGGCCCTGGGCGCGGGTTTTCACCAGGCGCCGGAGGGGGAGTGGGCACGGCGCATTCTGCTCAATGAGCGGCTGACTGTCGCTTCCCGACTTGACCAGCTCACCGACGGCGCCGCGCAACGCTTGAGGGCCAGGGCATGAGTGCCTGGGACAGTCAGCCGGGCGTGTATGAAGAGGTGCCGCGCGTTCGCGATACGGACTCGCTGCAGGCCATGGATCACGCGGCGAAAACCACCCGCGGCGCGAGCGCGACTCTGGAACCCGTGTTGCCCTGTCAGCGGGGCAAGGTCTGGCTGGAACTCACGGTGCAGGATAGTTGCGGGCAACCCGCCGCGCAGACCGATTGCACGCTGAAAATTCCCGAAGGCAACGGCATGACGCGCAAGACCGACGACAAGGGTTACGTGAAGTTCGACGGGATCAGCGCCGACCCGCAGACCTTCACGGTCAGGCTGCAAACATCGGACCGTGCGCAGAGCGGTTACACGATCAGCGTCGTGCCCAGGAAGCAGGGCGGCGCGGTGCCGGCGGCGGCCGACGACCCGGTGCAGGAGGACCGGTACTTCGAACTGCCCTGGGAGCGCGATTCGCTCATATGGACAGAGTGAACTTCACCGGCAGGTGATCGCTGACCCCCTTGCTCCACAACACCTCGCGAAAGATGGCGTTCCATTCGGACTGGGTGATGGTATTCACGGCGCCAGCCTTCGGAACGTAGGTGGCGTGTTCCTTGACCAGATCCGCTACCTTCAAGTGGGTGATGTCCGTGGCCTGAAAGCCGTTGGTGAAGACGTGATCGAAGGCGTTGCGCCTCCACTTGTCCTTCAGCTCATCGTCCGCATTGCCGCCCGCGAAAACGGCCAGGCTGCTTCTGGGCTTGGGTGGTGTGTGCCTCGTATAGGTCGCGGCCATGGCGGTAAAGGCCTGATGGTCGTCCTTGCCGGCGCAGCAAGTGCGGTCACACACGTTGTAGTCGCCCACGATCACGGTGTTGGTGCGCAGACGTTCCGTGGTGGTTTCCCGTAGCTCGGTGAGTTTCTTGACCATCAGGATATTGGCGTTGTTGACGTAGTTCTTGCCGGCTTGAGGTGGGGCGTGCAGTGCCACCAGAAAGAACCCGGGATGGCAGGTCGCCTGGAAGGTCAGGTTGAAGGTGCCCGTCGCGGTTGGCGTGCCTTCGAGGACGCCCGACTTGGACAGTTCCAGGCCGGCGGGCAGCACGCTGGTGGTGGTCCAGACCGTTGGCCGAAACCCGCCCGTGGCTTCCAGCTCCATGTAGTAGTCCAGGGTTTCCGTGCCTTCCGGCAAGCGGGTGGTGGAGATGGTCAAGGCATCGGTCACGGTAATGGTGCAGGTCTGGGTGGCCTTGACCGCGTTGCTGTCGGTGACCTCGAGATTGAATGTCTTCGTCGTGGCCGTGTGGTCGACGTTACCGTAGATGACGCCATCGGCCGGGTCGATGATCAGTCCGGATGGCAAGGTGCCTGAGACGCTCCAGGTCGGGGTTCCCCGCACCCATTCGGCCTGCGGCGCGAAATAGTAGTAATTGTGCTGCGAGGTGCTTGGCAGGGCCGCGGATGAGGTGATGGCAACGGTCTTGACCTCCAGCGTGCAGCTCTGCGAGACGCTGGACGAGGCGTCCGTCACGTCCACATCGAACGTGAAGCTACCCACGGCAGGCGGGGTTCCCTGAAGAGCACCCGTTGCGGTGTGCAGGTGCAACCAAACCGGCGGTGTCGAGCCGCTCTTCCACTTCCAGGTCACAGGGCTTTTGGCGCCTCCCACGGCGAATGCTGTGTTGTAGGGGGCGCCGCATGTGGCTGTTGGCAGCGTGGCGGGTGAGGTGATGCTCAGCACCGTCACGGGCACGACAGGCACAGGCGCCGCAGCCTTGATGGTCAAGGTCGTGTTCCAGCTGACCGTCTCGGCCGCTGCCGCGACATCGCGGAATTTGATCAGGTAGGGGTTGCGTCCCTGGAAGTTCAGTTTGGCTCCGTTGAGGTCGCAATGCCTTATCTGACCGGGGTGAACATCCTTCCAGGGCGGATTCAACGGACGCGGCTCGGGACACAGCTCGTTCAGGTTCGGCCCTTCGAGCGCTATCTTGCTGGAGTCGTAGTACACCGCGACGCAATCCACCCGGGTGTCGCTGCTGCTCATCAAGGGGGGCACCATCTTCCAGTGTGCACTTTTGGAGAACAACCAGTTGTACAGCGCGAGCATGGCCTTGTAACCCGAGCCTTTGCTGACCACTTGTCCCAGCTTGCCTTTCTTGACCCCGGGCCTCGGCTCGATGATCACGAAAAGGTCGCAGAGCTGCTGGTCCGCGGCGTCGTACAGTTGGCGCTGGATGATGTCGCGGTTCTTGGTGTAGCGCGTATTGGCGAAGTCCTTGATGTTCCAGCTGATGACTCTGAGATCGGGCATTAATCCGACTTCCTTGGCACAGGTTTTCTGCGACGGGAAAGAGGCCTTGGCCAACTGACCACACCTTGCTGGCTCAGCACGATCGGTCCGTCGGGCGTATCGTCATTCTCATCGTCCTCCACGCTGATGTCTTTTTTCCGGTAAAGCGGCTGCATCGACAGGCGGGGTCGCCCATCGGGCGGTAGAAACTCGATCTGGTAATCGGCGATGCCGGTCATGTCCGGGTCGGGTGGGGGTAGCTGGATGCTCAACGCCCTCAAGAGGTTCTCGGGGGGCACGCCTTCACCGTCCGCGGTCATGGAGATCGTGGTGTTCCACGAAATACTCAGCGGCATCCGGATCTCTCCAATTCTGCCAATCCCTTCGGCCCAGAGCGACACGGCCTGGTTCGCGTCCGGGGTCCCCACGTTGCAGTGGACGTCCAGCTGTTGCAGGTCGATGCGTATGTTGCCAGGAAACACACAGGCTTCTGTGTTCAGGAGCGCCAACTGAATTGACAGGCTGTAGAGCGTCTGTGTGTGCAGATCGAAGAAGTACTCCATGCCGGTGATGTGGTATCGGCAGGTCTGCAAACCTCCGAGTCCCAGGGCGAATGTGTCGCTGACGGCTGAATTGCCGGCGAGCAGTGGTTCCAGCTCGTCGAGTGTCCAGGAGGGGCGGAACACGACTCCCGCCAAGCGAAAGGCGAGTACCTCATTGTCGGCAGGTACATCGGTCCAGAACGGCACGAACTTGTTGCCGCACCAGACCTGTCCGCCAAGGTTGAGTTGCGCGAAGGGTTCCGCGTTGCCATGAACCTTGACGTCAGCCTCGTCCTCTTCGTCCTCACTGGCAGGATCTTCCGGAATCTCGGTGCTGATCTCGAAAAAGCAGCCTTGCAGCCGTATCGTTTTGCCGAGTGCAATCTGGAAAAACGGGAAGCTTTTCAGATGCGGCGCTGCCCAGTTGAGGTCACGATCCAGCAAGAGCCCGTACA
This sequence comes from Pseudomonas sp. MWU13-2100, assembly GCF_023242365.1. Lineage (GTDB taxonomy): Bacteria > Pseudomonadota > Gammaproteobacteria > Pseudomonadales > Pseudomonadaceae > Aquipseudomonas. Next base: position 17,197 of record NZ_JALLIX010000027.1, read on the forward strand.
GATGCAACGGTTCCGGGCCTTCGATCAGCCGGCTGAGGTTTTCGCCGGGTATGGCCCTCAGGATCACACTGACGCCCGCATCCAGCGGGAAGACCATGTTGGCGTGACGGAACATCGTTACTCTTGAGCTGCAAACCAGAACGGGATCGGCGACAGCGATATTTTCCAACTGCGGTTGCCAGGTATCCCGTGCCCAATCCTTGAGGAAGTTTTCTGCACTGGTGCCGTCAATGACCAGTGTGGTCATCGGTGCATTCATGCTCTCCGTGAACTCGATGCGTACCCTCAACAACGTGCCGTTGTAGTCCACTTCGCCGTCGACCATGACCGTGCTCACGTCCAGCCCGGATTCGCCGCTGTCCATGAAAATCGCTTCTTCGTTGGAGCTGCGAGCTGACCAGTTGATGATCAGCGGCTGGCCTTGCTCCGGATCGAATGCCTCGTCTTGGACATACGGAACCTCTGATTTGACTTTCTTGCGTGGCCGATCTTCTTCATCTTCGTCGAAATCCACTTCCGTTTTATCGACCTTCAATGATTGGAGGACGGCACCTTTCCCGAGGAATGGGGCCGCAAATTCCGCCACGCCAGCCAGGTATTCATCCTCGAGGCTCGTCGTCTCGGTCTGGTGAAAGTGATCGTAGATCCGCATCAGGGCGACGGACACGAGATTCTCCTTTGGGCGGGGGCCAGGCCACACGCGGTTCCTTTTGTTGGGGAGAATACTACTGTTAAGTGGCCATCTGGATGGACAGGCGGATAAAAGGTGTACCGAAGCGCGCCTTCTTCCAGCTCCGGCGTTGCACCCCACTCGTGCCACCGGCCTGCCGGAGTAGCCGCTGCTGTTGAGCTTCATGCTCATAGGATAACGGGGGAGCGGGTGTCCGGTTTTGTAGGGGGAAGTCCACTGACCTTCGAACCCCGCTCGCTGGCGCGCTGTTTTGCGGGATAGAACACTGCCCGTCGGTTCAACGGATAAGCGGCAGAATGGCCCGGATACGGGGATCGCGGGCATAGAGGCCGCCCCATGTCATCACGCCCAGAAGCAGGGAAATGATTTGCGGTGGCGACCCCAATTCACCCATGCGGACATGGGCGCAGATGGCCCCTCCCAAAAAGCCCGTTACCAGGATCGCGCCGAAGACGGCAGTGGCCGGGATGGCATAAAGGATGGCGCAGGTGAGTATGATCGGACCCACCACACGGGTCAGGTCCATCGCGAACCCGGTTTCCTGCAACAGGCCCGCAATCCGCGCCGGCGCGAAAAGCTGAAGGGTGCCGTCCACCACCAGGGCGAAAACGACCAACGCGCTTATTATCCGACCGGCCCACAGGGCGCGATGCGAGGTCATGGTTTCAGGCTCATGGTGCAGATTCATTGTTTCGGACACTGGTCATTCTCCGCTGGGGTTATCCAGTTTCAAAGCTTACTGTGTCTCTTGGGTGTTATAAGCACTGATAAAGTGAACGTACTGTTCTCTGTGTGATGAACAATGCCGAGGCACGAAAATGCAGAATCTTGAACCTGTCCTCATCTTCATAACGGTGGCGGAAATGGGCAGTTTCACCCGCGCGGCCGATAGCCTGGGTATCCAAAAGGGCAGGGCCTCGACGGCGGTCCGCAAGCTGGAAGAGGAGATTGGTGTCAGGCTCCTGCACCGGACAACGCGCAGCGTGCAGTTGACGGAGGATGGGCGCGCATTTCATGCCCGTGCCCGTGATCTGCTTGCTGATGTCGACGACCTGCACTCGATGTTTGCAGATGATCGCGTGACACTTCGCGGGCGTTTACGGGTCGATTTTCCGACCGAGGTGGCGCGCGCCACTATCGTGCCGGCCTTGCCGGCCTTCATGGCGGCTTATCCCGAATTGCAGCTGGAGGTGTCGAGTACGGATCGGCAAGTCGATCTGGTTCAAGAAGGGTTCGACTGTGTATTGCGGCTTGGCCCCATAGGGGACGAGACGCTGATTGCCCGTTCACTGGGCCAGTTGCCCATGGTCAACGCAGCAAGTCCTGCCTATCTGGCGCGCTATGGCATCCCTCGAGCGCTGGAAGATCTCCAGCGTCAGGGACATCAGATCATTCATTTTTCGACGATGTTGGGTGCAAGACCCTATGGATGGGAATATCCGGACGGCGACAGCTACGCGACGCTTCAGTTGCCAGGTGCGCTACACCTCAACAGCGCGCAGACTTACGAAGCCGCGGCCCTCGCCGGCCTTGGCCTGATTCAGGCACCACTCTTGGGGATTGGCCAATACTTGGAGAGTGGAGCGCTTGTAGAGATCCTCCCCGATTTGCGTCGCCGGGCGCTCGCCGTGTCCCTTGTCGTGGCACATCGGAGCAATCTGTCGCGTCGGGTCCGGGTATTCATGAAATGGGTCGAAGATGTGTTGAGGCCGCATCTGCAATAGCGAGGCGAACCTCTTCGTCCGTCCCCAACCGGAGGGGCTTGGATTTCAGGCACTCTGAGATTTTCCGGATCGCAGGTATCCGGCAATCAAAGCGACACGCGCACCATAGAGGCGTGCCGTCTCCAGATCGCCTGACGACATCTCTTCAGGGGAGGCATCAGCAGGTGTCTGCGCCATCGGAGCGATATAGGAGCCCATACGATTCAGGTCATCGCGCTTCGATGCCTTGACGTTAGCCGGCTTGATATCCATACCCACCCAGATGCCAGCGTGCTGCCCGGAGAGCAGGAAGAAGTATTCAAGGGTATTGAGCTTGTCGCCGTTGATGCTGGCGCTGTTGGTGAAGCCGCCAAAGATCTTGTTTTGCCATCCGCCCTCAAACCCGATCTTCGAGGAGGCGTCCGCGAATTTCTTGAACTGCCAGCTGGGGCCGCCCATGTAGGTAGGCGAACCAAGCAGGATCGCATCCGCGCCGGCGAGAACTTGCCAGGCATCCTCGGCAATATTCCCCTCAGCGTCGATTGCAACGAGCACAGCGCCGGGGCCGGCGCCTTCAGCGATGGCGGTTGCCATACGCGCGGTATGGCCATAGCCCGAGTGGTAGACGATGGCTGTTTTAACCGAAGTGGTGTGTGGATTCATGAGTGCTTCCCTGTGTGATTCGTGCGGGTGGGTGACATGGGAATCACTCTACTGGGGCGAAAATGCGTTATAAATCACGGTAGATCGAACAGTCTGTTATCTCTCTGGGGAACAATTCAAAATCTGTCTCACGCATCCTCTTCTTCACCAGGATCAAATCCAGCTGTCGTTGACGCAGCGCCGCTAGGACAACGCGAGGATCCAGGGCGCGCCCAGGCCCAGCAGCAGAATGAGAAACAACCCGCCGAAGATAGAGCCCAGGCGCCAGTAATCGGCACTGGGCAGATAACCACTGCCGTAGTAGACCGGGCTCGGCCCCGTGCCATAGGGTGTGATGATGCCCATCAGCCCCAGCGACGTGCCCAGCAGCAGCGCGAAGGCTTGCAGATCGATGCCGCTCACCCCCATCCCGGCCGCCAGCATCACCGGCAGCAGCGCGGTGGTGTGGGCGGTGGAGCTGGCAAACAGGTAATGAGCCAGATAAAACACCACCACCAGCAGCATCATGGCAACGTTTGGAGAAAATCCATTCAGGTGGGCCGCGACGAATTGACCAAACCACGGCACAAAGCCCACCCGTGTCAGCCCGTCGGCCAGGGCCACCAGAGTGGCGAACCAGGCGAAGGTGTTCCAGGCGGCCTTGTTGCCCAGTGCGTCATCCCAAGTGATGACCTGGGTCAGAAGCATCAACACGATGACCAGGATGCCCACCAGGGCCGGGTCGAGCCAATCCCCCGCGAATATCCACAGTCCGAGCGCACTCACCACCAACGCCAACAGGATCTTTTCGCGGCGTGACAGTGGGCCCAGATCGGTCAGTTCGCGGGCCGCCCAGACCGGCACTTCGTCGTTTCTCTTGATCTGCGGCGGATACAGCCAGTACGCCAGCAAAGGCAGCACGGCCAGTAACAGCAGGCCGACCGGTGCCGCGGCGATAAACCACTGGCCCCAGGAGATATGCACGCCGGCGATTTTTTCGATCAGGGCCGAGGCCAGCAGGTTGGGCGCCAATGCGGTCATGAACAGCGAGCTGGTGACACAGGTGGAGGCGATGGCAACCCACATCAGATAGGAACCGATGCGCCGGGCGCTGGGGTCGTTCGGCTTGGAGTCGTAGAGTCCTGGCAGGTTGCGAATCACCGGGTAGATGGTCCCGCCACTACGAGCGGTGTTGGACGGGGTAAAGGGCGCCAGCACCAGGTCCGCGAGCATGACGGCATAGCCCAGGGTCAGGGTCTTGCGGCCCATGCGCTTGACCAGCAGCAACGCAATACGCCGCCCCAGTCCGGTCTTCTCATAGCCCAGGGCAAACATGAAGGCGCTGAAGATCAACCAGACCGTGTTGTTCGCAAAGCCTGACAAGCCCCATTTCAAGGCCTCCGCGGGCACCTTGAAGCCTGCGCTGGCCAGTTGTTCCGGACTGAACAGCACCCAGGGGGCCAACACCGCCGCGACCGCGACCCCGATCAGGCCAATCACGGCACCCGGCAGCGGTTCGAAAATAAGCCCTACGACCACACCCGCGAACAGGGCGAAAAAATACCAGGCGTGGGGGGCCAATCCGGCAGGTGCCGGCAGGAGTGCAAGCACAAGCGCAACGCAAGGTGGCAGCAGAAATGTCCAGAAATTACGCACTATCGAGTTCCTAATAATACCGGGGCTGAATGCAATTGACGGGTGATTGGACGTCATCAACCCACGGCAATGACTTGAGCGGCGTATTCGTTGCGAAATTGCTTCAGGGAGCTGAGTACCACCGTTGCCGCGCCATCGATCAGGCCGCAGCGACCGCTGCCCGGAAGCAAATGACAGAGACTCTCCAGTGCCTGCAGGTCATTGGGCAGACCCATGCCGGTATCGATTCGCCGCAGTAGCCGCGAGAGTTGATAGGTCCCGGCTTTACAAGGCGGGCACTGGCCGCAGGAGCCCGCCGCAAAGAAGTCGACGTACTCCGCCACCTTGCGCACGATGCTGGTGCCCTCCGAAATAACGATCATGGCCCCGGTACCCAGACTTGAACCACGGGCCTTGAGCGTATCGAAGTCCAGGGGCACATCCAGGTCATCCGCGCCCAGCAGGGTATTGGAAGGACCGCCGGTAAATACCGCCTTGAAGGCGCGCTCGCACAACATGCCACCGCCGTGCTCGAAAATCAGCGTGCGCAATGGGGCGCCCATCGGTAGCTCGTACAGGCCGGGCCTGAGTACGTCCCCGGAGAGTGAGTAGAGCTTGGTCCCACAGGCACTACCCAGGCCCAGGTCTTGGTACCAGGCGGCGCCATGGCGCAGAATATGGGCAACATGGGCCAGGGTTTCGATGTTGTTGATCAGCGTCGGTTGACCATGCACGCCACTTTGCGCGGGGTAGGGTGGTTTTTGCCGGGGGAAGGGGAAGCCACCTTCGACACTGGCGATCACCGCGGTTTCTTCGCCGCCGATATACAGGCCCGAGCTTTCCACCACCGCAAGGTCGATCGGGCGATTCTGCTGTCGGGCGACTTCGGCCAGGAGGGTAGAGCCCCGCCATTGCTCGACGGCCTGACGCACAACGGCCACTGCGCTGTGCTGGTGCGGGTTGACGTAGAGGTAAACGTGATTGGCCCCTGTGGCCAGTGCGGCAATCAGCGCGCCCTCGATCACCTGGTGCGGCGATTTTTCCAGTAGCTCGCGATCCTTGAAGGTGCCTGGCTCATCCTCGTTACCGTTGCACAGGACATACTTTTCCAGCTCCGCGGGCTGCTCCGCCACGGCTGCCCACTTGCGATGGGTGGGGAACCCGGCGCCACCCAGACCGCGCAGGTCTGCTTCGGCCAGGGTCGGGAGGATGCCGCTCGGATTGCTTAGCGCGGCGCGCAAGCCTGCACCGCCGCCCTGGGCGAACCAGGCATCGAGGTCGGCGCCCACTTGTACCGCGGGGGCGAGTAATACGAGTTGAGTCTTCATCACAGGCATCTCAGTAAGGCAGCGAGTCGGCGTGAGTGCTCGGCAGTGCACCCTTGGCACGGTGGGGCACGGCGCTGTGCCGGCGCAGGTCGAAGTTGCCGTAGCCGGGGAACAACTCGGGGCCGTAGACGTCCAGCGGCAAGCCGGCGGCGATCAACTGGCGTTGCCAGTCGTACACGTGGGACAGGCCGACCTTCGGCGCGGGCGTGGGGTCGGCGGTGTGTGCCGCGTGCTCTCCAGCCCGGCGTCCGAAGGTGATGATCTCTGCCAGGGCGTTGCCCATCATGCGATTGCGTCCATGGATGCCGCCGCTGATCTCGCCGACGCAGTACAGCCCGCGTACCGAGGTTTCGCCGTTCTCGTTGATGGCCACACCCCCGTTTTGATAATGCAGGGTCGGCCGGACGATCAGCGGCTCCACGGCCGGATCGATACCACACTGGCTCGCGACATGTCCCAGGCTCACCAGGCGTTCCTTGAGAATCCCCGGATGGCGGCGCTCCAGGCCGGGCGTATCGAGCAAGACGCCCAGTTGCCCGTCACGCTCGACGCCACGGCCTTCGGCGCACTCCTTGAGGATCGCGGCGGACACGACATCGCGGGTTTGCAGCTCGGGGATGAAACGCTGCCCCAGGCCGTTCACCAGATAGGCGCCGGCCGAGCGCGCGGCTTCGGAAATAAGCCCGCCGACACGATGCGACGGCCAGGCCAAGCCGGTGGGGTGATACTGGAAGGAATCGATTTCGCGCAAGCGCGCGCCAAGACGATAGGCCAGGATCAAGCCGTCGGCGGTGGCGCCATAATGGTTGGACGTGGGGAAGTCATTCAGGTGCAGGCGCCCGGCGCCACCCGTGGCGAGTATCACGCGGCTGGCGCGTACGAGGATGAAGCTGTGTCGTTCCAGGTTGTACAGTACGCCGCCCACGCAGGTGCCGCTTTCATCGCAGAGCAGCTCGACCAGAGGGCAGCGGTTCCACACGCTCACCCGCTCTTCCAGCTCCACCGCCTCGCGCAACACCCGCATCATCTCCAGACCCGTGTAGTCCTTGAACGAAAGGATGCGCGCACGGCTGGCACCGCCGGGTTTCTTGCGCAGCAGCTTGCCACCGATCAAGCCGCCCTGGGCGAGATCGAAGTGCATGCCGCGCTCGATCAACCAACGAATACTCTCCGGGCCCGACTGGGCGAGGCGCGCCGCCAGCGTACGATCAGCACAGAAGTGGCCGGCGCGCAGGGTGTCTTCAAAGTGAATCTGGGGGCTGTCATCCTCGCCGACGGCAGCCTGTATACCGCCCTCGGCCATGACCGTATTGCTGTCGCCCAGGCGCAGCTTGGTCGCGAGGATGACATGCGCACCGTGCTCCACGGCGGTCAGCGCCGCCGCGCAACCGGCACCGCCGCCGCCGATAATCAGCACAGCGGTATTGACCACCGGGGCACCGGCCAAGGCCGCGTCATCGATTTGTGCGTTGCTGTGCAGGCGGTCTGTCAGTTCGCGCGGGCATTGGTCTCCGCGATTGACGCCCACCTGCAGCGGCGTATTGGCTCCAACCCGATAGTCCGGGTGGAAGGCGTGCAGCAGTGCCTGTTTATCGAAAGCTTCAGAGGCGGGCTCGCAAGCGCTGGTGCGCAATTGGGCCAGGGCTTGCGGATAAGGAATACCGGACATGCTGTGTTCCTTATTCCAGCGTTACGTTGGGGTCGACGTTCATCACGCCGCGGTTGATCTGGCTCAGGCGCTGCATCAGGTCCGCCGGTCGAAAGCCGACGGACGCTGACATCCGGCGTATGTAGAGGCCCAGATGGTTCGGCGAAATATGCTCGGGGCAGGCAATGGTGCACAGGTTGCACATGATGCATTCGTTGAATACCTGGCTCGCTGACAGATCCCCGACGGCGGCCAGGTTGACGCCTTTCTGCACCTCCAGGCCCTTGGGGCAGGCGCGGTCGCAACCGCTGCAGTGCCGGCAATGGCTGGCTTCGGGAAAGGTGGCGGCAATGCGTTCCGAGATGTTCCAGGTGTCATCCCAATCGTGGAGGTTGTAGGTGTGGTGCCGGTTCATGGGCAGATGGTCGAGGAAGCTGATCTGCAAACCCTGCTCGACCCGGGTTTCGCAGGCCAGGGCGGTGCTGACCTCACGTTCACCGGCGCGCCGGATCAGCACCCGGCACGAGCCACAGACGCCTTGGCCCATGCAGCCGATAGCGTCGATGAGCGGTTGTCCTGAGTCGATAACGGCTTCCAGGATCGAACGCAGGGCGCTGGTTTCGATCACTTCTCCATTGATGGTGATCTGAACCGGGGATGTTGGCATAAAAACTCCTGAACGCCCCGCAGACGGCAAGGGCTCAGGCGCAGCCTAGAGCATCACGGCCAGAGGGAAACTGATGCGGCTCAATAAAACCGAGAACGCCTCCTGTCGAGTATGTCGACGAAGTGTGGTGGTCAACTAATCTCGGACACGCCGTTGTTTTTTTGAACGCGAAGAACCTGTACGCGTCCACCGTATTCGTCGTCACCCACGGGAATCTGTGCCGACGGTCCGCAGGCTTCGAGCCTGTGGGACTATGGATATATCGATGGCCGGTACGGCAGGCGGTGGATATGCCCAAGGCGTCGGACAGGATCGGTAAGGGCAGGCATTTTTTGCGGATCATCGACAATGTCAGAAAGCGGGGGAGGCGGGATTGCTCGCGAAGGCGAGGTTTCAGTCAGGAGTATTATTGAATGAGAACGTTTCGCTGATGGGTGTGTCCTGACATAAAGGCTTATTACTGGGTAGTTGCAGGGGCGCTCAAGGTCAAATATTTTCTGAAAACGTTATGGACAGATCTGAGCACTGGACTGTAGTATTGCAAAAGTTTGCAGGGTTCTCAAACGGTCACAGGTTGATCCTCGGTTGATGACGCTCCAAACAAAAGACTGCAAGGGAACAGCAGGTATAGCTCGTCGCGCAATCATGCGGAGGAACAAGGATGTACATTAGAGCAGCTCTCATTCAGCTCACTGCTGAACTCGATGATGACACTTCCCTACCTGAACAACGGCCGCTCTTACGCGTTGTCGCGCCGTATCTTGCGTTTCGTGATTTATCATTCAGTCCTGACTTTAAGTGGCGTAGCCACTGACCGTTAAACTGGTTGATCCCTGTCGGCGTCCTGCGTAGCCCTGTGCTCGATATGCGCGGATGCGGGGGAGCGCTGCTGCCTCATTAAACCCTGATGTCATGCTTGTCGCCGTTTTTGGTGTGCGTTTATGTGTGCGCTAAAAAATAACAAGAGACATAGCCTCCACCCACTTTACTGACTGCCTAATTCAAAACTTCGGTATTGCGCTGATACTTGGGTGCAGCCTACACAAATAAGGGACTAACCGTGAAAGCCCTAAAATCCGTACTTGAAGCCGTCGGCAATACCCCTATCGTGCAACTGCAAAAGGTACTGCCTGCTCCAGGCAGTGCGACGATTTTTGCAAAACTTGAATACATGAATCCAGGCGGCAGCATCAAAGACCGCATGGTCAAGTTTCTTCTCGAGGAAATGGATTCGGCGGGCAGTCTGAACGAGCGATCCGTCCTGGTGGAAAACTCCTCAGGCAATACTGGCGCGGCGTTGAGTATGGCTGCGGCGGCGCGAGGGTTGCGTTGCATTGTGACCATTCCGGACAAGATGAGCGGGGAAAAAATCGCCAGGATGCGGGCGTTCGGCACCGAAGTCGTCGTCGCACCTACCGCCGTCGAAGCTGATGACCCACGCAGTTACTACAGCATGGCCCGCGATATTGCCGAACGTACGCCAGATTCAATTTACCCTGACCAATACAATAATCCGCTCAATGCGCAAGCCCACTATCACACCACCGGTCCCGAATTATGGGAGCAGACTGAAGGCGATATTGACGTTTTAGTCTGTGGCATGGGCACGGGCGGAACCATTACCGGTGTCGGGCGCTACCTCAAAGAAAAGAACCCGGAGATCCAGGTTATTGGGGCGGATCCGATCGGCAGTGTTTTTCATGACTACTTCCACTTCGGAAAAATGAGCCAGACGTCGGTTTATAAAGTGGAAGGCATTGGCGAAGACTATTTGGTCAAGGCGATCGATTTCAGCGTGATCGATGACATCGTTCAGGTCAATGATGCCGAATCATTTGAAACAGCCAGACGCCTTGTTCGAGAAGAGGGCATTTTCTGTGGCGGGTCCAGCGGCAGCGCAATGAGTGTGGCGTTGCGCGTGGCTCATCGTTACCCGGGAAAGAACATCGTGGTCATACTGCCTGACTCGGGCAACATGTACCTGAGCAAGTTTATGGATGACCAATGGATGCTCGCCAATGGTTTTACCGTGTCTGCGCGTGAGGCGGTGGCCGCGCGGGAAGAGGCTCGGGCGGTGACAGCATGATGAATAGCTTTGCCAATGAAAGTATCGCCAGTCAGGTCATGCCGGAACTTAAGTTTTCGTTCAATAGCAATATCGATCTCATGGACGAATCACTGCGCGAAGGCGCCGAGCGTGCCACCGTTCCTCCTTCTATTGAAGACAAGTGCGACCTCGCCGAAGCCATTATCCGCACCGGCGTAAGAACGCTTGTTGTGGGAATGTTTCCGGACGTACCCCATAACATTGAACTGCTCCGCCAACTGGTCAAGCGCCAGCAGGCCGGCCGCATTGCCGCGGATGCGCGCTTCATGGTGATCTCCCACGTGGGCATCACCTTCGAGCAATCGTTGACGGTACTCAATGAGCTGGCTGAGGGGGGAATGCCGCTCAAAACGGTGTGGCTGATAGCAATCCATTCCGTGTCCGATCAGCAAATCCAGCATCTGTTTCCGACGATCCTGCGCAAGGATCCAGCCTCCGGCTTTGACTCGGCCCGCTGGAACTCCCACAGCGACGATGTCCGGCGCGAGCTGAATCTGGCCTGGCTGGACAAGTTTCTTCCAACCTTGTCGCGCTACCAGGGCGGCGGCGTGATGGTCGGGCTGCTGGATACGTTCAGGGCGCGCCATTCACACCTGATCAACACCGTCGATCTTGTTGCGCGCCATGGCATTGGTCAGATTCGGCTCGTTGATACAGCAGGCACCTGCTTGCCGCATCAGGTACAGGGATTTGTCGGCGAACTGGTCGAGCGCTTTCCCGCGATCCGGTTCTATGGGCATTTTCATGATGATTTCGGCATGGCTACCGCCAATGCCCTGTTGGGGCTGTCCCTCGGGTTGCAGGGCGTCGATGTATCGGTGGGTGGCTTTGCCAACCGCGCAGGTCATCCACCCTTGGCTGAAGTCGCTGTTGCCTTGAAGAAGTTGTATGGCGTGGAGCTGTCCGGCTTTGACTATCAGTCCCTGTTTGCTTTGAGCCGACTGACTGAACGGCTATACGGGCTGATGGAAAACCCGGCGCAGGCCATCACGGGGGTCATCACTCACAGCATCCAGAGCGGGATCCGCACAGAGTTGCTTAACAGTGCCCCGACGATCTTCGACATTCTGGATCCGAGTGAGATCGGCTCAAGCCTGGTCCGTATGTTCGGGGTCCGTAGCGGGCGCGACGGATTGCTCAGGTTCCTGCGGCAAACCGATCTGCTGCTCGAGCATGACCTCGACGCCACCCCGGAGCTGGCGGACCGACTGTATCCCCTGATAGAAGCCGAATGGCGTCGACGCAGTGCAACAGCCCATGCGCAACTGCGGGGCTGCATCGAGAAATACCAGAACGTCCTGCAGCAGTCGTTTTTTACCGAACAGGATCTTGCCGTTTGGTTGCAAGAGAATCTCGCCCCCATTACTAAGGAAAGTGAAACGCTATGAGCATTGCAAACAAGACTGCGCAAGACCTTTGGAGCCGCTTTCAGGCCATTCATTGCCACGCCCCGAAAGACGAGTGGGAGTCGCTGCTCTCTCTGGCAAAGAAAACGGCAAACGAGGCGTTTGACACTAACTCCCCGACCCGGCAACAGGCCGAGCTCAGTGTTCATCGTGTGCTCTACGCCTTGTATGCCGGCTCCATTGTTGCGCCGTGGGAGGCGCACTGGCGAGACGTGGACCACTACCTGTTCGTGCAACTGCGGCAAACGCTGGAACAGTCATGGAATGAGTTCGAAGTGGAGAAGTATGCCAACTTCTTCGGCGATCTGCCGCAGGCCGAGCACTTTGAGAGCTGGGCGAATCAACACTGCGAAACGCATCGCTCGAATCTTTTCCACCCACTGTTCGACTTCCTGCGTGATAACGCCACTCGCCAGCAACTGACCGAGTTCCTCGTTCAGGAAACACCTTTCGATGTCCACTTCGGGGATATCCTGGCGAAAATGCTGCCGGGTGTTTATGGCGATGCAAAAACCGAGTTCTCGAAGAATTTCTGGGACGAAATGGGCTGTGGCGATACCGGCGAGATGCATCGTCAGCTTCGCGTCGACATGATCAAGTCACTGGGCGTTTGTGAAGATGTGCATTTACTGGAAATTGAACGGTTTTGCGTAGAAGAGCTGCGCCTGGCGAACATGTACTTTCACACGGCGTTTAACCGTGCCTTGTTGCCACAGGCCATCGGCATGATGCTGGCCACTGAACTGATGGTCCCGGGGCGTCTGGATCAGCAGATCGCGGGCTGGCGGCGAGTCGGGTTGTCCGAGGGTGACATGCGCTATCTGACCATTCATACCGTCGTCGACGTCGAACATGCTGCGGGCTGGATGAACGAAGTGGTCAAACCGCTGATCAAGAAAGACCCGTCTTTCATTCCTGCGATTGCTTTTGGAATGGCGCGTCGACTTGAACATGCGGCGCAGGTTTGTGACCACATGGCCGCCTGGTTGCCGACCCTTTCCAATTCCGAGCCTGCTCACTGATGCAGTTTGATGGCGTTTCGCAGACCCCGGCTCGCTATGAGCCGGGGTCTTGCGTCGATGCGTTGGACTTTCTCCTGATCGGTTGTGGCCTGCGCGGGACCGGTTTGTTGACGGCCAACGCGGATTTACTGCGGTATCGGGTCGGGGTGGTTGATGCTTCAAACACCCTGGGTCCTGGAAGCTTCGATCATTACCGCATCGATTCCAACTCCTATGGCCACGACTTTTTTGGCTGGGTCGATCCTGAGAGTGTCTACGGGCAACAGCTCGCGCATCCGCATGTCCGGGCGCTCCATGAGACTGAAGGCAGCTTTGCTCTTTCATTGCTCGCGTCGGCGTTGCGCCCTTTCGGAGCGGCCATCAAACAGGCTGTCGGCCCCGCGCGCATCTGGACGGGGCAAGCCGTCGTCAAGATTGAAGTGGAAGGCGACAGCGTGGCGGCAGTGCTGGAAGACGGACAACGAATCCATACACGGTTTGCCGCGCTGGCGCTTGGTATTCGGGAGTGCCCGCAGGCGGATTTATTGCCCTGGCGGAGTAAAACCCAACTGTCACGGCAAATCATTGAACACGGAGTACCGGCCCGGTGGTCGGTGCAAGCGCAAAAAATCGTCATTACGGGTGGCTCGCACAGTGCTTATGCCATTGCCAACCGCCTGAGGCAGGAAGGCGCGCTGGCGCCCAATAGCGAAGTGCGAATTTTGCAACGCAGCGGCACGAAGCTGTTTTACGCCAGTATCGATGCGTATCGGAGCAGTACCCACACCGCGCTTGAACACCGGCCGAATGTGCAGACCGACGTCTGCCCGCAAACCGGTAACCTCTTTCGGTATTCGGGACTCAGGCATGCGGCCCGCGACACGTTTGAGCGTATTGCCACCGCTGCACTGCCGAGGTTTACCCAAACAAGAGTGGATAGCCTGAAGAATGCCCGACCGTGGCTGGATGAAGCCGACGTGGTCATTCAGGCCCTGGGTTATGAAAGCAACTGCGTTCCCTTGGTCATCAACGGCATTCAGACCTCCATGCTGACGGAAGGCCCGATTGTCGACACCACGCCTGATGGTCGACTGAAGCTGGCGAATGGACAAATCTCGCCTTTGTTCATCATGGGAATGAACCCCTATCCCTACGACGACAACAGCCTGACGCCAACCGGGCAATACGCCGCACGCGGCCAGCAAATTCTCGAAGCCTTGTCCCAACACCGCGTGGCTGTCCGCAACGTAATGGACAACTCGACAACCTAAAGGATCAGACCCCATGGCTCACGTAGTTTTCATTGAAACAACCCGCCCTGGCATCCAGGCGATTGAAGCCGCCAAACGACTGGGTCACAAGGTCTCGCTGGTGACATCGGGCAAATTTGACTGGTTGCTGACCCCGGCCGAACTCGCCACTGTGAGAGACAGTGTCGACGCCACCTATTCGGCACCTTCTACCCAGTCCGCTGACGATTGCGAGCGCGCCCTCATCGAGTGCATGGCTGTCGAGCCGATCGATGCGCTGTTAACCGTGTTTCATCCTTGCGTATTGCCGGCCACGACGGCGGCAGCCAGGCTGGGGTTGAAAGCGACGTGTGTCGAGGGCGTGATGAATGCGCGGGACAAAGCCAGATGCCGTGATCTGATCCAGCAAGCCGGCTTGCCATCCGTGCAGTTCAGACGTGTCAGCGGTTTCGAAGAGGCCCGACAGGCTGCGCTTGCAATCGGTTATCCGGTTGTCGTCAAACCGAGCACCGGACTGGCAAAGATGATGGTGAAGATCATTGCGCACGAGCAAGCCCTGACCGCCTACTTTGAGCAGTACAACCAGTCGCTTGCGGCACTGGATGAAGCCATGCGAGCGGAAATAGACGACATCTTCGTGGTAGAGGAAGTCGCCGTTGGCCCGTTGTTCTCCATTGAGGTCGCGGTCAGTGCCCATGACGAATGGATGCCCTTGGCCATCCTGCGTCGCAAGACCGGTCGAGGCAACCCGGTGCTGGAAATGGGCTCGACCATGCCTTCAGGCCTCTCCGATGACGAGTATCAGGTGGCAGCCGATTACGCCATTGCCATTGTCAAAGCCCTGGGGCTGGATCTGGGCATCTTCCATGTCGAGTTTATTTACACCGCCAACGGCCCAAGACTGGTCGAGGTCAATCCACGCATTGCGGGCGGCGCGATTCCCGACCTGATAAACGCCTCCACGGGGGTGAACCTGTTTGAGCTGCTGGTGCGTATTCACACGGGAGAGCGATTGGGGCTGGGCCGTCTTGCCAGTCAGACCTATTCGAGTCACTCATTCATTGCCGCGGAGCAGGATTGCACTGTGCGTGAAGACCTTCCCGAAGACTGGTTCAGCCCGATACGGGCACAGTTGCATTCCGGTGTGGCCAATATCAAGGCGGGGCAGTTCCTTCAGCACATGGAGGGCAACTTCAGTACTTATGGCGTTATCCGAGTGAGCGGCAACAGTTACGCCGAAGTGGTGGAAAAGGTTGCGCTCAAACACGCAGCGGTTGAGCAGATACTCGGCGTGAAGCTGGTGCCAATCAGTGATTGAACCCGGTTGCTTCAGCTACCCATCCACTCATTCCAGGTGAAATC
Source organism: Pseudomonas sp. MWU13-2100 (assembly GCF_023242365.1). GTDB lineage: Bacteria > Pseudomonadota > Gammaproteobacteria > Pseudomonadales > Pseudomonadaceae > Aquipseudomonas. The sequence continues at coordinate 32,637 of NZ_JALLIX010000027.1, forward strand.
ATGCAAGACTGGCTGACTCTGGCAAGAGATCGACGTTTCATACTGCTCTGGCTGGCGACCCTGGTCAGCTCCACCGGTACTTTCATTTTATTGCTGTCTGTATCGGCTTACATCATTCGAGTCCACCACTCAGGACTCGGCGCTACCTCCGTGTTCGCCTTCCAATGGATCCTGCCGGTGGCACTGGCATCGCTGATCCGATTGATTTGCGAGAGGGGCGGACTGCGCAAGGCGGTGATCAGTAGCGACATCATCAACGGCCTGCTGTCGCTGTTGATTGGCGTGCTTCTGGCGCAAGGCTGGATGACCCCGGTGTTGCTCTGCTTCCTGTTCAGGGGATTTGTGGAGGCGATCACCAAAACCAGCCGCGTGGTGTTCATCAAGAAACTGTTCGAAGGCCGACAACTTGAACTCGCGTCCTCGACGTTCAACCTTTCTTACTACTTGGGGGGCGTGCTGGGCGGGGTGATCGGTAGTCTGCTGGTCGGCACGTTCTCACTGTTGGCAGTGGCCGCGATCAGCGCGGCGACTTTCGCGTTCTCGGCGCTGTGTTATGCCGGATTGCCGTTTGTCCTGACGGCCAGGCAAGACAATGCCAAACGCCGTGGCGTGCTGATGTCGAATCTGGCAATCGTGACCAAAGAGCCGCAACTGTTTGCCGCGTTTGGCTACCTGTGCATTGCAACGGGCGTGTTCCAGGGCTTTCACAACGCCGCCCGGACTATCTTGCCGATCAGAGTGCTCGGGCTGCCCGACTCAGCTGTCATGCAACTGCAGATTGTCAGCGCCTTGGGAATCATCCTCGGGGCGCTGGCCGTGTCGTTGCTGCCGACTCTGGTGCGCTGGAAAAGCTTTGGCTTGCTGGCCAATACCATGACCGCCATCTGCCTGGTCTTGACGACACTGGTCCAAAATAGCGTTCAATTGCTGGTGGCTTATTTTCTCTTCATCTTCCTGTTCGAAGTGTCCTTTACCGCGGCCCAGTCACGCTTGATCCAGTTGAGTTCTTCCGAAGACATCGTCACGATCACCGCAGGGACCAATGCGTTTGGCTCGGGGTTGCTGATTGTGTGCGCGTTACTCTCCGGCGGGCTGGCCGACCTTATTCCATTCCAGCAGGTTGGCTATCTGGTCGGTATTTGCTCGCTGTTGCTGAGCACGCTGATATTGCTGGTGCAGAGTGGGGTCAGGAAACGAATGCACTATCGGCCTTCAAATCAATAGGGCGAAAAGGGGACGCGGCGCGCGGCCGACGTGGCTTTCGGCCAAAAGCGCCTCGACTACAACCAGAAGGTTGAGATCGAATAACTTTTTGAAAAAAACGCTATAGGCTTTACTTAGGAGGCACATTGCTAGTAATCAGTCATTGAGTGTGTTCAATTCTTGGTTCAGGGGTCGCTGATGAGTGTTCGTCCATTGACCGACTCCCCGCGGCAATCGAATGATTGCGCTATTGTCGCCTCTCAACTGCAAGTGATTCCGGATACGCTTGGCATGGCCTATGTTGGCAACGAGGGCACAATCGAACACCTGCTGGACTCAGCGCGCAACTGGGCCCATACCACCGCCTGGGTGGTCTACCGCGCCGGAGAGCAAATGCATCGGGTCGGGCAGGGCGACCCGTCGCTGCCGTGGCCCTCAAGCGTTGCCCATGAAGCGTTTGATGCCTTTTGCCTGAGCCACCAGTTGCACCGTTGGCCGACCGGCAAAGGCGAAAGCGCGCTGGGTTGGCTGCTCGCGCCCGTCAAGGATGCCGCCGAACCGGCGCTCGCCGAGTTTGCCCGGCGCCTGGGCATCGAGGTGCAGACCAACACCCTGGCCCGTGCGCAGATCACTCAGCGTGTGCTGTATGAGATTACTTACCTGGCCAGTTCGACCCGCGACCGCTCGGTGTTCCTGGTGGGGGTTCACCAACTGCTGGCCAGCCTGATCGACGCCGAGAACTTCTACCTCGCGCTGTATGACCCGCTCAGTGGCAAGATCGACTACCCGTACTACGTCGACATTATCGATGTGGATGCCCTGGAAGCCGAGAACTACGAATACCTTGACCCTGCGCACCTGTCCTTGACCGGCCAGGTATTGACCAGCGGCCAGCCGCTGCTGATCGACTCCGCCGGCATTCTCACGGCTCAGGCCGAGGGCCGTTTCCACTGCGTGGGTGATCGTCCCGAGTTCTGGATGGGCGCGCCGCTGAAAAATGCCTCGGATGAGGTGTTTGGCATGCTGGCGATGCAAGTCTACGAGGTTGCCCGTATCTACAGCGCCGAAGACCGCGCGCTGTTTTTGGTGGTGGCCCGCCACGTGGCCATGGCGTTGGACCGGATCCTGCACCGGGCGGACCTGGAAGAGACGGTGATGCGTCGCACCCTGGAGCTGTCGGCGCTCAACGATGCCCTGCGGCAGGAGGTGCTCGACCGGGAGCGCGCCGAACATCTGCAGAGCGCCTTGTTCCAGATTGCCGAACTGTCGAGCCAGCCTGGCGACATGGCCGAATTGTTTCAAACCCTGCATGGCATCGTCGGCGAGTTGCTGTTCGCGCAGAACTTCTACATTGCATTGTTCGATGATGCGACCGGCGAAGTGACCTTTCCGTACTATGTCGATGAGCGCCAGACCACCCGCCCGATGGCGCGGCGTGGGCGCCGGGGCTTGACCGAGTACGTTATCCGCCAGCGTCGGCCGTGCCTGATCGACGCCGCCGAGTCCGAGCGCTTGTCGGCGAGCGGCGAAACCGAAAGGGCCCATGAGTCTGTCCGCGCCTACTCCTGGCTGGGCATTCCCTTGTTCGATGGCGATGTGGTGCGCGGCGTGCTTGCTGTACAAAGCTACACGCCGCAGGTGTGTTACACCCTGCGTGACCAGGAACTGCTGACGTTCGTGTCGCGGCACATCGACACAGCGCTGTCGCGGCGCACGGCCGCCGAAGCGATCCACGCCGCCAACCTCATGCTCGAAGCCCGGGTGCAGAACCGCACCCGCGAACTCGATCATGCCAATGCCAAGCTGCAACACGAAAACGCCCACGATGCGCTGACCGGGCTGGCGAACCGTACCTACCTGCAACAACGCCTCAACCAGGCCTGGTCGCGGTTCGATAACGAAGGCGGGCACCTGGCGGTGATGTTCATCGACCTCGACCGTTTCAAGATGGTCAATGACAGCCTCGGCCATCATTTTGGTGACCTGCTGCTGATACAGGCCGCTGACCGTTTGCGCGGCTGCCTGCGCGACACCGACCTGCTGGCGCGCCTGGGCGGCGATGAGTTTTCGGTGCTCGCTCCCGAGGCGCCGTTGGACGTGGTCATCGACATTGCCGAACGGATCCTGGTGGCGTTCGACCTGCCGTTCGTCATCAATGGCCATGAAGTCTTTTCGTCCTGCAGCATCGGTATTGTCAGCGCCGACAGCCAGTTCCATCACGAGCCGGCCGACCTGCTGCGCGATGCCGACACGGCGATGTACCGGGTCAAGAGCGCCGGGCGCGACAGCTACGCGGTGTTCAACCAGGAAGTACGCCGCGAAGTCTCTGACCAGGTTGAGCGTGAAGGGGCCTTGCGCAACGCTCTCAAGCGTACTGACGAATTGCTGCCGTATTTCCAGCCGATTGTCAGCGTCGAAAGCGGTGAACTGCTCGCCCTGGAGGCGTTGGTCCGCTGGCATCAGCCGGGCGGCCGGGTGATCGCGCCTGGCGAGTTCCTGCCGGACTTCGAGGGCTTGCGCCTGATCGGTCGACTGGACCTGTACATGCTGACCCGCATCGCCGTGATCCTCGCCCAACCCCAGCACGCCCACTGGCCGCCGGTGCACGTCAATTGTTCCAGCTACAGCATGACGCGTCCGGACTTCGCCAGCGATGTGCTCGCACTGCTGGCGCAGCACCAGGTTTTGCCGTCGCGGATCTGCCTGGAACTGACCGAGGGGGCCCTGGTGGCTGAACCGGCGATGGCTCGACGCACCATGCAGCAACTGGCCGACAACGGCATGTCGGTGGTACTCGATGACTTCGGTGCGGGTTTTTCATCCCTGAGCTACGTGCATCAATACCGTTTCAGCGGCTTGAAGATCGACAAGTCGTTCATTCTCGAGTTGACCAGCAGTTCCCGCAGTCGCGCGATTGTCCGGGCGATTGTGCGGATGGCCGAATCCCTGGACCTGAGCGTGGTGGCCGAAGGGGTCGAGGACGCCGCGACGCTGGATTTGCTGCGCGAAATGGGCGCGGGGCAGGCCCAAGGCTATTATTTTGCCAGGCCGATGGGGTTGGAGGCGTTGATGGGGTGTTTCTCTGGCGGCGGACCGGTTCTCGGCTACGGCGTCTCCCCGGGACTTTCTCAAGGCGCCTGTCGCGCAGGCGGATGATCCCGAACCGATCGCGGGTGACTGGACCGATGCAAGTCCAGGGTGAAAAAGCAGCGCTGGTAGGCCTTGGCCGTGGTCGAGCCTGCCCGGCAGAGGCAAGACGTTCAACCACACCCGTGTCGCCATGAACCTCAAGGCGGATCAGACGCGGGCCTTGAACGACGCCGCGCCTGGGTGGACATGGGTTATTTGGCTTTCAGGCCATAGGTCTTGTTGGCAAAGGCAGCGATTGCATCCGCCATGGCTTGTGGTTGTTCGGGAGCCATGGCATGTCCGGCTTTTTTCAGCACGACTACCGAAACCCGGTCCCCGAGCATGTTCTTCAGCACCTGTGAGAATCGGCGGGGCGCGACGGCGTCAGCTTCACCCTGCAGGTCAAGAATCGGCGCCTTGCCGGCGGCAAAATAGTCGTCCACCGGAGTGGTGTTGCGCGCATGGGATTCAGCTTCGTGTGTTGCTTCGTGCCAGCCGTCGAGCCAACCAGTCGGATCATTGCCCGGCGCAAAGAACGCTTGCTTGAGGTAGATCAGGCGCTGTTCCTTGGACAGGGACAGGTCGCCGGCACCGTCGATGGCCTTGCGCATTTCCGGGCCGATGGGTTTTTCTGTCGAGCCTGGTGGTACCTTGCCGGCCGAAGCGGCAGCCAACACGACACCGCGGACCAGGTCTGGACGATCAGCGGCCAGCTGGCGCGCCGGGAAGTTGCCCCAGGCATGACCGACCACCACCACGGGCCCGGATTTTTCATGCTCGACGACGGCGGCGACGTCCTTGGCAAAATCATGAACGGAGAGATTTTCCATGGGACCGACGCTTTTGCCGATGCCGCGCGGTTCAGGGCGTACCACCCGGAAACCCTTGGCCTGCAGATCCGCCGCCACCTGGTCGTAGTCACGTCCCGAGCGACCGAGGGACGGCAGCATGACAATGACGGGGCCCTTGCCTTGGGACGTTACATCGATCTGAACGTTGTCGTACTTGATGACGTCTTGTTGCAGGGCAGGGCTGGCAAATGCGCTGGCGCAGGCTGTGAGCATGGCCAGCGCGCAGAGGTTCAAGGCGAATTTTTTCATTGTTATTCTCCGGTGTCGTTGAAAAATCAAAGGGTCTTGCCGGGTTCCAGGCCGCTCTCTTCAAGCAACTGAATGGCCGGCTTGCTGGTCAGGTATTCGATGAAGGATTTGGCGGCGGCCGATTGAGTCGATTGTTTGGCCACCACGGCGGTGAACAGGCTGATCTTTTGAACCTTGTCGGGTAGCGGGCCGACGAAGTCGACACCGGGGGTGACTTTCAACTCGCTGACTTGTTGCATGCCCAGGTCGGCATCGCCGCGAGCCAAGGCTGTCCCTACCAGTTCCTTGCCTTCGATCACCACGCTTTTCGATTTCATCTGTTCGCTGATGCCGAGATCCTTGAACAGGGTCGTCGAGATGTAGACGCCGCTGGCGCCTTGCGAATACGCGACCCGCTTGGCATTCAGGAGCGTCTGACGCAGAGCATCCACCGATGAAACATCAGGCTTTGGCTGGCCCTTGGGGACGCCAACTCCGATCCGAGAGGAGGCAATCTGGGTGCGAGTGGTCATTTCGAATGAGCCAGTGCCCGAGAGTTTGTCCAGTGTTTCGGCGGCCATGATCGCCAGATCCATGGGCTCTTTGTGCAGCACCCGCTGAGGGATCGAATCTGGCGACTCGCCCATCGATGGACCCCAACTGATCAGCAGCTTGTTGCCGCTGGCTTTCTCGTAGGCTGGCTGCAGGTGTTGCATGGCACCCTTGAGTGCGCCGGTGGCAATGACATGCAACTCGGCGGCCTGCAGTTGGGCGCTGACAGCGAGCAGACTGCCGAGGCCTGCGGATACCATAAGCGACGCTTTTGTTGTTTTTTTCACGACTGTACCTTTTGGGGTTTGGGGTTTGGGGTTGCGGATCAACGGTCGACACCTCTCAGGTGGCGCCGCGGGTATTCACGTAAAGCGCATAAAGTGAGGTGGTAGAAGCCATCAGCAGCCGGTTGCGCTTGGGGCCACCGAAGCACAAGTTGGCGCAGCGCTCCGGCAGGTCGATATGACCGATGGCGGTGCCGTCCGGGGCGAACACGCGCACACCATCCAGGCCTGCCTCGCCGCTACCCCAGCCGCACCAGAGGTTGCCATCGATGTCGATACGCAAACCGTCAGGCGTACCGACGCCGGCATCGATCAACACTTTTCCGCTATCGAGTACCTGGCCTTCGCTGACGTTGAAGGCCTTGATGGTGCGCGGTCGTGCGCGGGACTCGACGACGTACAGGGTTTTTTCGTCCGCTGAAAAGGCCAACCCGTTGGGACCTTGCACGCCTTCGGCGACACAGCTCAACTCGCCATTGAGCGGGTCGATGCGATAGAGGTTGGCAGGGAGTTGCGGGCAACCCTTTTGCCCCATGTAATCGCTTGCCAACCCGAAAGGGGGGTCGGTGAACCAGATGGAATCGTCGGACTTGACCACCACATCATTGGGGGAGTTGAGCGGCAGCCCCTGGAAATGGCTGGCCAGTACCGTCTGGCTGCCGTCATATTCGGTACGGGTGACCCTGCGGCCGCCGTGCTCGCAGACGATCAGGCGGCCCTGGCGGTCGCGCGTCATGCCATTGGCCTGGTTCGATGGGTAGCGCCATACGCTAAGCGCGGCGCTTTGTTCGTCCCACTTGAGGATTCGGTCGTTGGGCAAGTCCGTGAACAGCACATGGCGGGCGTCACCGAACCACACCGGCCCTTCGGCCCAACGCAGGCCACCCGCGACGCGCTCAACCTTCGCATGCGCCAGCCGATAATGGCTGAAGCGCGGGTCGAGTTCGCGGACGGCGGGGTCGGGGGTTCGCAGGCTGGGTTGCCAGGGAAAGTCGGGCATGGTCGGTTTCTCCAGAAGGTCGGCTTCAGCGGTACAGGGTGTTTGGATTGGTGACCAGAACCGCCTGCGCTACCGCGGGGTCGGCACAGGTCTGGAGCACGAAGTCCAGCAACAGGGCGTCGTCGGGTACCTCGCCCTTGACGTTCGGATGGGGCCAGTCGGAACCCCAGATCGTCCTGTCCGGGGCACATTCGAGAAAGCGCCGAGCCCAGGACAGACCTTGTGGCCAAGGGCCTGCGGCGCCTTGCATGGCGCGGTCGATGCCCGACACCTTGATCCAGCGGTCCGCTCGTTTCAGATGCTGTTCCAGTGCCTTGAGCGGGGCCGCTTCGATCGGTTGGCTCAGGTCCAGGCGCGCCATATGGTCGATGACCAGCGGCGTATGCAAGGTTTTCCAGGCATCGAGCACGGGCAGCAAGACATCGATTTCACCGTGCAACAGTACGTGCCAGCCCAGGGGGGCGACGCGTTCGGCAAGTCGGCGCAGATACTCCGGGTCACGGTTGCCGGGAAGATGTCCCATCAAGTTGAAACGGATGCCCCGCAGCCCGCCATCATGCAGCGCCTGGAGCTGATCATCGGTGGTGCTGTCGTCGATCAAGCCAATGCCCCGATATCGCCCGTTGCTGGCGGCAATGGCAGAAAGGATGGCGCCATGGTCGGTGCCATAGGGCGCGGCCTGCACCAGCACCCCGTGTTCGATACCCAAGCTTCGATGCAGCTCAAGCAAGGCCTCGAACGGCGCGGGTGCGGGGCGGTAGGCGGCATTGGTCGGCAGCGGGAATTGATCCCACGGACCGTAGATGTGGGTATGGCAGTCCCACGCGCCTGCTGGAAGGAGTGTGTGCATGGTCATCAGCTCGAATCAGGAAAAGCCCTGCCCATCAAGGCCGGGCGGGCAGATCAGTCGCAGCGGGCGGTCATGCCACCGTCGACGACGATTTCGGTACCGGTCACGAAACGCGATTCGTCGCTGGCCAGAAACAGCGCCGCGTTGGCGGTATCCCGGCCATCGCCCATGAAGCCCAGGGGAATTCGTGCCAGGCGGCTGTCGAGCAGCTTGTCGATGTCGCCGCCGGTGCGTTGCCCGGCCAGGCGTACTTCCACCATCGGGGTATGCAATTGTCCGGGGACGACGGTATTCACGCGGATACCTTTCTTGGCGTATTCGACCGCTGTCACTCGCGATAGCTGAATCACCCCGGCCTTGCTGGCGGCATAGGCCACTTGTGCCGAACCGGTCCAGCGAATGCCGGAAGTCGAGGCGGTGTTGATGATCGAGCCGCTGCCCTGAGCTTCCATGATCGGCAGCACATGCTTGCACGTCAGGTAGACGCTCTTGAGGTTCAAGGCGATCTGTGCGTCCCATTTGTCCTCGTCCAGCGCCACGGCACCGCCGGCTGAAGAGCCACCGACGTTATTGACCAGAATGTCCACCCGCCCGTAGGTCTGCTTGCAGGTGGCAACCATCGCGGCGACGGATTCACTGTTGGTGACGTCGCAGGCGAGCGACACGACGTCCCCGCCGATGTCCTTGATGCGGCGGATGGTTTCCTCCATGGCATCGAGGTTCTTGTCGACCGCGAAGATTTTCGCGCCGGCCTGGGCGAACAGTACCGCCACGGCGCGACCATTGCCCCAGCCAGGCCCTACGCAGCCGGCGCCGGTGACAATGGCCACTTTGCCTTGCAGGCGGGTGTTTGAAGTATTGAGTTCAGTCATGCATGCATCCTCAGGAAAGACGGGTGGGAAGTTCAGGGGCCACGCCAACCGGTGGCGGCACCTCGAACACCTTGATGGTCATGGAAATCAGCGTGTAGTAGCCGGCGATGCCCACCAGGTCGACCAGGGCGGTTTCGCCCAGTACGCGGCTGATGTCCTGATACAGGTGGTCGTCGACCTGGCGGGTGTCATGCAGCTGGCGGATAAAGGCGTATACCAGCGCTTCGTCTTCGTCCTCGAAAACCGGTTGCCGGTCATCGCGAATGGCGTCGATCACGGCAGGGGACAGACCGGCCTCCAGGGCGAATGGCTTATGTGCGGCCCACTCGTATTCCGCCAGCCAGTGGCGGCCGAGCAGCAGGATGGCCAGCTCCGAAAGGCGGGGCTCCAGGCTACTGTCGTAACGGCAATAACGACCTAGGCTTTGTGCGCACTGGGCCAACTCCGGGCGGTGCAGCCAGATGGCGAGTGGACCACGCACGCCTTTGCGCGGGCCGGTTGCGATGGCGTCGTAGATAACTTGCTGGGCTTGATTCAGATGCTCGGGGTCTATCGCTTTCAAACGATTCATGGTCGGATTCCTGATCAAAGATTCTGGGAGTGGGGCTGGCGATGCGCGCTGGGCGGTACGCTGGGTTCGGACGGCGCACGCAGCAGGCTTTTACCGGCGCTGCGCCCAGTCTCGCGTTTGAAGGCCTCGGCATCGAAGGCGCCTTCCCAGCGAGCGATGGCGTACACGGCAATGGTGTTGCCGATGATGTTCACCAGGGCGGTTGCCGTGGCCATCATCCGGTCAATACCAAACAACAGGCCCAAGCCACCCAAGGGCAGGCTTTGCACCGATTGCAGGGTGGCTGCCAGTTTGATGAAGGCGCCGCCGGCCACCGTGGTCCCGCCCTTTGAGGTCAGGCTGAGAATCGCCAGCAGGCCGATCTGTTGCCAGATCGAAAAGGGCGTGTCGGTGGCCTGGGCAATGAAGCCGATGGCGACGGCCATGTAGATGGAGGTGCCGTCCAGGTTGAAGCTGTAGCCGGCGGGTAGCACAAAGCCGACCACCACCTCGTCACAGCCAGTACGCTTGAGTTTTTCCAGCAGTCTCGGGAAGGCCACTTCACCGGAAGCAGTACCCAGCACCAACAGTATTTCTTCGCGAATCACTTTCAGGACGGTCCAGAACGGCAGGCCAATCGACCAACTGATGGTTCCCAGTACACCGAACACGAAGAACAGCGAGGCTGCGTAATAGACGCCAATCAACTTCAGGAGGTAGAGCAGGGTGGCGCCGCCGTAACTGCCCACCGCGGCGGCCATGGCACCAAAGGCACCCAGAGGAGCCAGTTTCATGATGAAGCCGAGCATCTTGAACAACACGCTTTGGGCTTCGTCGATCCCCTTGACGATCAACGAGTCCGGCCCGGCGACTCGGTTGATCGCCATCCCGGCCAGCAGCGAAATCATCAGCACCTGGATGATGTCGCCCTTGGCGAAGGCATCGACCAAGGTGTGCGGGATAAGGCCTAACAGATAGTCGATCACCGAAATGCTGCCGGCACTCGCGGTAGCCTTGATGGCTTCTGCCGATTCGTTGAGGTTGCCGGCGTGCAACCCGGCACCGGGCTGAATCAGGTTGACCAACACCAGGCCGACGACCATCCCCAAGGTACTGATCACTTCAAAGTACAGCAGGGATTTCATGCCCAGGCGGCCCAGCTTGCGCATGTCCTTGACGTGTGCGAGGCCGTGCACCAGGGTGAAAAACACGATGGGCGCGAGCATCATCTTCAGCAGAGCGATAAACGCCTGGCCGAGGGGTTTCATGGCGATCGCCCAACTGGGCGCCAGTAACCCCAGCAATACGGCCGCTAGCAGCGCGACCAGTACTTGTACATGCAGCTTCTTCAAATGTTTCATAGGTAATCCTCGCCCCGGTGGGCGTCATTATTTTTGTATTCGGGCACAGGTTGTTCGGATGGCTCTCCAGGCGATCAACGGCAGTAGGGAAGGTAGAGATTGAACTGTGTACAACCGACATCGAGTGGTCGCCGCATGGCATCCAGGGCACTTGATGGAATGCAGTAGTCGAAGGTCGCAATCAGAGACAGGCTGCGTCCGTGCTCAACCAGGGGCGTCAGGTTTTCACCCCACTGCCGTGTTAAGACGCCAGTTATCGTGTTGATCTGGGTGTCAACGGCGCTGATGAAGCTTTCCATGTCGACGTCAGCGGGCATGTTCCAGCTCATCAGCAGGAGGGAGGCGGCCTGGCCTGGACGACGCGATTCGGCGCAGGTCCTGAGAACGATCCGCTGCCGCCCGACGGTTCTGGGCAAGATGCGACGGCTCCAGGGTGTGGAGCGTGCGCCCGAGACACTCAGGTACTGCGCAGTGTTCAACACCTCTTCGTTCTCAAGCTCGTAGAGCGCGAGGTAGCGTGGCCAGCCTTCGCTGCACACCCAACGCCGGCCGTCGAGAAAGCCCGGCAGCGCGAGGCGCTGTGGGAAGTGCTCGGTGTCATACCAGTCGTTGAACTCCTCCTCCTGGGAGGAGGGGGGTTGCATCAGCACAAGCAACAGCGCGCCGTTCATGATGCGTTTGTCGAGAGTGGGCAGGGCGGTACGACTGGAGTCAGGCATTTGGAGTTGTTCATTGTTGTTCTCCTATTTGTGTTCAGCATAGAGAACCCTAAAAAACTAGACAAAAACCTTTTATTGATAGCAATCTATGCTTTAAAAGCATGGGGTCAAGGTCGTGGATATTCGAGAGCTGCGCACGTTCGTTCAGGTGGCACATGCGGGCAGCTTCAGCCGCGCAGCGCGCGATCTGTATATCGCCCAACCGGCACTTAGCCGTCAGATCGCCAAGCTTGAAGATCAGCTCAATGTCACGTTGCTGACCCGTCATGGTCGCGGTGTCGAGTTGACGGCTGCTGGCGCGCGGCTGTTGGAGCGCGCGGAAATGATGCTCCACTACCTGCAGGAAACCACCGATCATGTGCGCAACAGTGCGCAGGAGGAACGCGGGCATCTGGCGATCGGCCTTCCCCCGGCAATCGGCGCGGTCATCGGCCCGCAATTGATCAGGAGCTTCCGCGAACTCTGGCCCAAGGCCTCGTTGCATGTGCGCGAAGGGCTCAGCAGCTCCTTGCAGGAGTGGGTACTGGATGGACGGGTGGACCTGGCAGTGGTCTATAACCAACCGCTGCTTGAAGCTTTTGAAGTGCGCCCGCTGTTCAGCGAGCCGATGGTGGTAGTCGGCCCCGTCGGCGAACCGGCTCGTGCGTTTCGTATCCATGAGTTGGCGGATCTGCCGCTGATCATGCCGAGCCTGCCGCACAGTAACCGACGGTTGGTCGAGCAGGCTGCCGTGCAGAGTGGGGTCAGGCTTAGAATTGAAGTGGAAGTGGACAGCGTGGATCTGACCAAGCGCCTGGTTCAGGCCGGTCTCGGCTACTCGATCCTGGCCAACGCGGCGGTGCAGGATGAAATCGCACAGAAAAAGTTGGTCGCCCACTCCATCGAGCGTCCCGCCATTCGTTCCACTGTGACCTTGACGACGTTGCGTGAGCGTCGCACCAGCCGGCTGGCCGCCAGCTGGGAGACGCTATTGATCACCCACCTGAAGTTTCTGGTCACTCAGGGGGCCTGGAAGGATGCGGCTGTCTGGCTGGCGCCTGACGAGTGATCAGGGGCTCTACCTCTAGCGCCTACCTTGCCAGTTGCTGATTGCTCAGCCTCCTTTCACTTGGCCGGTGACGGGAGTGTCGGCGTACACACGCTTTGCAAACTCGGCAATGGCATGTGCCATTTCTCGCGGCCGTTCCGGCGCCATGGCATGCCCGGCTCCTGGTAGCGTCCGGGCTTCGACCCGATCACCGAGCATCGACTTCAGAATATTGGGTATGACCACTGCATCATTGCTGCCCTGAAGGTCGAGGATCGGTACGCTGGCGCCCGCCGACCAATACTGGTCGATGGGTGTTGCATCGCGTGCCTGTGCCTCTGCCTTGTGTGTGGCCTCGTACCAGCCGCTCAGCCAGGGATGAGGGTCATTGCCGGGGGCGAAAAAAGCTTGCTGCAGATACTTCAAACGCTGTGCTTCGGGCAGGGCGTAATTACCCGAGCCAGTGATGGCCTCAACCATCCTGCCATAGGGCTTATTCCGAATAACCAGGGGGGAACTTCCCTACCGAGGCCGCCGCCATCACCACGCCTTTGACCAGGTCGGGGCGATCCACGGCGAGCACGCGTGCGGGTTGGCTGCCCCAGGCATGACCGACCACGATGGCCGGGCCGGTCTTTTCATGGTCCATCAACAGGGCGACATCCGCCGCAAAGTCATGGAGCGTCAGGTTGTTCAATGGGCCTTGGCTGCCATTCACGCCTCGAGGTTCTGGACGCAAGACCCGGAATCCGTCCTGGGCCAGGTAGCCTGCGACTTCATCGTAATCCTGCGCTCCGCGCCCCAGGGACGGCAGGATGACGATGGTCTTGCCCGCCCCCTGTTCGTAAGCCTCTATCTTGATAGCACCTTGGTTGACCGTTATTCGGTTGACGGGGGATGACGCCTCCGTTGCGAACAAGGGGGTGCTGAGACAGGCAGTGAGTACCAGCAGGAGTCGAGTCTGTTTTGCTTTCATGGGGAGTCCTTATTGTTTTTGTGTAACACGCGATACGTAGAGAGCGATCGCAGTTTCAGGACAGCCTGCGGCGAATGACAAATACCATGTCGACATGGGCATCCATGCTTGAGCGGCATCATCGGCAGGGATGCTTGAGGAGACCTGTCACGCCTCAGGATATGCTCCGCTGGCATGAGTACGTATGGCCTAAAGGTCTTGGTCGAGAGGGACGCTGCTGGCATATGCTCGGCCGCGTCGAATCTCAAAAAACAATAATGGAAGACTCATGACAACAATGACCCGTGCGCAGGAGCACCTGTGCAGCGACGTGGAGTCGAGTGCTTGCCGCAAGGCGGCAATACGCTTGATCCCACTGTTGGCCATCGCCTATTTCGTCAACTACCTGGATCGCACCAATATCGGTTTTGCCGCCCTGACGATGAATCAGGATCTGGGCTTGAGCGCCTCTCAATTCGGCTTTGCCGCCGGTGTTTTCTACATCGGTTACTGCCTGTTCGAAGTCCCCAGCAACCTGGCGCTGTATCGGTTTGGCGCTCGCCGCTGGATGGCGCGCATCATGATCACCTGGGGCCTTTGTGCGGCAGCCACGGCGCTTGCCCAGGGGCCGATCAGCTATGCCGTGATTCGTCTGCTGGCCGGCATCGCGGAGGCCGGCTTCTTTCCCGGCGTCATCTTTTTCCTGTCACTGTGGTTCCCTGCGCATTACCGCACCCGGATGATGGCCTGGTTTCTGTTTGCGATTCCCATGTCATCCGTTTTGGGCGGGCCCTTGTCGGCGGCCATGCTGGCAATGGACGGCTGGTTGAATGTGGCTGGCTGGCAATGGCTTCTGGTGCTGCAAGGCCTGCCGGCTTGTGTCCTGGGTGTGCTGTGCTTGAAAGTCCTGTCCGATCGCCCCGCTGAGGCGCAATGGCTGACCCCGCAAGAGAGGATTGTGTTGCAGGCGGCGCTCGATGCCGAGCATCAGCAGCGCAGCAGCCTGAACTTTAGCCAAGCGCTCAAGGACGTACGCGTCTGGCTACTGGCGGCCATCCTGTTCTGTTACATCATCGGCATATTGGGCATTGGCGTCTGGTTACCGCAGATCCTGAAAAGTCACGACTTGAGCACGATGCAGATTGGCTTCGTCTCCTCCGTTCCTTATCTGGTGGCCAGTGTCGCCATGTTGCTTTGGGCCAAGGTGTTGGCACACAAGCGGCGTTATATCAAACATCTGGCCATTACCTGTGGGGTCGGCGCCGCCGGGTTCCTTTTTTCGGTTATCTACAGTGATTTACTGCCGGCCTTGATTGGCCTGACCGTCGCTCTGATCGGGCTGAGTTCGGTACGCACCTGCTTTTACAGCATTCCTGCCACTTTCCTGAGCAAGGAAGCGGCGGCTGGCGGCATTGCCTTCATCAATGCGGTCGGCAGCCTCGGCGGGCTGGTAGGGCCTTATGGTGTCGGCTGGCTCAAGGACCTTACCCATTCATTCACCGCTGGCCTGTTGGGCATGGCCGGTATGTTGTGTCTGGCCGCTGTGTTGACTTGCATCTTGCGGGTCATCGTCAAAGAGGCCTGACGACGAAATGGCGAGTCTCCAGACCGCCTGACTGCCCCGCGATGACAAGTAGGTCATCGTTTTTGCTCCGACCGGTCTTTAACGATCTATCACCCCAATGAAAACAAAGAGTGAGCATCCCATGCGCCTAAGTCTGAAGGCCAAAGTTCTGTCCATCGCGGTATTACCGGTTCTACTGTTTGCACTGGTGATCAGTCTGACGACAGTTCTGATGCTTCAACAGCAGGCGAAAAAAGAGCTTGAAGAAACTCGGCAACGCCTGCTTGGAGAAGCCCGGTTGACGTTGAAGAATTACGTCGAAGTGGCGCTCACCACGATCAAACCTCTATACGATGCTGCCTCCTCAGGCGACCAGGCCGCACGCGCCGAGGTGATTAAACTGCTATCAAGCATCACCTATGGCAAGGACGGTTACTTCTTCGGTTTCGACTCCGAGACCATTCGCTTGTTCAAGGGCAGCAGCCCGGATGGCGTGGGCCAAAGCTTCAAGGACAACCGCGACTCCAACGGTGTGTACGTCAACCGTGAGTTGGTGAGAGTAGCCAAGGCCGGCAGTCATTATGTGGAGTACAACGCGGCACAACCTGGCAGCGATGTGAGGGTAGCGAAATTGGGCTACAGCGAGTACCTGCCTAAATGGGACATGATTGTTGGTTCGTCGATCAATATCGAGGGTATCGACGCCCAGGTGGCGGCGGTTGAAGCCAAGGTACACCAGCGTACTCGGGACGTACTGCTGAGCATTCTGGGGATCGCGCTGCTGCTGTTGGGGGTGATTGCCGTTGTGGGCGTGCTGATGGCCAACGCGATGCTGCGGCCGCTGAATCTGATGAAAGCCAATCTGGATGACATCGCGGCGGGCGAGGGTGACCTGACCCGCCGTCTGGCGATCACCAGCCAGGATGAGTTGGGTGAGTTGGCCGGTTCATTCAACCGCTTTGTCGACAAGATCCATGGCCTGGTTCGCCAGATCGCCGAGATGACGACGCAACTGACCGGGCTGGTCAGCCAGGTGTCCGATCAGGCCCATCGTTCGGAGCAGGCCATGGAGCGTCAGCGTCACGAGACCGATCAGGTGGCCACCGCGATCAACCAGATGTCCTCGGCGGCGCAGGAAGTGGCCCGCAGTGCCCAGGGCGCCGCGGTGGCTGCCCAGCAGACCGACGAAGAAGGGCAGACCGCCAAACGTGTGGTGGACGGTAGCATCCGGCAGATTCATGCCTTGGTCAGCGATATCCGCGCCAGTGGCATCTCACTGGACAGTTTGCAGACGGACGTCTCGTCGATTGTCAGCGTACTGGATGTGATCCGTTCGATCGCCGAGCAGACCAACCTGTTGGCGCTCAACGCGGCCATCGAAGCCGCTCGGGCCGGCGAGGCCGGTCGTGGTTTCGCGGTGGTGGCCGACGAGGTGCGGGCGCTGGCCAGCCGAACCCAGCAGAGCACCCAGGAAATCCAGGGCATGATCGACCGTCTGCAGCAGGGTACGCACAAGGCCGTGGAAGCCATGCGGCGCTCCAGCGATGCCGGCGACGGCACGTCGGCCCAGGCCAATGAAGCCGGCGTCTCATTGGACGCCATGGCGCAATTGATCACTACCATCAACTCGATGAATGCGCAGATTGCCAGTGCCGCGGAAGAGCAAACGGCCGTAGCCGAAGAGATCAACCGCAGTGTGCATCAAATTGCGGTGGCGGTGGACAATGTGGCCGATGAGACCCAACTGGGCGCGCAGACGTCACGCAGCCTGGCGGACCTTGGGCGGCGATTGGGCCTGTTGGTGGGGCAGTTCCGGATTTGATGGGGCCCTGGCGAAGGCCGGTGCGCAGGCCAATTGCGGGTCAATGTCGCTGGAAGAACGCGACCCGATCGAACGCTTCAACCTGCGCTGGAGCGGATCGAAGGCGTTGACGTCTTGCGCCAACGCCTGATCAATTCACAGCATCCGACGCAGGACGTCGCGTCGAGGATCCTGGTCATAGAACCGGTGCTTGAGGGCGCCTGCGATATGGAACAGGATCAGCCCGAGCAGGGTATAGGCGAGTACTTTGTGCAACCATTGGAAGACGACGAACCAGTCGTCGTTTTTCGCCAGGAGCTCCGGCAGGTTGATCCCAAAAAAGAACACCCCGTCGCTCATCGTGTAGGTGCTCGACATGGAGTAACCCATCAACGGCACGATCACCAGCAGCACGTACATGACGCGCTGTGTCAGTCGTGACAGGAACTTTTCATACCCCTCCAGCGTTTCCAGCGGCTGTGGCAACCCGGGGGTGCGAAAACGCACGGCGAGCTGAGTCAGGATAACCAGAAACGTCAACACCCCGAAGGACTTGTGCCAGGGGTAATAGAGCTCGTACTTGCTCGCCACTTCGTCATTCAGACCGGTCATATGCCAGCCTGCCCAGAGGAGGCCCAGGACGAGCACGGCGCGCGCCCAGTGCAAAATTCGCAGGGACGTCGGATACCGATCGGTTGTCTGTTGGTCTATCGGGTTCATGAGTCTCTCCATTGATTATCAAAGGCATCAAGCACTTTTGAACGTCCACCCTCTACTGTTCAAGGCTTGTGGGGTGGTTCGTCTGGACAGGGATTATTTTCAGCCGGGCAGCAGCACGGTGATGACTTTCTCCTCGGTGTAGGCCTGCGCGCCGCTGAACCCACCCTCACGTCCGATACCGCTGGTCTTGACGCCGCCCCAGGGCAGGTTGGCGTCCAGCGGGCTCCAGCAGTTGATACCCACGGCCCCGGCCTTCACAGCGGCGGCGACGCGGTGCGCGCGTACCAGGTCAGCGGTCCAGACCGTGGCCGCGAGGCCGTAGGTGGAATCGTTGGCCAGTGCGATAGCTTCTTCTTCGCTGTCGAACGTGATCAGCGTGCCGACGGGCCCGAAGATCTCGTCCCGGGCGATCGCCATGTCGTTGTTGGCGTTGGCAAAGATTGTCGGGCGTACAAACCAGCCCCGCTGAGGCGTCGATACGCCGCCGGCCAATAGAGTTGCACCTTGGTCGATGCCCTGCTGGATGTAACGGTTGACGCGATCGAACTGCGCTTTCTTGGCCACCGGGCCCATCTGTACACCGGGCTGGCGCGGGTCGCCCACGTTCACCGCCTGCGCGGCTTCAGCCAGCGCTGCTCCGAAGCGATCGGCGATACTGCGGTGCACCAGGATACGCGAGCCGGCGGCACAGATCTGGCCCTGGTTGGCGAACAGGCCGAGCGCGCAGCCGCGCAAGGCGTCTTCAAAGGAGGCATCGTCGAACACAATCTGCGGGCTTTTACCACCCAGCTCCAATGCCACGCGCTTGAATAGCACACCAGCGCTGCGCTGGATCTCGCGTCCCGCCTCGGGGCTGCCGGTAAAGCTGATCTTGGCGACGTGCGGGTGTTCGCACAAGGCGCGACCCACCTCGTTGCCGTAGCCGGTGACCACATTGATCACGCCGTCGGGGAAGCCCGCTTCCTGAGCCAGTGCCGCCAGGTGCAGGGCGGACTGCGGCGTCTCTTCCGAAGGCTTGATGACCACGGTACAGCCTGCTGCCAGCAGAGCGGCAAGCTTCCAGACGGTGATCATCAGTGGCGAGTTCCAGGGGACGATTGCACCGACCACGCCCACGGGCTCCCGTACCGTGTACGAAAGAGTCTTGGTGCCAAAGTAGCCGCCGGTGGGAATGGTGCGACCCTCCAGCTGGTTGGCCCAACCGGCGGCGGCGCGTAGATTGGCGATCGCGTTGGGCAGGTCCATCCGGCGTGGTTCGATGGGGGAGCGGCCGATGGCGTTGGCATCCAGGTCGGCCAGCCGTTCGGTGTCGCGTTCAACCAGGTCAGCGAGTTTCGACAGCAGTCGGCCACGTTGGGCCCCGTCGAGTTGGCTCCACGCGCCGCCCTCGAGCTGGCTGCGCGCAGCCGCCACGGCACGGTCCACGTCCTCGGCCGTGCCGCGCGCGGAGCTGGCGTACACCTGTTCCGTCACGGGATTGACCAGGTCTATGCGACGGCTGTCGGCGCCTGCGAAGGACGCGCCGGCGATGAAGTGATTCAAGTGCTCAGTCATTTTGCGCTCCATAAGTAGTGTGCAAGATCACGCCTCGAGGGAGGCCAGGGCGTTGCCGAATATGTCCAGTGCCTTGAAGAACAGCTCGCGAGAGATGGTCAGCGAGGGCATGACGCGCATCACGTTGCTGTAGCGGCCACAGGGAATCATCAGTACGCCGTGGTTGAGCAGGTAGCCCATGAGTTGGCCGATCTTTTCGCCCGCCAGGGGCGCCTTGCTGACCGGGTCTTCGATCAGTTCGATACCGATCATCAGGCCGCGCCCGCGCACTTCACCGACGAACGGGCTGTTGAAGCCACGGATATACTCCTGTGCCTCCAACCCCAGCGCGTGAGCGCGGTTGAGCAGGTCGAGCTCCGGATCCTGCAGGATGCTGATGTTGGTCAGCGCCACCGCCGCCGACAACGAGTTGGCGGCGAAGGTGTTGGGCATTGAACCGTCGGGAATCTGCGCCGCCAGGTCCGAGCGCATGATCAGGCCGGCCATCGGCAGGTCGCTGCCGATGCCTTTGCCGAAGGTGAGCATGTCGGGCTTCACGCCGGAATGTTCGACCGCCCACATCTTGCCGGTGCGCCCCGCGCCGGACTGCACTTCATCGACGATCAGCAGCGTGCCGGCGCGGTCGCAGGCCTTGCGCAACAGTTGCAGGAATTCTGGCGAGGGCGGCACGTAGCCACCTTCGCCTTGTACCGGCTCCACGATCACGGCGGCCACATCGTCGGCGGCGGTATAGGGGGTGTTCAGCAAATAGTCCACGTACTCGCCGGCGATCTGCTCGGCGCTTTTGTGGGTGGTGTCGAAGGGGAAACGATAGGCATACGGGTAGGGGGCGTGAATGACGCCGCCCATCTGGGCACCGTAGCCCTTGCGGTAGGCCGTGCCTGTCGTCAGGGAACCCGAGGCGTTCCACACGCCATGGTAGCCACCATGGAAGGCGATGATCTGGTGCCGCCCGGTGATGCGTTTGGCGAATTTGATCGCGGCCTCCAGCGCATCGCTGCCGCTTTGCGTGAAGAAGGTGATGCAGTCGCCACGCAAACCGTCGGGTGCGATCTCGGAAAGCTTGGCGGCCAGTTCGGTGCGTCGGGTGCTGTTGATTTCCAGGGCGTGCATCAGCACTTCGGACTGTTCGCGAATCGCCTGCACCACCTTGGGGTGGCAGCGACCTACGCTGCTGACGCCTACGCCAGCGGACAGGTCGATGTAGGTGTTGCCGTCGGGGTCCTTGAAAGTCGCGCCGAAGGCGCGGTCCATGGCCACCGGCATGCGTCCGCCGCCGCGCGCCATCGACTCGGTACGCGCCGACAACGCCAGGGCCTCGCGGGTCCTGGGGCCGGGAAGCGTGCTGGATATCATCCGCGGGGCATCCGCGAAGTGCAGGGATTCAAATTTGGCTTCACTCATGACGGCCTCTCTGGGATGTCGGTTCAAGTGTGCCGATCATCTCCGCGGCGCGTCCGTGGCCGGTAGCCCGAATCGGCACATGGGCAGGCACCTCCAACCCATGGTCGATTCCACAAACAATTTGCAGGACTTGTGCTATGTGCGAGTATCAAACGGGACGGCGATCTAAAAACAAGAATATTGGTAGAGGCTTGCGACCCAATGAAAAACCAGACGATCAGCCACTTTCGAGATATCCATGTCCATGCGGCCACTGTCCAACAGTGGAGCCAGGACTACAGCCAGCTAACCGCAGGCTCCGCCGAGAGTTCGCTCATGCAGCTGACGACGTCGGGTTGCCACTTGTTTCTCGAGCAGATCAACCAGCGCGTGGTGCAGAACGGCGTGGCCCCTCGGGGCAAGATGTGCTTCGCAGTGCCGATCAACGTCCCCGGTTCGATTCGGATGCAGGGGCGCGAGGCGGATGACAGCAGCCTGTTCTTTCTTCACGGTGGCGAAGAGTTCATGTTCCATATGCCGATGGGCATGGAGCTGTTGTCCATCACCTTCGAGCGTGAGTTGTTCGAAGAAGCGCTGGAGCAAACAGCGTCAGCGAAGGAACTCAGCCGGTTGCTGCGCCAGCCGGTGATCAGGGTTTCTCCCCAGCGATTCGCACAGGCTCGGCGCCGATTGCTGGCGTTGTTCTCCGAGGCCCTGGTGGACGAAGATCTCGACAGCGCGCGCGATCGGGAACGGGAGGTGGCGCTGGAGCAGGCCATGCTCGGTGAGTTACTGCAACTGATGATCGACCCGGCCTGTGACAAGCAGCAGCGCAGCCCCAGCTCCACGCGTAGCTTTATCGTCGAGAAATGCCACCGCCTGGCGACCGCCGAAATGATCAACGTGCCCAGCGTGATCGAGTTGTGCCAGCGACTCCAGGTGAGTCGGCGCACGGTGCAGAACAGTTTCCGTTCGGTCGCCGAGACCACACCGCTCAATTATTTGCGTTCTGTGCGGCTCAACGGTGTACGTCGTACCTTGATGTCCACCCGCGCCGCCGATCTCTCGATCGGCGATGCCGCTGCCCAGTGGGGCTTCTATCACCTGAGCCATTTTGCGGCGGAATACCAGGAGCTGTTCGCGGAGTTGCCGTCCCATACCGCCCGCGCCGCCATCACCGGTTGCGTGCGTGCCTGAACACAAAAATATGTAGAAAGACCTGAAATAGCCTGCGTCGGCTGGTCAAGCGGCGCAGGTGTTTCGCCGTGGGTGCTTGTGTTACCGATTTGGGATACCGGGGCGTTGCTGGGCAGGCATAGGATCAATGCCAGCGTGCAACAACAACGACAAGCTATTCGGTGCCGGTAAACAACCGGCTGCACCGATCCTACAGCGGCTGCCTCATACAATAAGGTCAATAACATGAGTGTATCTAACCCGATCAACAGCTCCACGGAGCTCAAGCGTGGCGCCTTGGGTGTGGGCTTTATCATCTTCTTCGTGGTGTCGGCGGCGAGCCCGTTAAGTGTGATCGCCGGCGGCTTCCCGATTGGCATTATGCTGGGCAACGGCGCCGGTACCCCGGCGTTGTTGATCCTGACCCTGCTGGTGCTGCTGACGTTCTCGGTGGGTTACACCACCATGTCCCGTCATTTGACCAACGCCGGCGGCTTTTATGCGTTCACTGCCCGAGGGTTGGGCGGCCTGGCTGGTGGCGCCGCCGGGGTGCTGGCGATGTTTGCCTATAACATCCTGCAGGTTGGGTTGTATGGCATGTTCGGCGGGGTGGTCAGTGGCACCATGGCCAGTGTGTTCGGCCTGGTACTGCCCTGGTGGTCCTACTCGCTGATGGCGATGGTAAGCATCGCGATCCTGGGTTATCGCAAGATTGACCTGTCGGCGCGGCTGCTGTCGGTGATGGTGATCGCCGAGTACCTGGCGATCCTGATCCTGGACTTCGCCATCCTCAAGTCCGGTGGAGACAGTGGCATCAACCTCGACGCGTTCGACCGCAGCCATGTGTTCAGCGGCACACCGTCAATCGGCTTGCTGTTCTGCTTCGCCGCCTTCATCGGCTTTGAAGCGACGACCATCTACGGCGAAGAGGCGAGGAACCCGCAGCGTACCATTCCGATTGCCACCTACTGTTCGGTGTTGCTGATCGGTGGTTTCTACGCGTTGTCGGTGTGGTCGATGGTGGTGGGGGCGGGTGCGGACAAAATCGTGCCGATGCTGCAGGCCTTGCAGGATCCAACCACGTTTATCTATGGCATGTCTGACCACTTTGTCGGTACGCAACTGACACAGATTATCCGTGTGCTGTTCATGGTCAGTATCTATGCCGGTCTGTTGGCCTTTCACAACGCCGCCGCGCGTTACTTCTATGCCATCGGCCGTGACGGTCTGTTGCACAGCCAGTTAGGGACCACCCATCGCGTGCACCAGAGCCCGCATATGGGCTCGGCGTTGCAGAGCCTGATCTCGGCCGTGGTGGTGCTGGTGTTCGCCGCGCTGGATGCCGATCCGATCCTGCAACTGTTTGCCTGGTTGTCCAACCTGGCCACCCTCTGCGTGATTTTGCTGATGGCGCTCACCTCGGCCGCCGTGTTTGTGTTCTTCCGCAGCCACCCCGTGCTCAAGGTCGGAGTCTGGCGTGGGCAGGTGTTTCCCGCTTTCTCCTGCCTTGCCTTGTTGGCGGTGCTGTTCCTCGCGGTGGTGCATTTCGATGTGCTGACGGGCGCCAGCGTGACCTTGTCATACGGCCTCTGCGCCATCATTCCCGCGGCCCTGCTGGCGGGCGTGTTCCTGGCGGCTCGACTTCGCAAGGCTTCGCCGGAGCGCTACCTGGCATTGGGTAGCCACAAGCTTTAAGGTTCCATCCAGCCCCTTACACCCGGAAATGACCAACCAACTGCTGTTGATGGTTGGCCATTTCATGGAGTGAATCACTGGCCCTTGAGGCATCGTTCATCCGCTTGGTCAGGGTTTCACTGATGCCGCGAATGTCACTGACCCGATGACTGATATCTTCCACCACCGTACTTTGCTCCAGTGCCGCGCTCGCAATCTGCTGGTTCATCTGTTCGATTACCGTCACGGCCTGGGAAATATTTTCCAGCGCTGCACGGGTCTGCTGTACCTGGATCACGCTGCCGCCGGCTTGCTCGCGACTCAGTTGGGCACTGTGCACCAGCTCCTGGCTCAGCTGTTGCAGCGTCTCTATCACCGTGCGGACCTGCTCGACCGAGCTCTGGGTGTTGCTGGCCAGGTGCCTGACCTCATCGGCCACCACCGCGAAGCCGCGCCCCTGTTCGCCCGCCCTGGCCGCTTCGATGGCTGCATTCAACGCCAGCAGGTTGGTCTGCTGGGCGATGCTGCTGATGACATCCAGCACCTGGCCGATCTGCGCGCTGCTGGCGGCGAGGGCGCGCACTTGCGCAAGGGTGGTGTCCAGGCGCTGATCGAGGCTTTCGATACTGCGTTCGGCGTTGGAAAACACCGCTTGACCCGATCGGCTCGCGCTTTCAGCAGCGGCCGCGGCGTCTGCGGCAGCGTGGGAGTGGCGCGTGACTTCCTGGGCACTGGCGCTCATTTCGTGCAGCGCGGTCGCGGCCAGCTCCACTTCGCGGTACTGGCGTTGCATGCCCGTGCTGACTTCCCGGGCAATCCCCGATGAGGTATCGGCACTGCTGCGGGTCTCCCGGGAAGCGGTTTGAATATCACGAATAATCGGCTGCAACTTGTCGAGAAAACGGTTGAACCCATTGGCCAATTGGCCCAATTCGTCGTGACGTCCGGCGGGCAGGCGTTGGGTGAGGTCACCGTCGCCTTCGACGATAGCATCGAGCAGCCCGGCCATCTTCAGCAGCGGGCGTGTCACGCCGTAGGCGGCCAGCCAGATCAGTAGCATGCCCAGGCAACTGGCAAGGATGCCCAGGCCAAGGTTGAGCCAGTTGGACTCACGTCTTTTGTCGTCCAGTTCACTTTGCATCTGTTGGGCGGGTGCCTGCACCCGTGCTTGCGGGACCTTGAATTCCAATTGCCAAGGCGGATTGCCCTTCACGGTCTGTACGGCCTGGCGTATATCCAGCGTAGCGCCCGAGACCTCACCACTGCGTCCCGCCACTTGACCCGAGGACGACAGAATGGTCACTTCGCTGTGGCCTTGGTACAGGTCCTGGCCGAGGTTGGCGGCCAACTTTTGCAAGGTGTCGAGGCTGATGTCCATGCCGACCACGCCGAGGGTCTTGCCGTTGACGATCAGGGGGATGGAAATGCTGCTCATCAGGACTTTTTGGCCTTCCACTTCGACGGTGTAGGGCTCGACTACGCAAATCCGCTTTTGTGTTTGGGGGCAGGTGTACCAGGCGTTTTCCGGTTCGCTGCCGGGTGGCGCGGTGTTGGCGGCGATTTGCGTCTCGGTCAGCACCTCCTGCACCAACTGCCCCGGCTGGCTCTGCGACCAATACAGCGCAAAGCGGCCGGTTTCGTTACCCGCGAGCGCGCGTTGCCCGACGAAACCCGCGTCTGCGCCGGCCAGCGCGTCAGGCAGCAGTATCACGTACAGGCCGAGCACATTTTCGCGTTTGAGCAGTGCCTGACGGCTCGCGTTGACCAGTGTTTCGCGCAACTGCGCAGTCGTGAGGCGTCCATTGAGCGTTTGCTCGCGCAGTTGCAGGACCTGTTCGGCGAACCCCTCGCCATACAACGCCGTTTCGTTGAAAAAGCGCTCTACATGTTGGCCATGGGCAACGGCCTGGGCTTGCAGGCGCTCCAATGCGGCTTGCCCAAGCAACTGGTTGCTCTGCTGCTTGAGCAGTTTTGCGCTTTGCTGATTCTGGTACACAGAGGCACCTATCAGCGCGCCGACGACAGTCAGCAGGCACAGCCCGCTCAGGAGTGTGATTCGCCATTGGAGGGTTAGGTGAGCTGAACGCATGACTGAGGTTTCCTGCAGAGGGCTTTGGTTGCGATGGGCCGAGGACCAGGCTCTCGCTTTTATTATCGGTGCCGGCATCTGGGTATGGGGCGGGTGGGTCGAGCATGCGGGGGGACCGCGCAAGCGGCTATCCCGAATCGGCAACAGCGCTTCGATCGCCCGTGCCGCCTCGACCTGTTTTGGGGCGGCGCTTCGGATGCTACCGATTTGGGATAGCGAGCGGTTCTGGCGGGGGCATAGGATCAAACTCAGCGCGCAACCAAAACAAGAACGCTAATTGGTGCCGATGGAGTTTGATCGGGCCAACCCACCAGCGACTGCCTCATACAATAAGGTCAACAAAATGAGTGTATCTATCCCGATCAATAGCTCCACGGAGCTCAAGCGTGGTGCCCTGGGTGTCGGCTTCATCATCTTTTTCGTGGTGTCGGCGGCAAGCCCGTTAAGTGTGATCGCCGGTGGCTTCCCGATTGGCATTATGCTGGGCAACGGCGCCGGTACCCCTGCGTTGCTGATCCTGGCCTTGCTGGTGCTACTGGCGTTCTCGGTGGGTTACACCACCATGTCGCGGCACCTGACCAATGCCGGCGGCTTTTATGCGTTCACCTCCCGTGGTCTGGGTGGCCTGGCAGGCGGTGCGGCGGGGGTGTTGGCGATGTTTGCCTATAACATTCTTCAGGTCGGGCTGTATGGCATGTTCGGTGGGGTCGTCAGCGGCACCATGGCAAGCGTATTCGGTTTGGTGTTGCCGTGGTGGTCCTACTCGCTGGTGGCGATGGCGAGCATCGCGATTCTGGGCTATCGCAAGATCGACCTGTCGGCGCGGGTGCTGTCGGTGGTGGTGATCGCCGAGTACCTGGCGATCCTGATCCTGGATTTCGCCATCCTCAAATCTGGCGGTGACAGCGGTATCAATCTTGACTCGTTTGATCGCAGTCATGTGTTCAGTGGTACGCCGTCGATCGGCTTGCTGTTCTGCTTCGCGGCGTTTATCGGCTTTGAGGCCACGACCATATACGGCGAAGAAGCCATAAACCCTCAGCGCACCATTCCGATTGCCACCTACAGCTCGGTGCTGCTGATCGGCGGGTTCTACGCGATTTCGGTGTGGTCGATGGTGGTGGGCGTGGGCGCGGACAAAATCGTACCGATGCTGCAGGCCCTGCAGGATCCCACGACGTTTATCTACGGCATGTCCGATCACTTCGTCGGGCCTCATCTGACCCAGATCATTCGGGTGCTGTTCATGGTGAGTATCTATGCCGGGTTGCTGGCGTTTCACAACGCCGCCGCGCGTTATTTCTATGCCATTGGCCGTGACGGCCTGTTGCACAGTCTGTTGGGCACCACCCATCGCGTGCATCAGAGCCCCCACATGGGCTCGGCGTTGCAGAGCCTGATTGCCGCGGTGGTGGTATTGATTTTCGCAGCCCTGGATGCCGATCCGATCCTGCAACTGTTCGCTTGGCTCTCCAACCTCGCCACGCTTTGCGTGATCTTGCTGATGGCGCTGACCTCCGTTGCGGTGTGCGTCTACTTCCAGCGTCATCCCGAGCTCAATGTCGGGCTCTGGCGAGGGCGCATCCTGCCCGGTTTCTCGTGCCTGGCGTTGGTGATCGTGCTGGTGCTGGCAGTGGTGCATTTCGACGTACTGACCGGGGCCAGCCAGCTGTTGTCCTACGGACTCTGCGCCATCATTCCCGTGGCCCTGATTATCGGCGTCGTTCTCGCCGCGCGACTGCGGAAGATCTCGCCACAGCGGTTTCTCGCCTTGGGCAGCCACAAGCTTTAAGACCGTACTCGATACGACTCGACTACCCGGGCGATACCCGCTTGCCAATTGCGTGACCGACGAGCAAGGGTTCGGCAGGCCGACCCTGGTCGAGGCCGTGACACCAATACCTAAAAAAACCTTTCAAAGGTGCACCACGAGGAGCTTGAGCCATGCGGTATCCATCACGTCATCCAGTCTTCGGTAGCACGCTCGTGTGCACATTGGCGCTTTGCGCCATCGGCCGGGTACACGCCTATGAGTTGTACAGTGATGAAAGCCGTCACCTCAACGCAGACATGACGGCTGTGTTTGGTCAGTTCAACAGTCGCAAGAACTATGATGGCAGACCCGGGGGCTCTACCTGGCGCGAAGGTTTTATCAAATACGGCTTGAGTGGCGACCAGGCCCTGGCGGACAAGGGAACCGCGTATGGGGCATTCTCCCTGGTCAGTTCCGCCACCTGGGGCGACGGCGACCCGGCCGGCAATACCCTGGGTAGCGAGCGTACAACGAAGATAGAGGACGCCTACCTGGGATGGCGTTCCAGCAACCTGTTTCCCGCGTTGGGCAAGGATGGTGTCGATATTTCCGGTGGGCGCCAAGTGGTCAAGCTGGGCCGAGGGTTCCTGATCAACGATGACGGAACGAACCTGGGCAAGGGCCCGGGCAATGGCACGATGAACCGTGGCGGCGCTTATTACCTGGCGGCACGGCATGCGTTCGATCAAACCGCGGTTTTGCGCCTGGGTGGGCAAGATGGCCTGCATGGCAGCCTGCTGTGGCTCAAGTCCGACAACCGCGCCCAGGCTGAAACCGAACTGGCCGCCGGTACGCTGGATTTCACCTCCGCGCCGGGTACGCTGGGGTTGACCTGGATACACGGCATCGACGTGAATGATCAATGGGCCAGCGACTTGCAACGTCAGCGCAAGGGCATGAACGTCTATAGCGTGCGCGGTGAAGGGGATGCGGGCATCAAGAACGTCAGTCTGGCGTTCGAGTACGCCTGGCAGGACAAGGACGCCGGACCGGAGAAAGCCTGGTATGGCGAAGCGGGCTACACCTTCGCCGATACCGCCTGGGCGCCCAAGGTGACCTATCGCTATACCCGCTATTCACAAAAATGGGATTCGCTGTTCACCGGCTTGAGCACGGGCTACGGCACCTGGTTTCAGGGCGAAGTCGCCGGCAATTACGCTGGGCCGTTCAACAGCAATACCCGCATTCAGCACGTCGGGCTGAAGGCAACCCCACTGGAAAACCTGACCTTGGGCGCGCTGTACTTCGATTTCGAGACGCTGCGCACCCGCAATGCGCTGAACCTCAATGCCCGTGAGCTGGATGTCTACGCCGAGTGGGTGGTCAACCCGCACTTGATCGTCACCCCACTGATGGGCCTCTACAAACCCAAGCAGGACTCAACCACGGGCGGCAATCAAGTCGGCGGCAATGGTACCAACCTGTACAGCCAATTGACGGTAGCTGTTCCGTTCTGAGTGCTCATCCGCCGCGTCCAGGGTAAGGGACCGGCGGTTTGTCCATGGCTCAGGACACGCTGGCGTTCGACTGATTGCGCATGTTTTCGGCGATACGCCGAGTGGTATCCATGACCATTTCGATCACTGTTTCCTGACGCAGCAGCTTGAAACTCTGAGTATTGCCGACGGCGGACAGGCTGCCGACCACTTCGTCGATGTCCGCCTGGATGATGGGCGCGGCGATGCCGGTCAGGCCCAGGTTGAGTTCATCATGGGTCAGGCAGTAACCGTCCTTGCGGATCTTTTTCACGGCCTTGGAGAAGGTCGGCCAGTCATAAGGGCTATCCGGGTCGTTGGCCATATGTTCATCGAACAAGCGTTGCAAACGACGACCTTTCTGGAAGGCGATCAATACCTTGGATTGCGCGCCGCGAAAAAACGGCAGGGGTTGCCCGCGCCCGAACGCAAAGTGATAGGTGTCGGTGGGTTCGGCGATGTAGGTGTTGATGATGCGCCCATCATAAAAAACGCTCGCAAACACAGCCAGACCCGTTTGCGCGGACAGCTCGTGCATCAACTCGCGCCCGGCAAGGAGGATCGGGTCGTACTGCCGCATCATCCAGTCCAGTTCGATGACCCGCGGCCCCAGGCCATAACTGCCGGCGTCCACGCGGGTCAGCAGGCCGGCCTCACACAGATCCTTGACGTAACGGTACACGGTTGCACGTGACAGGCCCATGCGTTCGGCAATGGTGTCGGGGTCGATCTTCAACGTCTGTGGACCGAACAGGTCCAGGACACTCAGTAATTTGCTCAGACTGCTCATTTCGTTCCTAAAGAAGGGGGGGCACGTGTTTCGTTCCAGCGTTGACCAGGCAGCCTGCGGGAGCGCCAAGCGCTGCCGCAACACTACCTCAGTGCCGGGAAAACGCAATCTCGAGCGCATCGTTTTGTCGCAGAAATATCATTTAATCTCAATAATCGAGACAAATTTAAATAAATGGCTTGTTGTATGAATATTTTCGTGTGATAAATCTCATCACTGCAAATGCTCAAGCAAGAGGGCTGAAAATGAATGGTGCGCAACTGATAGTGAATGCGGCGGCGGCAAGCGGTATCGAATACTGCTTCGCCAACCCCGGAACCACCGAAATTCCATTGGTGGCGGCCATGGCCAGCGCTCCCGCACTCAAGCCGGTGTTGTCGTTGTTCGAAGGGGTGTGCACGGGGGCGGCGGATGGGTATGGCCGGATTGCCGGCAAGCCTGCGATGACCTTGACGCACCTGGGCCCGGGGTTTGCCAACGGCATCGCCAACCTGCACAACGCGCGGCGTGCCAATACCCCCATCGTCAACGTGATCGGCGATCACGCGTCATGGCATGTCAACTACGATCCGCCACTGGCCAGTGATATCCAGGCCTTGGCCGGGACCGTCTCCGGTTGGGTGCGTACCTCGCGCACGGCGTCGGGTATCGGCGAGGATCTGCAGGAGGCGGTACGGGCGGCCTGGCAGGCCAAAGGGCAGATCGCCAGCCTGATTCTGCCCATGGACCTGCAAGCCAGCGCGGTAACGCACAACGGTGTGTTCGCGCCGATGCGGGCGCCGGTTCGGCGGTTTGCCGGTGACCGGGTCGAGACGGTGGCGCAGGCACTGCGTGATGGGCAACGCCTGGTGTTTATCGTCGGCGATGAGGGCTTGTCGGTCGCCGGTCTGGAAGCCGCGGGGCGCTTGGCCCAGCTGCCGGGCGTGCGCTTGTTTGCCGAGACCTTTCCACGGCTCAGCTACCGTGGCGGCGGTTTGCCGGACCTGGATCGCCTGCCGTATTTCCCGGAAGTCGCCATTGAAATCCTCGAGCAGTACGACCAGGTCGTGTGTGCCGGGGTGCCGGAGCCCATCAGCTATTTCGGCTACGAAGGCATACCGTCGCGCCTCGCGGAGCGTGAGCGGCTGCTGGCGTTGGCCGATGTCGGTGACGATGTGGCCGGCGCGCTGGCGGCGCTGGCCGATGCCCTCAATGCGCCGGCCTACGTGCCGACGCCGCTGGGCATCGAACTGCCGCCCGGCCATGCCGAACTCACACCTCAGTCCGTCGGCCAGGTGCTGGCCGCGTCGCTGCCGGACGACAGCATTGTCTCCGTGGAAGGCGGTACCTGCGGCTATCCGTTTTTTACCGCCTCGGCCCGCGCCGCGCGGCATCGGGTCTTGACCAATACCGGTGGCGCGATTGGCCAGGGTATTCCGGTGGGCTTCGGCGCCGCCTTGGCGGAGCGGGGCAATCGCGTGTTCTGCCTGCAATCCGATGGCAGTGCCCAGTACACCATTCAAACCCTGTGGAGCATCGCCCGCGAGCAGTTACCGGTGGTGATCCTGATTGCCGCCAACCATCGCTACGCCATTTTGCAGAACGAACTGCGTCGTTTCGGCATGACCGAAATGGGCCCCGAAGCCCTGCGCCTGACGGAGCTCGATAACCCGCGGATTGACTGGAGGGCCCTGGCCAAGGGCTACGGTGTGCCGGCCTGCACGGTGCGAACCAACGCCGAACTGCAACGGGCGCTGGCCAATGCCAAGGCCGATGGTGGTCCTTGCCTGATCGAAATGGCGCTGTGAAGGAGTCGATGATGAAACAGTTCGAAGTGCTACCGGCTGTCCAGGCCTTTCTTTCCCAACCGGGCCGCTTGTTTATCGGCGGCAGTTGGCAGGACGCCGCCGCTGGCCGGCGGTTTGCCGTGGAAAACCCGGCAACCGAAGAAACCCTGAGCGAAGTCGCCCAGGGTGATGCGCGTGATGTGGATGCGGCTGTTGCAGCCGCTCGCTCGGCGTTCAACGGCGCCTGGGCGCTGCAATCACCCGCCCAGCGCGGCCTGCTGTTGTTCCGGCTGGCGGACCTGCTGGATCAACACCGCGAGGAACTGGCGCAGTTGATCACACTGGAGAACGGCAAGCCCATCGCCGCCGCTCGCGGTGAAGCGGCCAGTGCGGCGACCATCCTGCGTTACTTCGCCGGCTGGCCGACCAAGATCGAAGGCAGCACGCTGCCCGTATCGCCGGCCAGCGGTGCGCCGATGCTCAACTACACCTTGCGTGAGCCGGTGGGGGTGTGTGCACTGATCGTGCCGTGGAACTTCCCGTTGAACATGTGCGTATGGAAGCTCGGCCCGGCGTTGGCGACCGGTTGTGTGGCGGTGCTCAAGCCCGCCGAGCAAACGCCGTTGGTGGCGATCCGACTGGTGCAGTTGATCGAGGCCGCCGGGTTTCCAGCCGGGGTGGTCAACCTGATCACCGGCCTTGGCGCTGAAACGGGCGCGCCACTGGCGCAGCATCCCGACGTGGACAAGATCGCCTTTACCGGCTCGACCCAGGTCGGCCGGCTGATCGCTCAGGCGGCGACCAGCAACATGAAAAAGGTCTCGCTGGAGCTGGGCGGCAAGTCACCGAACATCATCTTGCCAGACGCCGATATCGCGCGCGCCGCCAAAGGCGCCGCCGATGGCATCTTCTACAACCAGGGCCAGGTGTGTACCGCCGCCTCGCGTTTATACGTACATGCCAGCGTGCTTGATCAAGTGCTGGAAGAACTTCAGCGCCATGCCGCCGCCCACGTTCTCGGTAATGGTTTGGACCCGGCCAGCAGCATGGGCCCGCTGGTGTCCGGTCGCCAATTGAACACGGTCAAGGGCTACCTGCAACGGGGTCGGGAGGAGGGCGCCGAACTGATCTGCGGTGGCGACCGTCCCGCCCACCTGGAGCGTGGCCACTTCCTTGCACCCAGCGTGTTCCTTGATCGCGCCGAGCGTGCCTGTGTCGCCCGCGAAGAGATTTTCGGCCCGGTGCTGACCGTCATGAGCTGGACCGAAATCGACGACCTGGTGTTGCGCGCCAACGATTCGCCCTATGGCCTCGCGGCTGGCCTCTGGACCCGCGACCTGCGCTCGGCGCACCGCGTGGCGGCGCAGCTCAAGGCGGGCTCGGTCTGGATCAACTGCTGGAACGTGGTCGATGCGGCGTCGCCGTTCGGCGGTTACAAGCAATCCGGCTGGGGCCGGGAAATGGGTAAAAACGTGATCGATGCCTACACCGAAACCAAGAGCGTCTTCGTCGATCTGGCCTGAACCGAATAATCACAAGAGGAAATGCTATGGATCTGGAATTGAAAGGCCGCGTGGCGATCGTCACCGGCGGCGGTATGGGCATCGGCAAGGAAGTCGCACGTTTTCTGTCCGAGGAAGGCTGCAAGGTGGTGATCTGCGCACGCCGCATGGAGTTTCTCCAACAGGCTGCCGAAGAGATCAGCGCGCAGACCGGCAACGAAGTACTGGCACTGTACTGTGACACCAATCAGATGTCGGCCGTGTCCGACATGGTCGAAGCCGCGCACAAACACTTCGGCCGCATCGACATCCTGGTCAACGGTGCCGCCGCGCCGTCCGGGGTGGTGCGCAATGACATCGAGCATGCTGGCGACGACGAGTTGCTGTCGGACCTCAACACCAAGGTGATCGGTTACTTCCGCTGCGCCAAGGCCGTTACCCCGCATATGAAGGCCGGCGGCTTCGGTCGCATCATCAACATCGGCGGCCTCACCGGGCGCGCCAGCAAAGTGCTCTCGGGGATGCGCAACCTGGCGATCGCCCACATGACCAAAACCCTGTCCGACCAGTTGGGCCCTGCGGGCATCACGGTCAACCTGATTCACCCCGGCGTGGTGGACACCCCGCATATCCGAGAGCTGTACGAGCGCGAAGGGGTCAAGCAGGGCAAGACCGCGGAACAGGTTGAACAGGCCTACATCGATGCGACGCCCATTCGCCGCACCCTCGCACCGATTGAAATGGGTTGGTTGATTGGTTTCCTGGCGTCGCCAAAGGCCGGCGCGGTGACCGGAGAATCCATCGGCATCGACGGCGGGTTGACCCGTGGCATCTATATCTGAGGAGCATCAGCGATGAGTAACGGAACCCTTTTGGTGGCCACCGTGGGGCAGGCAGTGATCCGCAGCGCCGACGATGGCCGTACCTGGCACCGCCTGGGCCTGGGGCAGGACCTGGAGTTCGACGCAATCACCCGCTCCTTGAGCGTGCACCCCGGCGCGCCGGAGGTGATCTACGCCGGCACGGACGTTGGTTTGTGCGTCAGCCGCGATACCGGCGGCCATTGGCAGCGGATCGATTCGCCGTTCAACGAGCAGACGGTGTGGAAGGTCGCTGTCGATCCGCAGGACGCCCAACGGATTTTCGTCGGCACTGGCGCACCGTCGCGCGCCGTACTGTGGCGGACCCTGGACGCGGGTCTCAGTTGGCAGCGTGCGCCGGTGGAAATTCCGGAGTTCTGCGAGGGGGTCAGCCGCCCACGCCTGCTGGCCTTCGCCTATGACCCGACGGACCGCGACCAGTTGTGGTTCGGCCTTGAGGAGGGCGGGCTGTTCCATTCCCGCGACGGTGGTGACAGCTGGACGCGGGTTGATGATCGGCTGTTGTGGGACTACAACTCGGACGTCCACAACATTCTGGTACTGCCCAATCATGGCCAGAAAGTCATCGTGGTGGTCTGCGTCAACGCCGTCTACCGCAGCCTGGATGAGGGACTGACCTGGACCGGCATTATCGGTCGAGAAGCCTTCGGCCTGTACTACATGCGCGCCATGAACGCGCCCTTGGGCACGCAAAGCGACCTGTACCTGAGTATTTCCGATGGCACGCCGGGTACCACCAGCAAGATCCTGGTGTCCCATGATGCCGCGCTCAGCTGGGAGGTGCTGCCCTTGTTGCAACAGCCCAATTCCTGTGTCTGGGCCATTGCCTTCAACCCGGAAAACCCGCGACGGATCGTGGCGGGAACCAAGTATGGGCACTTGTTCACCTCCGAGAATGGCGGTGAAAGCTGGCAGAAACAATGGCGGGAATTCAGTGAGATCGCTGATGTGCTCTGGACCCCCGCAGTGGCGCAGATCAAGGCAGGGCACCAATCCATCGTCAAAAAACACTGAGGTATCACGTCATGAAAGTCGAGATCCTTCGTACCCACTTATCGCTCTGGGTAAGTGATCCTGATGTGTCGGCACGCTGGTACGCCGACATCCTGGGCATGCATGAAAGTGCCCGGGGCGAAAGCTGGGTCATGATGGCGTTTGCTGGCAAACATCACGACATCGCCTTGATCCGTGCGGAGCCCGGCGCCCATCAGGGCGGGCTGGGGTTGCAACACTACGGATTGGAAATCGCCGGGGACATGACCACCCTGCGCCAGCTCTACGGCATGTTGTTGGGCAAGGGTGTCGAGGTGGTGAAGATCACCGACCACGAAATCGGCAATGGCGTGTACTTCAACGACCCCGACGGGAATCGCATGGAGTTTTTTCTTGAGACCGAACACGACGATGCGCGCGGCAAGGCCCGGTTCAAGGCCGCTGGCGCGCCAAGCCGACATTTCAATCTAGACCCACTGGACCCACTTTGAGGCAACCCTGATGAAAATCGCGAACTTTGCGACGTATCACATCCGTAAATGGTACAGCTTTGTCGAAGAAACCCTGGCCAACGAAAGTGGCCAGTTGGCCGATGGCGAGCCGCTGTTCAAATATGCCGTCGCCGCCGTGATCGCCAACCCCTATGCCGGCCGTTACAGCGAGTCGTTGACAGAGCTGGTGGAACCGTCGCCGCTGTTGGGCGAAGAGTTTGGTCGGCGTATTCAGGCACTGGCCGGCTCGCGGGAGATTGTCAGTTACGGTAAAGCCTGCCTGGTGGGCAGCCAAGGCGAGTACGAACACGGCAACGCATTTCTGACCAACCCGGCCGCCGATCCAGTACGCGTGGCGCTGGGCGGTGGCAAATCCTGGGTGCCGTCCACCGGCAAACGTGGCGGCCCGGGTTCAACCATTGATGTGCCGCTGGCTCACAAGGATGCCCTGTATGTGCGCTCGCATTACGACAGCATGTCGCTGATGTTTGGCGACGGTCCCGCGCCGGATGAGGTGATCGTGATCTGGGCCTTCGCCACGCGCGGGCGCTTGCACGCGCGGCTGGGCGGCCTGCAGGCGGCGGACGTCAAAGGTATGGATGGGCTGCACTGATCGCAGGCGCATGGCCTTTGCGGCACCGGATGAAAACCACAACAAGAAAGCGGTGAATAGCGATGAAGCAGGAGAAAGCCCAGGTTGTCATTGTCGGCGGCGGGCCTAACGGGATCACGGCCGCGCACTATATGGGGATGTACGGTATCGACTGCATCGTCCTTGAGCTTGCCGACTGCATACTGCCTTATCCACGCGCGGTGGGCATGGATGACGAAGCCCTGCGCGTGCTGCAGGGCATCGGCATCGCCGAACTGGCCGTGCGCGACATGATCTGCGATGTACCGCTGCGCTATTACAACGCTCGCGGTGTGTGTTTCGCCGAGGTCAAGCCGAGTACCGCCCATTACGGCTGGCCCATGCGCAATATTTTCATGCAGCAACTGCTGGAGGGCACGCTCCGCGAAACCCTGGGGCAGCGCGCCAGCGTGGTGTTGCGCCAAGGCCATGAAATGCTCGAGCTTGAGCAGGACGGGCAGGGCGTGACCTTGCAGGTGCGCGATGCTCAAGGCGAGATCTATCAACTGCGGGCCGACTATGTGATCGGCGCCGATGGCGGACGCTCCACCGTGCGTAAAAAGCTCGGGATCGAGTTGCTGGGGCTGACCCACCCACGCAAATGGGTGGTGGTCGATACGGCCAATGACACCCTGGACGCGCCTTACACCGCACTGCATGCCGACCCGCAACGGCCCTTCGTGTGCATCTACCTGCCGTACCGGCAGCGTCGCTGGGAGTTCATGCTCCTGGAGGGCGAGGATGAGGCGAGGATGTGTGAGGAAAGTACCATTCGTGATCTGATCCGCGGGCATATCGGCGACGCGGTCGAGCAGTTGAACATCATCCGCATCCGCGCCTATACCCACCATTCCAGAGTCGCGGCGCGGTTTGTCCAAGGGCGTGTGGCGCTGGTCGGCGATGCCGCGCATATCTCGCCACCCTGGGCCGGGCAAGGCCTCAATTCCGGGCTGCGGGACGTGGCCAACGTCGCCTGGAAGCTGGCGGCGATCGTCCAGGGGCGGGCCTCGCACGCGATCCTCGCCAGCTACGACCAGGAACGCCGCGGGCACGCCACCGAACTGGTGGCCCTGGCCGACAATATGGGCGCGGTATTGGGGCTGACCAACCCGCTGATGGCCGGCGTGCGCGACTGGCTGTTCCAGGCGGTGAACAGCGTCGACAACCTGCGCTCGCACCTGCTGGAGTTCAAATTCAAACCCAAGGCCACCATTACCAAGGGCCTGGTCCATCACGAACGTGCCGAATTGCGTGAGGATGATCTGGTCGGCCAGCTGTTTGTGCAGCCGTCTATCGAAGATGCCCAAGGGCAGCGTCGACGTCTGGATGAAGTGCTGGGCGACTCCTATGCGGTGCTGGGGTATCGGGTGAACCCGCGCGAGCAACTCAGCGAGGAAATGGCCACGTATTGGGCACGCTGGGACACGCGTTTTATTCAGGTCAATCGTTCGCGCAGTGGCAGCGGCCGTCAGCAGCCCTTGACGGCCACGGACGCCATCAGCGTGGAGGACGTGGATAATCGCCTGGGCGAATGGTTCTCCAAGGTGCGCGACTGCATCGTGGTGGTGCGCCCGGATCGGTTTGTCGCCGCCATTACCACTCCGCAGAGGCTGGAAGGGGTACTGCGCAAGTTGGCGGAGCAACTCTCATGAACAGCGGCAATGCGCTGCTTGACCAGCTGCATCAGGCCACGCGCACGGCGCAAGCCATTGCGCCACTGGCCCCGGAGGCGATGGATCTGTTTGCCGGGTATGCGCTGCAGCGCCAGGCGCTGGACCGCCGCCAGGCCGCCGGCGAGCAATTGAGCGGCTGGAAGATCGCCTTCGCCGGCAGCGCCGCGCAAAAGCGCTTCGACCTTGACCAGCCGGTCTATGGCGGTCTCACGGATCGCATGTTGGTTCAGCCAAACACGGCGCTGACGCTCTCGCGATTGATCCAGCCCAAGCTGGAGATCGAAATGGCGATTGTGCTGGGGCGTACCCTGATGCCGGGTGACTACCGCGACGAGGATATTCTGGCCGCCATCGGCGAGGTCGCGCCGGCATTCGAGATCGCCGACTGCCGTTGGCGGGGCTGGAATTTCGGAGTGGGCGCCTTTCTTGCCGATAACGCGGCGGCGGGGCTTTATTGCCTCGGGCCGCGCATTCCTTTCGATCCGGTACGGCACGCCAGCGTGATGTATCGCCTGGAATGCGGAGGCGCGCTTTGCGGCCACGGGGATACCCAGGACCGAGAGGAGAGCCCGCTGGCCAATTTCTGCTGGCTGATTCGGCGTCTGCTGGCCGACGGTCAACGGCTGGAGGCCGGGCAGGTCGTGCTGTCGGGGGCGCTGTTGCCGCCGATGAATATCCAACCCACCACCTACCGTCTGCAGATGTTTGGCACGGAACTGGCTTTGGTGTTCACGGCGGACACCGCCCCTGTGTGAATGCTGGCTGTCGTCATGGATGACCGAGTCCCTTTCAGGCCGATAAAAACAGCGGGGCCACCGAGGAACGACGACCATGCTCGCTGAAGTTCGAACCTTCAATGACTCTCAACAACACGCCGGCTCCATCCGGGGCTGGCGGCAAGTGTATGATCAGCTCGGTCGTGGCTGCCTGACCAGTGAACTGCGGCAGTTGTCCGCCGATCGCTTTCAGATCTTCCAGGAAGTCCTGGACAAACGTGTGGTGCAGCGCGGCTATGCGCCGAAAGGTCGGTTGTGCGCGGCCATGTCTTTAGGTAGCGCGCCGGTGGTGCAGGGGCAACAGGTGGGCACTCACAGCGTGGTGCTGTTGCGCGACGCCGAGGAGTTTGTATTGCACGCACCTGAAGGCATGCACTTCTTCGCGCTCAACGTCGACACGGTACGCTTCGCCAAACTGGCGGCCTTCGAATTGTCCAGCGATCAGCTCAAGCGCTTGAAGACCACGTCTCAGCTCTGTGTGGATGACGGGTTGCTGTTGCGGATACGCCAGCGTATTCAACCCTTGTTTCATCGCCTTCTGGAGCAGACCGACGCTATCAGCCCAACGGCCGAGAAGATGCTGGAGGACGAACTGCTCAACGCGTTCCTCGATTTGTTCAGCCACGCCACCGATGAGGTACGTTGTCGTCGCGGCAATTTCGCCGTGAGTGCTTACCTGGTCAAGCGCTGTCAGGAGTTGATCGATGCCAGTGGCGATACACCCCTGAGTATTCTCGATCTATGCGAACACCTGCGGGTGAGCCGCCGAACCCTGCAGAACAGTTTTCAGTCGGTGACCGGAATGCGTCCTGTCGAATACCTGCGCAATCTGCGCCTCAATGCGGTCCGCCGTCGTTTGATCGCAACCCCTGCCTGTGTCCAGAACGTCGGTGAGATTGCGGTGGCGATGGGTTTTTTTCATCTGAGCCACTTTGCCGCGCACTACCGGGAACTGTTTGGCGAGTCCCCGTCCGAAACGCTCAGAGCGATGCGTTGAACGTCCACACACAAGTGTGATCAGGCATAACTGATCCGGTCGGCATAGGCGTTCTGCGCCATTTTGCGTTGGTAGTCGCAGGGCGTGGTGCTGACCAGTTTCTTGAAGTCGCGCAGGAAGTGCGATTGGTCGGCAAAGCCCAGGTCGAGGGCCAGCGTCGAAAACGATACATCCTGTTGGGTATTGAGGGTTTCCAGGGCTGCCTGGCAGCGGATGATTCGGCAAAAGGTCTTGGGCGACATACCAGTGTCCTGGCTGAACTGTCGGTGCAGCGTGCGGCTGGTATAGCCGCTGAGGTCTTCCAGTTGCCGAATCCGAATATCACCGCGATGGCGTAGTGCCTGCTGAATGACCATGGCCGTAAGGGTTGACGTCTTACCCATCAGGCGCGGGGCCAGGTAGTCGTTGAACAGCCGCATTTGCTCGGCCAACTGCGGTGTCTGAACGATACTTTCGAAGATGCGCTGGGCAAACCCCGAGACCTCCAGCAGGTCGAGCTCCCGTTCGGTCAATTCCTCGGCCAGCACATTGATGAAACCGGGAATGACACCCGGTGAAAAGCGCACGCCAAAGTAGTGATGGTTCTGGTGCAACTCGACCGCCTGGGCGGCCAGCGGTGTGCCACAGATCCTGGCGCTGGGGCGCGTCGCATCACAGTCGAAAACAATGTCCACGCAACCGTCCGGCACGGCCAGTAGATTGGTCGATTGCGCCACATCGAAGGCATAGAAATGCGAGATCGCCGGGTGCTCGGAGGGCATGACCGAATACCGTGAAGAGTTGAGCACGAACCAGGGTTGTTCGTTTGCCGTGTGCTGCCGGGGAGTCGGCGCGCGCTGTTTGATCATGGTCGCACCTTCGATGGACAGCGATAGGAGAATTTTCAGGCATTAAATGCGCCAACTATTGCGCGTGGGCCAACTGCGCATGTCCGAAATCTACAATACCGCCGAAGACCGCCACCTGATACTCGACGTCGATAGCGTGGAGCTGCGCCTACCGTAGCGATATCACCTTCAGCCCGAGAATAACTATGTCTACAAATACAAAAATCGACTTCATCTACCTCTCCGAGCAGGACATGATCCGCGCGGGCGTGACCGATATGCTGGCGTGCGTGAATACGATGGAGGAGATGTTCGGCCTGCTGTACGCCGGCGACTATCGCATGGCCGGCCCGAACAATGATTCCCATGGCGCGATGGTCATCTTCCCGCAGGATTCGCCCTTCCCGAACATGCCCAAGCCCACCGCCGACCGCCGCATGATGGCCATGCCCGCCTACCTGGGCGGCAGCTTTTGCACCGCAGGCGTGAAGTGGTACGGCTCCAATATCGCCAACCGCGAAAAGGGCCTGCCGCGCTCGATTTTGATGTTCACCCTCAACGACCCCGACACTGGCGCACCCTTGGCCCATATGTCGGCCAACCTGCTGTCCGCCTACCGCACCGGTGCGATTCCCGGCGTGGGCGCGCGTCACCTGGCACGCCAGGACTCGAAGGTCGTCGGCCTGCTGGGCCCGGGCGTGATGGGCAAGACCACGCTGGCGGCGTTCATCGCGGTATGCCCGCATCTCGACACGCTGAAGATCAAAGGTCGTGGTCAGAAGAGCCTTGATGACTTTATCGCCTGGGTCAAAGAGACCTACCCACAAATCACCACGATAAAAGTGGTCGACACCCTTGAAGAGGTGGTCCGCGACTCGGACCTTGTTACTTATTGTAGCTCCGGCGAGGTGGGCGACCCCTCGAACTACCCAATTGTGAAGCGCGAATGGGTCAAGCCGGGCGCGTTCCTGGCGATGCCGGCGTCCTGCTCCCTTGACGAGGGAATGGAACAGCCCGACGTGCGCAAGGTGCTGGACAACACCGGCCTCTACCAAGCCTGGTTTGAAGAACTGCCCAAGCCCGCGCATCACTGCGTGCCGGTGATTGGCGTGCGCTTCATGGACATGATCGCCGAAGGCAAGATGCAACTCGAAGACGTCGAGGACATCGGCAAGATCATCGCCGGCGCCGCGCCAGGCCGTAAGAACGATGAAGAAGTCATCATCATGTCGGTGGGCGGCATGCCCGTGGAAGACGTGGCCTGGGGCACGGTCGTGTACCGCAACGCGATCGAAAAAGGCATCGGCGTCACCTTGAACCTGTGGGAAACCCCGGTGCTGCGTTAAGCCGCCCAACACTTACTTTGACAAGGCATTCGACATGACAAGAATCATCAAGCTCAAGACCGGTTCCCCGTTTGAAGATCAGGCCAGCTATTCGCGCCTGGTGGTCGTGGACAACTGGATCTACGTCTCCAACACCGCAGGCCGAAACCCGCAAACCAAGCTGATTCCGGAAGATATCCTCGAACAGACGCACCAGGTATTTGCCAACATCGAGTCGGCCCTGAAGGCGGTCGATGCGAGTCTTGCTGATGTGGTGTGTTCGCGGGTGTTCATCCAGGACCCCAAGGACGTACCCGCCGTGATGACCCTGATCGGTGAAAAGTTTCGCGGCGTTGATCCGGCCAGCACCGTCACCTGTCCGCCGCTGGGCTCGACGGTCTACAAGGTGGAACTGGAAGTGACGGCGTATCGCAACGCGTCGAAGGCGCAAGTTGAAGTCATTCGACTCTCGCAGTAACTGTCACGCGGCCGTGTGCAAGCGCGGTCGACTTCATTCGCTTACCGAGTCTTGAATATGGCACCGACTATTGCGCCTGTGAAAACGTCCACCGAGCTTCCCACCGCGACCTCTGTCGTCATCATTGGCGGCGGGATTATCGGCCTGACTGCCGCGCTGACATTGGCCGAACGCAATATCTCGGTGGTAGTGCTGGAAAAAGGCCATATCGCCGGTGAGCAGTCGTCACGCAACCTGGGCTGGGTACGCAAGACCAGCCGCCACGCGGCCGATATCCCCCTGGCCCTCGCCGCGGACCGCTTGTGGGCGCAGATGCCCGAGCGGGTCGGGGCGGATGTCGGGTATCGCCAGGAAGGCATCATGTTCGTCGGCCGTACCCCATCGCAGATGGCGCTGCATGAGGGATGGCTGAAGTCGGTGGAGCATCTGTCGTTGGATTCACGGTTGCTCAGCAAACGCGAGATTGACGCGTTGGTGCCAGGCGGCGTGGGGGACTGGGCCGGCGGCATTTTCACAGCGTCCGATGCGCGTGCCGAACCGACGCTGGCCAGCAGCGCCATCGCCAAGGCGGCCTTGTCCAAGGGCGTGGTGATTATCGAACAGTGCGCAGTCCGTACTCTGCAGATGTCCGCCGGAACGGTCAGTGGCGTGGTCACGGAGAAAGGTGAAATTCGCTGCGATCATGTGTTGCTTGCGGGGGGGATGTGGTCACGGCGCTTTCTCGGCAACCTCGGCGTGTCGTTGCCGACCTTGCCCTTGACCTGCTCGGTGCTGCGTACCCAGCCAATGGAGGGACCGACGGAAATTGCTGTCGGTGCACCTGATTTTTCGTTTCGCAAGCACAGGGACGGCGGCTTCATCATTACCCAGCGCGGCAAACTGGATGCCTTCCTGACCCTCGATCACTTGTTGCTCGCCAAGCGATATATGCCGCAATTCCGTGCGCAACGCAGCGTTCTGAACGTATCGTTGGGCAAACCTTTTTTCAATGACCTGGCGCTTGCCCGGCGTTGGAAATCCGACAGCGTCAGCCCATTCGAGCGCGTCAGGGTTCAGGACCCGGCCGCCAACCCGCGGCTCAATAACGACGCGCTGAACAACCTCATGGCGGCCTGGCCGGTTTTCGAACAGGCACGGATCGCCCAGGCCTGGGCCGGCACCATCGACGTCACGCCAGATTCCAACCCGGTCATTGGGCCGGTCGCGCAGATTCCGGGGCTGACCGTGGCCACCGGCTTCTCGGGGCACGGCTTTGGCACGTCGCCAGCGGCAGGTCAGCTTGCGGCGGATCTTGTCTGCGGGCATACGCCAATCATTGACCCAAGCCCTTATCGCTTCGATCGATTCTAGATCGGCCGGAGCCCTGCACAAAGGAACAAACCGATGACTTCTGACAGCTGTTTCTTTACCAACCGCTCGGGCTTGCGCCTGCATTTTTTGCGCTGGGGCGAATCGACCGGCGTGCCCCTGGTGCTGTTACACGGCTTGCGCGCCTATGCACAAACCTGGGAATCGCTGGTGCAGTCGTTGGGGGCGGGCTACTGCATCTATGCCCTGGACCAGCGCGGTCGGGGGCTGAGCGATTGGGCCGCGCCCGGCAGCTACCACACGCAGTCGTATGTCGAAGACCTCGAGGACTTTGTCGCTCATCTCGGTTTGTCGCGGTATGTATTGCTGGGGCACTCATTAGGCGGCGCCAACGCCCTTGAATATGCGCGGCAGAACCCGGGACGACTGCTGGGCTTGATGATCGAAGACATCGGGCCCGGCTCCTCAAGCCAGGGCGATGGCGCCGCGCGCATTCGTCGCGAGATGAGCCAAACGCCGTTGCAGTTCGAGAGCTGGGACGCGGCTCGCGCATTCTGGCGGGCTTCGCGCCCGGGCTTGTCGGAACAGGGCCAGGCGTCAAGGCTCGCTCATTCAATGAAAGAGAGCGAGGGCGTGATCACCTGGCGCCATGATCAGCAGGGTATTGCCCAGGCGCGCCTGAGTATCGAGCCGACAGACCT
This sequence comes from Pseudomonas sp. MWU13-2100, assembly GCF_023242365.1. GTDB lineage: Bacteria > Pseudomonadota > Gammaproteobacteria > Pseudomonadales > Pseudomonadaceae > Aquipseudomonas. Next base: position 76,606 of record NZ_JALLIX010000027.1, read on the forward strand.
GTGGCCGGCGGTGCGCGCGCTGGATTGCCCGACCCTGTTCATTCGCGGTGGCCGCTCGGACTTCCTGCCGCCCGCGATGCTGCAGGCCATGAGTACCAGCAACCCGCACGTTCGGACGGCGGAGGTCGCCGACGCGAGTCACTATGTACACGATGATCAAGGCGAGGCGTTCAACGCGCTGGTTGCAGGGTTTCTCAAAAGCCTTGAGCTCCCGGGCCAATGACACCCAGGCATCGCTGACGACTTTTGTGCCGTTCTCCATTGACACCACGTCCTGGGACACGATCTTCGGATCAGGTGGCACCCTTTACCCATTCTTTACCTGCCCTTGCGCCTCGTTCGCCAGCGGGTCGGTTACGCTGCCAACCCTCTTGATCTTGACGACCTTGTGAATCGAATGAACCTTCAACCTCGGTACTGGCTAGCGGTGGGCGCCTTGGTGGGCAGCCTGGGATTGATCTCTGGTTGTGCGGGCGATCCGCCAGACCCGCGTATCGACTTCGCCGAGCGGGTCAATAAAGACCTGGCCAGCGCCTATCAACCGTCCCACAACGAAACCGCCGGCTGGGGCGCAATCTGGCAACTCGATCAGCAATCGGTGGAGGTGGAGTGGTTGGCGCCGGCTACCCATGAGCGCTCGCCGCTGATTATTTACCTCCCGGGGTTGGGCGAGTCGGCCTCCGGTGGGATGGAGTGGCGCAAGGCCTGGGCGCAAGCCGGTTATGCGGTGCTGTCTGTTCAGGGGCAGGCCTATGATCCGTCGATTTTTGCTTCGACACAGGCCTTGGACGGCAACTTCCGTGGGCTGGCGAGCAGTCATTACAGCGCTGCCGCCTTGCGCGACAGGCTGTCCACATTGCAGAAAGTCCTGGCTGAGGTTCGGGCACGGGCCGCGAAAGGCGACGCACAACTGGCGGCCATCGACTGGAACCAGGTTGTGGTGGCCGGCTTTGATTTAGGCGCGCAGACCGCTGCAGCATTGGCCGGGGCGCAGGAGCCCGGCGCTACGTCGGGCGTCGCGATTCAGCCCAAAGCGGTGTTGCTGCTCAGCCCTTATGTGGAGGCCGGCGCCCGGCCAGAGGCGTTCGCTCAGGTGTCGGTGCCCGTGCTGTCGATGACCGGTCAGGAGGATGAAGACCCGTTCAACTGGGTCAGTTCCTATCGCCAGCGACAAGTGTTGGGCGAGTCGGTGACGGCGGCTGGCAGCGTCCAGTTGGAGCTGAACAAAGCGACGCACAAGACCTTGTCCGGTACCGAGTTGTTCAACCGACCGTCGAAAAAGGCCGACAAGGGCAGCGAGCCGTCCGGCGATGCTTCCAAGGGTAGAGGGCACAAGCGCGGTGCCAAATCCGCTGGCGGTTTCCATGGCCCGATAGCGGGCGAGCCGGCCCCGGATCCCAAGCAAGTGGCGGCGATTCAGGCCATTGGCGTGGCGTTTCTGGATAGCCGCGTCAAACACAATCCCGCGGCCACTGAATGGTTGCAGAAAGGCGCGCCAGGTTGGTTGGGTGGGGCGGGGCGGTTGAAGTAGTTTTGCGCTCTTCTTTTCAAGGGGGGCCGCCGACCTTGAACGGATGAAAAAGTGAGATATTTGTTGTTGGTTGATTTTTTATATGGTTTTTCCGACTTCAGCAGTGGATATGGGTGGGTGGTCTACAATGGGAGTTCAAAACATCAACTCGTAAGATCTTTACATCATGATGCGGGGAGCCGTAGGTATATCGGTGGTTTTGGAGTTGGCACCCGATCGGTCTGGGTAAAGGGAATTTGCATGAGGGAGCCATGAACAATTTTATCGCTACCGACGAGCCGTCCGACCCTATCCATCTTGTAGTCAAGTTTTATGCCTGCTTGCTGCTCGCAGGGTTTGCGTTTGTTCCGGCCTATCTGATTGGCTACCTGTATTTCTTTCAGGACCCGACCCTTTTATTCGAGAACCACACGTTCCATGTCATTGCGATCACGGCTGCCACCTTGGAGGGTTTGTTTGTTACTTACGTAACCTGGTGCTGCTATCAGTCATCGGGAGATCCGCTGCTGCGCTGGATGACGTTGGGATTTCTCGGTTTTGTGATGATCTATGCGTTGCATGGCGCATTCACCGGGTTCGCCCACTCCAATATCTGGCTTTTCCTGCTTTACGGACCGGCCTCTCGGCTGGTCATGGCGATTCTGCTGTTGGTCGGCATGCTGTCGTACAATCGACCACCTGATGCTGCGGACCAACGAACAAAGCCACGGCCGTGGTTGATCTGGATAGGGCTGTTCCTGCTGGTTGACCTGGCAGTGGCGTTCGTCGCGAACTCGTCGATCGCCGGCAATCTTGCGGTACGTCTCTCGCTGGAGGGGGGCGCCCTGGTTTTTTCCGCATTGAATGTGGTCATGCTCCTGTTGCGTCGTTTCCGTTCGCCACTGATGGTGATTTTTGCCATCTCGGTCACCGCGTTCGCGTTGTCATCCCTGGCCTTCATCCTGGGGCGTCCTTGGAACCATATGTGGTGGCTCGCCCATGCGATCTTCGCCGCTGGATTTTTCCTGCTGAGCTATGGAGTGGCGCAAGCGTTCCTCTCCACTCGGTCGTTCTCGAAGATTTACAGTCAAGGGGAGTTGATGGTGCGTCTTGCCGAGTCGATGGCGTACGCTGAAAGTGCCCTGCGGGAACTCCAGCGTACCAATCAGGAACTCGGCCACCTTGCCGCGACCGATCCACTGACGGGCGCTGACAATCGGCGTCGTTTCATGGAGCGGGTCGATGCCGAAATTGACCGGGCCAAGCGCAGCGGCGTGCCGTTCTCGGTGTTGGCGCTCGACCTGGACAATTTCAAGTCGATCAATGATCGCTTTGGGCATCAGGTGGGCGATGACATCCTCAAGAGGTTCGTGCAGGAGTGTCTCGAATCGATCCGGCCTTACGACGGCGTAGCCCGAGTGGGCGGGGAAGAGTTCATGATACTGCTGCCCCAGACTTCACTCGAAGGTGCACAGGTAATCGCCGAGCGTCTGCGAAGCAGCATTGCAACGACTTCTTTCAATATCAGCCAGCAGCGGCTGACCAGGGTCACAGTGAGCATCGGCGTATCGCAATCCGGACGTGACGGGGACTCCATCGAAGAAATTCTGCGTGTAGCCGATCAACGCCTCTATGACGCGAAACACCAAGGCCGCAACTGTGTCGTCACTAGCATCAAAACCAGCCTGCAACCTCAGTCCTGATCATCTACCACCCACGAATTCGCCGGCCGCCCGAGAGATCTGGCTTGATCTCCTGGGCCAATCATGGAATGCGAAGAGAGTGGCGAAAAGGTTGTATATCCCTCAAAAAGCATCAAGGTGGGCCGGCGAGTTGAGCTTTCTGCTCTTTCGATCTGTAGTCAGTGAGGGCACAATGCGCATCCTTTTTTGACTGGCCATGTCGGAGGCCTTGAAATGATCAAGACGCCGTACTACCTCATCGACAAACAAAAGCTGCTGGCGAACATGCAGAAGATCGCTTACGTGCGCGAACAGTCCGGGGCCAAGGCCCTGCTGGCACTCAAGTGCTTCGCCACCTGGTCGGTGTTTGACCTGATGCAGCAATACATGGATGGCACCACGTCGTCGTCGCTCTACGAACTCAAGCTCGGTCGACAGAAGTTCGCCGGCGAGACCCACGCCTACAGCGTGGCCTGGGCCGACGACGAGATCGAGGAGATGCTCGACAACTGCGACAAGATCATCTTCAACTCCATCAGCCAGTTGCAGCGCTATACCGAGGCTTCAGCCGGCAAGGTGCGCGGCCTGCGGGTCAACCCGCAGGTGAGCAGCTCGGATTATCTGCTGGCCGACCCGGCGCGACCGTTCAGCCGCCTGGGCGAATGGGACCCGGCCAGGATCGAACAGGTCATCGGGCAGATCTCCGGCTTCATGTTCCATAACAACTGCGAGAACGGCGACTTCGGCTTGTTCGATCAGATGCTGTGCGCCATCGAAGAGCGCTTTGGCCACCTGTTGCACAAGGTCGAGTGGGTCAGCCTCGGCGGCGGTATCCATTTCACCGGCGAAGGCTACGCACTGGATGCCTTTTGCGCGCGCCTCAAGGCCTTCTCGCAAAAGTACGGCGTGCAGGTTTACCTGGAACCGGGTGAAGCGGCGATCACCCAGAGCGCCTCGCTGGAAGTCAGCGTGCTCGACACCCTCTACAACGGCAAGCACCTGGCGGTCGTGGACAGCTCCATTGAGGCGCACATGCTCGATCTGCTGATCTACCGCCTGAACGCCAAGCTGGCACCCAGCGAGGGCGAATACACCTACATGGTTTGCGGTAAATCCTGCCTGGCCGGAGATATTTTCGGTGAGTATCAATTTGATCGTCCGCTGGCCATCGGCGATCGGCTGTCGTTTATCGACGCAGCTGGTTACACAATGGTCAAGAAAAACTGGTTCAACGGCCTGAAAATGCCGTCCATAGTGGTGAAGCAACTCGACGGAAGTGTCGAGGTGGTTCGTGAGTTTGGTTACAACGACTACCTGTCCAGCCTTTCCTAAGCTGGCAGAAAAAAGAGAAATAGATAATTGAAGAAGAACGTACTGATCATTGGTGCAGGAGGTGTCGCCAAGGTGGTGGCCCACAAGTGCGCGCAGCACAACGACGAACTCGGTCGTATTGCTATCGCGTCGCGCAACATCTCCAAATGCCAGGCCATCATCGACAGCGTCAAGGCCAAGGGCAGCCTCAAAGTGCCCGCCGATATCCAGGCCTTCCCGTTGAACGCCCTGGATGTCGAAGCGACGAAGGCCTTGATCCGCGAAACCGAATCACAGATCGTCATCAACGTCGGTTCCTCCTTCCTGAACATGTCGGTGCTGCGTGCCTGCATCGATACCGGCGTGGCTTATCTGGACACCGCCATTCATGAAGAGCCGGGCAAAGTCTGCGAGACGCCGCCCTGGTATGGCAACTACGAGTGGACGCACCTCGAGGAATGCAAGCAGAAGAACATCACCGCGATCCTCGGTGTGGGCTTCGACCCGGGTGTGGTCAACGCCTATGCGGCGTTGGCGCAGCAGCAGTATTTCGACCGCATTGATTCGATCGACATCCTTGACGTCAATGCCGGTTCTCATGGCAAGTATTTCGCCACCAATTTCGACCCGGAAATCAATTTCCGCGAGTTCACCGGACAGGTATGGAGCTGGCAGGACAGCCAGTGGACCAGCAACACCATGTTCGAAGTCAAACGCACCGACGACCTGCCGGTGGTCGGCGCGCAGAACCTGTACCTGACCGGCCACGATGAAGTGCACTCGCTGTCGAAGAACCTCGACGTGCCCAATGTGCGTTTCTGGATGAGCTTTGGCGAACACTACATCAATGTGTTCACGGTACTCAGGAACCTTGGCCTGCTCTCCGAGCAACCGGTCAAGACCGCCGAAGGTCTGGAAGTGGTGCCGCTGAAAGTGGTCAAGGCCGTGCTTCCTGACCCAAGCTCGCTGGCGCCGGGCTATACCGGCAAGACCTGTATCGGCGATCTGGTCAAGGGCACCAAGGATGGCCAGCCGCGTGAAGTGTTCATCTACAACGTGGCGGACCACGAGGAAGCCTACGCCGAAACCGACAGCCAGGGGATTTCCTATACCGCGGGCGTGCCACCCGTGGCGGCCGCCTTGCTGGTCGCTCGCGGTGAGTGGGACGTGCGGCGCATGGCCAATGTCGAGGAGCTGCCGGCTGAGCCGTTCCTCAAGGCGCTGGATGCGATGGGCCTGCCGACCCGTATCAAGGACGCGAACGGAGACCGTCCCTGGGACGGCGAGGCCTGAGACCGCCACGCTAGGTGTCAGGCTCGTTCCCCGTTCCATGGGTAAAAACGCCGCTCTTTGAGCGGTGTTTTTATTGGTGTGCAATGTGTCTGGTCGATGTGTCCGACACGGCGCGGCGCCGCAGGATCGGCGTATGCGTTGACTCATTCGGAATAACCCGGTTCTTGTCGTAACCCACCCGGCCGTCGCCATGTCGAATGAGCAAGTGAAGGCTTTTGCTCCGTAGCTTTTCATCCCCGGTTGACAGGGTGCAAAATGACACGAGATCCATGCAAAACCGTGCCGGGAGCGGTTCTCCGTGACTCTTTCCGCGGATGTTATTCAGAAATGTCTGGAGTTATGCGGCAGAACGGCTGTCGACATGGAGTGAGGCGTCAATCTGTCAATCTAAAGGAGGGCATGAAAATGACACGCGTTCGAGTTGCGGGCTTTACTGTCTCGCTTGACGGATACGGAGCGGGGCCGGATCAGGACATGAGTCATCCGCTCGGCGTGGGCGGGACAGAGTTACACCAGTGGCTGGTCCCGACACGCACATTCCAGCAGGCCCTGTTTGGCGCCGACGCTGGCACAACGGGGATCGATGACGACTTCGCCGCGCGGAGCTTCAAGAACGTGGGTGCCTGGATTCTCGGCAGAAACATGTTCGGCCCGATTCGCGGTGCCTGGCCCGACCTGAACTGGAAGGGCTGGTGGGGGGACAATCCACCCTATCATGTTCCAACGTTCATCCTGACTCATCACGCGCGCGCGCCCATCCAGATGGAAGGCGGAACGACGTTCCACTTCATCACGGGCGGTATTCACGAGGCGCTTGACCGGGCGCGCGAAGCGGCCAACGGAATGGATGTGCGCATTGGCGGCGGACCTGAGACTATCCGGCAATATCTGCATGCGGGCCTCATCGATGAGCTGCATATCGCTATTTCGCCGGTCCTGCTGGGCAGCGGAGAGCGACTGTTCGAGGGGATTGACGCGCGCGCTCTGGGATACGAATGCGTTGAGTTCGTTGCATCGGAGAAAGCCACCCATGTTGTACTCCGGCGCCAGGGGCATAATGACGTCTGACCACCACTAGCAGTGGACGGTGCTGTTGCGCCGCCGGTTAACCGGAACCCTGAACCAGCAGCCAGTTGGTCTTCGATAGCGCATGACGGATTTCAAATGAGTAGCCCCGCCACCGAGAACACCGACAACTGGCAACCGGTCATTGCGCTGGCATTGGCCGCCTTTGTCTTCAATACCACCGAATTCGTGCCGGTCGGCCTGTTGAGCGCCATCGGCGACAGCTTCGACCTGTCCAGCGCACAGGTCGGGCTGATGCTGACGATCTATGCCTGGGTGGTGTCCCTGACGTCGCTGCCGGTGATGCTGCTCACCCGCAACATCGAGCGGCGCAGGCTGTTGATGGTGCTGTTCGGCCTGTTCATTGTCAGCCATGTGCTGTCCAGCCTGGCCGCAAGCTTTGGCGTCCTGCTGGTGAGCCGGATCGGCATCGCCTTGTCCCATGCGCTGTTCTGGTCCATCACCGCGTCCCTCGCGGTGCGGGTGGCGCCGGCGGGCAAGCAGGTGCAGGCGCTGGGCCTGTTGGCGACCGGCACGTCCATGGCCTTGGTGCTGGGGATTCCGCTGGGCCGCTTGCTCGGCGAAGCCATGGGCTGGCGCATCACCTTTCTGGTGATTGCGCTGATGGCGGGCGCCCTGGTGCTCTGGCTGGGCCGAAGCCTGCCGCTGCTGCCGAGCCAGAACTCGGGCTCCCTGAGAAGCCTGCCGGTACTGTTCAAGCGTCCCGCGCTGGTGGCGGTCTACGGCCTGACGGCGGCGGTGATCACGGCTCAGTTCACAGCCTATAGTTATATCGAGCCGTTCATCAAAACCGTGGCCGGCATGAGCGGCGAGGTGGTGACCCTGATCCTGCTGCTGTTCGGCGGTGCTGGGATTTTCGGCTCGCTGCTGTTCAGTCGATTCAATCGGCAACACCCGCAGCGTTTTCTGCTGGCGACCACGTTTTTGCTGGTGCTGTGCCTGGCGTTGCTGTTGCCTTTGAGCGGCGAGGTCTCGACGCTGGGGGTACTCAGCGTGTTCTGGGGCATGGCGATCATGGGCTTCGGGCTGTCGCTGCAATCGAAGGTGCTGGTGCTGGCACCGGACGCCACCGATGTGGCAATGGCGCTGTTTTCGGGGATCTACAACATCGGTATCGGTGGTGGGGCGCTGGTGGGCAGTTGGGTGGGGCGGCAACTGGGGTTTGCCTATGTCGGCGTGGTTGGGGGCGTGTTGGCGGGTTTGGCGCTGGCTTTCTACGGCCTTTCGGTCTATCGCGCGGGCCGGGCCGGGGCGCTCAATCCTGATCGAACTTGAGCGCCAGGAGACCGGTCGGGTTCCTGGCACCCATCGTGTCGCAATCACATCGCGGCGTGGAAAATCTCTTCGATTTGCGCCTGTTCGGCAGTCCGCGGGTTGGTGAAGCCGCAGGCGTCTTTCATGGCATTGGCCGCCAGTGTCGGAATGTCCGCCAGCTTGACGCCCAATTCCGCCAGACCACCTGGAATGCCAACGTCCAGGGACAACTTGCGGATGCCGGCAATCGCCACTGCCGCGCCTTGCTCGTGGTCAAGATGTTGGGTGTCGAGCCCCATCGCACTGGCGACGTCCGTCAGGCGAGCCTGGGAAACGCTGGCATTGAAGCTCTCTACGTGTGGCAGCAATATTGCGTTGCAGACACCGTGGGGCAGGTCATAGAAACCACCCAGTTGGTGGGCCATGGCGTGCACATAGCCAAGGGAGGCGTTGTTGAACGCCATCCCGGCCAGGAACTGTGCGTAGGCCATATTCTCCCGTGCCTGCATGTCGCCGCCGTTGGTGACCGCGTTGCGCAGGTTGGCGGAGATCAGCTCCACGGCCTTGAGCGCGCAGGCATCGGTGATCGGCGTGGCCGCGGTGGACACGTAGGCTTCGATGGCGTGAGTCAACGCATCCATGCCAGTGGCGGCAGTCAGGCCTTTGGGCATGGCGGCCATCAACGAAGGGTCGTTGACCGACAGCAGTGGTGTCACGTTGCGGTCGACGATGGCCATTTTTACGTGGCGGGTTTCGTCGGTAATGATGCAAAAGCGCGTCATCTCACTGGCCGTGCCCGCGGTGGTATTGATGGCAATCAGTGGCATTTGTGGCTTGGCGGACTGATCGACGCCCTCGTATTCACTGATATGCCCACCATTGGCGGCACACAAGGCGATGCCCTTGGCGCAGTCATGGGGCGAGCCGCCGCCGAGGGAGATGATGAAGTCGGCGCCGCTGAGCTTGAGTTGCTCCAGACCGTTTTCGACGTTACTGACGGTCGGGTTCGGTTTGGCCCCATCGAATATGGTCGCCTGGATGTCCTGTGCCTCGAGCAGTTTGGCGACCTTGTTCGCGACACCTGCTTTTGCCAGCCCGGCGTCGGTGACGATCAGCGCGTGATGGAAGCCGTATCTGCGAATGGCGACCATGGCTTCATCGAGACTGCCGATGCCCATCATGTTTACGGACGGAATGAAGAACGTGCTGCTCATGACTAGCCCTCGTTATTGTGATTATTGGCCCGAACGGCCGGTGGTGCATTCATCAAGACGGACTCATCCTAGGAACGATGGCATGACGGTTAAATGGTCCTTTAGTCCTCGCAATGGGGGTCTTTGGTCGTAATGGCACGCGGCTTCCTCCCATCGCAGGGGTGACCCCCTACCGAAGTAGGATACGGACCCGGGTCCAGTCTTCGTAGACTGAGGGATCAGACAGCGCACTTTGCGGAAGGCGACTATGCGACAGACCCAAACCGACGGCGTAGTTAGCGCGATGTCGATGGCAACCGAAGCGCAAGAGGTGGCCCAGGAGCTGGCACGGCAGCTATTGCACCCGCACTTGGGGTTTGTGCTGTTCTTTTGTTCGGTCGAATACGATTTGCGGGCCCTGGGCAGTGCGTTGCAGCAGAGCTTTGGCGGCATTCGCGTGGCGGGCTGTACCAGCGCCGGGGAAATCACCCCGCAGGGCTATGGCCGAGGCTGCGTGACCGCGGTGGGCTTTGATCATCGGCATTTTTCCATTGCCGCGGAGCTGATCGACGAATTGGAGCGTTTCAGCCTGATCGACGCCCAGCAAATGGTCGAGCGACTGGTCGGCGGCTGTCGCAGCAATAGCCTGGCGCCGATCAAGGGCAACAGTTTCGCCCTGACGCTCCTCGACGGCCTCTCCAGCCGCGAGGAAATGGTCCTTGGGGCGCTGAGCGCCGCCTTGGGCGATATCCCGCACTTTGGCGGCTCTGCCGGAGACGATAACTACCTGACCCATACCCATGTGTACTTCGGCGGCGAATTCCACAGCGGCGCGGCCGTGGTGCTGTTGGTCAATACCTGGCTGGACTTCGAAGTGTTCACCACCCACCACATTCTGCCGCGTGCGGAAAAGCTGGTGGTCACGCGCGCCGACCGCAGCACGCGCCGGGTTTACGAACTCAATGCCGAGCCCGCGGCCGAAGAATACGCGCAGATCATCGGGGTGCCCGTGGCGCAGCTCAATCACCAGATTTTTGCCGCCCACCCGCTGGCTGTCCGTATCAACGATCAGTACTACGTCAGGGCCATTCAACAGGTCAATCCTGACCTGAGCCTGAGTTTTTACTGTGCGGTGGAGAACGGCATTGTCCTCACGGCCATGACGCCTGGCCCCTTCCTACCGAACCTGCAGACGCTGTTCGATGGCTTGCGGGAGCGCTTGGGGTCGTTGCTGCTGACCATCGGCTGCGACTGTTTCCTGCGGCGCCTGGAGCTGGAAGACGATGGCAGCGTCCAACAGATCGGCGCCTTCCTGCGCGAGCAGCAGGTGATAGGTTTCAACACCTACGGAGAACAGTTCAATGGCATGCATATCAACCAGACCTTCACCGGGGTCGCTATTGGACGCAACCGTGCAGCCATCTCCCGCTGAGCTGCTGGCGCAGATCGAACAACTGCAGCGCGATAATCACAAGCTGCGGCGGATCAATACGGCGCTGATTGAACGGGTCGAGTCCGGAACCGCGAGAGGCAATGATTCCTATGCGGCCTTTCAGCACTCGGTGGTCCTGGCCGAGCAGGTCAGGGAGCGTACCGATGCGTTGAATCAGGCCATGGCCGAGCTCAAGGCCAGCAACAATCTGCTCAGTGACGCACGCCTGCGGGCGGAAACGGCCCATCAACATCTGGTCGATGCCATTGAAAGTATTTCCGATGCGTTCGTGCTGTTCGATGAAGACCAGCGCATCGTGCTGTTCAACAGCCGCTTCAAGGCGTTCTGGGCCAACAGTCGGGTACGGATCATCGCCGGCATGCGCTTGACCGAGGTCAAGCGGTTGCTGGCCAGTACCGGGCTGTTCAGTGAAGAGCCACGCCACAGCGCCGACGCACACCTGCTCTATCGTCTGAATGATGGTCGCTGGTTGCAGGTCAGCGAGCGGCCGACCCGCGAGGGTGGCCGGGTGATGCTGTTTACCGACATCACGGAAGTCAAGCTCAGCGAAACCATGCGCCGCGAGCAAGCCGTCGCGCAAAAGTCGCACCTGCTGCAACGGGCCGTCGACAACCTGTCCCAGGGTGTTGCGATGGTCAACGCCGAGGGCATCCTGGAACTGTGGAATCGGCGTTTCCTGGAGCTGAGCGGGCTGGCCCCGGTTGCCGCGCACAGGCTGTTTTCCGAGGTCATCGCCGACAGCGAACTGGAGCTGTTGACGCCGGCCAGCCGCGACGCCAACGGCCGGGTGATCCATGAGCGGGAGCAGCGGCTATACGATGGCCGGGTGCTGGAAATCCGCACGCATCCCTTACCCACCGGTGGTTTCGTCAACACCTTCACGGACATCACCGAGCGCTACCAGCATGCTGAAGCCCTCAGCGAGAGCGAGCGCTGGATTCGCCTGATCACCGACCACGTGCCTGCGCTGATTGCCTACCTGAACGCCGATCTGGTCTATGAGTTCACCAACAAGGTCTATGAACAGTGGTACTGCTGGCCGCGTGGCGTGATGCTTGGGCAGAGCCTGCGCGAAGTCCATAGCGAAGAGCACTACCAGCGCCTGGAAACCTATGTCGAACGCGCCCTGGCGGGGGAAAGCGTGACCTTCGAATGCCCCGAGATCAACATCAACAATCAGGAGCGCTACATGCTGCGCTCCTATGTGCCCAATCGGTTGGCCAACGGTGAAGTGGTCGGCATTTTTGTCTTGATCCGCGATATCACCGAACGTCGCCGTACCGCCGAAGCGCTGCACCAGGCGTATCAGAACCTTGAGCTGCGCGTTCGCGAACGCACCACCGAGCTGACCACCCTGAACAGCCAACTGCTGCGCGAGATCGATGAGCGCACTCGGGTCGAGTCGCGTCTGCGTGAAGCCAAGCTCGAGGCCGAGCAGGCCAACCTGTCGAAAACCAAGTTTCTGGCCGCCGTCAGCCATGATCTGCTTCAGCCGCTCAATGCGGCCCGGCTGTTTACCAGTGCCTTGCTGGAACGCCGCGAGCCGGAGGCCAACGCAATCCTGGTGCGCAATGTCAGCAATTCGCTGGAAGATGTGGAAAATCTGCTCGGGACGCTGGTCGATATCTCCAAGCTGGATGCCGGGGTGATCAAGGCCGATATTGCACCGTTTGCCCTGAGCGAACTGCTGGAAAACCTGGCGGTCGAGTTCGCGCAAGCGGCCAGCAGCGAGGGCTTGCGCCTGGCGTTCGTGCCGTGTTCGGCGCTGGTACGCAGCGATATCCAGTTGCTTGCGCGGATTCTGCGCAACCTGCTGAGCAACGCCATCCGATACACCAGCACTGGCCGTGTGGTACTGGGTTGTCGTCGGCATCGCCAGCGGCTGTCCATCGAGGTCTGGGATACCGGTATCGGGATTGCCGAGAACAAACTCGAGGAAATTTTCCAGGAGTTCAAACGCGGCGATGTGCAGCGGCCCCATCAGGATCGCGGGTTGGGGCTCGGGTTGGCCATTGTCGAAAAAATCGCCGGAATACTCGGGCATAAGATCAGTGTCCGCTCGACCCCCGGCAAGGGCTCGATGTTTGCCGTCGAAGTGCCGCTGACCCTCAGCGCGCCCAAGCCACAGATCCAGTTACCCATGACCGAGCCCATGCTCGAGCGGTTGCGCGGGGCACGGATCTGGGTGCTGGACAATGACGCGACGATTTGCGCGGGGATGCGCACACTGCTGGAAAGCTGGGGTTGTCAGGTTGTCACCGCGCTGTCCGAGCAGGACTTGGCGCGGCAGGTGGATAACTATCGTTGCGACGCCGACCTGCTGATTGCCGATTATCACCTGGACCATGAGCAGAACGGTGTCGATGTCGTGGCAACGATCAACGCCCGACGTGGCTTGCCCTTGCCGGCGCTGATGATCACGGCCAACTACAGCAACGAACTGAAGCTGCAAATGCGTGAGCTGGGCCACACCTTGATGCACAAGCCGGTGCGGCCGATGAAACTCAAGACTGCCATCAGCCATCTGCTGGGCAAGGAGTCGGCGGGTTGATCCACTCAGCGTCGCAGGTAGGCGGTGAAATCGATATCCCCGGCGCTGAGAATCGCCTGGACCCGGTTATGCACGTTGAGCTTGCGCAGGATGGCCGAGACGTGAGCCTTGACGGTGGTCTCGGCGATTTCCAGGGTGTAACCGATCTGCTTGTTCGACTCGCCCTTGGTCATCCGTTCCAGGACCAGCAATTGCTTGCGGGTCAGGGACTGCAGTAACTCCGGCGCAAAGCCGGGGGCGCTGTTCATGCTGCGGCGGGTGTCGGTTTTCTGCGAGTGGATGATGTCCGCGGGCAGATAGACGTTGCCGTTGAGGATCTGTTCGATGGCTTCAGTCATCTGCGCCCGTGGCGAAGACTTGGTAATGAAGCCCACCGCCCCATACATGATGGCTTGCAGCACGATCTGTTTGTCCTGTTCGGCGGACACGATCACCACCGGGATGGTGGGCGCCTCGTTGCGCAGATTGATCAGACCATTGAGGCCGTGCATGCCAGGCATATTCAGGTCGAGCAGAATCAGGTCGAAGTCGTCATGGCGCTGAGTCAGTGCCAGCGCGCTCTCCAGGTCGGCGGTTTCCATCACTTCGCTGCCCGGAAAACCGTCGCTGATCACATTGGCGATGGCTTCACGAAACAGCGGGTGATCATCGGCAATCAGAATTTTGTACATGGCCTTTCACCTATTTATTTTTGATTGCGGTGGCGGCGGGGCGTATCCGTTGTCCAGGGAAAGGCAGCAGGGTATGCGGCATAAGGGGCGATTCCTTTCTTGTAATGACGGCATTACATGCCACTGCCCAGGCTTTGTGAATGCGACGATAGTCAGGTAAACCCGTACTAAAGTACGAGCTGTTGCGCGTTTGCGGTTTTTCAGGGGTAGGCAATTTACGACTAAATGACAAGGTGACCCCTGCCAAGGGCGCATTCGTTTGGCGGCGCAGGCTCTCTAACATCTGTTCATCGCCTGTGCGACCCACAGACAACGACCCGAAAAGAGGCCTCAATCATGATTTACGCACCCCCCGGAACCCCAGGCGCTGTCGTTTCTTTCAAATCGCGCTACGGCAATTACATCGGCGGTGAGTTTGTCGCGCCGGTCTTTGGCGAATACTTCACCAATACCTCGCCGATCAACGGTGATGTGATTGCCGAGTTCCCGCGTTCCACCGCCGCGGATATCGAACTCGCGCTGGACGCCGCGCATGGGGCGGCGGATGCCTGGGGCAAGACCTCGGCACAGGATCGCTCGCGGGTCCTGTTGAACATTGCCGACCGCATTGAACAGCATCTTGAAGTGCTGGCTGTTACCGAAACCTGGGACAACGGCAAGGCCGTGCGCGAAACCCTGAATGCCGACGTTCCGCTGGCGGCCGACCATTTCCGTTATTTCGCCGGTTGCATCCGTGCCCAGGAAGGCGGCGCCGCGGAGATCAACGAACTGACCACGGCTTATCATTTCCATGAACCCCTGGGCGTGGTGGGGCAAATCATTCCGTGGAACTTCCCGCTGCTGATGGCGGCCTGGAAGCTGGCGCCCGCGCTGGCGGCGGGCAACTGCGTGGTGCTGAAACCGGCGGAACAAACGCCGCTGTCGATCATGATCTTCGCCGAGCTGATCAACGACCTGCTGCCACCGGGTGTCTTGAACATCGTCCATGGCTTTGGCCGTGAAGCCGGCGAGGCGCTGGCCACCAGCAAGCGTATCGCCAAGATCGCTTTCACCGGCTCCACTCCGGTGGGCGCGCACATCATGAAATGCGCGGCCGAGAACATCATTCCAAGTACGGTGGAGCTGGGGGGCAAGTCGCCGAATATCTTCTTCGAAGACATCATGCAGGCCGAGCCACAGTTTATTGAAAAGGCCGCCGAAGGCCTGGTGCTGGCGTTTTTCAACCAGGGCGAAGTCTGCACCTGCCCATCGCGTGCCTTGATCCAGGAATCGATCTACGACGCGTTCATGGCTGTCGTGATGCAGAAGATCAGCAAGATCAAGCGCGGCGATCCACTGGACACCGAGACCATGGTTGGTGCCCAGGCCTCGGAGCAGCAATACGACAAGATCCTTTCGTACCTGAAGATTGCGCAGGAGGAGGGCGCGGTGCTGTTGACCGGCGGCGCGGCGGAGCGCCTGGAAGGCGACCTGTCCAGCGGCTACTACATCCAGCCGACCTTGCTCAAGGGCAACAATAAAATGCGCGTGTTCCAGGAGGAGATCTTCGGCCCGGTGGTGGGCGTGACCACCTTCAAGGACGAAGCTGAAGCCCTGGCGATTGCCAACGACAGCGAGTTTGGCCTGGGCGCCGGTCTCTGGACCCGTGACATCAACCGTGCCTACCGCATGGGGCGGGCGATCAAGGCCGGTCGCGTGTGGACCAACTGCTATCACCTGTACCCGGCGCATGCCGCGTTCGGTGGCTACAAAAAGTCCGGTGTCGGCCGTGAAAACCACAAGATGATGCTCGACCACTACCAGCAGACCAAAAACCTGCTGGTCAGCTACGACATCAATCCGCTGGGCTTCTTCTGATGCGCTGAGTCCTTTACCGGCAAACGTTTGATACGGCAGGAACCAGGCATCCCCTCGTTCCTGCCGCGCGTTTTCTCCCTTCCTGGGCTGTCGCTGCAATCGAAGGTGCTAATGGAGTGTCACAACCCTGCGGCTTTCGCCGATCCGGATCCTGTCCAGCGCCCGGTTCAACGCGTCCAGGGCATCGAGGAGTGCTTTTGCCTCGGTCTCCCTGCCATCACCCCACAGGCGTTCGGCCATTTTGTTCAGGGCCTGGATTGACCTTTCGATTTCAGCAGCCGTTGCTGCCGCGCTAGGCGCCGGCTTTGTCTTTGGCATTTTCAGAACTTCAACTCTCGGGGGCTGATTTATTTATCATGGCAGGATCTCTCCTGGAAACGTGTTTTATCCATGGAGAGGGCGGGTAACCACTCAGGCCTAAGTATGGGGTTGGTTGTCGGGCACGACTGGAGGAGGGGCGTCGAGCTACCTCGAGCTTGTCGCGTAAAGGTATCCGGGAGAAAATCGTGAGCTTACGAATCGAGATAAAAGAGGCGCCTCAAGAGGCCGATTACCAGGCAATCCTGGCGCCGTTGATCGACTACAACCAGGCACAAATCGGGCTGGCGCAAGCTGAAAAGCTTGCGCTCTTGATCAAGGATGAAACGGGCAACACGCAGGGTGGTTTATACGCCAAGGTTTTCGGACAGTGGCTATTCATTGAGTTGCTAGTGGTGCCGGAAGCCGCCCGAGGGCAAGGAGTGGGGGCGAAGCTGATGAACAAGGTGGAAGTGCTGGCCCGGGAGAAAGGTTGCCAAGGCATTTGGCTGGACACCTTCTCCTTCCAGGCGCCGGACTTTTACCTCGGGCTTGGCTTCAGCATCTTCGGTGAGCTCAAGGATTACCCGGTCGCCGGACACAACCGGTTCTTTATGCAAAAGCGGTTTGATAGTTGAGTGATAACAGGCCGAGTAAGTGGCCCAGATAGCCCTTTCAGTCTTGCGAGGATGTATGCAACGTTGGTTGAGCCGGTACCGTTACGCGATCATTTTCTGGCTGTGCTTTGGCGTTTTCCGCACATCCCTGGCCGATTGGAATCCCATCCCCTCCGGATCCATGCGCCCGACCCTGGTCGAGGGCGATGTGGTGCTGGTGAATCGGGTGGCTTACGACCTCAAGCTGCCCTTCACGGATATTTCCCTGGTCAAGGTCGATAATCCTCGCAGGGGAGATGTCGTGACCTTCACGTCACCCAAGGATGGCATGCGCCTGATCAAGCGGATCGTGGGCATTCCCGGCGACACTCTGGAAATGAGGAATGAGGTCCTGTGGGTTAACGGCACCCCGGCAATCTACCTGGATCCGCAGCCTATCAGCGAGCCTGTCGCCTCCGGGAAAACTGTCCCGGCTATCAAAATCACCGAGCTTGCAAACCATCGCCAGCGGACCGTCCAGTTTATGCCGGCGGTACGTGCGCTACGCAGTTTTGGTCCTGTCGTGGTGCCCGCCGACAGTTATTTCATGTTGGGAGACAACCGCGATGACAGCGCGGACTCGCGGTATATCGGGTTTGTACCACGTCGACTGTTGATCGGGCGGGCGCACCATATCCTGGCGTCAGCGGAGATCCTGGATCATTGGATGCCGCGGTTCCGGAGATTTGGCGCGCCGATATTGTGAGGCGCGGAGCGGGTGACTTGAGGGCCTCTTCGCCGCACCGCCACGAAGCTTTTTGAGACCTACACGGTCTCCGCCACCTGCGCCCGACGCAT
>NZ_JALLIX010000028.1 GCF_023242365.1 Pseudomonas sp. MWU13-2100
CTGCCCCAGGCGATGAAAGCCGTGGTCGGCAATAACTCCAGCTGGATGCACATGCTGGTGTGGATCGGCCTGTTCGGCCTGGTGGCGAGCTTCCACGGCATCATTCTGGGCTACTCGCGGCAGTTCTTCGCCCTGGCCCGGGCCGGTTATCTGCCACGCTCGCTGGCCAAACTGTCGCGTTTCCAGACCCCGCACCGAGCGATCCTGGCCGGCGGCGTGGTCGGCATCGCGGCGATCTACAGCGACGGCCTGGTCAACCTGCAAGGCATGAGCCTGACGGCGGCAATGATCACCATGTCGGTATTCGGCGCCATTGTGATGTACATCATCAGTATGCTGAGCCTGTTCAAACTGCGTAAAACCGAACCGAACCTGGAACGCAGCTTCCGCGCGCCGGGCTACCCGATCATCCCGGGGATCGCGCTGGTGCTGGCGGTGGTGTGCCTGATTGCGATGGCCTGGTTCAACACCCTGATCGGCCTGATTTTCCTCGGTTTCATGGCGGTGGGCTTCATCTACTTCCAGTTGACCGCCAGCCAGCGCTCGGACGCGCCGGCGGACGCTATGCTCACGGGTAACTGATTGCACCAGCGCGGGGCGTCAATCCGGGCGCTCCGCCCTGCAAAATTACGACGCCACCCCTGTGGCGAGGGGGCTTGCCCCCGTTGGGCCGCGAAGCGGCCCTGAAACCAGCGACTGCGCTGCATCAGGCAGAACGAACACTCAGCGTTTACGGCTGCTACGCAGCCGAGCGTGGCGGTGCGGCGTTCCGACAAACCCGCTCGCCACATTGGTTGTCTGCTGCCACAGAGACCGTTCAGACTCAGGAGGACACCGCCCCATGGCCACATTCGCCCATTCCGTCGGCGCCCAGACCTATCGCTTCGACAGCCTCAAGGACGTCATGGCCAAGGCCAGCCCGGCCCGCTCCGGCGACTTCCTGGCGGGGGTCGCCGCCCTCAACGACGGCGAACGGGTCGCGGCGCAGATGGCCCTGGCCAATATTCCCCTCAAACATTTCCTCGAGGAAATGCTGATCCCCTACGAATCCGACGAAGTCACCCGGCTGATCGTCGACACCCACGACAAACAGGCTTTCGCCGTTGTCAGCCACCTGACCGTCGGCGGCCTGCGCGACTGGCTGCTCAGCGACGCCGCCGACGAACAGAGCCTGCGCGCCCTGGCCCCGGGCCTGACCCCGGAAATGGCCGCCGCCGTGTCGAAGATCATGCGCGTCCAGGACCTGGTGCTGGTGGCGCAAAAAATCCGCGTGGTGACCAAATTCCGCGGCACCCTGGGCCTGCGCGGCCGCCTGTCGACCCGCCTGCAACCCAACCACCCCACCGACGATCCGGCCGGCATTGCCGCCAGCGTTCTCGACGGCCTGCTCTACGGCAACGGCGACGCGATGATCGGCATCAACCCGGCCACCGACAGCCTGTCGTCGATCTGCGACCTGCTGAACATGCTCGACGCGGTGATCAAGCGTTACGAAATCCCCACCCAGGCCTGCGTGCTGACCCACGTCACCACCTCCATCGAGGCGATCAACCGCGGCGTGCCGCTGGACCTGGTATTCCAGTCGATTGCCGGCACCGAAGCGGCCAACGCCAGTTTCGGCATCAACCTGAGCGTCCTGCAGGAAGGCTACGACGCCGGCCTGAGCCTGAATCGCGGCACCCTCGGGCAAAACCTGATGTATTTCGAAACCGGCCAGGGCAGCGCCCTGTCGGCCAACGCCCACTTCGGCGTCGACCAACAGACCTGCGAAACCCGCGCCTACGCCGTGGCCCGGCATTTCAAACCCTTCCTGGTCAATACCGTGGTCGGCTTTATCGGCCCGGAATACCTCTACAACGGCAAGCAGATCATCCGCGCCGGCCTCGAAGACCACTTCTGCGGCAAGCTGCTGGGCGTGCCCATGGGCTGCGACATCTGTTACACCAACCACGCCGAAGCCGACCAGGACGATATGGACACCCTGCTGACCCTGCTGGGGGTGGCCGGGATCAACTTCATCATGGGCATTCCAGGCTCCGACGATATTATGCTCAACTACCAGACCACCTCGTTCCACGATGCCCTGTATGCCCGCCAGACCCTGGGCCTGAAGCCCGCGCCGGAGTTCGAACAATGGTTGGCGAAGATGGGCATCTTTACCCAGGCCGACGGCAAGGTGCATTTCGGCAACAGCTTGCCCCCGGCGTTTCGCCAGGCGCTGGCGCAGCTCGGATGAACGACATGGCCAAAGAAATCGACAACGACAATCCCTGGCTGCAACTGCGCCGCCTGACCCCGGCGCGTATCGCCTTGGGTCGCACCGGCACCAGCCTGCCCACCAGCGCGCAACTGGATTTCCAGTTCGCCCACGCCCAGGCCCGTGACGCCGTGCACCTGCCGTTCGACCACGCCGGCTTGAGTACCCAACTCGCCGAGCGCGGACGGGAAACGCTGCTGTTGCACAGCGCCGCCGATGACCGCCACAGCTACCTGCAGCGCCCGGACCTGGGCCGCAAGCTCAACGCCGCCTCGGCGCAATTACTCAAGGAGCATGCGGCTGCCCACCCGGGCGGAGTCGACCTGGCCATTATCGTCGCCGACGGCCTGTCGGCGCTGGCGGTGCATCGGCATACCCTGCCCTTCCTCACCCGCCTGGAGGAACAGATCCAGGCCGAAGGCTGGTCGACCTCACCAGTGATCCTGGTAGAACAGGGGCGAGTCGCGGTGGCCGACGAAATCGGCGAATTGCTCGGGGCAAAAATGACCGTGATCCTGATCGGCGAACGCCCCGGCCTGAGTTCGCCGGACAGCCTGGGTTTGTATTTCACCTATAATCCAAAAGTCGGCCTGACCGACGCCTACCGCAACTGCATCTCCAACGTGCGCCTGGAGGGCATGAGCTACGGCATGGCCGCGCACAAACTGCTGTACCTGATGAAAGAAGCCTGCCGCCGACAATTATCGGGGGTCAATCTCAAGGACGAGGCTCAAGTGCAAACGCTGGAGAGTGAATCGGATGTCCATTCGAACGGCAACTTCCTACTGGGCCCGCCCCAAGATTGACCGTCATCCGGATTGCGCTTTTCCCGCGCTTTGGGCAGCATCGACGCTGCGGCTGCCCGAGTGAACCGTTTGCCGTCATATCCACGAAGTTGAGGCCTGATCTATGCGGATTACTCAAGCGACCCTGGAACATCTGGACCTGCTGACGCCCCTGTTCGTCAAATACCGTGAATTCTACGGCGCCTTGCCCTTCCCTGATTCATCCCGCAACTTTCTGGAAAAACGCCTACGGCGCAAAGAGTCGGTGATTTACCTGGCCCTGGCGGACGATGACGACAAGAAACTGCTCGGTTTCTGCCAGTTGTACCCAAGCTTTTCTTCGCTCTCGCTCAAGCGGGTGTGGATCCTCAACGACATCTACGTTGCCGAGGACGCCCGGCGCCAGCTGGTGGCCGACAACCTGATGCGCACGGCGAAGAAAATGGCCCGTGAGACCCACGCCGTTCGTCTGCGCGTGTCCACCAGCAGCCACAATCTGGTGGCACAGAAAACCTACGAATCCATTGGTTTTCGCGAAGACAGCGAATTCAAGAACTACGTGTTGCCGATCGACGACAAATAACAGCCACACGCGCCCTGTAGGCGCAGGCTTGTCGGGACGCCGCACCGCAGCGATAGCGGTGGTGAACATCACATCGCGATCGCTGGCAATCGAGCATCGACCAGCGCTCTCGCAGATTTGCGCACAGCCTTCGCTCGACATCCCCCGCTACAAACTCAGCAGGCAGAAATCTTCCCAACTCTTATAATCCCGCTTTCCCACGGAATGTACGAAAAAACTACATTCTCTGTAGTTAACTGCGCATATCTATTTCCCTTGCACGGGTCCGCCGAGTCGGACCGTCCACACAGGTGCCACCCATGGATTTCAACCCGATCGACATAGTCCTGCATCTCGACGTCTACCTCGACATGCTGGTGAACAACTACGGGCCCTGGATCTACGCCATCCTGTTCCTGGTGATCTTCTGCGAAACCGGCCTGGTGGTGATGCCCTTCCTGCCGGGCGATTCGCTGCTGTTCATCGCCGGCGCGGTGGCCGCGGGCGGCGGCATGGACCCGGTACTACTGGCCGGCCTGCTGATGCTGGCAGCGATTCTCGGCGACAGCACCAACTACATCATCGGACGAACGGCGGGTGAGAAACTCTTCAGCAATCCGAATTCGAAGATCTTCCGCCGCGACTACCTGCAAAAGACCCACGACTTCTACGATCGCCATGGCGGCAAGACTGTGACCCTGGCGCGTTTCCTGCCGATCCTGCGGACTTTCGCACCGTTCGTCGCCGGCGTTGGCAAAATGCCTTATCCGCGCTTCTTCCTGTTCAGCCTCCTCGGCACCGTGCTCTGGGTCGGCGGCCTGGTCACCCTGGGTTATTTCTTCGGCAACGTACCGTTCATCAAGAAAAACCTGTCGCTGCTGGTGGTCGGCATCATCCTGCTGTCGCTGCTACCGATGATCATCGGCGTGGTCCGCAGCCGCTTCGGCAACGCCGCGTCCAAAGCCGGCACCCACTGATCCCGTGTGGTCGCTGAGTGCCTGGCGGCGCCGGCGAACCCTGGCCCGCCATCCGATTGCCGATGAAACCTGGCGACGGGTCCGCGAGCACCTGAGTTTCCTCGACGGCCTGAGCGCCGCCGAGGACCTTTGGCTGCGCGAACACAGCGTGCTGTTTCTCGATGACAAGCACCTGAGCGCCTTGCCGGGCGTGGAACTGGACCAGGAATGCCGCCTGCTGCTGGCGGCCCAGGCGCAACTGCCGCTGCTGCACCTGGGGGACTTGAACTGGTACCAGGGTTTCCATGAAATCGTCCTTTACCCGGACGACTTCCTCAGCCCCCAGCGCCATCGCGACGCCAGCGGCGTGGAACACGAGTGGGACGCCGAGCACAGTGGCGAAGCCTGGCAACAGGGCCCGATCATCCTCGCGTGGCCCGGGGTCCAAGCCAGCGGCGGCTGGGAAGGCTACAACCTGGTGATCCACGAACTGGCGCACAAGCTCGACATGCTCAGCGGCAGCGCCAACGGCCTGCCACCCTTGCACGGCGACATGCGCGTGGGCGACTGGGCCAAGGTCATGCAACACGCCTACGACGACCTCAATCGCCAGCTGGACCGCAACCCCGATGCCGACACCGCGATCGATCCTTATGCGGCGCAAAACCCGGCGGAATTCTTCGCGGTGACCAGCGAATATTTCTTCAGTGCCCCGGATATCCTGGCCACGGCCTACCCACAGGTGTACGAACAATTGCGCGCGTTCTACCGCCAGGACCCGCTGGCCCGGCTGCAGCATCTGCAAGCCCACGACCCGCGGTATCAGACTAAAGACTAACGCCGAAATCCCGGCCGCAGCCTTGCCCTTGTGGGAGCGAAGCTTGCCCGCGAAAGGGCCCTCAAGACCGCTAAAAGCTTCGCGGGCAAGCTCCGCTCCCACATGCTCCGCAGTCATTACCATCGCGTACAGGCTCGTTTCCCAGGATTCCGAGGCGCCTCCGCACGTCCCGTGACCCGTGGCAACGCCCCGGGAATATGCCTATAATCCCCGCCACTTTTTGGTCAAACCGGCCAAGTTTTCTGATCAACCAACGGGGGCATCGCCCAATGAGCTACAGCAAGATTCCGGCTGGCAAAGACCTGCCGAACGACATCTACGTCGCGATCGAGATTCCGGCCAACCACGCGCCGATCAAATACGAAATCGACAAAGACAGCGATTGCCTGTTCGTTGACCGTTTCATGGCCACCCCGATGTTCTACCCGGCCAACTACGGTTTCATCCCCAACACTCTGGCTGACGACGGCGACCCCCTCGACGTGCTGGTCGTGACCCCGTACCCGGTTGCGCCAGGCTCGGTCATCCGTGCCCGTCCGGTCGGCATCCTGCACATGACCGACGACGGCGGCGGCGACGCCAAGGTCCTCGCTGTGCCGCACGACAAGCTGTCCCAGCTGTACGTCGACGTGAAGGAATACACCGACCTGCCAGCGCTGCTGCTGGAGCAGATCAAGCACTTCTTCGAGAACTACAAGGATCTCGAAAAAGGCAAATGGGTGAAGATCGAAGGTTGGGGCGACGCCGAAGCCGCCCGTACCGAAATCATGAAGTCGGTCGCCGCTTACAAGGGCTGATCCGCCGCGCCCTGGCGCGAATTGAAGAACCCCGGCTTGCCGGGGTTTTTTGTGCCCGTTTATCAATAAACAAACAAGAGTTTTAATGAATAAACACGACGACTCAGGCTCAGCTATTTGAGTGTAGGAATTCTGAACGAATCCAATCGTTTCGTGTGCTGGCAAGGAGAATTTTTGAACACCTCGTTTATTTAAACAGATGTAGCACGCCAGTAAACTCTGTGTTCATGAATACATCAGGCGATCGCTTAAGGGCCCTCCTGCGGGAGTGCCACCTATCTGCTTCGGACTTCGCTGCCAACCGGCAAGTGACACCGCAGCACGTCAACAACTGGTTCAAGCGCGGCATACCCATGGCGCGATTGGACGAGATAGCCGAGCTGTTGTGCGTCAATAGCCGCTGGCTGCGCACCGGCGACGGCCCCAAGCACCCCGGAAGCTCGGCCAACGAGGCACAGGATGAACACGAAGCGCTGCCCCTCCATGGCAAGGAGCCCTACTCGGCCCGCGACGAACTGGCAGCAACTGAACGCAACGACGTACAAGTGCCACTGTACAAGGAGACTCCAGCGGCTCCCGGATCGAACCTGACCCGGGTCGCGATCATCCCTGGGCGCAAGGTGCGCCTGCCCTATCGCATCCTGCAGGCCATGGGCGTCGAGCCGGAGCAGGCCATCTGCGCGCCCATGACTGGCAACAGCATGGCGGAAAAGATCCAGGACGGCTCCACCATCGCCGTCGACCGCAGCCTGACCCAGGTGGTGGACGGCGAGATGTACGCACTGGAACACGATGGCATGTTGCGGGTGAAGTATGTCTATCGCCTGCCGGCGGGGGCCTTGCGGCTACGCAGCCACAACAGTGCCGAGTACCCGGACGAAGTGTTCACTGCGGAGCAGATCGACGCACAGAACATCCGGATACTGGGTTGGGTGTTCTGGTGGTCGACGTTGAACAAGCGACGACCGCCGGTGCCCTCGAAATAGAGGACAAAATCCCCTCTTGCCTGAAAACGACAGCTCTGGCGTGTGGTTTTCGCTGGGAATCTGTCGTAAATGCCGGTATCCTGCGCGGCACATTTGGGCAGCGTCCTGCTTGCAGCAGGTCAGATTGCCCACGATGCGGCGCGAGACAACTGCGCGGTATCCCACAACCAGATTTGTTCTGGATGTACGTTTTGAAGGCGAGTGAGGCTTACCAAAAATAAGTCAAACCCGTCCCCGAGAAGCCGGCCACAAGCCGGCTTTTTAATGCCTTTTTGAAAACCACCCTCTTCTACTGAAAATCGCGAGAGACTTTATAGATCAAGGGTTTCAGCCTACTTTCTCTCCTGTGACTTCCGTTTTGATCCGAGGTGTTCCACGCGCAAGTGGGGGAACAAGTGGGGGAACAGAGGGCGAAAAAATGGGCAAACTGACCGCCAATCAAGTCAAAAATCTGGTTGAGGCTGGGACGTACGAAGACGGTGAAGGGCTTCGTCTTTTGGTGAAACCCTCAGGACGAAAAACCTGGGTACTCCGCTTCCAATTGAACGGCAAACGCAGGGAGATGGGTCTGGGGAGCTACCCTCAGCTCGACCTGAAA
Organism: Pseudomonas sp. MWU13-2100; assembly: GCF_023242365.1. Classification (GTDB taxonomy): domain Bacteria; phylum Pseudomonadota; class Gammaproteobacteria; order Pseudomonadales; family Pseudomonadaceae; genus Aquipseudomonas. The sequence continues at coordinate 7,780 of NZ_JALLIX010000028.1, forward strand.
AAGGCCCGCGCAGCCGCCTATGAAAATAAAGTCCAGATTCTCAATGGCACTGACCCACTCGCAAAACGACAGGCTGAACAAGCCGCTCAGCGGGAAGCCGCACGCCGGGAGCTGGCGCAGCTGATTACCTTCGAGAAGCTGGCCGCTGACTACCGAGACGCCCATGGATCAAGCTGGTCGGAGAAATGGCGCAAGGGCTGGCTGAGGAAACTAGACTCTGCAGCCCTTGCATTATGCAGACTAGACGCCCTCCACAGCCCCACAAGTAAGCTATAAAAATCTGGCGCTCAGCGTTTATCGCAAGTGTCTTTTTTGTTCCTGAGAGCGCTGTTTTGGTTCCGCAATGCCAGCGATGTGACAGGCTCAGCCGAAGCGGCTAAGGCCAGGGCCCACTTCAAAAAGGTGGACAGCATCGCCCTAAGCATTGGGATCGGAAAGGTGTGCTGGCCGGACGCTTACCAAAGAAAACCATCCCACTGAGCGGCATCGACGATCGTGTCCCGGGAAGTGGTGTAACTGAACCAACCGAAGGCGCCCTGCGGGCGAAAGAGGTTGGTCATCGTGGTTTTTGGCTAACGTTGAGTTTGCGAAGACCTAACGAACACCAGGAAAACCACGATGACCAAGTCCACTATCGCATTGACCGAGCTGGTTGAGAAAGGGGCAGACGCCGATCTGCTCAAGCAAATGATTCAGTTCGTTGCCCAACGCATGATGGAACTCGATGTCGAAGGCCTCTGCGGCGCCGGCTTCGACGTCAAAAGCCCAGACCGGGTGAACAGCCGCAACGGCTACCGGGATCGCCTGTGGCAAACCCGCGCCGGAGACGTCGACCTGAAGATCCCCAAGCTGCGCCAAGGCAGCTATTTCCCTGGCTTCCTTGAACCTCGGCGCACCGCCGAGAAAGCCATGGCCGCAGTGATTCAGGAAGCCTATATCCAGGGTGTTTCAACTCGCTCCGTAGACGAGTTGGTCAAGGCCATGGGCATGACCGGCATCTCCAAGAGCCAGGTCTCGCGACTGGCCGGCGAGATCGACGAGCGTGTCAACGCGTTCCTGGATCGCCCGCTTGAAGGTGACTGGCCCTACCTCTGGATAGATGCCACCTACGTCAAAGTACGGGAGGCCGGGCGTATTGTGTCGGTCGCCGTCATAATCGCCGTGGCGGTGAACACCAATGGTGGCCGGGAAATCCTCGGCATGCGCGTCGGTCCCTCGGAAGCAGAGCCGTTCTGGACGGACTTCCTGCGAAGCCTGATGCGACGCGGCTTGCGTGGTGTAAAGCTGGTGATCTCTGATGCCCACGAAGGGCTCAAGGCTGCCGTTTCCAAAGTCTTCCACGCGACCTGGCAACGCTGCCGGGTACACTTCATGCGCAACGCCATGGCCCATGTCGGCAAGGGCCAGCGCACGATGGTGGCGGCCTTGCTGCGCACGGTGTTCGCCCAGGACAGCCGAACAGAATGCCATCAGCAATGGCGCCTGGTAGCGGATCAGTTACGGGAAAAGTACCCCAAGATCGCCGTGCTCATGGACGGCTGCGAGGATGAAGTGCTGGCCCACATGGCTTTCCCCAAGGCACACCGGCAGCAGCTGCACAGCACCAACCCGCTGGAACGGCTCAACGCCGAGATCAAGCGCCGAACCGAAGTCGTAGGGATCTTCCCAAACGACCCGGCGATCACCCGGCTGGTCGGGGCGATGCTGCTGGAGCAGAACGACGAGTGGTGCCTGCAACGGCGCTATATGCAGTTGGAGGCTTTCGAGGCGGTCAGCGATAATCCGCAGGCCAAGCTGTCGGCCGTGATCAACTAAACGGCAAACTCAGTGGCCAGAGCCATGATGAGTTACACCACTTCCTGGGACACGATCGCATCGACCAGCGTGAGCAGTTAATACTCACACTGGCGGCCCGGTCTTTTCCTTTTGTCAGACGCCGATAACGATCAAGCCAACCCGAAGTATCGCTCGAAAAACGCAGCGAACTTGTCCAGCACCGTCTGCTTCTTCATCGAATGGTTGTTGTTTTTAGAGAACCTTGACGCGGGCGGAAGAATCTTCGTGATGGCAGTGCCAGTGGTTGGTATCGCACCGTCGCGGAAGGCATTGTCGATGAATGTTTGGGTTTCGTCGGCGTTCAAATTTTCATCGATGATGATCTGCTCCAACTCCTCGGCCTTACGTGCAGCAACGAACGATAGCCATTCCTCATCCACCTTGACCTTAGTTGAAATGGAATCAACAAACTGCACGATGAGGTCTTTCTTGTTCCGCAGGGACGGACTGGCGTTGATCGCACGCTCTATAGTCGCGCGGATTTCCTTGTCCGCACCAGTTCCTTTCGCTTTCAGGTACTTCTCGACCAGCATCAGGATGTAGTCGACGTTGATCTCAACCTGCTTGATGAGCTCAATCTCAAATACCACGTCGTCATTGATGCTTTCCTTCTCCGCTTCGGACGTGCTGCGGAACTCGGCATACAGATTCAGGTATACGCTCTGGTAGTCTTGGAAGTCTCGCTCACTGAGAATCTCGTCGCCCGCGAAATCGTCGAAGGCAGTGAGGATGTTCTTGAGCCGCAGGATGGCGCCAAACAACTTGATAAACGCTTTTTGCGCCGCCTCACCAATGATTGCCTTACCAAGCGGAAACAACTCAGCCAGTTCCGCAACTTTTTCCTGATATTCCGCATAGTACTCCGAATAGGGCTTAAGCAGCACAATGCCTTTGGCATCCTTGTTGCCAAATAGGGCGAGGGCATCATTAGTTTCTTGTTCTAGATTGCGAAAGGAAACGATGTTGCCGTAGGTTTTGACCGAATTCAGGATGCGGTTGGTACGCGAATAGGCTTGAATCAGCCCATGCGCTTTTAAGTTTTTGTCCACCCACAGGGTGTTGAGTGTGGTGGCATCGAAGCCGGTCAAGAACATATTGACCACAATCACCAGATCCAACTCACGCGTTTTTAGACGCTGCGACAGATCCTTGTAGTAGTTCTGGAACTTATCGGCAGAGGTATCGAAGCTGGTGCCGAACATAGCGTTGTAGTCGACAATGGCAGCATCCAAAAAGTCGCGCGAGCTCTGATCCAGCCCCTCAGTTTCAAACCCCTCTTCGCCCAACAGCCCGTCGGCCGCTTCCTCGTTAGCGGCAAAGCTATAAATCAGGCCAATCTTAAGCCGTCGCGCTGGCAGTAAATCTTGCTGCAGCTTCGTGAATGTGGAGTAGTAGCGTTTAGCGGCATCGATGGAGGCTGTCGCGAATAGCGAGTTGAATCCAGCTAGACGTTTGCCTGCGTGACGGTAGCTGGCATTACGCTTGGTCTTTTGATCAAAATGCTCGTGAATGTAGCCCACGATCTGCGCAATCCGCTCCGGCGCCAGCAGCGCCTGCTCGGTATCGATAGCTGATACCTTCTTGTCCTTAATGCCGGACGATGCCTTGATGGTATTGATGTAATCGACACGAAACGGCAGCACGTTCTTGTCGCTGATAGCATCGACAATGGTGTAGGTGTGCAGCTTATCGCCAAAAGCCTGCTCTGTAGTACGGCGCAGCGGGTTGCCACTGCTGCCCGCATTGTCGGCAAAGATCGGTGTACCAGTGAAGCCAAACAGATGGTAGCGCTTGAATACCCGGATGATATCGGCATGCATGTCACCGAACTGACTTCGATGACATTCATCGAAAATCACGACCACCTGCGCGTCATAGACTAGGTGCTTCTTATTCTTTACCACGAAGCGGCTGAGCTTCTGGATGGTAGTGATGATGATGCGAGCGCTGGGGTCTTCCAACTGCTTCTGCAGTACCGCCGTCGAGGTATTGGAGTTGGCGGCACCTTTCTCGAAGCGCTCGTACTCGCGCATAGTCTGGTAATCCAGGTCCTTACGGTCCACCACGAACAACACCTTGTCTATGTCAGGTAGGTTGCGCGCCAGTTGTGCCGCCTTGAAGCTGGTAAGCGTCTTGCCGCTGCCTGTGGTGTGCCAGATGTAGCCCCCGGCTGCGGCAGTGCCCAGCTGCCGTTGATTGGTAGACGTGGCAATGCGCAGTAGGATGCACTCTGTTGCAACGATCTGGTACGGGCGCATCACCAGCAGCTTGCGATCCACATCAAACACGCAATAGCGGGTCAGGATATTTAGCAGCGAGTGCCGAGCGAAAAAGGTCTTAGTGAACCCAGCCAACTCGGTGATGGGTTGGTTTTTCGCATCAGCCCACCAACTGGTAAAAGCAAAGCTATTGGAGGTCTTTTGCCGCGAACGCTTGCCTTTCTGTTCCGCCAGGTGGCCGTCGCGCACCGTGTTGCTGTAGTACTTGGTCAACGTGCCATTGCTGATTACGAACAACTGCACATATTCAAACAACCCGCAACCGGCCCAGAAGCTGTCGCGTTGGTAGCGATTGATCTGATTGAAGGCCTCACGGATATCCACACCCCGGCGCTTGAGTTCTACATGCACCATCGGTAGGCCGTTGACCAACACAGTCACATCATAACGATTAGCGTGAGCGCCGCCTTTGTTGGTGCCATTAGCTTGAGGCACTTCGTACTGATTGGTGACTTGCAGACTGTTGTTGTGGATGTTCTGCTTGTCGACCAAGTAAATATTCTTGCTGCTGCCATCTTCGCGCTTGAGTACCTGCACATGATCCTCTTGAATACGTGCGGTCTTCTCTATGATGCCATCGTTGGTGCTAGCAATGCAGGTGCTAAAGAAGTGCTCCCACTCGCCATCGCTAAACTCGATCTTGTTGAGTCTCTCCAATTGTAGACGCAGGTTCGCGATCAGCATGGCCTCGCTGGTGAGTGGCAGATACTCGTAAGCCTGCACCTGCAGTTGCTCGATGAAAGACTTTTCCAGCCCGGCCTCGCTTTGGTAACCCGACTCCCCTACACCCTGGAAGTCAGGTACGAACTCGGCAACAACAGTGCTTTCACTGGACAGAACAATCGGCGCGTATCGGTAAGGCTTGTGGTCTTCGCTCATGCAACCTCCCTGAAAGTCAGCAACCGGTCACGGTAGTGGACGTACTGCTGGCGACGGGTCTTAAGTTCGGCTGGCAAGCCAATAGACAGATCGCTTACCAGCGCTTCAAACTTATCGAGGATAGCGACGATGCGCGCCTGCTCCTCGGGTGGCGGGACGGGGATAGATAGCTTGCCAAGGCCTTCCTTGGAAAGCCGTTTGACCTTTGCCCGGGCCACAAACTTGTTCTTCTCCGTATGGAAAGCCGCGGTCTGGAAATAATGAGCGACAAACTTCGGATTCAACGAATGACGGAATGCGAAACAGTCGTCGTGAATGGCCACCTCACCCTTACCAAGCCATGCAACAGCTTTACCGACATCCTCGACCGTCTCCCCAACTCCGGCGATTACAAGATCACCAGGTTGTGCGAAACGTAAGGCAGTTACCATATCGGTACGCACATACGAGACCGTTGTCGTTGTCGCAGTGCCGTAATCTTTATAGATGTCCCCATAGTGGATACAGGCAACACCCGTAACATCGAAGTCATTCTTCGTGAAACGCCGTCCACGAAAGAACTCCCCGACCTCAGCCATCACGGCCCAGCGAACATCCTGATCACCGAACGCGAGCAACGCGTTGCGGTAGTAATCGTACTGCCGGCGCCGCGCCTCTAGCTCTGCTTCCAGCTCCAGCGACAGCTCCGCCTCCAACTTAGTGAAGGTGACAAGGATCTCCACAATCTCGCGCTGTACTTCGAGCGGTGGGACAGGAATGCGGTACTTCAAAATGGCTTCTTTACTTCCACGCGGCATCTTTGCTCCCTTGGCATGCTGCATGCTGTAGGTAAAGAAGTCGTCAGAAGAGAGCAGGCGATAAAGAAACTCTGGTAAAAGGTGCTGTCGATGCTCCTCGAGGATACGGACGACCAGTACATCGCCGCTGCAGCCGCCACTATTGTTTGCAAGCCAGATCTTCTTCAGATAAGGCCGAATGTTCCCCAAAAGGATATCGCCGACCTTATACTCTGAAAGACGCGCAGTATTGGGTTGATAGCTCGCGTCGGTTTTGCCAGCCGTATTTGACAGTAGATTGTCAACGCCAACGAATGTCGTCTCATCAAGTGAACTGGCATCGACACGCGTATCTGAGTAGGCAGCAACACACCCAAGCGAATTAAACTCGACCCCCTCCGGACACAACTCGGCAATCAGCTTATCAAGCCGACTCATACAGTCCCCCTTCCAGATCAGTCACAATCGCATCTATCGCGGTACGCAGTTCCTCCTGTCGAGCCACAATGCGGGCGATCTCAGCATTGAGTCTCTGAATGTCTACCCCTTCACGCATATCTCGCTCCTCAACATAGGAGGAAACGGCGATGTTGTACCCATTAACAGCGATGTCGGCGTTGCTGACTAGCCTGGCGAAGTGATCAATGCTCTCGCGGGCGGTGAAAGCGTCGAGGATCTTCTGTTGATGTGCGCTCAGCAGCTTGTTCTTGTTGCCACTGCGCACGAACTCGGCCGACGCATCGATAAATAGAGTGGCGTTGTCGCGCTTGGACTTCTTCAGCACAATGATGCAGGTCGCGATAGTAGTGCCGAAGAACAGGTCTGGTGGAAGCTGGATGACGGCATCGACGTAGTTGTTGTCGATCAGGTACTGGCGAATTTTCCGCTCCGCACCGCTCCGATAGAGCACGCCTGGGAACTCAACGATGGCCGCCGTGCCATTGACCGCTAGCCAGCTGAGAATGTGCAGGGTGAAGGCGAGGTCAGCCTTACTTTTGGGGGCCAGCACACCGGCGGGGGCGAAACGCGGATCATTGATTAGCAACGGGTTAGAGTCGCCGTCCCACTTGATTGAGTAAGGAGGGTTGGAAACGATGGCCTCGAAGGGTTCGTCATCCCAGTGTGCTGGATCGGTCAGAGTGTCGCCATGTGCAACGTTGAATTTCTCGTAGTTGATGTCGTGCAGGAACATATTGATCCGGCACAAGTTGTACGTGGTGAGATTAACCTCCTGCCCATAGAAGCCCTGGCGTACCTTGTCCGGCCCCAGCACTTTGGCGAACTTGAGCAACAACGAGCCGGAACCGCAAGCCGGGTCATAGACCTTGTTGACCTCGGTCTTGCCCACAACGGTAATGCGCGCCAGCAGCTCGGAGACCTCCTGCGGAGTGTAATACTCGCCACCGGACTTGCCGGCGGTGGAAGCATACATCTGCATCAGATATTCGTAGGCGTCGCCAAACAGATCGATAGTGTTGTCTGAGAAGCTGCCCAGCGGGAGGTCACCAATGGCATCTAGCAGCTTTACCAGTTTCTCATTGCGCCTGGGTACGGTTGGCCCAAGCTTGCCGCTATTCACATCGAGATCGTCGAATAGCCCCTTGAAGTCGTCCTCGCTATCGGCGCCGATGGCAGATGCCTCGATACCCTTGAACACCCGGGCCAATGTTTCGTTCAAGTTCTGGTCATCACGAGCCTTCTTTCGCACGTTAGCGAAAAGGTGAGAGGGCAGGATGTAGAAGCCCTTTTCCCTCACTGTTTCGATGAGCCCAAACCCGGCATCCGAGTCGCTGAGCGTGGCATAGTCAAAATCCGCATGACCCGCCCTGTGTTCTTGTACGTTGAGGTATGCGGTGAGGTTCTCTGAGATGAAGCGGTAGAACAACATACCAAGAACGTAGCTCTTGAAGTCCCAGCCGTCCACGCTACCACGCAAGTCATTGGCAATGCGCCAAATAGTCTTGTGCAGTTCGGTGCGCTCCGCTTCCTTATCGTTAATCATGCTCAAAATGTTCACTCTATGTATTGCAGTTTCCAGGAGGTGCGACAGACTTGTTCAACTGCCGCGCATCTCGGTTCCATTTCAGTCTGTAGCGCCATCAGCCGACGCGGTAGCCAGGCGCAATTACCGCATTTTTCACGCCGTAGATGGCTAAGGGATCCCTCAGCCACAACCGGTACTCGTGCCCGCGTAGGCTGTGATCGGGGGAACAGTCCACGCTCCATTTGCGCAGCACATATCCAACTGTGGCTGCCCGCAGCTTCATGCGTAGCACGCCGCCCTGCATGCAATAATCCATCTCGGAGATTTCCGGGTGCGGCTGATCCGGGTGCGGCACCAACTCAAGCTCTACGATCCGCGTCCACTGAATGTCCTGATCGCTCTGCTCATGAGGAGTAGGCGAGTCACCTTTGAGCAAACGCGGTCGTTTGATCCGCGTGATCACAAAGTCGCGAAACTCGCGGCTTTTGCGGTCAAAGGCGCGCACATGCCAGCGCAGGCCGGTATCGATGAGGGCAAAGGGCACAATCTCCCGCTTCGATTTACCGCTGGAAATCGAGTGATATTCGATAGCCAGGGGGCAGGCCTGGTGGATGGCGCGGGTCACGCTTGCCAACACATCCAGATCGGGATTCGTCAGCAGTGAAGAAATCTCACTGGGCACCCAGATTTTGAGGTGCAGTGGTTCGCCGTCGCCGAAAGCCTGGGTCAGCCAGGACATGACTCTTTCCGCCGGATAGTCGAATAGCGAACGGAAATCAGCACCCAGGACATAGGACTTGCCCCTGGAGTCATAGTCGATGTTGCCTGGGGCCAGCTCCCGGTAGAGCGCAAGATCCCGCGTGGCCGCAGCAGACTGGATGGCAAAGCGCTCCACCAGATCCTGCCGACGAATCTCCCCTAGGAAGCGCACACGCAGCTCAATAAAGGCCAGGCGATCACGCTGTGGCTGAGCTAACTCTGCAAGTGGGTTCAAAGTCGTCATACGAGTTAGCGAGGCCTGATACTAATAGTCTTGCAAAGTTTATGGCATGTTAAAAAATCCGTCCATGCTTGTATTTTACCTACACAGTGGTGATCATTTTGATCACCTAATAACAAGCAAAACGCCCCCCTTCCGCAAGTCAGCGCATTGCATCCAGTGTTGTGTCAAAGGTCAGTATGACCTTGCGAACTGTAAGGCTTCAGGCATTACGATCCTCATTACTTCGACGATGAATGAATGAGGGGAGAAGCTCTATCGAGGGTAAAGTGGTCAACAGGCTGCTGACTAAATTGACCATCACCTCATCGCTGAACCAGCCAATCTGACGAAGAATTTGAGCAATTGAAAACCAAAGTACCTAGTGTCGAACTAGATCTACCGTTCTACCTGCATGGGAGAACATGCGACATACTTTCAAAGAGCAGGGTCTCCTCATTTGTTTCCGCCGACCGCTCAATCCAAAAACGGGGGGGGGGAAACAAGAGCGAAAAAAGCCGGTCTTTGCCGGAAAAAATCAAATGAAAATCACCAAAAATGTGGGAAAAAAAATGGAGGAACTGGACATTTTATAAGAACCATAACTTATTGATATTCAAATGCTTAAATCAATAAAAAGCTAACCACAAGCCGGCTTTTTAATGCCTGTTTGAAAGGTATTCTTATCTTCTGAAAGCCGCCGCGGAGGCGTCATCACCTGCCAGTTCGCGCTCAATCTGCTCGATACTCGGCAAACGCACGCACGTACATCAAACGCCGCCGTTGGCGCGCTCATCACCCATCCTGCGCGGCATCAACGGGAATATCGAGGGTGAAGGTCGCCCCCTGTCCAACCCCGGCGCTGTGCACAGTCAAGCTGCCGCCCATTTCATGCGCGGCCAGCGCACAGCTGTGCAAGCCGAAACCGTGTCCGTTCTTGCGCGTGGTGAAACCATGCAAGAAAACGCAAGCCAGGTTCTCCGGAGTAATCCCGTCGCCGTTGTCTGCCACCGTGATACGCAATACTGGCCCGTCGGCGAGGACGGCGCCGAGCGTGATACTCGGGCTGCGATCAACCACGCCGTCCAATGCCTGCTTGGCGTTGCCGATCAGATTCACCAGAATCTGCAGTATCCGGTGCCGGTCCAGCGACAGCAGGGGCAAGTCGGCAACGTCCTTGACCACCGTCACCTCAGGGCGCGCCAGTGATCCGGCATTCATGCGCAAGGCATCATCGATTAATTCCTCGACCGGCACTGTCTCGACGACATTGACGTTACCGGCATGGGACTGCTGGGCAGCGACGATGCTCTTGATATGGTCGATGCCCTTGGTAAGCTGCCCCAGCTCTTCGATGATGCCCTGCTGCTCCGCCGCCACCACCACTGCCAGTCTGAGCAGGTATTCGGGCAGCATCTTTCCTTTCTGGTCGCTGGTGAGAAAATCGCTCAGATCATGGACGTGTTCGTTCATCAGATGAGCCACCTTGGTCAGTCCCAGCATCTTGGAGGCGCGCATCTGGCTACTGATCACATCGGCCGAGACATTCACGCTGTTGAGCACATTGCCGATGTTGTGCAGCACATTAGTGGCGATTTCGGCCATGCCAGCCTGACGGGATTTTGCATGCAGTTCGGTTTGTATCTGGCTCATGCGTATCGCCGCGCGTACACGAGCCTTGAGCTCCAGCGGCGAGAAGGGTTTGGCGATATAGTCGTCGGCGCCGCTCTCCAGCCCGGAGACGCTGGCCTCGCTGCCGCCGCGGGCGGTCAACAGGATCACGGGTAAATGGGCGAAACCGGCGTTGGACTTGATTCTGGCTGTCAGGCCAAAGCCGTCGAGCTCCGGCATCATCACATCCGAGACAACGACATCGATGGGGCGACGCTGCAGGACTGCCCAGGCCTGCTCTCCATCCGCCGCGGTGGCGACGACGTAGTCGTTGTGCAAGAGCTCACTGAGGTAGCTGAGCATTTCCGGACTGTCGTCTACCAGCAGTACTCTGGATCGCAAGGCCTGTTCCGCAGGCTGCTCGTCGCCCGCAGCGTCCGTCGAAGGTCGGTCGTTGCTACTGCCAGGGTGGCCATCATCGAAACGCAGGTGACGTTGCTCGGTAGCGCCTGTGGTGCGCGCTGACGATCGCTCGTGCACATTGCTGGCTTCGCCCGGCACGCTGTTTTGCTCCGCCCCCAGCGGAAGTCGAACAAAGAAGTGCGAACCCCGACCGGGCTCGCTGTTGACGCCGACTTCACCGCCCATCAATTCAACCAGATCCTTGACCAGGGCGAGACCGATGCCTGTGCCGCTGTAGTGGCGCGTGGCGGAGTTGTCGATCTGGGAAAACCGCTGGAACAGCAGCGGCAGTTGGTCAGGCGCAATGCCAATGCCCGAGTCCTGCACCGCAAGTTCAAAGCGCTCGCCATCGAGCGGAGTCGCTGTCAGGTGCACGGTGCCGCCAGCAGGCGTGAACTTGATGGCATTGCTCAGCAGATTGAGAAGAATCTTCTCGAAGTGCCGGGGGTCCAGGAACACCGTGCCGAGCGCGGGATCGACGTGCCAGGTCAAGGTGCAGCCTTTGCCCTCGGCCACCATGGCGGCATCGTCGGCCAGCACGCCAACCGTCTTGTTCAAGTCAACTGGTGCAGGAAACAGTTCAACCTTGCCCGCTTCGGCCTTGGAGAAGTCGAGAATGTCGTTCACTCGGTTCAGCAAGCGCAACGCGTTACGCTGGACGCGGTCGAGTTGCCCATGCCAGTCCGCCGGCGGGGCGCTCGCTGCCGTTAGCTGCTCCAGGGGGGCAAGAATAAGGGTCAGGGGGGTACGAAGTTCGTGGCTGACCGTGGCAACGAAATCGCTCTTTGCCTGGTTCGCCGCCTCGGCCTGGTTGCGCGCCTGAATGAGTTCGACGGCCTGCGCCTCCAGTACCTCGGTCTGCTGGTGCAGCGTGTCGGTCCGTTCGGCGACCATTCTCTCCAAAGAGGCCTGGACCTGCTGTCGTTCGGCCTCGGCTTCGGCCTCCAGCTCCCGGATACGCAAGGCATTCTCCTGGAACACCCGGACGGCGCGGGTCATGATCCCAATCTCGTCGCCGCGTTCGGCGCTGGTGATCTTGGCGTTCAGGTCGCCGGCCGCAAGCCGGCGCATGACCGAGGCCAGGACCACGATGGGCCGTGCGACAAACCGCGAGGTGCTCCAGGCAATGGCACCGGCCAGCAGGATAGCGACGGTGCCGGCGATCACCGTCGCCAACATGCCGCGATCATTGTGGACCACGGCGTCGGAACGAGCTTCGCCAGCGAAGCGCGCGACCAGTTGGCCGGCACTTCGTGCCTCGTTACGCACCTGATCGCGCGCGACGCTCAAAGAGTTGCTCGCCTGATGGAACTTGACGAATGCCGCCCGGTAGCCGGCAATCTGGTCGTAGACCGAGAGGGGCGCAGCTTGGGTTTGCAGTCCTCCGGGTGAGGGGAGAACGCGGGAGAGACGGGAGAGCTCATCAAGGAGGTTGCCGACGGAGCTGGCGACCTCGGCCGATGGCGACAGGCGGAACGACAGGGTCTGTGCCTCCAGGGTGGCGACGCGCTCGGCGAAACGCTTGGACAGCGCCGATGCATTGTGCAGCAAACCGGTTGCTGCCTGAATGTCGTTTTCGTCATGGGCCACGTGCTCACTCACTTCGCCCACCATTGCCTCGAGACGCTCGGCCGCATCCCCGACGGCGGCGAGATGCTGCAAGGCCTCGCTTCCCCGGAGCTTGGGCGCCTCGCCAAGGTGCTCGACCGCCAGCTTGGCCGCGGCGACCGCAGCGGCCATCTGGTCCAGGGTCTCGCCCGCCTGCGACGCGTCCATCACCTCGCGCAATTGCTCGACCACGGGCGGGAGCGCCGCGCAGGCGTTGCGCGCCACGCTGGCGGCGCCCTCATCACCGGTTGCCAACACCTTGGCCACATTGGCGATGACGATCCGTTCGCCATTGCGCAGGATATCCAGGATGCGATGGGCGCTTTCAATATTGCTCACCTGCGCCTGGTGGTCGGCGATGCGGGAGTCAAGCCCCTTCAGCCCATCGGCGATGCCCTGTTCGACAAGGATCGTCGCCTCTCGCATCCGGCCATAATGGACAGTCATATTCTCCGTTTCGCCATCCATGCTCAGGGTCGCCGCCCGCAAGGTGGCGATCGCCTCGGCAAGTCTCTCCAGACTACCCTTGAGCGATTCCGCCTCCGCCGCCGGAATCGTGGTGAGGCCGGCGATGGCGGTCGCCACCATGGCTTCGGCCTGGGACAGGCTTTCCTGGTCGCGGGTGGCGATAAAGTTTTCCACCCGCCCGGTGGCCGCGTTGACCGAGGCCAGGATCTCCGCGGAATGGCTGGCGGAATCCACCGCACGCTCCATGCCCCGCAACCCGTAGAGGTCCACCAGCGAGACGGTCAGCATCAGGAACACCAGTGCGGCGACCGCCAGCCCGATCCTGACGGCAATAGGCCTGTCCCTGGCGGGTTTGAATGCCAACATGGCGCCTCGCTCCCGACTACGGCTTCGCGGCCTTCGGCAGAGGCGTCGGCGTAGGGTTGATGGCGGCGTCGATCATCGCCACGACGGAGGCTTGGCTGTAGGAGGGATTGGCGGCGGCGCCCAGCGGCATGCTGGCAAGCCAGGTATCCAGGTCTTTTGCATCGATGCGTACCAGCGGCACCTCGACGAACTTCGGCACCTGCTTGCCCGCCAGAATCTGCTGAGCCACCCAGAAACCCACCTGGGAGACGCTCGGGGAGGCAGAAACCGAGACGGTCTCATAGCCGTTGGCATCGCGTTCCTGTTTCCACAGGGCGAGTTCGTCCTGACGGTTACCCATCACAATGATCGGCAAGGGGCGTCCCGCCGCCTTGAACGCCATGGCCGCGCCATAACCATCCCCACCCTGGGTAGCGACGGCATCGATGCCGGGCAACGACGGCAGCGCCAGCGCCACCTCCTTGCGCGCGACGGAAGCCGTCCAGTTCCCGTACACGGTCTTGGCGAACTTCAGGCCCGGGTAGTCACCAGCAGCCTTGTGAATACCGTCGCTGATGTTTTGATCGGTAGCATCGCCGGCAATGCCGCGGATCTCCAGCAGCGTACCGCTTCCCTTGAGGCGCTTGGCGATATAGTCCATTTCCACGCGGCCCATCGCGGACCAGTCGTAGTCCACCGTATAGGCACAGCGCTCGGTCACCAGACTGGCCATGACCACCACCACGATGCCAGCATTACAGGCATCCTGGATCACTCCGTTGAGGGCCGTGTCGGACGCGGCCAGGATGACGATGGCGTTGACGCCCTGGACGATCAGATCCTGGATATGCGCCGCCTGTTCCGACGCCGAGTTGTTGGCGCTGACCACCGGTGCCTCCTGGATCAAGCCATCCTTTTGCGCCTGGGCCGCAACCTCCTGCCAGTTGCGCACCATCACCTTGCGGAAATCGCTGCCCGCGTAAGAGTTGCTGAAGGCGATGCGCTTGCCGGCGGTGGGGCCATTGGCGATGCCGCCGTCAGCAGCCTGGGCCGTAATGGCGGCAACCATTGCCAGCGCGATCAGGCTGCCGACGAAGCGGTGCAAGATTTTGTCGATCGATTTAGCGCACATGCTGGCCGGATCCCGGGAGGAGCGATCAATAAAGGCAATGGGGTATAGAAACGCCCAATACATACGGACTCCTTCCTGGATGGCCGACAATTGGAAAAAGTGCGGTGTTTACATTAGCGCTGAGCATAGTCTCAACGCTTCCGCCGCGTTGGAAAAATGCGCGACCAGTTGTGCCCAAGGGCCTTGGCGGCATACCAGCGGCAGGCTTCGATATCGTGACCGATCTGCCAATAGGGCAGAACCAGCTCACGCTTCACCACCAGCGTTGCGCGCTGCTGCGCAGCGTGGATGCGTCTTTGAGATCGGCCAGCCACTCGCCACTATCGAATGCTTCAATCGCCAAGACATAGGTTTCTGGCACTCTTTCGAAGTCTGCAGGCTTAATGATTTCTGTGGTCGTATTGACTGCGACCACAAGACCATTGAACGTCTGCTCCATCGGCTCGGAAAGATGCCAAGATGCTCGCTCACGTGCCAAATCCCGCTTTCCAACTCGCGGTGTGCCCTGGCACCCACCGCCGCCGTCCCGGGCGATCCCCGGTCACCGGCTGAACTGGATTGCCTGAACATGACACTGCTGCACATCCCCACCCTGCTGCTGGTCTCGGTCTTCATCTTCTGCCTGATGGGGTTGCTGAGCCTGCACGCCTGGCTGCGCGAAACCCGTGAACGTTGCCTCGCCTACCTGGGCAGCATGATGTTGCTGGCGTCCCTCGGCATCCTGCTGGTGAGCTTGCGTGGCCTGGGCGTCGACTTTGTGCCGCTGGTGGTCGGCAACGTGGTGCTGTTGCTCAGCGCCGCCATGAACTGGACCGCCATGCGCGTGTTCGCCGGACGCCCGCCTTCAGTGCCGGGCATGCTCGCGGGCGCGGCGACCTGGCTGGCGCTGTGCCTGCTGCCAAGCTTCTTCGAATCGCTGCCATTGCGGGTCGCCGCCTACTCGGCGCTGGCAGCCGGCTATGGCGGGCTGACCCTGCTGGAGTTCTGGCGGAGCCGGCACAGCCTCGAAGCGTCCTATCTGCCCGCGCTGACCCTGACAGCGCTGAATACCCTGTTCTACTGCGTGCGGATCTTTACCGATACCGGCATCGGCCTGGAGCAGGCCAACGCGGGCAGCGGCAAAGGTGTGCCGTTCTTCTCCTTCATGTTGTTCGAATCCATGCTCTACATAGTCGGGATCGGCTACGTGACCCTGGCCATGGTCAAGGAGCGCGCCGAACGCCAGCTCAAGGCGGCGGCCTATAGCGACCCCCTGACCGGCATCGGCAACCGGCGGTCGTTCATGCTCAAGAGTGAAAAACTGCTGGCCGACTGCAAACGGCGCAAGACGGCGGCGGCGTTGCTGCTCTGCGACCTGGATCACTTCAAGCGCCTGAACGATACCTTCGGCCATGCGGTGGGCGACCAGGCGCTGATCGCCTTCGGCCGGGTAACGACACAGACCCTGCGCCCGGGGGATGTGTTCGGGCGCATTGGCGGCGAAGAGTTTGCCTGTGTGCTGGGCGACAGCGACGAGGCCAGCGCATTGGCAGTAGCGGAGCGGATTCGCGCCGCGTTTGCCGCACTGACGCTGCTGGAGCCCGGGTTTCTCAGTGTGAGTATCGGACTGGTGAGCACCGGGGAATCGGGGTACGAGCTTTCGCGGTTGCTGTCGGTGGCGGATACAGCGCTTTATGAGGCCAAGGGAAAAGGCCGCAATCGGGTGGAGGTGGCTTGCTAGCCGGACGTGCGTCCCTACGGAGATACCCGCAGCCACCGATCCCGCAGCGTAACCATCATCTGCCCACCCCCAGTGCCGGCCAGCAGGCAATCGGCAATCGCCGATTCCAGTTCGGGCTGTTCCAACGCGCAGACCTGCTGGATCGATGACATGCTTCAGCCCGCGGTCTTTTCTTTACCACCATGGGGCAATTGCCCCACCGGGCAATCCGCCACGCCCACCGCGCGCCGGGTGATGTTCTCCACATTTTCCCGGGCCTTCTGCGCATCCAGGACCCAGGTGCGGTAGAACTCGAACGGACAGTCGGCGATGCCCTTGTCGCCATCGCCGGAGTCGTAGATCCCGCTGTAGCCACGGTGCAGCAGCTTGAACAGATGGTTCTGCGACTGATCGTTGGCCCGCGCATCGCGGATCTGCGAGATCGATAGTTGCGCGTACTGGATGCCCATTTCCTCCTCGCCACATTCGCCCAGGGTCCGGCCATCGAAACCGATGATCGCCGAATGCCCGAAGTATGAATACACCCCGTCGAAACCGGCAGCATTGGCCACCGCAACGTAGCAGTTATTGGCCCAGGCCATGCTCTTGGACATCTGCACCTGCTGCTCTTTGGCCGGGTACATATAGCCCTGGCAGCGGACGATCAGTTCCGCGCCCTTCATCGCACAGTCGCGCCAGATCTCCGGGTAGTTGCCGTCATCGCAGATGATCAGGCTGATCTTCATGCCCTTGGGGCCGTCGCAGACATAGGTGCGATCGCCTGGGTACCAACCCTCGATGGGACACCAGGGAATGCACTTGCGATAGCGCTGGACGATCTGCCCCTGATTGTCGATCAGCACCAGGGTGTTGTAGGGCGCCTTGTGCGGATGCTCCTCGTGGCGCTCGCCGGTCAGGGAAAACACGCCCCAGGTATTGGCCTCGCGGCAGGCCGCGGAAAAGATCGCGGTTTCTTCGCCGGGAATCGTCGCGGCGGTGGCCATCATCTCGTCATGGTCATAGAGGATGCCCATGGTGCTGTACTCGGGGAACACCACCAGGTCCATGCCCGGCAGCCCCTGTTTCATGCCCTTGATCACCTCGGCGATCTTGCGGGCATTGTCGATGACCTCGGCCTTGCTGTGCAGGCGCGGCATCTTGTAGTTCACGACAGCAACACCGACGGTATCCGGGCTGCTGGAAATATCGCCATGGCGCATGGGGAAAACCTCGGTCAGTGACTGATCATCCAGGGCCGTGGCCCGGTCTTGCTCTTGAGTCCCAGTGGATTGGCCTTGCTCGGCACCACCGGCTTGCTCGGCGCGCAGCAACCGCAGCCCTTGGGATGGCGGCGCTGCTGGTACTCGGCGACGGTCTGCGGCGCGTGGGCGCTGCGCTCGTTGGTGGCGATGGCCTGGCGCTGGCTGCCCGACAGGCAGTTCAAGGCCGGTGCCGACAGCTGCAAGCCACCACCCGTGCCGCCGCAATAGGGACACTGGCAGGGATCATGGCGCTGGTTCATCGGCCGCAGCATGCTGAAGGTGCCGCAGGCCTGGCATTGGTATTCGTAAGTTGGCATGGTCCGTCCTCCCGGCGTGTTGAGGGCGCCTTACAGATCGTGGGCGATGGGCAGGTCGATGCGGCCGTCCAGGTGTTTGATCGGACCGCTGGCGTTGGGGTTGATATCGAAGTCGAAGATCTCGGTCGGTAGCCACAAGGTCGCACAGGCGTTGGGGATATCCACCACGCCGCTGATATGGCCCTGCACCGGCGCCGAGCCCAGCAAGGCATACCCCTGGGCCGGGGAGTAGCCGAACTTGGTCAGGTAGTTGATCGCGTTGAGACAGGCCTGGCGGTAGGCGACGTTGACGTCCAGGTAGTGTTGCTGGCCACTCTCGTCCACCGAGATGCCTTCGAAGATCAGGTAGTTCTTGTAATTCGGGGTGATCGGGCTGGGCTTGAACACCGGGTTCTTGATCCCGTACTTGGCCATGCCGCCCTTGATCAGCTCGACTTTCATGTGCACCCAGCCGGCCATCTCGATGGCGCCGCAAAAGGTGATCTCGCCGTCGCCCTGGCTGAAGTGCAGATCGCCCACCGACAGGCCGGCGCCAT
Source organism: Pseudomonas sp. MWU13-2100 (assembly GCF_023242365.1). Lineage (GTDB taxonomy): Bacteria > Pseudomonadota > Gammaproteobacteria > Pseudomonadales > Pseudomonadaceae > Aquipseudomonas. Next base: position 25,953 of record NZ_JALLIX010000028.1, read on the forward strand.
TGACGTAGACCGGGAAGAAAATCTTCGAACCGCGGGACAGATCCTTGATATCGCAGTTACCGCCATGCTCGCGCGGCGGCACGGTGCGGGCGCCGGTGGCGGCGGCATCATCACGGGCCTGGCCCTTGAGTTTGCCCATATGCGCGGTGGCCGCCAGTGGCGCGTTGGCCAGGGGCGGTACGCGGGTCGGGTTGGTGTCGATCAGTTCCTGCTCGCGACGGTTCCAGTCGGCGAGCATCACCGGGTCAGGCAGGCAACCGATCAGGCCGGGGTGGATCAAGCCGGCGAAGTTGACCCCGGGGATATGCCGCGAGCTGGTGAACATGCCTTTGAAATCCCAGATGGCTTTCTGCGCGCTGGGGAAATGCTCGGTGAGAAAGCCGCCGCCGTTCTGCCGCGAGAAGAAACCGTTGAAGCCCCACTGCGAGTCGGCCTTGGCACCGATGTCCAGCAGGTCGACTACCAGCAGGTCACCGGGTTCGGCGCCGTGTACGCCCACCGGGCCGGAGAGGTAGTGGACGGTGGAGAGGTCGATATCGCGCACGTCGGAAGCGTCATCGTTGTTCTTGATCGCCCCGGCGGTCCAGTCGTAGGTTTCGAGGATGAAGTCATCCCCCGGCTTGACCCAGCAGGCCATCGGGATATCCGGATGCCAGCGGTTGTGGATCTGCTCGTTCTCGGTGGCGGGCTGGTTGAGGTCGACTTTGATCAAGGTATCGGTCATGGCAAAGCTCCTGGACAGTAGGGATGTACAGCGTTGCTGGCAGTCTCGAATGGCGGCGCGAATCGGCCAATACGTCGGATGACGTAGCTCCCTTTTGCAGAAGCCCGGCTTGCCGGTCCCCACAATGTTTGTGTCGAGCCGAGAGCCGGCATGCGCCTGAAATCTGTGGGAGCGGTGCTTGTCGGATCGCCGCACCGCCGCGAAGCTTTTGGCGGCCTCAAGGGCCTCTTCGCGAGCAAGCTCTGCTCCCACAGGGACCGGGTTCGGCCTTGACTGAAGGGTATTGCTGCAAGCCGGGCTCCCACAGGACGGCGGTGTCTATACAGAGAGGTAGCGGCTGATGGTCGCTTCGTCGACCTTGTCGCGGGTTTCCTCGATGACGAAACGACCCTTCTCGATCACCAGGAAGCGGTCGGCGATTTCCAGGGTGAAGGACAGCACCTGTTCCGAAACCACGATGGTCAAATCCCGCAAATTGCGGATCTCCTTCAGGGTCCGGGCGATGTCCTTGATGATCGACGGCTGGATGCCCTCGGTGGGCTCGTCCAGCAACAGCACCTTGGGATTGGTCGCCAGCGCCCGGGCAATCGCCAGTTGCTGCTGTTGCCCGCCCGAGAGGTTGCCGCCCTTGCGCGAGCGCATGTCGTGGAGCACCGGGAACAACGCATAGAGGTCCTCCGGCACCTGGCCCCGGGCCGAAGCCGGCAAGCCGGTCTGGATATTTTCCAGCACCGTCATGCTGGGAAAGATCATCCGTCCCTGGGGCACATAGGCGATGCCGTGCTCGACCCGCTCGTGGGTCTCAAGGCTGGAGACCTCGCACCCATCGACACTGACCTGCCCGCCCCACTGCGGGAGAATGCCCATCAGGCTCTTGAACAGCGTGGTCTTGCCCATGCCGTTGCGCCCCATCACGGCGACGATTTCCTGCTTGGCCACGGCCAGGTCGAGGTCGTGGAGGATCTGGCTCTGGCCGTAGCCACAGGACAGCTTGTTGACGTTGAACATGCCTGCTTCCTCAGTGGCCCAGATAGACTTCGATGACTTTCGGATTGTTCTGCACCGACTCCATGCTGCCCTCGGCCAGCACCTTGCCCTGGTGCAGCACCGTGACCTTGTGGGCGATGCTCTTGACGAACTCCATGTCGTGCTCGATCACCAGCACCGAACGGCCCTGGCTGATGCGCTTGAGCAACTCGGCGGTCTGCACCCGCTCGTTGACGCTCATCCCGGCGACCGGTTCGTCGAGCATCAGCAGGTCGGGGTTCTGCATCAGCAGCATGCCGATCTCCAGCCACTGCTTCTGGCCGTGGGAAAGCAGGTCGGCCTGTTGCTCCAGCAAGTCGCCGAGAAAGATCTCCCGGGCCACCTCCTCCACCCGGGCAATCACCGCCGCGCTGCGCTTGAAGAACAAGGCGCTGAACACCTTGCGCCCGGCCGGGTAGGACATCTCCAGGTTCTCGAACACCGTGAGGTTTTCGTAGATCGACGGGTTCTGGAATTTGCGCCCGACCCCGGCGCGGACGATGTTGTACTCGTGCATCTTGGTCAGCTCTTTCCCGTCGAACTGGATGCTGCCGCTGGTGGCGCGGGTCTTGCCGCAAATCAGGTCGAGCACCGTGGTCTTGCCGGCGCCGTTGGGACCGATCACCACCCGCACTTCATTGCGGTCGATGTAAAGATTGAGGTTGTCCACCGCCTTGAAACCATCGAAGGACACCGTCAGCCCCTCGATGGCCAGCACCGGTTTGTTCATCTGAAAACCGATGGCGGTCATGGCTGTGTCTCCAGGGAAGGACGTTCAGGGGCCGGGGCTTTCGGCTCGGTACGCGTGGCCTGCGGCAGGGTTGCGGCCACTGGTTGTGAGCGAGGAGAACGCCGCAACAATCGAGCAAGAGCCTGACGACCGTGACTGTCCCAGAGCCCGGCCAACCCATTGGGGAAGTACATGACCACGGCGATGAACAAGCCGCCCATCAGGTACAGCCACAGCTCGGGAAAGGACTCGGAGAAATAGGTCTTGCCGTAGTTCACCAGCAAGGCGCCATACACCGCGCCGAGCAACGACATGCGCCCGCCGACCGCGGTAAAGATCACCATCTCGATGGACGGCACGATGCCGACGAACGACGGTGACATGAAGCCCACCTGCAAGGCGAACATCGCGCCGCCAATCGCCGAGAAACCGGCGGCAATGCAGAACACGAAGATCTTGAAGGTCGCCACGTCATAACCGGAGAAGCGCACCCGCTCCTCCTTGTCGCGCATCGCCATCAGCAAGCGGCCCAGCTTGGAGGCGAGGACAAAACGACCGATGAAAATGCAGCCGAACAGCAATCCCGCATTGATGAAGTACAGCAGCAGCTTGGCACTGTCGCTGCGCAGGTCCCAACCGAGCAGGGTCTTGAGATCGGTGATGCCATTGACCCCGCCGCTCAAGCCCTGCTGGCCGACAATCAGCACCGTGAGAATCAGCGCGATGGCCTGGGTGACGATGGAGAAATACACATCCCCGACCCGCCGCTTGAACAGCGCCATGCCGATGATAAAAGCCAGCAGCACCGGCACCAGGATCACCGCCAGCAACGTGAAGCTGAAACTGTGGAACGGCACCCAGAGCCAGGGCAGTTCGGTGATCTGGTTCCAGTCCATGAAGTCCGGAATGCCCGGCGTGGTCTGGATCCTGGTGCTGAGCGGATCAGAGGCTTCCAGCTTGAGAAACATCGCCATGCAGTAGCCGCCGACACCGAAGAACACTCCCTGCCCGAGGCTGAGAATGCCGCCATAGCCCCAGCACAACACCAGGCCGACGGCGACAAACGCGTAGGTCAGGTACTTGCCGACCATGTTCAGGCGGAAGGCATCCAGGGTCAGTGGGAACACCACGAAAATCAGCAGCGCCAACAGCGCCACGCCGAGCAGGTTCGGCTTGCCCGCCAGCATCTTGTCTAGAACGTTCATCGGCTCGCCTCTACTTGCGCACTTTGATGGAGAACAGCCCTTGGGGGCGCAGCATCAGGATCAGGATGACCCCGGACAGGGTCAGCACCTTGGCCATCGAGCCGCTGAGGAAAAACTCCGAGATCGATTGGGTCTGGGCAATCACGAAGGCCGACGCGATGGTGCCGAACAGGCTTTGCGCACCGCCGAAGACCACCACCAGGAAGGTGTCGACGATGTACTGCGAGCCGGCGGTGGGCCCGGTGGAACCGATGGTGGTGAAGGCCGCGCCGGCCACTCCCGCCACACCGCAACCCAGGGCGAAGGTCATGCGGTCGACCTTGCGCGTATTGATGCCCACGGCCCGGCTCATCAACCGGTTCTGCACCGTGGCACGCACATGCAGGCCCCAGCGCGAACGGTAGAGCAGGACAAAAATCCCCGCCGTCAGCAGCAGGGTCAGGGCCATCATGAACAGGCCATTACGCGGGATCTCGATGGCATCGGTGAGGTTGAACGAACCCATCAGCCACTCCGGTGGCGTGGCGCTGACTTCACGGGCGCCGAACACCGAACGGAAGGTCTGCTGCATGACCAGGGACAAACCCCAGGTCGCCAGCAGCGTGTCCAGCGGGCGCTTGTAGAGGCGGCTGATCATCGCCCACTCCACCAGCCAGCCGATGGCGCCGGCGACCAGGAACGACAGGGCGATGGCGAAGAAAAAATAGTAGGGCTGGAACGCCGGAGCGAAATGGCTGGTCAGGCTCGAACAGACATAGGTGGTGTAGGCACCGATGGTAAGGAACTCGCCGTGGGCCATATTGATGACCCCCATTTGCCCGAAGATGATCGCCAGCCCCAGTGCCATCAACAGCAGCACACAGAACACGGACAAGCCGTTGAACCCCTGCATGGCCGCGATGGCACCAAATTCCGATAGCCATTCCATGATGATGGTCTCCTGTTGGGAGGTAGAAATAAAAAACCGCATTGCCGGCAAGCCAGCCCCTACAGATAGGTGCTCCACAACAAAGGTTTCGTCGTACCCGGCCTCTGTAGGAGCCGGCTTGCTGGCGATAGCGGTCGAGCGTTATTGGTAACCTTTAGGGAACGGATTCGGTTCGATCAGACCGGACTCGTAGACCACCTTGAACTGACCATTTGGCTGCACTTCACCGATGCGGGTCTTGCTCCACAGGTGATGGTTTTCGTGCACTTTCACGTAGCCTTCAGGCGCGGTTTTCAACTCGATGCCTGGCGAGGCCGCGACCACCTTGTCGACATCGAAGCTACCCGCCTTCTCCACCGCCGCCTTCCACAACCACGGGCCGAGGTAAGCCGCCTGGGTCACGTCGCCGATCACCGCGTCCTTGCCGTACTTGGCCTTGAAGGCTTCGACGAAGGCTTTGTTGTTCGGGTTGTCCAGGCTCTGGAAGTACTTCATCGAGGCATAGAAACCGGCCATGTTCTCGCCGCCGATACCCAGCAGTTCGTCTTCGGTCACCGACAAGGTGAGCAAGGTCTGCTTGGAGGAATTGACGCCCGCCGCATTCAGTTGCTTGTAGAACGCCACGTTGGAACCACCGACCACGGCGGCAAACACCACATCAGGTTTCTTCAGCTTGACCTTGTTGATCAGCGAGCCGAACTGGGTGTTGCCCAGCGGGTAGTAGTCCTCCCCGACCACGGTGCCGTGCAGCACGTTTTCAATATGCTTGCGGGCGATCTTCATCGAGGTGCGTGGCCAGATGTAATCCGAACCCACCAGGTAGAAAGTCTTGGCGCCCTTGGTCTTGGCGATCCAGTCAAGGCTGGCGAGGATTTGCTGGGTGGCTTCCTGGCCGGTGTAGATCACGTTCTTCGACTGCTCCAGCCCTTCATAGAAAGTCGGGTAGTAGAGCAGGCCGTTTTCCTTCTCGAAGATCGGCAGCACGGCCTTGCGCGAGGCCGAGGTCCAGCAGCCGAACACCGTTGCCACCTTGTCGTTGACCAGCAGCTTCTTGGCCTTCTCGGCGAAGGTCGGCCAGTCGGAGGCGCCGTCTTCCTGGATCACCTTGATCTGCCGACCGAGGATGCCGCCCGAAGCGTTGATCTGTTCGATGGCCAGACGTTCGGCCTGGATCGAACCGGTTTCGGAAATCGCCATGGTGCCGGTGGCCGAGTGCAACTGGCCGACGGTGACTTCGGTCGGGGTCACGGCCAGGCCGGTGCTATTGGCCTCGTCCGCCATGACCCCCTGGCTGAACACACTGGCGGCCAGTAACGACAGGGCCGCCGCTCCCAGCGCCAGACGGCGCGGCAACAGACCTTGGGTGCGGATCAATCGTGGTTCCATGCTGCTACTCCTCTGCGGTGGCGCTGCGGGTTCGCCTCGGGGGCGGCCAGCAACGGTGATGGCATCAGCATGGCGGCGAGGAGCAGTGGCCGGTATACGCAGCCTGACGTAAAGGCATACGTCATTTGACGTAGGGAAATTCGCACCAAGCTGGCGCAGGCTAGCGCCTCAGGCCCGAGCCACCCGACCGCCTTACGCGCAGGCACGCGCACGGGTAACCGCTGGTGCGGCCCGGCAGCCTGGGGCATGAAAATTGCTCAATTTTTCACCACTACAACGCCAGGCACGGAGCGCCTTGACCGCAGGAGTCCTTCACCGTGCTACCACCCGGCACCCAGCGCATCGCCAAGATCCGTCGCGACTACAACAGCTGGGTCGCCGACGAGACCATGGAGGACTACGCCCTGCGCTATACGCCGAAGTCCTTTCGCAAGTGGTCGGAGTTGCGTATCGCCAACACCGCTTTAGGCGCGGTGTCGTTCCTCGCCCTGGAGGCAATCGGCGGGGTGCTGGCCCTGAGTTATGGGTTCACCAACACCTTCTGGGCGATTCTCGCGGTGAGCCTGGTGATCTTCTTCACCGGCCTGCCCATCAGCTACTACGCCGCCCGCTACGGCGTCGACATGGACCTGCTGACCCGCGGCGCCGGCTTCGGCTATATCGGCTCGACCATCACCTCGCTGATCTACGCCAGCTTCACCTTCCTGTTCTTCGCCCTGGAAGCGGCGATCATGGCCCTGGCCCTGGAGCTGTATTTCCATATCCCGCTGGCCTTCGCCTATGTGATCTGCTCCGTACTGGTGATCCCGCTGGTGGCCTATGGGGTGACGCTGATCAGTCGCCTGCAGCTCTGGACCCAACCGTTGTGGCTGGTGTTGCTGGTACTGCCCTATCTGTTCGTGCTGGTGAAAAATCCCCAGGCTTTCAGCGACTGGACCAGCTTCCTCGGCCGCAGTACCAGCGGCGGCGACTTCAACCTGCTGGAATTTTGTGCGGCCTGCACCGTGGCCCTGTCGCTGGTGACGCAGATCGGCGAACAGGTCGACTACCTGCGCTTCCTGCCGGAGAAAACCGCGGCCAACCGCAAACGCTGGTGGGCCGCGCTGCTCTGCGCCGGCCCCGGCTGGATCATCCCCGGCGCCCTGAAGATGGCCGGCGGCGCCTTCCTGGCCTTTCTCGCCCTGCAACACGAAATCCCCATGGAGCGTGCCGCCGAGCCGACGCAGATGTACCTGGTGGCCTTCAGTTATGTGTTCTCCTCGCCGGAATGGGCCCTGGGCGCCATGGTCCTGTTCGTGTTCGTCTCGCAGATGAAGATCAACCTGACCAATGCCTACGCCGGCTCGCTGGCCTGGTCGAACTTCTTCGCCCGGGTCACCCACAGCCATCCCGGCCGCGTGGTCTGGCTGGTGTTCAATGTGGCGATTGCGCTGATGCTGATGGAGCTGGGGGTGTTCGATGTCATCGACCAGGTGCTCGGCCTCTACGCCAATATCGCCACCGCCTGGATCGGCTGCGTGGTCGCTGACCTGGTGATCAACAAGCCGCTGGGGCTGTCGCCGAAACACATCGAGTTCAAGCGCGCGCACCTCTACGACATCAACCCGGTGGGTGTCGGCTCGATGCTGATTGCCTCGCTGCTGTCGATCCTCGCCCACTTCGGCCTGTTCGGCGCCCTGGCCCAGGCCGCGCCGCCCTTTGTCGCTCTCGGTACCGCGCTGATCATGGTCCCGCTGCTGGCCTGGGCTACCGGCAGCCGCTACTACATCGCCCGCAGCAGCGACCCGTTGCTGCTGCGCCCGGTAGAGCCGAGCACACAGATCACCTGCGGCCTGTGCAGCAACCCGTTCGAAAGCGCGGACATGGCATTCTGTCCGGCCTACAGCACGCCCATCTGCTCGCTGTGCTGTTCGCTGGATGCGCGTTGCGGCGACCGTTGCAAACCCCAGGGGCGCCTGTCCGCGCAGTTCGAATCGCTGTTGCGCTGGCTGCTGCCCAGCACCCTGGTCCCGCGCCTGCACACCCGGCTGATGCATTACCTCGGTCTGCTGCTGGTGCTGATCCTGATGCTCAGCGGCGCCCTGGCGCTGATCTACGGCCAGGCGTCCCAGGGTTTGCCCCATTCGGCGACCTTGTACCAGGCGTTTTTCAAGGCCTTCCTGACCCTCTCGATGTTGGCGGCGATCCTCGCCTGGTGGATCGTCCTGACCCGCGAAAGTCGCCATGTGGCCCAGGAAGAGTCGACCCGCCAGACCCAGTTGCTGATGCAGGAAATCGCCGCCCACCGTCTGACCGACCAGGCGTTGCAGGATGCCAAGGAAGCCTCCGAGGCGGCCAACGCGGCGAAGAGTCGCTATATCACCGGGCTGTCCCACGAACTGCGCACGCCGCTCAACAGCATTCTCGGTTTTACCCAGAACCTGCAGCGCGACGCGGCCATGCCGGAGCAGCACCAGGATGCCCTGGCGACCATCCTGCGCAGTGGCTCGCACTTGCTGTCGCTGATCGACGGCCTGCTCGACGTGGCCAAGATCGAGGCCGGCAAACTGCGCCTGGAACTGACGGAGATTCCGTTCCCGGAACTGATCCACGACCTGGAACTGATGTTCACTCCGCAGGCCCAGGAGAAAGGTCTGCGCTTTCGCCTGGAACTGATCGGCAAGATGCCGGCGGTGGTGCGCGGCGATGAGAAACGTGTGAGGCAGATCCTGATCAATCTGCTGGGCAATGCGGTGAATTTCACCGACAGCGGCGAGGTTTGCCTGCGGGTCAGTTACATGCGCGAAACCGCGAACTTCGAGATCATCGACACCGGTATCGGCATCGACCCCGAACATATCGAGCGGATCTTCCAGCCGTTCGAACGTGGCGACCTGATGCGCCAGGACAAGGGCGTCGGCCTCGGTCTGACCATCACCCGCATGCTTACTTCGTTGATGGGCGGCGAGTTGCAGGTCAAGAGTCAGCAGGACAAGGGCACCTGCTTCCAGGTGCGGCTGTTTCTGTCCCAGGTGCGCGCGCCCCAGGCCGTGGTCCATGTCGAGCACGACATCATCGGCTACCAGGGGCCCCGGCGCCGGGTGCTGGTGGTGGACGATCATGTCGACCATCGCAAGGTGCTCAATGGCATGCTCACGCCGCTGGGCTTCGAGGTGGTGCAGGCCAGCAATGGGCAGGAAGCGATTCGTCAGGTGGCGTTGCTGGGGCCGGACCTGATTCTGATGGACCTGTCGATGCCGACCATGGATGGCTGGGAAACCAGCCGCCTGATCCGCCGCAATGCGCTGTCCACGGTGCCGATCATCGTGATCTCGGCCAATGCCTTCAGCGACGAACGCAACCTGGCGAGTGCCTGCAATGACTACCTGGCCAAGCCGGTGCGTACCCCGGAGTTGCTGGAGCGGATTCAGAAGCAACTTGATCTGCATTGGGTACGGCGTGAAAAGCCGGCACCTGCGGCACTCCCCGCCCCCAGGGTCTTACCCTCACACCCTGACCTAGTCGCTCTCGGCGAACTCAGCGCCATCGGCTATGTCCGTGGCTTGCAGGAAAAGCTCGACAGCATCCAGGCCGAGACACCCGACACGGCGGCGTTTATCGGGTCGATCCGCAAACTGCTGAAGAACTTTCGCCTGGACGAAATCAACCGCACCCTCAAGGAGGCAGAAGATGAATGCACTGACCACAGTCGCTGAACCCGGTGTCGTGCTGATTGTCGATGACACCCCGGACAATCTTGCCCTGCTCTCCGATGCGCTTAACGATGCCGGTTATATGGTGCTGGTGGCGCTGGATGGGTTGAGTGCGTTGAACCGGATCGAGCGCCGGCGCCCGGACCTGATTCTGCTGGATGCGATGATGCCGGGGCTGGATGGGTTTGAGACCTGTCGGCGGATCAAGGCGCAGCCGGAGAGTGCTGATATTCCGGTGCTGTTCATGACGGCGCTGACGGAGAGTCGGCATGTGGTTCAGGGGTTTGAGGTGGGTGGTAGCGATTACGTGACCAAGCCGATTCAGATCGATGAGGTGCTGGCTCGGGTGGCGGCGCATCTGCGGACTTCACGTATTTTGCATTCGGCGCGTGCGGCGTCGCAGCCAGTGGCGGCCTTGAGTTTGAATGATGAACCGGCCAGCCAGGTGCTATCGGCGCGCTTTCAACTGACGGGCCGTGAGGTGGAAGTGTTGCGCTGGGTAGCCTGTGGAAAAACCAATCGCGACATCGGCACCATCCTCGATTTGAGCCCGCGTACGGTGAACAAGCATCTGGAGCATGTGTATATCAAGCTGGGGGTGGAGACGAGGACGGCGGCGACTTCGGTGGTGCTGTCGGCGATGACGGAGCATCGGCGGATGTAGCGGCTTCGATCATTTTCGTGACGTCACGGAAATGATCGACAGCATCCAGTCCAGTGACTTCACATGTGGCTATGGCGCGCTGAATGGCGATGAGAAAATTCATTTTCAGTGATCTTGCGGCGCCAGCAAGACAACTCGCTTTCCTTTGAATGAAGTTTCCTAGAAAATCCTGAGCGCTTGTGCCTGCCAATTTCGGTGGCTAGTCTTCAGTCGTCACTGCACATCAGTGATCGGGTTTAGTAGCCCGCCGTTTGACTAGGCGCAAAGTGCCCCCTTCAGCAAGGCGATGTCTTTCGACCTGCGCTTTATGGTGGCCGTGCGCAGGGCGCCTTCGGGTGCGCCGGGCCTAGTCACCGGTCTACTAACCTGCGTTCGGCCGCCACCCTTGAATCGTTTAGTAGCGATGGTAGCGGCTCCGTACTGACCGACTAGGAGTCACGCAGCATGTTCAAAATCACTCCCAACCCCCCGGGAACATCCGGTATCGATAGCATCGACCCACAAGCCGCTGATCGCGCTTTGGCGTACTACATACTGCCTCAAGGCGGCGGTCCAAAACGCCCTGATGTCACAGGAACACAGAACCAAGCCCCTGCCCCGCAAAGCCGAGAAGACGCTCTCGTCAGCGCCAGCTCAATCCTGGACTCCGCTGCCGCCACCGCCTATGAGAATGCGGACAACCTCACGGGCGCCAATCGTAAAGTGGCGATGGGTGTGGTGCATCTGATCGAGTTGGCTCAACGGCAGGTGGATTCAGTGATAGACGGACAGTCGTCAGCGGTGGCGACCTGACGTAAACGAGTGTGGTGTGAAGGGGAGCGGCGCTCCCCTTTTCCCTCTCACGAGAACATCGTTACCATAGAGCCGCACGCGCCCGAAGTAATCGCAACGTGTTGCAAGACAGGATCACCCCCGAAAAACAACGCGCTCACACCCATCAAACATGACGAGGCAACCTGATCCATGGTCAAACCTGTCCGCTCGCCAAAACCCGAGCCTGATCTGCTGTTACTGCACATTGAGTTGAAATGGATCGAACCGGCCATCTGGAGGCGCGTGGCGGTGCCCGAAAACATCACCCTGGGCAGATTGCACCGAGTGTTCCAGGCGGTGATGGGCTGGGAAGATTGCCATATGCACGAGTTTGAGATTGCCGGCGAGAAGTACGGTATTCCCGATTCCGAAGGCTGGGGACCGCCCGTGAACCCGGAGGCTCGAAAAACCCTGATCAAGGCCTTGAACGGGAAAAAGACGTTCAGCTACCTCTATGACTTTGGCGACAGTTGGGAGCACACGATCAAGGTTGAAAAAAACCTCCCCGCCGCCGCCTGCCCTCAGGTGCCCTACTGCGTCGACGGCGCCAATGCCTGCCCGCCGGAAGATGTGGGCAGTGTGCCGGGCTATGACGAATTCGTTGAAGCGATGGAAGACCCCAAGCATCCGGAGCACGAATCGGTGCTGGAATGGTATGGGGAGCTCTTCAACCCGGCGGCTTTTGACCTGGGGCTCGCCAACCGGTGGCTGAAGCAAATCAAGGTCTGAGTGATGACAGTTCAGGCTTGAAGTGGGTGGAGGCGGGGCGATAGGGAGACATAGAGTCAACTCCCTATAATGTCCGCTGGGTGCTCATTCGGCGAGCGCTACCAGTGAGGCCCGATATTCCTAGCGTTTTTTCGGCGCCAACAACTCAGAACGGCCAATTTGTTCCCGGTGTCGCTCTGGCAGCCGAGGGCCTGAGAATCCCGCGCCCGTAATGGCGGCCTCCAACCCTCGCAAGTGCAGAGCTGATTTCTGGCTACGTAATGATTCCATGCCATCGTTCCAGGCATGCACCATATGCTTGGCAACATCTCGCCACGCGGGCTCGTTCTTCGCAGCCTCGATAACCTCGGCCCCTACCGCGACAGCTGACTCACATAGCTGCTCGACCATTTCCGCGTAACGGCGCGGGGCGATGCCCAGGCGAGCATTGAAGAACATCTCCAGTGTTCGCCCTGGGGTCCAGGTCTGACGCCCACCGACAGATAGCCCGGGCGCATTATCCGCGAAACGCGGATAGGCCTGAGTCGTGACCAGGTCATAGACCGGCGTAAAGGCCACATCGGTTCGTGAAGTGTAATAAAGCGCAATGTTCTTGGAGTGGCAGTCGGCGTTGCGCACCACGTAGTTGCTCAGCAATTGCCAACCGAAATGTTCTCGCTGCTCACGCAAGTGTTGTGCATCAACATAGGCCCGGGTCGCATTCCAGACTCTTTCCATCGTGGTCGCGTACTTCTCGTGGGGCGGCAAGCCCAGCAGCCCGCAAGCGTCTTCCAATCCGCATCGCGGCACACCGTTTTCATCGACATCGAAGCGATCCACGACCAGCACGCGGCCGTCATCTGACATACGGCATTTGGCAACCGAAACGACATTCAGGCGCTCCAGTACCCGCATGGTGTAAAACTCGTTGAAGCCCAGATAAGGCGTGTTGTCATCCGATCCTTTGATGATGTGAAATCCGGTGCGCAACGTGGGTTTACCCAAAGGTAGATCGCTTGCCTCGGCCTGTTGTGCGATGAACTTTGGCACCACTCCCGAGATCGCCGCCCGGGCATAGCGTCGGACCAGTTTGGCGAAGTGCTCGGAGGTATTTTCAGCCGTCAAAAGGTGGCCGATATCCAGCGGATCCGTCTCCAGCCCTGGCTTTACCCCTTCAGGTGTCACCGCAACCCGACCGATACCCGCACCACCGATGACCGCCAGCAGAGACAAATCGGTACCGTCGAGCAGCGGCCCGAACTCTTCGCGGATAACACCCAGCAAATAGCCCTCAGGCAAGTTTTGCCGGAAGAACGGAAAGAGGTCACGCGGCCAATGCCAAGCCTCTTCGCGCACAGGCAGGGCCAAACTGACAAAGTCTGCCGCGTCTGTACCGGGAAAATACTTCAACACGTATTCGTCCCGCTCACGGTACAGCTTGGCTACCGCTCTCCCACTGACATGGACATCCAGGATCATCGTTCAAACACTCCCTGTTTCTGCTCAGCGAGAATATCTTCGACCGTGCGCTGATGGCCGGCCTTCACCAGCTTCAAGTCATAACCTGCCGCCTCCAGCAAGCGCACCAAAGCCGAAACACTCATATCGCCTTTAGCCAAGGTTTCCATGCGAGCGACGGTCGAACGCGCCACGCCTGCACGGTTCGCAATCGCCTCCTGGCTCAGATGAGCCTCACGACGAGCTTCCTTCAGCATATGCGCCACATCGAACAAGGTGCTCATTTGTAGCCCTCAAGCATCAAGAAGTACGTAATATTCAATTACTGTAGCCCTGGAGGCACAAACTCGCAATGCTCATAGTGGCTCTGGCCGTTTTAATTGGACATCAAGACTGAGCGGCAAACTGTAGCCCAGGGGACTCAAAAAAAGCATAAACCCTTGAAAATGTAGCCCATGAGCATCACTCTCCGGAGACTGAAATCTTCGGCGATTGAGGAGCTGCCCACAGGGGCAGCAAGCTGACGAAAAGGCATGACATGAAGGGAAGCTGTTGCTCCCCCTTTTTCACGCAGGCCTCTGGACACTTGGCTGACTTCACTGGCTAATACTTCCTTCAATCCTTTCGGCTCACTCACTTCGGACTCGTCAATAGTGCTGAACCGCAACGCCCTGATGGCCCAACTCTCTGCCACACCCGATGACATTGCAGCGCGCGCTTCGCTCTATCGCGATTTGCTCAACAGCGGAGAGGCTTCCCTGGATGGCCTACGAGTAGCCGCCGGCCTGTGCGATCCGGCCGCTATCGCCGCAGTTGCGCAGTTGAGCGCCACCGCGCATACCAATCGCCCCAAGGCATTGTTGTCGCAGCTTCGTGGACTGCCCGTAGACCATGTCGAGTTGGAGAATGCCGAGCCTGACTGGCTTGATGCCCTGGCTGGGCTGCCACTGCGTACGCTGGTACTCAACAGCCCGAAATTCAGCTTCGATCAGACTGTATGGCAACGTTTGCCAGCCGTTGCCCTCGAGACATTGAAAATCAGTGGCTTTTCGCGCGATGACAACGCCAGCAGCCTCCCGTCACTCGAACGGTTGCGCCGGCTGAAGTTGGAAACCTACGGCGAGGACTTCGACGACCGTTTCCTCCAGCAACTCGGCAGTGGCGCGCTGCAGGAGCTGTCGTTGAACCGTTGTGATGAGGTCACCGACGACGGCCTGCTCGGACTGTCACGACTCAAGTTGCGCTCACTCACATTCGAACGCGCAGGGGAACTCACCTCACATGGAATGCAGCACTTGGGGCATCATCCACTCGAACAGCTATCGCTCGGCTGGAATGGCGCAATCCTGAAGGAGCCTTCCTGGCTCCACAGCCTGACCGCATTGCGCTCGCTGAGCCTCGATTACTGTTACGCAACCGACGCCATGCTCCACGCCATCCAGGGCCTGCCGATTGAACGGCTTTCGCTGCAATCTTCATATATCGGCGAGGACGACATTGCCGAACTGGAGGGCATGCCACTCGCCGATCTGGATCTCAAGTCTTCACAGCAAATGATCGAGCGGCTCGATGTGCTGCACGCGTTTCCACTGAAGCGCCTGGGGCTCTCCGATGTGCAAGGCATCGACGCGCATACATTGTCCGATCTGCGTGGTCTGGAGCTGGAATCGCTGGACCTTTCATTGAACGACATCACCGGGAAGGAACTGAAACAACTGGCCGGTCTGCCGCTGAAGCGGCTTAATCTCAGTTTTTGTCACGGCATTGACGGCAAGGCTTTGCGAATGCTCGTCGAATTGGGATTGCCGTTGGAGCAACTTGAGATAAGCGGTCTGGATCTACGCGATGCCGACTTGGCCTGCCTGCGCGATCTGCCGCTGCGGCGCCTCGGGTTGTATGAAAGTCCTTGGCTCACTGACACCGGAGTCGCCCACCTGGCGCATTTGCCACTGCGAGATCTGACACTCGCGGCGGGTCCGGGGGAATCGCAGCTCACTTCAGCCGTGGTGTCCGTGTTGGAGCAGTTGCCACTACAAAAATTGTGGTTGCCGAACAGCTCGGGGATCAGCGCAGAAGGATGGGATCGCTTGGCCAGATTGCCGGCCCACGTGACTGGGCCCGGTATTTGACAGGTAGTGGAAATCCACATTCCCACTGAGTCGTATCAGTCCTAAGCAACTGGAAAATCGAGGACCCCGCAGGAGAATTCGCGCTCCCGGCCAACAGCCCTTTCAGCTTTTTAACACCGTTAAATCAGCGGCGCTTTTTCAGTGACCTTGCAGTGCCAGCAAGACAACTCGCTTTCCTTTGAGTGAAGTTTCCTAGAAAATCCTGAGCGCTTGTGCCTGCCAATTTCGCTGGCTAGTCTTCAGTCCGTCACTGCATATCAGTGATCGGGTTTGGTAGCCCGGTATAGATTGGCGCACAGCGCCCCCTTGGAATCAGGCGTTTTTTATTGCCTGCATTTTATGGTGGCTGTGCGCAGGGCACCTTCGGGCGCGCCGGTTTCTCCAATCTTCCGGTCTACCAACCTGTGTACAGCCGCCACCCTCAAATCGTTTGGTAGCGATACTGGTGACGGCTCCATCCGTGAGATTGGAGATTTGCCATGTACAAAGTCACACCCAACCCACCGGGAACCTCCGGTATCGAAAGCATTGACCCGCAAGCCGCTGATCGCGCCTTGGCGTACTACATACTGCCTCAGGGCGGCGGTCCAAAACGCCCTGGTATCGCAGGAACACAAGGCAAGCCCCCTGTCCCGCAAAGCCGCGAAGAAGCCCTCGTCAACGCCAGTTCAATACTGGACTCCGCTGCCGCCACCGCCTACGAAAATGCCGACAACCTCACGGGTGCGAACCGCAAGGTCGCGATGGGTGTCGTGCATCTGATCGAGCTGGCTCAACGGCAGGTGGATTCAGTGATTGAGGAGCAGCCTGCTGGGGCAACAAGCTGATAAAAAGTAGCTCGGCATAAAGGGGAGCTTGCTCCCCTTTTCGCTGGCTAAATATTCTCAGTCCAGATGCGTCCAGCTCAATTCGCGACGCAGTGCGTCGTATTTTGGAAAAGCCAGGAAAAACACGCATAGGGCAAAAACTTGTGACGTCAAACCCTTACCGAACTCAGCGCCCAGCACCTTTTTAACCCGTGTAAATCATCTACACTTTTCCAATGATCTCGCAGTGCCAGCAAGACAGCTCACTTCCCCTTGACTGAAGCTCCCCAGAAAATCCTGATCGCTTGTGCTTGTCAATTTTGATGGTTAGTCTTCAGTTTCAGTATTAGATGAGGGCCTGACAGCGGTAATAAGCTGACAGTCTTAAAGTAACTGAAGGGAAAGAGCCCCCCTTCCCCACAAATCAAATGCTTTCACATCCTACTCAAACGCCCATAAATTCAAAGTAATATTACAGCCCTAAACCTTAAACTTCCCGTTCTCCATAAGCCTCAAATATTCGGAGTCATTAATCCCTATTCGCATCCAGTTTCCTGCTAGCTTTGCCATTTCGCTCGCAGCTCTTGCGTATCTAACCTCACCTAACCAAGTAAATCTCTGATTACTATTCGTTGTCAAAAACGTAAAGAATGGTCTTCCTCCTTCTGGACTTTGTCGTTCACCTCTAACCCGCTGATGATTGTCAGACGGTAAGAAGGAGTAGGTCATCAAAGTTGGATGCTTTTCTCTGAAATACAACCCTCGACTATTACCATCCTCTTCTTTTAGAATGAGGCTATAGCAATTATCGTCGATTACGGCCTCCAAAAAAACAAACGGCGTTTCCTTTAGAAGGCGCAACGTATCGCACGCGGGAGTCAAACATATAAAATACCTATTAGCCTCTCCCTCCCTCAAACGAAGCAACGTGCCCGTCGTAAGTGATGGCAGCCAACCTTCGGCCCCTAAAAGCTTTGTATCCCCGAAAGCCTCTCGTTTGAAAACTACAAGCCGAGAAAATCCAAGCTCCGCTTCTTTGGACTTCCCCTCATCGCCAGCAAGTGCTATCGAGACTTTATTTCTCTGCTCTCCTGGAAAGCCAATTAGCTCTCCTGCATCTGTGCGAACACCTCTGTCATTAATGCCATTTTTTAGCAATAGAAAAAGCAACGGCATATCAACGATTTTTTTACCATATGCCTGAGGTTTAATCACATCCGTACTTTTACTTAGCCACTTACCAACCGCAACCTTATCAAGATACTGATCCGCCACAGATTCAAGCCCTATGGCATTATCGCACTCTGAAACCAGAAGTTCCCGCACAAGTTCGGCGACATCCTCCGGCGGATTCGTAATTAAGCGATTAGCCACATATGCAGAGTCGAGCTTTTTATCGAAACGGGTTACCATATGATGGATATTCTTCCTAATGGCACCCACTGCTGCTAGTGCAAAAGACGGCATCAGACCATCTGCAAATCTAGAAAACTCGAAAACCAAGTGACCCGGCAAATCCGCCGGAAGAACAGAAGCTTTATTCAATACGGTCACAAGGTAGCTTTGTTCTTTTGAGAAAAAACCCCCTCATCAACAGAATCGACATGAACGCCCCCTCCTTTAAGAGACTCCTTGATATCTTCATATACCTGTTCAGCAATAGTTTGCCCAGTGTAGACACAAATAAATCGAAGTCGACCATTCTCTGCAACGTCACTTAATGCTATTTCTTTCAAAATCCTTCTAGTTAGAGCGGAGGAGTTCTTGTAAAGATACCAATCGATAACCACAATATCCGAAATCAGAGCAGAGTTCAGTACCCGCCGAACCACTAACTCTTCGTCAAAATTACTATCATCAGGCAAAACAAATGCGCAGTTCAAGCCTTTTTCCGCAAACGCATCTGAGACCTTTCTGATATCTAACTGATGCTCAGCAACGCTCTCAAGGAATGAGTCACCAGGTTCAACTATCGATGCAGACTCACTCCCTACAATTTCTAAGGTACCCATTCCATCATCAAATGGCGCAATCACGCTGGACACATCTGAGACCTTTCTCGGCCCTTCCACAAACGGTTCATTATCGATTACAACTGCATTTTTTAAAAATTTCTTTGCGGCAGTTAAACAGTGCTCAAGCCAACTATCATGCGAGTTAACTTCTGAAGCTTCCCCTTCAAAGACTTCGGCCTGCATCACTCATCTCCCTGTTCATTAATCGACTTAATCCGGAAAGCCGGATCAATATCTAAGCCTGCCTCTTCAAGCTCAATCGTAAAACCTTCTCGAAGAAGGGTCTCTCTACTGATGGCAAGCCCCATGCCTCGCCCACCAGGCTTCTTACTCATACCGAATTCAAAAATCTGGTTACGTAATCTTTCTTCAATTCCCGGCCCAGTATTGGTAATCAAAAAACCATTCGAGTCCGCATCTAAAGTTATTTTCCGCTGATTCTCTGCACGAGCTGCAACCCAAAATATAGCATTATCAACAATATTGATAAACGCACCCAATAGCGCCGAAGACTTGCACTTAACTCTACTTTCTCGAAAAACATCTGTAGCTATTAACTCAACATTGTCATTTTCCAGAGACTCATCGAAGACCCTGCGAAGAACGCTGAGTATTTCCTCTCCCGAAACCTCAACTGTTGATCGGTTCATTCTTCGACCTAAAGGATCCAGAACCTTCAGATATCCATCAAGATGCTCTATATGCTCTCGAAGATTTTTATAAATCACGGACAACGGAGGATTACGATCTGCCCATGGCTTGAACTCCGCCATAGCAACTCTAATCCCCCTAGCCGCACGTTCGAATTCATGCTGAAGAATACCTACCGACATCCCCATCTGAGCAAAATCTGAATAAAAATCTAACTGCTCTTCCAATAACAGATTACGACTTTCAAGAGCTGCAAAACGATCATCTAAAGTTTCTCGTTCATTAATCCCCTCAGAGAGCTCTATCATCTGCCTCTTGAATGAGTCGAAAAGTTCCCCTTCTTGCTTTCTGAGGTCTTCGATTTTCTTTTCGATTTCATGACGCACATTATCAATTTCTTCGGGTTTTTCTGCCGAGCGCTTAGTAAATTCATCGACAAGCAACTCAACATTCGCTCGAAGCACCGAAAACTCGGTCTGTAAAACCTGTTTCAATGTTTTTTGCATTACATCAGAGGCTTGAAACGCCTCGCGACGTAACCCTACAAGTTCTTTGACTGTAAAGTCCCGCTCTCTCTCGATGCTTTGAATAGCATTTTCTCGCAGTTGAGCATTCGCAATATGTCCACTTGTTGCATTTCTAAGTTTTTCATCAATATCTAATCGAAGCAGGTCTAAGACTGAGACTTTAATATTTGAATACATACGTTCATAAGCTGCCCAGTCCCTTTCTAGCTTTTTAGACAAGGCCAGCCCTCGAGGGCGCATTACTACAGGCCTATTATTCAATGTTCTAAACTGATTCCGTACATCAATTTCTAGCAGCCTTAACTTTGAGGCAAGCTGTCCTTTATCTTGCTCATCCAACAGCAGGCTCAAGCGCTCGTCTAAATCTCTAGAAATTCGACCTGATTCTATCTCGTAGAAATTACGCTCATAATCCTTAGAAAAAGTATCTAACTCCTCCTCAAAAACGGATCTTCTGGCGTCTGCTTTCTTTTTCTGTTTTTTTAGGATCTCCGCCTGAGCGTTTATAGACCTCTTTACCTCCCAATAATCTCCTTGCGGAGAGCTTTCTCTAAAAAACTCAAGCGCCAACTGTTGAAAAAAATTGATCAACACCGATCTAAAATCACGATAAGCTTGGTTTTCTCTAAAACCTTCCCGCCCCGCCTTTTCCGTCAAAGACGAGTTGTGTTCATGGCCAATAGATATATAACCAAATCCCCGACGATATGAAAAAAACCAATCACCAGCAGATTTCGTTCTTCTCTTCTCTATTTCCAGAAAGTCGTAATCCGTATTACCATATGGCAATACCCTAATACCATCCCGGTAGATATATACGCCACCAAGCCGATCAAGCTTACCGCTCATTTCAGTCCAATCTTGAGAGTTCAAACTTGAGTCTTTTGCATTACCTTGCACATAACCATATCTAATTGAAAACTTACCGCACCGAGGCTGACGCCCTCTTCCATCCGCCCAATTACAGACAAATTTTCGAGGCTTTCCGTATATTAAGACCGTACCGATAAACTGGCCACTGTCATCAAATTCCCCATCAAACAAATGATCGGTTTTTACAAAATCATCCTGTGTCAAAAAAGACGACGGCCCAATTAGCTCCTCAACATCAGAAAGGTGATGATCTCGGAACTCCGTCTTAATAACAGGATTAACACCACTCATAAAATTTGAGAAGCCGAGTAAATTTCTCTGTAGCTTTGAAGCCTCTTTATCAGCCCCCCCATCAATATCATCATCCAGCTCTGGAGCAACGGGCAAAACGATGAACTGTGTGCCGTAACCGTCACCAGACAGTGTCAGAGGTTCTTCCCGATTTTGATTAAGGGTTGCATCAAGCTTATCTGGACTTATATTTCTTGCCAGCTCAAGATCCTTCTGCAGTTGCAAATAAGCCTTGGGATCAATACTAGGTTTCAGAGACTTTAAATTCTCTGAAACCTTCTCGACCAATCTTCCTATATCACTATTTTTCGGAAGCGTCCCTCCTGCAAACTCTTCAATAGGAATATCTATAGCACCGATATCTATCCCTGGCTGTTCAAACACCCCCCAATGGACTAAAGCGACGACGAGATTATGTAGCCCATCGGGCCGACTTGCACGAGTCATTAAAATCGTTATCGGAGCAATAACAGCAATAGCGAGACGGCCTATTCCTTTTTCCCCCATAATTATTCGTTTTGGAAGTTCTTTTGGCCCTCTCCAATTCCGCCATTTCCGTTTTTCCTCTGACTCCTCTGACATCCCCGATCTTTCTATTTCATTAGCATTAACCCTGGATTCCGTACCGAGGGTAAGCCACCTATTTTCTAAATCATTGCGGGTCATACCGTAGCCATCGTCTCGTAAAACGAGAACCCGGGAACGTCGAAAGAAGTCTACTTCGACACGCTCTGCGTAAGCGTCATGTGCATTTTTGAAAAGCTCGTGAACCGCAGTTGGGATACCTGCGATTTGCTGTCGACCAAGCATGTCGACGGCTCTAGCTCTAACCTTGAGCTGTGTCATAAAGACTCCTAGGTCTTTAAGGAGTTATTGATTTTGCATGTTTTTTAGTCTATCGATGACGATTGCTATCATAGATTCAGGAGATTGGTGAGTCCAAAAACGCAGCACATCCCATCTTGCAGCCGTCAGTAATGCGGTGACCCGATCATCCCGGGTACGATTGCTTTGGAGCTTTTCAGCCCACCAATCTCTGTTAGCTTTGGGGATCGTACCGTGAACCGGACATCCGTGCCAAAAACATCCATCAACGAAAACAGCTAGCTTTTTTCCAGGGAAGGCAATGTCGATATTCGAGCGCCCCAAGGAAACCGTTTTCGGCTTGTAGTGGATACGGTAACGCAGGCCTGCGGCAAAGAGCAGTTTCCGCAGGGCCATCTCAGGTGCCGTATCTTTGGAGCGCACGCGCTTCATCACGGCCGACGCCAACTCAGAGGATGGCATCGGCCGAGAGGAAGAGCCGCTACTCATTGAAGGGTCAAGCTCGGATAGCTGCGAGCAGGCTACGGGCAATAGTGCGCATCATCGCCGGAGGGACAGCATTGCCAATTTGTGTGGCCACCTGCCCGGCATTGCCGTGAAAAATGTAGTTGTCTGGAAAGGACTGAAGACGCGCAGCCTCACGTAGGGTAATAGCCCTATTTTGTTCAGGGTGAGCATAGCGCCCCCGAGTTATGTCGGTGCAGCCAGTGGTGAGCGTTGGCGCAACGTCATTCCATCTCATACGACCGTAGGTGTCTGAGAATGACGAAGCCCTCTCTGCCCTCTTATGGCAATCGAGCTGCAGTTCTAAAGGCAAAGACTCTCGACCACCGCCATCGTGGGGTATGTACTGTAAACGACGTATATTGAGATCCGTATGCTTGCGAGCATAGTGCAGCGGGTCTTCCCCAGGTTGAGGTTTCCCGATACCTGGGACGGGTAAACCCTGGATCGCGCCTTGAACAGTTCTCCTACGTCGCTGAACGAGCCGAGTGGCCACCGATAAAGGAACCCCCTTAGCAGCGACCAAGATCATTCGAGTACGACGCTGCGGCACTCCGAGATCGGCGGCATCGACCCGCTTCGGCTCAGCCACGGAGTATCCTGCTTTTTTCAACCACTTTCTGAAGCCACCAAAAATGGTCGTAGACGCGAGCCCTGGAACGTTCTCAAGAAACACCAACGAAGGCTCGAAACGAGTGATGAACTTCTTAGACTGACCAACCAAATCCCTGCGGGAGTCGTTGTTGCTCTTGTGACGATTCTGACTACTGAAGGGCTGGCAGGGGGCACATACCACCAAGAGATCCAACTGTCCAGGGATCAGGTCAGAGAACTCGTCAGGTTTTACAGCTCTAATATCCTTCTCTATGAGACGGACATCTGGGTGATTCTCGCGATAGGTGCGGCAAGCACCAATATCAAAGTCAACGGCTCCGACGACCCGAAACCCCGCTTTTTGAAGCCCCAGGGAAACGGCGCCGGACCCACAGAACAAATCCAGAGCAATTGGCCTTGGCATAAAAATGTACCTGACGATTGAGTGAGCTTCCTACCCTCGGAATCGTGGCGGACAGCGGAAATGACAACAGTGTTAGCACTGGTGAAAATATAGGCGCAAGTGCCTGTGGAGTCTAGATTTTTCGCGGCCAGAAGCCACTACCCGACCAACCGACCGCGACACGAACAGCAAGACATTTCCCCGCCTCTATCGGATACTTCGCACGAAATTTAAGTCCCACTGGAACTTAAACAGCTCTACCCCCTTCGATTAGTCTGGTTGAGTCACGGGCGTTCCCGTGACCGAGTGTCAGAACTCGAACAACCAGGGCGCGGCACGCGCCATAGCTACCCGTAGTCAGCGCTTTGGGGCGTCTGGCTGCTGCATCTATGGTGGACCGCGCGAGGCAGGCTTCGGCCTGGCCGGTTTCCTTGGTTGCCGGTTTCTGACCCTCGTGCGGTCCGCCACCCTAACCGTGTCAGAACGGCGGATGGCGGTTCCTTAATCCAACCAGGGACCATAAGGAAAATGACCTACCCTCCTTTTACGCACGGGCACCGCCCACTCCGTCTGGCGTCGACATGGCTCGATCACGGAGAACACCTCCATGATTGATCGCTCATTACTCTCCCGTTTGCCCATCCCCGCTCTGATCAAACTCGCCGCCCTGAGCCACGACGAAGCGGTTGATCGGCTACGTCATGCCGCCCGGCTCTGCCTGGACGGTGCCCGCTCGCTCGCCTTTGAGGATCAACAACAAAAGGATTTAGCTGACAAACTGATCGAGGATGCCCTCGCGCTTTACGATCTGGCCTTGCAGCGGCGGCATCCTCCGCCGTTATCCGATTCACCGGCCATGGTTCGCGTCAATGCCTCAACCGATTCCCCTTCTGTGCCACTTACACCCTGGGATGATCAGTTTGCTCAGGAAATCGCCAGTGGAACCCGTTGCGCGGAGCGCTGGCTGGAGCGACAAAACACCCAGCCGTTGTGGTGGCAACTGACGCAGGCGCGTATCAACCATCCGGAAGGGGATCGGCGCAATGCTTTCGAGGCGGGATTTTTAAGACGGTTGCAGCACCACTTGATTGCGGCACAGCATCAGCACATTCGAAGATCACCGGGGTGAACGCCCTGAGTGGTGGACGACTTCCGCGGTGACTTCCGCGGTCGCCCATCAGGCCCCGACTACTCGGGGCCTGATGGGCGACCGCAGTTGATGACGACGATGAGTACTCATGCAAAATGGGGCGCTATCAAGCCGAAACGCTAACCCACCATCACCTACTGATCAAAGGACGTCTTGGCATCATGTGCGGCACCGATGCAATGAAAAAATTGACACCGGCACGAGCCCTCATCGCCGAGCTGGTTCGTCGCTACTGGGTTCTAGGGATGGAATGTAGCCTGCTTGAAATCCAAAAGCTGGCTTGGTTTCTCGAGCGCGCCATCGAAAAACTCCCAGGCACGGAGAATCCTTTAAATCTGCAGTTCGTCGCCCACAAATATGGACCTTATGCCAACCGCCTGGATCACCTGCTCGACAACCTCGACGGTAGCTACCTGCACTGCGATAAACGCATCAGTGATGCGGGCATCAACGATGTGATCTGGTTCGATCAGGAACGAAAGTCCTTTTTGCAGGCCTACCTGAAGACTGAAGCCAAAGAGTTCACAAACGTCTTGGAAAGCACCACACAGCTGATTGATGGTTTCGAATCGCCATTTGGTATGGAACTGTTGGCCACGGTGGACTGGTTGTTGTATCGCGAAAACGTGGAGCCGACTATTCCTGCGGTGCGCAAGGCTTTACAAGATTGGGAAGGTGGAGCAAATGCGGCCGCTCGTAAAGACAAGCTGTTCGACGATCAATCGCTTGAAATTGCGTTGAAACGATTGGCCGCCAGTAACCTGCACTGAATCCAAGGCCTCTGTCAGGCGACCTTATCCACAAATGAATGATAGCGGTGAGTGCATAACCGGACAGAGCTGTTAGCTGAGTGGAAAAATGACATCCATGAAACGCCCTCGCCTGCAGGCTGTGCAGGCACACCCGGATTTCACGCTGAAGCTGACCTTTGTGAACGGGCAAGTTTTCGACCTGGATCTGAACGACGATATCAAGCACTACCCGGGCTTGAAGTCATTGCACGATTCCAAGGCATTCGCTGGCGCTGCCATTGGCGACGATGGCTGGACCGTTGAATGGACAGAACTGGATATTCAGATCGGGGCTGACACGCTGTACCTGGACGCCTTGGGGCGGCAAACCACCTAGCCACTTTAGTGGTGACTGACGCAGGCACGTATCAAAAAATCAGTCGTCCTCCCGCTCGTCCTTCACTCGGGTGGTCAGGAGTATGTCCAGTACCTTCATCACCGCCAGCACGGTGCTCAAATCAGGATCGCCTCTGTCGCAGAATGAACGAGCAGATGCTCCACGGACAGTCCCGAATCACGGGCAAATCGGCCAAGACTTTGTATGCGATCCATAAACCCCACCCACCGTATGGCCGTGGTATGAAGTCAGGTATCCGAGTCGGATTGCTCCACTTGAGTTCTTATCCCAAATAACCGATCGGCTATCTGCCGGCCTCGCTCCAGCCCTTCAGCCGTCAACCAAATCGATTTGCTCTTGCTCACCGGATTGCTGATGAAACCGCGTTCATGTAATCGGTTCATGGTCTCGAAATCGAATCCTTTCCAAGCATTGCCGTTATCAGCACTGAAGGTTGCCAATAGGGCAAGCACTGCTTCTTCAATCAGTTTATCGTCGTATTCCATGATCATTACTCCGCTCGTACTCTTTTAAGCTCATCGTAAAGCCTGCTCCTACAGGTCCGAGTCTCGCAGGCAGGGTGGTGTTTTACCTTTAGAGTGCAGGATAGCGGCATTGACCGAAACGTCATCTGTTACAGGAAAGGGCTGATCCAACGAGGTCGACTGAACACCTCCAGCCTTGGGCAAGATCGTTAACTATCACACCGAGACCGTCTGTCGCCCGACGCCCTCGCTGAGCGTCAGCATTTTGGATCAAGAAAGAAATCTCCTACGTGTCGCTGAAATTCGATTCCAGCGACACGTTCTTCTTTCATGTCGTCGCCAGCGACATACCAGCGGAGCCCGTCACCATGCCAGCTTCCGAGAGCTGAGCATTTGGTCAGCTGGTTGCTGACCAAATAAAAATCACAAAAGAAAAACTCAGAGCGTGCAAATCAAATGTTCAGCATAACGGCGGAACGCAGCGTAAACCTCATCAAAGCCTGGACGCACCGACCCAAATATCAGCGGAATCAACCTTGAGTCGTATTGACCACGAACTATATCGTCCGACGCAATCTGGTTGAGTGCACGTTGCATGACGCCCTTCGGATCGTCTGCAAACGCAGGATACTGCCGACCGAACTCAATCCCATCAAACTGCACCAGACTCTTGAAGCCAGCAGCCGCCCGCTCGCCAACGGCAGGATCTGCAAGACCAATGCAATACACATCGTAAAGATGCCTGACCAACGTTTCATCCCAGGCCTGAAGCATTGCGCCTGCACGATGCTGGGAATAACGGCGCAGAAAAGAAATGACCTTCTCCGCCAGTGTCTCCTCCACGGCTACACAAGGAATATCACCCAGCGGCTCGGACCGCCCGGCAAGACGATTTACCAGATATTCCAACGGTTGCTGAGCCAATTCAAATTGCGGGGCGCGTGCCGTCAACTCAAGACTCAAGTAGGGGCGCAAACTGGCATCATGTGGATACTGCGGTGAGTATTGCCAACGGCTGGCTAGATACTTGTTCTCGTTTCGAGCGGTGCGCCCCTCCGCAATTTCGACGAAGCCAACTCCAGTGAGAGACGCTGAAACCTCATCCCTCAGTTGACCAAGATGTCGCCTCTGCGCTGACGTGCCCCAGGTATTGGGCTCATCCAGGACCATCTTCAAATCAACGTCTTCGGACATACGTTCGATCAGTCGATAAGCCTTCGACAGACTCGTGCCACCGCAAAACACCAGCCGAACGCCAGGAAACTTCAAGCCCATCAAGGCTTGCAAAGCGTCAGTCACATGGATGTCTTTTTCAAGGATGCTGGCTGTGAGCAAGCCAACATCAACCTCGGCCAGCACCGCATCAATCAGCTCGGCCTGCTCAGGCGCAATGGTTTTCATAAGTCACGTAACGCCCACCAAAACCAAGCTTGCGGTTGATACGACGAGAACCCGTGTCCAATACGATGCCTGCTGGCAGTTGCAAGGTATCGCCCGCGTTGTATTCACGTACCGCACGCCCGGCTTGGGTCTTCACACCGAGCTTCTGTAAAACCAGTGGTGCCAGCACCTCAAGCGGACGAATCGGGATCGGCTTACCCGTCAGAACACTGGGCTTTGCCTTTGCAAAGACGCCCACACCCAGTTTGACCAATACGCCATTGGAGATCAGATGACGCAAGGCACGAGACAACTGCGCTGGGCTACCGAAGTCGGAAAACTCGGAGCGCAAAAAAACCTCGTCCTTTCGCAGGGCGATGGATCTTTTCAGACGGTCTTCGATAAGCATGGCTTACTCCCGAGGTATCACCTAGCCATAAAAACAAGCTAACTATTTGTTTAATATAATATTTATCAAACAGACAGTGATCACCGGCTTTCAGTATAAACCAGAGTGGGTAGAACTCCTCGTACGCTCGTCAGGACGTATAAAAATTCCCTCACACCTATGGGTAACTAAACCGCCTAGCCAACGTCAGCTCCCCCGGTGCCCGCATCGGCACAATGAACGACTCCATCTTCTCGTTCACCGTCCCCTCTTCCGTGATCACCGTGACCTTCGCCGTGGTCAGAGGCTGCACGGCATTCTCCTGCCCGCCGCTCTCGTCATCGTCACTGCGATAACCGCCACCGAAGTAGTTCACATAGATCAGGTACTGGCCCTTGATCGGTGCGGGCATGGAGAAAATCTCCGGACCGTAGCCGGTGGTCACATCCACATCCAACGCCGCACCATTCGGAGCGACCCGGTCGCCGTACCAGATATGCGCACCATCCGGCGTCACCACATGCAAATCCAGGTCAGTGCCGTCCGTATCCCACGACAACAGAATCCGCAACTTGGCCGGGGTCGCCCCGCCGCCCACATTGAGAAACTGCACCCGCTTGCGCTGCTGCCCATCCGGGCTGCGCACTTCAACGCTATTACTGCCAGTGGGAAACGAAAACGGTCGATCAAAATTCCCCGACTCATCGATCTTCAACGGCATGCTCACGCCATTGACGATCAGATTCCCCGGCATCCTGGCGCTCTTCGGTGCGCCCTTGATCATGCCCCAGATCCGCGCCGTATCCGCCTGGCCCGCCGGGGTGTTAACCGACGAGGCCGGGTAGTTGACGGTCTGGCGGAAGTGTTCGCCGTCCGGCGAGCCGGCATGCCAGCCGCCCTTGGGCGTGTCCAGCTGGATGCCGCTGTCGGCATGGGCCGCGTTCAGCACAACCAGGGCGCCGAGGAACAGGACAACGGTGGAGATGCGCAATTTCATGGCCTATTCCAGTAACAGGTGACGGGCAAGCCCTTCGACGTAATCTTCGTCCTGGCCATTCGGATGGGCCTCGAACGCCAGGTGCAGGTATTCATGGGTCAGGTCGAGGCGGTCCTGCTGGGTCAGCACGCCGCGCACATAGATGCGTTGGCGCTCGCGGTCGACGTAAGGCCGACCGTAAGACACCCGACAAACAGCAAACTGGCTCAATTCGTTATAGCCGACTTCCTGGTCCAGACGCTGACGCCACACGCGACGCTGTTTCAGCAGCCATTCCTGCGCTGCCGGCAACGGCTCACACGAAGCCACCGGGTTGTCCCAGCGGCTCAGGCTCGCACGCGGATAGGCGTGCTGGAGGATCTGGTCGTAACGCTCGCCACCACTGGCCTGTTCCACCGCCTGTTGCCAGGACAGCTTGTCCGGGCCGGCTTGATCCGAGTGGTAGGTCACCGGACTGCCCGCCAACACCAGGTCGCTGGTCCAGGCCGCGATACCCCGAGCTTCGGCAGTGGCCGGACGTGGAGCAACGCGCTGACGGCCGCTGCTGTCATCGATACTCAGGCAGTCGCCGCTACGGCCAGCGTTCTGCAACAGGTAGGTGCGGATCGCCACGGCCAGGGCCTTGGCGGCTTCGACCGGTTCAGTCTTGGCTTCGCGTTGCAGAACACGGGCGACATATTCCTCGCGGTCCAGCCGCGCCACCAGTTGTGGCTGACCGGCGTTCTGCAACAGAAAGAGTTCGCCCGCACTTTCGATATCCAATTGGTTGCCATTGGCGAAGTCGACCCGATAGTGGCCTTGCAAGGCACCGTTGGGAGCGGCTTGGCCATCAGCACGGGTAACACCTTTCAGCGGATAACGGGAAAACAGATCGACCTGCACGCAGCGCCCGGCATCCTCGGATGACGGCGACGGCAAGAAGCTACCCAGCACATCCGAGTAGTGCCGCAGCACCATCTGGCTGGTACCGCGTCCCCCCACCCAAAGTGGTGTGCCGTCCTCCAGCCAACCGGCAAAACCACCCTGCCGTGACTTCGCGTCCCGGTCGCCGAGCCAGCTCCAGGTCTTGACCCGCACGCGCCCGCCGAGCAGCCCCACCGCCTG
Source organism: Pseudomonas sp. MWU13-2100 (assembly GCF_023242365.1). Classification (GTDB taxonomy): domain Bacteria; phylum Pseudomonadota; class Gammaproteobacteria; order Pseudomonadales; family Pseudomonadaceae; genus Aquipseudomonas. The sequence continues at coordinate 55,537 of NZ_JALLIX010000028.1, forward strand.
ACCATCGGCGGCATTGAGTACCACGTCCAGCAGCAGTTTACGCGCCGTGTCCTGAGCGGGCAGCGTGCGCAGCGCTTCCAACAATTGCACCACCGGGACACGGGTTTGCGGTTGCAGTTGGTTGAAACTCAGTAGCCAAGCGGGCGCCTGCCGTGCCTGCCAGTAAGCGCGCCATTGACCGTCATCGATCTTCAAACGCTTGGGATCAAAGTACAAACCACAGGAACGGACCAAGGCAGCATCCCGGGCAATACTGCCGCCCGGGGTGCAGCAATAGACTTCCTCGTGATCCTGCCCATGACAATCGTAGGCAGGCTCTTTCTGGTCGGTGTCCACCAACCAGGCATAGACGAAGAGTTTCCACAGGCTGCCCAACGGCGTTTGCAGATCCGCCGGCAACGGCTCGCGGTTGAGCACCTGGGTGGTGTTCAACTGCACCAGCTCATAACCGTCGGAGGTTTTCCAAGCCAGGCGCAAGGGCGCTTCCTCTGCCGTCGCCAGCAGAGGAATGAGGCACAACAGTAGCCAGGCCAGTCGGCGGGTCATGTTATTCGACCGTAATCTGCCCAAGCGCAGGTTTCTGCTCCTGAGCCTGATGCTCTGGCGCATAGATCTGGCTGAAACGCGCCGGCGGCAACTTGAACTGGCCCTTCTGCGAGAAGCGGATCAGATGGCGCAAGCGCACCTCACCGTTGAGGCTGTTGACCGGTACACCGTAAGCCATCTGCCCAGGTTCGAAGTGCGCCTTCTCCAGCGGCGTGGCTTCGGCACCGGCCAACCCGGCAAGGTTGACGCCCCAGGTGGTGCGCTCAACGTCCGCACCCGGCGGCAACGGCACTTCGAGCATGCCGTAGCGCAACGGTTTGGGGCTCTTGGTGCTGAGGATCACTTCGTCCAGGTAGAGGCTGTCGCTGGACAACGGTTTGTCACCCACGGCCTTGAGGCTGAAGGTGTAGGCGTCATCACCCGGCACCAGTTCCAGCAGGCGACGCTTGATCTGCACCGGCAGGTCGTCCGGGACTTTCTGCTGGCTGAGGTAGCTCAGTTTGGCCCGCAATGGACGTTCCTGTGCACCGCTCACGGTCAGCACGCTCGGCACACCCGGGCCCTGCCATTGCCAGTAGTTTTCACCCGTCCCGCCCTGCCGCGCTTGCCAGCCTTCGCCCGGGGTCAGGGTGACCGTTTTCGGGGCCTGCTCGACACTGCGTTGCAGCCAGGTCAGGGCCAGCGCACGTTCCAGGGTCGATTGCTGCGGCAACAGACGTTGCAACAGGTCCTGGGCCAGGTCGGCGTTGAACGGTTTGATCGATAGGTTCAAGGCGCTGGCGAACGGCTGCGAACTGGCCCCTAGGCGCTGTTCGGCCGCGGGCAGTTGTTTGCTGAAGGCATCCGGCAAGGCAACTTTGCTCTGACGGGCCAGGGCGGCGGTCAGTACCCGCGCACTGGCCAGGCCCAAGGCCGAATCCGGTGCGCTCATGATCACGCTGTCCTGGCCGTCGTCCATCAGGTTGGCGTCGGCGCCCTCGCCGGCTTTCGCCAGTTCGTTCATCAGCCCAGTCAACAGCGTGTTCACCGGCAGCTGCATATCCTTGGCGAACGACAGCACCAGCGCCCGTTGCAGCAATGGCGTGACGGCGGCCTGTTTGCCGTAGACATCCAGCACCCGCTGCCAGTGGTCCGGCGGCAAGCTGATACCCAGCGCCTTGCTGGCATGCCAGTCGGCGTAATAGGCGTAACCGGTGAGGAAGGCGTCCGGGGTGACATCTTCACCCCACCAGGTAAACCAGGCATCCGGCCCGGCCATCGAAACCAGACGCAGGCGGCTGTTCTGCATGATCAGACGCAGACGGTCGCGCACCTGGGCGTTGGCCGACAGCGCCGGGTAGGCGATGCTCAACGGCAGCAGTTGGCTGGCAGTCTGTTCAACACCGCCGTAGGGGTAGCTGAGCAGATCATCGAGGTTGGCGCGGAACAGCGCTTGCGGGCTGTCGTCGAGGCGCAGGCGAATATCGCTGGCGTCCGCCGGCAGGCTCAGCGGGGTGTCGCCGCTGGCTACGCTGAGGCTCTGGCTCTGTGTCACTTGCCAGCCGTCACCCACTGCACTCAAGCGTACCGCCAGGGCATCCTGGGATTTGCCATCCTGTTGCAGCTCGGCACTCCAGTCGCCACTGCTCAGCTGGGTCGCCGGCAACGGGATGTAGTTGATGCCTTTGTTCAGCGACAGCGGCAGACGCTGTTCCTGGCCGGCATAACGAATCACCAGTTCGGCCTTGACCGGCTTGTCGGCCTGGCTGAAGGCGAACAGGCCAAGCTTCGGCTGGTCGCCGCTGCGGAAGTGGGTCGGGCCGCTCCATTTCAGGTACAGCGGTTTGTCCGAACGAATGAACTGGTTCTTCTGCCCCACTTGCCCGGCATCGGCGATGGCCCGGGCGGTGATGCGCCAGCGGGTCAGGGAGTCCGGCATGCGGAAGGTGAAGCGCACCTTGCCGTTGGCGTCGGTGACCAGTTCCGGCTGCCAGGCGGCGGTGTCGACGTCTTCACGACGCGGCCGCTCCAGCACTTTCACCCCACGTTCGCTGCGGTTGGCCTTGCCCGGCGCGCCCGGGCTGCCCGGCAATGCCACGTCGTAGCTGATAAACGACAGGCTGGCGCTGGTGCGCACGTTGTTGCGCCGTGGATGGTAGAAGAACTGGTCGATGCTCGGCGCCACTTCCGGCTGCAGCGCGTAGATCATTTCATCCACCACGCTGACGGTCAGGTGCGCCGGGATCGGCTTGCCGGCGAACTGGGTGGTCAGGTCCACCGAGACGGTGTCACCCGGTTGGTAGCTGTCCTTGTCGGTGGCGATAGCCACCTCGATCTGCGGCGTGGTGACCTTGAGGCCAGCGTTCTGGAAGCTGTATTCGCCGCCCTTGGTGTAGAGCACCGAGAAGGTCAGGTTGGGCGCGTAGTTGTCCTTCACCGGAATCCGCGCACGGTATTGCGTGTCGCTGATTTTTTCCAGGCGCAACCAATCGCCGCCCTTGGACAGTAATGCGGTAGCTTCGACCTTGTCGCGTTCCAGCGAGAGCAGCGCGTCGGTGACCGGCTCCGGGAAGGTGATCAGCGCCAGGGCTTCATCACCGGCCTGGTACTCGGGCTTGTCGAGGAGGATTTCCACGGTGCCGGGCACGGCTTTCACGCCATCGCCGGTCACCGAATGGCCAGTGGCGCCAAGGATGCGCTCGTGATCGTCCTTGAGCGACAGGTTGTAGGTGCCGGGACGGTCGAAGGTGACGCTGAAGCCTTTGTCGTTGGCCGCCAGCTTGCCGCCACCGGTGGACTGGTCTTCCAGGCGGACCCAGCTATAGGTGCTCGGCGTGCCGGCATTGGGCTGGGCGACAGTGGACTCGCTGGCATAGCCGAACGCGACCTTCTCGCCGGTCGCACTGAAGCGCTGCGGCGCCGACAGGCGATAGCGGGCCGCGCCACGCTCGATCAGAATTTCCTTGGTGGTCTTGACCCGATACGCCGCGCCATCGCTGGCAAACACGGTAAGCATGTAACGGCTCGGTTTTTCCGCCGCCGGCAGGTCAAGCACGGCCTGGCCCTTGTCGTCGGTGGTCAGTTCGGTGCTGGTCAGTTCCACCGGGAATTGCCCGAGGTATTGCAGCTCGTTGTCAACCATCGACAGTTGCTGGGCACGCAGGCTCAGTTGCACGCGGGCATCGGCCACCGGCTTGCCGTCCGGGTAAAGCAACAGCAATTTGCCCTTGATCGGCTCGCCAGTGCGGAAGTCCTGCTTGGCCAGGTCCATGGAGATTTCAAAGTGCGGCTTGATGTACTCGGCGACGCGGAAGGCGCTGCTGTAGGTCTGGTCGCGGTAGTTGAAACGCAGTTCGTAACCGCCGGCCACGGCGTTGTCCGGCAGTTGGAAGCGGCCCTGGGCACCGGACTTGGCGTCCAGGTTCAGGTCCAGGGTCTGCAAGGTGGTGCCGGTGGCATCCAGCACGCTGACGCGCACCGGGGCGGTGGTCGGGTTGACCGAGTCGCGGGCGTTCTTGAATTCGCGACCGACGATCTTCATCGACACCCAATCCCCCGGCCGGTACAACGGCCGGTCGGTGAAGGCGTAGAGCTTGGTGTCGTAGATTTCGCTGTCGTAATAGAAGTTCTCGGAGACGAACACACCGCCCTCGTCGTCCTCGCCGATCATGAACGAGCGCTCCGGGCTGACGTGCTTGAGGCGCAGCAGGCCATCGGCATCGGTCTCGCCGCTGCTCATCACGCCCAGGCCGTCGGTCCACAGCACCTTGACCTTGGGCACCGAGCTGCCTTCATGCTTGCGTGCCGCCCAGACCAGCAGTTCGTCGCCGGCAATCTTGCTCACGGCCACGGTGTTGGAGACGAACACCACGGTGGTCGCGCGGTATTTGCCGATCAGCGCTTCCACCAGGTACAAACCCGGCTTGAGTTTGCCCAGCGGGATATAGACGTTACCGGGAGCAACGCTGATGAACTGGCTGGAGGAGCCGGCCAGGTCGACGCCCTTCGGCGGTTGGATCGGCTTGGCGTCCCACAGCGGGTAGCGGAACTGGCTGACCATTGGCAGGCCGGGCAGCGGCGCGTATTGCGGGTGGTTGTCATACGGGGTCGGCGCGACGATGGCCTGGCCCATTTTCAGTTCCGGCACTTCCTCGGTCACTTGCTTGCGCGACTCGTAGGAGAACGCCCGCTGCATCACCCGACGGGATTTGCGGTACCAGTTGTCCCACAGGTAGGCCAGGGTGTTGGACAGCCCTTCGCCCTTGAACTGGCCGTCGCTGACCACCCGGTGCAGGTTCTTCTGGCGTTTGAGGAATTCCAGCGGCTGGTCGATGCGGTACACGCGGATATCCGCGCCGCCGTAAGGCTCCATGCGGAAACGCCGGTAGTCGCGGCCCGGCGCTTCGAGGCGGACCAGGGCCTGCTCGTCGCTGGCGAAGCTGCTGTCGGCCAGCAGGAAGAAACTCTCGCCGGCCACCGGCGTGTAGTTGCTCGGCGGCACCGCGTCATCGGCGGCAGCGGCGACAACCGGCAGCAGCACGGCCAGGGCGAAAACCATTCGGGAAAACAGACGCTTCATGGGAGACCCGTTCATCGAGAGAGGAAGTTCAGCCGGTAGACGCCGATGAAGTTGGGGTTCGTTGCATCGGGTATCCATCGGGTGTCCTTCCATGTCATGAGTTGCTGCACGCTGGCGGAGCGCATGCCGTTGTCGGTGGGGGTGGTGGTGCCGGTGTGATAGGCGATGTTGCGGCCCATCCAGATCATCAGGTGCTGGTCGTCGCCCTGGTCGAAGAACAGCAGGTCGCCGGGCCGCGCCTGGTTGAGGTCGCGGCTGACCAGTTGGCTATTGAACTGGATCAGCTTGATCGCATTGACGTAGGGCCCGACCTTGCCGCCGCCCTGTTGCCATTGCTGGGCCAGTTTGCGCTGGCCCTCGCTGAGGACCAGTTCGGGCGGCAGGTAGCGGTTGGACAGGCCATTGGCCCGTAGCCATTTGTCGTCATGGGTTTTCAGCGCTTCGTTGGCGGCGAAACGCACCAGCCCGGCGCAGTCCTGCTGGTACCAGCGCGGGCTCGGGCCCTGGGTCAGTTGCTCCTGGGCGATACGCACGAACCAGGCGCGGAACACCTGCGATTGCTCGACGTCCAGGGGCGGTGTTTCCAGGGCGAACGCGGGCACGCTGAACAGCAGCGCCAGCACGCACAGGCATTTCCGGGCACGCCCCTCCATTGTGGCGAGTGGGCTTGCCCACGCTGGGGTGCGCAGCAGCCCTGAAACCTGCAAGCGAGGTCGATCTGACGGAATGCGTTGGCCGGTTTTGCGACTGCTGCGCAGTCGAACGTGGGCAAGCCCACTCGCCACAGTGGTGCAGCGTTGCCATCCCGATAGCGCCGTGCCAATCGCGAACATAGGCGTCACATCGCGCGCCATTGCAGCGGCAACCACTGCCAGTGGCCGTCCGGTTCGCTGCCTTCCGGCAGGGTCAGGGCGTATTTGCCGAAACCGGCGAGCTTTTGCAGCTTGGGAATCAGGTGGGTCTGCGCGGCGTTGCGGAACACCGGCTCCATGTCCTGCGGCAGGCTGTCGAGGGTTTCCTGCTGCATCAGTTGCGCCAGGGAGTCCGGGCCGAGGTAGACCGGCATCAGCACGTCCTTGGGCAGCACGTCGGCCAGCGGCGGGAAGTGCTTGTCGAGGGTGCCGAGGGCCTTGTCCACCAGCTTGTCATCCAGGGAAAACAACAGGGTCGAACCGTGCCGTGCCAGGCTCACGCGGAAGAAGCCCTTGCCGGTGATGGCGTCGGGGTTCTCGGCTTCCTTGGCGGCGTACTGACCGAAGGTCGAGCTGACCTGACGCTTCCACTGGTGGACGCCGTCTTTCTGCTGCTCGTCGATGGGGAACAGACCGCCGTCGACATTGCTTTCCTTGCTCCCGACCATCGAGCCGAACAGCTTGCCCAGGTCGGCGTCGAGACTGTCGTTGTCCTTGGTCAGGTTCGCCACCAGCAACGGTGTGTACAGGCGCGAGTCGGCGTACCAGCAGAGGCCCGCGGCGCCACTCATATGCTCGGTGAGTTTCTTCGCGGTGGCTTCGTCGGCCCCCAGTTTGACCAGCAGCGGTTGTTGCTGTTCGGCGGCCAACGGCAGCGCGACGCAGGCGCTGGCGCCCACCGGCATGGCTTGCCAGATCGGCTTGAAGTCGAAGTCGGCGGCTTTGTCCTGCTCATCCAGGGCGAGGAAGCTGTGCCAGCCCTTGTCGTCCATATCCAGGCGCAGGCCGGCGAAGTTGGGGATAAAGCGTTGGTAACCCATGGCCAGGACGCTGGAAGCAATCGAAATGCGCTGCTTCACGACGGTTTCGCGGGGCTTGAGGCCAAAGGCTTCGGGGAACAGTTTGTCGCCATTGAGCAACGCCGCCAGGGCCTGGGTCGAAACTTCGCCCGGGGCCACTTCGCTGTCGTCGCTGGTTTGCTCGTAGAGCCGGTCCGGGTTGGACAGCACCACCAGTTTGTCGCCACGGGAGGCGAACAACAGGGCTTTGCTGGCGTTGTAGGCCAGGCGATAGAGCGGCACGCTGTCGCCGCCGACTTTCACTTCGCCGACCTTGGTCAGTTGGGTGTCGTCCAGCGCGACATGGGCCAGGGGTTCGAGCAGCTTGGCCAGGCCGCCGCGATCCATCACCAGCAGGAAGTCCTTGAGCCGACCATCGGCACCGCGCCACAGGGCGATATCCGCCGGCTGGTCGAAGAGTTGCTCGATCAGGTTGTCCTGCAGCTTGAGGTCATGCTCGTAGATGATCCGCCGCAGGCTGCCGATCAGGCCGAGACGGTCGCCGTGGGTTTCGTAATAGAAGACGAAGTCCTCGGTCAGGGTGTCGCGCAGGAACGGCACGCTGAGCAGGTCCTTGGGCAACTGGCTCAGCGAGGCGGTTTCCAGCAGCGCGTCCGGGCGGCTGACGCCGAGCTTTTCCAGGGCCAGTTCCGGCGCCGGGGCGGCCGGCTTGTGGTGGAAAAACCAGCCCAGGCCGCCGGCCACCGTGCCGGCCACGCAAAGCCCGAGCACAAGGCCCAGCCAACGGCGCGAGCCGGCAGGTTGAGGGGCAGCCGGTACAGCGGCGTCCGGAGAAGCTGTGTTATCGCTCATGTTCGCAAAGCCCATTCATCCGTGGAGCGGGATGTTCAATAGTTGAAGGTCTTGACCAGCAGCAGGTCGCCGATGGCCCGCAGGGGCACGGTGAAGCTCTCGCGCTTTTCATCGACGGTATTTTCGTTGAGCACCAGGTTGATCTGCGAGGTGATGACCTCGTTCTGGTTGGCACGCTCGGTAAAGTTATAGCCGTCGCTGGCGCTGTAGTTGCCCCAGTAGTTCACATAAATCAGGTAGGTGCCGTGCAGCGGCGCGGTCATGGTGAACATTTCCGGGCCGGGGCCGTCGACGCCGTCCGGGTCGAGGCCGCCGCCGTTGGTCAACGCCGGATGGGCGTAGAAGGCGTGCTGGCCGTCGGGGGTGATGATGTGCAGGTCGAGTTCGGCCTTGGGGTCGTCCCAGCCGAGGACCACGCGGATACGCGCCGGGGTAATCTGCTTGTTGGCTTCGTAGAACTGCACGCGCTTGAGCGACTTGCCCGTGGAACTGCGCACTTCGACGCTGTTGGAGCCGGCGCCGAAGGCATAGGGGCGGACGAAGCGGCCGGCGTCGTCGGTGTAGAGATTCAGCGGGTTGCCGTTGACCGACAGGATATGCGGCTCACGCGGCCCGGAGGGCGGATTGATCCGGCCTTCGATGGGTGTGCGGCTGCGCTGGATACCACGGTCGATGGGCGGCGTGGGGTAGGCCACCTGCGGCGCATCCTTGCGGTCAAGAAGACCTGCATAGCGCCAGCCGCCGGTCGGCTCCCGAAGCTCGGCCGAGGGCTCGGCCCAGGCGGTCGTGACCCAGAGGGCGATCAGGATGGGGAAAAACCGGCGCATCAACAGCCTCCTTGCCATGCTTTATAAAACCCTGCGCAGAATCCACAGCGCACTCCCGACACGGTATCGGTCAGAGAAGACCTGTCGATGACAGGTAGGGGAAGCCGCAGAGGTTAGCGATTCGAAGGTTGTTAGACAATGGAGACAAAGCGGTATTTGTGAGGTGGCTCAGCAAATAAATCAGGTTCCTCGTGCGAACCCCGGAAAGCCTTGTAAAACAAGGCAAAAGGCCAGCATGCAAACCGTGTTTTCCGATCGACTTGCGGTTTTCATATCGACGAGAAACAGATACACGATGCCCCTTACAAAACAACCGGAGTCGCCGGCCGAAGCTTGGCGAAATCACTCTCGGACAAACCGACCTTTGCCCGAACCTCGACAGCGGCGATCAATGTCACCCTGGTGACCCGCGCCGCTTTACTCGACCTCATCTGCCGAACCGAGACCCGCAAGTTCTTCTGGAATTGCTCCCGTTCCTCCTTCAATTGTTTCAGGAACACGGCAGGTAGGTTGTCAAATTTTGACTTGAATGCAGCAATGCCGCATCCACAAACAATCATGGGTATGTATCGCACTGTTACGATCACCACAGTGATCATCCCGAGAGCGTGGAAACGATCCACTATTCTGTTCAGGACAAAGCGAGTGGTAGCCCCTCGCATTTGCCCCTAAACCCGCTGTCTGCTAGTGTCGCGCCCGTTCAACGCCTACCGAGATCGCCGCCATGGCCCGCAAAAAAGCTTCCCTGGATTTCGAGCAGTCCCTTGCCGACCTGCAAACCCTGGTCGAACGCCTGGAGAACGGCGAATTGTCGTTGGAAGACTCGCTGACCGCTTTCGAACAAGGTATCCGCCTGACCCGCGACTGCCAGGGCGCCCTGGCCCAGGCCGAGCAGAAGGTGCAGATCCTCCTCGAACGCGACGGCGAACTGGCCGAAGAGCCCTTCGACGCGGAACAAGCACAATGATCAAAGCCTATCAGGCCAGCAGCCAGGCCCGGGTCAACGCCGCACTCGACTCCCTGTTCAGCGCCCCCAGCGCCGAACTCGCCCGTCTCTATGAAGCCATGCGCTACAGCGTGATGAACGGCGGCAAGCGCGTTCGCCCACTGCTCGCCTACGCCGCCTGCGAAGCGCTCGGCGGCCAACCCGAACAAGCCAACGGCGCGGCCTGCGCGGTGGAGCTGATCCACGCCTACTCGCTGGTGCACGACGATTTGCCGGCCATGGACGACGACGATCTACGCCGCGGCCAGCCGACCACCCACAAGGCCTTCGACGAAGCCTGCGCGATTCTTGCCGGCGACGGCCTGCAAAGCCTGGCCTTCAGCGCCCTGCTCGACCCACGCCTGAGCGACCTGGACGCCGATACCCGCCTGACCATGGTCACCACCCTGGCCCAGGCGGCCGGCCCCGCCGGCATGGTCGGCGGCCAGGCCATCGACCTCGGCGCGGTCGGCCGCAAGCTCGACCAGAAAGCCCTGGAGTACATGCACCGGCACAAGACCGGCGCGCTGATCGAAGCCAGCGTCAAGCTTGGCGCCCTGGCCAGCGGCCACGCGCAAAACGACGAGTTGCGTGCCCTGCAGACCTATGCCCAGGCCATCGGCCTGGCTTTCCAGGTGCAGGACGATATTCTCGACGTGGAAAGCGACACCGCCACCCTGGGCAAGCGCCAGGGTGCCGATATCGCCCGCGACAAGCCAACCTACCCGGCCCTGCTCGGCCTGGACGCGGCCAAGGCCTACGCCCTGGAACTGCGCGACCAGGCGCTGCACGCCCTGCGACCGTTTGACGCGTGCGCCGAACCGTTGCGTGACCTGGCCCGTTATATCGTCGAACGTCGCAGCTGAGCCAAACACCGCGCCCAAGGCCGCATATCGGCCAACTTCGATGCTCCGCGTGGGCAGCGTGCGATGCATCAGGTAAACTGCCGCCTCTTCTATACCTATAACGATTCGCCTGATGCCCACGACGTTCCATGAGATTCCCCGCAAGCGCCCGACCACGCCCCTGCTGGACCGTGCCGACACGCCGGTCGGCCTGCGCCGGTTAGGTGAAGCCGAGCTGGAAACCCTGGCCGATGAATTGCGCCAGGAGTTGCTCTATTCGGTCGGCCAGACCGGCGGGCACTTCGGTGCCGGCCTCGGCGTGATCGAACTGACCATCGCGTTGCACTACGTCTTCGACACCCCGGACGACCGGCTGGTGTGGGACGTGGGCCATCAGGCGTATCCGCACAAGATCCTCACCGGTCGTCGCGAGCGCATGCACACCCTGCGTCAGAAAGGTGGCCTGGCCGCTTTCCCGCGCCGCTCGGAGAGCGAGTACGACACCTTTGGCGTCGGCCACTCGAGCACCTCCATCAGCGCCGCTCTGGGCATGGCCATCGCCGCCCGCCTGCAGAACAGCGACCGCAAGGCCATCGCCGTGATCGGCGACGGCGCGCTGACCGCCGGCATGGCCTTCGAGGCGCTGAACCACGCGCCGGAAGTTGACGCCAACATGCTGGTGATCCTCAACGACAACGACATGTCGATCTCGCGCAATGTCGGCGGCCTGTCGAACTACCTGGCCAAGATCCTCTCCAGCCGCACCTACGCGAGCATGCGCGAAGGCAGCAAGAAAGTGCTGTCGCGTCTGCCCGGGGCCTGGGAAATCGCCCGGCGTACCGAAGAATACGCCAAGGGCATGCTGGTGCCCGGCACCCTGTTCGAAGAACTGGGCTGGAACTACATCGGTCCGATCGACGGCCATGACCTGCCGACCCTGATCGCCACCCTGCGCAATATGCGTGACCTCAAGGGCCCGCAGTTCCTGCATGTGGTGACCAAGAAGGGCAAGGGCTTCGCCCCGGCGGAGCTCGACCCGATCGGCTACCACGCGATCACCAAGCTCGAACCCCTGGACGCCCCGGCCGCCGCGCCGAAGAAGGCCAGCGGACCGAAATACTCCGGTGTGTTCGGCGAATGGCTGTGCGACATGGCCGCCGCCGATTCGCGCCTGGTGGGCATTACCCCGGCGATGAAGGAAGGCTCCGATCTGGTGGCCTTCAGCGAGCGTTTCCCGCTGCGCTACTTCGACGTGGCGATTGCCGAGCAGCACGCAGTGACTTTTGCCGCCGGCATGGCCTGCGAAGGCGCCAAGCCGGTGGTGGCGATCTACTCGACCTTCCTGCAACGCGGTTACGACCAGCTGGTGCATGACGTCGCGGTACAGAACCTCGACGTGCTGTTCGCCATCGACCGTGCCGGCCTGGTGGGCGAAGACGGCCCGACCCATGCCGGCAGTTTCGACCTGTCATACCTGCGCTGCATTCCCGGCATGCTGGTGATGACCCCGAGCGATGAGAACGAACTGCGCAAGATGCTGACCACCGGCCACCTGTACAACGGCCCGGCAGCGGTGCGTTACCCACGGGGTACCGGGCCGAATGCGCCTATCGAGAAAAACCTGGAACCGATCGAGATCGGCAAGGGCGTGGTTCGGCGTCGCGGCAGCAAAGTCGCCCTGTTGGTATTTGGCGTGCAACTGGCCGAGGCGCTGATCGTCGCCGAGAAGCTTGATGCGAGCGTGGTTGACATGCGTTTCGTCAAACCGCTGGATGAAGCGCTGGTACGCGAGATTGCCGGCAGCCATGAGTTGCTGGTGACCCTCGAGGAAAACGCCATCATGGGCGGCGCCGGGGCGGCGGTCAGCGAGTTCCTGGCGCGTGACAACCTGCTCAAGCCGATCTTGCACCTGGGTCTGCCGGATGTGTATGTCGAACACGCGAAGCCGGCGCAGATGCTGGCGGAGTGCGGGCTGGATGTGGCGGGGATCGAAGCGTCGGTGACCGGGCGGATGAAGCTGCTGGGGCTTTAAAGCCTCGGCTCAAGCATGGGGTGCGGCCCTGAAAACGCCGCATTCAGCGTGGTATTTCCGTTGCCTGTTCCGGCCCCTTCGCGGGCAAGCTCCGCTCCCACATTGACTTTCAGGTGTACTTGAGCCTGGTGTGCGACCGGAAATCCTGTGGCAGCGGCGCTTGTCGGATCGCCGCACCGCCGCGAAAGTAGCACCTCGGTCCAACGGCCAGGCGCCAGCGCCTCACATGACCAAGCCGTTGCGCCATATCCCACCCAGATCAGCCCAGCTGTCGCGGAATCCGGTACAGGTAGAACAGCACCACCGTGGACAGCACCAGCAGCATCAACGGCACCGCCTCCAACCCGACGAACACCGCCAGGGTGCCGATCCAGGTCGGCAACGCCGCCACCACCAGGGCCTTGCGCCGCACACTCGCCAGTTCGATCCAGGCCGCCGGCTCTTCCGGCGTATCCAGCGCCGCCTGGGTCGCGATCAACGAGCGCTTGTAAGCCCCGAAAAAGCGCAGGCTGACAAACATCGAAGCCACCCCGGCAATGAAAAACGGCATTGCCAGCACCGGCAGCAACGGCTCGGCCTGACCGAAAAACCAGTTGGCGACAAACAGCGGCAATACACTCAGCACCAACTGCTTCCACCAGCCCACCGCCAGCCGCCGCTTTACCTGGCCACGGGTCACGCCGGGTCAGCCTCGCTCTGGTGCTCGTTGCCCATCATGTGGCCGAGCTTGCCAGCCTTGGTCGCCAGGTAGAGTTTGTTGTGCGGGTTCTGTCCGGTTTGCAGCGGCACGCGCTCGGTCACGGTGATGCCCATCTCGGTCAAGGCCTTGACCTTGCGCGGGTTGTTGGTCATCAGGCGCAGGGACTTGATGCCCAGATGTTCGAGCATCGGTTTGCAGATGGAATAGTCACGCTGGTCGGCGGCAAAACCCAGGCGCTCGTTGGCCTCGACCGTGTCGGCACCGCCATCCTGCAACTCATAGGCGCGGATCTTGTTCATCAGGCCGATGCCGCGACCTTCCTGGCGCAGGTACAGCAAGACGCCGCGACCTTCGAGGGCAATCGCCCGCAAGGCCGCCTCCAGCTGGGAGCCGCAATCGCAGCGCTGGCTGAACAAGGCATCGCCGGTCAGGCATTCGGAATGCACACGGCCAAGAACCGGTGCGCCATCCGCCACATCCCCAAGGGTCAGCACGACGTGTTCACGACCGGTGGCCTCTTCGAGAAAGCCATTCATGGTGAAGGTCGCAAAGGGGGTTGGCAGTTTGGAAGCAGCGACGAAAACGACGGGCACCGTGTGCTCCTGATCAGTATGAGGACTGGAAATTCGCAGAGGTCGCATTGTAACAGTAGGTTCCTACAGACGCTTAGGCTGAATTATCCATGATAACTATCAATAGGTTTGATTCGTCGGCACCGGCAGCGGCATGGCGTCAAAAGGATAAGGCTGTTTCCAGTGTTTGAAAATGGCCCGGAGCTCACCACTTTTGACCAGTTCCTCCATGCGCTGGTCGTACAGGGCCATCAGTGAACGCCCCCGCGCATTGTTGGCGAACCCCAGGTACAGCGGCAGGTCGAGCAAATGGCTGCGTTGGAACATCTCAGGGTGCGCGGCGTGGTCTTGCACCTCGCTCACCTCGGATAACGCATCGATGTAGTAATCGGCGTGGCCGTGGACCAGCATCGACAACACACCGTCGCGCCGCGCGATTTCGTTGTAATGACGGATATTGGGCAAATAATCCTGGTATTTGTAGCCGCGCATCCACGCCAGGCGATAAACACCCAGGGTTTCCAGGGTCGGCCGCGGATTGCTCGCCAGCCCCAGGGCATAGAGATGATCGACATCGAAATGCCAGCGCGGATACAGCGCACCCGCCACCTCATTGCGATAAGCCGCCACCCAGGCGTCCGCGTCCCCGCGCTGTACCAGCCCGATCGCCCGGACGTAGGGTTCGGTACTGATCAGCACCTTGACGCCCTTGGGCTCGAAGATCTCGCGCATGAGATCCCAGGCCAAACCATGACCGTCGGCCCCCGTGTAGTCGGTCCATTCCTCGCTGGCTAGATGGACCTGCCCAGGCAAGGAGGTTTCCTCACGAGCCTGAACGACATTACCTGCAACGCCACCCGCCAACAGACAGAGGAGCACGACCCACAACCGACAGCCAGACATGCCTGAATCCTCAGGTTAAGAGGTGCACCAGCCCTTGCATGGCCAGCCAGGCGAAAACCCCGGCCAGTACGTCGTCAAGCATGATGCCGACGCCGCCATGGACATGCCGGTCGATCCAGCGGATCGGCCAGGGCTTGAGGATGTCGAAAAAGCGGAACAGCAAAAAACCCGCCAGTAACCAGTACCAACCGTCCGGCACCAGCCAGAGGGTGATCCACATCCCGACCATCTCGTCCCAGACGATGCCTTCGTGGTCGTGTACCCGCAGATCGTTGGCGACCTTGCCGCACAGCCAGAAGCCGAACAGCATGGTGACGCCCAGCATCAGCCAGTAGCCCCAGTCAGGCAACATCTGCCATAACGGTATAAAGGGTAGCGCAACCAGCGAGCCCCAGGTGCCCGGCGCCTTGGGCAAGGTGCCGGAACCGAAACCGAAGGCCAGGAAATGCCAGGGATTGCGCCAGACCGACGGCGGTACGAACTCGGCCGGGACCTGCTTGGGATGATCTGTCACGGTGTCTCCGGAAAATGTTGGTAGCCCCGGCGTGCCGGTGTGATGTCGCGGCCGGCGCTGTCCACCAGGACCACGCCCTGCCCGGCCAGCACCTGGCCGATCACCCTTACCGCTGGGTGCGCGACCAGCAACCCGGACCACTCGCCGGGCGGCAGGGTAAAGGCCAGCACATAGTCATCACCACCGCTGAGGGCCGCCTCGCGAGCCCCATCCTGACCGAGGAAGGCCAACAACGCCGAAGACAACGGCAGCGCGTCGCGCTCCACCTGCAATCTGACGGCGGATGCCGCCGCGATATGCCCGCAATCGGCCAACAGCCCGTCGGAGACATCCAGTGCCGAGCTCGCCTTGTTGCGCAAGAACTGACCCAGGGCCAGTTGCGGCTTGGGCGACCAGTAGTGGTCCAACAGCGGCTCGGCAATCGCCGGCGCCGCAGTACGCTGCCCCAGCACCAGCGGCAAGGCGCCCGCGGCATTGCCCAGGTCGCCACCGACACACAGCAGGTCGCCGATATGCGCGCCGCTGCGGGTCAGCGCCTGGCCCGTGGGCACACGACCGAACACCGTCAGCGTCAGGCACAATGGCCCACGGGTGGTGTCACCGCCCACCAGGCGCAAGTCGCAGTGTTGCGCCATCAGGTTCAAGCCACGGGCAAAGGCCTGCAACCAGTTGGCGTCGTTGTGCGGCAAGGTCAGGGCCAGGGTAAAGGCCAGGGGCGTGGCACCCATGGCGGCCAGGTCACTGGCAGCAACAGCCAGCGCGCGCTGGCCGAGCAAAAAAGGGTCGCAGGGATTGGCGAAGTGCACACCGGCCACCAGGGTGTCGGTGGAAATCGCCAATTGCTCCCCGGCGGGGACGCTCAGCAGGGCGCAGTCGTCGCCGATGCCCAGGGCAACGCCCTCGCCGCCCTGCGCACAGGGCGCGGCGGCGAAGAAATTGCGGATCAGCTCGAACTCGCCCATGCACAGGTCAAGCGCGGATCAGCGCTTGAACGCCTTCACTTCAGCTTCACGCAGACGCGGCGCCAGTTTGTCGAGCACGCCGTTGACGAACTTGTGACCGTCGGTGGAACCGTAGACCTTGGCCAGTTCGATGCCTTCGTTGATCACCACGCGGTACGGCACGTCGACGCGCTTGAGCAGTTCCCAGGTGGACAGGCGCAATACCGCCAGTTCAACCGGGTCCAGCTCTTCGATCTCGATGTCCAGGCACGGCTTGAGCACAGTGTCGATTTCGCTCTTGAACTGCGGCACGCCGTGGAGGATTTCACGGAAGTAGGCGCCGTCGACATCGCTGAAATCGTTGTCGACCCGGAACTGCGCCTCGATCTCGTTCAGCGACTGCTTGGCCATGTGCCACTGGTACAGGGCCTGGGTCGCGAGCTGACGGGCTTCGCGACGCTTGACGCTTTTGGAGGGCTTGCCGGCGCCTTCAGGCTTCGGCTCGCGCGGGTTGAAACGATCGCTTTCGTCGCTAATCACACAGCCTCCAATTGCGCCAGCAAGCTGACCATTTCCAGGGCGGAAAGGGCGGCTTCGGCGCCTTTGTTGCCGGCTTTGGTGCCGGAACGTTCGATGGCTTGCTCGATGGAGTCGACGGTCAGCACGCCGAAGGCCACCGGCACGCCGAACTCCATGGAGACCTGGGCCAGGCCCTTGGTGCATTCGCCGGCCACGTATTCGAAGTGCGGGGTACCGCCACGAATGACCGCGCCAAGGGCGATAATCGCCGAGAAGTCGCCTTTCTGCGCGACTTTCTGCGCGACCAGCGGGATTTCGAAGGCGCCAGGTGCGCGGATGAGGGTGATGTCGCTTTCGCTGACACCGTGGCGAACCAGGGCGTCAACAGCGCCGCTCACCAGGCTTTCGACGACGAAGCTGTTGAAGCGGCCGACCACCAGGGCGTAACGGCCTTTGGGGGCGATGAAGGTACCTTCGATGGTCTTCAGGGTCATTCGACAATTCTCTTAAAGAGCCGGGGCGCGCCTAGTACGCGCCCCTCAGGGATATTTGAACCGCGAATCAAGGGCCGCGAGCAGCCAGTCTTTATTCGGAGGGCACGTATTCTACTACTTCCAGGTCGAAACCGGATATCGCATTGAACTTCATCGGCGCACTCATCAAGCGCATTTTGCGTACGCCCAGGTCGCGCAGGATCTGCGAACCGGCACCGACAATGCTGTAGGTGGTCGGTTTTTTCGCCGGCACCTGCTCGGCGGTCTCGCGGATATGCGCCAGCAGCACGTCGCCGTCCAGCGGGTGCCCCAGCAACAGCACCACGCCGCTGCCGGCCTCGGCCACTGCGGCCATGGCCGCGCGCAGGCTCCAGCGCCCCGGTTGCTTGACCATCAGCAGGTCGCGCAGCGGGTCCATGTTGTGCACCCGCACCAGGGTCGGTTCTTCGGCGCAGAAGCTGCCCAGGGTCAGGGCCATGTGCACGTCGCCTTCCACCGAATCACGATAGGTCACCAGGGTGAAATGCCCCAGTTCGCTGTCCAGCGGCTGCTCGGCAATCCGCTGAACGGTACGCTCGTGGATCATCCGGTAGTGGATCAGGTCGGCGATGGTGCCGATCTTGATCTGGTGTTCGGCGGCGAAGGTTTCCAGTTCGGCGCGACGGGACATGGTGCCGTCGTCGTTCATCACTTCGCAGATCACCCCGCTCGGCTCGAAACCGGCCATGCGCGCCAGGTCGCAGGCCGCTTCGGTGTGGCCGGCGCGGGCCAGGGTACCGCCGGGTTGGGCCATCAGCGGGAAGATATGACCGGGGCTGACGATGTCTTCGGCCTTGGCGTCCTTGGCCGCCGCCGCTTGCACGGTGCGGGCGCGGTCGGCGGCGGAAATACCG
Source organism: Pseudomonas sp. MWU13-2100 (assembly GCF_023242365.1). Taxonomy (GTDB): domain Bacteria; phylum Pseudomonadota; class Gammaproteobacteria; order Pseudomonadales; family Pseudomonadaceae; genus Aquipseudomonas. The sequence continues at coordinate 73,429 of NZ_JALLIX010000028.1, forward strand.
GTGGTCACCCCTTCGCTGGCCTCGATCGATACGGTGAACTTGGTGCCGAAACCGGAACCGTTGCGCGGCGCCATCAGCGGCAGCTTGAGCAGTTCGCAGCGCTCGCGGCTCATCGGCATGCAGATCAGGCCACGGGCGTGCTTGGCCATGAAGTTGATGTGTTCGGCCTTGCAGCATTCGGCGGCCATGATCAGGTCGCCTTCGTTCTCGCGGTCTTCGTCATCCATGAGGATGACCATCTTGCCCTGGCGAATGTCTTCGACCAGTTCTTCAATCGTATTGAGCGCCACGCGGCACCCCCCTTCTTTCAAAATTTGAGTGTCAGGATTTGAGGTAGCCGTTGGCGGCCAGGAAACTTTCGGTAATGCCGCCGCTCGACGGCTGCGCGGCCTTGTCGCCCAGCAGCAGGCGCTCCAGGTAACGGGCCAGCAGGTCGACTTCGAGGTTGACCTGACGACCTGGACGGTAGTCGGCCATGATGGTTTCGGCCAGGGTGTGCGGGACGATGGTCAGTTCGAACTCCGCGCCGTTCACCGCGTTGACCGTCAGGCTGGTGCCGTCGACGGTGATCGAACCCTTGTGGGCGATGTACTTGGCCAGCTCTTTCGGTGCGCGGATACGGAACTGGATGGCCCGGGCGTTTTCTTCCCGGGCAACCACTTCGCCGACACCGTCGACATGGCCGCTGACCAGGTGCCCGCCGAGACGGGTGGTCGGGGTCAGGGCTTTTTCCAGGTTGACCCGGCTGCCGGCTTTCAACTGGTTGAAGGCGGTGCAGTCCAGGGTTTCACGGCTGACGTCGGCCCAGAAGCCGTCGCCCGGCAGTTCGACGGCGGTCAGGCAGACGCCGTTCACCGCGATGCTGTCGCCGAGCTTGACGTCGGCCAGGTCCAGTTTGCCGGTTTCCACGTAGACGCGGACATCGCCGCCCTTGGGATTGAGGGCACGGATACTGCCGATGGATTCGATAATGCCGGTAAACATGAAGTCCTCCTCGAGAACAGGCCCGCGCGTGGCGCAAGCCAAAAATTATACGCCGGGAGCCGGGTCAGGTATTGCGGTGACTCGCCAGTCACTGCCGACTGCGCGCATTTCGGTGATTTTCAGCCGGGGCGCCTGGTCCATCCGCTCCAGTGGCCAGTCCAACAATGGACGCGCCGTGGAGCCGAGAAACTGACCGGCGACAAACAATTGGTATTCGTCCACCAGGCCTTGCCGGGCAAAGGCGCCCGCCAGGCGTGGGCCGGCCTCCACCAGCACCTCGTTGACGCCACGGGCGGCCAGTTCGGTCAGCAGGCGGCGCAGGTCGACGTGACCTTCGGCACCGGGCACCTCCAGCAATTCATGGCCATGGGCCTGATAACGTTCGGCGGCGCCCGGGATGCAGGTCACCACCAGCGCCGGGCCTGCCGTGAAGAACGCGGCGTCCAGCGGCACCCGCAGGCGCCCGTCGATCAGCACCCGCAGGGGCGGACGGCGTTCGGCCAGGGCCGTCAGCTCCGGATCGAGGCCCAGCTCGGCGGGGCGCACGGTCATCCGCGCATTGTCCGCCAGCACGCTGTCGGCACCGGTCAGCACCACGCTGGCCTGGGCCCGCAGGCGCTGCACGGCGGAACGCGCCTGCGGTCCGGTAATCCACTGGCTTTCGCCGCTGGCCATGGCCGTGCGCCCGTCCAGGCTCATCGCCAGCTTGACCCGCACAAACGGCACACCGTGCTCCATGCGCTTGAGGAAGCCCTGGTTCAGCGCTCGTGCTTCGCCTTCCAGTACACCGCTGTGCACGGCGATGCCAGCATCGGCCAGACGTTTGAGGCCGCGCCCGGCGACTTCCGGGTTGGGGTCCTGCATGGCCGCCACCACCCGCGCCACGCCGGCCTTGACCAGGGCGTCGGCGCACGGTGGCGTACGGCCAAAGTGGCTGCACGGCTCGAGAGTCACGTAGGCCGTGGCGCCACGGGCATTTTCACCCGCCTCGCGCAAGGCATGCACCTCGGCATGGGGTTCGCCGGCGCGTACGTGCCAGCCTTCGCCGACCACCACGCCGGCCCGCACGATCACACAACCGACCCGTGGGTTCGGGTGGGTCGAGTAGCGGCCCTTGCGGGCCAACTCCAGGGCCCGGGCCATGTAGTGGGCGTCGAGGACGGCCTGCTCGGTCGAATGGCTCATTCTTTGGCAGGCTCGCGGGCGAGGCGGTCGATCTCTTCGCGGAACTCGTTGAGGTCCTGGAAGCGACGATAGACCGAAGCGAAACGGATATAGGCGACTTCATCGAGTTTCTGCAACTCGGCCATCACCAGTTCGCCGACGACCAGCGACTTGACCTCGCGCTCGCCGGTAGCTCGCAACTTGTGCTTGATATGCACCAGCGCGGCCTCCAGGCGTTCGACGCTGACCGGGCGTTTTTCCAGCGCGCGCTGCATGCCGGCGCGAAGTTTGTCTTCGTCGAAGGGTTGGCGGCTGCCGTCCTGTTTGATCAGGCGTGGCAGGACCAGTTCGGCGGTCTCGAAGGTGGTGAAACGTTCACCGCAGGCCAGGCATTCGCGCCGGCGGCGCACCTGTTCGCCCTCGGCGACCAGACGCGAGTCGATGACTTTGGTGTCGTTGGCACCGCAGAAGGGACAGTGCATGGTGGCAGGCAACAAAAAATGGGAGGGCCATGGTAGCGCATCCCCGTCGCAAGACAAGCCATAGGGTTTACGGTATACAGTCGCCCGACTACATTTTATACAGATAGACGCAGCATATTTCGCTTGGAGTTGGAGCCGTTCATGTCAGTACGACCGCTTGTTTTGCTCAGTCTCGCCGGCCTCCTGGCCGCTTGCGGCAGCCCACCGCCCAAACCTGTCCCGGCAGCTCCGGTCCAGCAGCAGACGAGCAAACCGGTCAATGCCTATGAGGCACTCGGTCCATTACCGGCCTCTCAGCGTGAATTGAGCGGCACCTTGCAGGGGGTACCCAAGGACGCGGAAGCGGAACTGGCGCTGCTGGTGATTGACGAACGCGGCCGGCCGCAGCAGTTGCTGGCCAGCAGCAGGATCCGGGGAACCGGCCAGTTGCTGCCGTTCCAGCTGCGCTTCAATCCGCAGGTGTTTCCGCTCGGTAACCGGGTGGAATTGCGCGGCCGGGCCAGCCAGTCCGGGCAATTGATCCTGCATCTGCCGGCACGGATCATCACCGAGCCGACCACCCAGGCCCTGGGCCAGCTGCAATTATTTGCCGCGCCATGAGTGCACCGGCGCAGCTGCAACGCTCCTTGGGCGAATTGCTCGGCGATGCGCAACTGGTGGCCTGTGAATTGCCCGGGACGGCGTTGCAGTTGTGGCTGATCGACGCGCACAACATGGATCGCGCCTTTACCCCGGAGGAAACCCGGCGAATCCTGCATGAGCCGCCCTACTGGAGCTTCTGCTGGGCCAGCGGCCTGGCCATGGCCCGCTATCTGGCGCAAAACCCGCACTGGGTGGCGGGCAAGCGGGTGCTGGATTTCGGCGCCGGTTCCGGCGTGGCGGCGATTGCCGCGGCCCGCGCCGGGGCGCTGGAAGTGGTGGCCTGCGACCTTGACCCGCTGGCGCTGGCGGCCTGCCGGGTGAATGCGGCCCTCAACGGGGTGGAGCTGAGCTACAGCGCGGACTTCTTCGCCGAGAACGATCGCTTCGACCTGATCCTGGTGGCGGATGTGCTGTATGACCGGGAAAACCTGCCGTTGCTCGATCAGTTTCTCAGCCGGGGGCAGGAGGCCTTGGTGGCGGATTCGCGGGTGAGGGATTTCCGCCATCCACTGTATCGCCGCCTGGAAATGCTCGAGGCCTTCACCTTGCCAGACCTGGCGGAGCCGGAGGAGTTTCGCCATGTCAGTCTCTACCATGCCCGGCGTCGGCATGCTTTCGGCCATTCCGTCCAGGCTTTATAGTGGTTCCATTCCCCGCTTTCCGAGATTCCGATGACTCAGCCCGCCCCCTATATCTTCAATGCCACCACCGCTGATTTCGACCAGTCGGTGATCGAGAACTCGTTCCACAAGCCGGTGCTGGTGGACTTCTGGGCCGAGTGGTGCGCGCCGTGCAAGGCCTTGATGCCGATGCTGCAACAGATTGCCGAGAGCTATCAGGGCGAACTGCTGCTGGCCAAGGTCGACTGCGATGCCGAGCAGGATATCGTCGCCCGCTTCGGCATTCGCAGCCTGCCGACCGTGGTGCTGTTCAAGGACGGCCAGCCGGTGGACGGTTTCGCCGGTGCCCAGCCGGAATCGGCGGTGCGCAAACTGCTTGAACCTCATGTGCAGATGCCACCGCCGGCGGCGGCCGATCCTCTTGAGCAGGCCGAGGCGTTGTTCACCGAGGGTCGGATTGGCGATGCCGAAGCCCTGCTCAAGGAACTGCTGGGTGAAGACAACAGCAACGCCAAGGCACTGATCCTCTATGGCCGTTGCCTGGCCGAGCGCGGCGAGCTGGGTGAAGCCCAGGCGGTACTGGATGCGGTGAAGAGCGACGAGCACAAGGCCGCACTGGCGGGTGCCAAGGCGCAGCTGACTTTCTTGCGCCAAGCTGCGGACCTGCCGGAGGTCGCCGATTTGAAGGCGCGCCTGGCGCAAAACCCGCAGGATGACGAAGCGGCCTATCAGCTGGCGGTACAACAACTGTCGCGCCAACAGTATGAAGGTGCGCTGGAGGGTTTGCTCAAGCTGTTCATCCGTAATCGCGGCTACAGCGAAGGCTTGCCCCACAAGACCTTGCTGCAGGTGTTCGACCTGCTGGGCAACGACCATCCGCTGGTGACCACCTACCGTCGCCGGTTGTTCGCTGCGTTGTACTGACCTTGTGGGAGCTGGTTTTATCTGTGAAGAGGCCCGTGAGGCCACCAAAAGCTTCGCGGGCAAGCTCCGCTCCCACATGGGACATTAGATCGAATACATATTCTCGGCGCGACACGCACATTGTGGGAGCCGGATTCATCCGCGAAGAGACCCGTGAGGCCGCCAGAAGCTTCGCGGGCAAGCTCCGCTCCCACATGGGACATTAGGTCGAATACATATTCTCAGCGCGACACGCACACTGTGGGAGCCGGATTCATCCGCGAAGAGGCCCGTGAGGCCGCCAAAAGCTTCGCGGGCAAGCTCCGCTCCCACATGGGACATTAGGTCGAATACATATTCTCGGCGCGACACGCACACTGTGGGAGCCGGATTCATCCGCGAAGAGGCCCGTGAGGCCGCCAAAAGCTTCGCGGGCAAGCTCCGCTCCCACATGGGACATTAGGTCGAATACATATTCTCGGCGCGACACGCACACTGTGGGAGCCGGATTCATCCGCGAAGAGGCCCGTGAGGCCGCCAAAAGCTTCGCGGGCAAGCTCCGCTCCCACATGGGACATTAGGTCGAATACATATTCTCGGCGCGACACGCACATTGTGGGAGCCGGATTCATCCGCGAAGAGGCCCGTGAGGCCGCCAAAAGCTTCGCGGGCAAGCTCCGCTCCCACATGGGACATTAGGTCGAATACATATTCTCGGCGCGACACGCACACTGTGGGAGCCGGATTCATCCGCGAAGAGGCCCGTGAGGCCGCCAGAAGCTTCGCGGGCAAGCTCCGCTCCCACATTGGACATTAGATCGAATACATATTCTCGGCGCGACACGCACACTGTGGGAGCCGGATTCATCCGCGAAGAGGCCCGTGAGGCCGCCAGAAGCTTCGCGGGCAAGCTCCGCTCCCACATGGGACATTAGGTCGAATACATATTCTCGGCGCGACACGCACACTGTGGGAGCCGGATTCATCCGCGAAGAGACCCGTGAGGCCGCCAGAAGCTTCGCGGGCAAGCTCCGCTCCCACATCCAAAGAATGTTCCGCCTTCAGGACTCGATCCAGCTGTAAAGCGGCGAATCCGTCCCGCTCAGCACCTTGATCTCACTGCAATGGCGCAAGCGCACCAACAAGCGCTTGGCCGCCACCGTGCTCCCCGCCAGCCCCTCCAACTGTGCCAGCAACTGCGGCCCGTCGATCTGCCCAGCCTGGCGCACCAGGTCCCTGGCCGTCCGCCACAAGGCATCGCCCTCGCTCACCGGCCTTGCCACCACCGCAGCCGCCGCCTCTGCCGGCACGCTCACCCGCAACTGCGCCCCCAGGCGCGCCCACTCGCTCTCATCCAACTCCACCGTCAAATCCACCGGCCATTGGCCGATAGTGCCTCGAATTCGCACCATGATGCCCTCCTCGCGATTGCAGGGGCCCATGCTCCCACGCGTCACTCGACACGCCAAGTCAGTAGCCGAACAAGGTATAAATTGTTATAAGATTACATAACAAAACACCCTCGTTGTCGTTCCTGGAGAAACGCCATGCGCCACCTGCTGCTCGCCCTGCCTTTTGCCCTGCTCCCGCTGGTTGCCGCCCAGGCTCAGGAAGCCCATGAACATGGCAGCCTCGGCGCCCACGAGCACGGCGTTGGCCGACTGAATGCGGCACTCGACGGCCAGACCCTGGAACTGGAACTGCAAAGCCCGGCGATGAACCTGGTGGGCTTCGAACACCCGGCCACCACCGACGCCGACAAGGCCAAGGTCGCCGCCGCGCACGCGTTGCTGGAGAAGCCGCTGGAGCTGTTCAACCTGCCGAAAGCCGCCGGTTGCGTGGCGACTAACCAGGCACTGGAAAGCCCGCTGTTCGGCGATCCGGCACCTGAAGACGCCGATGACGATGATGACGACGAGCACGCTCCTGAAACCACCGGCACCCCCCCGGCCGCCGGTGCCGAGCACCATCATGACCATAGCGAGATCCACGCCCGCTACCAGTTCACCTGCGCCACTCCGGCCGCGCTGAAGACCCTGGACCTGGGCCAGGTGTTCAAGACTTTCCCTGCTACCCACAAGATCCAGGTGCAGCTGATTTCCGGCAGTGGCCAACAAGGGGTTGACGCCACGCCAGAGGCTGCCACCCTGAAGTTCTGATCCATCTCCATCCGTGTAGGAATGGCGCTTGCCTGTGGGAGCGGAGCTTGCCCGCGAAAGAGACGACTCGGTCTTTCAGGAATACCGAGTTGCTCCCTTCGCGGGCAAGCTCCGCTCCCACAGGCAGATAAACACCAATCCCACAACGAGCCCATCACCTGTGAATCGGCCTTTATGACCCAAGCACTTATCGAACTGTCCGACCTGGGCTTCAATTGGCCCGGTCATCCACAGTTACTGGATATCCCGGCGTTCCGCCTGGAACCGGGCGAAACGCTGTTCCTCAAAGGCCCCAGCGGTAGCGGCAAGACCACCTTGCTGGGCCTTTTGGGCGGCGTGCAGAAACCCAGCCGGGGCAGCATCCGCCTGCTCGGCCAGGAACTGACCGAACTGGGCGCCGGTGCCCGCGACCGTTTTCGCGTCGATCACACCGGTTATATTTTCCAGCAGTTCAACCTGTTGCCGTTCCTCTCGGTCCGCGAGAACGTCGAACTGCCTTGCCACTTTTCCAAACTGCGCGCCAGCCGCGCGATCCAGCGCCACGGCAGCGCCGACCAGGCCGCCGCCACCTTGCTTGCCCACCTTGGCCTGAGCGACCCGGCCCTGCTGGAACGGCGTGCCGACTCGCTGTCCATCGGCCAGCAACAACGGGTTGCCGCCGCCCGCGCCTTGATCGGCCAACCGGAGTTGGTGATCGCCGACGAGCCGACCTCGGCACTGGACTACGATGCCCGCGAAGCCTTTATCCGACTGCTGTTCGCCGAATGCCGCGAAGCCGGTTCCAGCCTGCTGTTCGTCAGCCATGACCAGAGCCTGGCCCCGCTGTTCGACCGTCACCTGTCGCTGTCCGAATTGAATCGCGCGGCCACGCCCGCGGAGGTCTGAGATGTATCTGTTTCGTCTGGCCCTGGCCAGCTTGGCCAACCGCCGCTTTACCGCCCTGCTCACGGCTTTCGCCATCGCCCTGTCGGTCTGCCTGCTGCTGGCCGTGGAGCGCGTGCGCACCGAAGCCCGCGCCAGCTTCGCCAGCACCATCAGTGGCACCGACCTGATCGTCGGCGCCCGCTCGGGCTCGGTGAACCTGCTGCTGTACTCGGTGTTTCGCATCGGCAACGCCACCAATAACATCCGCTGGGACAGCTTCGAGCACTTCGCCAACAACCCGAAAGTGAAGTGGGCGATCCCGATGTCCCTCGGCGACTCCCATCGCGGCTACCGCGTCCTGGGCACCAACCAGGCCTATTTCGAGCATTACCAGTACGGCCACCAGCAGAACCTGCAACTGGCCGAAGGTCGCCCGTTCGCCACCGATCCGTTCGAGGTAGTGCTCGGCGCCGAGGTGGCCGACGCGCTGCACTACAAGCTCGGCGACAAGCTGGTGCTGGCCCATGGGGTGGCGGCCATCAGCCTGGTCAAGCATGACGACAAGCCCTTCACCGTGGTCGGCATCCTCAAGCGCACCGGCACCCCGGTGGACCGCACGCTGCATATCAGCCTCGGCGGCATGGAGGCGATCCACATCGACTGGCACAACGGCGTACCAGCCCACGGCGCCGGACGCATCAGCGCCGACCAGGCCCGCAATATGGACCTGACGCCGCAAGCCATCACCGCTTTCATGCTCGGCCTCAACAACAAGATCTCGACCTTCGCCCTGCAACGGGAGATCAACGAGTTCCGTGGCGAGCCGATGCTGGCAATCCTCCCGGGCGTGGCCTTGCAGGAGCTGTGGAGCCTGATGGGCACGGCGGAAAAGGCGCTGTTCGTGGTCTCACTGTTCGTGGTCCTGACCGGTTTGATCGGTATGCTCACGGCGATCCTCACCAGCCTCAACGAACGCCGCCGGGAGATGGCGATCCTGCGTTCGGTGGGCGCACGACCTTGGCATATCGCCAGTTTGCTGATCCTGGAAGCCTTTGCCCTGGCGCTGTCCGGGGTGGTGGCCGGGGTTGGCCTGTTGTATCTGTGTATCGCCCTGGCCCAGGGTTATGTGCAGTCGAACTACGGGCTGTACCTGCCACTGTCCTGGCCAAGCGAATATGAATGGACGCTGCTCGGCGGTATCCTCGTCGCCGCCCTGTTGATGGGCAGCGTGCCGGCGTGGCGCGCCTATCGACAATCCCTGGCCGACGGCCTGTCCATCCGTTTATGAGTGTTGCGATGAAGAATAAAGTCCTGGCTGGCGTGCTGTTGGCGCTGTGCGTGGTGACGGCCACGCCGCTGTGGGCCGATGACAAACCCAGGGAGCTGGCCTGGCAGGACATGATTCCGCCCGATGCGCCGCCGGAAGTCCCGCAGATGACGCCGCTGCATGACCTGTCGAAAATCGGCAGCATGGATATCGAGGCGGCGCCGGCGGCCAGGCAGTCGCTGTCCGATGCACCGGTGGTCAAGGCGCTGGACGGCCAGCATGTGCGTCTGCCCGGGTATATCGTGCCGCTGGAAGTGAACGAGGAAGGGCGGACCACGGAGTTCCTGCTGGTGCCGTATTTCGGCGCCTGCATCCATGTGCCGCCACCGCCGTCGAACCAGATCGTGCATGTGACCAGTGAGCTGGGGGTCAAGGTCGACGAGTTGTACCAGCCGTACTGGATTGAAGGCGACATGCAGGTCAAGCAGAGCACCAGCGATCTGGCGGATGCGGGGTACAGCATGGCGGCGCAGAAAATCTACGTGTACGAGTTGCCGGAGTAAAACCCGTCGCTCGGCGGTGGCTGCCCGGGCCTCTTCGCGGGCAAGCTCCGCTCCCACAGGTTTTGAATCGAGTCTGAGTCGGGGGCTCTACAGAACCTCTGTGGGAGCGGAGCTTGCCCGCGAAGAGGTCGCCGGGAACAACACAAAAGTTCCCGCTCCAGCCCGGCCATTGGCCTTTCATTGAGCCAGGTCAAAGATTGGCTCTGCTTTCCATTGAGCTGAGTCAAAAGCCGACCCGGCTCGCTCTTTACCATTGGACCCAGTGAATTTGAACCGTCCTTTGGAGCCCCCCCAATGCACAAGTCCCTGCTCAGCGCCTCTCTCGTAGCGCTCGCCCTCGCCGCGCCCCTTGCCCACGCTCACCAGGCCGGTGATTTCATCGTCCGCGCCGGTACCGCCACCGTCGCACCCAACGACAGTAGCGGCGACCTGAGACTCGACGGCGCAAAAGTCTCCGGCACCAAGGCCACGGTAGACAGCGACACCCAACTGGGCCTGGCCTTCGCCTATATGTTCACCGACCATATCGGCCTGGAACTGCTGGCCGCGACGCCTTTCCACCACGAAGTCGCCGTCAAGGGCCTCGGCCCGGCACTGGACGGCAAGTTGGGGGATATCAAGGAACTGCCGCCGACCCTGTCGCTGCAGTACTACCCGATGGAAGCCAGCTCGAAGTTCCAGCCTTACGCCGGTGTCGGCATCAACTACACCATGTTCTTCGGTGAAGACCTGACCAGCAAGCGCAAGGATGAAGGCTTCAGCAACATGAAGCTACAGAACTCGGTGGGCCTGGCCGGACAGTTGGGCTTCGACTACATGCTCACCGACCGCATGCTGCTCAACGCTTCGGTCTGGTATATCGACATCGACACCAAGGCCACCATCGACGGCCCGACGGCCCTGGGCGTAGGCCAGACCAAGGTGGATGTGAAGGTCGACCCATGGGTCTACATGGTCGGTATCGGCTACAAGTTCTAAGCCGAATCACAGCCTGTGGCGAACGGACTTGCCACAAGAACGCGATACCAGCGTTCCATCCCC
>NZ_JALLIX010000029.1 GCF_023242365.1 Pseudomonas sp. MWU13-2100
TCGGGTCAGCCTGTGGCGCTTTCATCGTCACACAGGACACGCCGTCGAGGCCTGTCTGTTTCACCCACCAGTCCTTGCTCGGGTCGCTTTCCGCCCAATCCTTGATACCCGGAATCAAGGAGGTCAGTTGATAGTGCTTCTGGTTCTCCACATCCGTCAGCATCACCTGGAAGAAGCCCAGCGGATAGAACGCTGCTGCGTTGATCTCAAAGCCGAAGACCCGCCCGCCTGCCTTGAGCGTGCCGGTATGCCACCACCATTCAGTCGGTGCGCCGACGTGCAGGTACTGGTCCTTGGGAAGGTGGAGGACCACTTCGGACGGGGGAATGGGAACAGGAACAGAAGGATGCGCAAGCTGCGATGACTTCATGATGTCGCCTCTCTCTATGGAAACCAGATGGTGGGTGTCGACCGCGCCTGTACCCGCGCACTGCTGTGCGCTTGTGCAGGAGAAAGAAATCTACTGTCAGCGAAGGCCGGGGCAACCCGGTTCGGCGGGGGAAGGGCTGTCAGGGCGAAGGAGGGGTGTCGCACACTCGAGGTGACACCTGGGCTGGTCATGTCTTCTTCCATGAAAGAGGAGCAGCGTGATTGGCCGGTTTTCGGGGCTGGGAGCTTCAAACGTCCTGGCCGATAAGGCTAGCTGAGAATTCTGAAGCTGCAATGTCAATTTGATGTCGTTGGTTATTAAGGGCTGAATGCCGAAAAGACATTGCCAGCATGACCCCCAAGGGCGAGTGCTACTTCGACCAGGCTTGCTGCACGGGCGCCAATCATGCTTTCCTGCCATGTCCGTCGGATCGGTGGCATTACCGCAATGTGCAATCAAACTTCTGAATACCAGCATGGGGCCTGTTTATGTCGAGTGAAGTGAAGCTGGTTGTTTTGATTTCCACGCAGGTAGGGCGAGGGCAGGCGCAGATTGATGCATTTGAAAAGCTTGCCCCACTGGTCAGAAATGAAGAGGGATGCCTGCAATACGATCTTCATCGGGTTGCTGGCAATGACGACCAGTTTGTTTTGATGGAGCGATGGGCATCGACATCAGCCCTGGCGGCTCATGACCTAACGCCTCATATGATTGCGGCGGGTACACACAACCCTACCTTCAGAGCTGGTCCCGCAACCGTTTTGCACCTTGGCCCAACGATTCCAGCCTAGCTGCGCGAGGGCTTGGGCCAATTTTGACGCGTTCCAGGGGCGAGCCTGCACGGCGGTTATGATGTATTGCGGATCGTTGAACCGCTCATAAGGACCTGACACTACCTGGCGTGCCGCTCAACGACATGATCAAACACTCTTTGGTCGCGGCTGAGCGGGCACGCGCCTATTTTTCATAAGACGTTATCAGTATTAGTTGGGTTGTAGGATGTTTTTGATGGTTGGTGGGTACCGATATTAAATCAAAACCACATTGTATTTTGAAATCACTTTTTTCTGGCTGCTATCGTCTTCTGCATATGGGAGCAGTTTCAATAAGCCCGTCACTTATGAGTTTGTATCCGATTGTAGTCATTTCTGACACATTTCTTCATGTTCTCTTGTGTCTGTTAGTGCATGCTGGAGCAACTTCCGTAATCCTCTTCTGAACGGCGGCACGCCACTTTCGCCGGCTCGAAAAGTTTCATGTTCGAAAGCTTGAGGGGGTTCATGGCATCAGCGAATATCGCCGGTCTCAGCTATACCCCTATATAGAGTCCTCAGACTCAACAGCCAGGAACTCGGCCTGACACCGCATGCCGGAACTTGACTTTCAATTCGCAGAAGAGGTTTCGCGTCTATGCAAGACAGCCATATCAGCATCAGGCCGCTGTCGGAGATCGATGCGCAACCGTACAGGGAAATCCGTCTTCGCGCGATTGTCGATGCCCCCTCCACCATGTGGCCAACGGCTGAGGAAGAGCTGGCGTGGCCCGTGGCGCAAACCGAGGCGCTGCTTCATGCCACTGTGCATGAGATTGTGTTCGGGGCCTTTGCCGGAGAACACCTGATAGGGGTCACCAGCCTGCACCGAGAGCCTGTTCGACAGGCCGAGCACACCGGCTTTGTCTGGGGCGTCTTTGTCGATCAGGCTTACCGCCGGCAAGGAACCGCCCGAAAACTCTTCGCAGCCGTAGTCGCCCAGGCCAAGGCGACTGGCGTCATTCAGCTTCATCTGTCCGTCAATACCGAGAATTTCGCCGCCAGCAACTTCTATCGTTCGCTCGGTTTCGAGTCCTTCGGCATCAAGCCGCGGGTGTTGTGGGTAGGCGGACGCTTTTATGACGAAGAGCAAATGGTGCTGCGCCTGGACGACTGACGGAGAGGTTTCGGGAACCGAGCCCCCCGCTGGAGGACAAGTGTGCCGAGCAAAGACCGCGTTGTCGGCACGGCACCCGTCTAGATTTTCTCGGGCAGCTCCGCTTCTTCCACCATCACACAGTTCCTGCCGTTCTGCTTGGCCCGATACAGCAGCTTGTCGGCCTTGTCGAATACCGCGGCGACGGACTCCTTCTCTGGCGTCCAGAGGGCAACGCCGAACGAAACCGTGATATGTCCGACCGTATCGATGGCTTCGTTCTCGATCGAGGCCCGAAGCCGTTCGGCCACTTCGGCCGCCGTCCTGAGCGAGCTGTCCGGCAGCAGCAGCACAAACTCCTCACCTCCCACCCGACAGGGCAAGTCGTTCGCCCGTGAGTTCTGTCTCATCAGGTCGGCGACGACGCGAAGGGTTTCATCGCCCGCAGCATGACCGAAGGTGTCGTTTACCCGCTTGAAGTGATCAATGTCCAGGGACACAACGGCGAATGAATGACCGGTTTCCTCCCAGAGCGTCAGCGCATCTTGCATGGCCCGGCGATTGGCCAGCCCGGTGAGCGCATCGCTTTGGGCCTGCCGGTTCAGCCGGCCGATCTTATCCTGTAGCAAACCGACGCTGAACAGCAGGGCGCGGCGGATTTGCCAGGCTTCGTTGAAAAAGGCCGAAACCGCACTGATGCGCTTATAGCTGTCAGGCGCATCCAGGCGTTTCGCATACCTGGCCAGCAGGGAAAGCGGGCTGGCTATCTTCGTCCCCGACCACCAGATAAGAACCAGCCCGAGCAGTCCCAGCGGCGCTATGCCCTTGCCGACCTTGGCCATCAGGTGATTCAGCGTGGCCAGGGTATTGTTGAGCGGCTGTTGTGAAACGACGCCCCAGCCGCTGCTGGAAACGGTTTCGAAGCCGGCAAGCATCTCGATGCCGTTGGCGTCGCGCGACTGGAGGCTACCGCTCTTGTTTTGCAAGACGGCATCCACGATGGGGTCATCTCCCACTGTGACGCCGATGTTGTCGGGCCGAGGGTGATAGAGCACACGACGTGTTTTGTCGACCAGATAAACATAGGCCCCATCATGACGGACATGCTGATCGACCAGGGTGTGCAAGGCGTTTTCCTGGTCGAGCCGGACGGTCCCGCCGATGAGGCCCAGGTATTCTCCCCTTGCGCCGAATACGGGATAGGAGATGAAGATCACGAGATTGCCGGCGATGGACTTGAATGAGTTGCTGATCTTCGGCTCGCGGCTTTGCAGGGGTTCTGTGTTGCGCAGCGTCTGGCCATTGATGCTCAGACTTTCTGGTGCCGATGCCACGACCGTGCCGGAGGCGTTGGCCATCAGGACGGAGTTGAAGCTGTTGTCCTGCTTCAGCAGTCGCAGGGCTTCGTCATCCAGGCGTCCCTGGTCGTTGAAACCCTTGCCGATGGCACTGGCGCTGTATTTGAGTTTGTCGATGTCTGAACTGAGGACTTGCTCGATACCGGCGGCGATTCGGGAGGCATAGTCCTTGTTGTTTTCGAGTGCGTGGGTGATCAGTTCCTGTTTCTGAACCTTGTAGATGACCCAGAAACTGTTGGCCAGGGTGGTGACTGCGGAGAGTAGTGCGATCAGCAGGATGAGTGTGCGCAGGTTAAGCGTGGGCTTTGGCCGGGTGGGCATTTGATGAGATCCGGATAGACATGGGAATACCTGTTGCGGTGCTGAAACAAGGGGGCGCTGGGCGCGCGTGGCTTACGCGGTCCCTGGCCCCCGGGTTCTGCTATTGCTGAGTGGACCTTCAACCGCGGCGCGTCAGCCCCGTTAGTGTATCGGCAATTGTCTTGGTCCGTCGCGAGGTCCCTTCGGTCATCTGGCCGGAGTCTTCCAGGGCGTCGAGCAAGCTGCGCAGGGTACCCACGGCCGTGGACTGGTCTTCGATCTGCACCGCCACTTTCTGGATCTCGGACGACAGCCGATCGATATCCACACCGATCTCCCCGGCATTCTTGCGGGTGATCTCCGCCAGTTTGCGCACTTCATCGGCCACCACGGCAAAGCCCCGGCCCATTTCGCCGGCCCGTGCCGCTTCGATGGCGGCGTTGAGGGCGAGCAGGTTGGTCTGGCCGGCGATCTGTTGGATCACCTGCACGATCGATTGGATGCGCAGGCTCGATTGAGCCAGCTCACGGGCGCCGCCGACCACTTCGTCGGCCTGGGAGGACAGGCCGTCGAAGGTCGAGCGCGCTTCGGCGGCGACGTCGTGTTGCCGGTCGATGGTGCTGGCCAAGTCGTCCATCGACAGGTGCAGTTCCTGGGAATAGTGCTGCAGCTCGCCGCTGATCTGTTCCTGATGGCGGTTGGCCTGGTCGAGCACCGCACCGAGGTCGGTCAGGCCGTGGAACACCGGTTGCAGGTTTTCATCCAGGCCACTCACATCCAGGGTGCTGGCGAAGTTGTTGTTCTTGAAGGCTTCGATCTGTTTGACCAGGACATGGTTGAGGCCGACCAGCTTCTTGATCTGGCGACGCAGGAAGAAGGCCTTGAATTCGCCGTAGTGGATCGGGAAGCGGTCGACGTAGTCATCCTCGAAGCTGGCGCCGTTGGTGACGCGGAAGAAGAAGATCGCGGTCAGGGTCTGGTTGAGGTTGAGCCCGAGAATCTCGCCGAAAGTGGAAAAGCCAATCAGTGGCACGTCGCCGAAGAGGCCGGTCATGGACCCCAGCTCCGTGGCGTTGTTGAGCCGGCGCAGGATGCAGTCGTTGAGGATACCGGCAATCGGCTGGCCGCCCTTGCCCTGCAGGAAGCGTTGGTAGTCGCTACGGGTGGCGTCGCGGATCGAGGTGCGTTTGACCATGAGCAGCTCTTCGCCCGGCGCCACGTCGCAGAACAGGTGCACCAGGCCTTGCTCCGGGTCGATGCGGGCGATGGAGCGGACGAACAGCTCCTGGCCCACGCGGATGGCGAAGGAGTAGTCGCCCAGGTGCTGCTCCAGTGCCTGCGGCGCGCATTTGAAGGCATCGGCCAGGGCCTGGACCATGGTCTTGATATTGCCCTGGGCGTCGATGACCTGGTGAATGGTGCGATCTTCCAGGGACGCGGTCAGGACGCTGAAGGTCAGCGTCGAGGGTTGGAAGTTCTGGCTTTTGAACACGCCGAAACGGATACCGGGCGGGCACTTGAGAAAGACGATCTGGGCGTGGTTCTCGTAGCTGCGGTTGCCGTCATGGATCAGGGTTTTCTTGAAGTCGCCCTTGCCGCCCGCCGAGCCGCCAACGAACAGGCAAGGGAAGCGACCGGATTCGTAAAGGGCTTCCATGAAGAAGGATTCGGACGCCGACAGGCCATCGAAGAGGATGTAGGCCAAGGTGTCACGCTGGTCGATGGGGGTGCGCACTTGCGCCGCCTTGAGGTTTTGTACGAGGCGGGAGATGCGCTCGCGCATGCTGATGCGTTTGCCGTCGCCGCGGATGTCGGTGCACTCCAGGGACACCATGGCAATTTCGGCGCTGGCGATCACGCTGCGGTCGAACAACTGCAGCACGATCCGGTCCCAGCGTTCGCCGGTAGGGCAGTAGAGCTGGCTGTCTGTGCTGCTGAGTTCTCCGGAGGTGGTACAGAGGCTGATGATGCAGCTTGGGAAACGCTGGCGGACCGTGCGGGCGATCTGGTCGAGGTCCAGGTGCGGGGACACGAAGCCGCTGATAAATACCGGCTCCAGACGAACCGCCTGCAGCTTGGCCTGGAGTTCACTGGCGGTACTGAGCACGCTGTGGGTGCCTGAGGAAGAGGAACGGGTCCGGTTGAGCAAATGAGAGAGATTCATCAAGGACTACCTCAAGGTAAACCGCAGATTGTTATTGTGGATAACAGCGGTCCATTGCTGTCGGGGCGCTTGCAGGGCTTGGTGACGTTGATTTGAGCGTAGCCCGTGCAACCCGTGCTGTTCAGCGTGATATCAATATGATTTCGGGTTTTGATTTTGATCAATGAAACCGATTAGGCCGATTGTGCCAATGGTCGTTGCTGACACCACACTGCCCATCTGCTCGAGCGAAGAGGGGGCAGGTCGCTTGCAACGAATCATGTAGTCTATGGGGCGGAACGTTTCCCACTCGCGCGGGCTAAATCAGGAGTACCTGGCCATGGTTCGAGATCTCCTGGTTCTGATCGAGCTGGCTCCCGAGAGTCTTGCTCGCCTGGAAGCTGCCGGCTTCAGGGCGCACGTGGCGTTCTCCACTGAAGCGAAGGTCAACACCCTCAAGAGCATGGGCCCTGAGATTCAAGCCGTTCTGACAAACGGGTCTACAGGACTCTCGGCCGTTGAAATGGCCGCTCTACCTCAACTGAAGATCATCTGCGCCCAGGGCGCGGGCTACGAAAAAATCGATCTGATTGCGGCTCGTGCGCGTGACATCGTCGTAACCCATGGTCCCGGCACCAACGATGCCTCGGTCGCTGACCATGCGCTCGCACTGTTGATGGCTATTGTCAGAGGTATTCCCCAGGCGGATGCCGCAGTCCGTCACGGTCGATGGTCTCAATCCAGGCAGCCAAGGCCCATGCTCTCGAAAAAGAAGCTGGGGATTCTGGGGCTGGGCAATATCGGTCAGCAGATTGCCCGGCGCGCTGTCGGCGGGTTCGAGATGTCGGTGGGGTATCACAGTCGTCATCCTCGACCCGACTCACCCTTTACCTATTTTGATACGCCGGTAGCCTTGGCCGGCTGGGCCGATTTCCTGATCGTCGCCACCCCCGGCGGTGCCGGTACATTTCATCTGGTCGACGCCGCGGTACTGAAGGCCCTTGGCCCCAACGGTTATCTGGTCAATATCGCCCGCGGTAGCGTTGTGGACACGGTTGCGCTTATTGCTGCACTGACAAACCGGGACATTGCCGGGGCGGCACTGGATGTCGTGGAAGGTGAGCCGGATGTGCCGGTGGAATTCACTAATCTGGATAACTTGATCCTGACGCCGCATATCGCCGGGCGATCACCGGAGGCCGTCGCTGCCACGGTGCAATTGGTCATCGATAACTTGAAGGCGCATTTTTCCGGACATCCCGTCCTGACACCGGTGCCATTGGTTCAATAGGATTTTCAGAGGATTGGCTATGGCGCAATTGTTGGCGGTGATCTCCATTACCCTATTGGCTGTCATCAGCCCTGGCCCGGACTTCGCCATGGTCACGCGCAACAGCCTGATGTTGTCACGTCGGGCGGGTGTGCTCACGGCCTTGGGCATAGGGTTGGGCGTGCTGGTCCACGTCAGCTACACGCTGGTTGGCCTGGGCCTGCTGATCCAGCAGTCGTTGTGGCTGTTCAACAGCATCAAGCTGGCCGGGGCGGCCTACCTGATCTGGTTGGGTGTGAAGATGTTGCGGACCCGGCCCAGTGGCGCGCTGGCCGCGAGTGCTGTTGCACCGCTATCGGATTTTGCCGCACTGCGCACGGGTTTCCTGACCAATGTCCTCAACCCGAAGACGACGATTTTTATCATCAGCCTGTTCATGCAGGTGGTCCGTGCCGATACGCCGCTGACCGTGCAGATCGGCTACGGGGCTTTTATCTCGGGGGCGCATATGGCCTGGTTCAGCGTGGTTGCCTTGTGCTTTTCGGCTAGCGCCGTGCGCGAACGGTTGCTGGCTGTGCGGCATTGGATCGACCGTGCGTTCGGCGGGTTGCTGGTGGGCTTCGGTATTTTGCTGGCGGTTGCCAGAGGGGCACGCTGAGGTGCTTGGGGTTGCAGGATTCATCCAAGATCCTATAGAAATTGCCCTGATTGCAATCAATGCTTAAAATGCACTCATTGATGAGTGATGGAGGTATGCCATGGCCAGCATGACGATTCGTAATGTTGATGAACAATTAAAGGCGCGTTTGCGAGTGCAAGCGGCGTTGCATGGTCGCTCCATGGAGGAGGAGGCTCGCGATATCCTGCGTTCGGCATTGTCAGTCGTATCTGGGCGCTCCGGTTCGCTAGTCGAGGCCATTCGTGCACGGATCGAACCTTTAGGTGGCGCGGATTTGGACATTGCCCCACGCGAGGCGATGCGGGAGCCACCGGATTTCGACGCATGATCATTCTGGATACCAATGTCCTGTCCGAAATAATGCGACCCGTTCCGGCAACTGGGGTCATGAAGTGGTTACAGATGCAACCACGAGCCTCAATGTTTACCACCACGATGACTCGTGGTGAGATCCTTTATGGGGTGCGTCTCATGCCAGAAGGGGCGCGACGTGACCGCTTGTGGGATATTGCTTTGGATATTTTCAATATCGACTTTGCCGGGCGCTTGCTTGGGTTCGACAGTGATGCGGCGGATGCCTTTGCTGAGATATCAGCATCGCGCCGCCATGCAGGTTCACCCATCAGTCAATTTGATGCAATGATCGCGGCAATGGCATGTTCGCGTGGGGCAATATTAGCGACCCGCAATATCAAGGATTTTATCGGTTGTGGCGTTGATGTCGTAAACCCTTGGGACTGCTAGATATTGTTTTGAGTCCCCGCCGCCAACCATGGATAGCGGGCCGTCCTGCTGATTTATGCGTGATTTGGGATCGGGTGTGGAGCAAGGCCTAATAACGTTAGTTACGATATTGGCTTCGCCTCCCACCAGAACGCCATGCCTTTGGTGCGTGTGAGTGTCTGGAATCAGGGCGAAAGAGGGGCGATGAGCACCCGATCGGTTCCGCTGATCATCTCGAGTGCCGCGACATAACTATTGGTCCGGGCGACAATCTGCCGAGTAATGCTTCGGGTTGAACCGGGACCATCACGATCATCGCGGCCATCACCGCCGTCAGCGACCACCAGGCCCACTCGAAGCTGCCCAGCCGGTCGCGAATCACCCCGGCCATCAGCGGCGAGAGGCCGGCGATCAGATAGCCGATCCCTTGTACGAAGGCGGTCAGGCCGCCGGCACGACGCGGGTTATCCAGGTGGTCGAGGGCGAGATCAGGCTCAAAGGACAGGACGATGGTGCGGTGTTCACCGAAGCGCTGGGCGATACGCATCCCGAGGAACATCGCCAGGCCCATTGCGATGACCGGCAGCATGGTCAGCAACGAAGCGGCGCTGAAACTCAAGGGGATGTTCCCGCGAATCGCCGATAGCAAGGGCCCGACCGCGGCCATCGAGGGTCGCAGATTGAGGGCGACCAACACCACACTGACCATCAGCCATGCGGCGCGGGTGCTTGAGGCTCGTACATTGTCCATAGGTGAGCCTTGGTTGGCAAAGCTCTGATTAGGCCGTCGCGGCTGGGCAGGTGCAATTTGATAAATAGGCCGGGGTATCGAGAAATTAGGACTCGGTATTTTCCTGGGCCGAGAGCGGCCAGGAATGTGGCTGGATTTCACCGGCTGCCGAGCGGAGTTGGTGGTAGGCAACGACCAGTTGATCAAGGCTGAACGCACGATTGCGCCCGCTGGGGTTGGGCAGGACCCAGACCGCGGCATTGCCAAAGGTTTTTGACTGCGGCCCCCAGGCTACGTCTCGTTGGTCGGATAACCCGCAGTATGCGGCCTTGCCGAGAAAGGCCACGAAGCGTGGCGCATGGCGGGTGATCTTTTGTTCAAAGTCCGTGGCGATAGCGCTGAATTCAGCGGCGGACAACTGATCCGCGCGCGCCGTGGGCCGTTCAACCACGGCGGTCAATCCACACCGGTATTGCAGGATCGTTCGATCGTTTTCCGGGCGGATTTCCTCCTGGGTGAAACCGGCCAGATGCAGCGTGCGCCAGAAACGATTGTTTCTGCCCGCAAAGTGATGCCCCTGGGCGGCCGCCATCAGCCCCGGATTGATGCCGCAGAAAATCACCGCGAGGTGTTCATCCAGAATGTCTTCGAGTCTTTCAGCCACCCCGCACCTCACAGGCCCGGCGGCTGTCGGGCGCCTTATTCGCACTCATCCGCAGATCACCTTGACCGCGTTGCCTGCCAGCGTCGTCAGTTCCGCCCGGGACTTACCCGCCCGGGCCCGTATCGAAAGGCTATGCAGCAGGGATGAGGCAAGTACGGCAAGGGCGGCCGGGTCGGCATCGGCTTCCAATTCACCGGCGTCGACGGCCAGGCGCAGGCGCGCTTCGAGATCGGCGTCGAGTTGGCTCAGACGATCAGCCAGCAGGTCGCGTATTTCGGAGTCTTCGGCAGCCTCGGTGGTGGCGGTGCCAATCACAAAGCAACCGCGAGGCTGACCGTCCCCCGAGAAATAGATCGACAACTGCCCCTCGTAGAACCCCAGCAACGCCTCGCGCAGGGTCAGCGTGCTGTCCGTCAGTGCCGCGTGCACGGCAGCCGAGGCCTGCGCCCAATACTGCTCGAAGGCCTTGATGTAGAGGGCGTGTTTGTCGCCGAACGCCGCATAGAGACTGGGGCGGTTCATGCCGGCCGACGTGGCGATGCTGTCCAGCGACGCGCCGGAATAGCCCGTGCTCCAGAAAACCCCAAGCGCCTGCTGCAGTGCAGTCTGCGGGTCATAGGCGCGGGGCCGGCCACGGCCCTTGGCCTCGGTGACTTTATTTTGTGCCATTCTGTATAAAAATCCTTGAGTGGAGGTCGCTGTGGGGATATTCTTACATCATCGCACAAAATTAAGGAACCAGAAGTTCCTGACTCTCAGGTTTGTTGTGGCGGAGCTCGATGCGGGTGGTGCTGCGATTGAACAGGTGCGCTGGAGCAACCCTCCAGGCCGCGCATGGACTGCTTTCTCATAGCAACTATTGATCTTGGGGCCGCCAGCGATTCGCGGGCCCGAGTTCCCGGTTAAAGGTGCATTCGATCATGACCCAACAGTTCGACATCCCCGCTTCACAGAGCTTCGAGCACCCAGGGCCGAACCCGGCCGGCGGGCTTATCCGCAAACCGCTCAGGGAGCGGCTGCGGCCACTGTTGATGGTCGGTGTCCCGGTGCTGTTCGCCGCAGTCGGGTATGCCCGCTATCTGGCCGGCGAGCCTTATGTCACCACCGATAACGCCTACGCCCGGGTGGCGAAGGCCTCGGTCAATGCTCGGGTCTCCGGGCAAGTGGTGGAAATCGCCGTCGAGGACAACCAACCGGTGCGCAAGGGCCAGGTGCTGTTTCGGATCGATCCGCAGCCGTTGCAGATCGCGGTCAACCGGGCCGAAGCCCAGTTGAGCGTGGCGCGCCTGCGTATCCAGGGACTCAAGGCCAACTACCGCCAGCAGCAGGCTGAGCTGCAATCGGCGAGGGAGTTGGCCGGCTTCGATCAAAAGGAGTTCGCCCGCAAGCAGGCATTGCTGGCCACCGAGTTTGTCTCGCGCGCCCTTTATGAGCGTGCCGATACCGACCTCAAAGTGGCACGGCAACACGTGGCATCCATCGAACAACAGATCGCCAGCACGGTGGTCGCGTTGAACGGCAATCCGGATATCGAGGTCGATAGCCATCCGGCGATTCGCGAGGCCAAGGCCCAACTCGACGAGGCGCGGCTCTACCTCTCGTACGCCACGGTGTATGCGCCGGACGATGGCATCGTCGCCAAGGTCGACGATTTGCAGGTGGGCAACCATGTCAGCAGCGGTGCGCCGGCTTTTGCCCTGCTGTCCCGGCGGGTCTGGGTCGAGGCCAACTTCCGTGAAACGGAGGTGAGCCATATGCATCCGGGCCAGGCTGCGACGATCCGTATCGATACCTATCCGGGTCACGCCTTCAAGGCCCACGTGACCAGCATGAGCCCTGGGGCCGGCGCGGATTTCGCCCTGCTGCCGCCGGAAAATGCCACCGGCAACTGGGTCAAGGTGGTCCAGCGGGTTCCGGTTCGACTCGAACTCGATCAGGCCGATCCCGATCTGCCGCTGTTTTCCGGCACCAGCGCCACGGTCAGGGTCGATACCGGCTATCGCTCGCCCTGGTGGCAACCGCTCAAGGCGCTGTTGACCGCGGGGACTGATCAATGAACGGCAACCCCGGAAAGGAGGGCGCGCGCGCGCTCAGGCTTGCCGCGCTGTTCGTGACCTATATGCAGTCTGCCAGCCTGCCGCTGCCGAATGCGATGCTCAGATTTATCCAGGGCGCCTTGTCGATGAGCGACGACCAGGCAGGTTGGGTCTTCACTTCGTATCTGGCGGCGAGCGCGATTACTCTGCCGATGGCGCAGTGGCTCGCCGGCCGCTACGGCTTGAAGGTGGTGTATCAGGCCGCGATAGCCTGCTTTGTCCTTGGCTTGTTGCTCGCAACCCAGGCAACGACGCCGTTGGGGTTTGTCGGCGCACGGATTATCCAGGGCGCCGCGAGCGGTGTCTTGGCACCGCTGTCGATGGCCATTGCCATGGAGACGTTGCCGCCGGCACGACGTGGGAGATTTGGCCCGAGGTGGACGGCCATTGTGCTGCTGGGCATCGTCAGTGGCCCGAGTCTCGGCGGCTGGCTCGGTGAGCTTTACGGTTGGCGCTCGATCTTCTACATCAGCGTTCCCCTGTCGGTCTTGATCTTCCTCGTGGTGACGTTGTTGCTGGAGGAGAAAAGGGCCGAGCAACGTCCGCCCTTTGATTTCTTCGGCTTCGGCAGCTTCACGCTGGGCATGATCGGGCTGCAGATGCTGCTCGATCGCGGTGAACGCCTTGAGTGGTTTGCTTGCGCGGAAATCTGCCTGGAAGCCGTGGCCTGTGCCCTGGGGTTGTATCTGTTCGTGGTGCATGCGCTGACCGCGAAGGTGCACTTCCTCAGCAAGGGGTTGTTCCGGGACCGCAACTTCGTGCTGTCGACCGTGATGTTTTTCGCCCTCGGTTTTGTGCTGTTGTCGACCATGGCGCTGACCTCGCCGATGTTGGATGAACTGCTCGGCTTCCCGCCGGATACCACGGGTTATCTGACGATACCGCGGGGTGTCGGGCTGCTCGCTGCCTTCCTGCTGATGGACCGTGTTCCCGAGCGTCTCGACCGCCGCCTCTTCGTGGCCCTGGGGATCGCCGTGGTGATCTATGCCAACTGGCTGATGCTCGGTTATTCGCCGTTGATGGATTGGTGGCCAGTGGCGCTTGCCGGTGCGCTGCAGGGCGCGGGGCTCGGGGTGTTGATGCCGGCGCTGAGCAAGGTGGCGTTCAGTACCCTGGACCCGAAGCTGCGCGCGGAAGGCACTGGTTTTTTCAATCTGGCCCGGGTCTACGGCAGCACGCTCGGCGTGGCGGTGGTGCAAGCCTGCTTCTTCAACAACACGCAGGCAATGCACCAGGCACTGGCCAGTCATCTGACCGCGTATCGGCTGGCGGCAGCAACGTCCTTGCCGGCGCTGGGCGCGCTCAACGAAATGATCACCGGCCAGGCGGCCTTCATCGCCATCATCGACCAGTTCAAGATTTTGATGTGGGCGATGCTGGTGGTGGCTCCATTGGTGGTGTTTCTTCGCAAACCCGTTCCGACCAACTAGTTTTCGTGGAGTCTGGCAAATGAAAGCCAATATGTTCGTCCTCGACAGACCGCTGTTGCCTATGATGGTCGGTGCGCTGTCGGCGGTTCTGTTCCTGTCGGCCTGTACCGTCGGGCCTGATTACCAGGCACCGGTGGCCAGCCTGTCGCAGCACTATGACCAACAGGCCGAGTCGGGACTGGGGCGCAGCGGCAAGATTGACCTGGGCAAGAAGGCCGGCGGTGACTGGTGGTCGGCTTTTCAATCGGCGAAGCTCGACCAGGTTGTCCGGCGGGCCATCGACGGTAATCTTGAACTGGTGGTGGCGGATGCCACCCTGCGGCAGGCAGCTTCGTCCGTGCTTGCCGCGCAGGGGGCGCTGTATCCGCAGGTCGACTTTGCCGCCCAGGGCGGTCGCCAACGGGTCCACACCGGCGCCCAGCCTTCGGTGGCCAACTTCTACAGTGTCGGGCCACAGGTCAGCTTTGACCTTGATGCCTTCGGCGCTAACAAGCGGCGGGTCGAACAACAAGCCGCCCTGGTCGATTTTCAGACGCATCGCTACGAGGCCGCGTACCTGACCCTGACCGGCAACGTCGCCAGCCAGGCGCTGCTGGTTGCCTCTGCCAACGCGCAGATGGCCGCGGTCGGGAAACTGCTGGCCAATGGTCGCCGAAATCTCGAACTGGTGCGCATGGCCCGTCTCAACGGCAGCACCACGCAGATCGACGTGGCGCTGGCCGAGACGCGGCTGGCGCAGGATCGCACGCTGCTGCCGCCGTTGGCCCAGCAACGAGATGCGGCACGCCATGCGCTGTCGATTCTGGCTGGAAAAGGCCCGGCCGACTGGATCGCGCCTGACTTCGACCTGGCCGAATTTGCCTTGCCCTCCAGCGTGCCCGTCAGCCTGCCCTCGGAAATGGCCCACGAGCGGCCCGATATCCTGCAAGCGGAGGCTGACTTGCATATGGCCAGCGCCGCCGTGGGTATCGCGACCGCGAACCTTTATCCCCATGTGGTGCTTTCCGCGTCGCTCGCGCAGGCCGCTTCCGGCAATGGCGGCGCGGCACTCTGGGGCTTGGCGGCGGGGCTGGCGGGGCCGATCTTCGATGGCGGGACGCTCAAGGCTGAACGCCAGGCGGCCGTCGACGGTTACCGGGCGTCCCTCGCCAGCTACCAGCAGACGCTCATCCAATCGTTCGGCCAGGTCGCCGACACCTTACAGGCCATCAACCATGACGAGCAGGAAAGTCTCGCCCAAGGCGACGCGTTAAGCGCCGCCGAAACCAGCGTGCGCTTGAACCAGCAAGCCTACGCGCAAGGCGAGAACAGCGTTCTTCAAGTGCTGGAGGCCGAACGTGCCTATCAACAGGCGCTGTTGGGACAGATCCGGGTGAAGACCGCGCGCTATCTCGACACGGTGCGCTTGTTCGTCGCGCTCGGCGGTAATTGCGTCGGTGTCCTTGAGCAAAAAGTGGCGGCTCGCTAAGAGCGGCCAGCTTCGAGTCCACCGCTCAGTCATCTGTTCACGGGCCCTGTCCGGCCTGGCGAAATTTTATGAACGGGCACTGCCGTTGTCGCGGTGGTGACCCTTGGCAATGGAGTAAAGACATGACCTATCACGATGCTCTTCGCGACACCCGATTTCCCATCGTTCATGGAACCGGTGAGATGCCGGCGGTGGGCTTTGGTACGCTGTTTCGAGACCTTTCGCTAACCACGCAAGCCGTCAAGGCCGCATTGGAGGCGGGTTTTCGACATTTCGATTGTGCCGAGCGCTATCGCAACGAGGAAAGCGTCGGCATTGCTCTGCAGGCGGTTTTGCAGACCGGTGAGGTTCGACGGGAAGAGCTGTTCATTACCACCAAACTGTGGAATACCAACCATCGTCCCGAGCGCGTCGAACCGGCTTTTGCCGCCAGTTGCCGCCGACTTCAGGTGGATTACATCGATTGTTATCTGGTCCATACACCTTTTGCCTTCCAGCCCGGCGATGACCAGGACCCAAGGGATTTTCAGGGGCATGTGATCTATGACTCGGGCGTCACCTTGATCGAGACCTGGAGGGCGCTTGAGCGCCTGGTGGATGAAGGCCGCTGCCGGTCCATCGGTTTGTCCGATATCAGCTTGGAGGCCTTGAAAGAGCTGGTGGCCGTGGCGCGGATAAAACCCGCGGTGGTGCAGGTCGAATCCCATCCTTATCTGCCTGAGTGGGAACTGCTCGAGTTCTGCCAGGAGCACGGCATTATCCTCCTGGCGTTTGCGCCACTCGGGCATGGCATGGAGCCTAATGTGCTGGAAGAGCCGGTGATGACCGGGATCGCCCGGCGCTTGGGCAAAACCCCGGCACAAGTGGCGCTGGCCTGGGCGGTACAGCGCGGCGTCGCTTTCCTGACCACCTCCGTATCACCGAGCCATATCCAGGAAAACTTTGATATATCGAGCTTGCCGCAGCGGGCCATGGCGGAAATTCGCGACGATATCACCACCCGGATACGCTTCAATTCGGTGGTGGAAACCGGCGTGCCCGGGTTTATTCCGCGCAAGAAATAATCTGTGGCCGGGGGCGGCTGTTGCAGGGCCGTCCCTTTTTGCGCGAGCGCTGCTTCAAACCAGGCCTATGGTATTTTTACTGATTTCCCGAGGTGGAAACGATGGATGTGTTCCAGACCATGCGTTTTTTCACGGCGGTCGCTCAAAGCGGCAGCTTTACCGGCGCCGCCGAGATCCTGAACACCACCACCGCCAACGTCTCCAAAGCAGTCTCCAGCCTTGAGGCCAGACTGCAAACCCGCCTGATCAACCGCACGACTCGCCGCCTGGCATTGACCGAGGCTGGTCTGCGTTATTTGCAGCGCTGCGAGAAAATCCTCGATGAGGTGCGTGAAGCGGACGAGGAGGCCGGTACCGCTCAAGTCATGCCGTCTGGCAGGCTCAAGATTCATGCGATGTCGGCCATTGGCAATCATTATGTGATCCAGGCCATTGCCAAGTATCGGGAGACGCATCCCACGGTGATGTTTGATCTGGTCCTGACCAATCGCTTGCCTGACTTGCTGGAGGAGGGCTATGACATGTCGATTGTGTTGGCGCGGGATTTACCCGACTCAGGGTTTGTCGCGCAGCGGCTCGGTAGCACCTACAGCATTCTTTGCGCTTCGCCTGCCTACCTGGAAAAACGCGGATACCCGGATTCTCCGGGGGATCTTTGTTCACACGATTGTCTGAGAATCGTGAACACGGTAATGCCGGCTGAAAACTGGATATTCGAGGGGCCGGAAGGTATGGAAAGTGTCAGCACTCCATTATCTCCCCTGCACATCAATACCGCCGATGGCATGACCGTCGCGATAAAAAGCGGGATGGGCATCGGGATACAACCTATTGCTTCGGCTGTCGAGGGGCTCAGGCACGGAACATTGCTGCGGGTATTGCCCGACTATCATCTTGAAGAGTTGAATCTGTTTGCAATCTACCCCTCGCGAAAGTTTCTCGATGCCAAGATAAAAACCTGGCTCGAATTTCTCAAAGGCGCGATTCCGGAGTTGTTGGCATCGAATAAGGAAGTTGTCGGTTCACAACAACGATAATGACTTTTTTCAGCTGGCCGTGCGGGGAAGGAGTGTCGACCCTCCATCGTCCACAACAGGGCTCAACCGTTCGAGCAACCAGTGCCCATCACTTGATATTGCAGGATGTGGCGTTGGCCGTGGGAGTCTTCATAGGTCATTTGCACGGGGACCGGCGCGCATTGGTCGGCGGCCTCGGTGATTGAAACGACTTTTTCGATATCGGGTTTTGCTGCGTCAGTGTAGGTTTCGACAGGGACCGGGCTGCTGGCGGCCGATGAATAGTTGTCGTCGGCAAATGCCTGCGCGGCAGTACTGCCAAGAACAAGGATAAGTGCGATTTTCGAGAAGTTCATGATGTTCACCGTATCGTCTGGGTCGGTTGCTTGGCGACCACGATGGTCGTAAAGCCTGGAGCGGAGTTTCCGAGTGTTTACCAGGTGAGCGGTATTGGCTCACTCGGTAGAGACGATATTAGGTGTTTGTTATGCCTCCATATAGCGGCCTGTTGGACAAACACTGTTGCCAGATTCCGCATCAATCGCCGGTTGGAAACGACAACGGCCCCAATCAGGGGCCGTTGTCGTTTCGCCAGTCCAGCGCGTCGGGCTTGGTTACTCGGCACTGCGCTCCTGGTGGCTGGAGACGAATTGCTTGAAGCGTTCGGTCGGCAAGCCTTCGAACAGTTCCGCCGGCGTTCCCTGGACATCGACCAGGCCACCGTGCATGAACACCACCCGGTTTGACACGTGGCGGGCAAAGCCCATTTCGTGGGTGACCACCAGCATGGTGCGGCCTTCTTCGGCCAGGGAGCGCATCACCCGCAACACTTCGCCCACCAGCTCAGGGTCAAGGGCCGAAGTCGGCTCGTCGAACAACATCACTTGGGGGTTCATCGCCAGGGCGCGGGCAATCGCCACGCGCTGCTGCTGGCCGCCGGACAGGTGCGCCGGATAATAGTCACGGCGATCGTACAGGCCGACCTTGTGCAGCAGGGCTTCGGCTTCTTCGACGCACTCGGCGCGGGAACGCTTGAGCACCCGCATCGGGCCTTCGATGACGTTTTGCAGCACGGTCATGTGCGACCACAGGTTGAAGCTCTGGAACACCATGCCCAGGCAGCTGCGCATGCGCTCCACCTGGCGGGCGTTGCTCGGGGTCTGGCGGCCGTCGGCGTGCTGCTTCATTTCGATCATTTCACCATTGACGGTGATGATGCCCTGATCGGGGGTTTCCAGCAGGTTGATGCAACGCAGGAAGGTACTTTTACCGGAACCACTGGCACCAAGGATCGAGATCACGTCGCCCTTGTGGGCGTCCAGGGAAATGCCCTTGAGGACATGGGCGCTGCCGAAGGATTTCTGGATGTTGGTGACCGACAAGGCTGAAGCGGGCTGAGTGCTCATGGCATGCTCCGTAGCAAATCAGGAATGGGTAGGCAGCGAGGGGCTGGCTTTTTTGATGACGTCGACTGGCCGCTCGCGCAAGTGCGGCGAGAGGCGATACTCGAGCCAGGCGACAGCACGGACGACCAGGAAATTCAGCACCAGGTAGATCACCGCCGCACAGATGAACACTTCCATGGTGCGATAGGTGCGCTGGATGATCTGTTGCGCGACGCCGGTGACGTCCCACACGGTTACCAGGCTGGCCAGCGCCGTGGACTTGACCAGCAAGATGGCTTCGGTGGAGTAGGCCGGCAGGGCCTGGCGCAGGGTGACCGGGGCAATGATCCGGCGCAGCAGTTCCCAGGGCGACATGCCCACGGCCTTGCCGGCTTCGATCTGCCCCTGGGGCACGCTGAGCAGCCCGCCACGAATGATCTCGGCGGTATAACCGGCAGTACACAAGGCCAGCGAAACCACCGCGCAGCCATAGGGCGACTTGAGCAGGACCCAGGCGAAGCTGTCGCGGATGGCCGGGAACTGGCCCAGCCCGTAGTAGATCAGGAACATCTGGATCAGCAGCGGCGTGCCGCGAAACAGCATGATGTAGAAGCGCGCCGGGTAGCTGAAGAACCACCAGCGGCTGACCCGCAGGCTGACAATGCCGACGGAGAGGGTAAGGCCGATCACCAATGAGCAGAAAAATAGCGACAGCGTTGTGGGCAAGGCTGCCAACAGCTTGAGCATGGTGTCAGCGAGGAACGGAAAATCGATCATAAATAGTCCTTCCGACTCGAACTAGACTGGGCTGCGCTGCTGCGTGCGACGCACGCGAGCCTCGGCCATGTTGAAAAGCCGACCGGACAGGCCAGTGAGAACCAGGTACACGATGCCGCCGATGATGTAGAACGTGAAATATTGCCGGGTCGATCCGGCCGCGACCTGACTGGCCCGCATCAATTCCACCAGGCCGATCACGGAAATCAGCGCGGAGTCTTTCAGGCTCATTTGCCAGACGTTGCCCAGCCCGGGCAGCGCAAAGCGCAGCACTTGGGGAACCAGGATCCGTTTGAAGCGCATGGCCCGGGTCATGCCGATAGCCAGCCCGGCCTCCAGTTCACCCTTCGAGACCGCGAGAAAAGCGCCGCGGTAGACTTCGGCCTGATAGGAACCGGAAATCAGCCCGACCGCCAACGCGCCCACCAGAAAAGGCGGCACATCGATATAGCCTTCGCCGCCGAACCAGTGGCCAACGGCCGTGACCACACTGGCACCGCCAAAGTAGAACAGGTAGATCACCAGCAGCTCAGGGATGCCCCTGAACAGGATTGAATACAGGTCCCCGAGCCAGCGCAGGGTACGCTGACGGGATAGTTTGGCCGCAGCGACCAGGCTGCCGAATACCGCACCCACCAGCAGCGCCGCCAGGGTCAATATCACGGTCATGCCTGCTGCCTTGAGCAGCGCCATTCCCCAGCCTGAGTCACCAAAACTGAGTAGCTGCAAGAGGTTCATAGAAGGTCCCACTTATGATGAAGGTTCAAGCAACCCGGCAACCTTCAGGTTGCCGGGCCATTCAGAATCACTGCTTAGGGGTAAGGTCTGCCTTGAACCACTTCTCGCTCAGTTTCTTGATCGTGCCGTCAGCCATGGCTTCCTTGAGGGCGGCGTCGAACTTGGCTTTGAGCTCCGGGTCTTTCTGACGGAAGCCCAGCGCTTCGCCATCACCCCAGATCGGACCTTTGATGACCGGGCCGGTAAAGACCAGCGGTTTGTTCTCCGGCTTGTCCATGACCGAATTGAAGAAGGTCACGTCGTCGAAAGCGACGTCGATGCGGCCGGCCAGCAGGTCGAGGATGGCTTCGGCCGAGCTGCCGTACTCGCGAATGGTCGCGACGTCCTTGAAGTTCTCGTCAATGAACGAGGTGTAGATGGTGCCGGAGGCGATACCGATGGTCTTGCCTTTGAGGGCCTTGCGCAGCTCTTCAACGCCGGCGCGGACTTCCTTGGCATCGGTGCCCAGGGTGATGGCGGCGGCGTCACCGGTTTTGCCCGGCAGCAGATCGGCTTTCAGCGAGACGAAGCTGGCCGGGGTCTGGGCGTAAGGCGTCGAGAAGGCCATGACCTTCTGGCGCTCTTCGTTGATGACGATGGCGTCCATCAGCACGTCGAATTTACCGGCATTGAGGCTGGCGATCATCCCGTCCCAGTTCTGTACCACGACGTTGCACTTGAGCTTCATGCGCGGGCAGATGATATCCATCAGCTCCGGTTCGAAGCCGCCGATTTTTCCACCTGGGAGCGTCAGGTTCCAAGGCTCATAGGCGCCTTCGGTGGCGATATTCACCGAGGTCCACTCTTTGGCCTGCAGTGCCGGGGCACAGGCCAGAACCATTGCACTGAGCGCTACAGAACCCAACCAGCTTGATTTCTTCGACATCTTGATAACTTCCTGCCTAATCAATGGAGTGTTGCGAACTGATCCGGCTCAGGCCGAATCTCCAATGCTTGCCTGCGCAACGATTCTTGTGCAGACAAGACAAAACCATAAACAGCCAACCTGCCAGTCAGGCCGGTTGATTCGCACCCATAATGGTTTCAGCCTGGATTGCTGTCCCCTCTCCATGTGCCCCTGAGCGATCGATCAAGCCGTGATCATCGGCAGGTTTCTGGCCTTGCCCTCGAGCGTAAACAGGTGCCGTGCACAGGCCGTGTTGGCGACTTATACGCACACACATTTACTTGTACATACAAGCATATGCAATCAAGCGGCCAACTTGTCGGGTCCCGCTCAATAAAACCTGGGATTTGCCTGTAGCGCTTGTACGACAAGGGTTTGCCGGGACGCGTTTTTTTCCTGGGAGGTTGGCCATGGGGCTGACGATTGTTACCTGGGCTGGGAATTGCGCCAGGTTGGGGCGCTCGGTGACAGTTCGGGAGATGTTAGTGCGCGATGGGGAACGCTGGGTGTGGGGGCTTATGGGGCGAAAAAGACCGTCCTTCAGTTGTCAAGAAGCAGGCCAATGCCTAGCTCGACGGCCAAAGGACGACGCTGGGGTTCAACCTGTTTACTTGAGGTGTTTCTGCACCGTGGCTAGCACCTGTCCACTGCGTACTTGTTCGGTAACACTCACCATGTCCAGGTAGAAGGCACGGTCATTCTCGGCGACCGGTACGCGGCTGCGCACCAGGTCGTAAACCGCCCTGGTCACGCTGGACGCCTTGTGCACATCATGGAAGTCCAAGGCCTGGCAACCCACCAGCAGTTCAATCGCCAGCACTGACTCGAGTTTTTCGGACACCTTGTAGGCCTTGATGGCGGCGTTGTAAGCCAGGCTGACCAGATCCTCCTGGTTGGCGCAGGTCGAGAAGCTGTCGACCGTGGAGGGGAACGACAGCGCCTTCATTTCCGCATACAGGCCCGCTGCGGTGTATTGAAGGATCATGTAGCCGCTGTTGAGACCGGGGTTGCGCACCAGGAAGGCCGGCATTTCGCTGAAGTGCGAGTTGACCATGCGGTCGATACGGCGCTCGGAGATCTTCGCCAGGTTGGCCTGCGCCACGCACAGCGAATCCGCCGACATGCCGATATAGCTGCCGTCGAAGTTGGCGCCGGAGATGGCAATGCCGTCGCCGTCCTCAAGCGGGTAGATGATCGGGTTGTCGCCCGAGGAGTGGATTTCGTTTTCGATATTTTCCCGGGCGTGATCGATAAAGCGTTTCGACGCACCGTGCACCTGAGGAATAGCCCGCAGGCTGTAGGCGTCTTGCAGTCGGTAGTCGATGTTTTCGGCGATCAACTGGCTGTCGTGCAGCATCGCCTTTATACCCCTGGCGGTTTGCGCCTGCTCCTTATGGGCCTTGATCGAGTGATAACGCGGATCGAAGGCTCGAATCGTGCCCTTCAGCGCTTCCAGCGAAAGGGCGGCGGCGACGTCGGCCAGGGCGGCGCTTTGCATGGAGTTGTAGAGGGCCAGAATCGCGATGGCGGTCACCGACATGGTGCCGTTGAGCATGGCCAGGCCTTCCTTGCACTGCAGGTCCGTCGGTTGCAGGCCGACCTGTTGCAGCGCGGTGGCGCCATCCACCCATTCGCCGCCGTTGACCCGGGCCTTGCCCTCACCGAGCAGGACCAGGGCCAGGTGCCCTTCGACCGCCAGATAACCCACCGACCCCTCGCCGGGTGCAAACGGCACGACATCGTGGTTGAGCAGGCCGGCGATCAGTTCCAGCAACTCCAGGCGCACTCCGGAAAACCCTTTGCCCAGGCTGATCAGCAGCATCAACTGGATTGCCCGAACCTGTTCACGCTTGAGCGGCTCGCCGACGGCGACGGCGTGGGAGCGCACGATATTGATCTGAAGCTCCTTGGCATTCTGCGGTGAAATCACATGGCGGACGTTGTCGCCGAACCCGGTGGTCACCCCATAGACCAGGCGATTCTCCTCGAGAAAGCGCTCGACCAGGCCGCGGGACTTGTTCACGCGGTTCTTGTAGGTCTCGGAGAACGACACCTTGGCGCAATAACGGGCTACCGCGACGAACTCTTCGATGGAGGGTTCCCTGTCGCCAAGAACGACCTGAGTGATCTGCTGAGGATGAGCTTTCATTGCGAACTCCCGAGAAACGAAATGATTGAGGGCCGGACCGGCTGAGCCATCGCTCGATTGAGCGTGGAGGAAGGCTAAAGCGCTTTGAGGATGAAGAAAATATGGTGATTTCTGTCAGTTTTAATAGAATATCTAAACTTAAAACGCCTTCGAGAGCTTTGTATCGCATGAGCCGCCTACCGTCTTTACGCGCCCTCCAGGTATTCGAAACCGTCGGCCACTGCGGCGGCATATCCCAAGCGGCCAAGCGCTTGAGCATTTCCGTGGGAGCGGTGAGCCAGCAGATGAAGTTGCTGGAGGAGGCATTGGGTCTGAGCCTGACGGTCAAGGAGGGACAGCGCCTGCGGTTGAACGCTATTGGTCTGCGGTTTCATGCGCGCTGTTCTACAGCCTTTGAAGAGTTGAGAGCCGCCGTTTCCGAAGTCGAGCGTTCGAAGAATCCCAACAATCTGTATGTCAGTGGCCTGCCTTCGCTCATGACCAAATGGTTAGCGCCCCTGACCTACGAATGGCAGCATGGGCATGGGGATCTCGACATCTATCTGGACGGCACGCTGGCGGATACCTCGGAGGAGGAAAACGCCGATTTTCGGATCGGTTATGGCGAGCCTGGCCAATATGCCGAGCACAGCGTCGTGCTGTTTCGCGATTGTGTGGTGCCGGCCTGTTCACCGAGGCTGTCGGGCCTTTCAGGCTATCCTGGCCCGGTGCGGCAGGCCGCTGATCTGCTCCACTACCCGCTGATCCGGATCGATTCGCGGCCGAAATTCGACTCGCCACCGTCATGGGCCGAATGGTTCGAGCACGAAGGCGTTGCGCTCGAGCAGGCGATTGTCATCCGTCGCAGTTTCTCTTCGTCGAGTATGGCGATTCAAGCCGCCATCGATCACCAGGGCGTGGTGCTGGCGCAGTTTTCGATGATTTCCCGCGATATTGATGAAGGACGCCTGGTCATCCCCTGGGGACGTGCCATGCCGCTGCCTTCGCCGTATTACCTGAGCTGGCACCCCAACACCCTGCACAAATCCCAATGTCGGGCCTTTCAGCGCTGGTTGATCGGCCGGGGCAGGGCGCAAGAGGACATTAGCGCCGGCTTGATCGTTGCCCTTTGATCGAGCCAAAACCAAGTATCGTGAACGTTGCGCCGGGTTTTGGTAGATTCGCCGCGCGTACAGCCTGCCTTGTACGGCAGCTTCAGAGACTGAGCTTCAGATTCGGAAAGGTTCATGGCCAAGAAACCAGCGGCGTCCTCCACTGACACATCGATCTCCGCGCCCAAGAAGGGCGCCAGCCTGACCTTGATTGATGTGGCAAAGGTGGCCGGCGTTTCGCCGATGACTGTTTCCAGGGCGTTGCATCGACCGGCACGCTGGACACCGAATCCAGTCGTCTGCGACTCGCCCAGGCAGGTATCCCGGTGGTTGAGATCCTGGGATCTGAGCGAAGAACCCCTGGATATGCTGGTGGGCTTCTCCCATGAAAAAGTCGGGGAAGAGACCGCACGGCATTTGCTGAAAAAGGGCTACAAGCGTTTCTCGGTGGTGACCATCATCGACCCCCGCGGCCTGCGTCGCTGCAGCAGCCTGATTGCCGAGCTTAAACGCCAGGGTATCGGAGAAGTACCGCTGGAGATCCTGGCGCCGCCGGCCACCCTCTAAGTGGGCAGGGAAGGGTTGCGACGTCTGCTTGAACAGCCGGTGCCGCCCGATATCGTGGTGTGCAGCTCCGACACCGTGGCTCAGGGTGTCCTGGCCGAAGCCGCCAGTCGCGGGATGAATGTCCCGTCTGACCTGGCGGTGATGGGCTTCGGCGATCTGAGCAGTGCGGCGCAGGTTCACCCGGCCTTGTCGACCGTCAGTGTCGATGGCAGGCACATTGGTCTGCAAGTGGCCCAGGCGCTTGATGGTGGATGCCAATCAGCAATGGGATCGCCCAACGGCCCAGCGCATGTGTCGCCAGTTTGAAGCGCACAACCTGATCTGGATCGAAGAGCCGCTGGACTGCTACGACGCCGAAGGCCACGCCGCCCTGGCCCAGCAATTCGATACGCCGATTGCCACCGGTGAAATGCTCACCAGCGTTGCCGAGCATGCCGAGTTCATCAAGCTGCGTGGCGCTGATTTCCTGATGCCCGACGCACCGCGTGTTGGGGGGATTACCCCTTACTTGAAGGTGGCGGCCATGGCCGAGCAAGCGGGGCTGATGTTGGCGCCACACTTCGCCATGGAACTGCATGTTCATCTGGCGGCGGCTTACCCGACGGAGCCTTGGGTCGAGCATTTCGAATGGCTTGAGCCACTGTTCAACGAGCGTCTGGAAACCCGTGACGGTCGCATGCTCGTGCCCACCCGTCCGGGGCTGGGGCTGGGGCTGACGCTCAGCGAGCAGGTCAAAGCCTGGACCGCTCAAGTCGCCGAGGTGGGGGGGGCCATAATCCCGTTCGAGGCAGCGCGTGCATGACCTCGCCAAAGGTGTCTTTGGCAACGTTGTTATCCAGCTCGCTGGAACCTGATCTGTTTCAGCGACCGATTGATGCGAACACAATCAAAGGTGGTCGGATCAAAGTCGTTGTCCCCGAACCACTCCAGCACGTTCCCGTGCTCGGGGTGGTCGGCGTCATTCAGGGCCGTCAGGAACTCGTCATAGCCCGGCATGCCGCCGATATTTTCCGGCGGCCGGGCGTTGGCGCCGTCGATGCAGTAGGGCAGTTGCGGGCAGACGTCAGCAGGGATGATTTTTTCCAGCCTGATCAAGTGCTCCCAGCCATCCCGGAAATCGTAGACATAACGGAAAGCCCGGTTCCCTCGCAGGGCGCTGATCAGCGTCTTGCGTTTCTGCGCAATGATCGGAGGCTTCCAGCCGGCGCTGGAATCTGAAACGCCGTAGCTGTCACCGGCGATTTCAAATTCATGCAGGTGGGTGTCCGTCCAGCCCATCGTCGCCTGAATGACCTGGTGCAGGTTGCCCAAGGTGATGCTTTCGGGGACCGCCACCTGGCGCCAGATCGTGGGTGTTATCCACTTCAACTCAATGCGCAGAATCAGCACGCGGTCGCTGTTGGGTGTCGGCAATTGGGCAGTCGGGGTCATGAGTCAGGCGGCCTCTTGAAGGTCAATGGACAAGGAGCGAGGTCAGGGATCGCTCTGGGCTTCATCGGTCATCCACTTCAAGTGTTCAGTCTCTGGAGGAGCAGTTGTTGTAGGAACTTGATTGATGGACGCCATACTACCGATGGTAACGACGTTGTTCATTGACGAAAATCAGACCGCAAGGACAAGTTTGGTGTGAATGGGCCTACAGTAATTGGTTGTATTTAAACGTGGTGGCTGGGTAATAACGTTCAGCCTTGTCGAGTTGTTAGAATTTCGATTTTTTTGAAGTTGCTGAATGTCAATTGGCTTCTGTATGTATTCATTGAATAGGGAACACCGGCATTTTCTTCGCACCTTCTCCGCAGGGTTGGCGGTGATGGCTATATTGACGCTGCCATTAAGGCTTTTCAGGATCTTGCAGTGAAACTCGCGTACGCGCTCGTCATCGTCAACGATCAATATGGAAAGCCAGTCGCTCTGCTTGGATTGACTTTCGGTGGTGGTGGTTTCCTTGGCCTGCTCTGCCTGCATTGAAAAAAATTAAGCATATCTGCCCCCGAAAACTCAAGGTCGGAGCAACTTTTTTCGACGCGGGCCAGTAGCTGTTTCATTTGCTCCGCAGTCATGTTGTCCGCCTTCCTCGCGTATCGAGTGTCGTGTGCGTTTCTCAGCTTGATCCTTCGGTACGTGCAACCTCGCTGCGCAGCGCATTGGCCAACTCTTCGCAGCATCGGTAATAGGTGCGCTCGGCGATCTTGACGGCTTTGAACCCTTCTTCCAGCGTGTCTTTCGGCGACTTGCTCAAGGCAGCGACCGTCGTGCGCCATGTTACGCGGGCGTTGTCTGCCTCGGTCAGGTAGGATTTCAAGAGATCCGCGTCAATCATCGTCATGGAGAGCGATTCCTTTATGTGGTTTTTCTACGGCGGTCAGCCGGCGAGCGGGTCCACATTGGGGCTGCCGCCTGCATACTGATGAAAATCATTGTTGTCCAGGGGGTTGTCTCCGGTTGATCGCGTCTAGCCAATCCAGCGTGCCATCCCTGTCTTTTTCTTCGCTCAGCTTAGGGGGACACGAATGAACTGTCGAATCTTCGCACGGCTGATCGCCAAGGGCTGGTGTTATGCCTGAAATTCTTCGATCCATTCCGCGCACAGTCTGGGCGCTGGGCTTTGTCAGCCTGTTCATGGATCTTTCTTCGGAGCTGGTACATGCCCTCTTGCCCGTCTACCTGGTGGGAACGCTGGGCGTCAGTATGCTGGCCGTCGGTATCATCGAGGGGGTGGCGGAGGCTACGGCGCTGATCGTGAAAGTCTTTTCCGGGGCGCTCAGCGATTTTATCGGACGCAGAAAGGAACTGCTGATTCTCGGCTACGGCCTCGCGGCCCTGACCAAACCGTTGTTCCCACTGGCGGCGTCGGCGCAGTTGGTGTTTACCGCGCGGATCCTCGACCGGATCGGCAAGGGGATACGTGGTGCTCCGCGGGATGCGCTGGTTGCGGATGTTGCTCCTCCCGCCATCCGTGGTGCCTGTTTCGGGTTGCGCCAGTCGATGGATACCATCGGCGCATTCCTGGGGCCGTTGCTGGCCATTGTGCTGATGATCGGCCTTGCCGGCGACATTTCCCGGGTGCTCTGGTTTGCAGTGATTCCCGCCGCGGTTGCCCTGGGGCTGCTGGTGTTCGGGGTCAGCGAACCCCAGCATGAGGCGGGGAGAAAACCCTTGCGTTCGCCCATACGGCTCCAATCGTTGAGTCGATTTTCCCGCGACTACTGGTGGGTGGTGTCCATCGGTGCGGCATTTACCCTGGCGCGCTTCAGTGAGGCCTTTCTGGTCCTGCGGGCCCAGCAGGCCGGCTTCAGCGCGACATGGGTGCCGCTGGTGATGGTGGTGATGGCCGGTTTCTACATGCTGTCGGCTTATCCGGTGGGCAGATGGTCGGACAGTGTCAGCCGAACGACGCTGCTCGGTGTCGGCCTGGTGTTGTTGATTCTGGCCGATTTCGCCCTGGCTGAAGTGCAATCGATTTCCGGGTTACTCCTGGGCGTCGCTTTGTGGGGGCTGCACATGGGCTTCAGCCAGGGCATCCTGGCCACGCTGGTGGCGGACACTACACCCGCAGACCTGAAGGGCATGGCCTTCGGGGTGTTCAATTTGATCAGCGGGGTTGCCTTGCTAATGGCCAGTGTGATCGCCGGTTGGTTGTGGCAGGTCCATGGCGCGGCGGCGACGTTCTACGTTGGTGCTGCATTTTCGGCGGCAGCGTTGTGCCTGTTGTTCGCCAGGCGTCGTCGTGGATAAACCCTCTCCGCGCGGGGACACATTGCCGGAGCTCATGGGGCATACTCGGCGCCGCCGAAATGAAAAGGACCAAACCATGTTGTTGAGTAAACGCGAGCAGGCGCAGATCGAGCGTCGCCTGGTTGCCTGCCTGACCGAGGCCTGCGAGATGGCCAAGGCCCGGATCCCGGGGTTTACCTGGCTGACCCACGAGGTGGACTTCGCGCACTTTCCCTCCAGCCTGCGGGTGACCTGGGTTTTCGACACCCGGGTCAACCGTGATCAAGCAATGGCCGGCGAGTCCGCTCGAGAGATGCTTGAGCTGACCAGCGAAGCCTTGCGCGAGGCGGACGTCGAGCTCAAGCAGGTTGCGGCTCATCTGGCGTTCGACAGCGAGGAGCACTGCCGGCAGGTGAGCGCCGGTAACTGGCAGCGGCACCTTGCCCGCAGTCCGCGCCCGGAGCGCCACTGAACCATGGCCAAGGACATCGACAATCCCTGTATTTCCGTGTGCCAGCTCAACAGCGAAATGTGCCTGAGCTGTGGCCGCTCCAAGGAAGAGATCAAACAGTGGAAACGCATGAAGCGCCCGGAAAAAATGGCCGCGGTGCAACGTGCGACCCTGCGCCTGAAAAGCCTGCAGAAAAAGAAGCGTTAATCCGCGTCAAAGTCCGTGGAGCGGGTCAGCGCTTCCCAGGCGTCGAGCTGCGCGGCATCGCTGGCGAGCTTTTCCCGAACCAGGCCGAGTGCGTCACTACCCAGGAGCAGATGAGCCGCCGGCATAAAACTTGCGCAGAAACGACCGGATACTCATTTTTTTGGAGTGTGCTCAATGAACGCTGAAAACATATTGTTACGATTTATTTGAGAGTTATTGGGTAAATATTTTCCTGGGCTGTTTGAGTTTGAGTGGTCGGGGGGGTGTTGCAGGTGAGGTGTGTAATCTTTTCGCTATCCTGCGTGTAAGTTGTGTTGGTTGTGTTTTAAAAAGTCAGTGTATTCAGAGGGTTGCAAGTGGGGTTTTAAGTTCATTGTTTTAATGTGCGGTGGACATCTTTCTTATTTGAGCTAGGTTAAAAGTTCTCCCTGAGTTGGAGAGATTTCTTTCAAAGGAGTGAGAAGAATGAACAAACCGTTGTCGAAACCTGAACTTAAACATGGCCGTGTTGTTTCGCCTGCCAGCCGTGGGTCGGTGGCCGTGGAACTGGGGCTGCTCGGTACCTGGCAGGTCAATGAAATGGAGGGCGGGAAGAATTTTCCGGCGCTCACCGCCGGGCCGTTCGCCAAACCGTTTGAAACCGATGACCAGAGCGTCGTCCCACCCGCTGACGGTTATATCCTCAGCGGCGGGAAAAACGATGCGCGTGACTGCATCAACTTCACCGACGAGGAATTGAGCAAGAAGCTCAATCGTCCTTATGTCTGGCCGCTGTTGAACGTCAATCCGGGGCAGGCCTTTCAGGTGCAGTGGGAGTACACCGCCGCCCACGTCACCCGGGGCTATCGCTGGTTCATCACCAAGGATGGCTGGGACCCGAAACAACGCATCAGCCGTGCACAGCTCGAGGCCAGGCCGTTTTACGAGGACTTCTACACCCAGGTGCCTTACTACCAGCACAGCGATGAGCTGAAGGCCAAGGTGGAGCACGAGGTGAAACTACCGACGGGCAAGCAGGGCCGGCACGTCATTGTCCTGTTGTGGATCGTCGCCAATACCGGCAACGCCTTCTACCAGGCGTTTGACGTGGACTTCAAATGACCTCGCCGCTGCTCAATCGCTCTCATGCAAATTTCTAAGGGACTGGAATGTGACCACAATCGATTTTTCACTGCTCAAATCCAAGGCCAGCGATGCGGCGTCGGCGATGCCGAGCCTGGCCGGCAAGAAAATCCTCATGGGTTTCTGGCACAACTGGGCCGCGGGGCCAAGTGATGGCTACCAGGGCGGGAAGTTCGCCAACCTGGCGCTGACGGATGTGCCCACGGAGTACAACGTGGTGGCCGTGGCCTTCATGAAAGGCAACGGCATTCCGACGTTCAAGCCGTATAACCTTTCGGATGCGGAGTTCCGCCGCCAGGTCGGTGTCCTCAACGCTCAGGGCCGTGCCGTGCTGATTTCGCTGGGGGGCGCCGATGCCCATATCGAGCTGCACAAGGGCTCCGAGCAGCCGCTGGCCAACGAAATCATCCGCCTGGTGGAAACCTATGGTTTCGACGGGCTGGATATCGACCTGGAACAGAGTGCCATCGACTATGCCGACAACAAGGCGGTGTTGCCCGCGGCCCTGAAACTGGTGAGGAACCATTACAAGGCCGAGGGCAAGCACTTCATCATCAGCATGGCGCCCGAGTTTCCTTATCTCACCACCAGCGGCAAGTACGTCGATTACATCACCGCGCTCGACGGCTACTACGACTTCATCGCGCCGCAGTATTACAACCAGGGCGGCGACGGGGTCTGGGTGCCGGAAGCCAACGGGGGCAGTGGGGCCTGGATCGCGCAGAACAACGATGCAATGAAGGAAGATTTCCTCTACTACCTGACCGATAGCCTGGTCACGGGGACGCGGGGCTTTACCCGGATTGCGCCGGACAAGTTCGTCATTGGCCTGCCGACCAATAACGACGCGGCGGCAACCGGGTATGTGATCGACCCGGCGGCGGTGGTCAATGCGTTCAAGCGGCTGGAGGCCGCCGGCCATTCCATCAAGGGCCTGATGACCTGGTCCATCAACTGGGACCAGGGGCTGAGCAAGCAACAGGTGCCTTACAACTGGGAGTTCCGCAATCGCTACGCACCGCTGATTCATGGTGCGCAGGGGGCGGCTGAAGTGCCAGTGGGCAAGCGACTGGCTTGAGCTGAAAAACAAAACCCGGCCACTACGCCGGGTTTTGCTTTATCTGTGCTGGCTTAGTAGCGCCAATGCCCAGGCACCCAGATCCATTGATTATGCCCCCAGCGATAATGTCCGGCGACCCAGTGATAACCCGGTGCGGGCATGACCGGTACGACTTCGACAATCGGCGGCGGTCGGCGCGGATGCACGGGCTCGACAATGCAGCCGGCCAGTGAGGCAGCCATCAGGGGGGCGATAAGCGCGGTCTTGAATATTCGCAACATTGCGTAACTCCTTGCGG
Organism: Pseudomonas sp. MWU13-2100; assembly: GCF_023242365.1. Lineage (GTDB taxonomy): Bacteria > Pseudomonadota > Gammaproteobacteria > Pseudomonadales > Pseudomonadaceae > Aquipseudomonas. The sequence goes on from NZ_JALLIX010000029.1 coordinate 31,725, forward strand.
GGCATTTAGTTGTCGCCTTGTTGGCGGGCTTCAAGCATTAAACGTTGCCACACGCAAAATCCGTCGCGATTACAGGTTTTTCTGCGGCCCCTTGCCTTTGCCCTGCGCGCGAAAGTACAGCGAGTCGACCAGCTTGCGCCGTTCCTCCTGGGGCAGGGTGCTGGCGAATTCCGCCAGGGTGTTGTCCACCAGCGAACGGAGTGAGGCATCCGCCTCGCGGGCCTTGCCCAGATCCGCCAGCAAGGCCGGCCGGTCCAGTGTCGGTGCTTCAAGTTGCTTGATCACATCCTGACGGGCCTGGCGTCCCGCCATGATCAGCGGCTGGCTATCGGCTCGATTGCGTCGCAACAGCTGACGCAGTTCACGTTGTCGTGACTCCGGCAGCTGCACCATTGCCTGGCGCAAACCGTGCTGGTTGATGGCCGCCATGGCCGGTTTGGTATTGACCAACCAATGGTACACGCCACCGCCGATGCCACAGATCAGGAAGACATTGAGCATCAACGACATCAGGAGGAAGTTCTTGAGGGGCTTGGACGGTTGACTCATTGCTCGCTTTCCTCGGCGTTTACAGTGAAGACGATGTCGGCATCGCCCTGGTCGAAGACGCTCGGCAGCGCTTCGGATGCGCCGGGCAGCGGCAGGCTCAAAGAGGCCACCAGTATCCCGGTGGCAATACCCGCCAGGCCCACGCCGACAAAGCCGACCCGGGAAAGCCAGTCGGCATAGCGGCTCCAGAACGACTCCGGCCTGTCCGGGATCGCGGAAGCGGCGATACGTCGGGCCAGTGCCGGGTCGGGGGGCGCCAGGTGATAGCTGTCGAGCAGGCTGTCGAGCTGTCTGGCCTGTTGCAGCACCTGGAGCGACGCTGCATCGTTACGTTCGAGTAACGCCTGGGCGGCGCTGCGCTCGGCGGCCGGCCAGCGTTGCAGGTCAGCGCCGTAAGCGTCGGCCAGGTAGGCAAATCGTTCGGGCGTCATCATCTTCCCCTTCCCAGGCTATCTGGGCCGTGCGTTTCGGCAAGGTGGCTGCGCAGGTTGCGCCTGGCCCGCGACAGCAGGCTTTCCAGTGCATCGACGCTGATATTCATCAGCGCCGCCGCTTCGATGTTCGACAGCTCCTGGTAGTACTGCAACACGATGGCCTCACGCTGACGATCGGGCAATGCGGCCAGTGCAGCGGCCATCTGTTCACTGCGCGCGGTCGCCTCCAACTGTTCATCGGGGCGTGGCGCGCTGTCGAGCGGTTCGCTGCCGGGCTCGTCGTCCTCCAGCGGGCGCTCCTTGCGCTTGCGCAGGCGGTCGTGACAGAGGTTCAGTACCACCCGGTGCAGCCAGGTGTCGAAACGGGCCTCGCCGCTGCGCCAGTTCGCCGCCTGTCTCCAGATGCGCAGAAAGCTTTCTTGCGCCACATCCTTGGCCTCATCGGCATCGCCCAGTATCCGGCTGGCGAGGGCGAGCAAACGCGGCAGCTTGCGCGACACCATCTCGTTGACGGCGGCCGGCTCCTTGTTGCCAATACGGGCCAGTAGCTCAACATCCGGATCAATTTCTTTCAATCGGTCAAGTCTCGGTCCGGTGATGGGGTCGGGCATGACAAGGCCGGGCGGTGCAGTGGCGCCGCCCGGCCCGGGGTTCAGCGGATCCAGTGTCCTTCTATCCAGCGCCAGTTGGGTCCGCGCGGTTCCCAGTGACCCGGCTCCCAGCGTGCATTGCGCATCACCCGCTGCCAGTGGCCGGGGACCCAGGCGTAACCTCGACCCTCCCAGCGCCAGTGGCCACGGTCCCAGGCGTAGCCGGGGCGCTCCATGGGAACCGCCTCGACGCGCATGGGCGGTGGCGCTTCGCGGATAATGACTTCGGTCTGAGCAAAGCTCGGCGTACTGGTCAGCGCGGCGAACGCCAGCGGGATCAGCAGGAGGGCATGGCGCAATTTGGCCAGGGGTCGTGTAGATCTCATGACAACTCCTTCAGGCTGCGTACGAAAGTGAACGCTGCTGATGAGTTGAACGATAGGTGCCGGGGAAATCCGTCGCGAGAAAAATCATTTTTTATCGATACATGCTGAAGGACGTGCGACGGCAGTATTGCCCAGGGAAGCTGGGCACTTGATGAAATTGTTCAGGGCAGCGACGGATTGTTTGCCGCTGTCACGTTCAACCGGTAACCGTCGCAACCGACAGGTGCCTTGGCCCTGTGCGTTGAGCGGTTTTGCCCATTGAGCCACCTGAGGAAACCATCATGTCACGTCGTCTTTCGCTGCTGGGTGCCGCTGTGTTGCTGCTGAGTCTGAGCGGTTGTGTGATCTTGCCGGGCCATCGGGACCATTGCTGCTGGCGGTATTACGGGGATGCGACGCCCGCTGCTGTGAATTCCGTGGCAAACGGCTAATAGGGACAGCGTCTTGAAAGCGCCACGAAACCTGTAGGAGCCGGCTTGCTGGCGATGGGATCGACGCGCTGTACTGTCAAACCGCGTCGTCTGAATCGCCAGCAAGCCGGCTTCTACAGGGGGCACTGTTGGCTTGTCATAAAATGAAGTAATTCCCAACTTGTGTTTTGTGCTTTGTTGAGACTGGAAAATCATAAAGAACAGGCCCATCATTCCCGTTGCTGTCTAAGCTTCACAGATCTGCGCCGCGTCTCTTGGAGAGCGGTGGGAAATTAGCCTTCTTCCGGGAAATTATTTTGTCTAACGTCTGCTCCAGCGGCCTCGATATTGGCTTCGCTTCGCTGAATTACCTGCAAATCGGCATCCTGGGCATCATCCAGGGCATCACGGAACTGCTACCTATCTCGTCCACGGCGCATATGCGCATTGTGCCGGCGGTACTCGGCTGGCAGGATCCGGGCTCGGCTTTTTCGGCCGCGATGCAATTGGCCGCGCTGGCGGCAGTGGTCAGTTATTTCTGGCGTGATGTGCGCGATGTGGTCGGCGGCAGTATCGGCGCCGTGCGCCAGCGCGACTACAACAGCCCGTGGTTCAAACTGGCGGTGGCGATCATCCTGGCGACCATTCCCATCGGGATCGCTGGCCTGGCCCTGTCTTCGACACTCAACGCCTGCGACTCGCCCCTGCGCGGGCTGACGGTGATCGGCATTTCCTGCCTGGTGATGGCGGTGTTGATGGCGATATCCGAGTTCAGTGCCCGCCATCAGCGAGTGGTGGGCCAGATGCGCCTGCGCGATGCGCTGATCGTCGGTATCGCCCAGGTCGGTGCGCTGATCCCGGGCGTGTCCCGTTCCGGCTCGACACTGACCGCGGCGCTGTTCCTCAACTTCAAGCGTGAAGAGGCCGCCCGGTTCTCCTTCCTGCTAGGCTTGCCGGCGATCGCGCTGGCCGGGCTCAAGGAGTTGTGGGTGCTGCACCATGCGCAGATCCCGGTGGAGGCCTGGAGCCATCTGCTGTTCGGATTGGTGGTCGCGAGCGTCTCGGCGTTCTGCGCGATCTGGGGCCTGATGCGCTTCCTGGAGCGCTTCTCCACCTGGCCGTTCGTGATCTATCGCGCGGTACTGGGGATTTTCCTCCTCGTCGGGGTCAGCACCGGCTTTCTGTCGTAATCGACACGCCCGAGCGTAGCCTGCGGGCTACGCTTATTTCGCCGTTCCCAGCGCATAGCGTCGGCAATGCTCCAGATAGCCCTGCTCATGGCTGCCGACCAATTGCACGACACTGGTCCATAACCAGGACGGCGCATCGAGGGTTTTCGAGCGATTGAGCTGCAGCTCCGCTCGCCAGTTTTTGCGCGTGGCTTCATCCATCTGCCGGGCATGGGCGATGCCGATCACCCGGGCCAGATAGCCTGCCGCGTGCATGGCGTCGGTTTCATTGAGGGTGTCCAGTTCCAGCTTGAGGTCCTGGGGCAGCAGTTCACGAATGAACATCCCATGGTCGAGAAAGCGCGTGGCGATCATCCGTTCTCCCAGGCCGGGGGAAAGGTGTCGGGCACCCTCGACCACCCGTCGCGCGTTATCCCGCGGCATGTGCACGTGGGGGCCGCGAGGGGCAGCCGCGGCGACGGCTTCCTTGACGTCGATCAGGCAGTAATCCTGCTCATCATGCCCGCCGACACCCAGTAGCACGGCGTAGCGCAGCAGTCCCAGGGAACTGCAACCCTTGACCCAATAGGCACAGTCGAGCAGTTCGACACTGGCATCGTTGGGACGCCCCTTGAGCGAGGTCACCAGGGCCTGGAGCTCTGCCCCGGCACACAAGGCCTTGATCTCGGTTTTTTCGCTGCGGGACATCGGCCAGAAGTGCCGCCCCATTGGCAGGGTCGGTTTGGTGTTCTCCATACGCTCGCGGGCCAGGTTCTTCCAGGTGCGCTTGACCGCGTCGCGCAGGCCGGCCTTGACCTGCGACGGGCGCTCGGGCGTACGGTCGGTCTCGTCCAGCAGGGCCTGTTCGTAGCCCACCATCATTTCCTCGAGCATGCGTGCGGTGGTCACGCCGGGCAGGTCCGAGCCGCGGGCGGCGGTCGCCAGGGACAAGGCCAGACGCACCAGGTCATGGGCGGGGTTGCCGATCACCGTCTGGTCCAGGTCGCGAATATGGATATCGATCCCCCCGTGGCTGTCCCCGGTGGGGCCCAGGTTGCCGGCGTGACAGTCGCCGCAGATCCACACGTTGGGGCCATGGGGCAGGCGTCTGCCGCGTTGGCTGTGCAACCACTCATAGAACTGGACCGTGCTGCCACGTACATAGGCGTGGGCCGAGCGGGCCATCTTTTCATTGCGCAGGTTGGAGAGGAGGGCGTTGCGGTCGGCGGGGCGAGGTGGTTTCAAGGGTGGGCTCTTCGTTCTGATGAGAATGCATACTCATTTCGTATAGAGCCTAGACCTCGGCGTGGATGCGTTCGATCCCTGGCCGGATGATTTTCCGCGTTTTCCACGCAAAAAAAAGGCCCGCAAAAAATGCGGGCCAATAAGAGGTTTCACCAAAGAAGCAGGTAGAAATATAAACAGTCCAGGCCTTGTTCACAGTGAAAGAAGTTTTATTCTATAAAGAATAAAACCTAATATTTTCAATGGCTTGTATGTGAATGTCGGAGTGTTTTTGCGGCCGCCCCTGAAGAAATTTTCATTATTGCCCTGGACTCCGTGGGAGGGGCCGGAAGGCGCTATCGCTGCAGATTTTTTTCCAGTCCCAGGCGAACGTCTGGCCACTCCTCGTCAATGATGCTGAAACGTACGGAGTTGCGTTTACGCCCGTCCGGCATGATCCGCTCGTTGCGCACGATGCCTTCCTGCTTGGCGCCCAGGCGCAGAATGGCCGCCCGGGACTTCTCGTTGATCTCATCGGTGGTGAACTGCACCCGTACGCAAGCGAGCACTTCGAAGGCGTGGCGCAACATCAGGTACTTGGCTTCGGTATTGACGAAGCTTTTCTGCCAGCGGGTCGAGAGCCAGGTGCTGCCGATTTCCAGCTTGCGGTACTGGCGATCGATCTTCCAGAAGCGCGTCGAGCCGATTACTTCGCCGGTGGCCTTGATCACGATGACAAACGGCATCACCGTGCCGGCTTCCCGCCCCGTGAGGGCTGTGCGCAGGTAGGACCCGACCGTGCCGGGCCCCGGAACGATGGTAAAGGGCAGGTTCCACAGTTCGCCATCCCGGGCGGCTGCCACCAGGGCGTCGGCATCGTCGGGCTGGAGTGGGCGCAGCAGCAAGCGGTCGCCTTCAAGGGATTGCAGCAAGTGCAGGTTTTTCACGGGGCAGGCGCTCGCAGTGCGGATTTCAGCGAGCATTACAAAGGAGCCGGGATCGGGTTTGCAAGGGCCATTCAAGGTTGAAACAGGCAGGCCAATGCCGCCGTCGGCTCAGGCCTGGCTCACATCGAGCAGTTGGGGCTTGGCAATCGCCAGGTAATCCTGGGTATCGAGCACCATTGACGCATCCAGCCGGCCGGCATTGAAGGCAATTTCGCCGTAGCGGGTGGTCAGGGCCGGATCGACGATCAATTGAATCCGCTCATCGAAGACGAAAGGCGGAATGGCGCCGATCCGGCAGCCGGTCAGCTCCATGGCGGTTTCGGCCTTCACCAGTTCGGCTTTTTTCCCGCCCAGGGCCGCACCGACCTTCTTCATGTCAAGCTTCTGGTCCCCTGGCAATATCACCAGGGCATAGGTTTCGGCCTGGCCCTTGAGCGAGCAGAGCATGGCCTTGGCACCCTGGCCCGGCTCGGTGCCACGGATTTCGGCGACCCGTGCCGACTGGCCCTCGGCATCGTGCATCAACACCCGGTAGGAGGCGGCGCGGGCATCGAGTAGTGCCACCAGGCGATCGAACATCGGATACATGGAATTTTCCTCAGGTGTACGGAATCAGGCTTGCAGAATCAGGTCGTAGGACAGTTTGCTGATCAGGATCACCAGCAACACCAGGAACAGCGCCCGGACAAAGGGTACGCCTTTATGCACTGCCAGCCAGGTGCCGGTCAGCGCACCGAGGATGTTGAAGACGGCCATGGGGATGGCGATCAGGTAAAGCACGTTGCCCGTTGGGATGAAGAAGATCAGCGCCGCGACGTTGGTCGCGATGTTCACCACCTTGGCCGACGCCGAGGCATGCAGGAAGTCAAAGGCGAAGCAGCGGATAAACAGGAAAATCAGGAAACTGCCGGTCCCGGGGCCGAACAGCCCGTCGTAGAAACCGATGGCCCCGCCGATAACGATCGCCAGCAACTTTTCCCGGGTGCCGATGCGCATGGGCTTGTGCAGGGCGCCGAAGTCCTTCTTCCAGAAGGTGTAGATCGCCATCAGCACGATCAGCACCAGCACCGCCGGGCGGATCACCGATTGCGGCACGGAGGAGACCGTGGCCGCGCCGAAGAAGGCCATGGCAAAGGCCGCGCAGGCCGCGGGGACCACCAGGCTCCAGTCGATCACCACCTTGCGTACGAAGGACCGGGCGGCGAATGCGGTGCCGCAGGCGGCCGCGACCTTGTTGGTACCCAGCAACGCCGCCGGTGATGCCGTGGGCAACACGTTGAACAGCGCGGGTATCTGGATCAGTCCGCCGCCGCCCACCGCCGCATCGATCAGGCCGGCGGCGAAGGCGAACACGCAAAGGATGACAATATCGACCATGAAATCAGGCTCTGACGATGAAAGGTTGGTGAGGGTCCAGCGGCACCACGCGTGCCGGGTCGTTGACCCCGAAGACGCGCAGCATCCAGCGGTCGCGGCCGTCGTAGCGCGGGCTGAAACCGTCCCGGGCATGCAGGGTTTGTTGGTTCTTGAAGATCAGCATGTCCCCCGGTTGCAGCAGAATCTGGTGCTCGACATCGGGATGGTTGGCGGCAGCGGCGAACATCTGCAGGGCAAACTGCGCGTTGGCGCAGGTCGCGGCGACACTGGCCTTGTTGTAGCGGCAATACAGATCACCGCCGGCATTTCTATACAGCAGAGGGACGTTTTCCAGCACATTACCCTGTTTGTCGAAGGAGGCCGGTCGGCGAATGGCGAAGTGCGGTCGCGACAATTCTTCTTCGACCGAGGCTGGCAGCATGGCCAGCACGTCGGCGATGGCGACGATGCGTGTCGGCACGTCGAGCTCGCAACGCAGACCGGTCAGGGACAGGTATTCCGGACAGGCCGACAAGTGCGCGACGGGTTCGCAGGTCAGGGGCAGGTGCGGGTTGTCGACATGCATGCCCAGGTCCATGCGTGAGCCATAGGAGCTTGTTTCGCTCTCGCGCTGCTGCTTGGGCGATACATGGCGGAACACCGTGTCATCGCTTTCGCCTTCGTAGGCCACCGGATGGGTTTTCAGGGTTTGCAGCACGGACAGGATCGCCCCCGCTATCACCGGCAGATTCTCGATACCCGGTGCCATGTCGTAGGGGGTGGTCGGTAGCTGCAGGTCCACAGGCAGCCCCCTGACAATCATCGCCACATCACTGGACTGGGGAAAGTCACGCAGTTGTTGGATTTTCTCGGCGCACAGGGTGTTCTCCAGCAACTGGCCCAGGGCCGGCATGCGGTTGATGCCTGAAGTGCTGTCAGTCACCGCCTGCGACGCCAGGCCGGCGTGTAGGCTACGCTGTTCTTCGAACGATACATGAATCTGCGATATCCCCTGTCGGGTCGAGGTCGCAGACTTTTTCCCCAGCCATTCGCGAATTTCTTCACCGATAAGCGCCGCAGATTTCCCGACTATTTCATCCAGCTTTGACACGTCCGTTTGCTCCTGTTTGCCTACGTCCCTGTGGGTTGAGCGGGAAGGCTAACGGAAGGGCCTTTTTTGTGTTGCAATACCACGTTGTGAAAAGTGCAATGAGGTGGGGAATGGCCCTGGATATGTTGGGGGAGCTGGAAGCCTTCGCGACGGTGGCGCGCAAGCGTAGCTTCGTTGCCGCGGCCCGCGCCCTGGGACGTTCTCCCAGCTCGCTGACCCGTGCGGTGCAGGCCCTGGAGGAAAGTGCCGGGGTCAAGCTGTTCAATCGATCGTCGAATGCCGTAAGCCTGACCGAGGCGGGTGAACGCTTCTTGCCCCATGCTTGCAAAATGCTGGATCTGCAACGTGAGGCGGATGAAGACCTGGCCGGTCTCAGCGGCCTGGCCCACGGCTGGATCCGCTTTTCCGCCCCCGAGTTTCTCGGACACGGGGTCTTGCCACGGCTGATCGCGCAGTACTGCGAGCATTATCCGGATGTGAACGTCGATGTGATTTTCACCGATGAGACCATCGACCCGGCCAAGAGCAAGTTGGACTTCTCGATTCGCGGCGCGTTTCCGCAATCCAGTGACCTGATCGGTTTTCCGCTGTGGAGCTATTCACGTTACCTGTATGCCAGCCCCGGGTATCTGGAGCGGCGCGGGATGCCGGATTCCATCGAGGCGCTGGAGGCCCATTCGCTGATCCTGCATACCGCGCCGCGGATCCTCAAAGAGTGGAATTTTCGCAACGAGGAGCAGGCCATCAGCTTTCGGGTCCATCCGAAGTTTCGCTTTAGCTCCGGTGCGGCGGTGTTCCACGCGGCCCTGGCGGGGGTCGGCATTGCCCGCCTGGCGGACTGGCTGGCGGAACCCGAGGTCGAGGCCGGGCGCCTGGTCCGGGTCTGTCCTGAATACAAGCTCACCTCCAGCAGTGGCGAGAGTCCGCAGATGCATGCCGTGTATCCGGCGGGGAGTCTGCCGCTGCGGGTGAAGTCGCTGCTGGAGGTGATTCGCGGCTTCGGCGAAAGCCTGGATCGCAAGCATTCGCTGACGTTCTAGGCGGCCGCCAGGCCGCCGGCCACCGCCGTGCCGATTTCCCGTCCGGTGCCGAAGCCCGAGGAGCGGGTCTGGGTCGGGAACTGACGGCTGAGGAATGAACCCTGCGGGGCAAACATCATCGGTGCCAGGACTCCGGTGCCGATGCCGATTGCCAGGTAGATCTGCCAGTTTTCACCGCTACCCAGCAGCATCAGAAAGGGATAGGCGCACAGCAGCGAAAACGCCCCGCCGAGAATCAACACCGCCTTGCTGCTCCAGCGATCGCACAACCAGCCGAAAAATGGCACGGCGACGATGGCCACCAGACTGGCGAGGGTCACCGACAAGGACCTCACATGTACGTCGACGCCTTTGTATTGGGTGAGGTAGGCCAGGGAAACAGTCTTGAAGATATGGCTCAGGGCGTTGTAGCCGATGGCGACGAAAAACACCACGACGAGGTCCTTGAGGTCGTTCTTCAACAGTGCTTTCAACGGCGAGACCTTGGGCTGCGCGCGTTTGTGCTGGTCCAGTTCCTTGAAATCCGGGGTTTCCGGAATGCTGTTGCGCACCCTCAGGCCGACACCGACCAGGGCGATGCTGCAGACAAAGGGGATGCGCCAGCCGCCTTCGAGCAGGAACCCATTGCCGTTGAGGGTCAGCAGGTAGATGGTCAGCGACGACAGTAGCTGGCCGAGGTTCAGCCCCAGCGTCGGCCGGGCGCCCTGGCTGCCTTGGTCGGGCAAACGAGGAGGGGGTACTCCCGTAAGCGGGAGGGTTGTGGGTTAACGGGGGGCGAGCAGTCGGTCGGCGATCATCCCGCCGATCGGTATGGCCGAGGTGGCGGCCGGCGACGGTGCATTGCAGACGTGGACCATGCGCGGCGTTTCGGCGAACAGGAAGTCATGCACCAGGGTGCCGTCGCGCATCACCGCCTGGGCGCGGATACCGGCTTCGTAGGGCAGCAGGTCTTCGAGGACCAGGGACGGGCAGTACTTGCGGCACTGCTCCAGGTAGCCGCGCTTGAAGACTGAGTTCTTCATTTCCTGGCTACCGGAACCCAGGTTCTGCCACAGGGTTTTCCAGAAGCCGGGGAAGGCGGCGTATTGCGCGACGTCCCGCCAGTTGATGGAGAACTTCCGGTAATTCTCCCGGCCCAGCCCCAGCACGGCGTTCGGGCCGACGGTGACGCTGCCGTCGATCATCCGGGTCAGATGCACGCCGAGGAACGGCAGGTCCGGATCAGGAATCGGGTAGATCAGGTGATTGACGATATTGTTCTTCGCGGCCGGCAGACGGAAGTATTCGCCGCGGAAGGGAATGATCTGATGGTCGATGCGGATGCCGGCCAGGCTGGCCAGGCGATCGGATTGCAGGCCGGCACAGGCCACCAGTTTGTGAGCCTGCCAGACCCGGTCGTGACTGCTGACGGTGACTTTGGCGCCGTCTTCCTGGATGGCCGTGACCGTGGTGTCGAGCTGGATTTCGCCGCCGCCGACGCGAATGACCCGGGCCATGGCCTGGCAGATTTCGCGATAGTCGACGATGCCCGTGGCGTCGAGGAACAGGCCGCCGAGGCCGACGATATTCGGTTCGCGCCGCCGCAGTTCGTCAGCATCAAGGCGTTCGACGCGCATGCCATTGAGTTGCGAGCGTTCGTACAGGGCTTGCATGCGCTGCCCTTGCAGGGGAGTAGAGGCCACCAGCAGCTTGCCGCAGACTTCGAAACGGATCCCGTGTTCGCGGCAGAAGTCCTTCGTGGCCTGGGCCCCGCGCTTGCATAGATCGGCCTTGAGGCTGCCCGGCGCGTAGTAGATGCCGGCATGGATCACGCCGCTGTTGTGACCGGTCTGGTGACGGGCGAGGGTGGCTTCCTTTTCCAGGATCAGCAGCGAGGCACCGGGCTGGCGCTTGAGCAACTCCATGGCTGTGGCGAGGCCGACGATGCCGCCGCCGATGATGCAGAAGTCATAAATCATGGAGGGAATTCACCTTGTTATTGTTCATGTCTAGTTATCAGGTTGTCAGACTAATAGGGGCGAGCCGAATCGAGCTTGCTGGCCCCGGCGCCGCAGGCGGCGTGGGGCCGATTGGTTCAGTTCATGGGCGGCAGTTCCAGCTGCAGGCGTTTGGCCGAGGCCCGCAGATGCGCCTCGGCGCACGCGGCGGCCGCCTGGCGATTGCCCTCGGCGATAGCCCGATGAAAGGCCACATCCGCGCCGGCTGCCGCATCGAAGTCGGTGGGCAAACGCGATTGCGCGGCGAGGCGCCCGGCATCGATTTCCGCACGAATGGCGCTGACCACTCGTTCAACCAGGCAGTCAGGGCGTTGGAGTTCCAGCATGAAGGGCAGGCTCGGTAGTCAGGTTGTCAGACCATTCCCGAGAGGTTCAGGCGTTGTCAAGCACCCGGGCCGGGGCCAAGCATTCCCGGATCAGGGCCACGAAGCGGGTGGCGGCGGGGGACAGGGGCTGACCGCTGCGGCTGATCAGGCCGATTTCGCGACTGACGCCGGGGTGTTCCACGGGGCGTGTTTGCAGGCCGCCGAGGCCGTCATCCGCCGATTCCGGCAGCAGGGCCATGCCCAGCCCCTGGCGTACCAGTGCCAGGACCGTGGACATATAGTTGGCTTCCAGCCCCGGGACCAGCGTCAGGCCTTGCTCGTCGAACAGTTGCTCGACCCGTTCGCGTACGCTGCTGTCGCGTCCGGTGAGGATCATCGGTTGGCCACTCAGGTCCGGCAAGTTGACTGTGGTCTTGCGCGCCAACGGGTGTTCGTCGTGCAGGAACAGGCACAAGCGATCGACCATGACCACTTCGAAGTCCAGGCCATGATTGAGCCTGGCCCGTACACCCAGCCCGAAATCCACCTCGTTCTCCCGAACCAGGCTGTCGATGCGTTGGGCAACCACGTCCCGCAGGCGGATTTCGATGCCGGGATAGGCTTGGCGAAACAGCTTCAGTACCGGTGGCAGGGCGCCGGAGCAGATCGACGGCAAGGCGGCCAGCGTCACCACGCCCCGCTGCAGGCTGGCCAGGTCGCGGGAGCCGCTGACGATATTGTCCAGGTCCAGCAACAGCTTCTCCATGGGGCCGCGGGCCTGCTGGCCGGCGCCGGTCAGGTTGACCTGGCGCGGGCTGCGCTCCAGCAGGGTGACGCCGAGCCACTCTTCCAACTGCTGGACCTGCACCGTCAGCGCCGAGGGCGAAAGGTGCAGCAGCGCGGCGGCGCGGGCGAAGTTGCCGGTCTGGGCGACCGTCAGGAAGGCGCGGATATGCTGGACGGCGTTCTTCATTCTGTTTTTCCGAATGCATGGCGGTGAACATTCCAATTTACAAAGTTTAACCGCGTTCCAATACTCCGGGGAAAACAATAACTGTCCGCCATTGAGCGGCCCCGGAGTCTTTCCATGCTCGCCACGTTGGGTGTCATCACCATCGTCTGTCTGCTTGCGGCTGTCATGAGCAAGCGTCTTTCGCCCCTGGTCGCGTTGATCGCCTTGCCGATCATTGCCGCGCTGCTCGGCGGTTTCGGTCTGCAAACCAGCGCCTTTATCGTCACCGGCATCAAGAACGTCGCCCCGGTGGTCGGCATGTTCGTGTTCGCCATCCTGTTCTTCGGGGTCATGACGGATGCCGGTATGCTCGACCCGATCATCAACCGCATCCTGCGCACGGTGGGCACGCGGCCCACGCGGATTGTCATGGGCACGGCCTTGCTGGCGTTGCTGGTGCACCTCGACGGTTCCGGGGCGGTGACCTTTCTGGTGACCATCCCGGCGATGCTGCCGCTGTATACGCGACTGGGCATCGACCGGCGGATCCTGGCTTGTGTCGCGGCGATGGCCGCCGGGGTGAATTTCCTGCCCTGGACCGGCCCGGTGCTGCGTTCGTCGGCGGCCTTGCACGTGCCAGTGGCGGATCTGTTCCAGCCGTTGATTCCGGTGCAGATCGTCGGCTTGCTGTTTGTCTTCGCCTGCGCCTGGTGGTTGGGCCGGCGTGAAGAACGGCGTCTGGGCCTGGGCGCCGGCCTGACCACGGGCGGCGTGCCGAGCCGGGTGATCAGCCAGGAGCAAGAAGCCCTGCGCCGCCCACGGCTGTTCCGGGCCAACCTGCTGCTGACGGTGCTGGTAATGGCGGTGATGATCGCCGGCTGGGTCGACCCGGTGGTGATGTTCATGCTCGGAACCGTGGTTGCGCTGTGCCTCAATTACCCCAATGTCGATGCCCAGCGTGCCCGCATCGATGCCCATGCCAAGACGGCCCTGACCATGGCCAGTATTCTTCTGGCGGCCGGAGTCTTTACCGGCATCATGCAGGGCACGGGCATGCTCAAGGCCATGGCCGAAGTGGCGGTGGCGCAGATCCCGGCCGGCCACGGCAAGCTGATTCCGGCGGTGGTGGGTTTCCTGTCGATGCCGCTGAGCCTGTTGTTCGATCCGGACTCGTTTTATTTCGGCGTGATGCCAGTGATCGCCGAGGTCGGCAAGGCCTTGGGCGTGGAGCCGTTGCAGGTGGCCCAGGCGTCCTTGCTGGGGGTGCACACCACCGGTTTTCCGGTCAGCCCGCTGACCCCCGCGACCTTTCTGCTGGTGGGCCTGTGCAAGATCGAACTGGCCGATCACCAGCGTTTCACCATTCCTTTCCTGCTCGCCGCCTCGGTATTGATGACCCTGACGGCGTTGCTTCTGGGTATCTTTTGATATGAGGGACCTTGCGATGAAAACCTTGCGTATCGGCTCCGGTGCCGGCTATTCGGGCGACCGCATTGAGCCGGCGGTGGAACTGGCGGCCAAGGGTGAGTTGGATTACCTGGTGTTCGAGTGCCTGGCCGAACGGACCATCGCCCTCGCGCAGCAGGCCCGGCTCAGTGATCCCGAGGCCGGTTATGACCCGTTGCTGCGTGAGCGGATGCAGCGTGTGCTGCCGTTTGTGGCCGGTGCCGGGCGACGTCTGCGGATCATCACCAATATGGGTGCGGCCAATCCCCTGGCCGCCGCGCGTGAGGTCCGGCGGATCGCTGCCGAGCTGGGTTTGCACGGACTCAAGATTGCCGCGGTGACGGGTGACGATGTGCTTGAGGTGCTGCGTGCCGGGCCGAGTCGTTTGCTGGACAACGGCTTGCGGGTCGAACAGTTGGGCGACCGGCTGGTCTCTGCCAATGCCTATCTGGGCGTGGAAGGTATCGTCCAGGCGCTGGCGGCCGATGCCGATGTGGTGATCACCGGCCGGGTGGCCGATCCGTCGTTGTTCCTCGCGCCGCAGTGCTTCGAGTTCGGCTGGGCGGCAGACGATTGGCCGCGCCTGGGCCGTGGCACGCTGATCGGTCATCTGCTGGAGTGTGCGGGGCAGATCACCGGCGGTTATTTTGCCGACCCGGGCGTCAAGGAGGTGCCGGACCTGGCGCACCTGGGCTTTCCCCTGGCCGAAGTGGATGCCGAGGGCCGGGCGACCATCACCAAGGTTGTGGGCAGCGGCGGTCGGGTGGATGCGGCGACCTGCACGGAGCAGTTGCTCTATGAAGTGCATGACCCGGCGGCCTACCTGACGCCGGATGTCACGGCGGACTTTGAGGGCGTGAGTTTTGTCGAGGAAGGGGCCGACCGGGTTGGTGTGCAGGGCGCGAGTGGACGCCAGCGTCCGGACACCTTGAAGGTCTCGGTGGGTTACCTGGACGGTTGGATCGGCGAGGGGCAGATGTCCTACGGTGGTCCGGGCGCCCTGGCCCGGGCGCGGCTGGCGCGGGAAATTGTCTTGCAGCGCCTGGAAATCATCGGCGTCAAGGCCGAGGAAGTTCGTGCGGAACTGATGGGCGTTGATGCCCTGTATGGCGAAGCGCTGAGTGCGCGAGGGCAGGGCGAGCCTTGGGAAGTCCGTTTGCGGGTGGCGGCGCGTTGTGTCGATCGGGCCGATGCGCTGCGTGTCGGCAATGAAGTGGAGACGCTATACACCAATGGCCCGTCAAGTGGTGGCGGTGCGAGCAAGAGTGTGCGACAGGTGGTGGCGGTGGCGTCTCTGTTGCTGCCACGGGAAAATCTGACGGTAGCGATTCATCTGGAGGATCGGTCATGAGCGGTCTTGAGTTACGCGCTTTTGCCCATTCGCGCACGGGCGACAAAGGCGACACCTCGAATATCTCGGTGATCGCCTATCGGGTCGAGGACTACCTCAGGTTATGCGAATGGCTGACGGCAGAGCGGGTGGCGGACTACTTTGCGCCCTTGCTCGATCCGGCTGCCGGACCGGTACGGCGTTACGCGGTACCGGGAGTGCGGGCCTTGAATTTCGTCTTGCCGGGCATTCTCCGTGGCGGGGTGACCCGCTCCCTGGCACTGGATGCCCACGGCAAGAGCCTGGGTTCGGCGTTGCTGGATATGCCGTGGGAGCGCGATTAACCCGCCTGTTTCAAGCGCTGGGCGACACGCTCGGTGATCAGGCTGCGTTGTTTGTGCGACTCCGCCGCTCGTTGCCGGGCAATCTCCAGCACGTCCGCGGGGGCTGTCTCCGGGCTGCCGGCGTTGAATGGAGGCGCCGGTGCGTATTCCAACTGCAACTGGATCACCTGGGCTTCTTGTGCCCCGACCAGTTCAGCGACCAGGGTCAGGGCAAAATCGATCCCGGCGGTGATGCCGCCGCCAGTCAGCAGGTTGCCGTCACGTACCACACGATCCTTCACCGGGAGCGCGCCGAAGCTCGCCAGCAGGTCGTGATAAGCCCAGTGAGTGGTGGCCTTGCGGCCTTGCAGCAGCCCGGCGGCACCCAGCACCAGGGAACCGGTGCAGACCGAGGTGACGTACCGCGCCCGGGCGGCCTGGCGGACGATGAACGAGAGGGTTTCGGCATCTTCCATCAATGGTCCGACCCCGGCACCGCCCGGAATGCAGATCACGTCCAGGGGCGGGCAGTCGTCGAAGGTGGTCGTCGGGGTGAAGACCAGACCGGTGCTGGCGGTGACGGGGGCGAGGTCCTTCCAGATCAGGTGGATTCGCGCATCCGGCAACGTGGCCAGAACGTCGTAGGGGCCGGTGAGGTCGAGCTGTTGGACTTTGGGGAATAACAGAAAGCCGATATGCAGCGTCATGTAATAGCTCCGTGGAAGTAAATAGGCGGGTCCTGCAGGGCTGGACGACTTCACTGTAGTTCCGTAGGCTTTGGCGTATCTGCCATTGACCCCACGTTTCACGCCAATCCCCATGAATACACCCAGAACGATCCGCATCCTGGCTTTTCCCAATGTCCAGGTGCTCGATGTTACCGGGCCGCTGCAGGTCTTTGCCTCGGCCAACGACCTGGCCCGTGCCGCGGGCCTGCCGCTGCCTTATGCGGTGAGTGTGATTGCCGACCAGCGCGAGCCGGTGATGAGTTCGGCGGGGTTGGCCCTGGTGGCCAATCCTTTGCCGGCCACGGGCGTGTCTTGCGACACCCTGATCATCGCGGGTGGTTGGGGCACCTACGCGGCTTCCGAGGACCCGGCGCTGGTGGCCTGGGTACGCCAGCAGGCCAGTTGCGCGCGACGGGTCGCCTCGGTCTGCACCGGGGCCTTCCTGCTGGCGGCCAGCGGCTGGCTGGACGGGCGGCGAGTGGCAACCCACTGGACCCGCTGCGAACAATTGGCGGCGCAGTACCCGCGGGTACGGGTCGAGCCCAATCCGATCTTTATCAATGATGGCCCGGTCTGGACCTCGGCCGGAGTGACTGCGGGTATCGACTTGTCCCTGGCGTTGGTTGAGGCGGACTTGGGGCGTCCCGTGGCGCTGGAGGTCGCGCGGCATCTGGTGGTGTTCCTGAAACGCCCCGGCGGGCAGTCGCAATTCAGCGCCACCTTGTCCTTACAGAAGGCCGGCAGCCGCTTCGGCGATTTGCAGGCCTGGATCGCCGAGCATTTGGCGCAGGACCTGTCGATCCCGGTCCTGGCGCAGCAGGCGGGCATGAGCGAGCGCAGTTTCGTCCGTCACTACCGTGCCGAGACCGGGCAGACGCCGGCCCGGGCCATCGAACAGATCCGGGTGGAAACCGCCCGGCGCCTGTTGAGCGATACCGCGATGCCGATCAAGCGGATTGCCACCCGCTGTGGTTTCGGCAGCGAGGAAACCCTGCGCCGCAGCTTTCTGCGGGCCATGAGTGTCACGCCACAGGCTTATCGCGAGCGCTTTTCGCTGCGTCCATGAGATTCCCACGGGGGCGCCGTCGATCCACTTCGTTGACCTAAGCCATCCCCTGAGTCCCGATTGCACCTAAGCTGTTGGAATATCGGACGTAGTTCGCAATAAAACCTGTACGCTGAGTATGTTTTGTAAAAGTTATGGCATCATGCCATTAATGCTTTCCCTGATACCCAAATAAGATGAGCACCGGTCTGTGTCAGTGATTCCCCTACTTGTGTGTGACGACTCCAACATGGCCCGTAAGCAGGTTTTGCGGGCGCTGCCGGCAGACTGGCAGGTCTCGATCACCCAGGCCAGCGATGGTCGACAGGGGCTGGATGCCATTCGCCAGGGATTGGGGCAAGTGGTGCTGCTCGACCTGACCATGCCGGAAATGGATGGCTATCAGGTGCTCTCGGCGATCCGGGCCGAAGGTTTGCAGGCACAGGTGATCGTGATCTCCGGTGACGTCCAGGAAGAGGCGGTACGCCGGGTTCACGAGCTGGGTGCGCTGGCGTTCCTGAAAAAGCCCTTCGACCAGGACGAGCTGCGTGAGATCCTCGACCGACTGGGGCTGCTGAAGGCCCCCGGTCCGACACCATTAGCTGCTCGCCCTGAACCGACGACTGAAATCAGCTTTCGCGATGCCTTTCGCGAAACGGTCAACGTGGCCATCGGGCGTGCGGCGGCGCTGATTGCCAAGGTCCTGGGTGTGTTCGTGCAGTTGCCGGTGCCGAACGTGAATATCCTCGAAGTGGGCGAGCTGCACATGGCGCTGATGGATGCCGGGAGCTGCAACCAGCTCACCGCCATCTGCCAGGGCTTTATCGGCAGCGGCATCGCCGGCGAAGCCTTGCTGATGTTCCATGACTCGGAAATCGCCGACATGGCGCAGTTGATGCAACGCCAGGGCACCGAATATTCGGACCTTGAAATGTTGCTCGACCTCTCCAGCGTGCTGATCGGCGCGTGCCTGAGCAGTATTGCCGAGCAGATCGACGTGGTGTTTTCCCAGGGGCACCCACAGATTCTCGGGCAGCACGCGGCCATCGACGAACTGATCCGGGTCAACCAGCAGCGCTGGAAAAAGACCCTGGCGGTAGAAATCAGCTACAGCCTGGAAGGGCACGATATTCATTTCGACTTGCTGTTGTTGTTCACGGAAGACTCCATCCAGCGGTTGACCGACAAACTCGCCTACCTGATGAGCTGAGCCATGAACGACATTCTCGATCTGAACGAGTTTCACTGGTTGCTGGCGATTGTCCAGAGCATCGACGTGGGCGTGGTGGTGCTGGACCGCGACTACTGCGTGCAGGTCTGGAACACCTTTATGGAGAACCGTTCCGGGGTGCAGCCCAAGGACGCCACCAGCCAGTCCTTCTTCAGCCTGTTCCCCGAAGTCGATCGCGAGTGGTTCAGCCGCAAGGTGGAGAGTGTCGCGACCCTGGGCACGCCGGCGTTCACCATCTGGGAGCAGCGACCTTACCTGGTGCGGTTCAAGAACTACCAGCCGATCACCGGCCAGGAAGACTTCATGTACCAGAACACCACGTTGTTGCCGTTGCGTTCCACCAACAGCACCATCACCCATATCTGCCTGGTGATCTACGACGTCACCGACGTGGCCACCAACCGCCACCAGCTCCAGGCGGCCAATGCCAAGTTGCAGAAGCTCTCCAGCACCGACCGCCTGACGGGGCTGTACAACCGTGGGCATTGGGAGGAAAGCCTGAAGGCCGCTTATGCCCGGAACCAGCGGTATGGCAATGCCACGAGCCTGGTGATGTTCGACATCGATCACTTCAAGCGGGTCAATGACACCTATGGCCACCAGGCCGGGGACAAGGTCATTGAGCATGTGGCCGATCTGGTCCGCGAGCATGTGCGCGACAGCGACGTGGCCGGGCGTTATGGCGGCGAGGAGTTTGGCGTGGTGCTGTCGGACACCGACAAGTCCGGCGCGCGCTTTTTTGCCGAGCGTTTGCGCAAGGCGATCGAAGACCTGGAAGTGCTGCACGAAGGCCAGAGCATCCGCTTCACCATCAGCCTGGGGGTGGCCGACTTGAGCCGGCCTTCAATCAGTCACGCCGACCTGATCGCCTGGGCGGACCATGCCTTGTATGCATCGAAAAAGGCCGGGCGTAATCGGGTGACGGTCTACGAGTAACGGATGGGGCGGGGTCTCAGGCCCGTCGCGCCGTCAGCAGCACCGAAGCCGCTGCGGACAACAACACCGCACAACCGCGATTGAACAGACGCTTGCCCTTTGGTTCGGCGAACCAGCGGCGCATGTGCACGCCCATATAGGCGTAAGCGCTGATGGCGATCAACTCCAGCATCAGGAACAGGGCGCCCAGTACGGCGAACTGGGCGCAGACGCCCCGGGTCGGGTCGATGAACTGGGGGAGGAAGGCGGTGAAGATGAGGATTGCCTTTGGGTTTCCAGCCGCGACCAGGAACTCCTGGCGGGCGAGGGCGCGCAGGCTGACGGGGGCGCTTTGGGTACGGGTGTCGGCATCGGGGTTGGCACGCCAGAGCTGGATGGCAAGGTAGATCAGGTAGCCCGCGCCGAGGATCTTGATGCCATAGAACAGCAGTTCCGAGGTTTGCAGCACCACCGCCAGGCCCGCCGAAGCCAGGGCGATCATTCCGGCAAATGCCAGCAAGCGCCCGAAGCCCGCCAGGCATGAGGTGCGAAAGCCATAACGCGTCGAGTTGCTCACCGAGAGCAGGTTGTTCGGACCGGGCGCCATGTTCAGGGCGAAGCACGCCGGGATAAACAGGATCAGTGTCGGCAGGTCCATGGCGGGCTCCGGAATCGAGGCGGAAAAAACCGACAATAACGCCAACTATTGATTGGGTGCCAGTGGGCCAAAGGCTTTTCCCATCTGTACCTGAGACTTGTCACGCAGGTGTACGGTACGTCAGCACTGACAACCCCATGTCCGAAAAGCGCGGCACGGCGCGTCTGCGGACCCTGGGAGCCGCAGGCCTTCTGAAAGCTCAAACGAACAGCTCCCGACTGTTCTCAAGAATAAGTAGCTGTTTTAAAACAAATTTGTTCGCCTTGGGGCTTCCCAGACGCTGGGAAAGTTGGTAAATTTCCGCGCACTCTCGCAGCGACCCTTCGCGGGTTCGCAAGCTGCAAGATCAACAAGCGGGTGTCATGCACTCGTCGCAACAGATACAGGGGCGTCGCCAAGCGGTAAGGCAGCAGGTTTTGATCCTGCCATGCGTTGGTTCGAATCCAGCCGCCCCTGCCATTTTTCTTCTCGTACCTGAGATCATGCCAGCCGCTGACGCATCTGCTCGCTGGCCGCCGGCCCGGCCTGCACCGTGCTGCGGTTCAATGGCACCGGACGCCCATCGGCGATATCCGCCATCATCAATTGCAACGGTCGCCCGCTCTCGCGTTCGACGATCTGCACACTTTCGCCTTCCGGCGCATAGTGACGATTTCCCCATTCCACAAACGCCATGAGCACCACGCGAAAATCCTCGCCCTTGGCGGTCGGTACATATTCATGGCGCAGCGGGCGCTGGCTGTAGGGCTGGCGTTCGAGCAGGCCCGCGTCCACCAGCGCATTCAGGCGCCGGGTCAGCATGTTCGGGGCAATCTCCAGGCTGCGGGAGAATTCGTCGAAGCGCTTCAGGCCATGCAAGGCGTCGCGCATGATCAAGATACTCCACCACTCACCTACCCGTTCAAGGCTGCGGGCAACCGGGCATTCGGCATGGCTCAGGTTTTTGCGTTGCATGGTGGCTCCTGTCGGGGCGCTCGGACATTTGTGAGATGACTATGTTACTTTCATGATGATAGTAGCGTCCACAAGCCATTACCTCGCTCAATCACCTGAAGGAGTTGGATCGTCATGAACAAACGCATCGTCGTCACCGGCATGGGCGCGCTGACCCCGCTGGGCTGCGGAGTCGAACAGATCTGGCAGCGCCTGCTGGCCGGACAG
Organism: Pseudomonas sp. MWU13-2100; assembly: GCF_023242365.1. Taxonomy (GTDB): domain Bacteria; phylum Pseudomonadota; class Gammaproteobacteria; order Pseudomonadales; family Pseudomonadaceae; genus Aquipseudomonas. Next base: position 53,032 of record NZ_JALLIX010000029.1, read on the forward strand.
TCCGGTATCCGCCAGTTGCCGGCGGAGTTGATTGGCGACCTGTCGATCAGTATCGGTGGCCAGGTCCCGGACCGTGTCCAGGACCCGGAAGCCGGCTTCGATCCGGATCAACTGCTGGCCGCCAAGGAGCAGCGCAAGATGGACCGCTTCATCCTGTTTGCCCTGGCGGCGGCGGATGAAGCCTTGGCCCAGGCCGGCTGGGCTCCTGACTCCCCTGAGGCGCAGGAGCGCACGGCGACCATTATTGCTTCCGGGGTCGGTGGTTTTCCCGCCATCGCTGAAGCGGTGCGCACTACCGACAGCAAGGGCCCAAGGCGTCTGTCGCCGTTCACCATACCCTCGTTTCTCAGCAATATGGCCGCCGGTCACGTCTCTATCCGCCACGGTCTCAAGGGGCCACTGGGTTCTCCGGTGACCGCCTGTGCCGCTGGCGTCCAGGCCATCGGCGACGCCGCCCGGATGATCCGCGCGGGGGAGATCGATGTGGCGGTCTGCGGTGGCGCGGAAGCCTGCATCCACCGGGTCAGCCTGGCCGGATTCGCGGCGGCCCGGGCGCTTTCAAGTGATTACAACGAGACTCCGTCGCTTGCCTCCCGGCCCTTCGATCAGGCCCGCGATGGCTTCGTCATGGGCGAGGGGGCCGGCCTGTTGGTGATCGAGGAGTTGGAGCATGCCCTGGCGCGCGGCGCCAAACCTCTTGCCGAATTGGTGGGCTACGGTACCAGTTCCGATGCCTACCATATGACTGCTGGCCCGGAAGACGGTGACGGCGCCCGCCGCGCCATGCAGCAGGCATTGCGCCAGGCCGGGATCGAGCCGTCCCAGGTCCGGCACCTGAATGCGCATGCCACCTCGACGCCGGTGGGTGACAAGGGCGAATTGGCGGCGATCAAGGCCGTGTTCGGGGCAATCGGTGGGCCGGCCATCAGCTCGACCAAATCCGCCACCGGACATTTGTTGGGCGCCGCCGGAGGGATCGAGGCGATCTTCACGGTGCTGGCATTGCGCGATCAGATGGCGCCGGCGACGCTCAATCTGGATAACCCCGATGAGCTTGCCGAAGGTCTTGATCTGATTCGCGGCCAGGCCCGGTCGTTGCCCATGGAGTACGCGCTCTCCAATGGCTTCGGTTTTGGCGGGGTCAATGCCAGCGTGCTGTTCAAGCGCTGGGTGTAGGGCAGCAGATACCGTCTTGACCCAGGGCTCACTACTTCGCTCAGCACGTTCAATGTGGGAGCCCGGCTTGCCGGCGATGAGGCCCTTGAGGACGCCATCGCCAGCAAGCCGGGCGCCTACAAAGGACAGCGTCTACCTGGAGAATTTGCGTGCACCGGCCACGCAAAGGATCACCGCCACAGTAACCCCCAGCATCGCCAAACTGACCGGCTCGTGAAGCAAGGTCGCGGCCAGGGCCAGGCCGAAAAGCGGCTGCAAAAGCTGCAGTTGTCCCACGGCGGCAATCCCGCCCTGGGCCAGCCCTCGGTACCAGAACACAAACCCGATCAGCATGCTGAACAGCGAGACATACGCCAGGCTCAACCAGGCGGACCTGCTGATGCCCGTGAACGTGGCGGGAGCCAGGCACCCGGTCAGTACGAGCATCACTGGCAGCGACAGGACCAGCGCCCAGGAAATCACCTGCCAGCCTCCCAGTGTCCGGGAGAGCTTCGCCCCTTCGGCATAACCCAGTCCGCACACCAGCACCGCCAGGAGCATCAGCATATCGCCCCGGGGCGAGGCGCTCAGCCCCTGGGACGCGGCGAACCCCACCACCAGCAGGCTGCCCAGCACGGAGAAGAACCAGAACACCGGCCGCGGCCGCTCGCCACCGCGCAGGACAGCGAAGACGGCCGTCGCCAGCGGCAACAAGCCGAGGAACACGATGGAGTGCGCGGAGGTCACGTACTGCAGCGCCAGTGCCGTCAACAACGGGAAGCCGAGCACCACGCCGATGGCGACCACCAGCAGGGACAGCAGTTGGCCGCGGGCAGGGCGCCTTTCCTTGAACAGCCACAGCAGGCACAGCGCCAGAACCCCGGCGATGCTCGCCCGGGCCACGGTCAGAAACACCGGGTCGAACTCCAGTACCGCCACCCGTGTCGCGGGCAGCGAGCCGCTGAAGATCAATACACCGATAAATCCATTGAGCCAGCCGCGGTTGCTCTTGGCGATTACAGGGGTATTCAGGGGCGAGGTTCGTTCCATTTTCGCTTCACACTCAAGGTTCGGGTTGCTTGAGGCGCATGCTATGACTGACTATTGGTACAATCAAAATATTGTCATGGATACATCTGCCCATGCCTCGTTCCCGGTATAAGTCGCTGGTTGACGTTTTTGCCGCCGATATCCGCTCGGGGCGCCTGCCGCCCGGTGCCCGCTTGCCGACTCATCGGCAACTGGCCGCCAACCATGGCTTGGCGCTGGCCACGGCCAGCCGGGTTTATGGGGAGCTTGAGGCCATGGGCCTGGTCAGCGGGGAAACGGGGCGGGGCACCTTTGTCCGGGAGACCTCCCTGCCTTCCGGCCTGGGTATCGACCAACCCGATGTTGCCCAGGGAATGGTCGATCTCAACTTCAACTATCCCTCGTCGCCGGGACAGGCCGAGCAGTTGCGCACGGCCTTGCGCCAGCTGGCCTTGTCCGGTGACCTGGAGTCCTTGTTGCGTTACCACCCGCATGCCGGGCGCCTGCACGAGCGGGCAGCGGTCGCCCGTCACCTGGGGGCGCGCGGGCTGAGGGTGGCGGCCGAGCAGGTGCTGATTGTCAGCGGCGCCCAGCATGGCTTGACGGTGATCCTGATGGCGTTCCTGCAACCCGGCGATGTGATTGCCGCAGACGCCTTGACCTATCCCGGATTCAAGGTGTTGGCGCAGGCGCTGCACCTTGAGGTCGTGTCCATTCCCGTCACCGACCAGGGCCCTGATCTCGACGCCCTGGAGCAGCTCTGCCGCGATCGTCCGGTGCGTGCCGTCTACAGCATGCCGACCCTGCATAATCCGATGGGTTGGGTGATGGCGGCCGATCAGCGCGAAGAGCTGGTGTCGATCGCGCGCCGGCATGACCTGTTGATTATCGAGGACGCGGCCTACGCCTACCTGGCGGAGCAAGCGCCGCTGCCGTTAGCCGAACTGGCGCCGGAAAGGACCCTCTACGTTTCCGGCCTGTCCAAGAGCGTGGCCGCCGGTTTGCGGATCGGATTTGTCGCGGCGCCGGTGCAGCGGGTGGCGGCGCTGGAGCGAATCATCCGGGCGACCACCTGGAACACGCCGGGGGTGTTGACGGCGATCGCCACCGCCTGGATCGAGGATGGCACCGTCGCCAGGCTGGAGGTGCGCAAGCGCAAGGACGCCCAGGCCCGGCAGGCGATGGCTGACGAAGTGTTGGCCGGACTGCGCACCGTGGGTCATCCGTCTTCTTTCTTTCTCTGGCTGCCGCTGCCGGAAGAGGCACGGGCCGATCAGATCGCCATGGCGCTGATGCGCGAGCAGATTTCGGTCTCCACCGCCGAGCCTTTTGCCACCTCCCCGCATGTACCGCATGCGATCCGCCTGGCCTTGGGTTCCGTGGACATGGACACGCTTCGCGCGGCCCTGCTGAAAGTGCGGCGGTTGCTCGGACCGCTGTTCTGATCCGTATTTTTCATCGCTATCTGCCTCTGTAATGTATTCGTCCCGCGACCGACAATGAACCTACGGATCAGCCTTGGGCAGATGCCCGGGGCGACTGCCTGTGCTGTCGGGCCACGGACTTCTGTTTGCTCTGCTCCGTAAACTCATTGCGCAACCCGCGTTATGCCCTGACCTTATAGTTGAGGAGGCCTTATGGCCAAGATGGCGATGTTCCTGGGTGGATTTCTCATACTGACAATCGCGATTGGCCTGCTGGCCACGATTTCTCCGACATAACCCCTAGACCAGATAGCGTCGGAACCATCCCAGCGTCCGGTCCCAGGCCAGCTTGGCGGCGGCCTCGTCGTACCTCGGCGTGGAGTCGTTGTGGAAGCCGTGGTTGACCCCGGCGTAGATATGCGCCTCATAAACCTTGCCGGCGGCTTTCAAGGCCTGCTCGTAGGCGGGCCAGCCGTCGGTGATGGGCTTGTCCAGTTCGGCGTAGTGCAGCAGTAGAGGCGCCTTGATCCGTACCACTTCCTCGGCCTTTGGCTGACGGCCATAGAAGGGCACGGCGGCACTGAGTTCCGGATAGGCCACGGCGGCGGCATTGGCGACGCCACCGCCATAGCAGAAGCCGATGATGCCGACTTTACCGGTGGTGGTGTCGTGGTGCATCAGCCATTCGATGGCAGCGAAAAAGTCATTCATGAGTTTTTCCGGGTCGACGGTCAGTTGCAGCTCCCGGCCTTTTTCGTCATTGCCGGGGTAGCCGCCGACCGACGACAGGCCATCCGGGGCCAGGGCGATGTATCCGGCCTTGGCCAGGCGCCGGGCCACGTCCTCGATGTAGGGATTGAGCCCGCGGTTTTCATGCACGACCACCACCGCTGGCACCTTGCCGCTGGCCTTGGCCGGACGTACCCGATAGGCACGCACCTGCCCGTTGCCTTTGGGGGAGGGGTAGGTGATGTATTCGGCGAAGATGTCCGGGTCGGTAAACGGCACCTGCTCGGCCAGCGCATAATTCGGGCTCAGCGCCGCCAGCAGGCTGCTGGCGGCCAAGCCACCGAGGGTGAACTTCGCCGCGCGATCGAGAAACTCCCGGCGGTTGATCTTGCCGTGGACGTAGTAGTCGTACAGCTCAAGCAGTTCAGGGGCAAAGTCTTTCGCGGTGAGACGTTCCATCAGTGCGCTACCTTTGAAGGCGTTCGGGTTCCGACCTAGTGTAGAACCTAAACGCTGGGTCCGGACTTGAGCGGCTTTCACCTGGCGAGCATCGGCTTATGATCATGAGTAGAACTCGTGATCATCTGTATTTAAATGAGTTTGTCTCAGTATGCCCCGAGTGTCGACAATGGCTCCTATCGAACCTATTGGAGTTTTTTGTCATGGCACTGGCCCATTCCCTTGGATTTCCGCGCATTGGACGCGACCGTGAACTGAAGAAAGCTCAAGAAGCGTTCTGGAAAGGCGAATTGGACGAAGCGGGTCTGCGTGCCGTGGGTAGCGAGCTGCGCAAGGCCCACTGGGCCGTGCAGAAGCAAGCCGGCATCGAACTGCTTCCGGTCGGCGACTTTGCCTGGTACGACCAGGTCCTGACCCACTCGCTGATGTTCGGTGTGATCCCGGAGCGCTTCCATCCGCACGACGGCAAGGTGTCCCTGCAAACCCTGTTCAGCATGGCCCGTGGCGTCAGCGACAGCTGCTGCGGTGGTGCGCACGCCCAGGAAATGACCAAGTGGTTTGATACCAACTACCACTATCTGGTGCCGGAGTTCAGCGCCGACCAGCAGTTCCAGCTCGGCTGGGATCAGCTGTTTGAAGAGGTCGAGGAGGCGCGCGCGTTGGGTCACACCGTCAAACCCGTGGTGATCGGCCCGTTGACTTACCTGTGGCTGGGCAAGGCCAAAGGTGCTGACTTCGACAAGCTCGATCTGCTCGATCGCCTGCTGCCGCTGTATGGCCAGATTTTCCAGCGCCTGGCTGCCCAAGGCGTCGAGTGGGTGCAGATCGACGAGCCGATCCTGGTCCTGGACCTGCCGCAGGAATGGAAAAACGCCTTTGAGCGTGCCTATAACCTGATCCAGCGCGATCCACTGAAAAAGCTGGTTGCCACCTATTTCGGCGGCCTGGAAGAGAACCTCGGCCTGGCGGCCAATCTGCCGGTCGACGGTCTGCACATCGACCTGGTCCGTGCCCCTGAGCAATACCCGAGCATTCTCGATCGCCTGCCGGCCTACAAGGTCCTGTCATTGGGGCTGGTCAACGGCCGTAATGTCTGGCGTTGTGACCTGGAACAAGCCCTGGCGGTCTTGCAACAGGCCAAGGAGCGCCTGGGGGATCGTCTGTGGGTCGCGCCTTCCTGCTCGTTGCTGCACAGCCCGGTCGACCTGGGCCGTGAAGACAAGCTGGACGCCGAACTCAAGAGCTGGCTGGCCTTTGCCGTGCAGAAGTGTGAAGAGGTCGCGATCCTGGCCCGTGCCGTCAGCGAGCCGCAAGCCGCTCCAGTCCTGGAGGCATTGGCCCGCAGTCGTGCAGTCCAGGCCAGCCGTGCCGCCTCGCCGCGGATCCACAAGCCGGCTGTGCAGGCTCGCGTTGCCGCGATTACGGCCAAGGACAGCCAGCGTCATTCAGTGTTCGCCAGCCGTATCGAGAAGCAGCGTGTCGGCCTGGATCTGCCGCTGTTCCCGACCACGACCATCGGTTCGTTCCCGCAAACAGCGGCCATCCGCCTGGCGCGTCAATCGTTTAAACAGGGCAAGTTGAGCGAAGCCCAATACACCGAGGCGATGCACAGCGAGATTCGTCATGCTGTCGAGTTCCAGGAGCGTCTGGGCCTGGATGTTCTGGTGCACGGTGAAGCCGAACGTAACGACATGGTCGAGTACTTTGCCGAACAACTCGACGGTTATGCCTTCAGCCGTTTCGGCTGGGTCCAGAGCTACGGTTCCCGCTGCGTCAAGCCGGCGCTGATCTTCGGCGACCTGAGCCGTCCGAAAGCCATGACCGTGGAGTGGATCCGCTACGCCCAGGGTCTCACCGACAAGGTGATGAAGGGCATGCTGACCGGTCCGGTGACCATGCTGATGTGGTCCTTCCCCCGTGAGGACGTGTCCCGTGAAGTGCAGGCTCGTCAATTGGCACTGGCCATTCGTGACGAGGTGCTGGACCTGGAAGCCGCCGGCATCAAGATAGTCCAGATCGACGAAGCGGCGTTCCGCGAAGGTTTGCCGCTGCGCCGGGCGCAATGGCCGCACTACCTGGACTGGGCCACCGAGGCCTTCCGCCTGTGCGCGTCCGGTGTGCGTGATGAAACCCAGATCCACACCCACATGTGCTACAGCGAGTTCAACGATGTGATCGAGTCCATTGCGGCCATGGATGCCGACGTCATCACCATCGAAACCTCGCGTTCGGACATGGAGTTGCTGGAGGCATTCGAAGCCTTCGCTTACCCGAATGAAATCGGGCCGGGCGTCTACGACATCCACTCGCCACGGGTGCCGGAGGCTTCGGAGATGGCCAACCTGCTGCGCAAAGCCGCCCGGCGTATTCCCGCCGAGCGTCTATGGGTCAACCCGGACTGCGGCCTGAAAACCCGTGGCTGGCCGGAAACCGAAGCGGCCCTGGTGCAGATGGTCGGCGCCGCTCGCCAACTGCGCCGGGAACTGGCGTGATGCGCTAGATATCGGGTCTGGTTTGCTGCTGGGCTTGCTCGCCGGTGTGGAAGTTCCGCGTCGTCTCCCTGAGCATCCAGTGGGTGCTCTGGACCACTGTGGGCCTGACATTCGGCTGGTTGGCCGAGCGCCTGCTGAATCTGCTCACGTCCACCAGTAGCGCACCAGATGGAAGAAGATCGGCGCGGCGAAGCACACCGAGTCCAGCCGGTCGAGCATGCCGCCATGGCCTTCGATCATATGGCCCCAGTCCTTGACCCCGCGGTCGCGCTTGATCGCCGACATGACGATGCCACCGGCAAAGCCCAGCAGGTTGATCAGCAACGCGATCAGCACCGCTTGCCAGGGATTGAACGGGGTAATCCAGAACAGCGCGCCGCCAATCAAGGAGGCCAGGGTAATGCCGCCGACAAAGCCTTCGACGGTTTTCGATGGCGACAGGTTGGGTGCGATCTTGCGTTTGCCGAACAGCTTGCCGCAGACGTATTGGAGCACGTCGGACAACTGCACCACGATCACCAGGTAAGCGATCAGCAACAGGTTGCGGCCTTCATAGCCGGTAATCTCCAGGGTCAGCAGTGCTGGCACGAACGACACGCAGAACACCGCGATCATCAGCCCCCACTGGACCTTTGAGGCGCGTTCCAGGAAGTGCGTGCTGTCACCGCCCAGCGAAGCGAGGATCGGTAGCAACAGGAACACGTAGACCGGAATGAAGATCGAGAACAGTCCGTACCAGTCGCTGTAGATCAGCAGGTACTGCAATGGCAAGGCCAGGTAGAACGCCGCTACCAGCGCCGGGTAGTCGCTGCGCCGAGTCGGCGTCAGGGTCAGGAACTCGCGCAGGGCGTAGAAGGACACCGCATAGAACAGCAGGATCACCGCGCCGGTACCCAGCCAGAAGGCGATACCGATCACCAGCACCATCACCCACCAGGCATTGATCCGGGCGTTGAGGTTATCGATGACCGCGTTTGGCGTGCCGCGGGTACGCCATTTGAGGATAAAGCCGATCAGCGAAGCCAGGACCAGGATCATGCCGATCCCGGTGAACAACATCAGGGTCTGCCTATCCATTTCAGTGTTGCTCCGGTGCCAGGGCCAGCAGCGCATCGCGGCTGCGTTGCAGGAAGTGTTCTTTGCTTTCGTCGTCTTCAAGTCGCAGCGGTGCGCCGAAACTGGTGGTGCACAGCAGGGGCAGGGGCAATACACGACCCTTGGGCATGACCCGGTTGAGGTTGGCGATCCATACCGGAATCAGCTGTGCCTGCGGAAACGTCCGGGTCAGGTGGAAAATTCCGCTCTTGAACGGCAGCAGGCCGTCCTCCTGGTTGCGGGTGCCTTCGGGGAAAATGATCAGCGAGTGGCCTTGTTCCAACGCGTCGAGCATCGGTTGCAGTGGGTTGTCCCCCGGCGCCTTGCGTTCGCGGTCGATCAGTACACCGTTGAAGACCCGCTTGATGATGTAGCGGCGCAGGGCGCTTTTATTCCAGTAGTCGGCACCGGCGACCGGTCGTGTGAGCTTGCGCAGCGCCGGTGGCAGCGAGGCCCAGAGCAGCACGAAATCACCGTGGCTGCTGTGGTTGGCGAAGTAGATGCGCTGCTCCGGATTGGGCCCGCAGCCGATCCACAGGCTGCGAGCGCCGGTGATCAAGCGGGCGCCGGAGGTGATGAGGGTGGCAACCACGGGTTCGAACATGACGATTCCTTATCCGGCGAAGGGCAGCCAGGGGCTGGCCAGGATGACGATCAATGGCAGGGAAATTTGTACCAGCACCAGCAGCGCCTGACGCTTGAGCAGGCCCAGTGCGCCACGGCTACGCTCGGTCCAGGGGCGGTTTGTGGATTGCCGCGGCTGCAGGCCGAGGTCTTGCAGCGTCTGGTCCAGTGCTTCGGTGCGGTCACTCAGGTTGCAGGGGTCTTGTGCCATCAACTGGAACAGATCGGCGTCGAACGCGACGCGAAAGGCCCAGTACTTTTGCAGTAGGCCCGACAGTACCAGCCAGGCGCTGACCACCAGGCACCACAGGTTGATGGTGCTGAAGAGCAAGGGCGTCAGCCCCAGCAGAACCCCCAGTACGGTCAGCCCCATGGAGAGTTGGTCGAGCGCGCGGCCGCGCCGCAGCAGGCTCGCGATCACGTGTAGCTGCAGGTTAGCGGGCATCGGCGATCCTCGAGCGAGCGGGCGTTTCGATGGCCGCAAGGTGGATCATGGCTTCCAGCGCCTGGCGATGCCGCGGATGCAGGACCACGCCGGGACGTGCCGCGCGTATCAGCGCCAGGGCTGCATCGATCGTCGTCGCTCGGCGGCTGTGCAGCAACCAGGCGGCGATCGCCGTGGCACTGCGCGAATAACCCAGGGCGCAGCAGACCAGCAGCGGGCCGTGCTGGCGCAATTCGTCAATGCTCAGGGCGGCTGCGCGACATTGCTCCGCTGACGGTGCGATCAGGTCCAGCACGGGGACACTGCGATAGGCCCGGCCCTTGGGCGCCAGCGGCAGTTCGGCACAGAGATCGACGATGGCCGCGAATGAGCCGGCCTGAAGTTCGCGGCGGCTTGGCAGTCGCCCGAGCCAAAGGTTTTCTACCACCTGATCGGGTTGTGGATGGGATCTTGTCCAGAGCCGCGAATTGATCCAGGCACCCGCCCGGTAAGGCGCAAACAGCCAGCGCGCCGCCGGGCTCAAGCTGCCGTCGGCGCGTTTCTGGAAGCCATCGGCACCGAGCACCGCGTAATTCAGGGCCACCAGCGCCAGGGCCAATGCCGGCCAGAGCAACCACAATGCGGCACCGGCGAAACCGATGCCGGCGATAGCCAGCAGCGCCGCGCCCAGCCCATAGCGAGCGCCGAGGGTCAGGCGTTGGCCGTCCCGTGTCAGGCGCGCCACGGTCAACGGGTTGGCACGATCATCCGGCCATAGCCATACGCACAACCAGCCGGCCAGGGCGCCGGTGGGGAGGTCGATAAAGTGGTGTTGGTAGGTGGTCAGCACCGACACACCGATCAGCGCGAACCAGCCGTGTACCAGCCAGCGCCCGGCACCGCTGAAATGTCGACGGTACATGACCCACAGAATCACCAGCAACGCGATATGCAGGGAAGGCGCCTGGTTGAAGGGCTTGTCGAAGCCCGCCAGCACCGCGAACAGCCAGCCGAACACGCCGTCCAACGGTGGTCGAGCGAAGGTGAAGGTCAGCGGCCAGAGCAGGAAGCAGGAGACGGCGATCGCCTGGGCCGTCAGCAAGCGCAAGGCGTGCCGGTCGAGCTCGCGCTTGCTTCTGGGTAGCAGCAGCGACAAACCGTAAAGCAGGTCGATGGACCAGTAGGGCACGATGGTCCAGGCCCAGAACGGCAGGTGGCTTTCCCAGCCGAACACGTAGCTGCCGACATCACTGCGCCGGGCCGTGTACCAGGTGGCAAAGCCATAGCTGGCGAAGAACAACGGCGCCAGCAGGACCAGCCAGAGCACGGCGCGTTTCAGCACGCCGGCTTCGCGGGAAGCGCTGTTCATCATTGCACGCGTTGCGCCAGGGATACGCTGAAAATCCCCCATTCATCGACCCGTTGAGTGATTTTGCGAAACCCGGCGGCTTCGACCAACTGGTCCATTTCCGCCTGGCTGCGACGGCGCATGACCCAGGCCTGGCCTTGACGGTGACTGGTCAGGGCGCGGGCGATCAGTTCCAGCTGGGGATGCCAGGGCTGCCCGGTGTAGACCAGATAGGCGCCCGGTTCGCAGGCCTCGGCCAAGCCGGCCAGTGAGTGGCCGACCATGGTGTTGTCGGCGAACAGTTCATACAGACCCGACACCACCGCCAGGCTCGGCTTGGGCTCAAGTGCGGCGAGGCTGGCGCGGTCAAAGGCATCGCCCTTGACGAACCGGGCGATTTCTCCCAGGCCTTTTTCGACGATCAGCGCGCTGCCGTCACGCACGTTGATATCGCTGTAGTCGCGCAGCAGGATCGATTCGGGCAGCGGTGTCACCCCGTGCAGGGCTTCAAGGATATAACGCCCGTGGCCGGCGGCGATGTCGACGATCCGCACTTCGCGGCCTTGCTCGCGCAACTGGGCCATGGCCAGGCGCAACAGCTCCTCGACATGCAGCTTGCGTTGGCGGATACCGCGCCAGCCGATGGAGTTCAGGTAGTTCTGGTCGATCATCCGGCCCAGTGGGGTATGCCCGGTGGGGGTGTTGCGGTAGACGTAGTCCAGGGTGCTGCCGGAGTCGAAACCGGTATCGAAGCCGAGTTTGACCCCGGCCGACAGCCTGCTGCCCAGGGCCATGCTGGCGCGGGTCAGGCGCCAGTAGAGATCGCGTGGTGAGTTGTGCGGCAAGGGTGCTGCCAGCGACTCGGATTCGGCGCAGGTCTCGCCGACGCGATCGGCGTCGAGCAGGGGCGGGCGACTGACCGGCGAGAGGAAGTTCTGTTCGATGAAACGCCTGGCGCGGCTGATGGCCAGGTGCCGGTCGCGTTCGCCGAGGGTGTCGTGGAAGAAACCGGGGAGTACGTGGCGTTCTTTTTTCAGGCTGCCCAGGCGCTGGAAAAATTGCTCCTGGGGTTTGCGATGGACCACGAAATCGGCGCCGGAAATCAGCAACTGGGTTGGCACCTGGATCGCATTGGCATCGGCGACCACGCGGTCGGCGGCTTCGTAGAGCCCGAGCAGGACATTTACCGAAATGGCCTTGGTGATCAGCGGGTCGCTGTCATAGGAGGCAATGCGCTCCGGGTCGTGACTGAGAAATCTGGCCTTGACGTAGCTGTTGACGAAAAAATTGCCGCGAAAGCGTCGCATCAGGACCAGGCCCGGACGGGCGAAAGGCACGTAGAGCTTGACCTTGAAGGCCGGGGAGGCGAGCACCAGGGCACGGATCTTCGGCGCGTAATCGTGGACCCAGGTGGCGACGATCACCGCGCCGACGCTCTGGGCGACCACTGCGATGTTTTCTTCGGCAATAGCGAAGGTGGCGCCGAGGTGATCGCAGAAAGTCTGTACATCCCGCACGCTGGTGGCGAAGCTCGGGCTGTCGCCCCGCGCCCCCGGCGACTGGCCGTGACCGCGGGCGTCCCAGGCGAAGAAGTCGAAGTCCGGCAGGTCGAGTTCATCCACCAGGTGGGCGATACGCCCGGAATGCTCATGCCCCCGGTGGAACAGCAGGATGGCCTTGCGCGGTTCGCCGACGACAGGCGCGGTGGCCGGCCAGTGGCGATAAAACAACTCGACGCCATCATGGGTGCTGAAGGTCTGGGTTTGCTCGTCGCGCATTGCAATGTCCTTTTGCCGGATCTTGGAGGGTGGAGCTTGAGGCAACTCTCTGGGGGAGCGGTTTTGCGATTCGGGTTATTTGGCCGGTGGTTCCTTTGTTGCGGCTTCTTTCAAGCCTTGCCGTACCCGATTGACCAGCGTGATCAGCAGGAGTGCCACCATCAACACGAATAACCCGTTTATCCATTGGGCATTGATCAGGCCGAAGGCCACGCCGGTGGCGATTACACCAAGGGCGAAGGCGCGATCGCTCTTGCCCATGGGACCGTCGTAGCGTCGTGAGGCACCGATCATCGGCCCCAGGACACCGGCGTATTCGCAGAACAGCGCCAGCAGGGTCACCAGCAGTACCGCCAGCAGGCTGACTTCGGGCAACAAGGCGAACGGCAGGATCAGCGCGCTGTCGGCGACGATGTCGCAGAGTTCGTTCAAGTAGGCGCCGAGCTTCGATTGCTGGCCAAATTCCCGGGCGAGCATGCCGTCGATGGCGTTGAGGGCCATGCGCAGGATCATCCACAGCGGGATGATCACGAACACCCAGGCGTGTCCGGCGAAGGTGGCGACTACGGTGCCCACCAGCAGGGAAATCACGGCGGCGCTCAGGGTGACCTGGTTGGCGCTGGTACCATTGTCGAAGAGGCGCTGGACCACCGGCCGCAGCAGGTTCTGAAAACGGGGCTTGAGTTGGTAGATCGAAGGCATGGTGGCGACGGTCCTTGTCCAGGGCGGTGAGTGGGGCTAGGGGATTCCTGCGAGCCGGGGAGACCGCTTATTGGCAAAACAGGTGGATTATTGCCGGAAATGACCGGGACTGACATTAGGTTCCGGATAAAAATGTGCAACCAAGCATCTAAGAAATAGATCGGCTTTTACACAATGCGCTCGCGCAAGCACTACCGCTCTCCATTTTTATCGCCTGACGACTCAGTGAGGTTGAGCATTTTTGCAAGACGATACCGTTTTTAGGGGCAGCTGGTTTCCACGACTTTCAGCCAAGGCCAACGGGCCTGGTAACTTTTTGCCTTCTGCTCGAACAAGTGGGGTTCGCGATGTGCTGGATTGATCCGAAGCAGGCCTTGCTCGATATCGGTCAGGCCGTAGGGGGCATATATCTCGCCCGTGGCAACCTCCAGTCCGATGCAGGTGCCGGCAATGAGGTAACGATCAATGCCGTCTTTGGTCGACTCCAATCGAGAATAGGCCCGCCCGAATCGCTGTTCGTACCAAAGATGGACTCGAGCCTGGTTCTTGATATCGATGTTGACGCCAAGGTCCAGGAAGAGCTGTCGAGTGGCCTGGATAACTTCGTCTTCGGCTTCCCAGGAGAGATCTTTATCGAAGTAGAAGACGTCGTAATCCTTGACGCCCCACTCGGGTGGCAGGTCCGAATGCTGGTTCCAGGCGGCCTGGAACAGGCAGCCTGCGGTGAGCATGCATTGACTCAAGCCGAGAGAAGGCAAACGTGAGGCTATCTGAGCGTTTACCGGGTTAGCCATGGCCAAGCTGATCAGGCGTTCGGCGGTCAATGTCATCTTCATTCCTTTGGTGTAGAGCGAGTCCGGGTTACCGAGGATAGCTCAAGGCACATGAAATTTTGTGACGCCTATCGACCTTGTCAATGCGCTGTTGTTGGTATGGGCCCTGGTTTACAAGTCGTTTTTGGAAAGGCTCGTCTTGAGCGCCTCGGTGACCAGGGAAATCAAGATGGGGCTCGAACTCGACTGCATCTGTTTTCCGATTTCGGCTTGTCGCTCTACTACTTTACCCGCGTATTTTGAGGCCCGACCTTTGGCTGCGAGTGATGATAGTTCTTCTGAGGAAAAGGTCTTCTCATAAGCGGCTGCAAGGTTCTGGTCCCATTTCGGCTGGTACTGCGGGAGTAGCGTGTTGATTTCGCTCGACAAGGCGGTATTGGCCTGGGCATCCCCCAGCTTCGCAACGAGCATCCCATAGGTTTGCGTACGCTTGGCGGCTGACAGTGCAATGGCGGCGAGATCATCGCCAGCGTGGGACTGGGCAATGAAACTGCGCGCTGCTTCATTGGCGGTTTCAGCAGAGGCTGCATTTGACAGCGCGAGGAGCAATGTGAAGGCGAGGGTGACGCATAAGGGTTTCGTCATTGTCTGGCTCCTGGAGGATTGCGAATAAGCGCTTCATTATTTCCTGGACGCTCTCTACAACCAAGCCATCACACCACCATGCCGTGAGCAGGTCCCCCGCCGATGTTGGCTGAAACTGTAAGTCTTGTCTCGGCACTGGGCCGTGGCGCCCTCGGGGGCTCGACCTGATTTGCTGTGGGCCGGGCTGTGCACGGTGTTTCCGTCTTTATTCGTATACGAGCCATGCTCGATCAATTGCGATTCGTCGGGTGTCACTACCTGATGATCAGTATCGGACCTGGCGAAAGCGGGTTGGAAAATCAAGCAGGCGGCAAGCGCCAGGAGTGCGAGTTTCATTAGCTGACCGATCCTTGGTGTAAAAGGGAGGCTTCATACAGGTGTGATTACCGTACGTTCCTTTTCAATAGGATGGTAGCAATTTGAAACTACTCTGTCTTTTCTCTCCCGGGGCCTTGTTTACGGGGAGGCGTCAGTCCTTGATTTCGACTGACGTGTATTGCTCCTGGCCCCGTCGAAGCTCGTCGATCACGCCCGTGAACGCCTCGACCAACAGGCTGCGTCCTTGTGCACGGGTGAGTACCCGCAGGCGCAGTGCCGCGCGGCCAAAATGCAGTTCCTCGGCTACGGTCAAGAAGTAACGCAACCTGCGTAGATCGAGCATCCTGGTCCTTGGGTATTGATCGGTTCGAATTCGGTATTGGTCTTCGCCAGCCTGCGTATTCTATAAAGCCTTTTCGTCATAAAACGAGAGGCCCTGTGAGTTAACACGATGACTGATCTGAAAAGCCCACTTACATTGAGCGAGTCTTCATCTACCGAGGGCTCTTTGCGGCGCCGCTCCCTGCTGGCGGCCTGCAGTGCCCATGCGGTGCATGACGGCCTCACCGACGTGATCTATGTGTTGCTGCCAATCTGGCAGGCACAGTTCGGCATGAGCTACGCACAGGTCGGGATGTTACGCGGGGCCTATTCCGGGATGATGGCCGGTTTCCAGCTATTGGCGAGCCGGGCCGCCAGGCGCTGGGGACGCGAGCGTTTGCTGGTGGGCGGCACGGCCCTGGCCGGCCTGGCTTACCTGCTTGCCGGTCAGGCCAGTGGGCTGACGGTATTGTTGTTGGCGCTGCTGCTGGGTGGATTGGGCGCCAGCACCCAGCATCCGCTGGCTTCCTCGTTGATTACCGATACCCATGAGGCCGGCGGCGGCGTCAAGGAGGCGCTGTCGCAGTACAACTTTTCCGGCGATATCGGCAAGACGTTGATTCCGGGCCTGACAGGCCTGCTGCTGACGATCATCAGTTGGCGCGCCAGTGTCACGCTGATAGGCGTGCTCGGCCTGGCGGCGGCCGCGCTACTGTGGTGGCTGGTCCCGACCTGGGCGGTCAACCCGCCCGGGCCAGGCAAAGCCTCCGCAGCACTGGCAGGGAAAGGCTCCGCCGGTGGGCTGCGTGCGCTGCTGCTGACGGGGACGTTGGACAGTGCGGTGCGCATGGGCTTTCTCACGTTCCTGCCGTTCCTGTTGAGCAGCAAGGGCGCCGGGACGGCGGGTATCGGCCTGGCGTTGATGCTGTTGTTCGTCGGCGGCGCGTTCGGCAAGTTGTTCTGCGGCTACCTGGGCGCGCGTATCGGCATGATGAAGACCGTGTGGCTGAGCGAGTCCGCTACGTCGCTGTTGATCGTGCTGGCGGTGTATCTGCCGCTGTCGGGCATGATGGCGCTGCTGCCGCTGCTGGGGCTGGTGCTGAACGGGACATCGTCGGTGCTCTATGGCGTGGTGCCGGAGTTGTCGGAGGCGGGCAAGCGCGAGCAGGCTTTCGCGTTGTTCTATACCGGGACCATCGGTGCTGGGGCATTGGCGCCAGTGTTGTTTGGCGGGCTGGGGGACATGACCGGCATCCCGGTCGCGGTGATGACCCTGGCGGCCACGGTGCTGTTGACGTTGCCACTGTCCTGGGGCGTGCAGCGAGCCTTGGATCGCTGAAACCACGGTATTCCCGTCGGGAATGTGCGCATGAAAATCGTACATTTCATTTTTGGCGTCGAATCTCGTAGCGTGTCCTCTCCCACCTATGGATATGGAGATGTACCGTGAGTGATTCCCGCCTGCGCCTGTACGTTGATGCTCAATTCACCAGCCCTTATGCCCTGTCGGATTTCGTCGTGCTGCGGGAAAAAGGCATCGACTTTGACATCATCCCGCTGGACCTCGATACCTTGGAAAACCAGGCTGCGGATTACGCCAGCCTGTCGCTGACCCAGCGGGTACCCACTCTTGTGCATGGCAACTTTGCCTTGTCCGAGTCGTCGGCGATTGCCGAGTATCTGGAAGAAACCTTCCCGCAGGTGCCGGTTTATCCGCAAGACCGTCAACAGCGTGCGCAGGCCCGGCAGATCCAGGCCTGGCTGCGCAGTGACCTGATGCCGATCCGGCAGGAGCGTTCCACCCTGGTGGTGTTCTATGGCCGCAAGTCCGGAGCGTTGTCGCCAGTGGCCGAGGCGGCAGCGCGCAAGCTGTTCGCGGCAGCCCTGGAGCTACTGGCGGATGGCCGCGAGAACTTGTTCGGTCACTGGTCGATTGCCGATACCGACCTGGCGCTGATGCTCAACCGGCTGGTCCTCAACGGTGACGACGTGCCTCCTGTCCTGGTGGAATATGCGCGGCGCCAATGGCTGCGGCCTGCCGTGCAGGAGTGGGTCGGGTTCCAGCGTCCGGCGTTGTAATTGGCCGCGTTATCTTTTCTTGACGGCCAGCGCTATGACCAGTGCGACGACCACCAGCGCCAGTGCCGTGGCGAAGGTCGTCCGCAGGCCGCTGGCGACGGCTTCGGGGGCCGTGCTGGTGATGTCGGCGGCCTTTGAAGCGAATACAAACACCGCACCCAACACCGATGCTCCCGTGATCAACCCGAGATTGCGCGCCAGGTTGAGCAGGCCGGAGACAATGCCGCGTTGCTGCATACCGACCTCGCTCATGACGGCGCTGTTATTGGACGCCTGGAACAAGGCATAGCCGAAAGTGACAAGCACCAGCGGGCCGATGTAACCACCCAGGCCAAGAGTCTGCGGCAGCAGCGACAATACGAGGCAGCCGAGCGACATGGCCAGCAACCCGACAACGCTCATGCGCTGTGCACCAAAGCGGTCCGCCAGTCGACCCGCCGGTACCCCGCTCAACGCCGAGACACAGGGCCCGGCCGAGAGGGCGAGTCCGACCGAGGCGGCATCCAAGCCGAGTCCTTGCACCAGGTAAAAGGGCCCGACCACCAGTGTCGCCATCATCACCGTCGAGACCAGCGCACTCATGAACAGGCTCCCGCTCAGCTGGAGGTCGCGGAACATCGTCAGGCGAATCAGCGGTGAGCTGACCTTCGACTCGGTGAGCACGAACAGGCCAAGGCCAAAGGTCGCCGCTGCCAGCAGGCTGATATTGAGCAGGCCGAAGTGACCGCGTCCCAATGTCATGGCCAGGGCATAAGCCGCCAGTGTCAGCGCCAGCAGCAGTGTGCCCAGCGGGTCGAAACCACTGCACTCACGCTGGGGGCGCTGGAGATCCTCGGGCAGATGGCGGTGGCTGAGAACAAGCGTCAGCAGACCCAGCGGCACACAGATGAGGAAGAGCGCGCGCCAACCTGGCCCGGCGATCAGGAAGCCGCCCAGCGATGGACCCAGGGCCGTGCCGATGGCGGACATGCTGCCCAGTAAACCCATGGCTCTGCCGGTCCGGGCCTTCGTCACTGTCTCGCCGACAAACGCCAGGGTCAGGGCCATCATGATCGCCGCGCCGATCCCTTGCAGCGCCCGGGCGCCGATCAGCAGGCCGAGCGTGGGGGCGCAACCGCACAGGGCCGAGGCCAGGGTGAATAGGGCAATACCGACCAGGAGCAGGCGCCGTCGGCCGGTGAGATCACCAAGCCGCCCAACACTGACGATCAGGGTGGTGATTGTCAGGAGGTAGGCGAGGACGACCCATTGCACGCTCTGGAAGGAGGCGTTGAACACCTGTGCCAGCGTAGGCAGGCCGACATTGGCAATGCTGGTGCCCAGGGACGATAGCAGCATCGACAGCGACAAGCCGGCCAGTGCCCAGCGCGCCGAAGGTGTGTGTGGTTCAGCATCTGTCGCTAGCTTGTCTGGTTCTGCAATGATCGGTTTCATCCGGCTTCTCTTTTTGGCTACTCCCAACGCGGAGCTGTCACAAATCTATGCTGGCGTCTAACATGGCGGAAGACGCATCATTTGCACTTTACTCGTGCGTTTGACGCGCTATTCGATCCAGGCATGCCAAGGGGCAGTCCATGTCCATACCCGATCTCAATCTACTGGTCACCCTGGATGTGCTTCTGGCCGAAGGCAGTGTGGCGCGCGCGGCCCGGCGTTTGCACCTCAGCCCCTCGGCGATGAGCCGGGCGTTGGCGCGTCTGCGGGAAAGCACCGGCGATCCGCTGTTGGTCCGCGCCGGGCGCGGCCTGGTGCCCACGCCGCGGGCGCTGGAGTTGCGTGAGCGAGTCGCGCAGTTGGTGCAGGACGCCGAAGCCGTATTGCGACCTGTCGGGCAGTTGGACCTCAAGCAACTGGTGCGCACGTTCACATTGCGTGCTCGTGACGGTTTTGTGGAGAACTTCGGTCCCGCGCTGCTGGCCAGGATCGCTGAAGAGGCGCCCGGAGTACGCCTTCGATTCCTGCAGAAACCGGACAAGGACAGCGCGCCGCTGCGTGATGGCAGTGTCGATCTGGAAACCGGTGTAGTGGATAGCAGCCAAGGTCCGGAGTTGTTGACCCAGGCGCTGTTTCGCGATCGTTTTATTGGCGTGGTACGCCGGGAGCATCCGCTGAGTCAGGGTGATATGACTGCGGCACGTTATGCGGCCGGCCAGCACATCGGTGTTTCGCGGCGGGAACTCGACAAGGGCGCCGTCGATGAGGCGCTGGAGCGGCTTGAGCTTTGTCGTGAGGTGGCTACGTTTGTCGCCGGATTTTCGACCGCGCTGTCACTGGCCCGGTCAACCGATTTGATCGCCACCGTGCCTGAACGTCACACCGGCAACCTGCGTACCCGTATGCACAGCTTTGAACTTCCGTTCTCGTTGCCGACGTTCACAGTGGCGATGCTCTGGCATCCGCGGCTGGATGCCGATCCCGCGCATCGCTGGCTGCGCGGGTGCCTTCGGCAAGTCTGCGCGCAGCCGGGGTGACTCAGTTCAAGGTGAACTTGACCAGCATGTCGTATGCCAGCTTGAGCATGGGAATGGTGATGCAGATGAGCAGGATGCTGAGCTGCCAGCGCAGGATCTTGTTCTGTGAGTCCATTTCAGCAACGGATACCTGGAATTTTGCACCCTGTTCTGTGATGGCGGATCGCAGTTCTTGGCCTTGCTTCGTCATGGCGGCTTGTAGTTCCGCACCTTGTTCCTTGATGGAGGCCCGTAGTTCTGTCCCTTGTTCTCGGAGCATCGAGCCCAAGGAGCGTATCTCCACACTCTGATCTTTGATCATGCCGCGCAGTTCCGCACTCTGGTCTTTGATCATGCCGCGCAACTCCGCGCTCTGGTCTTTGATCATGCCTCGCAGTTCCGCGCCGAGTTCCGTAATCGACGTTTGCAAGTGTGTCTCGGTGCGGAGCAGATCAGACTTTGTCGCGAATTTTTCCATATCCGACTCCCAGGCATTCACAACCGCCTTGGCCTTGTTCGGAGGGACACTGATGTTCGTCAGCGCGTCGTATAAGTTCATCGATAGCTTCATCGTATCTCCTGCAGGGGACAAGTGACCAGAAGGCACCGCCTGACGGCAGGCTTCCGTCAAAAGCGAAGGCTGGGCAGGCGCTACCAGGGCAGCGGTCCAGATTCAGATAATCGACGTAAAGCCAGGGAGTGGGAAGTCGGACATTTCTTATGAGGAGGCAGGACAAGGCCTGGGTTTTTGCGCGCAAATCAACGTGGCAGCTGGAGAGGCCGCGGGCCAACTATCCGTGATCGGGATTAGTCGCGCAGCATGCTGGTGCCGTACTCACGGAAGCTGCTGCCCAGGCTCGAACCGCCAAAACTCTGGGTGACGGGTTTGCTGTCGTAGTGTTGATTACAGCTTTCGCTATAGCAGGCGCTGTTGCTGGTCATCGTGCTCGTGCCAGAGCAGGCGCTCAACAGCAGGGCGCTCAGCACCAGCGCGATTTTGACGAGGTTCGGCTTCATGGTTCGGTTTCCCCTGGCTGGATGCGATGCACGAATAATACCTTGTCCATCTTACGCCGCTTGAATGCTTCGCTGGATGAAACCTTTCGTCTATGGAGCAAAAGGTTGTACAGGGGCGTTTTCTTCAATACCACGAGCCGTGCGCATGGCTACCTTCAGCCCGACATCCATTCATGCGGAAAGTAGACGATGAGCATCCTTGTTTCGATGGCGGCCTTTGCGCTGGCCTCTTCCATTACCCCCGGCCCGGTCAATATCGTCGCCTTGAGTGCCGGTGCGCAGTTCGGCTGGCGCGCCAGCCTGCGGCACGTGACCGGCGCGACCCTGGGTTTCACCCTGTTGCTGGTCCTGATCGGCCTTGGGTTGAATGAGCTGCTGCTGTTTGTGCCGAGCCTGACCCGGGTGATCCAGTTGGCCGGAGTGGCCTTCCTGTTGTACATGGCCTGGAAGCTGGCGCTCGACGATGGCGGCCTGAATACCAGTCAGCCCGGCAAACAACCGACGATGACGCTCGGCGCTCTGATGCAGTGGCTCAATCCCAAGGCCTGGCTGGCCTGCGTGGCTGGGATGGGGGCGTTCGTGGCCAATGGCGAGGCGCACCTGGTGTGGCAGTTCGCGGCGGTGTACTTCGTGATCTGCTACGGCTCGATTGCCTGTTGGGCGTTTGCCGGGACCTTTCTACGGCACTATCTGGACAACCCCAAGGGCATGCGCCTGTTCAACCGGTTGATGGCCTTGTTGCTGGCACTCAGTGCGATCTACCTGTTGCTGCCGTGAGGCGGATCAACCGCGATATTGCCCTGGTGTCGCGGCCAGGTGTTGCTTGAAGACCCGCTGGAAATGCGCCTGGTCGGCGAAGCCGGCTTCCAGTGCGACGTCGGCGATCAGGCCGCCACGCCGCAGCCGGTTACGCGCGTACTGGATGCGTCGGTTGACCAGGAAGGCGTGGGGCGTCATGCCGTAATGCTGCTTGAAGGCGCGGGTCAGGTAGGACGCCGACAACTGCGCGGCCTGGCAGATGTCCTCCAGCTTCAGGGCCTCGGTGCAGTGTTTGTGAATGTAGGCCGCGGCCAGTTCGAGCTTCTGGTGGATCTCCCGGGCCGGCCGGGGCGCCGGGTTCAAACGGTGTTGCAGCTGGGTGAAGAACTCGACCAGGGCACACTGTTTTTCCAGGAGTGCGAGGTCGTCGTCCACCAGGGTTTCGTAGAGGTTGTTGAAACTTTCGTAGAGTGCCGGATCGCTGGTATGAGGCGTGGAAAAGGCGCGGAAATCCAGATCCGAGCTGAACCCCAGTTCATGTTGCAGCGATGTCAGCCAGGCCATCTCGACATAGAGCATGCGATAGGCCCAGGGCTGGTCTTCGATGGGGTTGCAGGCATGCACCTCGCCCGGATTCATGAGCACTACGGTACCGGCCGCGACCCGCCACTGATTCTGCTGGTTGATATAGGTGCTCTGGCCGTGGGTGATCGCCCCGATTGAGAAGTGTTCGTGGGAATGCCGGGAATAGCAGACCTTGCGACCGTCCTGGATCGAGCGGGCCTCGATGCAGGGCAGGCGTTCGTCCCGCCAGAAGCGGGGGGCCTTGTCATCGGGGGCGGTCGGGGACGATTTACTCATGAGCGGGTCCGCTGTGGGAGGATTCGGGGTGGCGGCTGGTCTGGGGGGTAGCTTGCTCCCGCAGCAGCCGAAGCGGCTCCGGTATTTCCAGGTTGTGCCAAGCCTGGGCCTGAGCCGCCTCTGTGGTGGTCAGCCAGAGGCCTGCTTGTGGCTGCAAGGGTTCGGACGGCCACTCCAGCATCTCTTTCAAGGCGATCTTCACACGAGCTCCCGGGTCGGAGCCATCGCGCAGATCCCAGTCCGCTTCGAACTGGCGCAAATGCAGGGTGTCGGCGCCAAATTCGATGAGTTGCGGTCGGTTGCCCAGCCAGCCGGGGGCGGTGCGTAAGGTGTGGGCCTCGACGTCCAGCAGCAGGAGTTTCCAGGCGCGGCGGTTGTAGCTGTCGGCGAAGTCGCGGTGCTCGAGATAGAGCCGGGTGAGCGCCAGGTAACGTCCTTTCGGCGACCAGGCCATGGAGGGCGCCAGGTCCGCCAGGGCGCAGCCGGAAGCGGTCAGCAGGTGTCCGCCAAGGCGGGCGATATGTCCACGGCCCAGGTCGTCGCCGTATTCGGTGCTGCTGCCGAACAGCCAGGCGGCGTCCAGTCCGGTCGGGGAGGGCTGGATAAACTCGCCTTCGGCGGTGGCGATCTGTGGCTGCTGAACCCAGCGCCAGGCGGGCAAGCCTTGCAGGTCGTCGGCACGTAACTGCAGTCTGCGCAGCTCGTAGTAGAGGCGCGAGTCTTCGCGGTATCGACAGAACCCGGCAGCTTGCGACGCGTCCGGGGCGGCCTCGGTAAAACGTTGCAGCGGTGTGCCGGCAATGTCTCTCGGCAGGCGTCCGACAATCACCGCTACGCTCAGCGTCGCGGCCCTGAAATCCACCAGTGCGGCGACCCGCATCGACGGACCGTCGAGCAGCCGACGTTGCCGGGGATCGGCCACCACCACGCGGTCGGGTACTGCCGGATGCCGGGCAAACGGCAGCAATGCCAGGTAACGGGCGCAGTCGCTCACTCGATGATCCAGGCGCCAGAGGCCGGGCAGGGTCCAGGCGCCGATCTGGCACTGGTAGCCCACTGATTCATCCTGGTCGACCTGGCGCTGGCTGAAACGGGCGCGGGTGCCCTCCGCCAATGGCTCTGACTCGATACTTACGCTTGCCGCGCTCCCGTCGCTATCCAGCGGCAGGACCAGGCGGATACGCGGCCTGTTCCACTCGGCAGTCCGTTCGCGGCCCAGAGCGTCATGGCCGACCAGGATTTGCGAGTCGCTGTGGATACTGTGCAACTGGTAGCCGTAATCTCCATTGTCGGGTTGCGACAGCGGCAGCTCGCTCTCCAGCCAGACCTGCTGCTCGTCCAGCGCCAGCGGGTTGCTCCAGTATCCGCTGGGGCTGCGGTTGTCGCTGCTCCAGGGATTGCGCAACGACCGCCAGCCCTGCTCCTGTTGCCAGAGCCATAGTGCCCGCTGCGGCCCTGATGAGCCTGGCGTGCTGGCGCGACAGACCAGGCCGCGGCTGTCCGCGCTCCAGACGATGGGCGTCTGGGCCGTGACCAACAAGGGCGAGGGTACGCCGTCGAGGCTGAGGCGGTAATCGGGATGGTTGACCGGCCCGGTCGGTTGGTCCAGTTCCCGCAGGCTGACCGGCAGGGTCAGTTGGCCTTCCAGGAGGTGTTGGCCATCGGGGGAGCGATACTCGATCTGCTGCTGCATCAGGGCTTGTTGCCAGTTGCCCGGCTCCAGCCAGAGATCGCTGACCGGGAGCAGGTCGACGGCCTGGGCGTCTTTCAATAAGTCCTCGAGGGATTGCTGGTGGGCGCCGTTGTCCACCAGCGGACTATAACGTCCGCCCAGGCCTTGCTCGTTGAAGGTGTCCAGTTCCCAGAGCTGCTCCGCCTGGCAGCGATAGAGACGCCGCAAGGGACGGTCGAGGATCACCAGGCCCCAGCTGGCGCGCGATGGAATGGGCGCGGCGAAGTAGCGGGCGTCGCTGGAAAAACGCGCCGAGGCCCCCAGTCCTTCGAGCAGGATACCGTCGGGAAACAGGTAGTCGCACATCACCGGGCCGCCCATGGCGATTTCGCCGTGGTTGAATACCCTGATCGGCTCGCCTTCGGGCGTCATTGTTGGCTCCTGGCCGCCCCAGGCACTGGTACCGTTGCCGGCGGCCGGGTTTTGCGTGGTGGGCTTGACCAGGCCCAGGCGCCTTTCCCAAATGCTCACGCAAGCCAGTCCGGGGAAAATCGCCAGGCAGGCGGCCGCGATGTCCCAGTAGTCGGGCAGTGCCCGCCCGAGGCTGAAGCCCAGGCCGAAGACCGCCGAGATCATCAACCGGGCAAAGGCCCTGCCGCCCTTGGGCCAGCCGAGTTTCGCGCAAGCCCACATCGTGCCGGCGCACACCAGGACCACGGCCAGGGCGAGGAGCGGCGGGAGAATCGTCACGAAGAAAATCGGCACCAGCAGCACCAGGAGCAGCCACAGCAGTTCGAGCAACAGGCGGCCGATGCTTTTGTTCTCGCGGGTCGGGTTGTGGGCGGCGCTCACGGATGACGTCCTGTACGACGGAGGCGGAGCGCGATTATGCCGGTTTAGATGCACTGCGGCACCTGCGGGCTTATGGCAGTGTGATGGGGGCCTTCGGCGGCTCGAGCAAGGCTGTCGAAGTCACATCACTGCCAGCGAGGCAGGCCGACGGACCCAGTTCAGCCAGATGATAGGCGCGCAGGAACAGACAGCCGAGCACGACAGCGTGTGGCCCGAAGAATCGGGCCACGGTATCAGGGCTTACTTTGACGCTTGGGCGCGGCTCTTGAGGTTCTTGTCAGACTTGTAGCGCAAGGCCACCTCCGGCACGCCGCCGCTCTTGCCGGTTTCGATCCAGTTGCGGATCCGGCTGGCATCGGCGAAATGGGTGTACTTGCCGAACGCATCGAGAATCACCAGGGCCACCGGGCGACCGCCCATGTTGGTGACGAGCACCAGGCAGTGACCGGCCTGGTTGGTAAAGCCGGTCTTGGTGATCTTGATGTCCCAGTTGGCCTTATTGACCAAGTGGTCGGTGTTGTGAAAGCCCAGGGTGTAGTTGGGCTTGCGGAACGTCACGGTCTTTTCCTTGGTGGTGCTCAGCTCGCTCAGCATCGGATAGTGACGGGCGGCCATCAGCAGTTTGCTGAGGTCGCGGGCGGTGGAGACGTTGTGGATCGACAGGCCGGTGGGTTCCACATAGTGGGTGTTGATCATGCCCAGGGCCCTGGCCTTGGCGTTCATCGCCGCGATAAAGGCCGCGTAGCCGCCCGGGTAGTGGTGGGCGAGACTGGCCGCCGCACGGTTTTCCGAAGACATCAGGGCGATCAGCATCATTTCCTTGCGTGGCAGCTCGCTGTTGAGCTTGACCCGGGAGAACACCCCTTTCATTTCCGGAGTATCGGCGATGTTCACCGAGATGTACTGGTCCATCGGCAGCTTGGCGTCGAGTACCACCATGGCAGTCATCAGCTTGGTCACCGAGGCGATCGGCACGATCACGTCCGGGTTGCTGGAGTAGAGGGGTTTGTTGGTTTGCAGGTCGATAACCAGGGCGCTGCCGGAAGCGACTTGCAGATGACTGGTATCACGGGGAGCGGAGACGGTTTCGCGGGCTTCTACGCTGGGGGGGATGACGGCGCCTACCAGGACAAAAAACAGGCCGAAAATGGAATGACGAATGTTCACGCGGATGGACTCGCAAAAAATAATGGGTAAACCGTTGGTAACGGGTCGTTCTGAAAAAAAGCGTTACATTCTATGAATATAGCTGAGGAACTGTCGATTGTTCTTCGAGTGGCGGTAAAAAACCCTTAAGAAGTAAGCAGAATTTAAGGTTTTCCCTGAGTGATGGCTATTTAATCGTGTATCCGGCCCGATACGTGGTGGTGCGGGCCTCGCGCACCGATTAGCATCGATGCTTGCGGCGTAATCAACGCGATCCAATGACTCGGGAGTCCGGCAATGCCGAAGGGTTTGATCAGCAGGGATTACCTGCCCATGGTGGTCTGGGCGGGGATGGTGGCGGTGCTGTTGCTGGGCTTTGCTTTCTTTGCGAAATCGGCGGATTGGTATGGCTGGATCCAGGCCGTGGGCTTGGTGGTCGGCCTGATGGTCGCCATCAGTGTGCCAGCGATCCAGCGCAAGCAGGCGTTCCAGGAGCAGCGCAAGCAACAACGTGAACGCGATGTGGGCTACGCGCGGCGGCTGCATTACTTCGGCATGGAGCTGCTGGACCTGTTGGGTCGCATCAGCGCCAATCTGGCGCACTTGCGGGCTACGGACCGGCATCGTTGCCAGCGTACCCTGGAGGATTTCCTGCACCGCCTGTTCGAGTCCCACAAGCACGATCTGAACGACGACCGGATCGTCATCAGTCATGAACTGCGCCAGGTGACCCAGACGCTGATCGATGAGCTGGAAAGTGGTCGCAGCGACCGCGTGGTGATGCTCGAGCTGGAGAAGCGCCTGCAAAAGCTGGCACATCGTGCCCAGGTCAATGCGGTCTTGGCCGAGCGCGGCTGATCGGCGCACAGCCATAAAAAAGCCCGCAACGAATGCGGGCAAAGGGGTGTGCGGAGCAACGCACGTTTTCAGGAATTTTGGCGCGGTCAGGCATTCAGTGCCGACAGGTTCATGCTTTGCGACGAAGTCCTGGCGGCCAGCAGCGAGGTGAACGGTCCGCTGATCGGCACACCGTCTTGAACCAGGTACCAGCAGGCGAGCAGGCCCAGCTCTCTGAGCGAGGTGGGAACGGCGCTGCCGATTACGGACATGATTTGTACCTTGGCCATGAGGACCTCCATCAATCTATGGAGCTACCTTAAGTCCTGGCCCGGTCAGAGGAAAATCATCGCGCTCGATAGTGGACATCGACGAGATCAACGGCTGCAATAGAGTGCGTCAGTCGACGACCTGATCGAGCATCTTCAGCACTTCCTGCTCATTCAGCAGCCCCTTGCGGACCAGGTTCTCGGCCAGCAACGAGAGAAATTTGGCCGTGCGGTGGCCTTCGAGCTGCTTGAGCTCGGTGAGGGCGCTGTAGACCTTGCTGGAAGTGCAGAGGCCAGCGATGCGGTGTGGGTTCTGTGTAGGCATGGTCCGTCCTTGTTCTTATCATTCAGCCTGATCTTGCTGATTGGGCATGGCACAAATATGACAGTCGTATTAACGCCCATCCTGGGCGACGACAGGTCATATGATGCCTTTAATTGCGAGGGGGCGGTTGTCTTGCCTGCGACCTTTGATAGCGCAATTCAGACATCGCAGCTCGGATATCGCAAA
>NZ_JALLIX010000003.1 GCF_023242365.1 Pseudomonas sp. MWU13-2100
GGCCCTCAAGGCCGCCAAAAGCTTCGCGGGCAAGCTCCGCTCCCACAGGTTTGCGGGCGTATACAGGCCTCCGGTCCGACGCCGATATCGTGGGAGCCGGATTTATCCGCGAAGAGGCCTTCAAGGCCGCCAAAAGCTTCGCGGAAAATCTCCTCGATGCCGATCCCCCGGCAATTCACCGCAACATTTCGAACAAGGCCCGCACCGCCGCCGAACGAGCCCCCGCGGCCGACGGCAGCAGACCGAAGTGCCGTTTGATCGGCACCTCCAGGCGCAGCACCCGCAGGCCCTTGCGCTCGGCGGGCAGGGCCAGTTCGGGGACCAGCGTCACCCCGAGGTTCTCCCGCACCAGGGTGTAGGCGCTGCTCCACTCACGGACCTCGACGCGCACGTCCTGCAGCGACAGGCCGATTTCGCTGGCAATGCTCCGCGCGTTGACCGCGCAACCACCGGTTGCCAGGACAAAGGGCTCGGCCACCAACTCGGCCAGGCTCACGCAACCATCAGCCCCCCTGGCGGCCAGTCGATGCCCCATGGGGACCACCGCAACCCAGGTGTCGTGCCCCAGCTCCAGGGCGCCACTGTCGATATCAGGGTTGAGCACCACGCCGACATCCACGGTGTCATTGGCAAGCATGGCCTGCACTTCATGGTCGCTGACTTCCAGCGCCACCACTTCGATACCGGGATGACGCTGGCGGAACTGACGCAACAGTGGTGGCAGCAAGGTGCCCAGGATCATGGGAAAGCTCGCCAGGCGAATGCTGGCGCCGACCAGCCCCTTATCACTGTCGACCTGCTGGCGGATATTCTCCAGGGCGGCGAGCATCACCCGCGCCTGGGCCAGGACCTGCAGGCCGATGGCGGTGGGCAATGACTGGCGGGCATGGCGGGTGAACAGCTGGACGCCGAGGGTCTGCTCCATCGCCGCCAGCGCCTGGCTGGCCGCCGATTGGGTCATGCCGACCTGTTCAGCCGCGTGGGTCAGGGTGCCGCTATCGAGTACCGCCACCAACAGGCGCCAATGCAGCAGATTCATCATGACAGTAGCTAACCTTATGGCTGGTTTTTCAAGAATTAATTTTACCCAGGTCGGGGCGCTAGAAGACACTGCCGTTCGCCAAGGCCATCAAGGCTCAAAACGGTTCTTACCCAGGGAGTCTCATTGTCATGAAGCTGTACTACGTCCCAAACACCTGCTCGCTGTCACCGCATATCGTCCTGCGTGAGCTGGGCCTGCCCTTCGAACTGGTGCGGGTCGACAACCAGAGCAAAATCACCGAGCACGGTGAGGACTTTCTCAAGATCAATCCCAAGGGTTATGTGGCGGCGCTGCAGCTGGACGACGGCCGGGTGCTCACCGAAGGCACCGCCATCGTCCAGTTTCTCGCCGATCTCAAACCCGAGGCCGGGCTGGCGCCGGCCAATGGCAGTTGGGAGCGCTCGCGCCTGCAGGAGATGCTGAATTTCATTTCCGGCGAAGTGCATGGCGGGATGGGGCCACTGTTCAACAGTGCGATCCCGGATGAGGTGAAGGCGATTTTCCGGGAAAAGCTGTACAAGCGTTTCGCCCTGCTAAGCAACACCCTGGAACAGCAGGACTATCTGCTCGGCGAACACTTCAGCGTGGCCGATGCCTACCTGTTCACCGTGCTGCGCTGGACGGCCTTCCTTGGCCTGGACCTGGGGCCATGGCCGGCGCTGCAACGGTTCATGGCACGGATCGATCAGCGTCCGGCGGTGATTGCCGCGCTGGCGGCGGAACTGACCGCCTGAGGATCAGGTCCCGATAACAACCCGGGACCGTCTTGTTCATACGCTGCACAGCACACTCCAGGGCTGAGTGGTTCGGCCAGCCCGCTGACTGAAGGAGCGGCTTTCCGGCCCCCCGGCAAACTCAGGGGCCGGCCAACGGTACGGCGACCCCACTCGATAGCCACCGATCAGCAATAGCCAGCTCGGCCATTCGGTACGACCGGTGAAGCTTTGCTGCAGGTGCAGGATTTCTTCGCGTTGGGCAACATCGAGATAGTTGGGCATCGTTCGGCTTCACACAGGTTCAGCCGACGGATAAACCTCGGCTTTATCCCCTGCTGTGGATTACCGACGACAAATCTTGCAGATCAATGGGTTATATCCTTAGCACCCTCAGTGACCGAACACATCCACCTTCTTGGCCTTCTTCGCCGCACGCTTTTCGTCGGCGCTCTTGGCGGGTTTCTTCTTGGCGGCTTTCTTTGAATCCATGCCCTTGCTCATGATGCGTACTCCAGGAGGATGTAGACTCAGGTATACACCCATCTGACCACTTCGGCTCTCTTATAATCCCGCGCCAGCCCCCTCCAGCGATGAATTCCATGCCCACTCCCGACTACGCACGACTGCCGGAAACGCTGCGACCGCTGCTGAACAAGTTCTACCGCACACACAATTCGCCCATGCGTTCGGCCAGCGACGGACAACTGTGGGTGGCCCGGCAAGGGGAGATCATCGGCGGGCTTTCGCTGACACCGGTTGCCCAGGGACATTGGCTCACCGGACTGTTCATCGCCCCGTCACGACGCAGCCAGGGCATTGCCGCGCAGTTGGTGCAACAGGCACTCGGCAACTGCAACGGCCCGGTCTGGCTGTTCTGCCATCCCGACCTGCGCGGGTTCTATGAACGTCAGGGCTTCCACGGCGACCCGACACTGCCGCAGCCACTGGCGGAACGTCTGGCACGCTACTCACGCAGCAAACCGATGATCGCCCTGGGTATAAGGTCGACTGCGAAAAATCTGTGATGGGCGGTGCATTAGCCCCGTGCTAGCCTCGAACCCACACTCGTTTTGACCAGGATGATCATGAAACGCACGCTCGTAGCTTTATCCTTGACCGCCCTTCTCGCCCCCCTTGCCAGCCAGGCCGCCGGCGCCAGTAGCGCGATCAGCGACGCGCAATACGCCAAGGTGCTGGCCGGCCCGTGGCGGGCGCCGGAAAACAGCGTCCGCGACGGTTACCGCCATCCCCAACAGACCTTGCAGTTCTTCGGTTTGCAGGCCAACCAGACGGTGATCGAGATCACCCCCGGCGCTGGCTGGTACAGCGAAGTGCTCGCGCCGCTGCTCAAGGACCACGGGCGTTACATTGCTGCCGTGCAGGCACCCGCCACCAGCGCGTTCGCCAAGCGCTCGGCCGACAACCTGAAGCAGAAATTCGCCAAGGATCCAAGCCTCTACGCCAAGGCCGGTGTGGTCGAGTTCAATCCCCTGGCACCGGTGTTCGGCAAGCCCGACTCGGCCGATCGGGTGCTGACCTTCCGCAATGTGCACAACTGGGTCATGGCCGATGACGCCCCGGCGATGTTCAAGGCCTTCTTCGCGGTACTGAAACCGGGCGGCGTGCTCGGCGTGGTGGATCACCGGGCCCAGGACGGCGCCGACCTCGCCAGCATCAAGCAAAGCGGCTATCTACCCAGCGCCTATGTGGTGAAACTGGCCACCGATGCCGGGTTCACCCTGGAAGGACAAAGCGAAATCAACGCCAACCCCAAGGACACCAAGGACTACCCTGGTGGTGTCTGGACCTTGCCACCCTCGCTGAAGCTGGGTGAGCAGGACCGGGCCAAGTATCTCGCCATCGGCGAATCGGACCGCCTGACCCTGCGCTTCGTCAAACCCGGCAAGGTGACGGCCCAATAACAACGGCTGGGCGCCTCGGCGGTCAGTCGTCCGCCGTCGGGTCCAGGTCGGGGAACAGCACTTCGGTGAAACCGAATTTACTGAAGTCACTGATCCGCGACGGGTATAGCCGGCCGATCAGGTGGTCGCATTCGTGTTGCACCACACGGGCGTGGAAACCTTCGGCAAAGCGCACCAGCGGCTCGCCATTGGGCGTGAAGCCTTCGTAGCGGATACGCGAGTAACGCTGCACCGCGCCACGCAGGCCCGGCACCGAGAGACAACCTTCAATGCCCTCTTCCATCTCCGGTCCCAGGGGCGTGATCAGCGGGTTGATCAGGATGGTCTGCGGCACCGCTTCGGCCTCCGGATAGCGCTCGCTGTGCTCGAAACCGAAGATCACCAGTTGCAGGTCGACGCCGATCTGCGGCGCGGCCAGGCCGACGCCACCGACGTGCTCCATGGTCTGGAACATGTCGTCGATCAGGTCCCACAATTCCTTGCTGTTGAACAGTTCCGCCGGCACCGGCGGGGCGATGCGCAACAGGCGCTCATCGCCCATTTTCAGGATTTCACGAATCATGATCAGGCTTCGTCAGTAGTCGGCTTGAGGGAGTGGTCCCGCCCCAACCCGGAGATAGGCATGGTGTCGTCATGCTCGCGGAGTCCCTTTTCGCCAGGATTCTTGCCTTCGGACGACAGATGTTCGATCACCGCATTCATTTCAGCCCCCAGCAACAGGACCGCCGCGGAAATGTAGAAGTACAGCAGCAATACGATGATCGCCCCGATACTGCCATACATTGCGTTGTAGTCGGCGAAGGTTTTCACGTAGTAGCCGAAGCCCAGGGACGCGACGATCCAGACCACCACCGCCAGCACCGAACCCGGGGTGATAAAACGAAATTTCTGCTTCACGTCGGGCATCACGTAGTACATCAGGGCCACGGCGAACATCAGCAGCAGCACCACCACCGGCCAACGCAGCCAGGTCCAGAGCGTGACGACGTACTCCTGCATGCCGATCTGTCCCGCCAGCCAGCTCATCACCTGCGGCCCGAGCACCATCAGCGCGGCGGCGGCCAGCAGCATCACGGCGATACCGACGGTGTAGAAGATCGACAGCGGGAAGCGCTTCCAGATCGGTCGGCCCTCGACCACATCGTAGGCGGCGTTCATCGCGCTCATCATCAACCGCACGCCGGCCGAGGCGGTCCACAGGGCGATGACGATACCCACCGAGAGCAGGCCGCCCTTGGATTGCTGCAACTGATCGATCACCGGGTTGACCTGGTCCAGCGCCTGGGGCGGCAATACCAGCTCCGACTGCATGCGTAACCAGGTGAAGAAGTCCGGCAGGTGCAGGAAACCGATCAGGGCAATCAGGAACAACAGGAAGGGAAACAGCGAAAACAGCATCTGGTAGGCCAGTGCCGAGGCGTAGGTCGACATTTCGTCGGCGACGAATTCAGTGACCGTGCGCATCATCACGCGGTGCAGGGGCAGGTCGCGCAACTCAGGGAAAATCATAGCGTCTCCTTTCGCCGCAAATAGAAGTAGCGAGTCAAGGCGACTCAAAGGATGGTTCCAATACAGCTCTTTCTAACCCAAAGCAACGCGGTTGGCGACCCTCAACGCATTTCTCGATCTTAACCAGTGTAGCCGCCACGCGAAAACGGCCATCCTGGGATGGCCGCTGGGTCCGTTTCCCGAAGGGTCAGGCTCGATCGACGCCTTTCTTGATGGCGTCCTTGGTTTTGCCTACAGCCTTCTGGGCATCGCCCTTGAGTTCCTGGACCTTGCCTTCGGCGCGCATCTGGTTGTTGCCGGTGGCCTTGCCGACGGCTTGCTTGATGTTACCCACTGCTTCGTTCGCCGTGCCTTTGATTTTATCGCTGGTGCTGCTCATGATATTTCTCCAGGTAAGAAATGCGGGTGTCATGTCTCGACATAAGGTTGACCCGAGGCCCGCGCGGGGAGTTTCATTTTTTTCAGTCGGTGTTTAGCCCGGCTTTTCATCGAAGAATTCAGGTTTGGCTTTATGTTTGCCCGCCAACCCCTGAGAATGCGCGCCAGATTCAGGCTTCGGCGCTGAAGATCGATAACGGTAGGAAAGTCATGAAACTCGATAAAAAGCAGGCCATCGCCCGCCGCAACCAGGAACTGGGCGGCGCGGTGCTGGGCGTCAACAACTGTCACTTCACCGAATTGAACCGCAACAAGAACATCTGGTGGTTCGATATCCCGGTGGCTCGTCTGGCGATCGGCCAGTACGAATGGGTGCACCTGTTGCTGCACACCCCGAGCAGCGACCAGCTGCTGCACCTGAAGGTAACCACGGCGTTCCTGCGCGAGAAGATGGAAGGCCTGGTGGTACGCAACGCCGGCAAACGCCGACCGACCCTGAGCCTGGAGCTGAGCGCCGACAAGGACTCGTTCCTCAAGGACGTGCGCCCGGCCGGCACCGGCGTGGACTTCTCACAGTTCCAGCAGCCCTGAATGTGGCGAGCGGGCTTGCCCGCGTTCGACTGCGAAGCAGTCGTAAAACCTTTGACCGCGTTCTACCTGACACCATGAGGTCACTGATTTCAGAGGCGCTTCGCGCCCCAGCGCGGGCAAGCCCGCTCGCCACAAATCTCGCTCAGACTTGAGATTGTTTTTAACTGACTGATATTCGAGCTCGCCACAGGTTCTGCGCCAATCAGACCTTTATAAACGACAAAGCCCCGCATCGCGGGGCTTTGTCGTTTCAGTGGGTCAGGCGATTTTCTTCAGTCCCAGCTTCGCAAGCTCGCTATCGCGCAGCTCGCGACGCAGGATCTTGCCGACGTTGGTGGTCGGCAGCGCATCACGGAACTCGACGAACTTGGGCACCTTGTAGCCGGTGACATTGGCCCGCATATGCTCCATCACCTGGTCCTTGGTCAGGGTCACACCCGGCTTGGCGACGATGAAGATCTTGATGACCTCCCCGGACCTCTCGTCCGGCACGCCGATGGCCGCGCATTGCAGCACGCCCGGCAAAGTCGCCAGCACGTCTTCCAATTCGTTCGGATAGACGTTGAAGCCCGACACCAGGATCATGTCCTTCTTGCGGTCGACAATCCGCATGTAGCCGTCCGGCTGGATGACCGCGATGTCGCCGGTCTTCAACCAGCCTTCGCTGTCGAGGATCTCGTCGGTGGCGTCCTGGCGCTGCCAGTAGCCTTTCATCACCTGCGGCCCCTTGATGCACAGCTCGCCGATTTCGCCCAGTGCCTGTTCTTCCCCGGCATCGTTGATCACCTTGCACAGGGTCGAGGGCACCGGAATACCAATGGTACCGATCTGGATACTCTGGCTCGGGTTCACCGTCGCCACCGGGCTGGTTTCGGTCATGCCGTAACCTTCGCAGATCGAACAGCCGGTCACCGCCTTCCAGCGCTCGGCCGCCGCCAGTTGCAGGGCCATGCCGCCGGACAGGGTGACCTTGAGTGCGGAGAAGTCCAGCTTGCGGAAACCCTCGTTGTTGCACAGCGCCACGAACAAAGTGTTCAGGCCGACAAAGACACTGAACTTCCACTTCGACAATTCCTTGACCATCGCCGGCAAGTCGCGCGGGTTGCTGATCAGAATGTTGTGGTTGCCGATCAGCATCATCGCCATGCAATGAAAGGTAAAGGCATAGATGTGGTACAGCGGCAGCGGGGTAATGACGATCTCGCTACCTTCATTGAGCTCCGACCCCATCAGTGCCTTGCACTGCAGCATGTTCGCCACCAGGTTGCGATGGGTCAGCATTGCGCCCTTGGCCACGCCCGTGGTGCCGCCGGTGTATTGCAACACCGCGACGTCGCCGCTGGTCGGATTGGCTTCCTTGACCGACTGGCCACGGCCCTTGCTCAGCACGTCGTTGAACTTGACGGCCTTGGGCAGGTGATAGGCCGGAACCATCTTCTTCACGTACTTGATGACGCTGTTGATCAGCAAGCGCTTGAGCGGCGGCAACAGGTCGGCGACTTCGGTGACGATCACATGCTTGACGCCAGTCTTGGGCACCACGGCTTCGGCCAGGTGCGCCATGTTCGCCAGGCATACCAGGGCCTTGGCCCCGGAGTCGTTGAACTGATGTTCCATTTCCCGCGCGGTGTACAGCGGGTTGGTGTTGACCACGATCAGCCCGGCGCGAATGGCGCCGAAGACCGCGACCGGATATTGCAGCACATTGGGCAACTGCACGGCGATGCGATCGCCCGGTTGCAGGTCAGTGTGTTGTTGCAGGTAAGCGGCAAAAGCACCCGACAGTTCGTACAACTCACCGTAGGTGAGTGTCTGGCCGAGGTTGCTGAAGGCCGGCTTGCTGGCGAATCGTTGGCAAGACTGTTTCAATACCGTCTGAACATTCGGGTACTCGTCAGGATTGATATCGGCAGCAATCCCAGCCGGGTACTTATCCTTCCAAAAGTCTTCGATCATGGAAGCCTACTCCTCAGCAACGCGAATTCAGCACCGCATTTGATGCGATTATTATTTGTCTGTGTTTTTTATGGGGTGAAACCGGCTTTAACTTACGCCGAGAAGTCACAAAGCGCGCCGAGAGTAGCAGCTTTGCCGAGGGTCGCCTAGAGCCAAACGTGGCCCTCACGGTCATAAATATGACTCAAGAAATACCAATGGTCATTTTTAGAGTAAAAATTCTATTTTTTTTATTTCTGCTCTAGATCAATGGTTTCAGGGCTAAAAAGCTTCGTCGGAACGCCGCCCGGACCAAGCTCCGCTCCCACAGTAGATTGGCGTCGTACTCGAAATAACGGTACGACAACATTCCACTGTGGGAGCGGAGCTTGCCCGCGAATAGGCCCTCAATGACGCCACGCCAGGTCCGGCCTAGGCGATATCGCGCAGCTCCCGCCGCAGGATCTTGCCCACCGCCGTCATCGGCAACGAATCGCGCAGCACGATGTGCTTGGGTACCTTGTAGCCGGTGAAGTTTTCCTTGCAGTAGGCCTTCAGTTCTTCAAGGCTGACCCCCGTATCCCGCGCCACCACGAACAACTTCACCGCCTCGCCGGAACGCTCGTCCGGTACGCCGATCACCGCGCAATTGGCAACCTTCGGATGGGCCATGACCACGTCCTCGATTTCATTGGGGTACACGTTGAAACCGGAGACGATGATCATGTCCTTCTTGCGGTCGACGATACGCACGAAACCGTCCGGGTCGATCACCGCGATATCGCCGGTCTTGAACCAGCCCTCAGCGTCCAGCACCTGTTCGGTGGCCTCGACCTGCTGCCAGTAACCTTTCATGACCTGCGGTCCCTTGATACACAGCTCGCCGCGCTCACCCAACGGCTGCTCGACATCGTTGTCATCGATGACTTTCAAGGCCGTGCCAGGTACCGGCAGGCCCACCGTGCCCAACCGCCCCTTGTCGCCATAGGGGTTGGTACAGGCGATCGGCGAAGTCTCGGTCAGCCCGTAGCCTTCGGTGATGCGACAGCCAGTGAGT
Organism: Pseudomonas sp. MWU13-2100; assembly: GCF_023242365.1. Classification (GTDB taxonomy): domain Bacteria; phylum Pseudomonadota; class Gammaproteobacteria; order Pseudomonadales; family Pseudomonadaceae; genus Aquipseudomonas. The sequence goes on from NZ_JALLIX010000003.1 coordinate 9,151, forward strand.
TTCTGCCAACGGTCGGCGGTGGCCTTGACCAGCGCGGTACCGCCGGAGTTGGTGAGCTTCAGGTTGGAAAAATCCAGGGTCTTGAAATCCGGATGCTCCATCAACGCCACAAACAGGGTGTTAAGCCCCAGCAGTGCGGAGAAACGCCAGTTCTTCAGTTCCTTGATAAAGGCACCGATGTCCCGTGGATTGCTGATCAGCACGTTGTGGTTGCCGGTGACCATCATGCACATGCAATTCGCCGTGAAGGCATAGATGTGGTACAGCGGCAGCGGCGCGATCATCACCTCCTGGCCTTCCTTGAGCAGCGGCTGGCCGTCCGGGCCGGGCTGGGACAGGCAGCCACGGGCCTGCTGCATGTTCGCCACCAGGTTGCCGTGGGTCAGCATCGCGCCCTTGGCCAGGCCGGTGGTGCCGCCGGTGTATTGCAACACCGCGATATCCTCCAGGCCAACGCTCAAGGGCCGGATGGCATGGCCGCGGCCCAGGCGCAAGGCGCCCTTGAACGAGGCCGCCTGGGGCAGGTCGTAGGTCGGCACCAGCTTCTTCACCTTGTCCACCACCAGGTTGGTCAGCCACCCCTTGGCGGCGGGCATCAGGTCGCCCATCTTCGCTTCGATCAGGTACTCGATCTGGGTATCGGGCAGCACTTCCTGGACCCGCTGGCCGAACAGGTTCAGGTACACCAGTGCGCGGGCGCCGGAGTCCTTGAACTGATGGCGCATCTCGCGAACGGTGTACAGCGGATTGGTGTTGACCACGATCAGCCCGGCGCGCAACGCGCCGAACACGGCAATCGGGTAATGCAGGACGTTGGGCAACTGCACCGCGATACGATCGCCCGGTTGCAGTTCGGTATGGCTTTGCAGGTAACCGGCGAAGGCCGCGCTGTAGCGCTCGAGCTCGGCGTAGGTCAGGGTCACGCCCATGTTGCTGAAAGCCGGACGGTCGGCGAACTTCTTGCAGGAGCGCTCGAACACCTCGATCACCGACTTGTAGGCGCCCAGATCGATGTCCAAGGGAACGCCGGTGGGGCGTTTGTCATTCCAGAAATCAGGTTGCATTGTTTTTGTCCTCTTACCTGAGCCTCTGCGGGGCCGCCTGCGCCCAAGGCGAAAAAAGCGGTGCTTAGCGGACGTTAGCAGTTAACGAGCATCAGGCAAATATGCCGGACACAGTCATTAACATCATGAATCTTGCTGCCAATGCGCAGGAGGGTCTGCTTCCCGGGCAAGGATGCGCTATACAATGGATCGACACCGTGCCCCAAGCGATGTCCGTCTCGTCCCCGTGCAAAGGAACCGCCATGATCCATGACACCTTCTGGCTGACCGTGAGTGACCACAGCCGCCTCTACGTCAATCGCTGGTTGCCGGACGGCCCGCCGAAAGCGCTGATCATGCTGTCCCACGGCATGGCCGAGCACAGCGGGCGCTACGAGCGCCTGGCCGAGGCGCTGTGCGCCGCCGGCCACGGCCTGTACGCCCTCGACCAACGCGGCCACGGCAAGACCGCCGAACACGGTATCCTCGGCCACTACGCCGACCAGGACGGCTGGTGCGCGATGGTCAGTGACCTGGCCAGCCTCAACCAGCGTATCGGCGAACAGCACCCCGGGGTGCCGATCATCCTGCTCGGCCACAGCATGGGCAGCTACATCGCCCAGGCCTATCTGCTGCACCACAGCGCCAGCCTGCAGGGCGCGATTCTCAGCGGCTCGAACTTCCAGCCGGTGGCGCTGTACCGCGCGGCCGCTGCGATTGCCCGCTTCGAGCGCTGGCGCCAGGGCCCCACCGGACGCAGCGCACTGATCGACTGGCTGTCGTTCGGCTCATTCAACAAGGCCTTCAAACCCAACCGCACGGCCTTCGACTGGTTGAGCCGTGACCCCGATGAAGTGGACAAATACGTCAACGACCCGCTGTGCGGTTTCCGTTGCACCAACCAATTGTGGATTGATCTGCTCGGCGGCCTGCAGCAGATCAGCAAGACGAAAAACCTTGCACAGATCGACCCGGGCCTGCCGCTGCTGGTGATCGGCGGCGAATGTGATCCGGTCAGCGAGGGCAAGCGTCTCAAGGATCTGGCCGACGCTTTGCGCGCCGCCGGTAGCCAGAACCTGCAATTGAACGTCTACCCACAGGCACGGCATGAAGTGTTCAACGAGACCAACCGCGAGGAAGTCACCCGCGATGTGATCCAGTGGCTGGAACAGGCCCTGGCCCATCGTCGACCGTCGCGCTCGGAATGATCGCCGGCTCAATCACCAACGTTGAAATCAATCCGTTGATTTCAGATAACACCCTTACAGGACCACCTTGCGATGACCCAGGTTACCAACACGCCTTACGAAGCCCTTGAAGTCGGCCAGACCGCCAGCTACAGCAAGACCGTTGAAGAGCGCGATATCCAGTTGTTCGCCGCCATGTCCGGCGATCACAACCCGGTGCACCTGGACCCCGAGTTCGCTGCGGCGAGCATGTTCAAGGAACGTATTGCCCACGGCATGTTCAGCGGTGCGCTGATCAGCGCCGCGGTGGCCTGCGAGCTGCCCGGGCCGGGCACCATCTACCTGGGCCAGCAGATGAGCTTCCAGAAACCGGTGAAGATCGGCGACACCCTGACCGTGCGCCTGGAGATCCTCGAGAAGCTGCCGAAATTCCGTGTACGCATCGCCACCCGTGTGTTCAACCAGCGCGATGAACTGGTGGTCGACGGCGAGGCCGAGATCCTCGCACCGCGCAAGCAACAGACGGTCACCCTGACCAGCCCGCCGCCGATCACCATTGGCTGATCACGGTCTCATAGGGGCCTGTCAGTCGAGGAAATTTGAGGCAAAACGCCGTCTTGTGGTTGTGGCGAGCGGGCTTGCCCGCTCGCCACAGGAGCGTGCCTGGCTTCACATTTTCTTGAACCCACAAAAAACGCCGGATCAACCGGCGTTTTTTGTGGCAGCGTGAAACCTAGCTGGCGCGGGCGATGTTACGCAGCGCTTTCACTTGGTCGTGGTTGCGCAGCACACCCTGGTATTGACGGTTCACCAGGTCGGTGAGGCCCACCAGGTTGTGCTTGGTCAGCTTCACCAGTGCTTCGCTGTAGGCTTTCTTGGCGTGGTCTTCACCGCGCTCGGCTTCGTTGAGGACCGCCTCTTCACCCTTGCCGGTGAACAGCGATTTCACATCTACCCAACGACGGCGCAGGTCACCGGCCACACTGGTAGAAGTCTCCGGATCGCCGCCCAATTTGCGCACCTCGACCTGCAGCTCCGCCGCGGAGGTCGCACACTCGCTGGCACGCTGCACGAACAACGCCTTCAGCTCGGGATTCTTGATGTCTTCAGCACAGCTCTGAAAACCTTTCTGACCGTCTTTGCTGACTTCGATCAGATCGTTGAGAATCGATATGGCTTCTTTATTGATGTTGGTCATGGCTCAATTCCTTCTGGTGGTGAACGTTAGCCAAGACGGTTGCAGTCACCGTGCCAAACCCTGATCGATTATTTTTTACTTATATTTCATAAGTTTAAAAATATTCAAAGAATCTGTATGGCGGTTATTTGCATGATCTGTCAATTGGCCTGCATGCAGAATGCCTGTATTTTTCGAGACGCCTGAACAGCGCAAGACAAGGTTGCCCATGAATCCCGAGAAACTTGAACTGCTGGTCACCCGTGAAATGCCGTTTGGCAAATACAAGGGGCGGATCATCGCCGACCTGCCCGGCCCGTACCTGAACTGGTTCGCCCGCGAGGGTTTCCCCCACGGCGAACTCGGTGGTCTGCTCGCCTTGATGCAGGAGATCGACCACAACGGTTTGTCCGACCTGCTCGACCCGCTGCGTGCCAAGCACGGCAAGCCCAAACCCCGCCATTGACCCCGTTGTCGAGAGAAGCACCACCATGCCATGGAATGAAGAGCACGCCCGCGACGAACACTTCTGGCACGGCGTGGCCGCGCGCTATGACCTGGAGCCCGGCCCGATCAACCTGGAAAACGGCTACTTCGGGCGTATGACCCGCAGTGTCGTGGAGGCCTACGAAGGCCATATCGAGTTCATCAACCGCAGTAACTCGGTGCATGTACGCCAACGCTTCGAAACCATCGAAAGCCTGGAGATTCGCGCGCAACTGGCCGATCTGCTGGGTACCCGACACGAGGCCGTGGCCCTGACCCGCTGCGCCAGCGACGGCCTGCACTCCCTGATCCGCAACTACAACGTCCTGCGGCCCGGCGATCAGTTGCTGGTCAGCGACCAGGAATACCCCAGCGTCCTCGGCGCCATGCGCTGGCTGGCACGCAACCGCGGCGTCGAGTTGATCGAGATCAGCCATCCCTGCCCGGTGAGCTTCGCCAGCCTGGTGGAAACCTATGAGGAAGCTTTCGAGCGTTATCCTCGACTGAAGCTGATGGCCCTGACCTACGTCACCCATCGCAGCGGGTTGGTGATGCCGGTGCAGGCCATTGCGGCCGCGGCCCGCGAACATGGGGTGGATGTGATTCTCGATGGCGCCCATGCCCTGGGCCAGATCGATTTCAACCTCGAAGCGCTGGGTATCCTGTTTGCCGGTTTCAACCTGCAGAAATGGATGGGCGCGCCCCTGAGCCTGGGCTTTATCTATATCGATCCGACGCGCCTGGCGGATATCGACCCGGATATGGGCGAGGAACGCTACCCGATCAGCGACATCCGCGCCCGTGCCCCCTATGGCACGCCGAATATCCCCGCCTGGATGACCTTGCCCCTGGTCTTCGAGGAACATCGGGCACTGGGCGGCTCGGCGGCCAAGGGCGCACGACTCAATTACCTGCGGGATATCTGGGTGAGCGCGGCACGCGGGATGCCGGGTATCGAGGTGCTGACACCGGATGATCCGCGGCTGTATTGCGGCATCACCTCACTGCGCTTTCGACATGAACCGGACCAGCAGCGGATGGTCGACCGACTCTTGGCGCAGTACAACCTGTTTACCGTGGTCCGCGACGGTACGGCCCATGGCAATTGCATCCGGGTCACACCGGGGTTGGCCAACTCGGCGCAAGACCTGAAGTTGCTGGCGCGGGCGCTGGGCGAATTGAGCGGTTGAATGGCCCGCTTCGCGGGATCGCGAGCAAGCTTGCTCCTACAGGTCCGCGTCCTACGCGCGATAACGGTACGGCACGGCTTTTCGCCAGGCAAAAAAAAACGGTGCGCCGACCAAGCGCACCGTAAAGCCGTAGAACACACAACGAATTCAGTAACGATGAATCAGTCCAGCAGGGCCAGCGCCTCGGCGGTGCACTCCTGGATCCGCGCCCAGTCACCGTTCTTGATCCACTCGGGATCGAGCATCCAGCTACCGCCCACGCACATCACGTTTTTCAACGCCATGTAGCTCTTGATATTGGCCGGGCCGACACCACCGGTCGGGCAGAATTTGACTTCGCCGAACGGGCCGCCCAGGGCCTTGATCGCCGCCACGCCGCCGCTGACTTCCGCCGGGAACAGCTTGAAGCGGCGATAGCCCAGGCCATACCCCTCCATGATCCCCGAGGCATTGCTGATGCCGGGCAACAAGGGGATCGGGCTGTCGACGCTGGCTTCCAGCAGGTCACGGGTAATCCCCGGGGTGACGATGAACTGCGAACCCGCCGCCTCCGCCGCCGCCAGCATCTGCCGATCGAGCACGGTGCCGGCACCGGTCACCAGCTCCGGACGCTGTTCGCGCAGGATCTGAATGGCCTTGAGACCGAACTGCGAGCGCAGGGTCACTTCCAGTGCGGTCAGGCCGCCGGCGGCCAGGGCGTCGGCCAGCGGCAGGACATCCTGCTCGCGGGCAATGGTGATCACCGGAAGAATCCGTGCACGGGCGCAGAGCTCATCGATCAGGGCGACCTTGTCTGCCATGGAGACGGTCGGGACATTTTTTGTCATAGCAGCGGATCCTTGACTCATGGGCACCAGTAGATATTCAGGGTAGGTTGCAAGAAAGCGCGAATCGGCATGGCGGCGAGGTCATCGCCGGCCAATGCGGCATTCAGGGTGGCCAGCTTCGACTGGCCGGAAATCGCCAGCACGGTGAAGGCCGCCGAAGCCAGCAGGGCCCGGCTCATGGTCAGGCGCTGGTGCGGCACGCTCGGCGCCAGCATCGGCCAGATCCGCCGGCTGCCATCCACTTGCAGGGCCGCCGCCAGGTTCGGGCTGCCGGGGAACAGCGAGGCGGTGTGACCGTCGTCGCCCATGCCCAGGACCAGCACGTCGATAGGCGGCAGTTCGGCGAGCAGTTGATCAGCTTGTTCAGCGGCCGCTTCCAGGTTCGCCGCGGCACTGTACAAGCCGATAAACCGCGCCTTGGCCGCCGGGCCCTGGAGCAGGTAGCGCTTGAGCAGGCCGGCATTGCTGTCAGCGTGTTCCACCGGCACCCAGCGCTCGTCGGCGAGGCTGACGACCACACGAGACCAGTCCAGCGCCTGTTTCACCAGGCTCTGGAAGAACGCCACCGGGCTGCGTCCGCCGGACACCACCAGGGTCGCCACGCCGCGCGCGGCAATGGCCGCCCGCAGTTGCTCGGCCACGGCTTGCGCCTGGCCCTCGGCTAACAGCGCCGGGCTGCGGAATTCATGCGCCTGCACGCCCAGGGGCAGTTTCAATTCAGATATCGCCATACCACGACCTCCCATCCCGCGTGATCAGTGCAATGGAGCTCATCGGTCCCCAGGACCCCGCCGCGTACGGCTTGGGCGCATCGCCGGATTTCTTCCAGCCGGCGATCAACTGGTCGCACCATTTCCACGCGGCTTCGATCTCATCTTTACGGACAAACAGGTTCTGGTTGCCGTGCATCACTTCCAGCAACAGACGCTCGTAGGCGTCCGGAATCCGCGCACTGCGATAAGTGTCGGAGAAATTCAGTTGCAGCGGCCCGCTGCGCAGTTGCATGCCCTTGTCCAGGCCCTGCTCCTTGGTCATCACCCGCAGGGAAATACCTTCGTCCGGTTGCAGGCGGATGATCAGCTTGTTGCTGATCTGCAGGCGCTGCTCCGGGGCGAAGATATAGTGTGACGGTTCCTTGAAGTGGATGACGATCTGCGACAACTTCTGCGGCATGCGCTTGCCGGTACGCAGGTAGAACGGCACGCCGGCCCAGCGCCAGTTGCGGATATCGGCACGCAGGGCGACGAAGGTCTCGGTGTCGCTCTGGGTGTTGGAGTTTTCTTCCTCCAGGTAACCCGGCACCGAATGCCCTTCGCTGTGCCCGGCGATGTACTGGCCGCGCACCACCTGGGTGGTCAGGCCTTCCGGGCTGATCGGCGCCAGGGCCTTGAGGACCTTGACCTTCTCGTCACGGATGCTGTCGGCCGAAAGGTCGGCCGGCGGGTCCATGGCGATCAGGCAGAGCAGTTGCAGCAGGTGGTTCTGGATCATGTCGCGCAGTTGGCCGGCCTTGTCGAAGTAGCCCCAGCGGCCTTCGATACCGACCTTCTCGGCCACGGTGATTTCCACGTGGGAGATGTAATTCTGGTTCCACTGGGTTTCGAACAGGCTATTGGCGAAACGCAGGGCGATCAGGTTCTGCACCGTCTCCTTGCCCAGGTAGTGGTCGATGCGATAGGTGCGGTTTTCCGGGAAGAACCGCGCCACGGCGTCGTTGACCTTGCGCGACGACTCGAGGTCCGAACCGATGGGTTTTTCCAGCACCACCCGGGTGTTGTCCGCCAGGCCGACCTTGGCCAGGTTCTCGCAGATCGCGCCATAGACCGATGCCGGCGTGGCGAAATAGGCGATCAGGCACTGGCGGGTACCGGCCTGCTCGGCCAGGGCGACATAATCGTCGGGCTTGAGGAAGTCGACATGCAGGTAGCTCAGGCGCGCGAGGAAGCGCTCGAGCACCACTTCGTCGATTTCCCGGTCCTCGACAAACACCCGCAGTGCTTCTTCGATGGTCGCCAGGTGCTCGGCATTGCTGCCGGGCTCGCGGGCCAATGCCAGGATGCGCGTGTCCTCATGTAGCAGGCCCGCGCCATCGAGGTGATACAAGGCAGGAAACAGCTTGCGAAGCGCCAGGTCGCCCAAGGCGCCAAACAAGGCAAAGGTGCACGGTTCAACCGTTATCGAAGGCATGATGTTTGTTCTTTTATCAAGTTAAACGATAAATACCTTTTTTCGAGGCATCACTCAAGGAAAAATGTAGTAATAACCACAACATTTTATCAATATGATGATTCCGAGTGGTGGTCATCACACGCCATCAGTAGGATAGGCCACCGCCGGGAGCTGCCCAAGGGCATTGTTCCGGGCCTTGCAGAACCCAAGTTGCCTCGAATCAAGGAACCACCAAATGGACCGCGTGCGAAATCTCCTGGAGCAGATCCAGGGCCGCCTCGAAGACCTGAACAAGGCCGAGCGCAAAGTCGCCGAAGTCATCCTGCTCAACCCACAGCAGGCGACCCGTTTCAGCATCGCCGCCCTGGCGCAGGCGGCCTCGGTCAGCGAGCCGACAGTCAACCGCTTCTGCCGCTCGTTCGGAGTCAGCGGCTATCCCGAACTCAAGTTGCAACTGGCCCAGAGCCTGGCCAGCGGCGCGGCCTATGTCAGCCGCGCGGTGGAAGCCGATGACAATCCCGAGGCCTACACGCAAAAGATCTTCGGCAGCGCCATCGCCTCCCTGGACAGCGCCTGCCAGGCCCTCGACCCGAACCTGATCAGCCGCGCCGTCGACCTGTTGATCCAGGCCCGGCAGATCCACTTCTTCGGCCTGGGCGCTTCGGCGCCGGTGGCCCTGGATGCCCAGCACAAGTTCTTCCGCTTCAACCTGGCGGTCACCGCCCACGCCGATGTACTGATGCAGCGGATGCTCGCTTCGGTGGCCCACACGGGTGAGCTGTTCGTGATTATTTCCTATACCGGGCGCACCCGCGAGCTGGTGGAAGTGGCGCGTATCGCCCGGGAGAACGGTGCTTCGGTGCTGGGGTTGACGGCGGCGGGTTCGCCGCTGGCCAAGGCCAGTACCCTGAGCCTGAATATTCCGCTGCCGGAAGACACCGACATCTACATGCCGATGACCTCGCGGATCATCCAGTTGACGGTATTGGACGTGTTGGCCACCGGCATGACCCTGCGTCGTGGCGTGGATTTCCAGCCACATCTGCGCAAGATCAAGGAAAGCCTCAACGCCAGCCGTTATCCGGTGGGTGACGAGTTCAACTGAGCCTCTGAGTGAGGTGAAACGCTGATATCGCCTTCGCGGGCAAGCTCCGCTCCCACAGTTTGACCGCGAATCACCTGTGGGAGCGGAGCTTGCCCGTGAATCACCTGTCGGAGCGGAGCTTGCCCGTGAATCACCTGTCGGAGCGAAGCTTGCCCGCGAATCACCTGTGGGAGCGGAGCTTGCCCGCGAAGGCGGCCGGACAGCCGCCGCCTTACTCAGCTCAAATACTGGCCCGCGCCTGCAAACTCAGATGCGCCCGCTCCCCGGGTGCCAGGCACAGGCTGTCGGTGCCGCCACTGGCGGCCTCGACACAGACAAACCCCATCACTTCATTCCAGCTCACCCCCAGCAACGGCCGGTGCCCCGGATGCCAGACCACGGTGTCGGCGCTGTCGCCGGTGTCGATGCACAGTTCCCGCTGCCAGGCGTGATCCTTGAGGTGCAGTTCACCGTCATGCTGGAACACCCGCTGACACCCGCCATCGACCCGCAACTCACCTTCCTGCCGGCATGCCTGGCGATTCAATTGGTCATAACCCTGCGCGCCGTCGAGCCCAGACAGCGCTATCTCACCGACATCGCCAATACGCCAATAGGCGTGCAATGCATGGCTCAACTGGCACGGCTCACTGTCCTGATGCTCGGTGCTCAAGCGCAGTTCCATGTTTTCGCCCAGCCGCGCATGCAGGTCGACCTGCCAGTCGCAGAGCTGCAAACGCCAGTGCAGGCTGACACCCTCCTCATCGCTGCTGCTTTCCAACAGTTTCCAGTCGATCAGCCGCGCCCAACCATGGGACGGCCAGGCGTTTTCGCTCGGATGCCGGCCATACCAGGGCCAACACACCGGCACCCCGCCGCGAATCGCCCCGACCTGTGGCCATTTGGCCGCGCACCACAACCAGGGTTTCTGCCCGCTCGGCTGGAAATGCAGCAACTGCGCGCCCTGGCGGCTGAACACCGCCTGGCACAGCGGATGGTCGATCACCAGCACCTCGCGCTGTTGAAAGCGCTCCCACTGGAACACCGGCTGTTCACGCCGGGATTTGAAAAAGCGTTGTAGCGGTTGCTCATGCATGTGCCGCGAATCCTGAAAATCGTTTGCCGTATCCATGTGACTGTGGGAGCGGCGATCCGACACGCCCTGCTCCCACAGGTTACGTAGCGTCTGCGAAAGCGTATTGCTCTGGCGCTTCGCCCTTGCTACGCACCCAAAAAAAAGCGGACGGTCTGGTGGACCATCCGCAAGATGCGCACATAGAGAGAGAGCTTATCAGCCGAAGCCTTAGAAGACCGACTGAATTTTCAGGCCAGCAACCACGGCGTTGTCGACTTGATTCACACCACCCGGGTGGGTGACGTACTGCAGGTTGGGACGTACGGTCAGCCAGTTGGTGACGTGGAAGCCGTAGTTGATCTCGGTGTTGAACTCGGTGTCGCGCAGTGGCGAGTACAGCGGGTTGTTGTAGTCGCTGACGTTATTGGCCGCGTTTTGCAACTCGGCGTTTTCCCTCACGTCCTGGTTGACATGGATACGGGCGAAACCGATCCCGACGTCATCCTTCGGACGCGCATCGAACGGCCCCTTGTACACGAACATCACCGACTGGTAGTTGTCGACGAGGTTGGTGGCCTTGTCGTGGAAGGTCGCGTTGGCCGCGATGTTCAGACCGCGGGAAGCGTCGCCGTTGTGGCTGGTGAGTTGCTGCTGGGCCACGAACCAGTAACCGTGCTTGCTGTTGTGGACACGATAAGGGAGACCGCTCGCTGCCGCGTCCCCACCATTGTTGTCCCTGAGCACGTCATTAGCCGGAGCCGCGCTTTTGTAGTAACCGACACGGTATTCGCCCGGCAGGTCGTTGACCTTCGGTGACCAGACCAGTTCGACCGGCAAGACGGTGCCCTTGGTCCCACTGCCGCTGAGCTTGAAGCCGTTACCGTGCTGCAGTTGCGAGGGGTTCTGGTTGTACGCACCGATCTGCGCATACAGCTCAGGCGTGATGTTGTACTTCACACGAATAGCGGCCTGGGCGACAGGCCAGTTGTACCAGGTGTTGACATAGTTACCCACCTGCGAGCCACAGAACGACAGGTTCTGGAAATCGCACGGAAAGGTGTTGAAGTCTTCGCCTTCGCCGAAATAGCCGAGTTTCACGTCCAGCTTGTTGTCGAACATCTGGTGCTGGATCCACAACTGGGTCAGACGGACCATGTGGCCGCGACCGTCGACTTCCTGGGAGGAGCTCAAGGTGCCGGCACGAGGGTCGCCAATGCGATCATTGGAGATGTTCTCACCGTTACGGTTGGTGAGCTGGATCTTGGCCTGGGTGTTATCCCAGCCCCACAATTTTTGCAGGTCCAACGCCACGCCCAGACCAAACTGGTCGGCGTAACGCGAGGTATGGTTGTTGTTGTAGCCACCGTGCAGATTGCTACCGACTTCACCGACATAATCCATCTTGATGTCGATGCCTTCTTCGATCAGCTTGGTGCGCTCTCCGCCCCAGTCACCGGTCATCCATTTGGAATTGGCACTGAACGCATCGTCCGCCATTGCATGGCCAGCCAGGACCAGTGTTGCCGCCGCCGACAATTGGCAAAACAGGCGGGCATTGGTGTTTTTCTTTTTCATCCCTACATCCTCGTCTTATTGTTATTAACGGTTTTTATCAAACGTCGTTTACATCGTCTGTAATGCGTCAAATCTCTTTGGCAGACGCTTTTCCTGATACATCCCATGCTCAGGTTTCAGGGCCGCTTCGCGGCCCAGCGGGAGCAAGCTCCCTCGCCACAATCAGCGGCCCTTGAATTGCGCCACATTGTCGGCATGCACCTGGGCTTGCGGCTTGGCCACCACCCCCAGGCGTTCACCGGTCTGGGCGTCGAACAGCAACACCTTGGCCGGATCGAATTGCAGGGTCAGGGTTTCGCCGACCTGCGGCGCCACGTCCGGCGCCAGACGGCAGCAGACCTTGGTTCCATTGAGGTTGACGAACACCAGGGTGTCCGGACCGGTCGGTTCGGTGACCTGCACTTCGGCACGGATGCTCGGCAGCCCATTGGGCTCGCCCTGCATCAGGCTGATCTGCTCCGGGCGCATGCCGAGGATGATTTCGCGGTCTTCAAGACCGGCGTCGGTCACCCCCAGCGGCAACTCGCAACGGGCCTGGCCGCTGTCGAGCAAGGCCAGCAGGCGACCGTCCTTGCGTTGCAGGCGCAGGGGGATGAAGTTCATCGGCGGCGAACCGATAAAGCTGGCGACGAACAGGTTCGCCGGGTCGTTGTAGATCTGCTTCGGCGTGCCGAACTGCTGGATGATGCCGTCCTTCATCACCGCCACCTTGTCGCCCAGGGTCATGGCTTCGATCTGGTCGTGGGTCACGTAGACCGTGGTGGTTTTCAGGCGCTGGTGCATCAGTTTCATTTCGGTGCGCATCTCGACCCGCAGCTTGGCGTCGAGGTTGGACAGCGGTTCGTCGAACAGGTAGATCTTCGGCCGCCGCGCCAGGGCACGGCCCATGGCCACGCGCTGTTGCTGGCCGCCGGACAACTGGCCGGGCTTGCGGTTGAGCAAATGTTCGATCTGCAGCAGCTTGGCGACCCGGGCGACCTCCTCGTCAATGGCCGACTGCGCCATCTTGCGGATTTTCAAGCCGAACTCGATGTTCTCGCGCACGCTCATGGTCGGGTACAGCGCATAGGACTGGAACACCATGGCGATGTCACGATCCTTCGGACTCATGCCGCTGACGTCCTGGTCATCGATCATGATCGCGCCGCCGGTGATGTTCTCCAGGCCCGCGATGCAGTTCATCAGCGTCGACTTGCCACAGCCCGAAGGCCCCACCAGGATCAGGAACTCACCGTCCGAGATCGACAGTTCGATGTTCTTCAGGGTGTCCGGCAGACCGGCGCCGTAGGTCTTGTTTACATTACGAAGTTCGAGCGTTGCCATGATTACCCCTTGACTGCGCCGGCCGTCAGCCCGCGCACGAAATACTTGCCTGCGACCACATAGACCAGCAGGGTCGGCAGCCCGGCGATCATCGCCGCTGCCATATCAACGTTGTATTCCTTGACCCCGGTACTGGTGTTGACCAGGTTGTTCAGCGCCACCGTGATCGGCTGCGAATCACCGCTGGAGAACACCACACCGAAGAGGAAGTCGTTCCAGATCTGGGTGAACTGCCAGATCAGGCAGACCATGATGATCGGGGTCGACATCGGCAGAATGATCAGCCGGAAGATGGTGAAGAAACCCGCGCCATCCAGGCGTGCCGCCTTTACCAGCGCATCGGGAATGCTCACGTAGTAGTTACGGAAGAACAGCGTGGTGAACGCCAGGCCGTAAACGATGTGCACGAACACCAGGCCCGTGGTGGTGCTGGCCAGGCCCATCTTGCCGAGGGTGAACGAGGCCGGCAGCAGCACGGTCTGGAATGGCAGGAAGCAGCCGAACAGCAACAGGCCGAAGAACAACTGCGAACCGCGAAAGCGCCACATCGACAGCACATAGCCGTTCAACGCGCCGATGGCGGTGGAGATCAGCACCGCCGGAACGGTGATCTTGATCGAGTTCCAGAAGTAGCCGTTGACCGTAGCCCAGGCCTTGACCCAGCCGATATCGGTAATCACCGTCGGCCAGCTCAGCAGGTTGCCGGTGCTGATGTCTTCCGGTGATTTGAAGCTGGTCAACAGCATGACCACCAGCGGTACCAGATAGAGCAGCACGGCGAGGATCAGCACCGCGTAGATGGCGATGCGACTCAGGCTGATCGCCGGTTTGTGGGCAAGACTAGTCATGACGCTTGGTCCTCAGCTCGGAATACAGGTAAGGCACGATGATCGCGAGAATCGCACCGAGCATCAGAATCGCACTGGCCGAGCCCATGCCCATCTGGCCGCGACTGAAGGTGAAGGAATACATGAACATGGCCGGCAGGTCGGACGAGTAGCCCGGGCCACCGGCGGTCATCGCCGCGACCAGGTCGAAACTCTTGATCGCGATGTGCGCCAGGATCATCACCGCACTGAAGAACACCGGACGCAGGCTTGGCAGTACTACCTTCCAGTAGATCCTGGGCAGGCTCGCGCCATCGATCTGGGCGGCACGGATGATCGATTGATCGACACCGCGCAGGCCGGCCAGGAACATCGCCATGATGAACCCCGAGGCTTGCCAGACCGCTGCGATCACCAGGCAATAGACCACACGGTCCGGGTCGATCAGCCAGTCCAGGCGGAAGCCTTCCCAACCCCAGTCACGTAGCAGTTTGTCCAGGCCCATGCCCGGGTTGAGCAGCCATTTCCAGGCGGTACCGGTGACGATCATCGAGAGCGCCATCGGGTACAGGTAAATGGTACGGATGAAACCTTCGCGACGGATGCGCTGGTCGAGGAACACCGCCAGCAGCACGCCGATCACCAGGGTGACGCCGATGAACAAGCCGCCGAACAGCGCCAGGTTCTTGCTCGCCACCCACCAGCGGTCGTTATCGAACAACCGCGCGTATTGCGCCAGGCCGACCCATTTGTAGGACGGCAGGAAAGTCGAGTTGGTGAACGACAGTACGAACGTCCACAGGATGTAGCCATAGAAGCCCACCAGGACAATGAACATGCTGGGCGCCAGCACCAGTTTGGGTAGCCAGCGCTGCAATGCATCGAACGGCGAGGCTTTGCTGAACACAGCAACAGAACTCATGGGAAAATCCACTACAGGGGAATAAGGACTACATGCAGATCCCTTGTGGAAACCGGCTGGCTGGTGATGACGGTGTGTCAGTAGGTACATCCCGTGACTGACATTCCGTCATCGCCGGCAAGCCAGCTCCTACAGGGTGGAGCTGCGCTGCTGAAAACTACTTGGCGGACTTGACCGCTGCGCCGAGTTTTTTGGCGGCATCGGCTGGATCGGCTTTCGGGTCGTTGATGTAGTTGGTCACTACGTCAAAGAACGCGCCCTGTACCGCCAACGTGGTTGCCATGTTGTGCGCCATGCTCGGTTGCAGGCCGCCGGTCTTGGCATCATCCAGGAAGTCCTTGGCCGCTTTCTGGGCACACTCGTCGAAGCCGAGCTTGTCCATTTCGTGGAGCATGTCGTTGCGAACCGGGATCGAGCCCTTGTTGATGCTGAAGATTTTCTGGAAGTTTTCACCCAGGACCACCTTGGCGATGTCCTGCTGGCCCGCCGCGGTGCCCTTGTCTTTCTGCTTGAACATCGCCAGGGAGTCGATGTTGTAGGTGAAGGCTTTCTCGGTGCCCGGGAAGGCTACGCACTGGTAGTCCTTGCCGGCGACTTTCTTGGCTGCCGTCCATTCGCTCTTGGCCCAGTCACCCATGATCTGCATGCCGGCCTTGCCGTTGATGACCTTGGCCGCTTCCAGGTTCCAGTCCTGGCCTTTACCGTCGACGTCCATGTAGGTCGCGACTTTCTTCAGCTCGGTCAGCGCCTTGACCATTTCAGGACCGGTCAGGGCGGCGTTGTCCAGGTCGACCAGGGCTTTCTTGTAGCCATCGACCCCCATCACCGACAACACGACTGCTTCGAACACGGTGCTATCCTGCCAAGGCTGACCGCCGTGGGCGAGCGCAATGAAGCCCGCGGCCTTGAGCTTGTCGCCGGCGGCGTAGAATTCCTGGAGGGTGGTCGGGGCTTTTTCGATACCGGCTTTCTTGAAGACTTCAGGGTTGATCCACAGCCAGTTGACGCGGTGAATGTTCACCGGCACGGCCACGTAATCACCGTTGTACTTCACGGTATCGGAGACTTTCTTGTCGAGCAGGCTGTCCCATTTCTCATCTTTGGCAACGGACTTCAGGACATCCGTGTCAAGCAGCCCGGTAGACGCCCACTCCTGGATGTCCGGCCCCTTGATCTGCGCGGCACCCGGAGGGTTACCGGCCACGGCACGGCTTTTCAGCACGGTCATGGCAGTGGCACCGCCGCCGCCGGCTACAGCGCCGTCTTTCCAGGTGAAGCCGTCTTTTTCAACTTGAGCTTTCAGGACATCGACCGCGGCTTTTTCACCACCGGAAGTCCACCAATGGACAACTTCCACGGACCCTTTCGAGTCGGCGGCAAGAGCGCTTAGGGGAAACAACGAGGCGAGAGAAACGACAGCGGCGAGGCGGGAAATCGAATTCATCTGTAGTACCTTTCTTGTTGTTATGCATGCAAGTCTGGTGCTTGCGCTGCATGGGATTCTAGTCAAGGCAAGGCCCCTCGCAGGTAACGAAGGGACGTGCAAATGTCACCGCATGGTTACATGGTTTTCGTTGCGGTGATCAGTCTAGGATTGGCGGGCCAGAGCGCTCGCGAGGCTCGGAGCGAGTGGCAGGCCCGGAAGCAGCACCGCTTGAAAGGCATGATAGAGGTCGGGTTTGCCACCCCAGATCTTGGCATCGGGCCGATTGTGCTCATCCAGTTCGTGGTGCCAGCTGCCCAGCGCCTGATCGATGAAGTGCAGCTCGATGAAATCCCAGAAGCGTCGATACCAGGTTTCGTACTGCGCCTCGCCGGTGCGCCGGAGCAAGGCGGCGGCCGTGGCGCTGGCTTCGGCATGGGTCCAATGCAGGCGCTGGCGAACCACCGGGCGATTGTCCCAGTCCAGCGTGTAGACGATACCCGGGGCCCCATCGGCGTTCCAACCATGACGACAGGCGCTGTCGAACAGCCCACGGGCGTCGTCCAGCAGCCAGCCAGGGGTGAGCAGGCCGGCCTGGCGGCGCGCGGCCTCCAGGTGCAACACCAGCCGCGCCCACTCGAAACCGTGACCGGGCGTGATGCCATAGGGGCGAAAGCCGTCCGCCGGGTTGTCGTGGTTGTACTCGCGCAGGGGTTGCCACTGGCGATCGAAGTGCTCGATGACCATGAAATCGTTGCCGGCGGCGTGATGGTGGATCACCCGTTCGACAATGCGCAACGCGCGATCCAGCCAGCGACTGTCGCCGGTGACATCGGCCAGGGCGAGAAAGGCCTCGGTGCCGTGCATATTGCTGTTGGCACCGCGATAGGCTTCTTCCTGCTGCCAATCGCGGACGAAGGATTCACACAGGGTGCCCTCCTCCTCGCTCCAGAAATGCGTCTCGAGCACACGGATCGCTTCGGCCAGCAGCCGCGGGGCATCGGCGCTGCCGGCGAGCACCGCGGAACTCGCGGCCAGGGCGACAAAGGCATGCAGGTAGGCGGCCTTGCCACTGTTGCCGTCGCGGTGATCAGGTGCCGCATACCAACCGCCGTGGGTGGCATCGCGCAACGGGCCCCACAGGGCGGCGACACCGTGATCGACCAGCCCCAGGCAACCGGGAATCCCCTGGATATGCGCCATCGCGAAACTGTGGGTCATGCGCGCGGTGTTCATGGTTTCGGCCATGGCCCCCTCCGCCAGTTGCCCGCGCTCGTCGAGATTGCCGAAGCCTTCGGCCAGGCGCGAAGCCTTGGCGAACGCCAGCAATCGCCGGCCTTCGGCGAGCAACCAGGCACCATGAGCCGGGGCATTGAGCCAACTGCTGAAGGGCAGTTCAAGGGTGTTCATCCGAGTACCTTTCTTATTGTCAGTATCAAAAGACAAGGCGCATTCCCAAGGCCGTCAAATAAGGAAATGCGACTTTGAAAACATCGGCCTCCCTGTAGGAGCTGGCTTGCCGGCGATGGCGGCGGTGAAAGTGACATCGCTATCGCCGGCAAGCCAGCTCCTACAGCTGACCGTGTTCAATCTTGGCTGATCGGCAGTGGAACGAATGCCTGTCATCGGGCGATTCTAGCCAGCCATCCCACGCAGCCAGGTCACGAAGCCCCGCGCAAATGTCACCAACCAGTGACAAAACCATCTGGGCAGCATCCTTCGGCGCCAGGCTCCGCAAGGTAGGAAAATTGCTGAATAAGCCGTTTCCCTTTCCAATGTAGGAGCGATCCCTAACGTCTTTTCCCACATTGAAGCACTCCTTTACTTCGGCGAATCTGCTGCACTTCTTCATTTCAGGTGCGCCGGTCCAGCGCCCCAAAGGAGGTGTGATCCATGGTTGCCCCCCATCTGCGCAACCCCCGCCAATGCGGCATTTTCCCGGTCTACAACGGCCAGGGCCTGTGTGCCTGGAAGGTCGAGGTCATACGTGGCGGCGCCCAACTGGGCGGGGTCTTCAACTTTGCCGAGTGTGGTGGCGAGGAACCGGCCCGGTGCATGGCCGAGTCCTACCGCAACGCCCTGGTACTGAAAATGCAGCCTTCGCAAAGCTATGAAGAGCGCCAGCGCCTGATGCCCCACAACACCAGCGGGCATCCCGGGGTGATCCGGGTCGAGACCAACAACACCGGCTACTGGCGGGCCAGTACACGGATTCACGGTTACTGCCTGAGCCGCAGTTTCAGTGTTCGCCGCCATGGTGAAGAACAGGCCAAGCGCCTGGCGCTGCATGAGCGTGAACGGCAGCTGGCGTTGTGCGGCGAGCCCTATGAACAGGCGATGGAAGCCTTGCAGCGCTACTTCAGCCAGAGCAACAGCCGCGTGCGCGAGCACCGCATCCGTGCGGCCATGGCGCGTGCGCGGGAAGTGCCGGTCTCAGCCGATATCCTCATGCCAGACGCACTCGAGCCGGCACTGAGCATCAGTGCGGAACAGGCCTGCCTGTCGATCAGTCGGCATTTCGCGGCAAGTACAAAGTAACCCGCAGCCCGCCGTCGCGCAGGTTTTGCAAGCTCACTTCGCCGCCATGGCTGTGGGCGATATTGCGCGCAATGCCCAGCCCCAGGCCGTAGCCCTGTTGCTGGCCGGACAAGCGAAAATGCGGTTCGAACACCTGCTCCAGACGTTGCTCGGGCACCCCCGGGCCCTCGTCGTCGACATGCAGCACAAAGGCCTCCTCGTCGTCTTCGATGTGCAGGTGGGCCTTGTCACCATATTTGAGGGCGTTGTCGATCAGGTTGCCCATGCAGCGCCGCAGCGCCAGTGGCTTGCCGGGAAAGGCCGAGTGGGCGCGCCCCTCCAGCGTGACCCGACCGTTGCCGTTGGGCGGCAGGTAGGGTTCGATCAGGCAATCGAGGGCGTGGTTGAGGTCCACCGGCTCGATGTTCTCGTGGATATCGGTGTCCTTCACGCATTGCAGCGCGCCCTTGACCAGCATTTCCAGCTCGTCGAGGTCGCGACCGAACTTGTGCTGCAGTTTCTCGTCCTCCAGCAACTCGACCCGCAGGCGCAGGCGGGTGATGGGCGTGCGCAGATCGTGGGAAATCGCGCTGAACAACTGGCTGCGCTCGGTCAGGTAGCGGCTGATACGCTCACGCATGGCGTTGAACGCCCGCCCCACCTCCACCACTTCGCTGCCACCGCCCTCGGCCACCGGCCGTACCTGCGCATCCCCCAGGGACATGTCCCGCGCCGCCCGCGCCAGGCGTTTGAGCGGTCGGCTCTGCCAGTGCACCAGCAGGCCGATGAACAACAGCAGAAAGCTGCTGGTGAGGACGATAAACCACACCTGCTGGGACGGCAGGCCTTCCTCTTCCAGGCTGGTGTAAGGCTCCGGCAGCAGGGAGGCGATGTACAGCCATTCGCCGGGGGACATCTGGATCTGCGTCACCAGCACCGGCGGATTGACCGGCTCCAGGGTCAGCGCGTAGTGGGCCCAGGAGCGCGGCAGCTCGTCGAGCTTCAGGCCGCCGTTGAAGATCCGCAGGTCGTCGGGGCTGACGAATTGCACCGAGATATCCACCTCGTTGCCCAGGGCCTGGCGCAAGACCTCGTGCACGGCGTCGAGCACCGCGGTCTTGCGCGGCGTAGCCGGCAACAGGCGCATATCCAGGGGTTTGTCATTGAGGGTCACGACAAACCGCGTGCCGCCCATGCTGCGCAATTGATCGAGCACCAGCGGGCGGTAGGCCAGCGGCAGCGAGCGCAGGTAGCTGACACTGGCGGTCATCGAGTGCGCCAGGCTGCGGGCGCTGGTGACCAGGCCTTCGAGCTGCGTCGCGCGCAACTGCGAGAGCCAGATCACACTGGACAACGTCTGGGCGATCAACACCGCCAGCAGGGTCAGCAGCAACATGCGGCCCAGCAGCGAGCGCGGAACCGGCAGGCGCCGGCGCAGTTCAGAGAGCATTGGCCGCAGTGACGTTGGCCGCCAACTGATAGCCGCTGCCGCGCACGGTGCGAATCAGCCGCGGCGGTTTTTCGGTGTCGCGAAGGCGTTGGCGCAAGCGGCTGACCGCCATGTCGACGATCCGGTCCAGGGGCATCAGGTCGCGCCCACGGGTGGCGTTGCCGATGGTGTCGCGGTCGAGGATTTCCTGGGGGTGATCGAGGAACAGCTTGAGCAGGGCGAAGTCGGCGCCGGAGAGAATCACTTCTTCGCCGTCGGTGTGGAACAATCGGTGACTGACGGTATCCAGGCGCCAGTCGTCGAAGGCCAGGACCTCGCTGCCGTTGCGCTCCTGGCCGAACTGGGCACGGCGCAACAGGGCCTTGATCCGCGCCTGCAGTTCCCGTGGGCTGAAGGGTTTTCCCAGGTAATCGTCGGCGCCCAACTCCAGGCCGATGACCCGATCGGCCTCGTCGGAGCTGGCGGTGAGCATGATAATCGGCACCTGGGCCTGGCGCGGATGCTGGCGTACCCAGCGGCAGAGACTGAAGCCGTCTTCGTCGGGCAGCATGACGTCGAGGATCACCAGATCGCTGTGGGCATCGTTGAGGGCCTGGCGAAAGCCGGCGCCATCGCCGACGGTACGCACCTGGAAACCGGCACGGCTGAGGTAGGTGTCCAGCAATTCGCGGATTTCCTGATCGTCGTCGACCAGGAGAATGGACTTACTGAATACGCTCACGGAAATCGTCCTTGTTGTTGTGGGGAGGACTGAAATGCGGATTATGCCTTAATCGATTAAGCCGTGAAGCAGTGTTGCCCGGGTGAATACCTTTGCGGACAAGCCCATGAATACCAGCCAGTATCAAGTCTGGCCAAGATCTGTGGCGAGCGGGCTTGCCCGCGCTGGGGTGCGAAGCGCCCCTAAAACCGGTAATCGCGGTGTATCAGGTAGACCGTGGTGCCTGGTTTTACGGCTGCTTCGCAGCCGAGCGCGGCGGTGCGGCGTTCCGACAAGCCCGCTCGCCACAATGAAAATTGCGTCTACCTGAAGCCTTACTCAACCCGCCGACACCGGGGTGTGCCCGAAAGCCTGCTGCAACGCCACCCCCGCGCCAATCAGCCCGGAATACGGGGCTGTCACCAGCCATACCGGGATGCCCTTGAAGTAATCGCTCATGCAGCCTTTGTCGGCGAAGCTCCTGGCAAAACCGCTGTTGATGAAAAAGTCGGCAAACCGTGGGATCACCCCACCGACGATATACACCCCACCGCGCGCGCCCGTGGTCAGGACGTTATTACCCGCCACCCGACCCAGCCAGCAACTGAACTGCTCCAGCACTTCCCGGGCAATCGGATCACCGGCCAGGCCGGCCGCGGTGATCGATTCCGGGGTTTCCAGTACCGGCACATGCCCGTCCACCGCGCAGATCGCCCGGTAGACCCGTGGCAAGCCGCCGCCGCTCAAGGCGGTCTCGGCGCTGACATGGCCGATTTCGCTGTGGATATGCTGCCAGAGCTGGGTTTCACGCAGGCTGCTCAGGGGCAGGTCGACATGCCCACCCTCCCCCGGCAAGGCCATGAAGTGCTGCTCGCCCAGGGGCAACAAAGTGCCCACCCCAAGCCCGGTGCCGGGACCGATCACCACCGCCGGGCGCAACGGCTCCGGCGTGCCTTCACAGACCACGCGGTAATCACCCGGCTCGAGCCGGGTCATGCCCAGGGCCATGGCGGAAAAGTCGTTGACCAGCAACAGCTCGTCGACTTGCAAGGTCTCACAGAACGCCCGGCGGCTCAGCCGCCAGTGGTTATTGGTGAAACGAAACTCGTCGCCGCCCACCGGACCGGCCACCGACAGGCACACCGCGCCGACCGATCCCAACGCCAGACCCAGGCCGTCGAGGTAGACCTTGATGGCCTCCTCGGGGCTGGCGTGATCGACGGTCGCCAGGACCTTCACCGAATCCAGGGCATTGTCCTTCCACAGCGCAAACCGCGCATTGGTCCCGCCGATGTCGCCTACCAACGCCAACTTCATTCAAGGTGCTCCAGGGCCGAAGTGAACGCGCTGGCGCCCTGCTCCGCCGAGCTGAAGGCCATGCGCATGAAGCCGAAGAGTTCACGGCCACAGCCGATATTATTACCCAACGAGCCGACCGCAGGCGTGCGCGCGGCGAATTCGGCATCGTCCACCAGCACCCGCAAGGTGCCGTTGACCCCGTCCACGCGAATCACGTCGCCATCGCGGACCCGCGCCAGCGCACCACCGACATGGGCTTCAGGGCAGACATGAATGGCCGCCGGGATCTTGCCCGAGGCCCCGGACATCCGACCGTCGGTGACCAGCGCGACTTTGAAGCCGCGGTCCTGCAACACGCCGAGGAACGGAGTCATCTTGTGCAATTCCGGCATGCCGTTGGAACGCGGCCCCTGGAAGCGCATCACCGCGACGAAATCCTTCTCCAGCAAACCGGCCTTGAATGCGTCGGCCAGGTCCTGCTGGTCCTCGAACACCACTGCCGGCGCTTCGACGACCTGGTGTTCCAGGGCCACGGCGGAGACTTTCATCACACCGCGTCCGAGGTTGCCTTCCATCACCCGCAGACCGCCTTCTGGAGAGAAGGCACGGGCCACGGGGCGCAGGATGGTTTCATCGAGACTTTCGATCGGGCCGTCGCGCCACACCAGTTCGCCATCCTGCAGGAACGGCTCCTGGGTGTAACGGCTCAGGCCGTGGCCGGCGACGGTATTCACGTTTTCGTGCAACAGGCCGGCTTCGAGCAGTTCGCGGATCAGGAAGGCCATGCCGCCCGCCGCCTGGAAGTGGTTGATATCGGCCTTGCCGTTCGGATAAACGTGGGACAGGGTCGGCACCACCTCGGAGAGGTCGGCCATGTCCTGCCAGGTCAGCTGGATACCCGCCGCCTGGGCAATCGCCGGCATGTGCAGGGTGTGGTTGGTCGAGCCGCCGGTGGCGTGCAGCGCGACGATGGAGTTGACCAGCGAACGCTCGTCTACAATCTCACCCAAGGGCATGAAGCTGCCGCTCTGTTTGGTCAGGCGGGTGATCTGGTGCGCCGCTTCGCGGGTCAGGGCATCGCGCAGCGGGGTATTCGGGTTGACGAAGGAGGAGCCCGGCAAGTGCAGGCCCATGACTTCCATCAGCAACTGGTTGGTGTTGGCGGTGCCGTAGAAGGTGCAGGTGCCGGGGCTGTGGTAGGACTTCATCTCCGACTCCAGCAGCTCCTCGCGGCTGGCCTTGCCTTCGGCGTAACGCTGGCGCACGTCGGCTTTTTCCTTGTTGGAAATCCCCGAGACCATCGGCCCGCCGGGGACGAAGATGGTCGGCAGGTGACCGAAGCGCAAGGCGCCCATCAACAGGCCGGGCACGATCTTGTCGCAGATGCCGAGCATCATCGCCGCGTCGAACATGTTGTGGGACAAGGCCACGGCGGTGGACAGCGCGATCACTTCGCGGCTGGCGATGCCCAGCTCCATACCCGGCTCACCCTGGGTCACGCCATCGCACATGGCCGGCACGCCACCGGCGAACTGACCGACCGAGCCGATCTCGCGCAGGGCCTGCTTGATCTGTTGCGGGTAGGTTTCGTAAGGCTGGTGCGCGGAGAGCATGTCGTTATAGGACGACACGATCGCCACGTTGGCGGCGTTCATCAGCCGCAGGCTCTGCTTGTCGTCGGTGCCGCAGCCGGCCACGCCGTGGGCGAAGTTCGCGCATTGCAGCTTGCCGCGCATCGGGCCGTCACTGGCGGCACCGCGAATCAGTGCCAGATACGCCTGGCGAGTGGCGTGGCTGCGGGCGACAAGCCGTTCGGTGACCTCAAGAACGCGGGGATGCATGTGTAGAACTCCAGGCTAACGGATGTGGCGACCTGTGGTTCCAAGCTGACCGAAAGCCTCGTGTGACGGGGCTTTTCAATCATCCAGACCCGTTGATTCAGGTCACTCGTTGTAGATAAAACAAAATATTGCCACTAAAAAGGCTTGTTTTCTATTTTTATGCGAATAATCTTGTAATTCCAACAACAAATCTATGGAAGGCGCGTCCCTAAATGACTCTACGAATCGCAATCAACGGTTTTGGCCGCATCGGCCGCAACGTCCTGCGTGCACTCTATACCCAAGGTTACCGCCAGGACCTGCAGGTCGTCGCCATCAACGACCTGGGCGACAGCGCCATCAATGCTCACCTGCTCAAGTTCGACACGGTTCACGGCACCTTCGATGCCAGCGTAGAACATGACAATGAAAGCCTGACCGTCAACGGTGACCGTATCTCGGTCAGCGCGATCCGCAATCCGGCCGAACTGCCCTGGGCCGCCGAGAAGATCGACGTGGTGTTCGAATGCACCGGTCTGTTCACCGACCGTGCCAAGGCTGCCGCGCACCTGACTGCCGGCGCCCGCAAAGTCATTATTTCCGCACCGGCCAAAGGCGCCGATGCCACCGTGGTGTACGGGGTCAACCATGACATCCTGCGCCAATCGCACCAGATCATTTCCAACGCGTCGTGCACCACCAACTGCCTGGCCCCGGTGGCCCAGGTGCTGCACCGCGAACTGGGCATCGAAAGTGGCCTGATGACCACCATCCACGCCTACACCAACGACCAGAACCTGACCGACGTCTACCACACCGACCCGTACCGCGCGCGCTCGGCGACCCAGAACATGATCCCGAGCAAGACCGGCGCCGCCGAAGCCGTGGGCCTGGTGCTGCCGGAACTGGCGGGCAAGCTGACCGGCATGGCCGTACGTGTGCCGGTGATCAACGTGTCCCTGGTGGACCTGACCGTGCAACTCAAGCGCGAGGCCACGGCTGAAGAAGTCAACGCCCTGCTCAAGGAAGCCAGCCAGCATTCGAAGATCCTGGGTTACAACACCCTGCCGCTGGTTTCCAGCGACTTCAACCACAACCCGCTGTCGTCGATCTTCGACGCCAACCACACCAAGGCCAGCGGCAAGCTGCTCAAGGTCCTGGCCTGGTACGACAACGAGTGGGGTTTCTCCAACCGCATGCTGGATAACTGCCTGGCGCTGTGCAACGCCGAATAAATGCGGAACGAGGAACAGGTGTGGAGCAGGAACCGATGATAGGGATCAGCTTTACCCAGGCCACCATGGCGGCGCGCAAGCGCATCGCCCTGGTGGCCCATGACCATTGCAAAGTGTTCTTGCTGGACTGGGCCGAACGCCAGAAAGACCGCCTGGCCCAGCATGAGCTGGTGGCCACGGGCACCACGGGGTTGTTGCTGAACAAGCGCCTAGGCCTGCCGGTGGAAAGCATGATCAGCGGCCCGTTGGGCGGCGACCAGCAATTGGGCGCCCGCATCGCCGAGCAGCGAGTGGACATACTGGTGTTCTTCTGGGACCCGTTCGAACCGCAGCCCCATGACCCGGATATCAAGGCATTGCTGCGGGTCGCGGCGGTGTGGAACATTCCCGTGGCCTGCAACGAATGCACCGCCGACTACCTGCTCAGCAGCCCGATGATGGAACAGGCGCATGAGTATCGGGTGCCGGATTATGAGGCGTATCTGGCGGCACGGCGTTAACGTCGGTCAGCCATGCTGAACACAATCTCCTGTAGGAGCTGGCTTGCCAGCGATAGCGGCGGTGAATGTGACATTGCCATCGCTACGTCAGCGCTTTTTACCGTTGACGGGGCCTTCGCTTATCCATAGGATTTGCTCCATTATCCACCCGGACAGGGCTCAAATGCTGCAAGCATTGATTTCGCCGGGGGACATACGAAATGTTGAAAGCCCACCTCTGGTGGGCTTTTTTCGTTTTGGCCTATCGGTTTCAGTCGAATGAAGGGCTGCCCAGCAAAGGTGATGCTGACCATGAGACCATCTGTAGCACTCGATATGAAACGCAGTGCGGTACGCGAAGCGATGAGTCGTTTCCACATATCGAATCCCCGTATTTTTGGCTCAGTGCTGCACGGCACTGACCAGGAAGGTAGCGACCTTGATCTGCTGGTCGACGCCCCGCCCGGCACGACGTTATTCGATCTGGGCGGGCTGCAAGATGAGCTGGAATCGCTGCTTGGTATCCACGTCGATCTGCTGACCCCAGCCGATCTGCCACCGAAGTTTCGAGCCAAGGTGCTCGCAGAAGCTCAGCCACTATGAAAGCCCACCTTTGACGCAATGCCGCTCACTTAAGAATGATCTCAAGCCTGGTCTAGTTTTGTGGCGAGCGGGCTTGCCCGCGCTCGGCTGCGAAGCAGTCGTAAAACCTCCCGGCCACCTCGGTCTACCTGATGCACCGGATTCGCCGGTTTTAGGGCCGCTTCGCGCCCCAGAGCGGCGGTGCGGCGTTCCGACAAGCCCGCTCGCCACAAGACAGTGTTCGACCTCACCTCTTGGGTGAACAACATTGCGCCTTTGCGGGCTTTTCCATTTTCGCCTATCAACTCTCCGATGTAGGCGAGGCGGAATCAGATGCGCGCGAACCGTCCAGCAACGCGTCCACCACCGCACGCGCCACTTCCACCGAATGCAGCATGCCCCAGAACAACGCCCGCTCGACGGGGTTGGTATGCAGGCTGATTTCGTCGCCGTTGAGTTCCGCCGTTTCGAGCAGATTGGAAACGTAGGTCAGCGCGTCCTGGGCGTTGATGCCTGGTTGGATGGCAAATAACGTGGGCTTGTACGGGGCTTCGGGGATGACGGGTTTGGAGCAGGTGAACGCGAGGGTATCGAGCAAACGAGGCGTATCTTCCGGGGTCGGCTCAGTTGAAGGCTCATCAGAGACTTTACGCAGATACATCGCCCTGTCAGCCATGCTGAGAGCATTGCGAACGGTCGGCGGATCGGGGGTGATCTTCTTGGTCATGGTGAAACTCCTTTGCTGGGTTAGGAGCTCGTCATCCACGCTGCAAAACGAAAGGTGGCGAGCCGTACACAGGTTTGCAGACCGGAGCAAAGGAACCGGCAGGCCGAAGCCTCCTGCGCACAGCCCGCCATGAAGCGAGCACAAAAATACCGCTTTCGCGGCGCTGTGCGCCTTTGCTGAGACGGGCTGCAAAACCCATATCGCTGAATTTGCAGCGACAGCCCAACTTAGCGTTCACCTCTTGCGCGCGCAATATTCTCCCACGCCCGAAGCTCGTAGGAAATGTTAGATATTTTCGAAGTCCATTTGGCCTTTCTGTAGGTGCGATGCACCGACGGCGAAATACATTAGGACTTGACCTGCAAGGTAGATGATAAGCATTATCATTCGCTTGCAATCGGTCCGGTGCTTCCGTGAGTCAGTCCCACTTCAATACTGTCTTCCTCGCCCAGCGTGTCACACTGCTGCGGACCTTGCAGCGCATGGTCAACAACCCCAGCACCGCCGAGGACCTGCTGCAGGAAACCTACCTGCGGGTCACCCGCGCCCTGAACGAACGCCCGGTGGATCACCTCGAGCCCTTTGTCTTCCAGACCGCCCGTAACCTGGCGCTGGACCATCTGCGTGCGCTGCGTATCCAGTCGCGCACCCTGATAGACGACGTGCCGCTGGACGTGATGCAAAATATCGCCGCGCCCCTGAGCACGGCGGAAGACGCCGCCCATGCCGAACAGATGCTCAAGCGCCTGAGCGTCAGCCTCGGCCAGTTGAGTGCCCGCCAGCAGCAGATATTCATCCTCAGCCGCCTCCACGGCTGCAGCTACCAGGAGATCGCCGACGAGCTCGATGTGTCCCTGAGCACCGTGCAAAAAGAACTCAAGCTGATCATGGCGATCTGTGTCGGTGTGGCCGAACGCCTGGATCGCCCTTAAGCTCTGGCGCCTGAGCGCGTGGACAGTCCGCGCAAAAGCACTACAGCGGTATCGCGGCAAATCATAAGATCGTTGAACCAGACCGTGGCAAACGCGCCGAGGAACACCCGTGACAGACAGCCAAGACCTGCCCTCCTCCGCCTCCGGACCGGTGCCCCATGACGCAGCCATGGACCAGGCATTGGACTGGCTGATCCTGATGGAGTGCCCGAGCGCCGAGCAGCAGGCCGCCTTCGACACCTGGCTGGCCGCCGACCCGCGCCATGCCCAGGCCTATGCCCGCGCCAGCGGCGCCTGGAACGCGCCGCCTGTGTTCGCCGCCGCCCAGGTCCTGCAAAAACGGCGGCGCCCGTCACTGCTGCGACACCTGCGCCCACACTGGAAACCCCTGGCCACCGCCGCCGTGCTGCTGATCGCCATCGGCAGCTACAGCAATCTGCCCCTGCGCCTGCAGGCCGATCACCTGACCGTGGCCGGCGAGCGCCAGCACCTGCAACTCGAGGACGGCTCGAAAGTCCTGCTCAATACCAATTCGGCGTTCTCCAGCAACTTCAGCGGCCGCCAGCACAAGGCCCGGCTGTACAAGGGCGAGGCCTTCTTCGAGGTCGCCGCCGAGCGCGAACACCCTCTGGAAGTCGATGCCGGACCGGTCCGTGCCAGTGTCAGCGACACCAGCTTTGCCGTGCGTTACCTCGACGGCGAAGCCCAGGTGCAAGTCCAGCGCGGCGATGTCGACCTGCGCACCCTCGACGACAGCGCGCGCCTGCGTCTCTCCGCCGGCAACAGCGTAAAGGTCGGGCCCCATGGCTTCGGCCGCCCGGAAAAGCTCGATGCGCAGAAGGACCTGGCCTGGGTCCAGGGCCGCCTGGTGTTCGAAAATTGCCCGATGGGCCAGGTCCTGGCCGAACTGCGGCGCTATTACCCCGGCTGGATCGTCAACAACAACGAGCACCTGGCCCAGGTTGCCGTCACCGGCAACTACCGTCTGGACAAGCCCCTGGACGTGGTCCGCTCCCTGGCCCAGATCACGTCCGCCAAGGTTTCGGAGTACCCCGCGCTGGTGATTCTCAACTGAGAACAATTATTTTTACGCGATAGCTCCAGGTGATTCGTCTCGTTATATCTAATGCGATTTATTCTCACTTTGAATCACGCAACACCTATAACGATTCGTCCACCCGGGAGCGCTATCGATGCCCACTCGTTTTACCTCCAAGACCCGCACTGGCGGCCTGCAACAATGCACCCTGTCCTTGCTGACCGCAGCCATCCTGCTGGCCGGTGCACAAGCAACGCCAGTGCTGGCCGCCGGTAGCGCCGAACAACCGGCCAGGAGCCTGGGCAATTACAGTTTCTCGATCGCGCAACAACCCCTGGTCTCGGCGCTCAACGCCTTCACTTCGATCACCGGCTGGCAGGTCGGCTTGCCCGCCGAACTCGGCCAGGGCGTGGCCTCGCCGGGCGTACGCGGCGCACTGCCGCCGGAAAAGGCCCTTGAGCGCCTGCTGGTCGGCACCAACCTGAGCTACCGCAAAGTCGGCGACAACAGCATCGTCCTGGAAAAACGCGCCAGCGGCAGCACCCTGAACCTGGAGCAGGTGACCATCAGCGCCACCCGCCAGGAGCAGGACGTCAACTCGGTGCCCAATACCGTGACGGTGAAGGGTCGCCAGCAACTCGACCGCCAGAACGTCAACACCCTCAAGCAACTGGTGCGGGACGAACCCGGTGTCTCGGTCGGCGGTACCGGCCAGCGTGGCGGTGGCATCAGCAACTACAACATTCGCGGCATCGACGGCGACCGGATCCTGACCCAGGTCGACGGCGTCGAGATTCCCGACAGTTTCTTCAACGGACCCTACGCCAACACTCAGCGCAATTACGTCGATCCGGAAATCGTCAAGCGCGTGGAGATCCTCCGCGGCCCGGCCTCGGTGCTCTACGGCAGCAACGCCATCGGCGGCGCCGTGAGCTACTACACCCTCGACCCGGACGACATCATCAAGCCGGGCCAGGACGTCGGCGCCCGCCTGAAGAGCGGCTACAGTTCCGTCGATGACAGCTGGCTGACCTCCGGCACCGTCGCCGGCCGCAGCGGTGATTTCGACGGTTTGCTGCACCTGAGCCAGCGCAACGGACGCCAGACCGAGTCCTATGGCGATACCGGCGGTGACGGCCTGAACCGCACCGCCGCGAACCCGGAGAAAGCCCGTGCCACCAACGTATTGGCCAAGCTCGGCTGGAACTACCACGACGACTCGCGCCTGGGCCTGACCTACGAGCGCTACAAGGACTCAGTCGATACCAACCAGCGCAGCGCCGTCGGCGGCCCGTTCAACGTCGGACAGCCGCTGGGCATGTACCGCTCGCGCACCGGCAACGACACCATCAGTCGTGAACGCTTCGGCATCGAGAACAGCTTCGGCCTGGACAATGCCGTGGCCGATCACGTCAAGCTGAGCCTGAACTACCAGATCGCCAAGACCGACCAGAGCACCCTGGAAAACTACTTCCCGTTCACTCGTAACGTCCTGCGCAGCCGCGATACGGTCTACGAAGAAAAGCAGTGGGTCTTCGATGCCCAGGCCGACAAGGCCTTCAATATCGGTGCAACCGATCACCTGCTGACCTACGGCACCACCATCAAGCAGCAGGAAATCACCGGTTCGCGCAGCGGTTCCGGGGTCTGTCTGGCCGTGGGCCGGGGCTGTACCGCCGTGGGCGCCGACAGTCCGTCCGATCGCCTGGTCAAGTCCAGCGACTTCCCGGACCCGACCATCGACAGTTACAGCCTGTTCGCCCAGGACCAGATCAGTTGGAACCAATGGACCTTCCTGCCGGGTCTGCGCTATGACTACACCCAGCTCAAGCCGCATATCACCCAGGAGTTCATCAACACCATCGCCGCGGCGGGCGGCGGCGCCGTCGACGGTTCCAACAAGACCTGGCATCGCGTCTCGCCCAAGTTCGGCCTGACCTACGCCCTGAGCGACCAGTACACCTGGTACGGCCAGTACGCCGAAGGTTTCCGCACCCCGTCGGCCAAGGCCTTGTACGGTCGTTTCCAGAACCTGAGCACTGGCTATCAGGTCGCGCCCAACCCGAACCTGCAACCGGAAAAGAGCAAGAGCTACGAGACCGGCCTGCACGGCAAGTTCGACGCCGGGTCCTTTGATCTGGCGGTGTTCTACAACCAGTACCGCGACTTCATCAATGAAGACGCCATCGCCCCCGGCTACAGCGAGCTGACCTTCCAGAGCAACAACATCCGGCACGCCACCATCAAGGGTGCCGAGCTCAAGGGTCGTCTCAACCTGGATGCCTTCGGTGCGCCGCAGGGTCTCTACAGCAAGGGCTCCCTGGCCTATGCCTACGGTCGCAACAACGACACCGGGCAGCCACTCAACAGTGTCAACCCGCTCACCGCCGTCATGGGCCTGGGCTACGACCAGGACAACTACGGCGGCCTGTTGAGCTGGACCCTGGTGCAACGCAAGAACAGCGTCGACAGCAGCAACTTCTTCTCGCCGGACGGCAAGGGCGAGCAGTTCAAGACCCCGGGATATGGCCTGCTGGACCTGACCGGCTACTACAGGGTCACCCATGACATCACCGTCAATGCCGGTCTCTACAACCTGACCGACAAGAAGTACTGGAACTGGGATGACGTGCGCGGCTACGACAGCGTCGGCGAAGCCGGTGTGCTGAACCCGGCCAACCTCGAGCGCCTGACCGCGCCGGGGCGCAATTTCTCGGTCAACCTGATCTGGGATATCTGATCAAGCCGCACCTCACCCGGGCGGACTTCACCGCGCGGGGTGAGTTTTTTTACTGTCGCGCGTCTTCTGATTCGTCTAGTCAAACAGCGCTTCTCATTCTCAAGGACATTGTCATGACCACCCCGGACAACACCCAGCGCCCGAGCCTGCGCTCGCAACGCCTGAACCAGATCACCCACGCGCCACATGCCAAGCTCGACCAGTTGGTCAAGGCCCATGCGCCGTTCGAAACCCAGGCGAATTTTGCCCGTTTCGTGGTGGCCCAGTACCTGTTCCAGTCGGAACTGGTGTCGCTGTACAACGATCCCGAACTGATCGCCATCGTTCCTGATCTGGCCGCACGTTGCCGCGCTGAAGCGGCCAGGGCCGACCTCGCCGACCTGGACACCGAAGTCCCGGCGCCGCTGGCCGGTGCCGTGCACAACCCGAGCAAGGCCGAGGCCCTGGGCTGGCTCTTCGTTTCCGAGGGCTCCAAGCTCGGCGCCGCGTTCCTGATCAAGCGCGCCGAGGGCCTGGGTCTCAGCGAAACCTTTGGTGCCCGTCACCTGGGCGAACCGGCCGGCGGTCGCGCCGAAGGCTGGAAGCGTTTCACCAGGACCCTCGACGGCCTGGAGCTGAGTGCCGAAGAAGAAGCAGAGGCGGAGAAAGGTGCGATTGACGCGTTCCTGCGCTTCACCCTGTTGCTGGAACAGGCTTACGCCACGGCGCCGGAACTGGCCTGATCAGGCGCCAGATGAAACCTTGTGGCGAGCGGTTACCGCGATATACCCGATGCTACGCGGTCGCAGGTTTTAGGGTTGCTTCGCACCCAGCGCGGGCAAGCCCTGATGCCGTTCAGTCAAGGTGAGTGGGACATTGAAAACGCCACGCCACTGTGGGAGCGGAGCTTGCCCGCGAAGCTTTAAGCGGTCTCAAGGCCCCCTTCGCGAGCAAGCTCAGCTCCCACAGTGACCGTGTTCGGCCTTGATTGAACGGCACCAGCGCAAAACCCGCTCGCCACAAAACTCGTTCGGCTCAAGATCACGTAGAACATGACTAGCCATACAGGACACCAAGACTTGAGCCAATTCGCTCAGCACACCACAATTGACGCCATGACCCAGCCAAAACCCTCCTCCTCGAAACTCGCCCGCGTGCTCTTCGGCCTGCTCGCCTACGTCAGCCTGGGCATCGGCCTGGTCGCCATTGTCATTCCCGGCCTGCCGACCACCGAGTTCATCCTGCTGGCCGCCTGGGCCGCCACCAAGAGTTCGCCGCGCCTGAGCGCCTGGCTGGAAAACCATCGGTTGTTCGGCCCGATCCTGAACAACTGGCGCAACGGCAAGATCATCGCCCGCCGGGCCAAGGTCAGCGCCACTGTGAGCATGTTGCTTTGTGCCACGCTGATGCTGGTGATGCTCGAACACGGCTGGCCGGTGTACCTGGCGATCGCCGGGATGAGCCTGGGCAACCTGTGGATCTGGTCGCGCCCGGAGCGGCTTGTCGTGTCCGACGCGTCC
Source organism: Pseudomonas sp. MWU13-2100 (assembly GCF_023242365.1). Classification (GTDB taxonomy): domain Bacteria; phylum Pseudomonadota; class Gammaproteobacteria; order Pseudomonadales; family Pseudomonadaceae; genus Aquipseudomonas. Next base: position 42,478 of record NZ_JALLIX010000003.1, read on the forward strand.
TGACCCCCTGCCGGCTGCGTCAGAACTCCAGTCACGGAATACCTTGCGGTAAAGCCCGGCCTGTGGGAGTCGGCTTGCCGGCGATGAGGCCCGTGAGCCTTGCGGCGCCCATCCGGCTGCCATCGCCGGCAAGCCGGCTCCCACAATGGTGCCTGACATCGACAATCGGCAGTATTTCAGGTGCAATGGCCGTTCTCACGGAGAGCCTTCGATGACCGATCTACTGACGTCCATTCAAGCCGCGCTCGACCTGCCCCTCTCGCCGCCGCTCTTCACCGGCAGCGGTGTCCTGCCCTCGACTTTCGCTGTTACCGAACTGGCCGCCGCCACCCTCGCCGCCGCCGGCCAGGCGGTGGCCGAACTGCTGCTGCAACAGAGCGGACAGCGCCCCGCCGTCGAAGTCGACCGGCGCCTGGCCTCGCTCTGGTTCGGCACGGCGGTACAGCCCGTAGGCTGGGAAATCCCACCCCCCTGGGACCCGCTTGCCGGCGACTACGCCGGCACCGACGGCTGGATCCGCCTGCACACCAACGCCCCGCACCACCGCCGCGCCGCCGAACGCGTCCTGGGGCTGGCCACTGATCGCAACGCCATGGCCAGCAAGGTTGCCCAATGGTCCGCCGAGGAACTGGAGCAGGCGGTGGTCGAGGCCGGTGGCTGCGCCGCGCAAATGCGCTCATGGGCGACCTGGAAAGAACATCCCCAAGGACTCGCGGTCAATGCCGAACCGCTGGTCCAGCGCGTCACCCATGACAGCCACGGCTCACGTACCTGGCTGGGCTCGCAGGCCCGCCCGCTGGCCGGCATCAAGGTCCTCGACCTGACCCGCGTACTCGCCGGTCCCGTGGCCAGCCGCCTGCTGGCGGGACTGGGCGCCGAAGTGCTGCGCATCGACCCGCCGAGCTGGGACGAGCCGGCCCTGACGCCAGACGTAACCCTGGGCAAGCACTGCGCCCGCCTGAACCTGCATGACGCCGCTGACCGCGAGGTCTTCGAAGGCTTGCTCGGCGGCGCCGATATCCTCCTGCACGGCTACCGCGCCGATGCACTCGATGGACTCGGCTACGACGCCCGACGGCGCCAGCGCCTGGCCCCGGGACTGATCGATGTGAGCCTGAACGCCTATGGCTGGAGCGGACCGTGGCGCAATCGCCGGGGCTTTGACAGCCTGGTGCAGATGAGCAGCGGTATCGCCCAGGCCGGCATGCTCTGGAAACAGGCGGACCAGCCCGTACCGTTGCCGGTGCAAGCGCTGGACCATGGCACCGGTTACCTGATGGCGGCCGCGGCGATCCGCGCGCTGAGCGAACGTTTGCACAGCGGACTGGGCGGCTCGGCGCGCCTGTCGCTGGCCCGTACGGCGAAGTTGTTGGTGGAACAGGGGGCGGTCAATGGGACCGAAGCGCTGTTGCCCATCGGAGTGCAAGACTGGAATCCGCTGCTGGAACAGACCTCCTGGGGGCCGGCGCAGCGTTTGCGGTCGCCGCTGAAGGTCGGGGCAATGCCGTTGCAATGGGCCTGTGCTGCTACGAAGCTGGGGGCTCATCCACCGCAGTGGTGGTGAATTCGAAATCGCTTTCGCGGGCAAGCCCTGCGCCTGCGGTTTGCGTGAAACCGAAAGCTTATGTACGACGTCAAACTGCAGGTGCAGGGCTTGCCCGCGAAGAGGCCCTGGAGATCGCCGACCACCTCAAGATCAGCTTGAGATCGGCATCCCCCCTCTCGCCCCTCCCAGGACAACCAGCACGCCGAGTCGCCATGCCCGGATCGGCCCCGGCATATCAACGCCCTCAATCACTTAATTGTTTCAATATTTAACAAAGGAACAATTGTCCACTCGGTTAATTATCCAGCGTGCCCCTACGTTTATTCGACAGGGATGACAAAGATAGGCGCTCAAGACCGACAGCGCCTATAAAACCCGTTCGACTCGATGATTTTTCGGGCTGTTTCCAATAAATCGAACGCGTTTGAAAAAGCGCTGTCAGAAATTTGCACAACCCACAGGATTGGCTGGTTTAACCCCCCCACGGCAATACGAAAAATTCTTTTTACGCTCTATCGACCGCTCTGGGACAGGTGTCTTCAGGCGTCTGTCGGCGTGTCCGCGCTCCCTCCAAGTCGTTCATAAGCAACGGAATGTGCCAATGATCTGATCTATATCATTTTTCGTTTTTGCCCCTGACCTAACCTATTCGCCTCAATGCCCATGGATCGGAGTCATGCAATGTCTGAATCACCCGGAAAACTGCGATTAGGCGCGCTGGTCGCTCTGGTGGTGGGTTCAATGATTGGCGGCGGTATCTTTTCCCTGCCGCAAAACATGGCCGCCAGTGCCGATGTCGGCGCTGTTCTGATTGGCTGGGCGATTACCGCCGTGGGCATGTTGACCCTGGCCTTCGTATTCCAGACCCTGGCCAATCGCAAACCGGACCTGGACGGTGGGGTCTACGCCTACGCCAAGGCCGGTTTCGGCGACTACATGGGTTTCTCGTCCGCCTGGGGTTACTGGATCAGTGCCTGGCTGGGCAACGTCGGCTACTTCGTCCTGCTGTTCAGCACCCTGGGGTACTTTTTCCCGGTGTTTGGCGAAGGCAATACCGTGGCCGCGGTCGTCGGTGCCTCGCTGCTGTTGTGGGCCGTGCACTGGCTGGTACTGCGCGGCATCAAGGAAGCGGCGTTCATCAACCTGGTCACCACCGTGGCCAAGGTGGTGCCGCTGCTGCTGTTCGTGCTGATCGCGCTGTTCGCCTTCAAACTGGATATCTTCAGCGCCGACATCTGGGGCCTGAAGAACCCGGGCCTGGGCAGTGTCATGAACCAGGTGCGCAACATGATGCTGGTCACCGTCTGGGTGTTCATCGGCATCGAGGGCGCGAGCATCTTCTCGGCCCGCGCGGAAAAACGCTCGGACGTGGGCAAGGCCACGGTCATCGGCTTCATCACCGTGCTGCTGTTCCTGGTACTGGTCAACGTCCTGTCCCTGGGCATCATGACCCAACCGGAACTGGCGAAACTGCAGAACCCGTCCATGGCCGCCGTGCTCGAACACGTGGTCGGTCACTGGGGCGCGGTGCTGATCAGCGTCGGCCTGGTCATCTCGTTGCTCGGCGCCCTGCTGTCCTGGGTACTGCTGTGCGCGGAGATCATGTTCGCCGCCGCCAAGGACCACACCATGCCGGAGTTCCTGCGCCGGGAAAATGCCAACCACGTACCGGCCAACGCCCTGTGGCTGACCAACGCCATGGTGCAGATCTTCCTGATCATCACGCTGTTTTCCGCCAGTACCTACCTGTCGCTGATCTACCTCGCCACCTCAATGATCCTGGTGCCCTACCTCTGGTCGGCGGCCTATGCCGTGCTGTTGGCGGTGCGTGGCGAAAGTTATGAACAGGCCCCGGGCGAACGCCGCAAGGACCTGGTCATCGGCGCCATCGCCCTGATCTACGCGATCTGGCTGTTGTACGCCGGTGGCGTCAAGTACCTGCTGCTCTCCGCCCTGCTCTACGCCCCCGGCGTGATCCTGTTCGCCCAGGCCAAGCGCGAGCTGGGCAAAGCGATTTTCACCCCTGTCGAGAAGCTGATTTTCGCCGCAGTGGTCATAGGCGCCCTGGTGGCTGCCTATGGCCTGTACGACGGTTTCCTGACCCTTTGACACCCTGATTGTTACGCTCTCTGGAGGATCTGCAAATGACCACGGAAAAAGTGAAATACGGCGTTCATTCCGAAGCCGGCAAGCTGCGCAAGGTGCTGGTCTGCTCACCGGGCCTGGCGCACCAGCGGCTGACGCCGAACAACTGCGACGAGCTGCTGTTCGACGATGTGCTCTGGGTAGCCCAGGCCAAGCGCGATCACTTCGACTTCGTCACCAAGATGCGCGAACGCGATATCGACGTCCTGGAAATGCACAACCTGCTGACCGATATCGTCGCCCAGAAGGAAGCCCTGGACTGGATCCTCGAGCGCAAGATCACCGCCAACCAGGTCGGCCTGGGGCTGGTCCACGAGGTCGACTCGTGGTTGCGCAGCCTGGAGCCACGCAAGATCGCCGAGTTCCTGATCGGCGGTGTTTCGGCCGATGACCTGCCGAACAGCTTTGGCGGCAAGACCATCGAGATGTTCCGCGACTTCCTCGGCCACTCCAGTTTTATCCTGCCGCCGCTGCCCAACACTCAGTTCACCCGTGACACCACCTGCTGGATCTTCGGCGGCGTGACCCTCAATCCGATGTACTGGCCGGCACGCCGCCAGGAAACCCTGCTGGCCAGCGCCATCTACAAGTTCCACCCGGAATTCGTCAACGCCGACTTCCAGGTCTGGTACGGCGACCCGGACCAGGAGCACGGTAACGCCACCCTCGAAGGTGGCGATGTGATGCCCCTGGGCAACGGCGTGGTGCTGATCGGCATGGGCGAGCGCTCCTCGCGCCAGGCCATCGGCCAGTTGGCGCTGAACCTGTTCAAGCACAACGCGGTGGAGCGAGTGATCGTCGCCGGCCTGCCGAAGTCCCGCGCGGCCATGCACCTGGACACCGTGTTCAGCTTCTGCGACCGCGACCTGGTGACTATCTTCCCGGAAGTGGTGAGCCAGATCGTCGCCTTCAGCCTGCGCCCTGACGACAGCAAGCCCGGTGGCATCGATGTCCGCCGGGAAGAAAGCAACTTCCTCGACACCGTCGCCAAGGCCCTCAACCTCAAGGCCCTGCGCGTGGTGGAAACCGGCGGCAACAGCTTCGCCGCCGAACGCGAACAGTGGGACGACGGCAACAACGTGGTGGCCGTGGAACCCGGCGTGGTGATCGGCTACGACCGCAACACCTACACCAACACCTTGCTGCGCAAGGCCGGCGTGGAAGTCATCACCATCAGCGCCGGCGAACTGGGCCGTGGTCGCGGCGGTGGCCACTGCATGACCTGCCCGATCATCCGCGACCCGATCGATTACTAACCGATGTTCAAACCTGCCCTTGCCCCCACGAAGGGCCATGGCCGGATGCGTAGCGTTTCTCTGTAGGAGCTGGCTTGCCAGCTCCTACAAGGGCGCCATGCACCCAGCCGGACAGGCGGATAACCCATACCCGAGGAGATCCAGTAAATGGCTTTTAACATGCGTAACCGCAGCCTGCTGAGCTTGATGCACCACACCAATCGCGAGCTGCACTACCTGCTCGACCTGTCCCGTGACCTCAAGCGCGCCAAGTACACCGGCACCGAGCAGCAACACCTCAAGGGCAGGAACATCGCGCTGATCTTCGAAAAGACCTCGACCCGCACCCGTTGCGCCTTCGAAGTCGCGGCCCATGACCAGGGCGCCCACGTCACCTATATCGACCCGGTGTCGTCGCAGATCGGTCACAAGGAAAGCATGAAGGACACCGCCCGCGTACTGGGGCGGATGTTCGACGCCATCGAGTACCGCGGCTTCGAGCAGGAGATCGTCGAAGAACTGGCGAAGTTCGCCGGCGTGCCGGTATTCAACGGCCTGACCGCCGAGTTCCATCCGACGCAAATGATCGCCGACACCCTGACCATGCGCGAGCACAGCGACAAACCACTGCATGACATCAGCTACGCCTACCTGGGCGATGCGCGCTACAACATGGGCAACTCGCTGCTGATGATCGGCGCCAAGCTCGGCATGGACGTGCGTATCGGCGCGCCGAAAGCGCTGTGGCCCCATGAAGATTTCATCGCCCAGTGCAAGGCCTTTGCCGAGGAAAGCGGCGCGCGCATCACCATCACTGAAGACCCGCAGGAAGCGGTCAAGGGCGTGGACTTCATCCACACCGATATCTGGGTGTCCATGGGTGAGCCGGTGGAAGCCTGGGACGAGCGTATCGAGCAACTGATGCCCTATCAGGTCAATGCGAAAATGATGAAGGCCTCGGGCAATCCCCGGGTCAAATTCATGCACTGCCTGCCGGCGTTCCACAACAGCGAAACCAAGGTCGGCAAGGATATCGCGGCGCGTTACCCGCACCTGGCCAACGGGGTTGAAGTGACCGAGGAGGTCTTCGAGTCGCCGGCCAATATCGCCTTCGAGCAGGCGGAAAACCGCATGCACACGATCAAGGCGATCCTGGTCTCGGCGTTGGCGGATATCTGACGAGCCAACCTCAAACCCGTATATGTGATGAACGGTTTTCTGTGGCGAGCGGGCTTGCCCGCGCTGGGGTGCGAAGCGCCCCTGAAACCTGGCAACTCGATGTACCTGATAAACCGAGGTTGCAGGTTTTGCGACTGCTTCGCAGCCGAACGGGGGCAAGCCCCCTCGCCACAAGGCCAGGTGCCACAAGGTTCGATCGCTCTCGTTTGCTTTGGAAGGACAGTGCTTATGCGTATCGTCGTAGCCCTGGGCGGTAACGCCCTCCTGCGTCGTGGTGACCCCATGACCGCGGACAATCAACGCGCCAATATCCGTATCGCCACCGAACAGATTGCCAAGATCTACCCTGGCAACCAGTTGGTCATCGCCCACGGCAATGGCCCGCAGGTCGGCCTGCTGTCCTTGCAGGCGGCGGCCTACACCCAGGTCTCGCCCTACCCGCTGGATGTTCTCGGCGCGGAAACCGAAGGCATGATCGGCTACATCATCGAACAGGAACTGGGCAACCTGCTGGACTTCGAAGTGCCCTTCGCCACCTTGCTCACCCAGGTCGAAGTCGACCCCAAGGACCCGGCCTTCCAGCACCCGAGCAAACCCATCGGCCCGGTGTACGGCAAGGCCGAGGCAGAACAACTGGCCGCCGAAAAAGGCTGGAGCATCGCTCCTGACGGCGATAAGTTCCGCCGCGTGGTCGCCAGCCCCAAACCCAAGCGCATCTTCGAGATCCGCCCGATCAAATGGTTACTGGACAAGGGCAGTATCGTGATCTGTGCCGGCGGCGGCGGCATCCCGACCCTGTACGGCGAGGACGGCAAGCTCAAAGGAATAGAAGCCGTGATCGACAAGGACCTGTGTTCGGCGCTGCTGGCCGAACAGCTGGACGCCGACCTGCTGGTGATCGCCACGGACGTCAATGCCGCTTTTGTCGACTGGGGCCAGTCCTCCCAGAAGGCCATTATCCAGGCACACCCGGACGAGCTCGAGAAACTCGGTTTCGCCGCCGGCTCCATGGGCCCGAAAGTCCAGGCCGCGTGCGAATTCGCCCGGCACACCGGCAAGGTCGCGGTGATCGGCTCACTGGCGGATATCGAGGCGATAGTCCAAGGTAAGGCCGGTACGCGGATCAGCACGGCGCAACCCGGCATCACCTATTCATGAGAACCATCGGGCAGGCCCGTGGTCTGCCCTACTCCATGCCTTGAAGGAGAACACCATGGCCACGTTCACGCCCGGTCACCTGCATATCGAACGCCATGCGCTGAACAAGGACGATTTCAGCTACAACCTGTATATCGACTACGAGGTCGCCCAGGATCCGAAGGAAGGTGCGGGCATGCGATTTACCCTGCACGGCACGATCGAGAGCAAATCCCTGGCCGAGTCGTTCTTCCTGGCCAAGGACCAGGCCTTCGACTTTGCCCGTGCCGCCAGCAATATCGCGCAGAAATACGGCATGCCGAGAAATGCCAGCATCATTTCCCTGCACAAATACTATGACGAGATGTTCGAAGATGTGCGGACGCAACTCGACGTCAAGTCAGGCGATCCGATGAAACTTGAACATTTGAGCTGACCAGAGGCTCGTTCCAGCAATGGGACAGGAGCGTTCGCGCGGTAGATTTCACCAAACCCCGCGCGCCAAGGCATAATTGCCGCCCTCGCGTCCGGAACACCGAATCGCCCCATGCGTATCCACGTCAGTTTCATCGACCGCGTCGGCATCACCCAGGAAGTCCTGGCCCTGCTCGGTGGACGCAATCTCAACCTGGATGCGGTGGAGATGGTTCCGCCCAACGTCTATATCGACGCCCCGACCCTCAGCCCGCAAGTGCTGGAGGAGTTGCGCGATGCGCTGTTCAGCGTCCGTGGCGTGCAGGCGGTGACGGTGGTCGACATTCTCCCGGGACAGCGCCGGCACCTGCAACTCGACGCCCTGCTCGCGGCCATGACCGACCCGGTGCTGGCCCTCGACAGCGCCGGCCATGTGCTGCTGGCCAACCCGGCCCTGATCGCCCTGTACGGGCGCGAGCCGGCCGGCGAAAGCGTCGCCGAACTCTTTGCCGATCCCAAGCTCCTGGACAGCTTGCTGGAAAACGGTTTTCGCCTGCCGCTGCGGGAAATCACCGTCAACGGCCAGACCCTGCTGCTGGATGCCACGCCGATCACCGATGCCGGCGCGCTGCTGACCCTCTATCAGCCGAACCGTATCGGCGAGCGCCTGTCAGCCCTGCATCACGACCATGCCGAAGGCTTCGACGCGCTGCTCGGCGAGTCTGCGGCGATCCGCACCCTCAAGACCCGCGCCCAGCGAGTCGCAGCCCTCGACGCACCGCTGCTGATCCAGGGCGAAACCGGCACCGGCAAGGAGTTGGTGGCGCGGGCCTGCCATGCCATCAGCGCGCGCCACGGCGCACCGTTCCTGGCCCTGAACTGCGCGGCCCTGCCGGAGAACCTCGCCGAAAGCGAACTGTTCGGCTACGCCCCCGGGGCCTTTACCGGGGCCCAGCGCGGCGGCAAGCCGGGACTGATGGAACTGGCGAACCAGGGCACGGTGTTTCTCGATGAAATCGGCGAAATGTCGCCGTACCTGCAAGCCAAGTTGCTGCGTTTTCTCAATGACGGCAGCTTTCGCCGTGTGGGCGGTGACCGCGAGGTCAAGGTCAACGTGCGGATTCTCAGCGCCACCCACCGCAACCTGGAGAAGATGGTCAGCGAAGGCAGTTTTCGCGAAGACTTGTTCTACCGGCTGAACGTGCTCAACGTCGAGGTCCCGCCGCTGCGTGAACGCGGTCAGGACATCCTGCTGCTGGCGCGCTACTTCATGCAGCAGGCCTGCACGCAGATCCAGCGCCCGGTCTGCCGGCTGGCGCCCGGGACCTACCCGGCGCTGCTGGACAACCGCTGGCCGGGCAATGTGCGGCAGTTGCAGAACGTGATCTTCCGCGCGGCGGCGATCTGCGAAAGCAGTGTGGTCGACATCGGCGACCTGGATATTGCCGGGACCTCGGTGGCGCGCCAGAGCGATCCCGAGATCGACAGCCTGGAACAGGCAGTGGAAGATTTCGAGAAGAACCTGCTGGAAAAACTCTACGTGCAGTACCCCTCGACCCGGCAACTGGCCAGCCGCTTGCAGACTTCCCATACGGCCATTGCCCATCGGCTACGCAAATACGGTATTCCCGGCAAGTCCTGAGGCAACCTTCGTCCGTCAAGAACACCAGAGAACTCTGTGGGAGCCCGGCTTGTCGGCGAGGGTGTCCTTGGGCTCGATGCAGGGCTTGAGGGCCTCATCGCTGCCAAGCCAGCTCCCATAGGGGCAGCGACGCCAAAAACGACCTCCATCTGTACTGAAAGCGCTACAGTGGAACGATTTCGCTACACAACAAGACAATCCCCATTCCACAAGGCTTTGATCCTGTTGGGCTTTTTTTTTGCTCCCCAGCTGTAGCGATTTCGCTACAGCGGCTATTGCCCAACACCCATAAAAAACCCGCAATCCCTTGATTTACAAGCCTCGAGCAGTATTGGCCACAAACTTGCTAAGGGAATCCCATTCAGCGGGACGTCGATCCCGCATCCCTGCGTCCACCTGACGACGAGTCTGGCCCCCTAGGAGTTTCCATGAGCGAGTTGCGTTTTACTGAAGACCACGAATGGCTGCGTACCGAAGCCGATGGCAGTGTCACGGTCGGCATCACGGCTTTCGCCCAGGACGCCCTCGGCGACGTGGTGTTTGTGCAACTGCCGGAACTGCAGCACTACGACAAAGGCGCCGAAGCCGCCACCGTGGAATCGGTCAAGGCCGCCAGTGGCGTGTACATGCCCTTGGACGGTGAAGTGCTCGAATTCAACCCGGTGCTGGCCGACAGCCCTGAACTGGTCAACGAAGATCCGCTGGGCGCCGGCTGGTTTTTTCGCTTCCAGCCTACCGATGCCTCGGCAGTCGCTAGACTGCTGGATCAGGCCGCCTACGACCGCCTGATCAAAGCCAACGCCTGAGGAACCGTCATGACTGTCAATCTCAGCACCGCCAACGAATTCATTGCCCGTCATATCGGCCCGCGCCAGGCGGACGAACAGGCCATGCTCGAAACCCTGGGTTTCGACTCCCTGCAAGCCCTCAGCGCCAGCGTGATCCCCGACAGTATCAAGGGCACCAGCGTCCTTGACCTCGGGGCCGGGCAAAGCGAAGCCGACGCCCTGGCGTCGATCAAGGCCATCGCCGAAAAAAACCAGCTTTTCAAGACCTACATCGGCCAGGGTTACTACAACTGCCATACGCCGTCGCCGATCCTGCGCAACCTCCTGGAGAACCCGGCCTGGTACACCGCCTACACCCCTTACCAGCCGGAAATCTCCCAGGGCCGACTGGAAGCGCTGCTGAACTTCCAGACCCTGATCAGCGACCTCAGCGGCCTGCCGATCGCCAACGCTTCGCTGCTCGACGAAGCCACCGCGGCCGCCGAAGCCATGACCTTCTGCAAGCGCCTGAGCAAGAACAAGGGCAGCATCGCCTTCTTCGCCTCCGTGCACTGCCATCCACAGACCCTCGACGTCTTGCGCACCCGTGCCGAGCCCCTGGGTATCAACGTGGTGGTCGGCGATGAACGCCAACTGACCGACCTCAGCCCGTTCTTCGGAGCCCTGCTGCAATACCCGGCGAGCAACGGTGATCTGTTCGACTACCGTGCGCTGACCGAGCGTTTCCACGCGGCCAACGCCCTGGTAGCGGTCGCCGCCGACCTGCTGGCCTTGACCCTGCTGACCCCGCCGGGCGAGTTCGGCGCCGACGTAGCCATCGGCAGCGCCCAGCGCTTCGGTGTTCCGCTGGGCTTCGGTGGCCCGCACGCGGCCTACTTCTCCACCCGCGATGCGTTCAAGCGCGACATGCCCGGCCGTCTGGTCGGCGTCTCGGTGGACCGTTTCGGCAAGCCGGCCCTGCGCCTGGCCATGCAGACCCGCGAGCAACATATCCGTCGCGAGAAAGCCACCAGCAACATCTGCACCGCCCAGGTCCTGCTGGCCAACATCGCCAGCATGTACGCGGTGTATCACGGTCCAAAAGGCCTGACCCAGATCGCCCAACGCATCCACAGCCTCACCGCGATCCTGGCCAAGGGCTTCGGCGCACTGGGCCTGGCGGTCGAGCAGGAACACTTCTTCGACACCCTGACCCTGAACACCGGCGTGCATACCACCGCCCTGCACGAACAGGCCCGCGCCCAGCGCATCAACCTGCGCGTCGTGGATGCCCAGCGCCTGGGCCTGTCCCTGGACGAAACCAGCAGCCAGGCCGATATCGAAACCCTGTGGAAACTGCTGGCCGGCGGCAAGGCCCTCCCGGACTTCAACGTCCTCGCCGCGTCGGTCGAAAGCCGTATCCCGGCCGCCCTGGCGCGCCAGTCGAGCATCCTCAGCCACCCGGTGTTCAACCGCTATCACTCGGAAACCGAGCTGATGCGCTACCTGCGCAAGCTCGCCGACAAGGACCTGGCCCTGGATCGCACCATGATCCCGCTGGGTTCCTGCACCATGAAGCTCAACGCCGCCAGTGAAATGATCCCGGTGACCTGGGCCGAGTTCGGCGCCCTGCACCCGTTCGCCCCGGCAGAACAGAGCGCCGGCTACCAGCAACTGACCGATGAACTGGAAGCAATGCTCTGCGCCGCCACCGGCTACGACGCGATTTCCCTGCAACCGAACGCCGGGTCCCAGGGTGAATACGCCGGCCTGCTGGCGATCCGCGCCTACCACCAGAGCCGTGGCGACGAGCGCCGCGATATCTGCCTGATCCCTTCGTCGGCCCACGGCACCAACCCGGCCACGGCGAACATGGCCGGCATGCGCGTGATCGTCACCGCCTGCGATGCCCGCGGCAACGTCGATATCGAGGACCTGCGGGCCAAGGCCATCGAGCACCGCGAACACCTCGCCGCGCTGATGATCACCTACCCGTCGACCCACGGTGTGTTCGAGGAAGGCATCCGCGAAATCTGCGGCATCATCCATGACAACGGCGGCCAGGTGTATATCGATGGCGCCAACATGAACGCCATGGTCGGCCTCTGCGCCCCGGGCAAGTTCGGCGGCGACGTGTCGCACCTGAACCTGCACAAGACCTTCTGCATTCCCCACGGCGGCGGCGGCCCGGGCGTCGGCCCGATCGGCGTGAAATCACACCTGACCCCGTTCCTGCCGGGTCACGCCAGCATGGAACGCAAGGAAGGCGCGGTGTGCGCGGCACCGTTCGGCAGCGCGAGCATCCTGCCGATCACCTGGATGTATATCCGTATGATGGGTGGCGAAGGCCTCAAGCGCGCCTCGCAACTGGCGATCCTCAATGCCAACTACATCGCTCGACGCCTGGAAGAACACTACCCGGTGCTCTACAGCGGCAGCAATGGCCTGGTGGCGCACGAGTGCATCCTCGACCTGCGTCCGTTGAAGGACAGCAGCGGTATCAGTGTCGATGACGTCGCCAAGCGCCTGATCGACTTCGGTTTCCACGCCCCGACCATGTCGTTCCCGGTGGCCGGCACCCTGATGATCGAGCCGACCGAAAGCGAATCCAAGGAAGAGCTGGACCGTTTCTGCGCAGCCATGATCCACATCCGCGAAGAAATCCGCGCGGTGGAAAACGGCAGCCTGGACAAGGACGACAACCCGCTGAAGAACGCCCCGCACACCGCGGCGGAAATCGTCGGCGAGTGGTTCCATCCGTACAGCCGCGAACAGGCGGTGTACCCGGTGGCGTCGTTGATCGAGGCCAAGTACTGGCCGCCGGTGGGGCGTGTCGACAACGTGTTCGGCGACCGCAACCTGGTCTGCGCCTGCCCGTCGATCGAGAACTACGCTTAACCCGGTGTAAACATCCGATTCAGCGGTGCCTGCTCCGACGTCTTCGCGGGCAAGCACCGCTCCCACAGGTTTTTCGTTTGTACAAAAGGTCCGGATTCAACCCGGATATTGTGGGAGCGGAGCTTGCCCGCGAAGAGGCCCCAGAGGCCAGCAAAAACTTCGCGGTCAAACCCGCCCCCATAAGACGCCTGACGTGCTTCCAAGCCGATAATTACTAGAAAACACCGGAGAACCCACATGTCCCTGAGCGTGTTCGACCTGTTCAAGATCGGCATCGGCCCCTCCAGCTCCCATACCGTCGGGCCGATGCGCGCAGCCGCGCGTTTCGCCGAGGGTCTGCGGCGCGAGCAACTGCTGTCACACACCACCTGCGTCAAAGTCGAGCTGTACGGCTCGCTCGGCGCCACCGGCAAAGGCCATGGCAGCGACAAGGCCGTGCTCCTGGGCCTGGAAGGTGAACACCCGGATACCGTCGATACCGAAACCGTCGCCGCCCGCCTGCAGACCATTCGCAGCAACGGCCGCCTGAATCTGCTCGGCGAACACTCCATCGAATTCAATGAAAAACTCCATCTGGCGATGATCAGGAAACCCCTGGCCTATCACCCCAACGGCATGATCTTCCGCGCCTTCGACGCCGCCGGCATCCAGATCCGCAGCCGCGAGTACTACTCGGTGGGCGGCGGTTTCGTGGTCGATGAAGATGCCGCCGGCGCCGACCGCATCGTCGAGGACAGCACGCCGCTGACCTTCCCGTTCAAAAGCGCCAAGGAACTGCTCGGCCATTGCACCACCTACGGCCTGTCCATCAGCCAGGTGATGCTGACCAACGAAAGCGCCTGGCGCCCGGAAGCGGAAACCCGCGCCGGCCTGCTGAAGATCTGGCAGGTGATGCAGGACTGCGTCGACGCCGGTTGCCGCAATGAAGGCATTCTGCCCGGCGGCTTGAAGGTCAAGCGCCGCGCCGCCGCGCTGCACCGGCAATTGTGCAAGCATCCGGAAGCGGCGCTGCGCGATGCGCTGTCGGTGCTGGACTGGGTCAACCTCTACGCCCTGGCGGTCAATGAAGAAAACGCCAACGGCGGTCGCGTGGTCACCGCACCCACCAACGGCGCGGCCGGAATCGTCCCCGCGGTGCTGCATTACTACATGCGCTTCATTGCCGGCGCCAACGAGGACGGCGTGGTGCGTTTCCTCCTTACCGCCGCCGCCATCGGTATTCTCTACAAGGAAAATGCCTCGATCTCCGGTGCCGAAGTCGGCTGCCAGGGCGAAGTCGGCGTGGCCTGTTCGATGGCCGCCGGAGCCTTGTGCGAAGTGCTTGGCGGCAGCGTGCAACAAGTGGAGAACGCCGCCGAAATCGGCATGGAGCACAACCTCGGCCTGACCTGCGACCCCATCGGCGGGCTGGTGCAAGTGCCATGTATCGAACGCAACGCCATGGGTTCGGTGAAAGCTATCAATGCCGTGCGCATGGCCTTGCGCGGCGACGGCCAGCACTTCGTCTCCCTCGACAAGGTGATTCGCACCATGCGCCAGACCGGCGCCGACATGAAAAGCAAATACAAGGAGACCGCTCGCGGCGGTCTGGCCGTCAACATCATCGAGTGCTGAGCCTTATTCAAGGGGAGTGGCTCAGGCCCTCCCCTCCACCCCCTACAAGGAGCTGCAATGTCCACCGAATCCCTCAAGCAAACCCCGCTGCATGCCCTGCATCTGCAACTCGGCGCGCGCATGGTGCCGTTCGCCGGCTATGACATGCCCGTGCAATACCCGCTGGGCGTGATGAAAGAGCACCAGCACACCCGTGAAAAAGCCGGGCTGTTCGATGTCTCGCACATGGGCCAGATCCGCCTGGTCGGCGCCGCTGCCGCCAAGGCCCTGGAAGCCCTGGTGCCGGTGGACATCATCGACCTGCCGGTGGGCATGCAGCGTTATGCAATGTTCACCAATGAATCCGGCGGTATCCTCGATGACCTGATGGTCGCCAACCTGGGCAACGACGAGCTGTTCCTGGTGGTCAACGCCGCCTGCAAGGAACAGGACCTGGCACACCTGCAAAAACACCTCGGCCACCTGTGCGAGGTGGTGCCACTGTTCGAAGAGCGCGCCCTGCTCGCCCTGCAAGGCCCGGCCGCGGTCAGCGTCCTGGCGCGCCTGGCCCCTGAAGTGACGAAAATGACCTTCATGCAGTTCGCCAGCGTGCGCCTGCTGGGGGTGGACTGCTATGTCAGTCGCTCCGGCTACACCGGCGAAGACGGTTTCGAGATTTCCGTACCGGCGACCAGCGCCGAAGCCCTGGCCCGCAGCCTGCTGGCCGAAACCGAGGTCGAGGCCATCGGCCTCGGTGCCCGTGACTCCCTGCGCCTGGAAGCCGGCCTGTGCCTGTACGGGCACGATATGAACGGCGACACCAGCCCGGTGGCCGCCAGCCTGCTCTGGGCGATCTCCAAGGTCCGCCGCGCCGACGGTGCACGGGCCGGTGGTTTCCCCGGCGCCGAGAAGATCTTTGCCCAACAGCAAGAGGGCGTGTCACGTAAACGTGTAGGCCTGTTACCGCAGGAACGCACACCCGTGCGCGAAGGCGCGGAAATCGTTGACCAGAACGGTCAGGTGATCGGCAACGTCTGCAGCGGCGGCTTCGGTCCGACCCTCGGCGCACCTCTGGCCATGGGCTATGTAGACAGCTCGCAGGCCGCTCTGGACAACGAAATCTGGGCCATCGTGCGGGGCAAGCGCGTACCGCTCAAGGTGAGCAAAATGCCATTTGTGCCACAGCGTTACTACAGGGGCTGATACAGGGTTATCAACAGGGGGGCGACACCCCTGTTGATACTTACAGTAACAACTAAGCTGATGTTGAAACAGTGCACTACCTTGTCACGCAACCGCCACAAAACAGTGCATATATGCCCCGATGAACTTACTTTATAACTGCCGAAAACAAGCCCTCCCATCCGGCTCGACGGCGTCGCTCCGCAGGGCCATGCAAACACCTGTAAACAGGCATAAACCTGGGGGTTTCGCAGGGCTTGTTTTTTCTCCCGGAGTTGGCGTAGAGTTTCTCTACTGTGTTTGCATGGGTCGCTTGGAATCGTGACCTGGGCAGTAGCCTGAAGTTTGCTACAACCCGTTCGACGTCTCTTACTTTCCTGCAACCCAGCCCAGTACTCTTTCATATGAAAGGGGCTGTCATTAATTTTAGCGTCAAGGAAATAAGAAAATGTCCCAACGTCAGAGCGGTACCGTCAAGTGGTTTAACGACGAGAAAGGTTTTGGTTTTATCACTCCCGAAAGCGGTCCGGATCTGTTCGTCCATTTCCGCGCTATTCAGGGCAACGGCTTCAAGAGCCTGAAAGAAGGCCAGAAAGTGACCTTCGTCGCCGTGCAAGGCCAGAAAGGCATGCAGGCTGATGAAGTGCAAGCGGAAGCCTGATTCCCCCCGGGAACACGTTTTCTTGCAATGAAAAGCCCCTGATATTGATATCAGGGGCTTTTTTATGGGCGCAATTTCGTAAACTGGCTTTTTTTCAGCCCCCACAAAGAGAGCCGCCATGTCGAAACACGCGCTGAGCCCCCAGGGTGATTTTCCCGCTGCCGGCCTGGGCCGTCGCCTGGCCGCGATGTTCTATGACTTCCTGCTGTGCACCGCATTACTGATCGTCACCGGGTTCGTCTACAAGCTGGTACAGATGTCGATCGTCGGCGAGCAGCAACTGCGCAAGCTCTCCGATGCCGGGGCACTGGACGGCGACCCGCTGCTGTCGACGATCCTGCTGTTCGTGCTATTCGGCTTTTTCGCCAAGTTCTGGACCTACAAGGGTCAGACCCTGGGCATGCAGGTCTGGGGGATTCGCGTACAGAACGCCGACGGTACGGCCATCAGTCTCTGGCAGGCGCTGCTACGGTTCATCGTGTCCATTGCCTCCTGGATCTTCGGCCTGGGTTTCCTCTGGTCGCTGGTCGACAAGCAGAAACGCAGCTGGCACGACATCTACTCCAACAGCCAATTGGTCCGCCTGCCCAAGCCCGCCAAGTAAGCCGGCACAAAAAAGCCCGCCTGTTTCGAGGCGGGCTGTTTCATACGGCGACTTCAGTCGGGCTTATTCAGCCAGTTTGAAGGTAATGAAGCTGGCACGTCCCTGACGCAGTACACGCATGGACACCGAACGATTCTTCGGCAGGGCCTTGGCGATCTCGGTGAACTGCGCCGCGCTGGTGATCGCCTGGTTGTTCAGGTGAGTGATCACATCGCCCGGTTGCAGGCCGATCAAGGCGGCAGGACCGTCCTGGACATCCTTGATGACCACGCCACCCTTGAGGTCGTTGTCTTTCTTTTGCTCATCGCTCAGCTCGACCACGGAAATCCCCAGGCGATTGCTGCTGCGCTCGGCACCATTGGTCTTGGCGAGATCCATTTCCTTGCCTTCGTCCGGAATCGCACCGACCGTCAGGTCCACGGTCTTGCGCTTGCCTTCACGAATCACTTCCAGAGAGGCCTTGTCACCGGCCTTCAACGCGCCGACCAAATGCGGCAGATCAGCCGACAGCTCGATCGGCTGGCCATTCAGGCTGAGGATCACGTCACCGACCTGCAAGCCACCCTTGGCCGCCGGACCACCATCCTGCACCTGGGCGACCAGCGCACCGGCCGGCTTGTCCAGGCCGAACGACTCGGCCAGGTCCTTGTTGACCTCCTGGATCACCACGCCCAACCAGCCACGGCTGACCTTGCCACCGGCTTTCAACTGGTCGGAGACATCCATGGCCACGTCGATCGGGATCGCGAAGGAAACCCCCATGAAGCCACCGGAGCGGGTATAGATCTGTGAGTTGATCCCGACCACTTCACCCTTGAGGTTGAACAGCGGGCCACCGGAGTTACCCGGGTTGATCGGCACGTCGGTCTGGATGAACGGTACATAGTTCTCGTTAGGCAGGCTGCGGCCCACGGCGCTGACGATGCCCTGGGTCACGGTATGGTCGAAGCCAAATGGCGAACCGATGGCCACGACCCACTGGCCGGCCTTCAGGTCCTTGGACTTGCCGAGCTTGAGGGTCGGCAGGTCCTTGCCGTCGATCTTCAACAGCGCCACGTCGGAACGTGGGTCAGTGCCCACCAGCTTGGCCTTGAGCTCGCTGCGATCGGCCAGGCGTACCACGATCTCGTCGGCATCGGCGACCACGTGGTTGTTGGTCAGGATGTAACCGTCCTTGGAGATGATGAAGCCCGACCCCAGGGACTGGGCTTCACGCTGGCGACCGCCGCCGCCGCCGCCTTTCGGACTGCGCGGCTGCGGGAAACCACGGAAGAATTGCTGGATTTCCGGCGGCAGGCCTTCGAGCCCCTGCATGTCGGAAACCTTGCGATCCGGCAGTTTCTGGGTGGTGCTGATATTGACCACCGCCGGCGAAGCCTGCTCCACCAGTTCGGTGAAGTCGGGCAAGTCAGCGGCCTGGGCGGTCACCGCCTGGCCGAGCACCAGGACGGTGGCGACAATGGACAGATAAGACTTCAAGCGTGGTATCGACATATGGCTCCCGTGAACAACGAGCATGGTTAAGCGATAGGCCCTTGCCAACCCCTGGCATGACACACCGGGACTTGCGGACCGGAAACAGCAAACAAGGCCAGAGCCAAGAGGCTCTGACCTATAGAAAAACTCGGGGAAATTTGCAAATGAATTTGATCACCAGACATTTCTGCACCGCCTCCACGGGCCTCATGATTCAGCCACTCACTGCTTGGCCTGAACACCGCCGGAACGCATGGACAAAGCAATCCGCTCCGCGGTACCGATGGGAATCTCGCCCACCACCGTGACCATGATATCGCCGCCCGGCGTGGTCAGGCGACGGGACACCGCAACTGTAGGCCCCAACTGCGCCCGGGCGTCCGTCACCGAGGCACCGTTGAGGGGCTCGAGGAATACCGAAAACCGCGACAGACCGTCGTCATACATCAGGCTGCTGACCTCGACCTTGGTCGCCGGGTCAACCCGAGCCGTGCTGCTGACCAGTTCGAAACCCGGTGGCAACCAGTCCGAATGCCATAGCTGGGGCGTCACCGCACCCTGCGCCTTGGGCTGGGCCTGGTTGGCCAACAGGACCACCGGCTTGCACTCGGCACTCGGCTGTACCTGGCGTTCCTCGGGGGGCTGGGCGGTATTCAGTTCAGTGAACTGGAAGCGCTCGAGCAACTGCCCCTTGTCATTGAGCAACAATGACTTCAAGGGCAAGCCGGTCTCACGGTCCAGATGCAGTTCAAAACCATAGCGATGCTGGTCACGCGGCGTCAGCGAGACCACCACGGCCGGACGACCGGCCACCCGCGACTTGCCGATGACGGCGATGTCGTACCAGGTCTTGAGGGTTTGCGGGTCCAGCGAACGAGTACGGGCATCCGGCATATCGCCGAGTCCCGCCACCAGCGCGCCACTGACGCACTGGGTGTGACCATCGACGCGAACAACCTCTTGTGCCGAGCCATCGAGCTGGACCAGACGCTCACGAACCTTGCCATCGCGCACCAGGTGCCAGATGCCATGGGTAGAAAAACTACCGTTGCGCTCGTAAACGAAAGTGCCCTGAAAGCTTTGCTGCTGCTCGGCTTGCCCAAGGCGGTTCAACCAATCCTGGGCCTCATCGGCCTGGGCTGGAAGAACCCACCAGCCGCTGAGCACCAGCGTTAGAAGAGGTAGCGCGCGCATGATCCTCCTTAACGGTTTTCCAGGCTGGCGGCACGGGCGTAAGGCAGAGCGCTTTCAGTGCCCTTGAGCGCGGCCTGTTGCGCATGCTGGCGCAGATAGCCAGGCAGACGTTGATCGTGCCAGCCGGACTGGCCTTGCTGCAGCACGCCGTTGGCCATCGGGCCAGTCGACGGGTCGCTGCTTTCAGTGTAGCCGGCGAGCACCGCGGGGCCTTTGGCCGTAGGGGCAACCAGGCCGGGCTGGTTCGACCGCTGGGCCAGTTGGGCGCCGACGATGTCATCCTGGTTATACAGGCGCACACCGGCCAGTACCGCCAAGGTCACCGAAGCCGCAACGGCCAGGCGACCCAGGGTACGCCAAGGACCGCGAGTGTTTTTCGCCGGGACTTCTTCATCGGCCAGGGCCGCGGAAACAGCCGAAGCCAGATCCAGGCGCGGGTCCAACAGCTCCTTGTGCATCACTGCCCGGGCGATTTGGTAACGAGACCAGGTGGCACGGGTCTCGGCATCGTCAAGGGCATTGAGCACCCGACGCAATTCCAGCTCGTCCGCTTCGTTATCCATCACCGCGGACAGCGATTCCTGCAGGGCTTCACGACTCATGGCGGTTCCTCTCTTGGCTGTCGCCGCTGTCTCAGGTTTCCTGCAACAACGGCTGCAGGGCTTTATCGATGGCCTCCCGAGCGCGGAAAATCCGGGAGCGCACGGTGCCCACCGGACACTGCATGACCGCTGCAATGTCCTCATAACTCAGACCGTCGAATTCACGTAAAGTTAAAGCCGTACGCAAATCTTCTGGCAATTGCTGGATGGTCCGATGGACGGTGCCTTCGATCTCATCCCGCAGCAATGCCCGCTCCGGCGACTCGAGATCCTTCAGGCCATGATCGCCGTCGTAGAACTCCGCGTCCTCTGAACTCACATCGCTATCTGGCGGCCTGCGACCGCGGGATACCAGATAGTTCTTCGCCGTGTTGATGGCGATGCGGTAAAGCCAGGTGTAAAAGGCACTGTCACCGCGAAAATTGCCCAACGCACGGTAGGCTTTGATAAAGGCCTCCTGTGCAACGTCCTGGGCTTCATGGGTGTCGTGCACGAACCGCACGATCAACCCGAGAATTTTGTGCTGATACTTCAGCACCAGCAGATCAAATGCCCGCTTGTCGCCACGTTGAACGCGCTCGACCAGCTGCTGATCCTCTTCCTGGGTTAGCATGAACACTCCTCATAGGACCTGAAGGAGGCGCGCATCGATAATTGACCAGGCTTGCAAACATAGACTCGGGCTTCTGGCAAAAGTTCTCCCCCTTCAAGCAAGTTTCCTGTGGCCCGCCGAACGGACACACACGAAAAACGCAGCACGGCCAACGCCGACTGCGTGAATAATCTGGTCGTCGAATCTGCTTGCGAAGGCCGTCTCAGGCACCTCGCATAAAGCCGACGCTGTCCCCTTCTTTCAGGCACCCCGCATGGGAGCCTGGAGCCCCGTAAAAGTTCCCGGAACCCCCAGCGGGTAATGGCATTGTGATAGTTATGCTGACCACGACTGCCTGAGCCCTGGTTATAGCTGAAAAATCATCGCCTTACCCTGCAAAAGCGCATGCACGGCGGCATGGACTGGCGCACACTCGGCACCCACAGCCCTTTCACAATGCCACAAAGGCCCGGCTATTGTGCCGCTCCCCCCAGCCATATACTAGTGGGCTGTCGGGCGGGGCCCGGCAACTGCCCCCGGGCGCTTTTTTCGGATGTTTCAGATGAGCCGACATTTTCAACACGATGTGCTGGTCATTGGCAGCGGTGCCGCCGGCCTGAGCCTGGCGCTCACCCTGCCCAGCCATCTGCGCATTGCCGTCCTGAGCAAGGGCAACCTGGCCAATGGTTCGACCTTCTGGGCCCAGGGCGGAGTCGCCGCGGTGCTCGACGACACCGACACCGTGCAGTCCCACGTCGAGGACACCCTCAACGCCGGCGGTGGCCTGTGCCACGAAGACGCCGTGCGTTTCACCGTCGAGCACAGCCGCGAGGCCATCCAGTGGCTGATCGACCAGGGTGTGCCGTTTACCCGTGATGAAGCCGCCAGCGCCGATGACGGTGGTTTCGAATTCCACCTCACCCGCGAGGGTGGCCACAGCCATCGGCGCATCATCCATGCCGCCGACGCCACCGGCGCGGCGATCTTCAAGACCCTGCTGGAGCAAGCCCGCCGGCGCCCCAATATCGAGTTGCTGGAACAACGGGTGGCCGTCGACCTGATCACCGAAAAACGCCTGGGCCTGGCCGGCGACCGTTGCCTGGGGGCCTATGTGCTCGACCGCGGCACTGGCGAGGTCGACACCTATGGCGCACGTTTCACCGCGCTCGCCTCGGGTGGCGCGGCCAAGGTCTACCTCTATACCAGCAACCCCGACGGCGCCTGCGGCGACGGCATCGCCATGGCCTGGCGCTCGGGCTGCCGGGTGGCGAACCTGGAGTTCAACCAGTTCCACCCCACCTGTCTGTATCACCCGCAGGCCAAGAGTTTTCTCATCACCGAGGCCCTGCGTGGCGAAGGTGCGCACCTGAAGCTGCCCAACGGCGAACGCTTCATGCCGCGCTTCGACCCACGGGCCGAGCTGGCACCACGGGACATTGTGGCCCGGGCCATCGACCATGAAATGAAGCGCCTGGGTATCGACTGCGTCTACCTGGACATCAGCCACAAGCCCGAAGCCTTTATCAAGACGCACTTCCCGACGGTGTACGAGCGCTGCCTGGAATTTTCCATCGACATTACCAAAGGTCCGATCCCGGTGGTCCCGGCCGCGCACTACACCTGCGGCGGGGTGCTGGTGGACCAGCAGGGCCGTACCGATGTGCCCGGTCTCTATGCCATCGGCGAGACCAGCTTCACCGGCCTGCACGGTGCCAACCGCATGGCCAGCAACTCGCTGCTCGAATGCTTCGTCTACGCCCGCTCGGCGGCGGCGGACATTCTCCGGCAACTGCCCCAGGTCGCCGTGCCGGCCGCCCTGCCGAGCTGGGATGCGAGCCAGGTGACCGACTCCGACGAGGACGTGATCATCGCGCACAACTGGGACGAGCTGCGGCGTTTCATGTGGGACTACGTCGGTATCGTGCGCACCAACAAACGCCTGCAGCGGGCGCAACATCGGGTGCGCCTGCTGCTGGACGAGATCGATGAGTTCTACAGCAACTACAAGGTCAGCCGCGACCTGATCGAGTTGCGCAACCTGGCCCAGGTCGCCGAACTGATGATTCGTTCGGCCATGGCGCGCAAGGAAAGCCGAGGCCTGCATTACACCCTCGATTACCCGGACCTGCTGCCCGAGGCGCTGGACACTATCCTGGTGCCGCCCACCTACGCCGACTGAACTTCAAGCGTACCCGCAGGCGCCGATGCACATCCGGCGCCTGCGCATCCCAGGGCACGCACAGCGCTCGGACCCGGCGCTCGCCCGGCAGGCGAAAACGCAGCAGCACCAGCCCCGGCAAGGCCAGGCTGTCGCGGCACAATTGCACCGGCTGCCAGCCTGTGGCCTGGCTCCACAGCTGCCAACCCTGCCCGTCACGGCGCAAGCCGGTAAAGGCCGACGGATGACTGAGCAGCAATTGCCGCGGCAACACCCAGGCACCATGCAGCAGGCACAGCAAAGCCCCGGACAGACTGGCCCAGAGCGAGATATCCAGCCAATAAAGCGAAACCAGCGCCAGGCCCAGGGCCCCGAGATACGCCGCCGGCAACAGCCGTGAGGCCTGCCAGCGACATTCGAACAGATTACTTGGGCTGGACACGATCCAGGATCATGCGAACCATTCGCTGCAGCTCCGGATCTTGCGACTCGGACCGCTCCATGAACCAGCCGAACATGTCCTGGTCTTCGCATTCGAGCAGGTTGCGATAGCAGTCACGGTCGGCCTGGCTCAGATGCGGGTACACCTCCCTGACGAACGGTACCAGTAACACGTCCAGCTCCAGCATGCCGCGACGGCTGTGCCAATAGAGGCGATTGAGTTCTACATCTTCGACCATGGAGCGCTCCTCAAATTTGAGCGCAAGTATACAGCCCTGCGCGCGCGCCGACAGTCGGCTTTGGTCGGGGACGCCGGCGGCGTTGTGAACTACCCATTTGCCAGGCGCCCCTCTATGATGTCTCCCATCCTTTTTCCGCTGCGATGACCCATGGCCGATTCCGCTTTTTTCTGCACGCTGACCCACGAAGGCGTTCTTGCCGTCCGCGGCTCCGACGCCGCCAAGTTTCTCCAGGGCCAACTGACCTGCAACCTCAACTACCTGAGTGACGCCCGGGCCAGTCTCGGTGCCCGCTGCACGCAGAAAGGCCGCATGCAGTCGAGCTTCCGCATCCTGCTCGAAGGCGACGGCGTGCTGCTGGCGATGGCCAGCGAACTGCTCGAAGCGCAACTGGCGGACCTGAAAAAATACGCCGTGTTCTCCAAATCCAAACTCACCGACGAAAGCGCCGGCTGGGTCCGCTTCGGACTCGGCGACGGCGACGCCGCCTTGTCAGGCCTGGGCCTTGAGCTGCCGGGCGAAACCGACGCCCTGGTCCACGCGGACGGCTTGATGGCGCTGCGGGTTTCCCCGGGGCGCAGCGAACTCTGGGTTCCGGCGGATCAGGCCGCCCGGGTGCGCGAACATCTGGCGGGCGTGTTGCGCGAAGCCGATCTGAACACCTGGCTGCTGGGCCAGGTACGCGCCGGTATCGGCCAGGTCATGCCGCAGACCCGCGAACTGTTTATTCCGCAAATGCTCAATTTGCAGGCGGTCGGTGGCGTAAGCTTCAAGAAAGGCTGCTATACAGGGCAGGAAATCGTCGCCCGCATGCAGTATCTGGGCAAGCTCAAGCGTCGCCTTTATCGTCTGGCACTGGTCGCCGAACAACTGCCGGAACCGGGTAGCGCGCTGTTCGCCCCCTCCCATGGCAGTGCCATCGGCGAAGTGGTGATCGCCGCCCGGGCGGAAAATAGCATTGAACTACTGGCCGTGCTGCAGGCCGAAGCTGCGGAAGCAGGTCATGTCCATCTGGGCGATTTGCAAGGTCCGGCCCTGACACTGCTGGACCTGCCCTATCAACTGGACCGCGATAGCGAAATCCAGCGTTAACCGCACCGCCCTAGAGAATTGAAATGAACAAGCTGGCGGAAAAGGTCCAACGGGATTTGGTCAAGGCCATCGACAACGATGACCTGGTTCTGCCAACGCTCCCGGAAGTGGCCCTGAAGATTCGCAAGGCGGCGGAAGATCCGGAGATCAGCGTCAGTACCTTGAGCAAAGTGATCGGTGGCGACACCGCGTTGTCGGCGCGCTTGATCAAGGTGGTCAACAGCCCCTTGCTGCGGGCCAGCCATGAAGTTACCGACTTGCACACCGCCATCACCCGGCTGGGCGTCAACTACAGCAGCAACCTGGCCATTGGCCTGGTCATGGAACAGATTTTCAATGCCCGCTCCGAAGTGGTGGAACAGAAGATGCGCGAGGTCTGGCGCAAGAGCCTGGAGATCGCCGGGGTCTGCTACGTGCTGTGCCGCAACTTCACCCCGCTCAAGCCGGACCAGGCGGCGCTGGGCGGGCTGGTGCACCAGATCGGTGTCCTGCCGATCCTGACCTATGCCGAAGACCACTACGAGTTGCTCGCCGATCCGCTGAGCCTGGATCATGTGATCGACAGCATTCACCCGTTGCTCGGCGACGAGTTGCTGAAGGTCTGGGAATTTCCGGAAATGCTCGCCAAGCTGCCCGGGCAATACCTGAACCTGGAGCGTGACAGCAAGGGCATCGATTACATCGGCCTGGTGCAGATTGCCAGTGTGTTTTGCCATCAAGGCACCGGGCATCCTTTCGGGCAAATAGCGCTGGGCGACTTGAAAGCCTTTATCAAGCTGGGGCTTGATGCGCAGAGCAGCACGCTCAGTGATCAGCTCAACGAGGCACGGGAGATGTTTCGCTAAAAAACTGTAGGAGCCAGCTTGCTGGCGATGGTCGTTAACGATACCGCGGGGCAGTCGATACCCTACGGCGCCTGGACTACCATCGCGAGCAATCGAGCGTCGACCGGCTGCTCCTACAGGTTCTTTAATGTTTTCAGGAGGCGGCGACAAAGCTCACTCGAACCTTCAAGCCGTGTGGCCGGGCATCATGTAAAGTGATCTGCGCCAGATGCGCCCGGCAGATCTCGCCGACAATCGCCAGTCCCAGCCCTGCGCCGACGCCCTGCTGGTGGCGCCGGTAAAACCGCTCGAACACCCGCTCACGCTCCTCCTGGGCAATCCCCGGTCCGTCGTCCTCCACTTCCAGCACCGCCGGCAAGCCGACCCGCAGAATCACATTGCCGCCCGACGGCGTATGAGCCAGGGCATTGTCCACCAGGTTACTCAAGAGTTCGTTGAGCAAGGTCGGCTCACCCCGTAGCCACACGGCTTCATCAGCCTCCAGCGCCAATGCCACGCCCCGCGCATGGGCCAGGGGCGCCATCGCCATGCCCAGCTCCCGAGCAAGCTGACTGAGGTCGAGCAATTGCGCGCCGCCCTCGGCAATCGCCCGTGCGCCATTTTCGATCCGCGCCAGCGACAGCAACTGGTTGGCCAGATGGGTCAGGCGGTCCGTGCCCTGGCTTGCGATCTCCAGGGTCTCGCGCCAGGTCGTCGGTTCCGTCGCTCGCAAGCCCAGCTCAAGACGCGCCTTGAGCGCGGCCAGCGGCGTGCGCAACTCATGGGCGGCGTCGGCGATAAACTGCCCCTGGCGCTCGAACTGTCGACGCAGGCGCTCGGTGAAATGATTGAGCGAGCGCACCAACGGCTGCAGCTCATGCTGCACCTCCACCAGCGGCAAGGGCCGCAGATCATCCGGCTGACGCTCCTCCACAGCCGCGCGCAAACGTTCCAGCGGACGCAACGCCGCGCTCACGGCAAACCCCACCAGCAATAGCGCCCCCAGCGCCAGCATCCCCACGCGCAACAGCGTGTCGGCCATCAGGCTGCGGGCCAGGTTCTCCCGGGCCTCAACGGTCTCGGCCACGCGAATTTCCGCCGTGCCGTTCATATTCGGTTCGCTGACCACCTTGAGCAGGCTCACCACCCGCACCTTCTGCCCCCGATATTGGCCATTGTAGAACCGCGCCAGCGCCGGATAGTCATCGGTGCGCGGCGTGCCGGGCGGTGGTGCTGGGAGGTTTTCGTAACCGGAAATCAACTGCCGGTGGATGTCGTCGACCTGATAGTAGATCCGCCCGGCGCTGTCATAGGCAAAAGTGTCCAGAGCGACATACGGTACATTGACGCTCAGGCTGCCGTCGCGTTGCGACAGGCCCGCGGCGATGGTTCGCGCCGAGGCCAGCAGGGTGCGGTCATAAGCCGTGTCCGCCGCCTCGCGACCATTGTAGTAGGCACTCCAACCGCTGGCGAGCATCAACACCACCAGCAACAGCGCCAGGTTGCGCAGCAGCCGCCAGCGCAGACTGCCGGCCTTATGCATCGCGATGCTCGAGCAGATAGCCGAGACCACGAAAGGTGACGATGGCCACCGCCTGGCCGACGAGCTTCTTGCGCAGACGATGTACGTAGATTTCGATGGCTTCGGTGCTGGCCTCCTCATCCATTCCGAAGACCTGCGCGGCCAACTGCTCCTTGCTCATCACCCGACCGGGTCGGGCAACCAGCGCTTCGAGCACCGCGTGTTCACGAGACGTTAGGGTCAACAGTTCGTCGCCGAGGGTAAAACGCCGGGTGTCCAGATCGTAGACCAACGCACCGCAACGCTGCTGACGCTCACCGCCCAGAACGCTGCGCCGTAACAACGCCTTGACCCGCGCCTCCAGTTCGCTGAGCTCGAACGGCTTGGCCAGGTAATCGTCCGCCCCCAGGTTCAGCCCATGGACGCGGTCCTTCACATCACTGCGCGCGGTCAGCATCAGTACCGGCAGGTTCTTGCCCCGTGCACGCGAACGGGCCAGCACCTCGAACCCGTCCAGGCGCGGCAGGCCCACGTCAAGAATCGCCACGGCGTATTCCTGACTGCTCAATGCCAGGTCAGCGGCCACCCCATCGTGCAGCACATCCACGGTCAACCCCGCGCTCTTGAGCGCCTGGGCCACACTTTCAGCCAGTTGGGGATGGTCTTCGACCAGAAGCACACGCATGGTTTTCCTACCTAGACAAGGGTGACGTCAAACGCCCTTCCGGGGCCCGAGTCTACCGGATAAACAAACCACCGCTAGCCATCACCGCCTCTGTTTGCAGGGCCTACCACAATGAAAGCATAGTGAAAGATTGAACCGTTATAATCCCTTAACGGGAAGTTACGAGCACTGCCGCTACCACCCCTGAAGCCGAAAACACTTCAACGTGGTGGCGCCCGCACAAGAACAATAACGGAGTACTCCACCATGCCGCCATTACGCACCTTCGCCCGCGCCGCCGGGTGTTTACTGTTTGCCGGACAGCTCTTCGCCGCCGAACCCGAACACCCCGAATGCATCGCCCCGGCCGCCCCCGGTGGTGGGTTCGACCTGAGCTGCAAGCTGGCGCAAAGCGCGCTCCTCAACGAACAAATCCTCAGCACGCCCATGCGCGTCACCTATATGCCCGGTGGCGTCGGAGCCGTGGCTTACAACGACGTGATCACCCAGCACCCGGCCGATGCCAACACCCTGGTGGCCTGGTCCAGCGGTTCGCTGCTGAACCTGGCGCAAGGCAAGTTCGGCCGTTTCGATGAAGGCGCCGTGCGCTGGCTGGCCACCGTTGGTACCAGCTACGGCGCCATCGCGGTGAAAAGCGACTCACCGTATAAAACCCTCGCCGACCTGGTCAAGGCACTGAAGGCCGACCCGCGCAAGGTGGTCATCGGTTTTAGCGGCACCGTTGGTGGCCAAGACTGGATGCAGGCCGCGCTGATCGCCAAGATTGCCGGGATCAACCCGCGCAACCTGCGTTACGTGGCCCTCGAAGGGGGTGGCGAAATCATCACGGCCTTGCTGGGCGGGCAAACCCAGGTCGGCAGTACCGACACTGCCGACTCCATGCCGTACATCCAGAGCGGCGACATGCGCCTGCTGGCGGTGTTCGCCGAACAACGCCTGGACAAGCCGGAAATGAAGAACATCCCCACCGCCAAGGAGCAAGGCTACGACATCGTCTGGCCGGTGGTGCGCGGTTTCTACCTGGGGCCCAAGGTCAGCGACGAAGACTACGCCTGGTGGAAAGCCGCCTTCGACAAACTCCTGGTTTCGAAAGAGTTCGCCAAGCTGCGCGATGAGCGCGCGCTGTTCCCCTTCGCCATGACCGGCCCCGAACTCGACACCTATGTGAAGAAACAGGTCGCCGACTACAAGGTGCTGGCCAAGGAATTCGGCCTGATTCAGTGATCGCCTCCGCCTAGCGTTCGCGCCCCCGGCCAGGGGGCGCGCCACAGGAGTTCGCCCCATGCTTTTACAACGACTGTTCGCCGTCGTGCTGCTGGCCTGCGTCGGCCTGGCCCTGATGGCCTGACCCTATCAGGCGGCCTTTTTCTACGAACCGGTCGGCCCGCGCGCTTACCCGCCGCTGATGCTCGGCCTGATGGGCCTGGGCTTCGACGTCACCCTGAGCCTCTACAATCTGGTGACCGCTCTGTGCGGACCCTGTGCGGCACCGTCGTCGGCCTGCTCCCAGGCCTGGGCCCGATCAATGGCGTGGCGCTGCTGATCCCGATTGCCTTCGCCCTCGGTCTGCCGCCGGAATCGGCGCTGATCCTGCCGGCGGCGCTGTACCTGGGCTGCGAGTACGGCGGGCGGATCAGCTCGATCCTGCTCAATATTCCCGGCGAGGCCTCCACCGTGATGACCACCCTCGACCACTAGCCCATGCTTGCCCGCGCTAAGCAGCCCTGAAACCTGTGACAGCGTTCTGCCTGGCACAATGAGATCGCTGACTATAGGGCCGCTTCGCAGCCCAGCGCGGGCAAGCCCGCTCGCCACAAATCTTGGCGTGACTTGAGATCTCTCTTAACTGACCCGCCCCCCCCTGCCGCCCAAGGCCGTCAGAGCGGCGGCAACGCCCACTGAATCGGCGCCAGGCCGTTCTGTTCGAGGAACTTGTTGGTTCGGCTGAAATGTCCGCAACCGATAAAGCCGCGATAGGCCGACAGCGGTGACGGATGCACCGACTTCAAGACCAGGTGCTTGGTCGCGTCGATCAGCTTCTGCTTGCCCTGGGCATGGGCGCCCCACAGCAGGAACACCAGTTTGTCCTGGCGCTCGCTGACCACCTCGATAATCCGATCGGTAAAGAACTGCCAGCCGCGATTGGCATGCGAAGCGGCAATGCCGCGCTCCACGGTCATGGTGGTGTTGAGCAGCAACACGCCCTGCTCGGCCCAGTTTTGCAGATAACCGTGCCCGGGGATGTCGATATTCAGGTCACGCTGCAACTCTTTATAGATATTGACCAGCGAGGGTGGCGCCGGGACGCCCGGCTGCACCGAAAAGCACAGTCCATGGGCCTGGCCCGGGCCGTGGTACGGGTCCTGGCCGATGATCACCACCTTCACCTGATCCAGCGGCGTGCTGTTCATCGCATTGAAGATCAGCGGTCCCGGCGGATAGATCTCCTTGCCGGCGGCACGCTCCTGGCGCAGAAATTCTCGCAACTCGCTCATGTAGGGCTTGTCGAACTCTTCACGGAGCGCCTGCTTCCAGCTGGGCTCAAGTTTGATGCGGTCGTCGTCGGTCATGATCGTATCCGGAAATAACAAATTGGGGCGGACACTAGGAAAGCCCATCACGCTTGTCAATTGATCCGAGACAGAACCGGCACTTTCCCACACAAGGATCATACTGTGCATTCAACGAGTAGCGAGGTCACGATGAACCTGCATTTCGAAGAACTCACCGGTATCAACGGCGCCCGCCTGGGAATCGCCACGCTGGATGCCGAACACACCCTCAATGCGCTGTCCCTGCCGATGATCCAGGTCCTGGACGAACGTCTGGAGACCTGGGCGCGGGATCCGAACATCGTCTGTGTGCTGTTGCGCGGCAACGGCGCCCGGGCTTTCTGCGCCGGTGGCGAGGTGCGTAGCCTGGCCCAGGCCTGCCAGGCCCACCCGGGGGCCGTGCCACCGCTGGCCAGCGTATTCTTCGCCTCGGAGTACCGCCTCGACTACCGCCTGCACACCTACCCCAAGCCGGTGCTGTGCTGGGCTCATGGTTACGTCCTCGGCGGCGGCATGGGCCTGCTGCAAGGCGCCGCCATTCGCATCGTCACCCCGAGCAGCCGCCTGGCGATGCCGGAAATCGGTATCGGCTTGTACCCGGATGTCGGTGCCAGCTGGTTCCTGTCAAGGCTGCCGGGCAAGCTGGGCTTGTTCCTCGGCCTCACCGGCGCGCAGATGAACGCTCGCGACGCCATCGACCTGGGGCTGGCCGACCGGCTGCTGGGCGACGATCAACAGGAAGAACTGATCGAAGGACTGTTGCGGCTCAATTGGCAGGAACAGACGGCAATGCAACTTAACAGCCTGCTCAAGGCGCTGGAACGTCAGGCCCGCGAGCAGCAAGCGCAACCGCAAGCGCAATGGCTGCCGCTACGCGAGCGCATCGATGAACTGCTGGATGTCAGCGACGTGCGCTGCGCCTGGAAAGCCATTGCGCAGTTGGCCGAAGACGCCGACAAACGCCTGGCCCGGGCGGCCAGGCAACTCAAGGAGGGCTGCCCGCTGACCGCGCATCTGGTCTGGGAACAGATCGCTCGGGCCCGGCATTTGTCGCTGGCGCAGGTGTTCCAGATGGAATACACCCTGAGCCTCAACTGCTGCCGCCACCCGGAGTTCAGCGAAGGCGTGCGGGCGCGGCTGATCGACAAGGACGGCGAACCGCGCTGGCATTGGCCGGATATCGCCGCGGTGCCGGAAGCGGTGGTCGAGGCACATTTCCAGAAGGCCTGGGAGGGACGCCACCCACTGGCGGACTTGTCAGACTACTGAGCGGCATCCCGGTTGGTCCCGGCTAGTTGTCCCGGCCATCATGACCACGGCCACCGCCACCACGGTGACCGTGGCCGCCATCGCCGTCGTCGCCGCGCCATTGATGCCGATCCCAGCCCCAACCCCGGTTCGGATAAGGGCGATAGGTCGGCGCCGGTGCGTAATAGCGTGGCGCCGGTACATAATAATCACGCCGGTAGTAGGAACCGCCACCGTAGTAATAGGCCGGTGCCGGTGCGGTGTAGACATCGGAGCGATAGTAGCTGGGCCCACCATCGTAGTAGGGCACGCACGCGGACAGCGCCAGGGACAGGCTTGCAGCGAGAAGGATTCGAGGGTGCATGGCGGCCTCCCGGACCGCTAAAGGGCGCCGGACAGCGACGCTGTCCGACGTAAGCGGGCCAATGCCTGCCTACACCAGATCAGACCGCGAAACCCTCGACGAGTGCCCCGGCGGCGAAAATTCCGCCACAACACCAGCCAGCACTTACACCACAAAATCTGTAGGTATTTAATTGGAGCCTGTGGCAGCGGAGCTTGCCCGCGAAGCCTGTGACGATCTTATAGATGCCATCGCCAGCAAGCCGGCTTCCACAATGTCCGTGTCAAACCGAGACGCCTCATGCAACCGAAGATCTATGTGGGAGCGGAGCTTGCCCGCGAAGCTTCTGGCGCCCTCACGGGCCTCTTCGCGGCGGTGCAGCGCCCCCGACAAGCTCCGCGCCTACACAAAACCGCTCCCGCTATGCTCCGGGTTTTGCGCTGATCTGCTCCTGCAGGTTCTGGATCTGGTTCTGCAAGGTGGTGATATTGCGCGTGACCTGCCCACGGAAGGCATCGAACTCCGCCGTGTTGGAGCCCGCCTGCCCACCCGCGGCCTGACGGTTGTCCTGCTCACTCTTGAGCACGATCAGTTCCTGTTCGATACGCTCGACCGCCGCACTGCCATTACCCTGCTTTTTCAAGGCGGCAATTTCGGCGGCATTGCTCTTCACCTGCGCGTCGAGCTTGCCGGCATCACCCTGGGCGCCCTTCAGGCTGGCGACTTCCGCCGCCAGGCTTTTGACCTGGGCCTGCAACTGGGTGTTGGCGCTCTGCTGGTCCGCCGTCAACGCGCTCATCTGTTGCAGGCGTTGCTCAAGACCGGTGGCCTGCCCGGCAACGCCCTGCTGCTGGCGGCCCTGCTCAAGCAACTTGCCTTCGAGCTGACGGATCTGCAACTTCAGCGCTTCGCTGTCGCTGTTGACACTCGACTCGCTGGCGACCACCTTGCCGGAAATCGCCTGCAAGCGCCCCGCCGCTTCCTCGCTGATACGCGCGAAGCTTTCCTGGGTCGCCACCAACTGCTGCTCCATCAGGGTGATCTGCTGGAAACTCCACCAGGCCAACCCGGCAAAGGCAATGAACAAGGCCCCAACCAGCGCCCAAAGCGGCCCGGTACTCGGCACCTTGACCTTGAGCCGTGGTGTGGCGGCAACCTGGGTACGGGTGCGTTCGCGTACGGGGGCGACACCGGCGTGATCATCATGGTCGTCCGCATCGGCACGCAGGCTGGGCACATCATCGAAATCGTCGTTGGCATCGTTACGCATGAAAGAACCTTTCTGAACCGCAGTGATAGCGAAATGCAGCGAGTATACCGCCCAAGCCCGCCGCTCTGATCGACCCTGAACCCGGAATTCGGTTCAGTCGTGGTAAGCGAATATTTAAACGGCTGCCGGCTCCTGGGCTTTCCACCAGGTACAGAACTCGTCGAGGGCCGCCCACAGGCTGACCTTGGGGTCGTAACCGAGATAGTGCCGTGCGCGGCTGATGTCCAGGGTGAAATCCTTGTTCATCACCTGCATGCCCAGGCGCGACAGGGTCGGCTCGGGACGTCCAGGCCAGAGGGCACAGGCACTTTCGTTCAAGGCGGCGACGCTGTAGGCCAGGCCGAAGGAGCGATAACGGGTCACCTGTGGCACCTGCATCTGGCGCATCACGTAGTTCACCACATCCCACAACGGAATGGGCGTGCCATTGCTGATATTGTAAGCCTTGCCCAGGGCCGAGTCGCCGACCTGCAAACTGCTCAGCAAGGCTTCGTTGAGGTTGTGCACGCTGGTGAAATCGACCTTGTTCAGGCCGTTGCCGACAATCGACAGCCGGCCTTTGCGCTGCATCTTCAGCAGGCGTGGGAAAATGCTCATGTCGCCGGCACCGGTGACGAAACGCGGGCGTAGCATCAGCACTTCGAGACCGAACTCCTGGGCACCAAAAACCTTCTGTTCAGCCAGGTACTTGGTCGCCGCGTAAGGGTGTTTGAAACGCTTGGGGACCTGCTCCTCGGTCAACCCCAGGTGCGAGCGACCGTCGAAATAGATCGAGGGCGACGACAAGTGCACCAGGCGCCGGACCTGCTGCTTGAGACAGGCCTCGACCACATTCTCGGTGACCAGCACATTGCCCTGGTGGAAGTCCTGGTAACGCCCCCACAGGCCCACCGCGCCGGCGCAATGCACCACGGCCTCGACATCACGGCACAGCTCGCGGACCAACTGCGGGTCCGTCAGGTCGCCCTGGATGAACTCGGCGCCACGCCGCACCAGATGCTCGACGCTCTCGGCCCGGCGGCCGTTGACCCGCACCTCATGGCCCTGCTCCAGGGCGCAACGCGCAAAGCGCCCGCCGATAAAGCCGCTCGCGCCGGTGACCAGAATTTTCATGTCGTGCTCCAAATGCCTTGATTCGTGTTGCCTGCTACTTAAACGCTGCCCGTCACGCCAGAGGCACCAACCATCGCGCCGCCGAGCGCGCCAGATGCTCGGTCAACTGCCCGAGCAATTGCCCACCGTTGCGCCAATGATGCCAGTACAACGGCACCTCGATGGTTTTATCCGCAATCAATTCCACCAGGCTGCCTTGGGCCAACTGCCCGCGCACCTGCAATTCCGGCACCAGCCCCCAGCCCAGGCCGGCTTCGGTCAGGCGGATAAAGCCTTCCGATGACGGGCACAGATGATGTTCGAAACCGCCCTCCACGCCCAGTGCCGCCAGGTAACGGTGTTGCAGGAAGTCATCCGGACCGAACACCAGCGCGGGCGTGCGGGCCAACGTCTGCGCATCGATGCCCCGGGGAAAGTGCCGGGCGACAAACGCCGGACTGGCCAACGCGCGATAACGCATCGCCCCCAGCAGCACGCTGCGCGCACCGGCCACCGGGCGCTCACTGGCGCAGACACACGCGGCGACCTCGCCGGCGCGCATGCGCTTGAGACCCACGGTCTGGTCCTCCACCACCAGGTCCAGCAGCAGGTGCTGGCGGGCACAGAAATCCCCCACCGCCTCACCCCACCAGGTCGCCAGGCTGTCGGCATTCAGGGCGATACGCAGGCGTTCCGGCAGGCCCTCCTCATCCAACGCCGGCACCTGGCTCTGCAGGTCGCGCTCGAGCAGGCGCACCTGCTGCACATGGTTGAGCAGGCGCCGGCCAATTTCGGTCGGGCTCGGTGGCGTGGTCCGCACCAACACCGGCTGGCCGACCCGGGCTTCGAGCAACTTGATCCGCTGGGAAATCGCCGACTGCGACAACCCCAGCACCTGGGCCGCCCGTTCGAAGCCGGCCTGCTCGACCACGGCCGCCAGGGCGGAGAGCAATTTATAGTCGAACATCAGTTTTCCTAATGGGCGATCATCATTATTGGTTTTTCTTATACAACATCGCCCCGCAGAATGCCCACATTCACTGCTTACCCAAGGACACCGACATGGCCGGCGAAACTTCCCTGAGCGTGCTGCTGCGCAGCATGAGCCCCGAACTCAACGAGGGCGACTACGTTTTCTGCACCCTGACCGACACCAGCCTGCTCAACGGCCACGAGCCGATCGGCAGCTTTCGCGAACCCGAGGGCCTGACTGTGATCCTGCGCCGCGAGGACGCCCAGGCCCTCGGACTGCCGTTCGACTACCTGGCGGCCTGGATCACCCTCAACGTGCATTCGGCGCTGGAAGCGGTCGGCCTCACGGCCGCCTTCGCCGGCGCCCTGGGCCAGGCCGGCATCAGTTGCAACGTGATCGCCGGCTATTACCACGATCACCTGTTCGTCGGGCGCGACGACGCCGAGCACGCCCTGCAGGTCTTGCGGCAACTGGCCGAGCACGGGGAGTAACGTCATGTGGCAAAGCTATCTGAATGGCATGCTGGTGGCCGCCGGCCTGATCATGGCGATCGGCACGCAGAACGCCTTTGTCCTGGCCCAGAGCCTGCGCCGCGAACACCACCTGCCAGTGGCGGCCTTGTGCGTGCTCTGCGATGCGATCCTGATGACCGCGGGGGTCTTCGGCCTGGCCACGGTCCTGGCGCACAACCCGACGCTGCTGGCGTTCGCCCGCTGGGGCGGCGCGGCCTTCCTGCTCTGGTACGGCGGCCTGGCGCTGCGTCGGGCCTTTTCCCGGCAGAGCCTGCAACAAGGCGCAGGCCAGACCGCGCGCTCACTGCGCGCCGTGCTGCTCAGCGCCCTGGCGGTGACCCTGCTCAACCCCCACGTGTACCTCGACACCGTGCTGCTGATCGGCTCCCTCGGCGCCCAGCAGACCGAGCCCGGCGCCTACGTGATGGGGGCCGCCAGCGCTTCGCTGCTGTGGTTCTTCAGCCTGGCCCTGGGCGCGGCGTGGCTGGCCCCGTGGCTGGCGCGCCCGGCCACCTGGCGCCTGCTCGACCTGCTGGTGGCCGTGATGATGTTCGGCGTCGCCGCCCAGTTGATCGGCGTCGGCTGACTTATTCCAAAAGGCTCTGGAACCTCTATCCCACACAGTTGTTGCGTGGTTAAGCCGCCACCCCGGTGCTATGATCCGAGTCTTGCGCCGCAAAGAGTACAAACTCCCCGGCGCACGCCTGTATGGCCGCCGTGATCGGCCTTGCGCTCACCGCAACTGACCTGATTAGGAGAATCACCATGGCTTTCGAATTGCCTCCGCTGCCTTATGCACATGATGCCCTGCAGCCGCACATCTCCAAGGAAACCCTGGAGTACCATCACGACAAGCACCACAACACCTATGTCGTGAACCTGAACAACCTGGTGCCAGGCACCGAGTTCGAAGGCAAGACCCTGGAAGAAATCGTCAAGTCTTCCTCCGGCGGCATCTTCAACAACGCCGCTCAGGTCTGGAACCACACCTTCTACTGGAACTGCCTGGCGCCAAACGCCGGCGGTCAACCGACCGGCAAGCTGGCTGAAGCCATCAACGCCGCGTTCGGTTCCTTCGACAAGTTCAAGGAAGAGTTCACCAAGACTTCCGTCGGCACCTTCGGTTCCGGTTGGGGCTGGCTGGTGAAAAAAGCTGACGGTTCCCTGGCCCTGGCCAGCACCATCGGCGCCGGCAACCCGCTGACCAGCGGCGACACCCCGCTGCTGACCTGCGACGTCTGGGAACATGCCTACTACATCGACTACCGCAACGTTCGTCCGAAGTATGTCGAGGCGTTCTGGAACCTGGTGAACTGGAAATTCGTCGCCGAGCAGTTCGAAGGCAAAGCCTTCACCGCTTGAGACTGAATCCGCTTCGCAAAAAAAACCCGGCCTCGCCGGGTTTTTTTATGCCTGCCGCAGCGACAGGAACTAACCTGAATAATCCGGGAAAATGACGCGCCTCCCTCAAGTAGACAGCTTGAGCGACCGACACAGTCTTCATGGCCTGAAAAGGTCCGGGAGCTACCTGATCGGCCAAGCAAGAGCACGGGTTCTCGCCGTTTGCATTGTCCCTTTGACTGACCGGGCCGGATTGCCAATACTCATGGCAACTTGATGCCATCCGCACGGAACAAGGAATAGCCCTTTGAAGCTGGAATTCAAGAACAGCTTGTCGGTGAAGTTGCTCCGGGTCGTACTGCTGTCGGCGCTGATCGTCGGCGTTGTATTGAGCTGCGCGCAGATCGTCTTTGATGCTTACAAGACTCGACAAGCCGTGGCCAGCGATGCCCAGCGCATTCTCGACATGTTCCGCGACCCCTCGACCCAGGCCGTCTACAGCCTCGACCGCGAGATGGGCATGCAAGTGATCGAGGGCCTGTTCCAGGACGACGCCGTACGCATGGCCTCCATCGGCCATCCCAACGAAGCCATGCTCGCGGAAAAATCCCGCGACCTGCAAAAAACCGCCAGCCGCTGGCTGACCGATCCGATCCTCGGCCAGCAAAGCACCTTCAGTACGCAACTGGTCGGTCGCGGCCCCTACAGCGAATATTACGGCGACCTGAGCATCACCCTCGATACGGCTACCTACGGCCAGGGTTTCCTGGTCAACTCGGTGATCATCTTCATCTCCGGTGTGCTGCGGGCGCTGTTCCTCGGCCTGGTGCTGTATCTGGTCTATCACTGGCTGCTGACCAAACCGCTGTCGCGGATCATCGAGCACCTGAGCACCGTCAACCCCGATCGCCCCAGCGAACACCAGTTGCCACAGCTCAAGGGTCATGAAAAAAACGAGCTGGGCATCTGGGTCAACACCGCCAACCAGTTGCTGGCCTCCATCGAGCGCAATACCCACCTGCGTCACGAAGCGGAAAACAGCCTGCTGCGCATGGCCCAGTACGACTTCCTCACCGGCCTGCCCAATCGCCAGCAGTTGCAGCAGCAGTTGGACAAGATCCTGGTGGACGCCGGGCGCCTGCAGCGCCGGGTCGCGGTACTTTGCGTAGGCCTGGACGATTTCAAGGGTATCAACGAGCAGTTCAGCTATCAGGTCGGCGACCAGCTGTTGCTGGCCCTGGCCGACCGCCTGCGCGCCCATAGCGGCCGCCTCGGCGCCTTGGCCCGACTGGGTGGCGACCAGTTCGCCCTGGTCCAGGCCGATATCGAACAACCCTATGAAGCGGCCGAGTTGGCCCAGAGCATCCTCGACGATCTGGAAGCGGCGTTTGCCCTCGACCATCAGGAAATCCGCCTGCGCGCCACCATCGGCATCACCTTGTTCCCGGAAGACGGCGACAGCACCGAAAAACTGTTGCAGAAAGCCGAACAGACCATGACCCTGGCCAAGTCCCGCTCGCGCAACCGCTACCAGTTCTATATCGCCAGCGTCGACAGCGAAATGCGCCGCCGTCGCGAGCTGGAAAAAGACCTGCGCGAAGCCCTCAGCCGCAACCAGTTCTACCTGGTCTACCAGCCGCAGATCAGCTACCGCGACCATCGAGTGGTGGGCGTCGAGGCGCTGATCCGCTGGCAGCACCCGGAACACGGCCTGGTGCCACCAGACCTGTTCATTCCCCTGGCCGAACAGAACGGCACCATCATCGCCATCGGCGAGTGGGTGCTGGACCAGGCTTGCCGCCAGTTGCGCGAATGGCATGACCAGGGTTTCAGCGACCTGCGCATGGCGGTCAACCTGTCCACCGTACAACTGCACCACGCCGAACTGCCGCGGGTAGTCAACAACCTCATGCAAATGTACCGCCTGCCGCCGCGCAGCCTGGAGCTGGAAGTCACCGAGACCGGTCTGATGGAAGACATCAGCACTGCTGCCCAGCACTTGTTGAGCCTGCGCCGCTCCGGCGCGCTGATCGCCATCGATGACTTCGGTACCGGCTACTCGTCGCTGAGTTATCTCAAGAGCCTGCCGCTGGACAAGATCAAGATCGACAAGAGCTTCGTCCAGGACCTGCTCGATGACGACGACGATGCGACCATCGTCCGGGCGATCATCCAGCTGGGCAAGAGCCTCGGCATGCAGGTGATCGCCGAGGGCGTGGAGACCGTGGAACAGGAGGCCTACATCATTTCCGAAGGTTGCCACGAGGGCCAGGGCTACCACTACAGCAAGCCGCTGCCGGCCCGTGAGTTGGCAGCGTATCTGAAGCAGGCACAGCGCAGCAATGCGGCAATCCTGTAAGGCCCGGGGCCAACAAGCTCGCCCCTACAAAACACGCCGGAATCAATCGACGTTTTAATACCAGATATTTCAATCACCAAGCCCTTTACACAGAATGCAAATCTTTCGCATTATGTGGCGGTTTTGCGGGGCCGCGTGCCTCCGTCCCCCCTCTCGAAGCAGGATGTTCGCCATGATTCGCATGCCCCTGGCCACCGCCAGCCTGTTGGCCATCGCCATCGCCCTCGTCGGTTGCGGCGACAAGGACAAGGAAAAATCCACGGCGGCCACCCAGGCCCCTGCCGCCGCCGCCCAGGCGTCCACCGATGATGCCGCCGCCAAGGTCGATGAAGCCGCCGCCAAGGCCGTGGTCGCCCACTACACCGAGATCGTCTTCGCCGTGTTCAGCGATGCCGAATCCACCGCGAAGAACCTGCAGGCCGCTGTCGACGCCTTCCTCGCCAAGCCGGACGAAACGACCCTCAAGGCCGCCCGCGCCGCCTGGATCGCCGCCCGCGTGCCGTACCTGCAAAGCGAAGTGTTCCGCTTCGGCAATACCATCATCGATGACTGGGAAGGCCAGGTGAACGCCTGGCCACTGGACGAAGGCCTGATCGACTACGTCGACGCCTCCTACGAACATGCCCTGGGCAACCCGGCCGCAACCGCCAACATCATCGCCAACCCGCAGATCCAGGTCGGCGAAGACAAGGTCGATGTCAGCGAGATCACCCCGGAAAAACTCGCCAGCCTCAACGAGCTGGGTGGCTCCGAAGCCAACGTCGCCACCGGTTACCACGCCATCGAATTCCTGCTCTGGGGCCAGGACCTGAACGGCACCGGCCCCGGCTCCGGCCGCCGTCCGGCCTCGGACTACCTGGAAGGTCCAGGCGCCACCGGCGGGCACAATGATCGTCGACGTGCCTACCTCAAGGCCGTGACCCAACTGCTGGTCAACGACCTCGACGAAATGGTCGGCAACTGGAAACCGGATGTGGCCGACAACTATCGCGCCAGCCTGGAAGCCGAACCGGCTGAAAGCGGCCTGCGCAAAATGCTCTTCGGCATGGGCAGCCTGTCCCTCGGTGAACTGGCGGGCGAGCGCATGAAGGTTTCCCTGGAAGCCAACTCGTCGGAAGACGAGCAAGACTGCTTCAGCGACAACACCCATAACTCGCACTTCTACGATGCCAAGGGCATCCGCAACGTCTACCTGGGCGAGTACACCCGTGTCGACGGCAGCAAACTGACCGGTCCGAGCCTGTCATCCCTGGTGGCCAAGGCCGACCCGGCCACCGATGAAGCACTCAAGAACGACCTGCAAGCCACCGAAGCGAAGATCCAGATCATGGTCGACCATGCCAACAAGGGTGAGCATTACGACCAGTTGATCGCAACCGGCAACGAGCCCGGTAACAAGATCGTGCGCGATGCCATCTCGGCACTGGTCAAGCAGACCGGCTCCATCGAGCAGGCGGCGGCCAAGCTGGGCATCAGCGACCTGAATCCGAATAACGCCGATCACGGTTTCTGATTGGTAACACGGTCTCTAGTCTGACCAAAACTTGTGGCGAGCGGGCTTGCCCGCGCTCGGCTGCGAAGCAGTCGTAAAACCGCTGAACTCGGTCTACCTGATAGATACGGTTCGCTGGTTTTAGGGGCGCTTCGCGCCCCAGCGCGGGCAAGCCCGCTCGCCACAAGACCGTACCATGCCGCAAATAAAGCAAATGCCAATCCCTCTTATTCAAATGTATCGGGACTGATAAACTTGCTCCCGGTCCTTCTAACACCCTGGACACCGATGCCCTCGCTGCCCCTTCGCCTGTCGACGCTGCTCCTGGCCATTGGCCTGGCCGCCTGCGACAACGCTCCGCGCTTTACCAAGCCTGAACCCGGCGAAGCTCGATCCGGCGGTAGCACCACGGTAGACAAACACGACCGTAACGCCTTCTCGCAACCCTTGGCCAACCTCTCGCTGGAGCGGCGGCTGGACTTCAGCGTCGGCAACAATTTTTTCCGCAGTCCCTGGGTCATCGCCCCGTCCACCACCGCCGCCCGCGACGGCCTCGGTCCGCTGTTCAATACCAACGCCTGCCAGAACTGCCATATCAAGGACGGGCGCGGCCATCCGCCGGCACCGGGCGCGGACAACACGGTGTCGATGCTGGTACGTCTGTCGATTCCCAACAACCCGATGTACGCCAACCTGATCGAACGCCAGGGTGTGGTGCCGGAACCGGTCTACGGCGGACAGTTGCAGGACATGGCCATCCCCGGCGTCGCTCCGGAAGGCAAGGTGCGGGTTGATTACGAAGCCGTGCCGGTGCGTTTCCAGGACGGCACGCAAGTCGAACTGCGCCGACCGACGCTGCGCATCACCCACCTGGGCTACGGTCCGATGCACCCAAAGACGCTGTTTTCCGCGCGCATCGCCCCGCCGATGATCGGCCTCGGCCTGCTCGAAGCGATTCCCGAGCAAGCCATCCTGGCCAACGCCCGGCAGCAGCAACGCCTGGGGGTCAACGGCCGCCCGAACCGGGTCTGGGACGATGCCCGGCGCAAGACCGTCCTCGGCCGCTTTGGCTGGAAGGCCGGGCAACCGAACATCAATCAACAGAACGTCCATGCGTTTTCCAGTGACACGGGCCTGACCACCAACCTGCGCCCCTTCGACGACTGCACCCCGACCCAGACCGACTGCCTGCAAGCCCCCCACGGCGGCGGTGCGGATGGCGAACCGGAAGTCAGCGACAACATCCTGCGCCTGGTGACTTTCTATACTCGCAACCTCGCAGTACCGTCCCGCCGTGACGTCGGCGCGGCGCAGGTGCTGGCCGGCAAGAGCCTGTTCTACCAGGTCGGTTGCCAGGCCTGTCATACCCCGCAGTTCACCACCTCGGCCACGGCCGCAGAACCCGAGCTGGCCAACCAGCTGATCCGCCCCTACAGCGACCTGCTGCTGCATGACATGGGCCCCGGCCTCGCCGACCAGCGCAGCGAGTTCCTGGCCGACGGCAATGACTGGCGCACCCCGCCGCTGTGGGGCATCGGCCTGACGCAAACCGTCAGCGGCCACACCCAGCTCCTGCATGACGGTCGCGCCCGCAACCTGCTCGAGGCTGTGCTCTGGCATGGCGGCGAGGCCCTGCCGGCGCAACAACAGGTGCTGTCGTTCAATGCCGAACAACGCGCCGCGTTGCTGGCCTTCCTGAACTCTTTGTAAAAGGAGACGGACATGTTCCGCCCCAAACTGTTGTTCACCAGCCTGGCCGCGCTGGCCCTCGGCGCCTGCTCGCCGCAGGACCCGCAGGCGCTGACCTCGGCGGCGATCGCCAAGCAGGTGATCCTGCCGACCTACAGCCGCTGGGTCGACGCCGACCGCCAACTGGCAATCAGCGCCCTGGCCTTCTGCGAGGGCAAGGAAAGCCTGGATACCGCCCGCGCCGACTTTCTCCACGCACAGAAAGCCTGGGCCGAATTGCAGCCGCTGCTGATCGGGCCACTGGCCGAAGGCAATCGTTCCTGGCAGGTACAGTTCTGGCCGGACAAGAAAAACCTGGTGGGGCGCCAGGTCGAGCAACTGCTCAGCGCCCAGCCGCAGATCGACGCCGATGCCCTGGCCAAGTCCAGCGTCGTGGTGCAGGGTCTCTCGGCCTACGAGTACATCCTCTACGACAGCAAGATCGACCTGGCCGACACGGCCCAGAAAGCCCGCTATTGCCCGCTGCTGAGCGCCATCGGCAAGCA
This sequence comes from Pseudomonas sp. MWU13-2100, assembly GCF_023242365.1. Taxonomy (GTDB): domain Bacteria; phylum Pseudomonadota; class Gammaproteobacteria; order Pseudomonadales; family Pseudomonadaceae; genus Aquipseudomonas. The sequence continues at coordinate 85,722 of NZ_JALLIX010000003.1, forward strand.
CCAGAAAATCCTCGCCGAAGAGATCCTCTCACGCTGGGAAACCAGCGACGGCATGCTCGCGCAGATGAGCAAGTTCCCCAACCCGCGCTACGCCGACTCCCACGAAGCCATCGCCGACCTGCTGCGGGTCCAGGTCACCGCCCTGGACACCCTGAAGAAAAAACTCGGCACGCCCATGGGCCGCCAGACCAAGGGCATCCCGCAGCCGTTCCAGGCCGATGCCTGGCGCAGCCAGTCGTCCCTGCCAGGCATGCGTGCCAGCCTGGCCGCCGCCCGCACTGTCTGGCTCGGCGTCGACAACAAGGGCCTGCGCAACCTGTTGCCGACGCAGCAGAAGCCGCTGGCAGACAAGATCGACGCCGCCTACGCCGCGTCCCTGAAACTGTTCGACAGCACCCAGCGCTCACTGACCGACCTGCTCGGCGACGATGGCGGACGTCAGCAGCTCGATGACCTCTACGACAGTCTCAACGTGGTCCACCGCCTGCACGAAGGTGAATTGGCCAAGGCGCTGGGCATCCAACTGGGCTTCAACGCCAACGACGGGGACTGATGATGTTGCGACGCCAGGCCCTGACCCTCGGCAGCCTGCTGCTCAGCGCGTTGACGCTGGGCGGCTGGAACCTGTTCCGGCACAAGGGCAACAGCCCGCTGCTGCTCTCCGCCCGTAACGACAGCGACGGCCGGCACTATGCCGTGGGCTATCGGCTGGACGGCACGCAGGTCTTCGCCACCGAGGTCGGCCAGCGTTGCCACGACATCGTCAACCACCCGAGCCAGCCCTTGGCATTGTTCGTCGCGCGGCGCCCCGGTACCGAAAGCTACCTGGTCGACCTGCGGGACGGCCGCCTGCTGCAGACCATCGCCTCGCAACCGCACCGGCATTTCTATGGACATGCAGTGATCCACAAGAGCGGCGACTGGCTGTACGCCACCGAGAACGACACCCGCGATCCGGGCCGTGGCCTGTTGGGTGTTTATCGTTTCGAAAGTGAGCGACTGGTCCATGCCGGCGAGATTTCGACCCATGGCATCGGCCCGCACCAGGTGGCGTGGATGCCCGACGGCGAGACCCTGATCATCGCCAACGGCGGCATTCGCACCGAAGCTGAAAGCCGGGTGGAGATGAACCTCGACGCGATGGAGCCAAGCCTGGTACTGATGCACCGCGACGGCACGCTGCTGAGCAAGGAAACCCTGGCCCAACCGATGAACAGCGTGCGCCACCTGGGCGTGGCCAGCGACGGCACCATCGTCGCGGGCCAGCAATTCATGGGCCCGTCCCACGAGTCGTCCGAGTTATTGGCGATCAAGCGTCCCGGCCAGCCCTTTGTCGCCTTCCCGGTGGCCGAGCAGCAGTTGCAGGCCATGGCGCACTACAGCGCCAGCGTCGCGGTGCACAGCGAGTTGCGCCTGGTGGCCCTGACCGCGCCACGGGGCAACCGTTTTTTCATCTGGGACCTGGACAGCGCCGCGCTACGCCTGGATGCGCCGCTGCCGGACTGCGCGGGTGTCGGCGCGGTGGCGGACGGCTTCGTCGTCACCTCGGGCCAGGGCCGTTGCCGCTTCTACGACTGCCGCCAGAAAACCTTGATCGCCCAGCCACTGGAACTGCCGGCGGGGTTGTGGGACAACCACCTGCACCTGGCCTGACGCCCTTGTAGCAACTGGCCCTGTAGCAACTGGCCCTGTGGGAGCTGCTCCTGTAGGAGCGGTGCTTGCCCGCGAAGGGGTCTATAAGAACGCTAAAAGCTTCGCGGGCAAGCACCGCTCCCACAGGCCCCACAGCTCATCAGGCGGCAGCATGCTCAACTGGCGGACAGCGCCCCAAGCACCCACTGGCTGGACACCACCGTCGCATACTCCCCGTGCAGATTGCCCAGGGACATGGCGTGGACCTCCTGGGCGCTGTGCGGCACGCCGAAGTAGTCAGCCTTGTCGAAGGTGTAGCACGCATCCTCCACCACCCAGGTCTCAAACCCGAGGTTGCCAGCCGTGCGCGCCGTCGACTCCACCGAGTTGTGAGTCGCCACCCCGACGATCACCAACTGCGCGATACCCGCCTGGCGCAGCCAGTCCGCCAACCCCGTCGCGCAAAACGCATCCGGCACCCGCTTCCGCACCAACCGCTCCCCCGTCCCTGGCGCGAAGCGCTGCTGGAACTCGACCCCGGACTGCCCGGGCCAGAACACCGATTCAGGCGAATGCGACAAGTGCTGGACATGGACCACCGGACGCGCATTCCGGCGCCAGTGCCGCAGCAGGTCGAGCATGCGTTCCTCCGCCTCGGGATTGTTGCGCGGCCCCAGGCGGGGATGCAGGATGCCCTGCTGCTGGTCGATCAGGATCAACGCCGCGTTTGCCTGAATGTGCATGTTTATTCCACTCCCTGTTGGTCCTGATGCCGTGCGCGCAAGACTTGGCGCAGGCGCAGATGTTGCTCTGCTGGCCAGATTGCACGCGATCACAAGCCCCCGGCAAATCCGATTTATCACTCAAAACCTGAAATAAGCCCGCCCGCCGTCTTGCGCGCCTTCCTCCTGCTCACTAACGTAGCGCCTTTACTGACGCTACCCCCCGCAGGAGCCTTGCCATGGCCTCGCCAGCCTTTTCCTTCTCTCTCAAGCAATGTGGCGTTGCCGCCGCCATGGCGGGCCTGCTCGGCCTGACTGGTTGCCAGACCTGGAACGCCCAGGACAGCCTGCCACCGACCTCCGGCGTGCAGCCGCTCAAGGGCCTGGCACAGAACGTCTCGGTGCGCCGCAACAGCCTTGGCATGCCGCTGATCGAAAGCAACACCTTTCACGATGCGCTGTTCACCCTAGGCTACGTCCACGCCAGCGACCGCATCACCCAGATGGTCACCCTGCGCCTGCTGGCCCAGGGTCGGCTCGCCGAAATAAACGGCGCCGACGCTCTCGACAGCGACCGTTTCATGCGTGCCGTCAACCTGAAGAAAAGCGCCGGCGAGTTGTACAACGCCTCGTCGCCGCGGCTCAAGCGCTTCTTCGAAGTCTACGCGCGCGGCGTCAATGCCTACCTGTTCCGCTACCGCGACAAGTTGCCGCCGGACCTGGCCGGCAGCGGCTACCGCCCGGAATACTGGAAGCCGGAAGATTCGGCGCTGATCTTCTGCCTGCTCAACTTCAACCTGTCGGCCAACCTGCAGCAAGAGATTTCCAGCCTGGTCCTGGCGCAGAAAGTCGGCGTCGACAAGCTCGCCTGGCTGACCCCGGCCGCCCAGGACGAACCGCTGCCGCTGGCCGAAGCCGAAAAACTCAAGGGCATCGCCCTGAGCCAGGTCTCGGGCCTGGGCGCGCTGAACAAGGCCGCCGAGCAAGTGGCCGCGCTGAATATCCTCGGCTCCGGGACCTCGACCAACTGGGCCATCGGCCCGCAGCGCAGCCGCAGCGGCAAGAGCCTGCTGGCCGCCGACCTGCAGCAACCGACCAGCGCCCCCGCCGCCTGGAACTACGTGCAGATCCACGCGCCGAAGTACCAGGCCGCCGGCACCTCGATCGCCGGCCTGCCGATGCTGCTGTCCGGTTTCAACGGCAAGGTGGCCTGGAGCATGGCCGCCGTGCCGGGGGACAACCAAGACCTGTTCCTGGAAAAACTCAAGCGCCAGGGCAATACGCTCTATTACGAAGCCGACGGCAAATGGCTACCGGCGATCGTGCGCAACGAAACCTACTTCATCAAGGGCCAGCGCTCGATCCGCGAGACGGTGTTCGAAACCCGCCACGGCCCGCTGCTCAACAGTGCACTGGATAACACCGCCTTGACCGGCGGCTACGGCCTGGCCCTGCAAACCTCATCGTTCAAGGACGACAAGAGCCTGGATGCGTTCTTCGACCTGTCCCGCGCCCAGAGCGCCGAGAAAGCCTCCGATGCCAGCCGGGAAATCCGCGCCATCGCGCTGAACATGGTCTTCGCCGACGCCAGCCATATCGGCTGGCAGGTCACCGGACGCTTCCCCAACCGTCGCGAAGGCGAAGGCCTGTTGCCATCGCCGGGCTGGGACAGCCGCTTCGACTGGGACGGCTACGCCGATGCCATGCTCCACCCTTATGACCAGGACCCGGGCCAAGGCTGGCTGGGCACCGCCAACCAGCGCACGGCGGCGCACGGCTACGGCATGCAACTGTCCAACGCCTGGTACTACCCGGAGCGCGGCGAACGCCTGGCGGAACTGGCCGCCGCCGGCAAGCAGGACAGCCGCAGCATGATCGCCATGCAGTACGACCAGAGCACCACGTTCGCCAACAAACTGAAGAAGATGTTCGAGGCACCGGGCATGGCCGGCCCGCTCAAGCAGGCCATCGACGCCTTGCCGGAAGCCGAACGGAGCAAGGCCCACGAGGCCCTGAGCCGCTTGCTGGCCTTCGACGGCAGGCTCAGCCCGACCTCGGCCGATGCCGCGCTGTACGAGCTGTTCCTGCGGGAAAGCATGAAGCAGATCTTCCTCGACAAGCTCGGTCCGGAAAACGGTCCGGTCTGGCAGGCCTTTGTCGCCAACGGCAAGTTGTCCTACTCGGCCCAGGCCGATCACCTGCTGGGCCGCGAGGACAGCCCGTTCTGGGATGACAGTCGCACGCCGCAGAAAGAAGACAAGCCGGCGATCCTGGCCCGCAGCCTGGCGGCGGCGATCAGCGCCGGTGACAGCCTGCTGGGCAGCGATCACAAGGCCTGGCAATGGGGCACGCTGCACCGTTATAGCTGGAAGAACGCGGCCGGCCAGGTTATCCGCGGACCGATCCAGGCCGGCGGCGACCACACCACGCTGAATACCTCGGCCTACGCCTGGGGCGGCGCCAACTTCGACGTCACCCAGGCGCCGGGGGTGCGCATGATCGTCGACTTCGGCCAGATCGAACCGATGAGCGGCCAACAGAGCCCCGGACAGTCCGGCAACCCGGCCAGCCCGAGCTACGCCAGCGGTATCGATGGCTGGTTGAAGGCCCAGTACGTCAGCTTCCCGATGCAACAACAGAACTTCGACAAGGCCTACGGCACCACGCGCCTGACCCTGACACCCGGCAAGTAACGCTCCCTTGTAGCCGGCTTGCTGGCGATAGCGGCCCGACAGTCAACCTCCCTGTCGCCTGATACCTCGCTATCTCCAGCAAGCCGGCTCCTACACGCCGTACGGATAATCGTCCGAATCACCACCACTATGAACCGAACAGCGCCAGTCACGGCGCTACGCGCCATGCCTGGCGCACCAATAAAAAAAAGGCCCATCACCAGGATGGGCCGTTCTTTAACCGAGTGTCACATCAATTCGGCAGGTAATCAGGTGATTAGAGGAAGTTGATTGGGTAGTCGGTGATCAGGCGGAAGTCGTTGACGTTGCCTTCACTCTCGGCAGCATTGGCACGGTGCCAAGCCTGGCGTGCACGGATGGACAGGTTTTTCAGAGGACCAGACTGTACAACGTACTTGGCTTCCAAGTTGGTTTCGAAGTGATGACCGTTTGAACCATAGCCGTTTTGGGCCGCATACACAGCGTTCATATGGGTACCGTCGATACCTTCGCCATGGGCATAACGAACCATGAAGCTCAGGCCTGGGATGCCGTACTCGGCCATTTTGATGTCATAACGAGCCTGCAGGGACCTTTCACCCGGGGCGTTGAAGTCGGAGTACTCAATCGAGTTGCTCAGGAAGATCGACTCGGTAGTGCGGTTTTTGTCACCCGCACCGATGTAGTCGAATGGTTCGTTGCCGTTAATCTTCTGGAACGCCAGAGTAACGGTGTGTGCCTTCAGGAACGAATAGGCTGTAGCCAGCGAGTAGGCGGTGTTGGAGATCTTGCCCGCTTTCGCCGCGCCGGTGTCGGTGGTGCGATAGAGGTTGAAGTCGAAGTTCAGAGACTGATCGGTCGCCAACGGAAGGGTGTAGTTCGCGTTGGTGTAGTACTGATTCCACGTGTCTTGGGCCTTGGCACCGTAGAGGGATACGCTCAGGTTCTCATTGAGGCCGTACTTGCCGCCCACGTAATCAATGCTTCTGATCGGAGTAACGCCGTATTGGCTAAAGAGGTTGCCTTGCAGTGTGGTGTTGTCCTCGCTGCTGCTGGCGTAGAAGTGACCGGCGTCCAGATCGAGGTCTTTGATTTCGCTGCTTTGCAGTTGGAAGCCACGGGCAGTCTGTTGGAACTGACGGGGTGTGCCGAGGGCGAATACTGGCGCCGTGCTTGGGGTGAAGTCGCCGAACTTCAGCTCGGTTTTGGAGATGCGAACTGCAATGTCGGCACCGGCTTTGCCGTAGCTGTTGTCGTTTCCAGTATTGGTGCTATTGCGGGGTAGATTGAGCGAGCCACCCTCATCGTCACGACCATAGAGTTTGTAAGCCGCATCACCAAAGCCATCAACCTTGAGACCCACAGTACCTTCAGTGTAGCCGGAGCTGAATTTGCCCCGGATGCCTTGGGTCCAGTCGATGGAGTCTTTATTGCGTTTTGTCGTTTTCTGATCCTGCCGGGTCCGGTTGAAGTAGAAGTTCTCCAGAACCACGCCAGCCTTGGCTCCTTCAACAAAGCCCGGGGCATCAGCCTGAGAGGTTACAAAGGGCTCAGCCATTGCCAATTGGGAACCTACTGCAGAAACAGCCAGGGCGATCATGCTCCACTTCATTACGCGCATCGTCATTTGCTCCGTTTATTATTAGGAAGAATACTGCCGTCCCACTTGTATTTTTGTCTGGGCGGCTCTTTCTTTTTTTGAGCGTCAGCTTTTGTTTTTTTGCGTCGGCGCGAATTTATATCAGGTCGGTATTTGCCGGGCAAACTTCGCTTTCGGTGCATTGCTGAGTTTTATGGTAATTGAGATCTGTTTGCAAATTTCTTGCTGACTCTAAACTACCGTCGGTCCGTTTTACAATGGCGCGAACATATAATTTGGGGAAAGCTTATTCAAGGCGCTTTATTGAAAGGTGTCAGAAAGGTTGGTGATTTAAGGTAGCCGGCGCAAGACCAGAGTTTTCGATTTCTGCAGAGGTTAATGTTAAAGGACTTTATTGAAAGGTTCCAGAAAGGTTGGTGGTATACAGTAATGGATGCGATGTAAAAATCTGCGGTTTCTGCAGGACTCAATATTGTTAAGGGCTTTATTGAAAGCTGTCAGAAAGGTTGGCGGTATATAATCATGGGTGCATGACCAAAATCGGCGGCTTCTGCAGAGGTCAATACATTTGGCTGCGTGAAGATCTGACAAAATAATGAAAACAATAAAGGCAGTGGAGATAAATATGAAAGCGAGTCCGTCCGAGCAGCCGCTGATGGGTAAGGATGATGTATCCACTAAATTCTGGCCGTACGGCTGGTGGAAAATCATGGAGATTCGCATCGGTATCATACCGTTGCCGGTGTACCTGCTGCTTCTGGTGCTGCTCGGTGGATTCGCCCTCACCGACAAGGTGCCGACTGACATTTCCGTGTCGATCGCCATTCTGGCGATAGGCGGCTATAGCTGCGCCGAGCTCGGCAAGCGCCTGCCCTTTTTCCGCAATATCGGCGCCGCCGCGATTTTCGCCACGTTCATTCCCTCGTTTCTGGCTTTCCAGCATCTGGTGCCGGATCTGGTTCTCAAGAATGTGGCGGAATTTACCAAATCGTCCAATTTCCTTTATCTGTTCATTGCGTCGATCATTGTCGGCAGTATTTTCAGCATGGACAGAACGGTGCTCATCAAGGGCTTCCTGAAGATATTCGTGCCGCTCGCTGCCGGTACCGTGGCGGCTTCCATTGTCGGCACCCTGGTCGGCACCTTGTTGGGCTTGGGCGCCTTCCACACCTTCTTCTATCTGGTCGTACCGATCATGGCGGGCGGCGTTGGCGAAGGCGCGATCCCGTTGTCGATCGGTTATGCCGCTATCCAGCATGTGCCCCAGGGCGAAGTTTTCGCGCAAGTTCTGCCGCCAGTGATGCTAGGTAGCCTGACGGCCATTCTGCTGTCCGGGCTGTTGAATGCCTATGGCAAGAAAAATCCGCATCTGACCGGCGAAGGCCGTCTGCAGCCGGGCGAGCACGACGACATGGAGCCGAGCGAAGAAGCCCTGCCGGGCCATATGGATATCTCCCATATCGCCGCGGCCGGCATCACCGCCATCACGTTGTACATCGTCGGTTTGATGGCCTTCAAATTGTTCGGTTTTCCGGCGCCGGTCGCCATGCTGTTTGTCGCGGTAGTGTTTAAGCTGTCGCGCGCGGTGTCGCCGCAATTGCAGCAAGGTTCGTTCGTCGTCTACAAGTTCTTTTCGACGGCAGTGACTTATCCGTTGCTATTCGCGATCGGCGCTGTCATGACACCGTGGGACAAGCTGGTCGCTGCTTTCAATTTGCCTAACCTGATCACGATCGTGGCAACGGTGGTGACCTTGATGGCGACGGGTTTTGTGGTCGGGCGCTGGATGAAAATGTATCCGATCGAGACCGCGATCGTGAACGCTTGCCATAGCGGCCAGGGCGGCACCGGAGACGTGGCGATCTTGACCGCCGCCAACCGCATGCAGATGATGCCGTTTGCGCAAATCGCCACGCGCATCGGCGGCGGTATCATGGTGACATTGGCGCTGATCGCCATCTCTCAGTTGGCATAAGAAAACCCGGGGCCGGGCTTACTCGGCCTGTTTGACGGAGTGCAAGCGACGAAGTGCAGGACTGCGCTTCATCGCCGCTCTACCAGCGCCTTGCTCTTTTTCCATGGTTTTGTAATCGCCATCGCAAGTTTTTCGATCTGTTTACGACAGAGAAAAGCCCCCTCCAGGCCTGGAGTATTATCCAGTTTCAACAACACTCATGGATATTGCTCAATCCGTACAGCATGAGTGTCGTGTATATGCAGGGGCGTAGCCCCTATAGGGGGGCATGATCATCCAGCATCATTCCCTGGATGAGGTTTTTCAGGCATGAGACTTTAAATAGCTGCGCAGGTTTTTTTATGGTTGATTGCCCAGAGCCCGGGTATTGAATAAACGGGCGCGGAGTATATTTCTCTGAAGACTTCAGCGGGGCGTGTTTGGGCGAAATAAAGCGTGAGTACTTATGAAAAGGCCATGTCGGATTAATGATTCCGTCAGGCTCGCCGTTGATTGAACGGAACATGTTTTGAACGAGGGCGGTTCGAGCATTGTAACGCTGCCAGAATAGCGCGACCGCAAGTAATAATATTTCCTAAAAGCGCGCAATCTGCACATGTAAGTATATCTAATATTGACACCATGTATTCATTTGACCGAAATTAACCAGGCGGTCGAAAGTGTTAGACGTCTCGGTTGGCCAGGGGCGACTTACTGGAAACAAATAAAAAAAACATCCGAAGAACTCTGGAGAAAATACGATATGCAGCGGAAATTGTTGGGTTGTGCAACTGCAATATGGGCCTTGAGCTTAATTGCCACTTCAGTGAGTGCTGCTGATCTGAAACAGACCGGAAAATTGGAAGTTCCAGGCGAACCGCTCAACGGCTTCGACATCACCTACGTCGATCAGGCAACCAACCTTTACTATTTGGCCGATAGATCCAACAAGTCTGTCGACGTGTTCGATGTCACCAGCGGCAAAATGGTCGATCGGCTGCCCGGCGGATTCGTAGGGCAATTGAAGAGCAGTTCTGTATCGGGTCCGAACGGTGTCGTCGTCGCTGGCGGCGATTTGTGGGCTGGCGACGGCGACAGTACTGTGAAGGTCATCGACCTCAAGACGAAAAAAGTCACTGATACCCTTTCGACCGGCGGAAAGGCCCGGGTTGACGAGATGGCATACGATCCGGACGCCCACGTTGTGATTGTCGGCAACAATGCTGACGAGCCGCCGTTCCTGACGCTGTTCTCGACTGAGGCCGGGCATAAAGTCGTGTCCAAGATTGTTTTTGAGGATGCCACGGACGGAGTCGAGCAGCCTATCTACGATGCTGTGACGAAGAAGTTCTATGTTTCGGTTCCCGAGTTGAAGAAGGATAAGGCCAAGGGCGCAGTCGCCGTCATCGACCCGAGCAGCGGCAAGCTCGAGAAACTGATGCCTGTGGATGACTGCCATCCCAATGGGCTGGTGAAAGGACCTGGCGCAAATCTGCTATTGGGTTGCGACGCGGGGAGCAAGGACGGCGGCCTGAAGCCGGTGCTCGTGGTCATGAAAACCGACGGTTCGCTGGTCAAGGTCATTCCTGGTCTCGGTGCAGCCGACATGGTCGCCTACAATCCCAAAGTCAATCAATATTACAGCGCTTCGCGCAACATGCCAGGTGCCCCGGAACTCGGCGTCATCGACGCGAAATCCAACACCCTCGTCCAGCGCATAAAACTGCCTGGCGGCACCCCGCATTCGGTCGCTGTCAGCGAGAAGAATAACCACGTCTTCGTGCCGCTCGGCGCGAAGGGCGGTGGTTGTGATGGTTGCGTTGCCGTCTTCGAACCAGGTAACTGATTTTTCATCCTGATCGTCCAGCCTTGCGCGTCGCCAATACAGGCGGCGCGCAAGGCTGTCGGTCGTCTTGTCTCCAGAAAAAGCGCTTGATCGGTATCGTCTCGAATGCTGATGCGCAATAGCTTTTACCTGTCCTCCCATTGCCATCCTGGTCATGTACCTGACCTGTATGAATTCCAGCAGGGAATGCAACGAGATGACCTCACCCGCGCCGGGTCTGTTTACGTTTTCCGGTGTGTTCGAGTCGGCGAAGAACATCTGTTTCATCAGGGTTTAAATGTCCGGTTCGTCTGAGGTGAGTACGTTTTTTCAGAGTTTCCCTAATAAATCTACAGCGCCCGCCGATAGTCCGCCCAAGCCTGTTGTCGATGGAAGACGTGGGGCGGCACTGTCAGTATCGCCTGTTGTTATCTGGTGCATCTCCGGTATGGAAGCAGGTATCCTCACGTCTATAAGAGAGCAGTCCATGTCCCTACGAAATATGAAAATCGCTCCTCGCGCCTTTCTCGGTTTCGCATTCATTGCACTACTGGTCATTGTGCTAGGGGTCTTTTCCCAAACTCGTATGACGGTGATTCGTCAAGCGTCCGTTGATATGTATACCCATCAACTGCCCAGCGTGAAATATCTGGACAATGTGGGCGAATACATTCTGCGTATGCGTATTGTGTTCTATCGGATTCTGATCAACCGTGAGCCCGAGTCCTTGCAGAGCGAGTATCCGCGCATCGTTGGTCTGATCGACAAAGTTCGCAAGGACGAGAAAGCCTACGCAGAGTTAATGGCTGATGGGGATGCGCGGGCCAAGTACAAGGCGTTCGCCGCGACGCTCGATACTTATATAGGAGGCCTGAACCAGGCGTTGGAGCTATCGCGCCAGAACAAGGTCGAGGAGTTGGGTAACCTAATGAAAAACCAGCTCAAGGCCAATTCGGATGTGATGGAGGAGCAGCTCAAGCTGTTGGTGGAAATCAACATGAAGGGGGCCACGGACGCATCGAACCAAGCTGGCGAGCAATATAGCAACGCCAGCCTCGGCATTCTTCTGGTCTCGGTTCTGGCGGCGGCGATGACCGTGCTCTTGGCCTGGTTGTTGACCCGCAGCATCGTCGTACCGCTGAACAAGGCTGTCGAAGCGGCTGAAACCATTGCCGGCGGTAACTTGACCAAGGCCATTGCCGTTGAAGGCAAGGATGAGCCGGCCCGTTTGCTCGGCGCGTTGTTGGCAATGCAAGGCAATCTGCGCAAGACCATCGAACAGATCTCCGGTTCGGCCACCCAGTTGGCGTCGGCGGCCGAAGAGCTCAGCGCGGTGACCGAGGAGTCGTCCCACGGGCTGCAGCAGCAGAACAACGAGATCGAGCAGGCAGCCACGGCGGTCAACGAAATGACCAGCGCAGTCGAAGAAGTGGCGCGCAACGCGGTGTCGACCTCCGAAGCTTCGCAGCAGTCCAATCAAGCGGCCCGTGATGGACGCGACCGTGTCGTCCAGACGGTGGAGGCGATCCTGGTCATGACCCAGGATGTGCAAAGCACCTCGGTGCTGATCGAAGGGTTGGCGACCCAGGGCCGCGACATTGGCCAGGTGCTGGACGTGATCCGCGCGATTGCCGAACAGACCAACCTGCTGGCCCTCAACGCCGCCATCGAGGCGGCACGGGCGGGCGAGGCCGGGCGCGGTTTTGCCGTGGTGGCCGATGAAGTGCGGGCGCTGGCCCATCGCACCCAGCAGTCGACCAAGGAAATCGAGCAGATGGTCGCCGGCATTCAGAATGGCACCGGCCAGGCCGTGCAATCGATGCAGCAGAGCAACCAGCGGACCCAGAGCACCCTGGAAATGGCCCGTGCCGCCGGTGTGGCCCTGGAGCAGATCACCCACTCGATCAACCTGATCAACGAGCGCAACCTGGTGATCGCCAGCGCCTCGGAAGAGCAGGCCCAGGTCTCCCGTGAAGTGGACCGCAACCTGGTGAACATCCGCGACCTGGCGTCCCAGTCGGTCGCTGGTGCCAACCAGACCAGCGTCGCCAGTCAGGAACTGTCGCGCCTGGCGGTGGATTTGAATTCGATGGTCGCCAGATTCGTGATCTGATTGTCGATCGGGTGGGTCGGTGTTGTAGGCACAAGCATTTGAATACCTCTCCTACAGTTGATGGCGTCGAAGACAATGGCAGTCCAGGCCCGGGCCCCAGGCCACAATGACAGGTGTTACCCCCATCAGTCGGCAACCGCCCCCTTTTCTCACCCACCCAAGCACCAATATAGGGCATTTATTTTTTTATGCCCAATTTCGGGCATTATTAGCTGGCTCGTAGCCATATTCCTGCTTTTTAAAACGCTTGTTCGTGACTCTGGTTCGGAAATTGCTACTTTTATCAGGTCATACGCGTTCCAGTAACAGTACTCAGTGCGCCACAAGCGCTCATATTGGTTTTTAGGGAATAAATAATGAAAAAAGCATTGCTGACCCTTTCTGCACTGGCTCTCTGCATGGCCGCCGGTTCCGCTATGGCCAAGGAATACAAGGAACTGCGCTTCGGCGTCGATCCTTCCTACGCGCCATTCGAATCCAAGGCCGCGGACGGCAGCCTGGTCGGCTTCGACATCGACCTGGGCAACGCCATCTGTGCCGAGCTGAAGGTCAAGTGCAAATGGGTCGAAAGTGACTTCGATGGCATGATCCCGGGCCTCAACGCCAACAAATTCGACGGTGTGATTTCGTCGATGACCGTGACCGAAGCCCGCCAGAAGGCCATCGATTTCTCCAGCGAGCTGTTCTCCGGCCCGACTTCCCTGGTGTTCAAAAAAGGTGCGAACTTCTCCACGCCTGAGTCCCTCAAGGGCAAAACCGTGGGCTACGAGCAAGGCACCATCCAGGAGGCCTACGCCAAGGCAGTACTGGACAAGGCCGGTGTGACCACCAAGGCCTACGCCAACCAGGACCAGGTTTACGCTGACCTGACCTCCGGCCGTCTCGACGCTTCGGTGCAGGATATGCTGCAAGCCGAACTGGGCTTCCTGAAGTCGCCAGCGGGCGCCGGCTACGAAGTCAGCAAGCCGATCGACGATCCGCTGCTGCCAGCTAAAACCGCGGTCGGTATCAAAAAAGGTAACAAAGAGCTGAAGGCTCTGTTGGATAAAGGTATCGAAGCGTTACACAAAGATGGCAAGTACGCGGAAATCCAGAAAAAGAACTTTGGTGACCTGAACCTGTACAGCGGGAAGTGATCCCTTGGCGCCCCTCGCCCGAGGGGCGCCTTTTCGACTGCCAAAGGTCTGATTTTTCATGTTCGACAACCTCCTGCAAACTCTGGGGCTTTCGGCCTTCAGCCTGAAGGGCTTTGGCCCGATCCTGCTGGAAGGCACCTGGATGACCGTCCAGCTCTCCATCCTCTCGCTGCTGGTCAGCGTATTACTGGGCCTGCTCGGCGCCAGTGCCAAATTATCCAGCATCAGCCTGTTGCGCATTCCGGCCCAGCTCTACACCACGCTGATTCGCGGGGTTCCCGACCTGGTGCTGATGCTGCTGATTTTCTACAGCCTGCAAACCTGGCTCTCGACCCTGACCGACGCCATGGACTGGGACTACATCGAGATTGACCCGTTTGCCGCCGGGGTCATCACCCTGGGCTTTATCTACGGTGCCTATTTCACCGAAACCTTTCGTGGCGCGATTCTCGCCGTGCCGCGCGGGCAGCTCGAAGCCGCCACCGCCTATGGCCTGACCCGGGCCCAGCGGTTCCGCTTCGTGACCTTTCCGCAAATGATGCGCTTCGCCCTGCCGGGGATCGGCAATAACTGGATGGTGATCCTCAAGGCCACCGCGCTGGTCTCGATCATCGGCCTGGCCGACCTGGTCAAGGCTGCCCAGGACGCGGGCAAGAGCACTTATCAACTGTTCTACTTCCTGGTACTCGCCGCCTTGATCTACCTGCTCATTACCAGTGCTTCGAACTACGTCCTGCGCTGGCTGGAACGCCGCTATGCCGCGGGCGCCCGGGAGGCCGTGCGATGATCGAACTCCTGCAGCAATACTGGCGGCCGTTCCTCTACAGCGACGGCCAGCACATCACTGGCCTGGCCATGACCCTGTGGCTGCTCAGCGCCTCGATCTTCTTCGGTTTCCTGGTGTCGATCCCGTTGTCCATCGCCCGGGTCTCGCCCAAGCGCCGCATCCGCTGGCCGGTGGAGTTCTACACCTACCTGTTCCGCGGCACGCCGCTGTATATCCAATTGCTGATCTGCTACACCGGGATCTACAGCCTGGAAGCGGTCCGCGAGCAGCCGCTGCTGAACTCGTTCTTCCGCGATGCGATGAACTGCACCATCCTGGCCTTCGCCCTGAACACCTGCGCCTATACCACGGAGATCTTCGCCGGGGCGATCCGCAGCATGAACCACGGTGAAGTCGAGGCGGCCAAGGCCTACGGTCTGAGCGGCTGGAAACTCTACGCCTATGTGATCATGCCCTCGGCCCTGCGTCGCTCGTTGCCCTACTACAGCAACGAAGTGATCCTGATGCTGCACTCCACCACCGTGGCGTTCACGGCGACCATCCCGGACATCCTGAAAATCGCCCGGGACGCCAACTCGGCGACCTACATGACCTTCCAGTCGTTCGGAATCGCCGCGCTGATCTACCTGACGATCACCTTTACCCTGGTCGGTCTGTTCCGTCTGGCCGAGCGCCGCTGGCTGGCCTTCCTCGGCCCGGCCCACTAGGATTGCAGAACATGCGTCATCTGACTCACGAGCTGCTGGCTCCCCTGCCGGGCACCGCCCGGCAGATCCACAGCTTTCATTTCGGTCCGCAGCAGGCCGCAAGCAAAATCTACATCCAGTCGTCCCTGCACGCCGACGAACTGCCCGGCATGCTGGTTGCCTGGCACCTCAAGCAGCGCCTGGCCGAGCTGGAACAGGCCGGTGCACTGCGCAGCGAAATCGTGCTGGTGCCGGTGGCCAACCCGATCGGCCTGGAACAGGTGCTGATGGACGTGCCGCTGGGTCGCTATGAGCTGGAGAGCGGGCAGAACTTCAATCGCTGGTTCGTCGATCTCAGTGACGAGATCGGCAACCAGATCGAAGAACAGCTCAACAACGATCCGGTGCACAACCTGCAACTGATCCGCAGCCACCTCAAGGCCGCCCTGGCGGCGGAGGTGCCCGCGACCCAGCTGCAATCCCAGCGCCTGGCTTTGCAACAACTGGCCTGCGACGCGGACATGGTCCTGGACCTGCATTGCGACTTCGAAGCCGTGGCCCATCTGTACACCACACCCGAAGCCTGGCCGCAGGTTGAACCGCTGGCCCGTCATATCGGCTCGCAAGCCAGCCTGCTGGCGACCGACTCCGGCGGCCAGTCGTTCGACGAATGCTTCACCCTGCTCTGGTGGGACCTGCGACAGCGCTTTGGCGAACGTTTCGCGATTCCCCAGGGCAGCTTCTCGGTGACCGTGGAACTGCGCGGCCAGGGTGATGTGAATCACCCCCAGGCACGTCTCGACTGCCAGGCGATCCTCGACTACCTGACCCGCTTCGGCGCCATCGCCGGCGAGCCCGCGCCCTTGCCAGAGCTGGCGTACCCGGCAACGCCGCTGGCCGGCGTCGAGCCGGTGAGCACGCCAGTGGGCGGGCTGCTGGTGTTCTGCGCGATGCCGGGGCAATACCTCGAAGCCGGGCAGTTGATCGCCGAGATCATCGACCCGCTCAGCGACAGCGTCACCCCTGTTCATTGCAGCGCGGCGGGCCTGCTCTACGCCCGCTCGCTACGCCGCATGGCCACGGCCGGCATGGTGATTGCCCATGTCGCCGGCCGCGAAGCCTATCGCAGCGGCTATCTACTTTCTCCTTGAGGTGCCCATGTACAAACTGACCATTGAAGGCCTGCACAAGAGCTATGGCGAACACCAGGTGCTCAAGGGCGTCTCGCTCAAGGCCAAGACCGGCGACGTGATCAGCCTGATCGGCGCCAGCGGCTCGGGCAAGAGTACCTTCCTGCGCTGCATCAACTTCCTCGAAACACCCAATGACGGCGCCATGACCCTCGACGGCCAGGCGATCCGCATGGTCAGCGACAAGCACGGTATGCGCGTCGCCGACGACGCCGAATTACAGCGCCTGCGCACCCGCCTGGCCATGGTGTTCCAGCACTTCAACCTGTGGAGCCACATGAGCGTGCTGGAAAACATCACCATGGCTCCGCGGCGGGTGCTGGGGGTGAGCAAGAAAGACGCCGAGGAGCGCGCCCACCGCTACCTGGAAAAAGTCGGCCTGCCGGCCCGGGTGGCCAGCCAGTATCCGGCGTTTCTATCCGGAGGCCAGCAACAGCGTGTGGCGATTGCCCGGGCGCTGGCGATGGAGCCGGAAGTGATGCTGTTCGACGAACCGACCTCGGCGCTGGACCCGGAATTGGTGGGTGAAGTGCTCAAGGTGATCCAGGGGCTGGCCGAGGAGGGTCGGACCATGATCATGGTGACCCATGAGATGAGCTTCGCCCGCAAGGTCTCCAGCCAGGTGCTGTTCCTGCACCAGGGTCTGGTGGAAGAGCAAGGCGCGCCGGACGATGTGCTGGGCAATCCGCAGAGCGAGCGGTTGCGGCAGTTCCTCAGCGGCAACCTGAAGTAATCAAAACGGCTCTCGTGAAGGCTGCTTTTGTGGGAGCGGAGCTTGCCCGCGAAGCTTTTGGCGTCCTCACGGGCCTCCTCGCGGGCAAGCTCCGCTCCCACAAGGGCAATCGGCCCCCACACAAGCCCTTCATCAAGATCGCGGCTCTTCAGCCGTGCGCCGCCGGCCATGGATAGGCCAGCCACGTCTCCAGGCGCTTGGCGAAACGGCCGCTTTCCATGTCCTGGTGCAACCACTGGTCGACATACTGCTTGAGCACGATGTCCCGCGGCAGCAACACGGCCTTCTCGGAGAAGTCGAACGGCTGATCCGGGTGCACCGCGCATAGCTGCGGATGCAACTTCTGCTGTACCCGGGTTTCCACGGCATCGGTCATCATCAGGTCGGCCTTGCCGTCGACGATCTGCTGGAAAATCGTCACATTGTCCGGATGCACCAGGATCTGCGCCTGCTTGAGGTTGGCCCGGGCAAACTTCTCATTGGTCCCGCCGGGATTGACGATCGCCCGGACATTCGGCCGGTCGATCTGGGCCAGGGTCTGGAATTCCTGCTGCCGGGAGCAGAGGGTGATCGGCGTCTTGCCGTCACGCTGGTAAGGCTGCGAGAAAAACGCCTGCTTCTGGCGCTCCATGTTCACCGAGATCCCGCTGATCGCCAGGTCGAACTTGTCGGCCTGCAGATCGCCCATCAGCGTCGGCCAGGTGGTCGGCACCAGTTCCAGCTTGACCCCCAGGGACGCCGCCAGCCCCTCGGCCAGTTCGATATCGAGGCCGATGAAGCCATCCGCGCTCTTGTAGCTGAACGGTTTGTAGTCACCGGTGCTGCCGACGCGCAGCACGCCTTGCTGGACAATGCGGTCGAGGTGGCTGTGGATGGCTTCCTGCTGGGACATCGCGCTCCCGCTCGGCGGCTGCGGCGCGGCAACAGCCGTGCCGGCCAGTAACAGCCCGGCGAACAGGCAGCGGGAAAAATACTCGGGAATGGCAAATGTCATGAGTGGCCTTTTTTCTGGGTCTTGGCCACTGGATTTGTATCGTATATGCGATCGAGAGTCGACTGCGTCCTGCAGGCGCATGGCTTGCCAGCGAAGCTTTTTGGCAGCCTCAAGGGCCAATGCCAGCCCGTTACTACTGAAACGCCCGGTAACTGTGCAAGCGGTGCTTGTCGGATCGCCGCAGCACCGCGAAGCTTTTAGCGGATTCAAGGGCCCCTTCGCGAGCAAGCTCTGCTCCCACAGGTAACGTGTTCGGCCTTAACTGATCGGCATTAGCCTCAAGGCCGCCTTCGCCGCGGTCCGGCAAGCCATGCTCCTTTTCAGGTGTCGACACGGCACGCGATCAGCTCAGGCAATAGGAGACGGCGTCTCATCGGGAATTTCCGGCTCGCCATGCTCGGGCGGCGGGGAGGGCTTGGAAGGCTCGAAGGGTTGCGGCGTATCGGGATCAGGCTGCCCCGGGATACCCGGAATGCCGCTGGCCAGGCTCTGGGGATGCGCCAGCAACGACCAGGCCAACAAACCCACTTGATTGGGTTCCAGTTTCGCCAGTTGGGCACTGATACTTGGATCGATCTTCATGCGGGACTCCTGGGCGTTGAAGCCGGTTCGTCTTGCACAAACCGGAACGGTGCACTCAATAGAGTCCCCGTACGCCCAGGAATTCCCTGCTTCGACGCGCCCTTCGTCAGGTACGCGGCAGGGTCACGCCACGCTGGCCCTGATATTTGCCGCCACGGTCCTTATAGGACACTTCGCACTCTTCATCGGATTCCAGGAACAACATCTGCGCCACGCCTTCGTTGGCGTAGATCTTCGCCGGCAGCGTGGTAGTGTTGGAAAACTCCAGAGTCACGTGGCCTTCCCATTCCGGTTCCAACGGCGTGACGTTGACGATGATCCCGCAACGGGCATAGGTGCTCTTGCCCAGACAGATGGTCAGCACATTGCGTGGAATACGGAAATATTCGACGGTGCGGGCCAGGGCGAAGGAGTTGGGCGGGATGATGCAGACGTCGCTTTTCACATCGACGAAGCTGCCCGCGTCGAAGTTTTTCGGATCGACGGTCGCCGAGTTGATGTTGGTGAACACCTTGAATTCATCGGCGCAGCGCACATCGTAGCCATAGCTTGAGACACCGAAGGAAATCACCCGGTTGTCGGCTTCGCCACGCACCTGGCGCTCGACGAAGGGCTCGATCATGCCGTGCTCTTGCGCCATGCGGCGAATCCACTTGTCCGATTTGATGCTCATGGCGGGTGTCCTGATATAACGAGGTGGAAAAATTCTGTCCGGCATCTTACCGGGGCGCGCCGCCGGGTTAAAGCGTCGACGCCGTTTCTCGCGATGACGCTGTCCCCGGGCCCGACAAATCGGTCATTTGCGCGACGCTGTCCCCCTGTCTGACCGCCATCAGTCACGAAATAGGCGAAACCTTGGTGAAGACCATTGGCACGTCTCGGAAAGTGGGGTATGGTGGCGCCACTGTGCTGCTTGTGTCACTGAGAATCTCTACACGATGTTGAATTTCGATCCAACCATCTCCAAGAATTTTTCCTGCTCTTTGCACTCAGTCTCGGCCAGGGCTTTTCCTGAGTCGCAGTTAACTTTGTCCAAGGAGACATCAAATGTCTAATCGCCAAACCGGTACCGTTAAGTGGTTCAACGATGAAAAAGGCTTCGGCTTCATCACCCCACAATCCGGTGACGACCTGTTCGTACACTTCAAAGCAATCCAATCCGACGGCTTCAAAAGCCTGAAAGAAGGCCAACAGGTTTCTTTCATCGCTACCCGCGGTCAGAAAGGCATGCAAGCTGAAGAAGTTCAAGTTATCTAACTTGTACTGATCCAGTAAAAAAGCCCCGCCCTCAAAAGCGGGGCTTTTTTGTGCCCGGGTGTTTTGCATTGAAGTCGAGCATACCTCTGTGGCGAGCGGGCTTGCCCGCTCGCCACACGGGCCCGCGCCTTATCAATCGTCGCTGATGGTGATATTCGGCATCGCCTGGCTGACCGCTTCCTGCAACACGATCCGCGCGCCCACGTGCCGCGCCAATTCCTGGTAGACCATGGCGATCTGACTGTCCGGCTCGGCGATCACCGTCGGCTTGCCGCCGTCGGCCTGCTCGCGAATGACCATCGACAGCGGCAACGAGGCCAGCAGCTCGACGCCATACTGGCTCGCCAACTTCTCACCGCCGCCTTCACCGAACAGATGTTCGGCATGACCGCAGTTCGAGCAGATATGCACCGCCATGTTTTCCACGACACCCAGCACCGGAATATTCACCTTACGGAACATTTCCACGCCCTTGCGCGCGTCCAGCAAGGCCAGGTCCTGTGGAGTGGTGACAATCACCGCACCGGCCACCGGAACCTTCTGTGCCAGGGTCAGTTGGATATCGCCAGTGCCCGGCGGCATATCGATCACCAGGTAGTCCAGATTGCCCCAGTCGGTCTGGGTCACCAACTGCAGCAGGGCCCCGGAAACCATCGGGCCGCGCCAGACCATCGGCGTGTTGTCGTCGGTGAGGAAAGCCATGGACATCACTTCCACGCCATGGGACTCGATGGGTACGAACCATTTCTGATCCTTGATCTTCGGCCGCGTGCCTTCGGCAACGCCGAACATGATGCCCTGGCTCGGCCCGTAGATATCCGCGTCGAGAATCCCGACCCGAGCCCCTTCGCGGGCCAGCGCCAGCGCCAGGTTGGCCGCCGTGGTCGACTTGCCCACTCCGCCCTTGCCCGATGCCACCGCCACTACGTTCTTGACGTTGGCCAGGCCCGGAATCTGCGCCTGGGCCTTGTGCGCGGCAATCACGCAGTCGATCTCGACCTTGGCCGAGGCCACGCCATCCAGGCCCTCGACGGCCATCTGCAGCATCTGCGCCCAGCCGCTCTTGAACAGGCCGGCGGCATAACCCAGTTCCAGTTGGATCGCCACCCGATCCCCCTGGATATCGATGGCCCGCACACAGCCGGCGCTGACGGGGTCCTGGTTCAGATAAGGGTCGGTGTACTGGCGAAGGACGGCCTCCACCGCTGCGCGATTGACTGCGCTCATGGGCAACTCCCGAAAAAGACTGAGTAAAACAGACAGCTATCCTAACTGTTCTGGAGCGCAGAGACATGCCAGACAATCATTTGTGGCGAGCGGGCTTGCCCGCGCTGGGGTGCGAAGCGCCCCTGAAACCAGCATCCGCAGTGTCTCAGGCAGGCCGAGTGCACAGGTTTTACGACGGCTGCGCAGTCGAACGCGGGCAAGCCCGCTCGCCACAAAACCGCACCAGGTTTCAAATCCCCCGGGCGGAACAATCTCCGGGCAAGGCTGCAAGGGGTGAATTATGTGCGCCGGGGCTTTATAGTGGCCGATCTCCGTTTCACTTCAAGTAGCCGAGCCCCATGTCCGAGCCACGCCAGATCCTCGTCACCAGCGCCCTGCCCTATGCCAATGGTTCCATTCACCTTGGCCACATGGTCGAGTATGTCCAGACGGACATGTGGGTGCGATTCCAGAAGCACCGCGGCAATCAATGCATCTACGTCTGCGCTGACGACGCCCACGGCTCGGCCATCATGTTGCGCGCCGAGAAGGAAGGCATCACTCCGGAACAACTGATCGCCAACGTCCAGCTCGAACACAGCGGCGACTTCGCCGACTTCCTGGTGGAGTTCGACAACTTCCACTCGACCCACGCCGAAGAAAACCGCGAGCTGTCGAGTCAGATCTACCTGCGCCTGCGCGACGCCGGGCATATCGCCACGCGTTCGATCACCCAGTATTTCGACCCGGAAAAGCAGATGTTCCTGGCCGACCGTTTCATCAAGGGCACCTGCCCGAAATGCGGCACCGAAGACCAGTACGGCGACAACTGCGAGAAATGCGGCGCCACCTACGCACCGACCGACCTGAAAAACCCGAAATCGGCGATTTCCGGGGCGACGCCGGTGCTCAAGGATTCCCAGCACTTCTTCTTCAAGCTCCCGGACTTCCAGGCCATGCTGCAAACCTGGACCCGCAGCGGCACCCTGCAGGACGCCGTGGCGAACAAGATCGCCGAATGGCTGGATGCCGGTCTGCAACAGTGGGACATCTCCCGCGATGCACCGTATTTCGGCTTCGAGATCCCGGATGAGCCGGGCAAGTATTTCTACGTCTGGCTGGACGCGCCGATCGGTTACATGGCCAGCTTCAAGAACCTCTGCGCACGGCGCCCGGACCTGGACTTCGATGCGTTCTGGGGCAAGGACTCGACAGCCGAGCTGTACCACTTCATCGGCAAGGACATCGTCAACTTCCACGCCCTGTTCTGGCCGGCGATGCTCGAAGGCTCGGGCTACCGCAAGCCGACCGGGATCAACGTGCACGGCTACCTGACCGTCAACGGCCAGAAAATGTCCAAGTCCCGCGGCACCTTCATCAAGGCTCGGACCTACCTGGACCACCTGTCCCCGGAATACCTGCGCTACTACTACGCGGCCAAGCTGGGCAAAGGCGTCGACGACCTCGACCTGAACCTGGAAGACTTCGTGCAGAAGGTCAACTCGGACCTGGTGGGCAAGGTGGTCAACATCGCCAGCCGTTGCGCCGGCTTTATCCACAAGGGCAATGCCGGCGTGCTGGTGGCCGGCAACGCCGCGCCGGAGCTGACCGACGCGTTCCTGGCCGCCACCCCGAGCATCGCCGAGGCCTACGAGGCACGGGATTTCGCCCGGGCCATGCGCGAAATCATGGGCTTGGCCGACCGCGCCAACGCCTGGATCGCCGACAAGGCGCCCTGGTCCCTGGCCAAGCAGGAAGGCAAGCAGGATGAAGTCCAGGCCGTCTGCGCCGTGGGCATCAACCTGTTCCGCCAGTTGATCATCTTCCTCAAGCCGGTACTGCCGCTGCTGGCCGCCGACGCCGAAGCGTTCCTGAATGTCGCGCCGCTGACCTGGAACGATCACGCCACCTTGCTCGCCAACCATCAGTTGAACGCGTTCAAGCCATTGATGACCCGTATCGACCCGGTAAAAGTGCAAGCCATGAGCGATGCCTCGAAAGAAGACCTCACCGCCAGCCAGACCGATACCGGTAGCGCCGCCCCACAAGGCAACGGCGAACTGGCCAAAGACCCGCTGTCGGCGGAAATCGACTTCGACGCCTTCGCCGCCGTCGACCTGCGCGTCGCGCTGATTCTCAAGGCCGAAGCCGTCGAGGGTGCGGACAAGCTGCTGCGCCTGACCCTGGATATTGGCGATGAGCAACGCAACGTGTTCTCCGGGATCAAGAGCGCCTACCCGAACCCGGCCGAACTGGAAGGTCGCCTGACCATGATGATCGCCAACCTCAAGCCACGGAAAATGCGCTTTGGCATCTCCGAAGGCATGGTGATGGCGGCCGGCCCCGGCGGTGAGGAAATCTACCTGCTGAGCCCGGACACCGGCGCCAAGCCAGGCCAGCGGATCAAGTAACCGCCCGCCCCTGCTCGCGGGTCATGCGCAATCATGACCCGCGATGTCGCAAGATTGGTCAAACCATGAGCCTGATTCAACGTATCGATGCCCTGCTGCCGCAGACCCAATGCGGTAAATGCGGGCACCCGGGTTGCAAGCCCTACGCCGAAGGCATCGCCCAGGGCGAAGCGATCAACAAGTGCCCGCCGGGCGGCGGCGAAACCATTGCCGCCCTGGCCGAACTGCTGCACGTACCAGTTCTGCTGCTGGACCCTGAACGCGGCAGCGCCCCAGCCCAGGTTGCGTTTATCCGCGAGGCCGAGTGCATCGGCTGCACCAAGTGCATCCAGGCCTGCCCGGTGGATGCCATTGTCGGCGCGGCCAAGTGGATGCACAGCGTGATCGTCGACGAGTGCACCGGCTGCGACCTGTGCGTGGCGCCCTGCCCGGTGGATTGCATTGAGATGCATCCGCTGCCCGTCGCCCAGATCGTGCCCGTGGTCGGTGGCTTGGCCAACAGCACCGAAGAGCGACAGGCACGCACGGAGAAACGCAATCGAGCCCGTCGGCGCTTCGAAAACCGTAACGCCCGGCTACAGGCCGAAGAACAGCGCAAGCAGGCCGAACGCTTGGCCCGCACGCAGCGTGCGGTGCAACCCGAGCCCGTTGCGAGCAACCCGCTGCAGGACGCCATTGCGCGAATCAAGGCGCAGAAAGCCGAGGCCGCCGACGCGGCGCTGAAAAAAGCCAAGATCAATCTGGCCATGAGCCGGGCGCAGTTGAACAAATCGCTGAAAGCCTTCGGCCATCCGCCGATCGCCGAACAGGCCGCACAACTGGTGCTGTTGCAACAGCAATTCGAGGCCGCGGAACAGGCCCTGCGCAGCGCCGAGGCAGCCCATGC
The DNA here is from genome assembly GCF_023242365.1 of Pseudomonas sp. MWU13-2100. Lineage (GTDB taxonomy): Bacteria > Pseudomonadota > Gammaproteobacteria > Pseudomonadales > Pseudomonadaceae > Aquipseudomonas. The sequence continues at coordinate 110,108 of NZ_JALLIX010000003.1, forward strand.
TGCGCCTTGAAAGCACCAACGGCCCGCGCCTGGCCAGCCTGACGCCGGGGGCCTTTATCTTCCCGGGCCTGCCGCTGGCCGCCAGACCGGCCTGGAAGCCAGGCAGATCGATCAAACAGAATTCACGCTTGAGTACACAATGGAACCTGTAGGAGCATGGCTTGCCAGCGCAGCTTTGGGTGGCCTTGAGGACACATGCGCTGCGCTCCGAAGTCTTGGCAAGCCATGTTCCTACGGGTGCTGTGCACAACCTTAAAGGAATCCACCGCCCCATGAACGCCGCCAAACGCCTGGAGATCTTTCGCAGATTCCACGAAGACAATCCCGATCCCAAGACCGAACTGGCCTACTCGAGCCCCTTTGAACTGTTGATCGCGGTGATTCTCTCCGCCCAGGCCACCGACGTCAGCGTGAACAAGGCAACCGCCAAGCTCTATCCCGTGGCCAACACCCCGCAAGCCATCCACGCCCTTGGGGTCGAAGGATTGTCGGCATATATCAAGACCATCGGCCTGTTCAACAGCAAGGCCAAGAACGTGATCGAAACCTGCCGCTTGCTGATGGAAAACCACGGCGGCGAGGTACCGCAAACCCGCGAAGCCCTGGAGGCGCTCCCCGGCGTCGGCCGCAAGACCGCCAACGTGGTGCTCAACACCGCGTTCCGGCAGCTGACCATGGCCGTCGACACGCATATTTTCCGGGTCAGCAACCGCACCGGCCTGGCGCCGGGCAAAGATGTGGTAGAGGTCGAGAAGCAATTGATGAAGTTCGTGCCCAAACCCTACCTGCTCGACGCCCACCACTGGTTGATCCTCCATGGGCGCTATGTCTGCCAGGCGCGCAAACCCCGTTGTGGCAGTTGCCGGATCGAAGACCTGTGTGATTACAAGGACAAGACCTCGGACGATTGAGGCACTATTGCTTTTATCAATGAAGCGATTGAAAAAATCTTTTTTACCGGGCCGGCATTTATCGATATAAGGGGCGCCAACGGCAGTCTTAGCCCGGAGTTATGTTATGAGCACCGACAAAGAGCAATTGGACGTAGAAGACGACTTCATCGCTGCCGAAACCGAGGACAGCGAACCCGTGGTGGAGGTCGCCAAAACCAACCTCAGCAAGCGCCGCACCATCGATAACCTGCTGGAAGAGCGTCGCCTGCAAAAGCAATTGGCAGATTATGATTTTGATTTGTAATTAACGCGCGCCCACTCAAAAGCCTCCTTTGCGGAGGCTTTTCGGTTTGTAGAGGTGTCGTTGTTCACACGCAGCATCATCGATGCCATACCGGCGGCCCTCTCCTGCCGGCTAAATACCAGGGTTTTCCTCGTCGTCCCTGCTCCCTTCCCCCTTCGCCTTCAAGCGTCCTTTGCCAAATGCCTGTGGTTAAACCAGGCCATTGCGCTGTGCCAGTTCGATCAGATCCACCAGCGAGCGGGCATTGAGCTTGAGCAATAAGCGCGTTTTGTAGGTGCTGACGGTCTTGTTGCTCAAGAACATGCCATCGGCAATTTCCTTGTTGCTCTTGCCTCTGGCCAATTGCTGCAACACCATCATTTCACGACCGGAAAGCCGATTGACCATATCGGCCTCGCTGGCATTCCCCAGGCTGGAACGCACCGTGTGCAATGCCTGGTTGGGGAAATAGCTGTAGCCGGACAGCACCGCCTTGATGGCGCTGAGCATTTCGGTCAGATCCTGCTGCTTGCACACATACCCCGCGGCACCGGCCTGCATGCAACGCATGGAAAAATGCCCGGGAGCCTGCGAGGTCAACACCAGAACTTTGAAAGAAAGTCCCATAGACGTTAAACGGGCAATGACTTCCAGCCCGTCCAGTTTGGGGATCCCGATATCGAGTATAACAATGTCCGGCGCATGTTCCCGCGCCAACTGTAAAGCATCTACACCGTTATCCGTCTCCGCAATGACTTCGTAGCCATGACGTTCCATCAGCATACGTACAGCAAGACGAATGACGGGATGATCATCCACGATCAGCACTTTATTCATGGGCAAGTCCAATTTTCGCTGTTCGAATTTTCAGAGTCAGCACAATAGCCTAGTCATACCCTCCTGGGCATAGCGCCTCCACCGGGCAGTACCAGCCAAAGACATTCCCTACAAACAACAGAGATTTGCCCTACAAAAAAAGCACCCTCAAAAAAAGTGCAACGCCTCGCAGAGCTGCCGGTCGTCCGGAAGCCATACAATCCACGATAACGCCCCACTCCTGGAGAGTTTCATTATGGCCTCCAGCAAAACGACTTCACCTCGTTTCGCTTTGCCGGACTCAAACATTAGAACGCCAGGTGATGGCGTGTCTAATGGATTTCTGCAACAAGAAATAATGAGGCCCTACGCGGCAAACCCGGTCCCCGGCCTTTCTCCCGCGAAGCCGCGCGGCCTGGCGGGCCTGGCGGCGGCCGCACGGCAGAGCATTCGGGGGGACGGCTATAGAGTCGCCCGGTATACACATAAGTAAGGACGGCATTATCAAAAAGATGTTTACTCTAATGTCCGGTCGCCGGAAACGTTTGACAACTTTCACGACCACCCTGCCCATCCCTATACAGCACGCCCTGAGCCACCCAACTTATATAAACCCCGAGCGCCGACGCCAACAGCCCCCAAACCTCACACTTTAAAAACGCCAATTCACAATCGATAAAAATAATAGGAAATGGACTACGCCCTACCAAGAACGCTTACCTTCAATTCTACAAGCGCAGCCCGAAAACAACCCTGTCTGACTTGATCCTTTCTTTGCGGGCGGCAAACTCGATACTTGTTGACTCACTTCAAGACCTTCGAACACCACCCAATCGCTTATTCAACTCCTAACATCGAATGACATTAGCAAAGGTCTATCCCACGACTCGGACGAGCAGGCCATATATAATGAACGACCACACATTCAAAAAGCATCTCACTCCACACAGACACCTGGATCTTGACCTGGATCTGGCCATTGACGATTTCCTCAAACGCGGCGGCACCATCGATCATGTGCAAGGCCCGGTCTGCGAGCACGCCCCTCCGGACACTGGCAATCACTCCCCGGCGTCGGAGGAAGAGGAACAGGAAAGAGCACGTAAAGCCGAACTGCTGCGCGAGCTGATTACCAAAGGGGCGGGTATCTGCGCCCTGCAGTACTCGCTCAAGATGAACAAGAGCGAGATAAAGCGCATGGCGCGGGAAAACGGCTTGAAGATCAGCCAAAGCCGCTCCCTGCACCTCACTCGGAAATACCGGGCATCGCACTCTGCAACCGCGGAGTTCACCCAGGATGCCATTGCCGGACATGCCATGCACTATTGCGCGCTCGGTTACACCGCCATCGAAATCGCACAAAAACTCGACCTGACCGTGCGCCAGGTCTGCGAACTCGGGAAAAACTACCGATTCGAACTCAACCACCGTACCGACCATCGGGATGAATAGTGCCCTCCCGACGGCAAAAAAAACCCCGGCCAAGAGGCCGGGGCTTTTCAGACCAACAAGTAATCAGAACAACTTGCGACCCTTGTTCGCCGCAATGCGCATGCGCAGTGCATTGAGCTTGATGAAGCCGGCCGCGTCGGCCTGGTTGTAGGCACCGCCGTCTTCTTCGAAGGTGGCGATGTTGGCATCGAACAGCGACTCGTCGGACTTGCGACCAGTGACGATGACGTTGCCCTTGTACAGCTTCAGGCGAACCACACCATTCACGTGGGCCTGAGAGGCATCGATCATCTGCTGCAGCATCAGACGCTCAGGGCTCCACCAGTAGCCGGTATAGATCAGGCTGGCGTACTTGGGCATCAGCTCGTCTTTCAGATGCGCGACTTCACGGTCCAGGGTGATCGACTCGATCGCCCGGTGCGCGCGCAGCATGATGGTGCCGCCTGGGGTTTCGTAGCAGCCGCGGGATTTCATGCCCACATAGCGGTTCTCGACGATATCCAGACGACCGATACCGTGTTCGCCACCGATACGGTTCAAGGTCGCCAGCACGGTGGCCGGGGTCATTTCGACGCCGTCCAGCGCGACGATATCGCCGTTGCGGTAGGTCAGTTCCAGGTACTGCGGCTTGTCAGGCGCGTTCTCCGGGGAGACGGTCCAACGCCACATGTCTTCTTCGTGCTCGGTCCAGGTGTCTTCCAGCACGCCGCCTTCATAGGAGATGTGCAGCAGGTTGGCATCCATCGAGTACGGGGATTTTTTCTTGCCGTGACGCTCGATCGGGATGTTGTGCTTTTCAGCGTAATCCATCAGCTTTTCACGGGACAGCAGGTCCCATTCACGCCACGGAGCAATGACTTTCACTCCTGGCTTGAGGGCATAGGCACCCAGTTCGAAACGGACCTGGTCGTTGCCCTTGCCGGTGGCGCCGTGGGAAATGGCGTCAGCGCCGGTTTCGTTGGCGATTTCGATCAGGCGCTTGGCAATCAGCGGACGTGCGATGGAGGTACCCAGCAGGTACTCGCCTTCGTAGACGGTATTGGCACGAAACATCGGGAACACGAAATCACGCACGAACTCTTCGCGCAGGTCGTCGATGTAGATCTCTTTCACGCCCATGGCTTGCGCCTTGGCACGTGCAGGTTCGACCTCTTCGCCCTGACCCAGGTCAGCGGTGAAGGTCACCACTTCACAGTTATAAGTATCCTGCAGCCACTTGAGGATCACCGAAGTGTCCAGGCCGCCGGAATACGCCAGAACGACCTTGTTTACGTCGGCCATGCCATCACTCCACGGGGTTGTACGGAAAGGCGTCGATTCTACCGCTCAAACCGGTGGATTTACAGAGGCGCGACAGCTTAGGACGGCAAAGCGACAGATAATGTCGAGGCCGCGACGAAAACAGCCGCTTCAGGAGGTCTTCGCGGCACTCCCCGCGCTGGCCGTAGGTGCGGGTGCGGGAACAGGAGCGGGCTTCTCGGCGACCGGGACACGCTCCAGATGGATATTGACCCGGCGATTCTTCGCCCGATTGGCCGCACTGGTGTTCGGCACCAGCGGATAACGTTCGCCATGGAAACGCATGACGATTTCCGATTCGGGGATGCCGTTGGCCTTGAAGAAGTCCATCACCGCCAGCGCCCGGCGGCGCGACAGGTCACGGTTGGCCAGGCGATTGCCGGCATTGTCGGAATGCCCGTCGAGTTCGATATGGTTGACGGTCGGGTCGGCCTTGATGAAGTCGAGCATCACCTGCAACTCGGCCTTGGCCTGGGCATCGAGGTCGACGCCGGTACCGGGAAAGCCGACCTGTGCCTGTTTCACTTGGTCGAAATTCTTCGGCAGCAGTTTCGCCGTGCACTCCTGGTAGTCGCTGTAGGCCTTGCTGAACTTCACCGGCAACAGGCGCACTTCCGATACGCCGCCGTCTCGCGAGTAGTGACGCAGCAACGGGCTACGGCCCTCCAGCAAGCCACTGACCAGACGTCCGGCCTGGCCCTGGGAACTGTTGAACAACACATCGCCACTGCCGATCCGTACCGAGCCCAGGTTGATGTCGCCGCGCCCCGGTTGCCACGGCGCGGCGGCGGCGAGCAAGGTCGCCGAACCACCATCGAGCACGTGGTTGTAGGATTTCAGGCGAAAAGTCACCTGCTCGCCGGCCCGGCGCACGAACTCGCCGGCACCGAAATCGGTGATCGGCTGGCTCAGCCGGCACTCGAACTTGTCCCCTTCCACCTTCCACTCGATGCTCTCCAGACGGGTCTGGAAAGTCATCGCCATGGCGGGCAGGCTGGCGAACATACTGAGCAAGGCTAAATAACGCTGGCGCACGGGAGGCTCCACTGAATGTCTACATCGTCAAGACAGGCATGCCGATTCCACGCCCTACCTCTGTGGTATCGGTTGGCCGTGGCAAAACTTGATAGCGAGTGCCTGAGGCCGTCTTTTCCGGTAGCATTCCCTTCAGTTCGACCCGCCTGGAATCCCCAATGTCCGACCGCCTGACCCTGCTGCGTCCCGACGACTGGCATATTCATCTTCGCGATGGTGCTGCGTTACCCCACACTGTCGCGGATGTTGCGCGCACCTTCGGCCGCGCCATCATCATGCCCAACCTGGTGCCACCGGTACGCAATGCCGAGGAAGCCGACGCCTATCGCCAGCGTATTCTCGCCGCGCGCCCGGCCGGCAGCCGCTTCGAACCGTTGATGGTGCTCTACCTCACCGACCGGACCCAGCCCGAGGACATCCGCGCCGCCAAGGCCAGCGGTTTCGTCCACGCCGCCAAGCTCTACCCGGCCGGCGCGACCACCAACTCGGACTCCGGCGTGACCCACATCGACACGATCTTCCCGGCCCTGGAAACCATGGCCGAAGTCGGCATGCCGCTGTTGATCCATGGTGAAGTCACCCGTGGCGAGGTCGACGTATTCGACCGCGAGAAACTGTTCATCGACGAGCATATGCGCCGCGTCGTCGAACGCTTCCCGAGCCTGAAAGTGGTGTTCGAACACATCACCACGGCGGATGCGGTGCAGTTCGTCAGCGAGGCCTCGGCCAACGTCGGCGCGACCATCACTGCCCATCACCTGCTGTACAACCGCAACCACATGCTGGTGGGCGGTATCCGTCCGCACTTCTACTGCCTGCCGATCCTCAAGCGCGGTACGCACCAGGAAGCCCTGCTGACAGCAGCGACCAGCGGCAATCCGAAGTTTTTCCTCGGCACCGACTCGGCGCCCCACACCCAGCACGCCAAGGAAGCCGCCTGCGGTTGCGCCGGCTGCTACACCGCCTATGCCGCGATCGAGTTGTACGCCGAGGCCTTCGAACAGCGCAACGCGCTGGACAAGCTCGAAGGTTTCGCCAGCCTGCACGGCCCGCGTTTCTATGGCCTGCCGGCGAACACCGAACAGATCACCCTGGTCCGTGAAGAATGGACCGCCCCGACCAGCCTGCCATTCGGCGAGCTGTCAGTCATCCCGCTGCGCGCCGGTGAAAAACTGCGCTGGCGCCTGCTGGAGAAAACGCTGTGAGTGAAGAGCATTTCGACGACGAACAGGAAGGCAATGGCGGCGGTACCGGTTCCCGGCACCCGATGGCCGCACGCTTTCGTGGCTACCTGCCGGTTGTCGTCGATGTCGAGACCGGCGGTTTCAACGCCGCCACCGACGCCCTGCTGGAAATCGCCGCGACCACCATCGGCATGGACGAAAAAGGCTTTGTGTTCCCGGAACACACCTACTTCTTCCGCGTCGAGCCGTTCGAAGGCGCCAATGTCGAAGCCGCGGCCCTGGAGTTCACCGGGATCAAGCTTGATCACCCGCTGCGCATGGCCGTCAGCGAAGAAACCGCGCTGACCGACATTTTCCGGGGTGTGCGCAAGGCCCTGAAAGCCAACGGTTGCAAACGCGCGATCCTGGTCGGGCACAACAGCAGCTTTGACCTGGGCTTCCTCAACGCCGCCGTGGCGCGGCTGGACATGAAGCGCAACCCGTTCCACCCGTTCTCCAGCTTCGACACCGCCACCCTCGCCGGCCTCGCCTACGGCCAGACCGTACTGGCCAAGGCCTGCCAAGCGGCCGACATCGACTTTGACGGACGCGAAGCCCACTCGGCCCGCTACGACACCGAGAAGACCGCCGATCTGTTCTGCGGCATCGTCAACCGCTGGAAACAAATGGGCGGCTGGGAAGACTACAACGACTGATCCGGTCGACGAAGCAATCCCCGCGCATAAAAAAACCGGTCATGAAGACCGGTTTTTTTATGCGTGAAGCCAGCTGCTTACAGCTTGCCGGCGTTCTCGGTCAGGTACTTGGCAACGCCTTCTGGCGAAGCGTCCATGCCCTTGTCACCTTTTTTCCAGTTGGCCGGGCAGACTTCGCCGTGCTCTTCGTGGAATTGCAGGGCGTCGACCAGACGAATCAGTTCTTCCATGTTACGGCCCAGCGGCAGGTCGTTGATGATCTGCGAACGGACAACACCCTTGTCGTCGATCAGGAACGCGCCACGGAACGCCACGCCGCCTTCGGACTCAACGTCGTAGGCCTTGGCGATTTCGTGCTTCATATCGGCAGCCATGGTGTATTTGACTTTGCCGATGCCGCCGTCGTTGATGGCGGTGTTGCGCCAGGCGTTGTGGGTGAAGTGCGAGTCGATCGAAACGGCCACGACTTCAACGTTGCGCGCCTTGAAATCGTCCATGCGGTGGTCCAGGGCGATCAGCTCGGACGGGCAGACGAAGGTGAAGTCCAGTGGGTAGAAGAACACCAGGCCGTATTTGCCTTTGATGGCCGAGGACAGGGTGAAGCTGTCAACGATTTCGCCATTGCCCAGTACGGCAGGGACGGTGAAGTCGGGGGCTTGTTTGCCTACGAGTACGCTCATTGAATATCTCCTGGTGTGTGCGGTGAAGAACTTAAGGTCCGACCCAGCCTGTCATAAGCAGACGACAGGACTGTGACCTGACCTACCTTCCTAAGGACCGACCATCATACACCGCGTTTTTCGACTGCCCCCAACGCTTTTTACAAACTCGCCCACGGCGCAGTGACACCATTCGTCAGGTAAGCAGCCAGCCGGCAGAAGCTTTACCGAAAGCACTTTGACAATCATTCTCGTTAACATTAAGATCCAGCGCAATCGAGCCTTAATCAGCGATGGTTCTCACTTTATGTATGTCTGCCTCTGCACTGGCGTCACCGATGGACAAATCCGCGAAGCGATCTACGACGGTTGCTGCAGCTATCGCGACGTGCGGCAAGCGACCGGCGTGGCCAGCCAATGCGGCAAATGTGCCTGCCTGGCCAAGCAGGTGGTCCGTGAAACCCTGACCGAGTTGCAAAGCCAGCAGGCGGCGCTCCCTTACCCGGTGGAATTTTCTGCCGCGTAAAGAATGATTTTTTAAACAACCGGACCTCGTGTCCGGTTTTTTTATGTCTGTAATTCAATCGCTTAGGGCTAAGACGCGGAACACAAACATTCTTATTTCGATTAATTTCCATATAAGATTCAACAACTTAGGTTTGACACCCGAAGTTGCCGGGATCAAACTCTTTCTTATAGTCAGCGATTACAGGACAGGTCCCCACCATGAAAGGCGATATCACGGTCATCCAGCATCTCAACAAGATCCTTGCCAATGAGCTGGTCGCGATCAACCAATACTTCCTGCACGCGCGCATGTATGAAGACTGGGGCCTGAACAAGCTGGGCAAGCACGAGTACCACGAGTCCATCGACGAGATGAAGCACGCGGACAAGCTGATCAAGCGCATCCTGTTCCTCGAGGGCCTGCCCAACGTGCAGGATCTGGGCAAGCTGCACATCGGCGAACACACCAAAGAAATGCTCGAGTGTGACCTGCGCATCGAACGCAGCGGCCATGCCGACCTGAAGGTGGCCATTGCCCACTGCGAAGCCACCGGCGACTTCGGCAGCCGCGAACTGCTGGAAGAGATCCTCGAGTCCGAGGAAGAACATATCGACTGGCTGGAAACCCAACTCGGCCTGATCGACAAAGTCGGTCTCGAAAACTACCTGCAGTCGCAGATGGGCGAATAAACAGCGCCCATCAAAAAGCCCCGCGCTCTAGTTCAGAGGCGGGGCTTTTTTATAGGTGCCGGATAAAACAAACACCTGTCCCTGATGTCGGAGCCGGCTTGCTGGCGATGACGTCAGCAAGATCGATACAAGGCTTACCACCTCGCCGGCAAGCCGGCTCCTACAGGTGCAATCGACTCAGGCTTCGGTCTTGGCCGCTGCCGCTTTGGTCGCTGCATCCTTGACCAGGGCCTGCAACTCACCGTTGGCGAACATTTCCGCCATGATGTCGCTGCCGCCGACCAGTTCGCCACCGACCCACAGTTGTGGGAACGTCGGCCAGTTGGCGTACTTCGGCAGGTTGGCGCGGATTTCCGGGTTCTGCAGGATGTCCACGTAAGCGAACTTCTCGCCGCAGCCCATCACGGCCTGCGCGGCCTTGGCGGAAAAGCCGCACTGTGGAGCATTCGGCGAGCCTTTCATGTAAAGCAGAATGGTGTTGTTGGCAATCTGCTCTTTAATCGTTTCGATGATATCCACAAGGCACCTCTTCTGAACTTTCCGACTCTGTTGTCGGCACGGTGAGGCATTGTAACGGAAAGCCGAGCGTGGTGCTCGGTCTCCCCGATTCATGGCGATCACAATGTTTTGTGCCGAACCGAGAGCTCGCATACGACTGAAGACCCAATGTGGGAGCGGTGCTTGCCCGCGAAGCTTCTGGCGATCCAGCGGACACCAGCGCCGGCAAGCCGGCTCCCACATCAATAGGTGTTGTCAGGCCGCGGCCACGGTAACCGGCACGCCGTTCAGCGCCGCGTTGCCCGACAACAGGTCCAACTGGCGCTCATCGGTCAGGTCATTGGCACTGGAGCCCGGCTGACCACTGGCAATGGCCGTTTTCACCCCGGGCCGCGCATGCCCCCAACCATGGGGCAGGCTGACCACGCCGGGCATCATCTCCAGGCTGGCGAGCACCTCCACCTCGATCACGCCGACCCGCGAACTGACCTGTACCCGCTGCCCATCCTCGAGGCTGCGGCTGGCCAGGTCATCGGGGTGCATCAGCAGTTGATGGCGCGGCTTGCCCTTCACCAGCCGGTGATAGTTGTGCATCCATGAGTTATTGCTGCGCACATGCCGGCGACCGATCATCAGCAATTCCCCGACTGCCGGCACCCGCTGCGCGGCGAAGCGGGTGAGGTCGGCGAGGATCACCGCCGGCGCCGCCTGCACCCGCTGCCCGGGCGTCTTGAGACGCGGCGCCAGGTTGGGCTTGAGCGCGCCGAGATCAACGCCATGGGGAAAATCCTCCAGGGTCTTGAGCGACAGCTGGTGCGGCGAGGCATCGCCATACATGCCCATCCGCAAACCCATGTCGATCATCTGCGCCGGGGCCATGGTCGGTTTGAGCACCTGGCCGGTCAGGCTGGAAAATGCCGTGGCCAGGCCGACAAAGATCTCCCAGTCGTGCAACGCGCCCACGGGCTTGGCCAGGATCGCCTTGTTGAACCGGCTGACGTTGCGCACCGCGAACATATTGAAAGTGGTGTCGTAGTGATCGTTTTCCAGGGCCGAGGTCGACGGCAGGATCAGGTCGGCATAACGGGTGGTCTCGTTGATGTACAGGTCGATACTGACCATGAACTCCAGGCCGTCCAGCGCCTGCTCCAGTTGCCGGCCATTGGGCGTGGACAGCACCGGGTTGCCAGCGATCGTCACCAGGGCTCGCACCTGCCCTTCCCCTTCACTGAGCATCTCCTCGGCCAGGGCCGACACCGGCAGTTCGCCGCTGTACTCCGGCAGCCCGGAGACCCGGCTTTGCCAGCGATTGAAATGGCCACCGGAAGTCGAGGCCACCAGGTCCACCGCCGGCTCCGTGCACAAGGCACCGCCGACCCGATCGAGATTGCCGGTCACCAGGTTGATCAACTGCACCAGCCAGTGACACAAGGTACCGAACGTCTGGGTCGAGACCCCCATCCGCCCATAACAGACCGCCTTGTCCGCCGCGGCGAAGTCCCGGGCCAACTGGCGGATCTGCGCCGCCGGCACCGCACACAGCGGGCTCATGGATTCGGCGCTGAAGTCGGCCACGGCCTGGCGTACTTCATCGAGTCCGTCGACCGGCAGATGAGTGGCACGCGTCAGCCCTTCGGCGAACAAGGTGTTGAGCAGGCCGAACAGCAACGCCGCATCACCGCCCGGGCGCACGAACAGGTGCTGGTCGGCGATAGCCGCCGTCTCGCTGCGCCGGGGATCGACCACCACCACTTTGCCGCCGCGGGCCTGGATCGCCTTAAGACGTTTCTCCACATCCGGCACGGTCATGATGCTGCCGTTGGAAGCCAGCGGATTACCGCCGAGGATCAGCATGAAATCGGTGTGATCGATATCCGGAATCGGCAGCAGCAGGCCATGGCCATACATCAGATGGCTGCTCAGGTGGTGCGGCAATTGATCGACGGAGGTCGCGGAAAAGCGATTGCGGGTTTTCAGCAGACCGAGAAAGTAGTTGCTGTGGGTCATCAACCCATAGTTGTGCACGCTGGGGTTGCCCTGATAGATCGCCACGGCATTCTGGCCATGCCGGGCCTGGATCGCCGATAGCCGTTCGGCCACCAGGGCAAAGGCCTCATCCCACTCGATCGGCAACCATTCACTGCCCACGCGCCGCATCGGCTGGCGCAGGCGATCGGGGTCGTTCTGGATATCCTGCAAGGCCACCGCCTTGGGACAGATATGCCCACGGCTGAAGGCATCCTGCGGATCGCCCTTGATCGAGGTGATCCGCACCGCCTCTTCGCTGGTCGTGGTTTCGATGGTCAGGCCACAGATGGCCTCGCACAGGTGGCACGCACGGTGATGGAGAGTCTTGGTCATGGCCAGTCTCTGTTTTGTTCAAGGCAACCCGAATCGGTTGCGAGAACAAAACTATGGCCCCACGCCGGGCAGCATGCCAGCGACGTTCATCTTGTGAATCGGAGGGCATCAGGCCTACCGATGACGACCCGAAAATCAGGCCGAGGGCAACATCGGTGCGGGTTGCAACTGGATCTCCTGAATGGTCTCAAGCTGCTCCTGGCTCATATGGATCCCGGTCAGCTCGCCGATCAGGCGCCAATGCTCGTCGAGACCGGAACTGATGGTCGCCATGCGATCGATCATCCGGCGACCGGCCGCCCGGGTGACCTCATCCTCGCTGCGCAACAACTCGAACGACATCGAGGTCACGGAGGCGGTCATATGGGTCAGCGCCTGCGCCGTCAGCTTCAGTAGTTCCATCAATTGTTGCTCTTTCGATTCCATTCCAAAGCCTCCCTGTGTCCGCGGTGACACACTTTACAACCTAGCAGATTAGTTTAGGAAATGTTTCCATCAATCCCATCGTGCATGCCATTGCGCGGCCTTGCCAGTCAGAAAGCGACCAGGGCTCGCCTGCGACCGCCGCCGCCGATTGCCAAGACTTTGGGCCACAGTGTACAAAGGCCTGCTGTCGCCAGGAGACAGGCATGTATCGGTTTGGAAAAAGAGCATGGCTATCGAAACGGCCGGACCCGAACGGCCCTGAATCTAAGCCTCCTATTGGTAACACGCGACATTTTCTTATACGATCGCGTCTTCCCCTATTTCGTCGCCCCGTGCGGCTTACGCCGCAGGTCTCGCCCGTTTTTCCGTAAAACCCGGCTTTGAGTATCTGCGGTCTGTTGCAAAAAGGTAGTTAATGATGAGCGCAAGGCACTTTCTCTCCCTGATGGATTGCACGCCCGAAGAGCTGGTCAGCGTGATTCGTCGAGGCATCGAGCTGAAGGACCTGCGTGACCGCGGCGTACTCTTCGAGCCACTCAAGGGTCGGATTCTCGGGATGATTTTCGAGAAGTCCTCGACGCGCACCCGCGTGTCGTTCGAAGCCGGCATGATCCAGCTCGGCGGCCAGGCGATTTTCCTCTCGCCGCGCGATACCCAACTGGGTCGGGGCGAGCCTATCGGCGACAGCGCCATCGTCCTGTCGAGCATGCTCGACGCAGTCATGCTCCGCACGTTCAAGCACAGCACCCTGACCGAGTTCGCCGCCAACTCGCGCGTACCGGTGATCAACGGCCTGTCCGATGACCTGCATCCCTGCCAGTTGCTCGCGGACATGCAGACATTCCTCGAACATCGCGGCTCGATCCAGGGCAAGACCGTGACCTGGATCGGCGACGGCAACAACATGTGCAACAGCTATATCGAAGCGGCGATCCAGTTCGACTTCCAGCTGCGGGTCAGTTGCCCCGAGGGTTATGACCCCAGCCCGGCCCTGCTGGCCCAGGCCGGCGCGCGCGTCCAACTGGTCCGCGATCCGCGGGCGGCGGTACATGGCGCGCACCTGGTGAGCACCGATGTCTGGACCTCCATGGGCCAGGAAGAAGAAACCGCCAAGCGCCTGGCCCTGTTCGCGCCCCTGCAAGTCACCCGCGAACTGCTCGACCTGGCCGCGCCCGACGTACTGTTCCTGCACTGCCTGCCCGCCCACCGCGGCGAGGAAATCAGCCTCGACCTGCTCGACGACCCGCGCTCGGTCGCCTGGGACCAGGCGGAAAACCGCCTGCATGCGCAAAAGGCCCTGCTCGAATTCCTGGTGGCACCGGCGTATCGCCCTGCATGAGTGATTCGTTGCTGTTGAAGCTGCATGACCTATCCTGCGGCTACCAGGCGCAACGGGTGGTGCAGCACCTCAACCTGCACCTCAACGCCGGCGACATCGGCTGCCTGCTGGGTGCCTCCGGGTGCGGCAAGACCACCACCCTGCGAGCGATTGCCGGTTTCGAGCCGGTGCACGAGGGCGAGATCCAACTGGCCGGCGAAGTCATTTCCCGTACCGGTTTCACTCTCGCGCCGGAGAGACGTCGGATTGGCATGGTGTTCCAGGACTACGCGTTGTTTCCGCACCTGAGTGTCGCCGACAACATCGCCTTCGGCATTCGCCTGCACCCGCGCAAGGCTCGGATCACCGAAGAAATGCTCGAGCTGGTCAATCTCAAAGGGCTGGGCAAGCGTTACCCCCACGAACTGTCCGGTGGCCAGCAGCAACGGGTGGCACTGGCCCGCGCGCTGGCCCCGGAACCGCAATTGCTGTTGCTCGACGAGCCGTTTTCCAACCTTGACGTCGAGCTGCGGCGCAAGCTCAGCCAGGAAGTCCGGGACATCCTCAAGCAACGCGGTACCAGCGCGATCCTGGTGACCCACGATCAGGAAGAAGCCTTCGCCGTCAGCGACCAGGTCGGCGTATTCAAAGAGGGCCGCCTGGAGCAATGGGATACGCCCTACAACCTCTATCACGAACCACAGACACCTTTCGTCGCGAGTTTTGTCGGCCAGGGCTACTTCATTCGAGGGCAACTGAGCAGCCCCGAGTCGGTACAGACCGAACTGGGCGTGCTGCGCGGCAATCGGGCCTACCCCTGGCCGCTGGGCGGCGCGGTGGATGTGTTGCTGCGTCCGGATGACATTGTCCATGCCCCGGGCAGCGCACTGACGGCGACAGTCGTCGGCAAGACCTTCCTCGGCGCCTCGACCCTGTATCGCCTGCAACTGCCCACGGGCAGCCAGTTGGAGTCGATTTTCCCCAGCCACGTCGATCACCTGCCAGGGACCCGGGTCGGTATTCGCGTGGCGGCCGAGCACCTGGTGCTGTTCCAGCCCGCCGCATAGATCGTCAACGCGGTCAGGCGCGGCCGATATCGGCGAACTTCGCCTGGGTATGCTCGGCCAGCACTGCCGGCGCCAACTCAACCTCCAGGCCCCGACGACCGGCGCTGACGAAAATACTCACGAAGGGCTGCGCGCTCTGATCGATAAAGGTCCGCAGGCGCTTCTTCTGCCCGAGCGGGCTGATGCCGCCGAGCAGATAACCGGTGGCCCGCTGGGCCGCCGCCGGATCCGCCATCTCGACCTTCTTGACCCCCGCCGCCTGGGCCAACGCCTTCAGGTCCAGACTTCCGACGACCGGCACCACCGCCACCAGTAATTCGGCCTTTTCCGTACTGGCGAGCAGCGTCTTGAACACCCGCTCCGGGGCCAACCCCAATTTTTCCGCAGCCTCCAGACCATAGGAAGCGGCTTTCGGGTCGTGTTCGTAACTGTGCACGCGATGTTCGGCACGAACTTTTTTAAGCAGGTCCAATGCGGGGGTCATGGCAGGTCCAGGCGACTCGAAAGACAAGCGTGGATTTTAGGCCATTCTCGACGAAAAGGCTCTATGACAAGCCTGGCCTCAAGCTTCTCCTAGCATCAGCAGAGCCAATAAACGCGCAAAAAGCACTCTTTTCCTACATACAAATCATCCTCATTCACGCGCCCAAAGCTAAAAAAGTGGACTATCGTTCATTTTCGACCTTTGACATCAGCGTTTCTTGTCTATATTTTTTCGAATCTGAAGATTACAGTCCTGCATCCAGTAACAACGAGCGGTAAGCCGAAATCAGAGACGGGAATTCCTGAGCATCGGTGAAAGTCCACGTCCATCATTCGGATGGGCGTCTAACAACAACAAAAATCGAGGTGTCCAATGAGTACCGCTTTAAAACAACCGTCGCTCTCGGGCCAATGCATCGCCGAATTCCTCGGCACCGCGCTGTTGATCTTTTTCGGCACCGGCTGCGTTGCCGCGCTCAAGGTCGCGGGCGCCACCTTTGGCCTGTGGGAAATCAGCATCATCTGGGGCATGGGCGTGAGCATGGCGATCTACCTGACCGCCGGCGTTTCCGGCGCTCACCTGAACCCGGCCGTCAGCATTGCACTGTGCCTGTTCGCTGACTTCGAAAAACGCAAACTGCCGTTCTACATCCTCGCCCAGGTCGCTGGCGCCTTCTGTGCCGCCGCGTTGGTTTACACGCTCTACAGCAACCTGTTCTTCGATTTCGAACAAACCCACCATATGATCCGCGGCTCCCAGGCCAGCCTGGAACTGGCTTCGGTGTTTTCCACCTACCCCAACCCGGCGCTGAGCACCGCCCAGGCGTTCCTGGTGGAAGTGGTGATCACCGCGATCCTGATGGGCGTGATCATGTCCCTGACCGACGACAACAACGGCCTGCCCAACGGCCCGCTGGCGCCACTGCTGATTGGCTTGCTGATTGCCGTGATCGGCAGCGCGATGGGTCCGTTGACCGGCTTTGCGATGAACCCTGCGCGGGATTTCGGCCCCAAGCTGATGACCTTCCTCTTCGGCTGGGGTGATATCGCCTTCACCGGCGGGCGCGACATTCCGTATTTCCTGATTCCGATCTTTGCACCGATTGTCGGTGCCTGCCTCGGCGCCGTGCTGTATCGCGGGATGATTGCCCGCCATCTGCCCAGCGCCCAACCTGCAATACAGGAAGAACCCGCGACCGCTGCGAAAAAGGTCCAGGCTTCCTGAAACACCTGCAAGACGCCAGTCCCTGTGAGCGCCCTTCTCCCTGAGGGCGCTCATCCCGGCACTTTTCCCTATATTCATCAAGGCAATCGAAAATGACCGACACTCAGAATAAGAACTACATCATTGCCCTCGATCAGGGTACGACCAGCTCGCGGGCGATCATCTTCGATCGCAACGCCAACGTGGTCGGCACCGCCCAGCGCGAATTCCAGCAACACTATCCACAAGCCGGCTGGGTCGAACACGACCCGATGGAAATCTTCGCCACCCAGAGCGCGGTAATGGTCGAAGCCCTGGCGCAAGCCGGTCTGCATCACGACCAGGTCGCCGCCATCGGTATCACCAACCAGCGTGAAACCACCGTGGTCTGGGACAAGGTCAGCGGCCGGCCGATCTACAACGCCATCGTCTGGCAGTGCCGCCGCAGCACCGAAATCTGCCAGCAACTCAAGCGCGACGGTCACGAAGAGTACATCCGCGAAACCACCGGCCTGGTCACCGACCCGTACTTCTCCGGCACCAAGCTGAAGTGGATCCTCGACAACGTCGAAGGCAGCCGTGAACGCGCGCGCAACGGCGAGTTGCTGTTCGGCACCATCGACAGCTGGCTGATCTGGAAATTCACCGGCGGCAAGACCCACGTCACCGACTACACCAACGCCTCGCGCACCCTGCTCTTCAATATCCACTCCCTGGAATGGGATTCGAAGATGCTGGAAATCCTCGACATTCCCCGGGAAATGCTCCCGGAAGTGAAGTCGTCCTCGGAGATCTACGGCCACACCAAGAGCGGCATCGCCATCGGCGGTATCGCCGGCGACCAGCAGGCCGCCCTGTTCGGCCAGATGTGCGTGGAACCGGGCCAGGCGAAGAATACCTACGGCACCGGCTGCTTCCTGCTGATGAACACCGGCACCAAGGCGGTCCGTTCCAAGCACGGCATGCTCACCACCATCGCTTGCGGCCCACGCGGCGAAGTGGCATACGCCCTGGAAGGCGCGGTCTTCAACGGCGGCTCGACCATCCAGTGGCTGCGTGACGAACTGAAGATCATCAACGACGCATTCGATACCGAATACTTCGCCAGCAAGGTCAAGGACAGCAACGGCGTGTACCTGGTACCGGCCTTCACCGGCCTCGGCGCACCGTACTGGGACCCCTATGCCCGTGGCGCGCTGTTCGGCCTGACACGCGGGGTGAAGGTCGATCACATCATTCGTGCCGCCCTGGAGTCGATCGCCTACCAGACCCGCGACGTACTGGACGCCATGCAACAGGACTCGGGCGAACGCCTCAAGGCTCTGCGCGTGGACGGCGGCGCGGTAGCCAACAACTTCCTGATGCAGTTCCAGGCCGACATTCTCGGGACCCGGGTCGAACGTCCGCAAATGCGCGAAACCACGGCACTCGGCGCGGCCTACCTGGCCGGCCTGGCGTGCGGTTTCTGGGGCAGCCTGGAAGAGTTGCGGGGCAAGGCGGTGATCGAGCGCGAGTTCGAGCCGCAGCGTCCTGAGGCCGAGAAGGAAAAACTCTACGCCGGCTGGCAGAAAGCAGTGAGCCGTACCCGCGATTGGGAACCCCACGAAGACAGCAACTAAGCCGCCTCCCTTGTAGGAACCGGCTTGCTGGCGATGGCGTCCGAATGGGCGCAGCAAGGCTCAAGGGCCTCTTCGCCGGCAAGCCGGCTCCCACAGGAGTTGTGACACATCCACTGTCCTGTCCCCTTCGCCACACGGTTTAAGCGACAGGCACCGGCGTGGTTTACGACGCAATCTGCGTACATTCACGATTGATTGGCCCCGCAAGTGGCAGACAGGTCCTTCCTGCGGCATGATGGAGGAATTTGTACGGCAGCCCAAAGGACGCCCAATGAATCTGCCTCCCCGCCAGCAGCAAATCCTCGAACTGGTCCGCGAACGCGGTTATGTCAGCATCGAGGAAATGGCCCAGCTTTTTGTCGTGACCCCGCAAACCATCCGCCGCGATATCAACCAACTGGCGGACTCCAATCTGCTACGCCGCTACCACGGTGGCGCGGCCTACGATTCCAGCGTGGAAAACACCGCCTACGCCATGCGCGCCGACCAGATGCGCGATGAAAAACAACGCATCGCCGAGGCCATCGCCGCCCATATCCCTGATCACGCCTCGCTGTTCATCAATATCGGCACCACCACCGAATCCATCGCCAGGGCATTGCTCAATCACAGCCACCTGAAGATCATCACCAACAACCTGCATGTCGCCTCGATCCTCAGCGCCAAGGACGATTTCGAAGTGCAACTGGCCGGCGGCAACGTGCGCCGTGACGGCGGCGTAGTGGGCCAGGCCAGCGTCGACTTCATCAACCAGTTCAAGGTCGACTTCGCCCTGGTGGGCATCAGCGGCATCGACGAAGACGGCAGCCTGCTGGACTTCGACTACCAGGAAGTGCGGGTTTCCCAAGCGATCATTGCCAATGCCCGCCAAGTCATCCTGGCCGCGGACTCCAGCAAGTTCGGGCGCAATGCCATGGTGCGCCTGGGGCCGATCACCCTGATCGACTGCCTGGTGACCGACCAGGCGCCCGTACCGGCACTGGCCCAACTGCTGCACCAGCACAAGATCCGCCTGGAAGTGGTCTGAGGCTCAGGCCTGCCCCCTGTGGCGAGCGGGCTTGCCCTAAGGCCAGTCAGTCAAGTGGGGGATATTGAGATCGTCATTAACCTGTGGGAGCGGTGCTTGCCCGCGAAGCTTTTAGCGGCCTCAAGGACCTCTTCGCGAGCAAGCTCTGCTCCCACAGGGACGGTGTTCGACCTTAAGACTGGCCTTAGAGCAAGCCCGCTCGCCACAGCGCCTACGCGGCTCTCGCCCTACAATGTTCGATAATTTTCCTTTCCAGCCGTCCTGATGGATTTTTTCAATCAGGACTCACTGGTCGCGGGCCTGTTTATCCGCTACTATTTTCGAAAATGAACATTAATGTTCGAATTCAAATATAGAGAAGACCCTGCGAGGCTCACCGATGACCCCCAGTACCTTGCCTGCCCCACCCCTTGCCGAGCTGTATGACATCGCCGTGATTGGTGGTGGTATCAATGGTGTCGGGATTGCCGCGGACGCAGCCGGTCGCGGTCTCTCGGTGTTCCTTTGCGAAAAGGACGATCTGGCCAGCCACACCTCCTCGGCCAGCAGCAAACTGATCCACGGCGGCCTGCGTTATCTGGAACATTACGAATTCCGCCTGGTGCGCGAAGCCCTGGCCGAGCGTGAAGTCCTGCTTGCCAAGGCCCCGCATATCGTCAAGCCGATGCGCTTCGTCCTGCCGCACCGTCCGCACCTGCGTCCGGCCTGGATGATTCGTGCCGGCCTGTTCCTTTACGACCACCTGGGCAAGCGCGAGAAGCTCGCCGCCTCGAAAAGCCTGAAGTTCGGTGCCGACAGCGCGCTCAAGGCCGAAATCACCAAGGGTTTCGAATACTCCGACTGCTGGGTCGACGATGCGCGCCTGGTGGTACTCAATGCCATGGCGGCGCGGGAGAGCGGCGCCCATGTGCATACCCGCACCCGCTGCGTCAGCGCCCGTCGCGGCAAAGGTCTGTGGCAGCTGGAAATGGAACGCGGCGACGGCACGCGCTTCTCGATCCAGGCCAAGGCCCTGGTCAACGCGGCCGGCCCCTGGGTCGCCAAGTTCATCAAGGACGACCTGAAGCTGGAATCGCCCTATGGCATCCGCCTGATCCAGGGCAGCCACCTGATCGTGCCCCGTCTGTACGAAGGCGAGCACGCGCACATCCTGCAGAACGAGGACCAGCGCATTGTCTTCACCATTCCGTACCTGGACCGTTTCACCCTGATCGGCACCACCGACCGCGAATACCAGGGCGACCCGGCCAAGGTCAGCATCACTGACGCCGAAACCGACTACCTGCTCAAAGTAGTCAATGCACACTTCAAGAAGCAGCTTGCCCGCAGCGATATCGTGCACAGCTACTCCGGCGTTCGGCCGCTGTGCAACGACGAGTCCGACAACCCTTCGGCGGTCACTCGCGATTACACCCTGGCCCTGTCCGGCGGCAACGATGAGGCACCGCTGCTGTCGGTGTTCGGCGGCAAGCTGACCACCTACCGCAAGCTCGCCGAGTCGGCGCTGGCCCAGTTGGCACCGTTCTTCAAGCAGATGAAGCCGAGCTGGACCGCCACCTCGACTTTGCCCGGCGGCGAAGACATGACCACGCGCCAGGCCCTGAGTCACGAGATCCGCACCCGCTTCGACTGGGTTCCGAGCGAGATCGCCCGGCGCTGGGCAAGCACCTACGGCAGCCGCACCTGGCGCCTGCTGGAGGGCGTGCAGAACCTGAGCGACCTGGGTGAACACCTCGGCGGCGGCCTCTATACCCGCGAAGTCGATTACCTGTGCAGCGAAGAGTGGGCTTGCACGGCAGTGGATATCCTCTGGCGCCGCAGCAAGCTGGGCCTGTTCACCACGGCGGCCGAGCAGCAACAGTTGCAGCACTACCTGGACAAGGTCGAGCAGCACCGCGGCAAGATCGAAGCGGCCTGATTCAGGCCCCTCCTGAATACAGGAGAGTTGAAGCCGAACGCGTCTTGTGGCAAGCGGGCTTGCCCGTGCTCGACTGCGCAGCAGTCGCAAAACCGCTTATCTCGGTCTACCTGATGCACCGATTTCAGCGGTTTCAGGGGCGCGTCGCAGCCCAGCGCGGGCAAGCCCGCTCGCCACAGATATCCACCAGACTTGAGCTCGCTCTGAACCTGGAAAAGCGCCCTCACGATCATAGAAGTCCTCGAATACAAGCTCCGTCCTACAGCCCCCCTTCTATTCGGTTTTCCGAACAGCCCTTCGCCAGCCATTCGGTGAACCGGACGTCAGACGCTCTGAAATCCCTCGAAACAAACATAATCTCCTTTAAAATCAATAGCTAAAACCATAGCCGCGAGCCTGGCACGAGTCGTGCTCTAGACTCTGTAGCGAATGCTCAAGCCGTCCCTTGGGCCCTATGAGCAGTTCGAAGTACCCGAGAGTCGGCTGACCGGCTCCATAAGAAAAACAATCTCGAGGAAATCATCTGATGCGCATCGTTCCCCAGCTTCTGGGCGCAGCTATCGCTGTTGCTCTGATCAGTACTCCAGTTTTCGCCGCTGAACTGACCGGCACCCTGAAGAAGATCAAAGAGTCCGGCACCATCACCCTCGGGCATCGCGACAGCTCCATTCCGTTCTCCTACATCGCGGATGCATCCGGCAAGCCAGTCGGCTACTCCCACGACATCCAACTGGCCATTGTCGAAGGCATCAAGAAAGACCTCGGCCTGCCGGATCTCAAGGTCAAGTACAACCTGGTGACCTCGCAGACCCGCATCCCGCTGGTGCAGAACGGCACCGTCGACGTCGAGTGCGGCTCCACCACCAACAACGCCGAACGCGGCCAGCAAGTGGACTTCTCGGTCGGCATCTTCGAAATCGGCACGCGCCTGCTGTCGAAGAAAGACTCCACCTACAAGGACTTCGCCGACCTCAAGGGCAAGAACGTCGTGACCACCGCCGGCACCACGTCCGAGCGCATCATCAAGGCGATGAACGCCGACAAGCAGATGGGCATGAACGTCATCTCCGCCAAGGACCATGGCGAAGCCTTCAACATGCTCGAAAGCGGACGCGCCGTGGCCTTCATGATGGACGACGCGCTGCTCGCCGGGGAAATGGCCAAGGCCAAGAAGCCTGATGACTGGGCCGTGACCGGCACCCCGCAGTCCTACGAAATCTATGGTTGCATGGTCCGCAAGGACGATCCGGCTTTCAAGAAAGCCGTGGATGACGCCATCGTCGCGACCTACAAGTCCGGCGAGATCAACAAGATCTACGCCAAGTGGTTCACCCAGCCGATCCCACCAAAGGGCCTGAACCTGAACTTCCCGATGAGCGAAGAGCTCAAGGCGCTGCTGGCCAATCCGAACGACAAGCCGGCACCGGACAAAAAAATCTGATTCACCCCTGAGCGGACTCCCGGCGGCGCCAGCGCGCGCCCGGGAGTTTGTCGACACCTGCTGTACTGGCTTCTTCTATTGAGACGGGAAAGACACTCGGACCGCGAGCGGTACGCGTGTGCCTGACGGAGCACGTCAGGTGGGGCGGAGCCCCGGGAAGCACGTGCGTGACCACTGATTGATCCAAGGGGAGACCCGAATGAATTACAACTGGGACTGGGGCGTGTTCTTCAAGTCCACCGGCGTGGGCAGCGAGACGTATCTCGACTGGTTCATCTCCGGGCTGGGCTGGACCATCGCCATCGCCGTGGTGGCCTGGATCGTTGCGCTGATCCTCGGCTCGCTGCTGGGTGTGATGCGCACCGTACCGAACCGCGTGGTATCGGGCATTGCCACGGTCTACGTGGAAATCTTCCGTAACGTGCCGCTGCTGGTGCAACTGTTCATCTGGTACTTCCTGGTACCCGACCTGCTGCCGCAAAACCTGCAGGACTGGTACAAGCAGGACCTGCATCCGACCACCTCGGCCTACCTGAGTGTCGTGGTCTGCCTGGGCCTGTTCACCGCCGCCCGGGTTTGCGAACAAGTGCGCACCGGTATCCAGGCGTTGCCCCGCGGCCAGGAATCGGCGGCCCGCGCCATGGGCTTCAAGCTGCCGCAGATCTACTGGAACGTGCTGCTGCCGCAAGCCTACCGGATCATCATCCCGCCACTCACCTCGGAATTCCTCAACGTCTTCAAGAACTCCTCCGTGGCCTCGCTGATCGGCTTGATGGAACTGCTCGCGCAGACCAAGCAGACCGCCGAGTTCTCCGCCAATCTGTTCGAAGCTTTCACTCTGGCGACGCTGATCTACTTCACCCTGAACATGAGCCTGATGTTGCTGATGCGTCTGATCGAGAAAAAAGTCGCGGTGCCCGGCCTGATCTCCGTGGGGGGTAAATAATGGACTTCGATTTCAGTGGCATCGTTCCGGCCATTCCCGGTCTCTGGAACGGCATGTTGATGACCCTGCAACTGATGGTGCTGGGTGTCGTCGGCGGCCTGGTCATCGGTACGCTCCTGGCGTTGATGCGCTTGTCTTCGAACAAGCTGCTGGCCAACGTCGCCGGCGCCTACGTCAACTACTTCCGCTCGATCCCGCTGCTGCTGGTGATCACCTGGTTCTACCTGGCGGTGCCGTTCGTCCTGCGCTGGATCACCGGAGAAGACACGCCGATCGGCGCGTTCGCCTCCTGCATCGTGGCCTTCATGATGTTCGAAGCGGCGTACTTCTGCGAAATCGTCCGGGCCGGCGTGCAGTCGATCGCCAAGGGTCAGATGGGCGCGGCCCAGGCCCTGGGCATGAGCTATGGCCAGACCATGCGCCTGATCATCCTGCCCCAGGCGTTCCGCAAGATGACCCCGCTGCTGTTGCAGCAGAGCATCATCCTGTTCCAGGACACTTCGCTGGTCTACACCGTGGGCCTGGTGGACTTCCTCAACGCCTCGCGCTCCAGCGGCGACATCATCGGCCGCTCCAATGAATTCCTGATCTTCGCAGGTCTGGTCTACTTCACAATCAGCTTTGCCGCCTCGCTGCTGGTCAAGCGTCTGCAAAAAAGGTTTGCCGTATGATCTCTATCAAGAACATCAACAAGTGGTATGGCGACTTCCAGGTGCTGACCGATTGCAGCACCGAGGTCAGCAAGGGTGAAGTGGTGGTAGTCTGCGGCCCTTCGGGCTCGGGCAAGTCCACCCTGATCAAATGCGTGAACGCCCTGGAGCCCTTCCAGAAAGGCGACATCGTGGTCGACGGTACCTCCATCGCCGACCCGAAGACCAACCTGCCGAAGCTGCGTTCGCGGGTCGGCATGGTATTTCAACATTTCGAGCTGTTCCCGCACCTGACCATTACCGAAAACCTGACCATCGCCCAGATCAAGGTCCTTGGCCGCAGCAAGGAAGAAGCGACCAGCAAAGGCCTGCAACTGCTTGATCGCGTCGGCCTGTCGGCCCACGCCCACAAACACCCGGGGCAGCTCTCCGGTGGCCAGCAGCAGCGTGTGGCGATTGCCCGCGCCCTGGCGATGGACCCGGTGGTGATGCTGTTCGACGAACCGACCTCGGCGCTCGACCCGGAAATGGTCAACGAAGTGCTCGACGTAATGGTGCAACTGGCCCAGGAAGGCATGACCATGATGTGCGTGACCCACGAAATGGGCTTTGCGCGCAAGGTCGCCAGCCGGGTGATCTTCATGGACCAGGGCAAGATCATCGAGGACTGCAACAAGGACGAGTTCTTCGGCGACATCAGTGCCCGTTCGGAACGTGCGCAGCATTTCCTCGAGAAGATCCTGCAGCACTGAAACGACACAGCTCCCAGTACAGCGCCATAGCTGTTTGGGGAGCGGACATTGTGGGAGTGTGTGGGAGCGGAGCTTGCCCGCGAAGCTTTTAGCGATCTCAAGGTCGCCTTCGCGGGCAAGCTCCGCTCCCACACAAGCACCACTCCCACATCAGGTCATGCGTAACACCCTGATCATTTTTCCACAAGAAATACGATCTGGTTGACCCAAGGCAAACGTGATGAAATGCGACCCCAACCTCTATCGCGCGACGCCGCCATCACTCGCCGTGAAACCCCGCCTGATCCGCCAACTGTTCCTGCCGCCCCTGATCATCCTGCTGATGATCGGCCTGGGTTATGCCGGCTATCGCATCAGCGAACACTATGGCATCCGCACCCTCAGTGAAAACGGCGAACGCCAGTTGGAACTGCACGCCCGCACCGTCGAGAGCGAGATCAGCAAGTACACCTACCTGCCCAGTCTGCTGGAGCTTGAATCCAGTGTCTCGGCCCTGCTCAAGGAGCCCAATGCCGAACACCGCCAAGCGGTCAACGAGTACCTCGAAGGCCTGAACCGACGCAGCCGCAGTCGGGCCATCTACGTGATGGACACCACCGGTCGGGTACTGGCCACCAGCAACTGGCGCGACGCCGACAGTTACCTCGGTGAAGACCTGTCCTTTCGCGCCTATTTCCAGGACGCCGTGCGCGGCCTGCCCGGTCGCTTCTACGGCATCGGCAGCACCAGCGGCGAACCCGGCTATTACCTGGCCCACGGCCTGGAAGAACAAGGCAAGATCATCGGTGTGGCCGTGATCAAGGTGCGCCTCGAAGCCCTTGAAGAACGCTGGCAACGGGCCCGCCTGGAAGCCTTTGTCAGCGACGAGAACGGCATCATCATTCTCTCCAGCGACCCGGCCCGGCGCCTCAAGTCCGTGCGCCCGCTGACACCGGAGATCAAGGAACGCCTGGCCCGCAGTCTGCAATATTACTGGTGGCCGCTGAACGAGCTGCAACCCCTGGCCCGCGAACGCCTGGCCGAGGGTGTGGAAACCCTGACCTTCCCGGCCAACAGTGAACTGGCCAAAGACGGCGACAGCGTCAGCTACCTGGCCCAGACCCGGCGCCTGAGCGACACGCCCTGGCACTTCACCCTGCTCACGCCCTTGCAGGACCTGCGTCGCGAAGCCGCCAACCAGGGCATCCTGGTGGCCGTGGCCTTCGCCCTGGTGGCCTTCCTGCTGATCGCCTGGAACGAACGGCGCAAGGTCATCGCCACCCGCCTGGCCGCCCGCGAAGCCCTGCAGGAAGCCAACAGCCAGCTGGAGCGGCGGATCGCCGAGCGCACCGTCGACCTGCGTGCCAGCAACGACCGGCTCAAGGACCAGATCCGCGAGCGGCGCCAGGCCGAGGAAACCCTGCGCCGCGCCCAGGACGAACTGGTCCAGGCCGGCAAGCTGGCCGCCATCGGTCAGATGTCCACCAGCATCGCCCATGAACTCAACCAGCCGTTGGCCGCGCTGCGCACCCTGTCCGGCAACACCGTGCGTTTCCTCGAACGCGGCGAGCTGGACACCGCCAGCACCAACCTGCGCACCATCAATGACCTGATCGACCGCATGGGCCGGATCACCGCCAGCCTGCGCGCCTTTGCCCGACGCGGCGATGACAAGGGCGAGTCGAGCCTGGCCAAGGCCATCGACGCCGCCATGCAGGTCCTCGGCAGCCGGGTCGAAACCCTGCACCTGGAGGTCCACCGCGACTTCGACGACGTGCGACTGGCCATCGACCAGACCCGCCTGGAGCAGATCCTGGTCAACCTGATCGGCAACGCCCTGGACGCCATGCAGGCCCAACCGCTGCCGGAACTGTGGCTGGAAGGCGACTTCGTCGAAGGCAAGTACCGTCTGTTGGTGCGCGACAACGGCCACGGCATCGAGCCTGCGGCGCGCAAGCACCTGTTCGAACCCTTCTTCACCACCAAGCCGGGAGAACAGGGCCTGGGCCTCGGCCTGACCCTCTCCGCCAGCCTCGCGGCGGCGGCCGGCGGCCACCTCGGGGTCGAACACCCCGTCACGGGCGGCACCGCCTTCGTCCTCACTTTACCGCGGGTCAACCCTGCCAAGGCCGAGCCGATATGAACAACGACCTCATTGTCCTGATTGTCGAGGACGACCCGCATGTCCTGCTCGGCTGCCAGCAGGCGCTGTCCCTGGAAGATATCCCCAGCGAAGGGGTCGGCAGTGCCGAGGAAGCCCTGGCGCGGATCGGCGACAACTTCCCTGGCATCGTCATCAGCGATATCCGCCTGCCGGGCATCGACGGCCTGGAACTGCTGACCCGGCTCAAGGCACGCGATAGCAGTCTGCCGGTGGTGCTGATTACCGGCCACGGTGATATTTCCATGGCCGTCGGTGCCATGCGCAACGGCGCCTATGACTTCATGGAAAAACCCTTTTCCCCGGAGCGCCTGGTGGACGTCGCCCGTCGCGCCCTGGAGCAGCGCGGGTTGGCCCGGGAAGTCTGGTCGTTGCGGCGGCAACTGGCCGAGCGCGACTCACTGGAAGGCCGGATCATCGGCCGCTCGCCGGCCATGCAGAACCTGCGGGAACTGATCGCCAATGTCGCCGACACCTCGGCCAACGTGCTGATCGAAGGTGAGACCGGCACCGGCAAGGAACTGGTTGCCCGCTGCCTGCATGATTTCAGCCGACGCAAGTCGCAGCAATTTGTCGCGCTCAACTGCGGCGGACTGCCGGAGAGCCTGTTCGAGAGCGAAATCTTCGGCCATGAGGCCAATGCCTTCACCGGCGCCGGCAAACGCCGCATCGGCAAGATCGAGCACGCCCATGGCGGCACGCTGTTCCTCGACGAAGTGGAAAGCATGCCGATCCCCATGCAGATCAAACTGCTGCGGGTCTTGCAGGAACGCACCCTCGAGCGCCTGGGCTCGAACCAGAGCGTGGCCGTCGATTGCCGGGTCATCGCCGCCACCAAGTCCGACCTCGACGAAATGGGCCGTGCCGGCGAATTTCGCAGCGACCTGTATTACCGATTGAACGTGGTAACCCTGGAGCTGCCGCCCCTGCGCGAGCGGCGCGAGGACATCCTGCAATTGTTCGAACACTTCCTGCAGCAGTCCTCCTTGCGTTTCGACCGTATCGCGCCGGAACTGGATAACCAGACCCTGTCCAGCCTTATGAGCCACGACTGGCCGGGCAATGTGCGCGAACTGCGCAACGTCGCCGAACGCTTCGCCCTGGGCCTGCCCCCCTTCAAGAAAGCCGGGGCGCAAAGCAGCAGCGGGCTGGGCTTTGCCGAAGCAGTGGAAGCCTTCGAGCGCAACCTGCTCAACGACGCCCTGCAACGCAGCGGCGGTAACCTGAGCCAGGCCAGCCATGAACTGGGGATGGCCAAGACCACCTTGTTCGACAAGGTCAAGAAGTACGGATTGAGTCACTGACGGCGGGCAAGATGGATTGACTGTTGAAGGCCGCCCTCGGCGCCCTGGTCGTGGGGCTGCTGGTCAGCCTGTGGCTGCGCTTTCACACCTGAATCGCGGCCCTGGCCCGGGCACCCGCCGCGCTTTGTGCTGGCCCGTCCTTTGCATTTGCCGGCAAAGCCCTTACGCTGTGTGCTTTTCACGGACGCTGAACGGCTGCGCCATTCGGCGCCCCCCTGAAGCGTTGACCATGCTGTTCTAGGAGCTGTTTCCGTGTCCCTTGGCGTTATTTTTCTGGTACTTTTTTCCGTTGTCCTGGACGTGATCGGCCAGCTCTGCTTCAAGATGGGCCTCGACCGTCTGCCGGAGCTGGACGGCGGCTTCAGGCTGAAAGCCTTCTGGGGTCAGGTCTTCAACGCGCCCCTGCTGTGGTGCGGGATCGGTTCCTATGTCATCGAATTCTTTGTCTGGATCGAGGCCCTGTCCCGGGCACCGTTGAGCCTGGTATTCCCCATCGGAGCCCTGGCGTATTGCGGCGTGGTACTGGTCGGCAAGGTAGTGCTGGGCGAAACTGTCAGCCGTCGCCGCTGGCTAGGCACCCTGGTGATCACCGCCGGCGTGATGCTGGTGGCCATTTCCGGCGCTTGAGGGTTCCATTCATGTTCGAAGGAAATTGTTGATGAGCGGTTCAAAACACATCGATTGGCTGCACGGGCGCTTCGGTACCATTGTGCTCTGGGCCTTGCTGATCGCGTGCGAAAGCGGCGGACAGATTGCCTCCAAGGTCGGTGGCGACTTGCTCGGGCAAACCGATTTCAGCCTGCAATGGCTGCACGCCGTACTGCTCAACCCCGGGGTCTGGGTAGCGATATCCTGTTATATCGGGGCGTTTTTCGTCTGGATGCTGATTCTGCGACGCAGCACGCTGTCGCTGGCGTTTCCACTGAGTTCGCTGGTGTTTGTCGCGGTGCTGCTGGCGTCCTGGCTGGGGCTCAATGAGCAGATCAGCCTGCTGCACTGGATCGGCGTGGCAGTGATCATCGGTGGGATTGCACTGCTGGCCGAGGGTGAGAAGAACTAGCCAGCGATGGCGGTGAATGTGACACCGTCATCGCCGGCAAACCGGCTCCTACAAGGGAAGCTCCGGTCTCAGAACTTGTAGCTGATCGCCGTCTGGATCTGCCCCTGGTTGCTGTCGCCTTTCTGCTTGACGATGCTGCTGTCCGCCGCCGAACCCACCAGGTGAATCCAGCTGACGCCGGTCATCAATGACCAGTTGCCGCCCAGCGGGAACGCGAAGCTCTGGGTCAGGGTCAGGTTCTGGAAACCACCACCGGCATGGTACTGGCTGATCCCCGAAGCCTGCGCTTCCTGGGCACTGACACCAAAGAAAGTCTGCGCCTGACGCTCATCGGCAAAGTGCGCGGTGAAATTGCTGCGGCCGATAATCCCCATGCCCAGCGGGTAACCCAGTTCGCCGCCCAGGCGTCCCAACAGCCCGCCCTGCCCGCTACCGCCGCCGACGGCACTGCCCAACTCGGCGAACAGCCGCCAGAAGTCAGCCGGCGCATATTCCACGAAACCACCGACCACGCCCATGTCCGGCACATCACGCAAGCCACGCAACGAGCCGTTGGAGTCCCGCCCGGGCACGTAGTTGGCGAAAGGTCCGACGCTGAAACCATTGGCCTTGAACGCGTCCCAGGTCAGGCCGTCATCGCCACTGAGGCTGAAGTTCCCCCACTCCAGATCCACATACGGCAGCGGCGCCACTTCATAGCGGCTGCCCGACGGATCGTAGGGCTGATAGCCCACTCCCGCCCCTAGCTGCCCGCTCGGACCTTCATCAGCCAGGGCGGCGTGGCTCCAGCCACCCAGGGAAAAAAGGCCGGCCAGCAGCAATGAGGAGGTCAGACGAATCATGAAAGTGTCCTTGTCGATACATGCCCTGCGCGATCATAACCGCGATTTTTTGTAGGCAAGCACTGATGTTGTTTGTAGGAAGCTACAAATTTTGTAGCCCCGTGTACGTAATGGGATACATATAACGGAGATATCCCATAAGAATACCGGATTTGAGCACTTGGCACACTCCGTGCTCTGCGTAGGGCATGCGCAGTGTGCGCTCTTATTCAACAGGTACAAGCAGATGATGCACTGGCATATCGTGTGTGACTTCGATGGGACCATCTCCCGCACCGACGCGATCGACAACATCCTTGAGCGTTTTGCCGACCCGAGCTGGGAAAGCATCGAGCAAGAGTGGCTGGACGGTCATATCGGTTCGCGTGAATGCCTCAGCCGCCAACTGGCGCTGGTCAAGGCTTCGCCAGCTGATTTACTGGCGTACTTCGACACCATCGATATCGACCCGGACTTCCCGGACTTCGTCGATCATGTCATGGGCCTGGGCGCCTCCATCGAAGTGGTCAGCGACGGCATCGAACAAGGCATCGCGCGGATCCTCTCACGCAACTATGTGACCTTGCTGCCGATCCTCGCCAACCGCCTGCGCCAGGTCGACCACAATAGCTGGCGCATCGATTTCCCGTACTCCAGCGACGCCTGCCGCGCCGCCTCCGGCAACTGCAAATGCAAGTCCGCGCCCAAGGGCAAACGCATCCTGGTGATCGGCGACGGTCAATCGGACATGTGCGTGGCCGGCACCGCCGACTTCGTCTTCGCCAAGGGCCGCCTGGCCGAGCATTGCGAACGCAACAACATTCCTTACGCGCGCTTCGACTCCTTCGCCGAGCTGCCGGCCATGCTGGCCCTGCTGCCGAACGACATCGCGGCGAACGCCGGCAACTACTCTATCGATCTTGAACAACAGGAACTCTTCCACCATGTCTGATATTCGTATCGCTACAGCCGAAGACCAGGTGCTTCTGGAAAAAGAAGCCAAATATTGCTCCTACGGCGATACAGTTCACTACATCGAACCACCGCGCATTTTCAGCCGCTGCGAAGGTTCCTATGTCTGGGACACCGAAGACCAGGCCTACCTCGACCTGCAAATGTGGTACTCGGCGGTCAACTTCGGCTACGCCAACCCACGCCTGAACAACGCCCTGAAGAAACAGATCGACACCCTGCCGCAGATCGCCAGCCAGTACCTGCACAAAGGCAAGATCGAACTGTCGGAAATGATCGCGGTCGACGCCAAGAACAAGTTCGGCCTCGACGGTCGCGTACACTTCAACGTCGGCGGTTCGCAGTCTATCGAAGACTCGCTGAAAGTCGTGCGTAACGCCACCAACGGCAAGAGCCTGATGTTCGCCTTCGAAGGCGGCTACCACGGCCGTACCCTGGGCGCGTCCTCGATCACTTCGAGCTACCGCTACCGTCGCCGCTACGGCCACTTCGGCGAGCGCGCGCAGTTCATCCCGTTCCCGTACCACTTCCGTGGCCCGAAAGGCATGACCAAAGAAGAATACGGCAGCCACTGCGTACAACAGTTCGCCCGCCTGTTCGAAACCGAATACAACGGTGTCTGGGACCCGAAAGTCGGTTCCAGCGAATACGCCGCGTTCTACGTCGAGCCGATCCAGGGCACCGGCGGCTACGTGATCCCGCCGATGAACTTCTACAGCGAGCTGAAGCAGGTTCTTGACCAGCACGGCATCCTGATGGTCGTCGATGAAATCCAGATGGGCTTCTGGCGTACCGGCAAGCTGTGGTCGATCGAACACTTCGACGTCAAGCCGGACGTGATCGTCTTCGGCAAGGCGCTGACCAACGGCCTGAACCCGCTGGGCGGCATCTGGGCCCGTGAAGAACTGATCAACCCGAAGATCTTCCCACCAGGCTCTACCCACTCCACCTTCGCCTCGAACCCACTGGGTACGGCCGTTGGTCTGGAAATGTTCAAGATGACCAGCGAAGTCGACTACGGCGCCATGGTCATGGCCAAGGGCAAGTACTTCCTCGAAGGCCTGCAAGAGCTGCAGAAACGCTTCCCGATCATCGGCGACGTCGATGGCCTGGGCCTGGCCCTGCGCTGCGAAATCTGCACCACCGACGGCTTCACCCCGGACAAGGCCACCCTGGACTACATGGTCGAGGAAGGCATGAAGGGCGACATGGTGGTTGACGGTCAGAAACTCGGCCTGATCCTCGACGTGGGCGGCTACTACAAGAACGTGATCACCCTGGCACCGTCGCTGGAAATCAGCTACCCGGAAATCGACCTGGGCCTGAAACTGCTCGAACAGTTGCTGAACCGAGCCATGAAGCGGTGAACATGACACCTATCGATCTGGGCGAAGGCGATGCTGGCTTCGTACTCGGCTCGGGTCCGGTCGGGATCCTGTTGATCCACGGCCTGACCGGCACCCCGACGGAACTCCGTCGGGTGGCCCAGGGCCTGGCCAAGAAGGGCAACTGCACGGTATACGTGCCGACCCTGGCCGGGCACTGCGGCGGCAACGAAGACCTGCAGGCCACCGGCTGGCTGGACTGGTATGAAGGCGTACGCAAGACGTTCGTGGCGGTGAAACAACGCCACGAACAGGTTTTCGTCGGCGGTCTGTCCATGGGTGCGGTGATGTCCATGTACATGGCCTCCGAGCACCCGGGCCAGATCGCCGGGCTGTTGATGTATTCGACGACGCTGCGCTACGACGGCTGGAGCATTCACAAGCTGGCGTTCCTGACGCCGTTACTGATGAAGATCCCGTTCGGCGTGCATATCTGCCGTTTCGAGGAAAAGCCGCCGTATGGCATCAAGAACGAACGCCTGCGGGCCATCGTCGAGCGCCAGATGAAAGCCGGCCAGAGCAGCGATGCAGGGCTGTTGACCATGGAAGGCATCACCGTGCGCGAACTGCACCGGATGAACGCCGTGGTCATGCGCCGCATGCCATCGATCAAGACCCCGGCCCTGGTGATCCACTCCATCGAGGACGACATCACCAGCCCGTGGAACGCCGACTACGTCGAGCGTCACCTGGGCGGTCCGGTGACCAAGGTCATGCTCGACAACTGCTATCACATGATCACCGTCGACCTGCAATACAAGGAAGTGATCGAGCTGAGTGCCGACTATGTCGAGCGCTTGAGCGGCATCTCGAGCGAGCCTGAAGTGCAGCGGCAACAGGCCTAAGGAAAGACCCGTGATCAGCGCCCAAGCCTTCTCGACCATCGAGGCTATCGACCGTAACGCCTGGAACGATTGCTTTGTCGGCGTCCTGGAGAATTGGGAGTACTACCTGGCGGTGGAAAAAGCCGGCATCGAAGACTTTGAATGGCGCTACCTGGCGCTATTCGAAGACGGTCATTTGCTGGCGGTCGCCCCCGCCTTCCTGACTTCCTACAAACTCGACACCACGGTGCAGGGTTTGGTGAAACGCATCACCGGCGGGATCAATCGATTCCTCCCGGGGCTGCTCGAATTTCCGCTCTACGCCATCGGCTCGCCGGTGGCGGAGCGCTGTACGGCCGGGACGGCCAGCCATGTGCCGCCGGCACGGCGCCAGGCCCTGCTCGAACAGTTGCTGGCCCTGGCCCACGATGACGCCCGGCAACTGGGTATCCGCCTGATTGCCGTCAAGGACGCCCCCAGCGACGACCACGACTGGCGTCGCAGCTGCAAGGCCGCCGGCTACCAGGCCATGTCGAGCCTGCCCAATGCGCTGCTGCCGATCCCGTTCGGCTCCATCGACGCCTACCTGGGCACCCTGGACAAGACCACCCGCAAGGACCTGCGACGCAAACTACGGGCGCCGGGACCACGGATCGAATGGCGACACAACATCGACGACGTGCTGCCACGGATCATGGAGCTGTACCAGGCAACGCTGGCGCGCAGCGAACTGCAATTCGAACGGCTACCGGCGGGTTACTTCACCCATGTGCTCGAACACATGGACGAACGCGCGGCCTGCGTCCTGTACTGGACGGGTGATCGCCTCGTGGCGTTCAACCTGGTGCTGTTCGACAGCGAACGCCTGATTGACAAGTTTTTCGGTCATGAGGTGAACCAAAGCCGCGAACCCAACCTCTATTTCCGCAACTGGCTGGCCAATGTCGAGTACTGCATTCGCCACCGGATCCCGGTCTACGAGTCGGGGCAGGCCGGTTATGCCAGCAAGATTCGCCTGGGGTGCAGCTTCCAGGGCAACAAGATGTTTTTCCATCATCGCAACTGGCTGATCAACAATGTCCTCAGAGGGGTAAAATTGTTGGTTCGCCCGGATCGATTCGACCCTGCCATGTCTGCTGCGATAAGCGAAACCTGATGACCAACACGCCAGAACGCCGCCGGAAACGACGCCCCTTCTCGATCTCGCGCTGGAGCGTGCAACGCAAGTTGTTGCTGGCATTCTGGCTGGTCAGCGTGATACCGACCATGATTGCCGCGGAACTGGCGGCCACCACCCTGTCGCAGATTTTCGACAGCAACGTGCGCATCTGGCTGCAAGAGTCGACCAAGGTGGTCAAGGACGAAATCAGCGAGATCAAGCGTTCCAACGCTCGCGTCGCGCAGTTGTTCCTGCTCTACACCCGGCCGCCCAGCTCGCACCGCGCCGCCAAGCATGACAAGCTGACCGCCGACATCGCCGATGCCATGGGTATCGACCTGGTGGCACTGGTCCGCAACCAGGACCACAAGGTGGTGTTCACCACCCAGCCGGATGACGTTGTCTCGCAGATCAGCACCGCGCCCAACGCCGTGCTGCAAACCATTCAGATCGCCGGCGTGACCACCGGCGTGGTGGTCTCGACCTTCGACACCACCCAGGACGGCGTCGACTACCAGATGGTCATCGCCACTTACCTGGACAGCAGCTTCCTCAACAGTGTCGCCGACGTGCACTCCCTGGACCTGCGCCTGTACCTGGCCAACCCCCAGGGCTTTTCCGAAATATTCTCCACCCAGCGTTTCGAAGACCACCCCAGCAACATGCCCGACAGCATCACCGAAACCCTGCGTGAAACCCGCCAACCCAGTGAGGTTTTCACCCCCCGTTACAGCGGGCTGTACTGGCCGATCTTCAACGATACCGGCGACCTGCAGGGGGTGATTTTCAGCGGCCTGCTACGCCATACCAGCCTGGTCGGCCTGGTCAACCAGAGCAATCTGTTCATCCTGATCTTCATGCTCGGTTCGGTGCTGTCGCTGAGTGTCGGCTGGCTGGTCTCGCGGCGCCTGACCCTGCCCTTGCGCGGCCTGGCCGAAGGCGTCAGCGCGGTGATCTCCGGCGACTACAGCAAGCGTATCCCGGTGACCGGCAGCGACGAGCTGTCGGAGCTGAGCCACACTTTCAACCACATGACCGAACGCCTGGGCGAACTGCATCACCTCGAAGCCCAGTTACGCCGCCGCGACCGCCTGCACGCCCTGGGCGAAGTCGCCATGGGCCTGGCCCACGAAATCCGCAACCCGCTGGGCATCATCAAGACCGCCACGCAGTTGCTGCACCGGCGGGCCAACCTGCCGGACACCGACAAGCGCCACCTGGAATATGTGATCAGCGAGGTCTCGCGGATCAACGACCTGATCACCGAATTCCTCGATTTCGCCAAACCCAGCACACCGATTCGCGCGCTCTACCCGGCCCGCGAGCTGGCCGAGGAAATCCTCGGTTTCTGCGCACCGGAACTGGCGATCCACAATATCGACGCGCAGATCGACGACCAGGCGCCCGGCGCCACCCTGTATGCCGACTCGCGGCAGCTGAAACAGGCCTGCCTGAACCTGATCCTCAACGCCATCGACGCCATGCCCAAGGGCGGGCGCCTGACCATTGGCATTGCCAAGGACCCGCGCTATACCATCATCAGTGTGACCGACACCGGCCAAGGCATCGAGCCGGACATGATCGAGCGCATTTTCACGCCGTTCGTCACCACCAAGGCCTCAGGCACCGGCCTGGGCCTGGCGAAGGTCTATTCGATCATGGAAAACCATGACGGGCGTATCGAGTGCATCAGCGAAAAAGATGCCGGCGCGACCTTCAACCTGTACATTCCGGCCCATGGCGGCGACCTGGACCACGAGGAAGACGAAGATGACGCATAACGTCCTGGTGGTCGATGACGAGCCCAAGCTCTGCGACCTGCTGAGCTCGGCACTGAGCCAGAACGATATCCGGGTCTTCACCGCCGGCAACGGCCTGGAGGCCCTGGCGGTGCTGGAACAGGAAGAAATCGACCTGGTCATCAGCGACTGGCGCATGCCCGGCATGGACGGGCCGCAGTTGCTCTCGGAGGTCAAGCTGCGTTTCCCGCAGTTGCCGGTCATCGTGATGACCGCCTACAGCACGGTGAAGAATGCCGTGCAATCGATGCGCAACGGCGCCTTCGACTATATCGCCAAGCCGTTCGACATCGACGAACTGGATATCACCGTCAACAAGGCCCTGCAATTTCGCGACATCCTGCGGGACAACGCGCGCCTGCGCGCCGAACTCGACGAACATCAGCAGATCGACAGCCTGGTGGGCGACAGTCCGACCTTCCGCCGGGTCCTGCAAGCCGTGGACTCGGTGCGCGAGAGCAACGCCACAATCCTGCTGACCGGCGAAAGCGGTACCGGCAAGGAAATGGTCGCCCGGGCCATCCACAAACACGGCAACCGCGCCGACATGCCGTTTGTCGCGGTCAACTGCGCGGCGATTCCCGAAGGCTTGCTGGAAAGCGAGATGTTCGGGCATCGCAAGGGCGCCTTTACCGGGGCCGTCGCCGACCGCGTCGGGCGCTTTATGCAGGCCGACAAGGGCACGCTGTTTCTCGATGAAATCGGCGATATGCCGTTGGCGTTGCAGGCCAAGATCCTCCGCGCGCTACAGGAGCGGATCATCGAGCCGGTGGGCGATCCGCGCGAGCGCAAGGTCGACGTGCGAGTGATTGCCGCAACCAACAAGAACTTGCTGCAAGCGGTGGCCGACAAGGAATTTCGCGAAGACCTGTATTACCGCCTGAACGTCTTCCCGATTCCCCTGCCCGCCCTGCGTGACCGGGTCGAGGATATCGCCCCGCTGGCCCGGCATTTCGCCCACACCCTGGGCGCCACCGCCGGCAAGCGCATCGATGGTTTCAGTCCGGAGGCCTTGCAGGCGATGCTCAACTACCCGTGGCCGGGGAATATCCGCGAACTGCAGAACTGTGTGGAACGGGCGACCATTGTCGCGACCGGGCACGTGATCGAAGAAAGCGACCTGCCGGCTTATCTGTTCGAGTCGACAGCGCCGCGCAGCAATCCCGCGCCCCTCATCGCCCCCGGTCTGCCGAAGGACCTCGATGCGGCCCTGGCGGACGTCGAGAAGGCCTATATCCTCGCGGCCCTGCAGGAAAGCAATGGCGTGCAAGCGGCGGCGGCGCAACTGATCGGGATTTCCGAACGCAGCTTCTGGTATCGCCTGAAGAAGCTGGCGATCCACGTCGACAAGATCATCCGCTGACTTCATCTGGAAAACACCGCACAACCTGTAGGAGCCGGCTTGCTGGCTCCTACAAGACAGCGATCCTTCAGAGCTGTGCCCAGCGACTGACATCGCCCTGATGCAGACGCAGGTACGGCAGCACCGCGGCCAGCAACGGCGCCTTGAACGCCTCCTGGAAACGATGGGCCATCCCCGGGACCAGCACCAGTTGACTGCCCTGGATATGCGCCGCCAGGTGCACGCCGTGCATCACCGGCAACAACGGATCGGCCGTACCATGGACCACCAGGGTCGGTACCCGCAGTTGATTGAGCAACGGCACCCGACTCGGCTCGGCGAGAATCGCCATGATCTGACGCTTCACCCCCTCCGGATTGAACGCCCGGTCATAGGACGCCGCCGCCTGCTGCAACAGCTTGCGGCGATCATCGCGCACCTCGGGGCTGCCCAGGGCGGCCAGCAGGTCGGCCTGCTGCTCAATCGCCGCCTCACGGTTCGGCGCGCCGCGCCGCGAAAGCAACTGAACCAGCGCCGCACTCGGCGCCGGCAGGCCCTCGGCACCGGAACTGCTCATCACCAGGGTCAGGCTCTCGACCCGCTCCGGCGCCATCGCCGCCACGTGCTGGGCGATCATGCCGCCCATGCTGGCGCCGAGCACATGGAACTGCCGGACCTGCAACGCATCCATCAGGCCCAAGGCATCGCCGGCCATATCGGTCAGGGTATAAGGCGCCGCCACCGGCAAGCCGAGCTTGTAGCGCAGCACCTCGAAGGTCAGGTTGGCGCTGGCCGGCGCCTGGCGCCAGGTGGACAGGCCGACATCGCGATTGTCATAGCGAATCACCCGGAAACCCTGCTGGCAGAGCGCGACGACTACTTCGTCCGGCCAGTGGATCAGTTGGCCGCCCAGGCCCATGACCAGCAGCAAGGCCGGATCCGAGGCACGTCCGATGCTCTGGTAAGCCAGGCTGACGTTTTCCAGATCGACCCGCTGGGTCGGAACATTGACATCACATCTTGAAGCCGCAAAAGACGGCAGGCCGAACAGCAGTGCGGCCAGAAAAATTACTACACGCATGAAAACACCGAAACGCAGAACCCCATTGAGGCGCGAGTTTGATGTTATTTGTTCAATGGTGCTGCCACAGTTCCGTGACAGTTTGATGAAGATTGCCGGGCGGTGCCTGCGCAGGCGGACTCTCGGACCGACACCGACTCCCACAAATTTGCCTCCAGCCAGTGCCAGCACAATGGTCGACAGCCAAGGCAACATGAGACAAACTCATACCATGACCGTCATTCACAAAATCTACTCATGGAGCCACAGGTGCTGGAAATCCGTCACTTGAAAACCCTTCACGCGCTGCGCGAGGCCGACAGCCTGGTGGAAGCCGCCGAGCGTCTGCACCTGACGCAGTCGGCCCTGTCCCACCAGTTCAAGGAGCTGGAAGAGCGCCTGGGCATGCCGCTGTTCGTGCGCAAGACCAAGCCGGTGCGTTTCACCAGCGCCGGGCTGCGCCTGCTGCAACTGGCTGACGCCAGCCTGCCATTGCTGCGTGCGGCGGAGCGGGATATCGCGCGCCTGGCCGGCGGCACCGCCGGCCGCCTGCACATGGCGATCGAATGCCACAGTTGTTTCCAGTGGCTGATGCCGACCATCGACCAGTTCCGCGATGCCTGGCCGGAAGTGGAACTGGACCTGGCCTCGGGTTTTTCCTTCGCCCCGCTGCCGGCCCTGGCCCGTGGCGACCTGGACCTGGTGGTGACCTCCGATCCGCTGGAGCTGGTGGGTATCACCTATGTGCCGCTCTTCACCTACGAGGCCATGCTCGCGGTCGCCAACCAGCATGCGTTGGCCAACAAGCCCTATATCGTGCCCGAGGACCTGCTCAAGGAAACCCTGATCACCTATCCGGTGGAACGCGATCGGCTGGATATCTTCACCCGCTTCCTCGAACCCGCGGACATCGAGCCGGCGCAGGTGCGCACCTCGGAGCTGACGGTGATGATGATGCAACTGGTGGCCAGCGGTCGCGGGGTCTGCGGCATGCCGCACTGGGCCTTGCACGAATACAGCTCGCGAGGTTACGTGAAGGCCAAGCGGTTGGGTGAGAAAGGCCTGTTCGCCACGTTGTATGCGGCGGTTCGCACCGACATGCTCGATGCCCCCTACATGCGCGACTTCCTGCTGACGGCCAAGGACACTTCGTTCTCGACGCTCGATGGGGTCAGCGCGGTGCGCTGAAGCCGCTCAAGCGTCATCGGTTCGAAGGGGATCAGCCGGCGTTTGCGAGCGAAGCACGATAAAACGGCAGGATCAGGTCCCGCGTCAATGGTGCGAGGAGCAGGCCGCCATCGCCGATGGGGTCGATCCAGGCCACCTCCTCGATCTCGGCCGCGGGCTCCAGCACCACGCCGCTCTCCACCCGGAACAGCTCGGCCACCACCTGGTAACCCGGCTCGTTGGCCGCCGCTGCCGCGAACTGGCCGAGGTAGGTGGCGGCAGCCGTGTCGATAAGCAACCCCAGTTCCTCTTCCAGTTCACGGGCCAGGGCCTGCACCGGTTGCTCATGGGCTTCGATCTTGCCACCCGCCTGCATGAAGGCCTGGGTACCGCGTTTGCGCACCAGCAGGGTACGGCCGTCGGGACCGATCAGCAGGGCGGCGGCAATTCGGATCGTTTTGCAGGTCATGGGGGTCACAGCGGCCTCGGGAAAAGGCCGCAGGATCACATGGGCGACGCGGGTGTTGCAATCATGCGAAAGGCGCGGAACCTGTGGGAGCGGAGCTTGCCCGCGAAGCTTCGGGCGCTCTCAAGGGCCTCTTCGCGGGCAAGCTCCGCTCCCACACAAGCTCCGCTCCCACACAAGCTCCACTCCCACACAAGCTCCACTCCCACACAAGCTCCGCTCCCACGCAAGCTCCGCTCCCACGCAAGCATCGCCCCACGAAAGCCCCGTGTTATTCGGCCTGCTCCAGCAACGCCAGGATTTCTTCAGGAATCTTCACGAACACACTGTACTTGGCACCTTCCATGGACTCGAAGGCAATCAGCTTATCCACCAGCGCCGCGCTGAGCAGCTTGCCGGCGTTGAGCAGGAGCATGCCGTTGTCGGCATTGAGGTTACGCGCCAGGATCATTCCGGCCACCAGCTCGCGGGTGCACAGGACCTTGACCGAAGGGTCGCCCAGGGTCACGTCGCTCAGGTAGTCGGCGCAAACCTTGACGAAGTCCTCGACCAGGCCCGGATCGTAGAGCTTGCCGGCGTACTTGCGAATAAACAGCAGGGCCTCGTCGCTGTTCATCTGCCGTTCGAGAATCAGGCCACGCTGCAACTCGATGAAGTCCACCGCCAGCTTCAACACCCGCGATCCCAGGGGAATCGCCTCGCCCCGGAGGTGGTCGGGAAACCCGCTGCCGTCCCAGCGCTCCTGGTGATGCAGAATCAGCCGGGCCGCATCCTGCATCGGCTCCAGGGTCATCAACAGCGACTCGCTCTGCTTCGGATAACCGCGATAACGGTCGCGATCGGTGTGGTGCAGCAGATCGGCCGGCGCCCCCATCATGCTGTCGGTCCAACTCATCTTGCCGATGTTGTGCAGGGCCGCGGCCATGGCCAGGTCACGGCTGGCCGCTTCACTCATGACATGAGCCTTGCAGTAGACCTTGACCAGATCGATGATCGCCCGGTTGGTCTGCTTGTCCTTGGGCAGGCGCCACTCGACCATCCGCGAGAACACCTCGGCCGTGACGGCGTAGCTGCGCTTGAGTTCTTCATAGGCCAGGTCAAGCATATCGGCGGTCTGCTGGACTTCGCTGGTGCGCGCGATCACGCGCTTTTCCAGGGTCGCGTTGAGCGACTGCAACTGCCGGTTCTGCTCGTGGACCAACAGCTGCAGGCGCTGGCGCTCACGTTCGGAATGCTGGAAGGCCAGGCCCTGAGTGATGGTCATCAACAGCTCTTCATCGTTCCAGGGCTTGCTCAGGTAACGGTAGATCCGCCCTTCGTTGATCGCCTTGGCGATCATGTCCAAGTCAGCGTAACCGGTCAGCAGGATCCGCAGGCAGGCCGGATACAGCTCATGAATCCGCGCCAGCAGGCTGGCACCGTCCATGTTCGGCATGCGCGCATCGCTGATCACCAGGTCGATGGGCTGCTCGGCCATGATCTCCAGGGCACGGGCGCCGCTGTCGGCGAGGAACAGCTCGTAACCCTGGCTGCGCAGCAAACGGCGCAGACTGTTGAGGATCGACTCTTCATCATCGACCAGCAGAACACGGGGTTTGATCACGACATCAACTGTGGATTCATCCATGGAGCACCTCATGTCTGCGTCGGGCTTGGGTCCAGGGACCTTTGAATAGCCGGCAGTCCCTGTCTTTTGCGCTAAGGGTAGATGTTCGACCATCAATTGGCATCATGTTTATCAGCAAATCATCTCAAGCCGATCTATGCTGCAAGCAATCTAGCGCGCCACAGCAGGCGTGGTTATCAGGAAAGGAACTCCGCATGAGCTCGGTACATCCCGCTGTCAGTGTGACCGGTGCCTTGCGATGAGCAGCGCGTCCGAGCGCGCCAATCGGCGCATCCTGATCATCGACGACACCCCGTCGATCCACGTGGACTTCCGCAAGATTCTCTGCCCCGAAAACCTCGAAGACGACCTGCAAAGCGCCGAGTTGGCCTTGTTCGGCGACAGCCTCAACCGACAGGAGCAACCGTTCGACCTCGATTCGGCGTTCCAGGGCCAGGAAGGCCTGGCCAAGGTCGAACAAGCCCTGCTGCGGGGGCAGCCCTACGCCATGGCCTTTATCGACATGCGCATGCCGCCAGGCTGGGATGGCCTGCAAACCCTCGAACGGCTCTGGCAAGTCGACCCCAAGCTGCAAGTCGCGCTGTGCACCGCCTATTCCGATTACTCCCTGGAAGAGATGAGCGAACGGGTCGAGATGGGCGATCGCCTGCTGATCCTGAAGAAACCTTTCGACGCCATCGAAATTCGCCAACTGGCCAGCACCCTGAGCGTCAAATGGCAGATGACCGAAGACGCCGCACTGAAAATGGACCAGCTCGAACAGGCCGTGGAAGCACGCACCCGCGAGCTGTCCGACGCCAATATCATCGTCCAGAACAGCCCGACGCTGCTCTATCGCCTGCGCGGCGAACCGTCGTTCCCGCTGATGTACATCTCCCACAACATCACCAAGTTCGGGCACGTCGCCGAGGACCTGCTGGCCTCGGCCGACTGGGCCGCGGAGCTGATCCACGGCGACGACCAGGAGAAGGTCGACGCGGCCATGGCCAAGGTCCTCGACAAGGACGCCGAGGGGGCCTCGATCGAGTTTCGCCTGCGTACCGGCGACGGTCAGTGGCGCTGGGTGGAAAACCGCTACGTACCGGTCCGCGACCCGGAGGGACGCCTGCTGGAAGTCGAAGGCATCATCATCGACATCACCGAACACAAGCTGGCCGAAGAGAAAATCGCCCTGCTCGCCCGCACCGACGGCCTCACCGGATTGGCCAACCGCTCGACCCTGATCGAGCGCCTGCACCAGAGCTTTGCCGGCGCCCGGCGCGGCGCCTCGCCGTTCGCGGTGTTCTACCTGGACCTGGATCACTTCAAGCGCATCAATGACACCCTCGGGCATCCGGTGGGTGACCTGCTGCTGCAGGAAGTCTCCCGACGCATCCAGAGCTGCACCCGGGAAAATGATGTGGTGGCGCGCTTGGGCGGCGATGAGTTCGCGGTGCTGCAGACGGAAATGCTCGACCCGACGCAATCCGGCACCCTGGCGAGCAAGATCCTCAAGGCCCTGGCGGAGCCCTACCAGCTGGACGGCAATGAAGTACGGATTTCGGCCAGCATCGGCATCAGCACCTATGCCGTGGACAGCGAAAGTGCCGACAACATGCTGGTCCAGGCCGATATGGCGCTGTATCGCTCCAAGGACAGCGGCCGCAACCAGTACCACTTCCATTCCGAGGAGATCAACCAGGAAGTCATCGACCGGGTTGCCATTACCCAGGACCTGAAAAAGGCCATCGAACAGAACGAACTGGAGCTGCATTACCTGCCGGAAGTCGACCTGGGTAGCGGCAAGATCCTCGGCATGGAGGCCCTCGTGCGCTGGAACCACCCCGAGCGCGGCATACTCGGCGCCGA
Source organism: Pseudomonas sp. MWU13-2100 (assembly GCF_023242365.1). GTDB lineage: Bacteria > Pseudomonadota > Gammaproteobacteria > Pseudomonadales > Pseudomonadaceae > Aquipseudomonas. The sequence goes on from NZ_JALLIX010000003.1 coordinate 154,305, forward strand.
CCAGTTCATCCCCGCCGCGGAAAAGACCGGCACCATCATCGCGCTGGGGCGCTGGGTGCTGGAGCGGGCTTGCCGGCAGATGCACCAATGGCGCAAGGACGGCATGGCACCGCCGGTGATCGCCATCAACCTGTCGCTGGCCCAGCTCAAAAGTGGCAGCGAACTGATTCACGACGTGCTCGAGACCACCGGCAAATGGGGGCTGTCGCCCGCGGACCTGCAGTTCGACGTCACCGAAGCGACCCTGGCCCACACCAAGTGGACCCAGAACGAGGTGCTGCCCAAGCTGCGCGAACTCGGTGTGAAGATCGCCATCGATGATTTCGGCACCGACTACTCGTCCTTCGACTACCTCAAGACCTACCGCGTCAATCACCTGAAGCTGGCCCAGTCGCTGATCAACCACGCGACCCAGGACGCGGAAAGCGCCACCACCCTGCGGGCGATCATCAACTTTGCCCGGGAGGTGGGCATCGGCATCATTGCCGAAGGCGTGGAAACCCAGGAGCAACGCCATTCATTGATGGCCACCGGTTCGCCGATGACCGCCCAGGGCTATTACTTCAGCCAGGCCGTCGACAGCCATCGTGCCAGCGAATTGTTGCACGCCGGCCATATCACCCCTCGCCCAACGCCGGAGATCCAACCATGAACCGCGCAGCCGGTGCCGCCAACAAGCGCATCCTGATCATCGACGATACCGCGTCTATTCATCAGGACTTTCGCAAGATCCTCGGGCCTGAGCAGGAGGACGAACTGAGCCTGGACTCCACCGAGCATCTGCTGTTCGGTACCACTCGCCCGCAGCGCCAGAACTTCGAGATCGACTCGGCCTACCAGGGGCAAGAGGCACTGGAGCTGGTCAAGCTGGCCTTGGCCGCCGAACGCCCGTATGCCATGGCCTTCCTCGATATGCGCATGCCGCCGGGCTGGGACGGCCTGGAAACCATCGAGCAACTGTGGGCGGTCGATCCAGAGCTGCAAATAGCCCTGTGTACCTCCTACTCGGATTACTCCTGGGAGTCCATGGACGAACGCATCGCCTTCGGTGACCAGATGCTGATCCTGAAAAAGCCCTTCGACGCCCTGGAAATTCGCCAGCTGGCCAGTGCCCTGACCTGGAAGTGGCAACTGGCGCGGGACATCGCTTCGAAGATGGCCAATCTGGAACAGACCATCGAGAAGCGCGTCCAGGAGCTGCTGCAGGTTTCCCGGCTGCTGCAATTCGATGTACTCACCGAACTGCCCAACAGCACCCTGCTCGGCGACCGCCTGGGCCAGGCGATCGCCCTGGCTAAACGGCACGGCGAACAAGTGGCGGTGATGTTCGTCGGGCTGGATCGCTTCAAACGCATCAACAATGCCCTGGGCTATCCGGCGGGCGATGAAATGCTCAAGCATGTGGCCGCCTGCCTGGTGGGAGCCTTGCGCCATTCGGACTCGGTGTTTCGCTACCGCTCCGATGAGTTTGTCCTGATACTGCCCGAGTTCATCCATCCGGGACAGACCCGTGGCACCGCCGAGAAAGTCCTCCTGGCGATCAATACCCCCCATGAAACTGCCGGGCATGACCTGCGAGTCACTGCAAGCCTGGGTATCAGCCTCTACCCCGGCGACGGCGAGGACCCGCTGGTGCTGATCAAGAAAGCCGAAGCGGCGATGCGCAATGTCAAGGAACAGGGCGCCAACAACTTCGGCTTTTTCATCGAAGACCTGAACCTGCGGGCCCGCGAGCAGCAATCCATCGAGTCCGGTATTCGCCGGGCCCTGGCGCGCAACGAGTTCGTGCTGCACTACCAACCCAAGCTGGACCTCAAGACCGGCACGGTGGTCGGTGCCGAGGCGCTGATCCGCTGGCAGCATCCCGAACGCGGCCTGCTCTACCCCACGGACTTCATCCCGGTGGCCGAAGACAGCGGCCTGATCGTCCAACTGAGCAGTTGGGTGTTGCGCCAGGTCTGCCTGCAAGGTCGGGCCTGGCAGGATCAGACCCGCGAGCCGCTGATCCTGTCGCTTAACATCTCGGCCATGGACTTTCGCCAGCGCGATTTCCTCGACGGCATCCGCCAGGTGCTGGTAGAAACCGGCATGGAGCCGACCCGGCTGGAGCTGGAAATCACCGAGAGCGTGTTGATGCAGAATGTCGACCACACCATTGCAACCCTGAGAGCCATCAAGGCCCTGGGCATCCGCCTGGCCATCGATGACTTCGGCACCGGTTACTCGAGCCTCAGCTACCTGCAACGTTTTCCCGTCGACGTGCTGAAGATCGACCAGTCGTTCGTCCGTGACCTCAATGGCGACAGCAACGACGCGGCGCTGGTGAACGCGATCATCAGCCTGGGCAAGAGCCTGAACCTGAACATCATCGCCGAAGGTGTGGAGACCCAGGATCAACTGGCCTTTCTCAAGGCCCATGACTGCGAGGAAGGCCAGGGTTACTACTTCAGCAAGGCGGTCGAAGCCGAGACCTTCCTGCGCTTGTTGCAGGACAAGCGCTTCGAACGACCGGCACAGGGCTGATCCCTGAACCCGCCTCTTTTGCCAAGGACACACTCATGACGCCTCGCGCATTGCTGTCGTTGCTGGCGAGATCGCTCGCCTGCTGCGGGATATTGTTCAGCACACACCTGGTCGCCGCACCGCTGGACGAACCGCTCAAGCCGTTGCCGGATATCCCGGTGCAGGATCCGCGGAAAGTCGAACTGGGTCGCCAGTTGTTCAATGAAAAGCAACTGTCGATGAATAACACAACGTCCTGCGCCAGTTGCCATCATCTGGAGCGGGGCGGGGCGGACGATAAACCCTATTCCATCGGTTTCCAGGGTGGCAGCCTGGGCATCAACACCCCGACCGTGTTCAACGCCGCGCTGAACTTCAAGCAGTTCTGGAACGGTCGCGCCGAGACCCTGGAGGAGCAGATCGAGGATGTGGTGAAAAGCCCGATAGAAATGGGCAACAGCTGGCCCCACGTGGTCGAGACCCTCAACCAGGCCCCGACTTACCAGGCGGCCTTCCGCGAGGCCTATACCGATGGCGTGACCATCGCCAATGTGCAGAATGCCCTGGCCAGCTACGAGCGCAGCCTGCTGACGCCCAACTCGCGTTTCGACCAGTACCTCAAGGGCAACACCGACATCCTGACCCTCGACGAAAAATACGGCTACCAGCGCTTCAAGGACTACGGCTGCATCGCCTGCCACCAAGGGGTCAATATCGGCGGTAACATGTTCCAGAAATTCGGTGTGATGGGCGACTACTTCAAGGCCCGGGGCAACCCTACCGAGGCCGACCTGGGGCGCTTCCTGGCGACCGGGAAAGAGGAGGACCGTTATGTATTCAAGGTTCCCAGCCTGCGCAACGTCGCGCTGACCGCCCCGTATTTCCACGATGGCTCGGCCAAGACCCTGGAAGACGCCGTTCATGTCATGTTCACCTATCAACTGGGACGCGTCCCTTCCACTGAGGACATCCGCCTGATCGTGCTGTTTCTCAAGACCCTGACCGGCGAACTGGGGGGCAAGCCGCTATGAAGGTGACCAGTAGTGTCCTGAACCGGGTCGTCCTGCCGCGCCTGGCTGTCCTGCTCACCTCGGTCCTGGTGTTTCTGTACCTCATGGCCGACGCCGACGCGACCCTGGACTATGCCCACTCCCGCGATCTGATCAACCAGGTCAAACAACTGGATGCGCAATGGGGTACCGAAGTCCTCAAGGCCAGGATCGCGGTAACGCGCAATTACGACCCATTGGTCAGCCCCCCGCAGGAAATACACAAGCTTTTACAGACGTTCACGCCTATCGCCCCCGGCCAGGCCCGGCAGATCACCGAAGCCTGGAAGGACCGCCGGGAAACCCTGACCCAAGCCCTCGACGAAAAAGAGCGATTGGTCGAACAGTTCAAATCCCGCAACGCGATACTGCGCAACTCCCTGGGCTTCCTGCCGACCGCCGAAGACGATATCCAGCGCCAGCTCAGCGCGCTTCAGGACCAGGACAAGTTGATGCTCCAGGACACCTCCAACGACATCTACGACCTGCTGCTCAGCACGCTGGAATTCGCCCAGAGCACCACCGAGGAACGCAGCCACAACATCGAATTGGGGCTCAATCAGGTGATGATCGACACCGAACGCCTGCCCTCCTCATTCAAGGAGCCGGTGCAGATACTGCTCAACCACGTCAACCTGATCCTGCACGAACAACCCCAAGTCAACTCACTGATTGAAGAGATCGACGCCGTACCGGTCTCCGAAAGCCTGGATGCCATCACCGACCAATTGAACCGGGAGCAACAACAGGTCGACGGCCTCAATCAACGCCACCATTTGTACCTGCTGATTTTCTCCGGCCTGCTACTGGTCCTGCTGCTGTACCTCGCCAGCCGCCTGATCCGCAGTTATGCCGAAATCAACCGGGTCAACCACGCCCTGCAAGCCGCCAACACCCACCTTGAGCAACGCGTGGAGCGGCGCACCCGCAGCCTGCGCGAAGCCCAGAGCGAACTGATGGAATCCGCCCGTCTGGCCGGCATGGCCGAGATCGCCACCAACGTGCTGCACAACGTTGGCAATGTGCTCAACAGCGTGAATGTCTCCGCCGACCTGGTGGCGCGCAAGCTGCGCGGCAGCAAAACCCAGGGCCTGGCCAAGGCAGTGACGATGATCAACGAACACAAACACGATCTCGGCGAGTTCATTACCAGCGACGAACGTGGCAAGCTGTTACCCGGGTATCTCAACCAACTGGTCGAGGCCATTGCCGCGGAACAACAGAGCATGAGCGACGAACTGACCCAGTTGAGCAAGAGCGTCGACCATATCAAGGACATCGTCTCGACCCAGCAATCCTATGCCGGGGTCTCGACCATGGAGGAGCCGCTGCATATCCGGGATCTGCTCGAGGACGCCCTGCGCATGAACTCCGGCGCCCTGAACCGGCACAACGTCACGGTGATCCGCGAGTACGACAACGTGCCCCAGGTGATGGCCGACAAGCACCGTTTGCTGCTGATCCTGATCAACCTGATCAGCAACGCCAAGCAGGCCATGGCCAACCTCGCCGACCGTCCGCGGGAGATCACTCTGCAAGTGCGGGCGATCGAGAACAACATCTTGCGCATCAGCGTCAAGGACGCCGGCGAAGGTATCCTGCCGGAAAACATGACGCGGATCTTTGCCCATGGTTTCACCACCCGCAAGGACGGCCATGGCTTTGGCCTGCACAGCTGCGCCCTGGCCGCGATCGAAATGAAAGGGCACTTGACCGCCCACAGCGACGGCCCTGGAAAAGGCGCCGTCTTCACCCTCGAATTGCCCTTGAAAACTGCCGTGGGGGCTGTATGAACACACTCCGCAATCGCCGTATCCTGCTGGTCGACGACACCCCATCGATCCACGAGGACTTTCGCAAGATTCTCACCCCAATGGTCGATGAGTCGCCGGACCTGGACCTGATGGAAGCCGCGCTGTTCGGCCAGGAGGTCAAGACCGGCAACGTCCTGCCGTTCGAACTCGACTCCGCCTATCAGGGCCAGGAAGGCCTGCAAAAGGTCGAACAGTCGGTGGCTTGTGGAAAGCCCTACGCCCTGGCCTTCGTCGACATGCGCATGCCCCAGGGCTGGGATGGTGCCGAAACCATCGAGCACCTGTGGCAGGTCGACCCCAACCTGCAAGTGGTGGTCTGCACCGCCTACACCGACTATTCCTGGGATGACCTGCTGGAACGCCTGCACGGTCACGACCGGCTGGTGATCCTGAAAAAGCCCTTCGACAACATCGAAGTCCAGCAACTGGCCAACACCCTGACCAACAAATGGGAAATGACTGAACGCGCCAACCTGCAAATGCACCGGCTGGAAGAATTGGTCGAGCAACGCACCCAGGCCCTCACGCAGACCAGCCTGGCCTTGCAGCATGAGATCGACGAACGCAAGCAACTGGAAGGGCAGCTTGTTCAATCGGAGAAACTCGCCTCCCTTGGCCAACTGGCGGCCGGCGTGGCCCATGAGATCAACAACCCCATCGGCTTCATTTCCTCGAACCTGGGGACCCTGGAAGGCTATTTCGGCAAGCTGCTGGAAATGCTCCAGGCCTATCAGGGCGCCGAGGAAGGGATCGCCGCGCCCGAGTTGCAGGCACGCTTGAAGGAGCTGCGCGAACGGGTCGAGCTGGATTTCCTCGAAGAAGACATTCCGTTGCTGATCAAGGAGTCCAAGGAGGGCATCGGTCGGGTCGGGCAGATCGTCAAGGACCTGAAGAACTTCTCCCGGGTCGACTCGAACCAGGAGTGGCAATGGAGCAATCTGCAACAGGGCATCGAATCGACCCTGAACATTGTCGCCAACGAACTCAAATACAAGGCCGACGTGGTCAAGGACTACTCCGGACTGCCGGAGATCGAGTGCCTGGCGTCGCAGATCAACCAGGTCATCATGAACCTGGTGGTCAACGCCGCCCAGGCCATGGGACCGGAGCGCGGCACCATCACCCTGCGGGGCGGCAGCCTGGGTGAGCGGGTCTGGCTGGAAGTGGCCGACAACGGCTCGGGCATGGCGCCCGAGACCGTGCAAAAGATCTTCGACCCGTTCTTCACCACCAAGCCCATCGGTCAGGGCACGGGCCTGGGCTTGTCGCTGTCCTATGGCATCGTGCAGAAACATGCCGGGCAGATCAGTGTGCGCAGTGAGCTGGGGGTGGGCACCACGTTCAGGATCGAGCTGCCGGTCCGCCAAAACAAAGCCGCCTAACCTCCCGACGAGTCCGAACCAAAGGAAACCGTATGAGTCTGTCCCTGCTGAGCCGCTACGCCTTCTTTACCGGTTGTGTGATCTTCACCCTGGCCAGCCTGCCGTTCCTGGCGCATGACTGGCTCTGGCCCTTCACCCTGGTGACCGGCCTGTTGAGCCTGCTGGGCCTGTTCGACCTGCTGCAAAGTCCCCACGCGGTACGCCGCAACTACCCGATCCTGGGCAATATCCGTTACCTGGTGGAAGGCATCCGCCCGGAGATCCGCCAGTACCTGCTGGAATCCGATAGCGATGCCCTGCCCTTCTCCCGGTCGCAGCGCTCGCTGGTGTATTCGCGGGCCAAGAACGAAAGCGCCGACAAACCCTTCGGCACCCTGATCGATGTGTACCAGGGCGGTTTCGAATTTATCGGCCACTCGATGCGCCCGGCGCCGCTGAGTGACCCGAGCAGTTTTCGTGTGATCGTCGGTGGCCCGCAGTGCAAGCAACCGTACTCGGCCTCGGTGTTCAACATTTCGGCGATGAGCTTCGGTTCCCTGAGTGCCAACGCCATCCGCGCGCTGAACCAGGGCGCCAAGCTCGGCAACTTTGCCCACGACACCGGCGAGGGCAGCATCAGCCCCTACCACCGCGAGAACGGCGGCGACCTGACCTGGGAACTGGGCAGCGGCTATTTCGGCTGCCGTACCGCGGACGGTCGCTTCGACCCGGAACGCTTCGCCGCCCAGGCGCAGAGCCCGCAGGTGCGGATGATCGAAATCAAGATGAGCCAGGGTGCCAAGCCCGGCCATGGCGGCATCCTGCCCAAGCACAAGGTGACGAAGGAGATCGCCGAGACCCGTGGCATCATGATGGGTGAAGACTGCGTCTCGCCGTCGCGGCACAGCGCGTTTTCCACCCCGATTGAAATGATGCACTTCATCGCCCAACTGCGAGAGCTGTCCGGCGGCAAGCCGGTGGGCTTCAAGTTCTGCCTGGGTCATCCGTGGGAGTTCATGGGCATTGCCAAGGCCATGCTGGAAACCGGCATCCTCCCGGACTTTATCGTGGTCGACGGCAAGGAAGGCGGTACCGGCGCCGCGCCGGTGGAGTTCACCGACCATATCGGCGTGCCTATGCGCGACGGCCTGCTGTTCGTGCACAACACCCTGGTGGGTTTGAACCTGCGGGACAAGATCAAGCTCGGCGCCAGCGGCAAGATCGTCAGCGCCTTTGACATCGCCAGCGTGTTGGCCATCGGTGCCGACTGGGCCAACTCGGCGCGGGGCTTTATGTTCGCCATCGGCTGCATCCAATCGCAGAGCTGCCATACCAACAAATGCCCGACCGGTGTCGCGACCCAGGATGCCCTGCGCCAACGAGCCCTGGTGGTGCCGGACAAAGCCCAGCGGGTGTTCAACTTCCACCGCAATACCTTGAAGGCCTTGGCCGAGATGCTTGCGGCGGCGGGGTTGGAGCATCCGGCGCAGTTGGAAGCCAAGCATCTGGTCCGGCGGATGTCGGCGACCGAGATCAAGCTGTTCTCACAGTTGCATGTGTTCCTCAAGCCGGGTGAATTGCTGACCGGCGAGGTCAATGGCGAGTTTTACTCGCGCATGTGGCAGATGGCACGGGCGGATAGTTTCGAGTCCCAAGAGATGGCCGCCGCGTAAAGAGCATAAAAGCGCCTGGCCGTCAGGGGCCAGGCGCCTTCACTCACACTTGGCAGGGTTATCTGCTGACACACGCCCGCAGATCTCATACACACCCAGAACATTATCGCCCATCAATGTTTGTTCGATCAGATGCCAGCGGCGGGGAAGATCAACCTCGTCACCCGGCTTCTTATAGACGTAGTCAAGCCACCATACTCGACCTGTTGCCGTTTCAAGACGGTCGAGTGACGCAACATAAGTGTCATTACCATATTTCATCATGGGGGCGAAAAATCCTGAAATGATTGGCCGACGGCCTTGTAACGGCGAAAAATACAACAGCAGCTTCCGCTGTTTGTCGTTGTAAAAATGTCCCGCATAAAACAAATAGGCATCACTCACGACCAATACATCACCGCTCACTGACTTGACGTTAAAATACGCCATCAGCTCAGCCAATCTATCGTCAGTCACCCGGTAAGGGTTATTCATTGTATGTTGCTGGCTATACACATGACTGATGCCTGAAGCCTCTACGACTGACAACACGCAGAGCGCCATGGCAAACACCCATTTACGACTCAATTTATCCAGGGCTATCGCGACAAGAAGAGGCATCATCACCGCTGAAAAAAACAAGTACCGTTCCACAAAAACAGGAATATAGAAGGAAAATAAAAAAACGACAAACACCGTCAAAAAACCGCATATGACAATCAGCGTCTGTACGGCATATCGACTACCATCTTGCCACCACACGACACTCCCGGCCAGCAGATACAAGATCGGCACCAACCAATAAACAAACACATTACTGCCACGTCCATCGTTAACGGTCAAGAATCGCCACAGCGCCGAGGGCAAGCTATAGCTGGAAACCGGTTGAATCCAGCCCACTCCAAAAGTCTCCAGCTGTTTGAAAACAACCGACAACCATGGTAAGTAAAGCAAGGCAATCATCAAGTTCGTCAGCCACCACCGGGGGTTCCCTATGTACCGATGCCCCCCATAACTCGGCAGACGGATCAACAGCAGATACACCCAGTGGGAAAGCACGCAGAAAATCGAAAAATAGTGTGTATAAAGCCCACTCAGCATCAATAAAGCATAAACGACCAGATAGCTGATTTTTTGCGGCCTGAGCACCCAGTACACTAACGCAATGGTGGCACCTGTCAGTTCAGCCCCCATCAGCGCATACATGCGCACATCCTGGCTGTATCGAACCGCGATAGGCAATAACGCCAGTAACAAGCCAGCCGTTATTGCCGCCCGCGGTGTTGAAACCATCCGCGCCAGCCAGATACCAAGCCCAACATTTACAACGCCAACCAAGGCGCTGAATCCTCTCGTCCAAATCAACGCCTCGCTACCGGTCAGCGCAACCAGCCCATGCAGAAGTATATAAAAAAGCGGCGGATGCACATCTCGGCCAGTTAACGTCCAGATATCAGCAAGCGGATAGGTAATCAACTCCAGGCTAAAACCCTCGTCGGACCATATGGAGGCGTGGGTCAACAAGTAAAAGCGCACCCCCATCGACAGGCCGATAATCGCGACAATCCACGTCCCTACGACGCGTGAACGCGGGACGGTCACGGCAGTCGACTCACTGTCATTCATGACGCTCCCACTCCCGGATCGACGACAGTCCTTTTCCCCGCGAGGTAGAAACAATATCCTTTACCACATACCTGGGCCGATGCTTGGCCTCCATATAAATCCGTCCCACATACTCTCCCAACACCCCGATCCCGATCAGTTGCACTCCACCTAAAAACAGGACGGCTGTCATCAGCGACGGATACCCCGGCACCGCGTTACCAAACAACATTTTATCCACGACCATATACCCGGCATACAGCAGCGCCAACAATGAAATCCCACCGCCGATGTAACTCCACAGGCGTAACGGCAGGGTACTGAACGAAGTGACTCCGTCGAGCGCCAAATTCCATAATTTCCAGGCATTGAACTTGCTCCGCCCACCGGCACGGGAGGCCCGATCGTATTCAATAATGCTGACCGTGAAACCGGCCCACGACAGCACCCCCTTCATGAACAACTGCTGCTCCGGCAACACCTTGATCACATCCACCACTTTTCGGTCCAACAGGCGAAAATCGCCCACATTTTCTTCTATATGGGGGTACGCAATTCTATTCAGCAGGTGATAAAAAAGGCCCGCAAACTTCCGTTTCAGATAGCTGTCCGCCGAACGACTTCGACGTTTGGCCAGCACCACATCTGCTCCGTTTTGCCATTCGGCAATCAACCTTGGAACGACCTCAATCGGGTCCTGCAAGTCGACATCAATAGGAATTGATCGCCTCACCACTGGCAAACTCAAGGCCGGCAAACAACGCCGGTTCTTTGCCGAAGTTTCGCGAAAAATTGATCACTATCACATCATCATCAATCAGCGCCAATGCACGAGCGATCCCTTCCGTGCCATCAGCACTGCCGTCATTGATAAAAACAATCTCGACCTGATAATTACGTAATCCAGGTTCTTGCCTGACGGTCCGATAAAATAGCTCAATGGCTTGCTCTTCATTGAACACCGGAACGACCAAAGAAATTTTCACGTCGCCTTCCCCCGAAAGACCACGTAACGGGAATAAAAGTAACCCACCACCAGACTGACACCTGAAAAAACGAACAGTGTCACAACACTGGGCCAGGCCAACCCGTCCCCGAGCCAGCCGATTATAAAACTCAAAGAAGCCATGAAGCCAATAAAGGACAGATAGCGCGGCCATGATGCGGCGCGTTTGAAGTTATATCGCGAGTTGGCATAAAAAGAAAATGTGACTGCCACGACAAAGGCGCAGACATTACTGACGACCTGACGAACCGACATGATACCGTGCAGCGTCAGGAAGACACCCCAGTGGATCAACGTATTAAGAGCGCCGATATAAACGTAGGTCGAAAAATGCTTGAATAACACACACACGGCCATGTCCTGAATTCCGCAGCCGAAAAGAAATCCCCCCAGTACCAACCGGGGAGCGCTTCCACGTACAACGAAACACCAGCGTAGTGAGATCTCAACACTAGGCCGCGCCAACAGACCTGTCTACTGTCAGAAATAACAGGTACAGACCAGTTCCTCAGTCTGACCCGGGCACTCGGTGGAACACTTTCAGCCCTGCGCCGTCTACCTGAAAGGTACCGCTGACAGGAATCTCAGATGCTATGTCATCCGCGCCTCGGCAAACGGTAGCAGGCCCCCCCAGCACAAAGCGGTGACATTCAGTAATACCCCGCTTTTGCAATTCCCGCCCATTCACGCCAACCTGCACGCCGCTGTCGTGCGACGTTCAATTTCTTACAGCCACAACAGCCCTATTCAACATTCGCCCAAGAGTTTTCCCGTGATATCCAACGGACGCGACCTTCGCATCGATTTTTTCCGGGGGGTAGCGCTGATCTTCATTTTCTGGGATCACGTGCCGCAGAACCCGCTCGCCCATTTCACCGTGCGCAATTTCGGTTTCAGCGACGCGGCGGAGATCTTTGTCTTTCTCGCCGGCTACGCGGCGATCCTGGCCTACGGCAAGATCGCCCGCCGTGACGGTTTTCTGGTCGCCAGCGTGCATATCCTGCGCCGGGCCTGGGTACTTTATGTGGTGCACATCTTCCTGCTGGCGCTGCTGATGGGCATCGTGTTCTTTGCCAACAGCCAGGTGGAAACCCGTGACCTGATACAGGAAATGGGCTTGCAGTATTTCCTTACCCATCCACAGCAGGCGCTGGTGGACGAACTGCTATTGCGCTTCAAACCCAACCTGATGGATCCCCTGCCGCTGTATATCCTGCTGCTGCTCGGTTTGCCGCTGATCCTGCCGATGCTGCTGCACAAGGCCGAATACGTGGTCGGCCTGTCGGTGCTGCTGTACCTGCTGGCACCCTGGTTCCAGTGGAACCTGGCCGCCCAGGAGGGCGGCGTATGGTTCTTCAACCCCATGGCCTGGCAATTGTTGTTCGTGCTCGGTGGCGCGGCGGCGATCCATGGACAGCGAGAAAAGCGCCAGGAACTCCGCCCGTTGCCACGCCAACCGCTGTTCGTGGCCTGTGCGGTCTACCTGCTGGCCTGCGCGGTGATCGCCCTGTCGTGGAAATGGCCGCAGGTGCACGACGCCTTCATGCCCGAGCTACTGAGCGAATGGCTCTACCCGATCAGCAAGACCAACCTGTCGCCGGCACGCCTGCTGCATTTCCTGGCGCTGGCCTATGTGCTGTCAAAGCTGTTGCCCGATGGACGCTGGCTGGATCACTGGCTGGCCCGGCAAGGTTGCCGGATGGGCCGTTACTCGCTGGAGGTGTTCTGCTTCGGCGTGCTGCTGGCGCCGCTGGCGGACATGCTCAATGCCCAGGCCGGGGATGGTTTGCCGGTGCGGATGTTCAGCGCATTGCTGGGGGTGCTGCTGATGGCGACGCTAGCGGGCTGGCTGGCGTTCAACAAGCAACTGCAGCGGCCCACGCAAGTAGCGATCGCCTGATAAGGACGACGGGGCATTGCGGCGCTCACGCCTGGGCTGATGACCTGCCAGAAAACCTGACCCACTTCACATATTTTTCGCTGACCCCAAGCAACGTCTAAGCTTCAGGCAAGTGCGATCAATCTGCGTGAATGGATGAATCGACTATGGGCGCTTTATGGCAATCCGATTCGAGCAACACTGTGGCGCCAGCCAACAGGGAGGATGAAGCGCCTTTACCGAAAAAACCGCGTAAGCGCAGGCTGTGGTGGCGGCTGTTTTGGCTCGTGCTGCTGATTGCCCTGGGGTTGCTGGGGTTTGCCGCCTCGCGGGAAATGCGCAGTTCCAAGATCCAGGCGCGCGAGTTCAGCCGTCTCGCCGCCGACCTCGGCTATTCGCTGGAACCCGGCCCCAGTGACTCGATACTCTATCCCGGCGACGGACCTTTCGACAAACGCCTGGGCTACAGTGCCCTCGGCGAATTCCTGCCACGCCTGCTGAAACGCAACTACATGGTCGAAGCCCAGACGCGCTTCTCCCCGGCGCTGCTGGACTACAGCCAGGAAGGCTTCTTCGTGCCATATAAGGAGAAAATCCAGGCCGGGCTATCGATCACCGATTGTCGCGGGGGCGATGTCTACCACTACGACTACCCGCAACAACTGTATCCGAGCTTCGAAGCCATCCCGCCGCTGGTGGTCAACAGCCTGCTGTTTATCGAAAACCGTGACCTGCTCGACCCGAAACAGCCCGAGGCCAACCCGGCGGTGGACTGGCCACGCTTCGGCAAGGCGGTGCTGTCACAGATTGCCAAGGTGCTGCATATCGGCGGCCAGGCCGCCGGCGGCAGTACCCTGGCCACCCAATTGGAAAAATACCGGCACTCGCCGGACGGCCTGACCCTCTCCGGCGGCGAAAAGATCCGGCAGATGATTTCCGCCAGCGTGCGCGCCTATCAGGGCGGGCCACAGACCCTGGAAGCACGCAAGAACGTGGTACGCGACTACCTCAACAGCGTGCCGCTGTCTGCCGTGCCCGGGCATGGCGAAGTGCATGGCATGGCGGAAGGCCTGCGGGTCTGGTACGGCGCCGACTTCGCCCAGGTCAACGCCCGCCTGAACAGCGTGGCCAGCGACCCGCTGAGCCTGTCCCAGCGTGGACTGGCCTTGCGTGAAGTGCTATCACTGATGATCGCCCAACGCCGACCCTCCCATTACCTGGCCCGTGGCCGTGACGAACTGGCCGAACTGACCGACAGTCATATCCGCCTGCTGGCTCAGAACGCGGTAATCGACGGCCCCCTGGCCGCCGCGGCACTGGCCAGCAAGGTGACCTACCGCGACTGGCAACAAGAGCCGACGATCCAGCCAGTGGAGTCGAACAAGGGCATCAGCGTGGCCCGCAGCCGCCTGGCGGCCATGCTCGACCGCCCGCTCTACGACCTCGACCGCCTCGACCTCTCGGCCACCAGTACCTTGCAGTCGGACCTGCAAAGCCAGGCCAGCGACTACCTCAAGCGCCTGGCCGACCCGGAGTTCGCCAAATCCCTGGGCCTGTTGGGCGAACATTTGCTGACCCCCACCAGCACGCAACAGGTACGCTACAGCTTCACCCTCTTCGAACTCACCCCCGACAGCGCACGGGTACGGGTCCAGACCGACAGCACCGACCAACCCTTCGACATCAACGAAGGCAGCAAGCTCGAACTGGGTTCCACCGCGAAACTGCGGGTGCTGACCAGCTACCTGCAGATCATTTCCGAACTGCGCGACCGTTATGGCAACCAGTCACCCGCCGAACTGAAAAAAGTGGCGAATGATGCCCAGGACCCGATCACCCGCTGGGCCGTGGACTACCTGGCGCAAAACAGCGACCGCTCCTTGCCGCAAATGCTCGACGCGGCCCTCAACCGGCAATACTCGGCCAACCCCGGCGAAAGCTTCTTCACCGGTGGCGGCCTGCACCACTTCCACAACTTCCGCAAGGAAGACAACGGCCGCAGCCCGACCTTGCGCGAAGCCCTGCGCGAGTCGATCAACCTGCCGTTTATCCGCCTGATGCGCGACCTGGTGCGCTACAGCACCTACCAGGGCCCGAACAACAGCGCCGAATTGCTCAAGGACGACAGCGAACCGCGCCGCCAGGAATACCTGGCCCGCTTCGCCGACCACGAGGGCACGGCCTTCATGCTGCGCTTCTGGAAGAAGTACCAGAACAAAACGTCCCAGGAACGCCTGGACACCTTCCTCGACGGCATGCACCCGACGCCGATTCGCCTCGCCGCCGTGCACCGCTACCTGCTGCCGGATGCCCCGCAAGCGGCCTTCAATGCCTTTGTCCGGGCCCACCTGAAAACCGAGAAAGTCACCGACGAACGCCTGGCCAAGCTCTACAAGACCTACGGGCCGGGGACCTTCGACCTGCCCGACCAGGGTTTCATCGCCAAGGTCCACCCGCTGGACCTGTGGCTGCTCGGCTACCTGCTGAACAACCCCCAGGCACATTTCAGCCAGGCGGTGGCCGCCAGTGAATTCGAACGTCAGGAAGTCTACGGCTGGTTGTTCAAGAGCAAGCACAAGAGCGCCCGCGACAGCCGGATCCGGGTCATGCTGGAGATCGAAGCCTTCCTCGATATCCATCAGCGCTGGCAACAGGTCGGTTACCCCTTCGATCACCTGGTGCCGTCGCTGGCCACCGCCATCGGCAGTTCCGGCGACCGGCCGGCAGCCCTCGCCGAACTGGTGGGGATCATCCTCAACGACGGCGTGCGCATGCCGACCCTGCGCATCGACAGCCTGCACTTCGCCGCCGATACGCCCTACGAAACCCGCCTGGTCAACGACCCGAGCAAAGGCAAACGGGTGATGCCGTCGGAAGTCGCCACGGCCCTGCGCGAAGCGTTGTCACAAGTGGTGGATGCAGGCACCGCGCGGCGGGTCTCCGGCAGTTTCAAACAGCCGGACGGCACACCGCTGGCCATGGGCGGGAAAACCGGTACCGGCGACAACCGCATCGAAGCGATCGGGGCCGGTGGACGGGTCCTGAGCTCGAAGTCGATCAACCGCACGGCGACCTTTGTGTTCTACATCGGCGACCATCACTTCGGGACCCTGACCGCGTTCGTACCGGGACGCTCGGCCGAGTCCTTCAAGTTCACCTCGGCCTTGCCGGTGCAAGTGCTCAAGGGTATGGCGCCGATCCTGACACCTTATCTGCAACCGGGCAGCAACACCTTGTGCACCGCGCAGAAGGTCGCGCAAACGCACTGACAACAGGAGAAATACCTCAGCGGGTCGTATGAAAACGCTTGGCGAGGGTGTAGCTCTTTTTCCAGTAGCTGTTGCTCAGCGAGTCGATGCGTACCGTCTTGCCGCTGCGCGGCGAGTGAATGAATTTGCCCCCGCCGACATAGAGCCCGACGTGATTGACGGTGCTTTGCCCATTGCGCCGGAAGAACACCGCATCACCGGGCTTGAGGTTTTTCCGCTCGATGGTCTTGGCATTGGAGCGGCGCATGGCGACGGTGGTCCGCGGCAACTTGATATCGGCCTCCTGCTGAAAGAGGTAGACCAGCAAACCGCTGCAATCGAAGCCATTGACCGACATCCCGCCCCACCGGTAGGGCGTTCCGATCAGTTGATGAGCCCGTCCGACGACGTTGTCGATGGGCACCGGCTTGGCCTTGGGCCGCATGCCCTGGACCACCTTGACCGATGAACCGGGTTTTGCCACATCGAGGGCGGCATGGGCCGAGAGGAACAGGCCCGGCGACACCCACAGCAGCGCTCCGAACAAGAAACTGGACATGATAAGTCCCGCCTTTTTGACACAAGGCGGCATGGTAAAGAGCAGTCCCGGCCTTGCTTAGAGTGCTTTTCCTCAATTGATGTAGGGAAAAACTCTAAGTCAATACAGAAAACCAACCCGAGCATTGAAAGGTGCATGAGCCCAAATGGGCTGGGTGTCCGTTCGTCACTTTTTCTTGCTGCACGCTTAAGATATATCTTAAGGTATATCTTAACCAGGCAGGAGAAAGAGAAATGAGAGAGGAACATCCCCACCTGCGTCACCACCCCCGCGAATTCGGCGATGGCCATGACGGTTTCGAACGCCGCCCCGGTCGTGAACGCGGCGGACGCGGCCCCCGGGTCTTCGCCCCCGGTGACCTGAAGCTGCTGCTGCTGGCGCTGATTGCCGAACAGCCCTGCCACGGCTACGACCTGATCCGCCAGATCGAAGGCATGTTCGACGGTGCCTATAGCCCGAGTCCCGGGGTGATCTACCCGACCCTGACCTTCCTCGAAGAAAGCGAAATGATCCTTGGCGATGCCGCCGCCGGGAAAAAGCGCTACAGCGTGACCGACGCCGGACGTCAGTCCCTGGCCGAACAGGCCGTGGCCCTTGATGGCGTACGCATGCGTATCGATGTCAGCAAGCGCTCACTGCGCGGCCATGAACGGCCGCCGGAAATCCACGAGGCGGTGCACAATCTGCGCCACGCGCTGCAATTGCATCACGGCCGCTGGAGCCCGGAAGAAATCCTTCGGGTTCGTGATCTGCTGAACAACACCGCCAAGGCCATCGTCGATGGGCCGGGGACTCCCCCTTCCGTTCAGGAGAAACCGCTATGAATGCGGTTACACAAGGGATTCATCGCGTCATGCACGAAATCAAGCGTCGCCGCCTGGAGGTGTTGCGGGTCGTCGACCTCACTCCGCGCATGCGCCGCATCACCCTGGGCGGGCCGGAACTGGCGGGCTTTATCAGCCTGGGCACGGACGACCATGTAAAAGTGTTCTTCCCACAGAACGCCGCCGAACAGGCCGCCCTGGAAACCATGACACTGGGGGCCAAGGACAACGGCCCGCTGCCGGCCATGCGTGACTACACCCCACGGCGTTATGACCTGGAAAGCGCGGAACTGGATATCGACTTCGTCCTCCATGGCGACGGCCCCGCCGCGACCTGGGCGGCCCAGGCCGCGCCCGGTCAGTTCCTCACTATCGGCGGCCCGCGGGGCTCGATGGTAGTGCCGGATATCTTCGACAGCTACCTGCTGATCGGCGACGAAACCGCGCTGCCCGCCATTGCCCGACGCCTGGAAGGCCTGGCGGCCAATCGGCGGGCACGGGTGGTGATCGAGGTGGAAAATGCCGGGGAGCAGCAGGCGTTGCGGAGTCCGGCGCAGGTCGAGGTGACCTGGGTGCGGCGCGATATGCCGGAGCAGGATCTGCTGCGCACCGTCGAACAACTGAGCCTCCCCGAAGGCCGCCTGTATGCCTGGGTGGCGACCGAAGCGGCGTTGTCACGCAAGATCCGCAAGGTGTTATTGGGCAGCCATGGTTTGAACGAGGAGTTTCTCAAAGCGGTCGGCTACTGGAAGCTGGACAGCGCCGAAGACTGATCAGACAGCAGAGAGGTTGATGCAAAGCTCAAGGGCCTCTTCGCGGGCAAGCTCCGCTCCCACAATTAATGCTGTGTCGTATGCAAGATTGGTGAATGACACAAGACTGTGGGAGCGGAGCTTGCCCGCGAAGGCGTCAGTACAGACGCTGCCGACCTACCTGCCGCCCCGCCAACGACCCAGCACAATCAACAGCCCCGACACCAACATAAACCCCAGCAAAATCTGCCCGGCATTGATAAACACCTGTGGATAACCCAGCTTGTCCACATCGAAAAAGGGATACGGGTACACCCCGATCAAATGCCCGCGCAACAGCACATAGGCGAAATAGACCACGGGGTAGATCGCCCAGGGCAACCCATCCCACAGGCGCAAGGTGCCCTTCTTCACGCAACACCACCAATAGACCACGAACAGCAGCGGCATCACGTCATGCAGTAACTCATCGGCCAACCATTGAAACCCTTGGGGATGCCACAGATGGCGCAGTAGCAGGTTGTAGGCCAACCCGACCACCACGATGCTCGCCGTCACGCCGGTCTGCACCGACGGCTTGAGCAACCAGCGCCTGCCCGCCGAGTCCCGCGTGGTCACTGCACACGTCAGCACCGTCGCCGCCAGGGTATTGGTCAGCACGGTGAAAAAACTGAAGAAGGTCACCAACCCGCCGATCAGGCTGGCCTCCACCTGCCAGCGAAAAACCAGCAGCAGATAAAGCTGGATCGCCAACCCGCCCCAGCCCAGCGACGCAGCCCCCAGCAACAGGGTCCGACGCCAGCCCACAGCGTTTTCCACAGCGCGGCGCCCCGTGCTCACAGTTCGCGCTTGGTACGCGCCAGCTTGATATAGAGAGCCTCGACCTTCTCCCGTGCCCAAGGGGTCTTGCGCAGGAAAGTCAGGCTCGACTTGATGCTCGGATCACTCTTGAAGCAACGGATATCGATGCGTTGCGCCAACCCTTGCCATTCGTAATGGGCCACCAGGGCATTGAGAATCTGCTCCAGGGTCACGCCATGCAAAGGGTTGTGGTTCGATGCCGTCATGCCAGGCCTTCAGGTCAGGAAATGGAAGAAGCCGCGCACCTTAGCCGAGCCTTGGGGCGGGGGGAAGAGCCACGGGCGAAGACAAACCGTCCAGTGTCTGGAATAAGTGTAGGACCACTCTGAGTTTGCCATCCAACAGTATGCAGGTACCGGCATGCTCAGCCGATCAGCGCTTGCCTTTCCACCGATCCACCGCAATCAGCACCAGTGATATGACCACAAAGGTCACCAGCACCATCAGCGCATTGATAAACACCTGTGGATAACCCAGTTTGTCCACTTCGATAAAGGGATAGGGATAGGAGCCGACAAAGTAGCCACGCACCAGGGCATAAATGAAATAGATCAGCGGATAGAGCAGCCACGGCCAGATATCCCGCCATTGCAAGGTGCCCTTGGGCACGCAGAACCACCAATAGATCACAAACAGCAGCGGCATCACGTCGTGCAGTAATTCATCGGCCAGCCACTGCAGGCCCTGGGGGTTCCAGGTATTGCGCAGCAGCAGGCTGTACGCCAGCCCCACCAGCACAATGGCGGCGGCCACGCCGCCCTGGACCGCGGGTTTGAGAAAGAAACGCCGAAGCGCCGAATCCCCCGAGGTCGCCGCACAGGTCAGCACCAGCGCCACGAGGATATTGGTCAGCACCGTGAAATAGCTGAAAAAGATATCCACCCCACCCAACAGGCTTTTCCCGGCCTGCCAGCGCGAAGTCAGGATCAGATAGAGCTGGAGGATCAAGGCAAACCATCCCAGCACCGCCGCAATCTTCACGGCAATGCCACCCCCGCTTTGCGTTAACACCATCTCGTCGCTCATGACCGGCTCCTGGCTACGCGGCACCTGCGACGGCAAAGCCCCAATCGATTGGGTACTCATGAACAGGGTGTCTGTTGAACAAAACCCTAGAAGAATGCGGGACAAGACTCTACTGTCAGAAATGACAGTTCTGACCAGCGGTAGCCCCTCAACGCTGGCCGCGCCAGCGATCCACGGCAATCACGGCCAGTGACACCCACACGAATCCCAGCAGTACCGCCCCGGCATTGATAAATGCCCGGGAATAACCGAGCGCTCCCACTTCGATAAAGGGATAAGGGTAGGAATCGGTCAGACGTCCGCGCACCAGGATGCAAACGAAGTAGACCAGCAGATAAATCACCCAGGGCCGCACATACCGCCATTGCAAAAGCCCCTTGGTCACATAGAACCACCAGTAGAGCAAAAACAGCACGGGCATCACGTCGTGCATCAACTCATCGGGTACCCACTGGAACTCCTGGGTGCTCCAGGGAACACGCAACAACAGGTTGTACACCGCCGCAACCAGCACAACGCTGACCAGCGTGCCGCCCTGAACCGAGGGCAAGAGAAAGAAACGGCGCGCCGTCGAATCCCCTGATGTCACCGCGCAGGTCAGCACCAGGGCCTCCAGGATATTGCTCAGCACCGTGAAATAACTGAAGAAGACATCCAGTCCACCCAACAGGCTCCCCGCAGCCTGGCAGTTCTGGTAGAACTGGATGCCCAATGTCGCCCATCCCAGAAGTGCCGCGCCCTTCAGGGCCATCCCACGCCAGCCTGGCCTCACTACCCTCCTATCGCTCATCACCTTGGCCCCGACCATCGCAACCTCTGTGATTCCAAAGCACCCAATAGGCTAAGCCGTCGATAAAACACCGTGCCCGTTGAGTATGAATCCAGAAGGACGCGGTACAAGGCTTTATTGTCAGAAATGGCAGTTCTGATAAATGGCGGTGTCCCGCGTTTTGGACAAAAACGCTATAGACGATAGGGTGTGGCACCTGATCGAGTTGGCGAAGGCTTGGTGGATTCGGCATTGAATCAGCGCGCGATAGCATACCCACAAGTTTGGCGGTGCCTGGGCGGACGCCTTCGCGGGCAAGCTCCGCTCCCACATTGGATTTGTGTCGTGCACACCCTCCAGGCTCGACGCAAATGCTGTGGGAGCGGAGCTTGCCCGCGAAGCGGCCAGAAGCCGCTACCCCCTCGGCCAACCGCGCCCACAGGGACGACATCAAAGCGCAACAATTCAACCTAGTGCTGAATCACCTCGCCGCGCATCGGCGCCAACCGCGCAATCAAGCGATTCTGCACCGGCACCGGGATGCCCTGGGTATCCATCGCCGCGATCAGGTCCTCCACCAGCGCATTGAAATCACTGCGGCTGACGTTCTGGCCCTTGTGGCTCTCGGCCATGGTGTCGCCGCTATAGACGCAAGGCCCACCCGCCTCCACGCAGAACAGCTCGACCAACTTGTCGCGCAAACGCTGGATATCGATCTTGCGAAAACGCTCGACGATCCGTGGGTCGTGGGCAATGTTCAGCAGCATGCCTTCGACAATCCGGGTAATCCCCGCACGCTCGCCCAGATCACGATAGAGCCTGTCGTCCTTGGGCGGCTGTTGGGCGCAGCCGGCCAGCAGGACAATGGCCATCAGCAGTTTCAGCCCCCACATCAGAAACTCCCCTGCACGGACAGATAGGTGCCGTTCTGGTTATCCAGGGTCGCGATTTCACCCAGCCGGGCGTATGCCAGAACAAAGGACACATGCTTGTTGGGGAAGTAGCCGACAAACAGGTCAGCCCAATCGCTCTCACCAGAAAATGACAGGTTGTCCGGCTTCTGCCGGTATTCCACCCCCATGGCCCAGCGTGGGTTGAACAGCACCGCCACCGAGCCTTCCTTGAGCAGGCGGCGGGTATCGCGCCGATCACCGCCGAAGCCCATCAGCCCCAGCTCGTTGGCCCGGCTGTAGCGCACGCCGGCATTGACCAGCAGGTTGTAACCGAAGGCCGCGCCCATGAACAGGCGACTGGCAGTCAGGTAGCCTTCGACGTCCTGGTCACGCTTGGCGCCCACCAGTTGCGGAATCTCGAAGTTGGTCTGGTGCTTGTACTCAAGACCCAGGGACACCTGGGGCAAACGGTCGTAGATCACGTCACCGAACAGGCGCACCTTCAGGCCGAGGATGTCCTGCCCCAAGTGATCCTCCGGCAAGCTCAGCTTGCTGACCAGCGAGCCCAGGTCGAAGCGCTGGCGGGCAAAGGACACCTCCACACGGTTGTCGTAGGATGCCGCGACCCCGGCCACATCGAGCCGATAATCCGGGACATTGACCGTGGTGGCGAAGGCGGTGGCGCTCCACTCGTTCTGTTCGCCATATCCGCTCAGCACCGCCCAGGGCGTGATACCGCCGCCCGCCGGGCCTTCGAGGCTGCCGGCCCCGCCTGTGGCAATCAAACGGCCGTTATCGGCCAGGACCGCTTGCGCGCCCAGACAGGCCAGGCCGCAGAGCAAGAGCGATAAAGGCTGCATGACAGTCAATGAACCATAACCGACGGTGACCCCAAAGGTAAGGCCAGCCAGGCCTCGAACGCCGCCGCGGTCAACGGGCGACTGATCAGGTAACCCTGGGCGGTGTCGCACTGCCAGCGCTCCAGCAAACGCAGACTGTGTGCATACTCGACGCCCTCGGCAACCACCTTCAGTCCCAGGTTGTGGCTCATTTCGATGGTCGAGCGGACGATCACCGCATCCTCGCTGGTTTCATCCAGGTCGCGGACAAAGGACTGGTCGATCTTCAGCTCCTGCACCGGCAAGCGCTTGAGGTGCGCCAGCGACGAGTAACCGGTCCCGAAGTCATCCACCGACAGGCTGATGCCGCAGTCGCGCAACCGGTGCAGAACCTTCAAGGCCTGCTCGGGCTCGCGCATCACGGCGCTTTCGGTGATCTCGAAAATCAATTGTTCGGCCGGCAGCCGATATTGCTTGAGCAACGCCGAGACCCGGTCGGTCAGGTCGGGGCCGAGCAGGTCCTCTGCCGAAATATTCAACGACAATTGCAGGCGCAGGCCGCGCTGGTTCCACTCCGACAACTGGCGCACGCCCTCCTCGATCACCCATTGGGTGAGGATCTGGATGCTGCCGGTACGTTCGGCCAGAACGATGAACTCCGCCGGCGAGACCATGCCGAACTGCGGGTGCTGCCAACGCAGCAGAGCTTCGGCCTGACGCACCCGCCCCTCGCGGATATCCAGCTTGGGCTGGTAATGCAGCAGCAGCTCGCCGTTGGCGGCGGCATGGCGCAAGTCACGAATCAGGGTGACCTGGCGGCGATGCGCGAGGTCACGCCCCTGTTCGTAAATCTGGATGCGGCCCGGCATCTGCTCGGCACCTTTCATGGCAATGGTGGCGCGGCTGAGCAGCTCCTCCGCGGACAGGCCATCCCCCGGAAAGGCGGCAATCCCCATCCGACAATCCAGGGCCACGTCATGCCCGGCAATCCGCTGGGGCTTGAGCAACAGTTGCTGGAGCTTGTCCGCGGTGGCGACCGCGCCGTCGCTGGCGGTGCCCTGCAACAGCAGCAGGAACTCGCTGCCGATCAGGTGCGCCACGGTATCGCCGGCACGCAAGGCCCCAAGCAAGCACTGGCCGACCTGTTGCAGCATCAGGTCCACCGCGTCGGGGCCGCCGGCTTCGCCGATCGCCCGCAGGTTGTCGATTTCCAGGTAAACCAGGGCCACCGGGCGCCCGGCGCTGATCGCACTGCCCAGGCGCTCCATGGCCAGCGCCCGGTTGGGCAGGCCGGTCAGCCGGTCATGCAAGGCATTGTGCGCCAGTTGCTGCTCGCGCTCGGCAATGCCGCTTTGCATGGAATTGAAGGCTGTGGCCAGGAGTCCCAGTTCATCGCTGCGCTTGAGCGGCACCGGGGTCTGGTAGTCACCCTGGCCGATCCGCTCCGCCGCCTGGGCCAGCGCCCGCACCGGCTGCGAAACACTGCGCGCCAGCAACAGGGCTCCGGCCAGGGACGCCACGAGCGAGATCAGGGCGATCAGCAGGATATTCTGGTCGAGCGGCGCGAACGCTTGCATCGCCGCATCCAGAGGACTTTGCAGCAAGGCGATGACCTGGTTGTCATTTTCGTCGGCCGTGCTGGCCAGCATCAGCGTCTTGCTCAGGAAGCTGTGCTGCTCGTATTCGGTCAGCTCCTGTATGTGTTTCGTGGCGTTGGCGAGCATCAGGTGCTCGATGCTTTGTGCCATGGCCGGCGGCTGGGTGCTCACCAGTTGCCCCGGCTGCTGCATGTCGACGGCCAGGAACGACACTTCCAGGTTGCTCAACGAACGCAGCTCGCGGGCAAATGCGGTATCCATGGAGAAGCCCATCACCACCCGGGCGATCGGCAACGGCGCCAGCACCGGTGCCTCTACCAACAGGTGCGGCAGGCCCTGCAGCGGCACGATCAAGGTCGATTGCCTGGCCCGCCGTGCTTCGCGCAGAGCCTGGTCATAGCGGAACTGCGAGCCTTCGGGCGCCTCGTCCAAAGTGCTGGCGAGGACCTTGCCGTCCATGCTCAAAAGAATCATGTCACTGGCATTGATGCGCTTGCCGTGGTTGATCAGCACCGAACGGATGGTCGCCGAGTCGCCGCTGGCCACCGCATCGCGAAAGCCGAAATCCGCCGCCAACAGTTGCACGCCATCGCTCAGGCGCCGGCCCTGAACATCCAGCAAACGTTCGAAGACCCGGGTACCGAGCTGCAATTGCTCACTGGCCTGGCTGCGGATCGCGCTGTTGGTGGCCGCCTTGACGCTGAAATACAGCGCGCCGATCACCACCAGCAACAGCAGGATCAGGACGCAGGCGACCCGCGCCTGAAAGCTACTTCGCAGTTTCACTGACAGCTTTATTGAAGGCATCGCCGAAAGCACTCGGAGCCGGCGCCGTGGGTTCGTCCGGCGACAGGGGTTGGATCGACAGACTGAAACGTTGCTTCAGGTCCGTGGCGGACACACCGATTTCGCCCCCTGGCTGCGGCAGCACGTCGGCCACCTGGGGATGCCAGAGCGTAACGTGATAGCGGCCGGCCGGCAGTTTGTCGAAATGGATCAAGCCCTTTTTATCACTGACCGCGAACCAGGGATCGTCGGTCACATAGACATAGCCAAGCATCCAGTCATGGATGTTGCAACCCAGCACCACGATACCCGGTTTGTCGAACAACACCGGGTCCGATGGCGTGCCTTCGTACAGGCGCAGCTCGAAGCGCTTGGGCGCTGAGAAGGAATAAACCTGATGGCGGATATTGTCGCTGTTGGGAAAGCGGATCTGGGTGCCGGTATGCACCGCCAGCACATGAGGGTCGTACTGTTTGTCGCGTTGGTCCATGTCGGCCTTGAGGCTGAAGGCCGGCGGCGGCGAGTCGCCCTTTAAGGTCAAGACCGCATTCGGCAAGGGCCTGCCGTCCTGATCGACGATCTCGGCCTGGAAACCGGCGGCGACGCTCAGGCCACTCGACAGCAGGCATGCAACAAGTAGCAACAATCCAATCAACGAGGTTGGGCGGGCCATGCAGCAACTACTCATAAGTGGGTGATCGCGGGGGCCGACCTTGGCGTGAAAGCGCTCCGCGAATGCAGGTTACCGGGGGTTGCAGAGAAGCGCACGCGGTAAATAGGGCTATTAGCCACTACTCCGGCAAAGCTGACGAATAACCGTCAGCCCGGCAAAACCTCTACATAAAAAATGCTTCTGTACAACACTCTTTGATCAACTATCGGCCGACTTTGGCAAAGCTATACCCCTCGGCCATTGAAACGGGCGGCGGCTCGCCCCATCTAACTGGCATACATCACTGTGCAGGTGCCCCATGAGCGAGCAGCAGGAATTCCCTGAACATCCGACCCCAGAGGCCGACACCGAACACGCCGCTGACGATGTCCACGTCGCGAGTGCCGCCGGCACCAGCCTGGCACTGCCCGGGCAGAACCTGCCGGACAAGGTCTATATCATCCCGATCCACAACCGCCCGTTCTTCCCGGCCCAAGTGCTGCCGGTCATTGTCAATGAAGAACCCTGGGCCGAAACCCTGGAACTGGTGAGCAAGTCCGATCACCACTCCCTGGCGCTGTTCTTCATGGACACGCCCAGCGAAGACACCCGTCATTTCGACACCAAGGCGCTGCCCGAGTACGGCACCCTGGTGAAGGTCCACCACGCCAGTCGCGAAGGCGGAAAATTGCAGTTTGTCGCCCAGGGCCTGACCCGGGTGCGCATTCGTACCTGGCTCAAGCACCATCGCCCGCCGTACCTGGTGGAAGTCGAATACCCGCACCAGCCGAGCGTTCCGACCGACGAGGTCAAGGCCTACGGCATGGCCCTGATCAATGCGATCAAGGAGCTGTTGCCGCTCAATCCGCTGTACAGCGAAGAGCTGAAGAATTATCTCAACCGCTTCAGCCCCAACGATCCGTCGCCGCTGACCGACTTCGCCGCCGCCCTCACTTCAGCCACCGGCAACGAACTGCAGGAAGTGCTCGACTGCGTGCCGATGCTCAAGCGTATGGAAAAAGTCCTGCCGATGCTGCGCAAGGAAGTTGAAGTCGCGCGGCTGCAAAAGGAAATCTCCGCCGAGGTGAATCGCAAGATCGGCGAGCACCAGCGCGAGTTCTTTCTCAAGGAGCAGCTCAAGGTCATCCAGCAGGAGCTGGGTCTTACCAAGGACGACCGCAGCGCCGATATCGAACAGTTCGAACAGCGCTTGCAGGGCAAGGTCCTGCCGGCCCAGGCGCAAAAGCGCATCAGCGAGGAAATGAACAAGCTGTCGATCCTCGAGACCGGCTCGCCGGAATACGCGGTTACCCGCAATTACCTGGAGTGGGCTACCGCCCTGCCCTGGGGCGTCTATGGCGAAGACAAGCTCGACCTCAAGCACGCGCGCAAGGTGCTCGACCAGCATCATGCCGGCTTGGATGACATCAAGGCCCGCATCCTCGAGTTCCTCGCGGTCGGCGCCTACAAGGGCGAGATCAGTGGTTCCATCGTGCTGCTGGTGGGGCCGCCGGGCGTGGGCAAGACCAGCGTCGGCAAATCCATCGCCGAATCCCTCGGGCGGCCGTTCTATCGCTTCAGCGTCGGCGGCATGCGTGACGAGGCGGAGATCAAGGGCCACCGCCGCACCTACATCGGCGCCCAGCCGGGTAAGCTGGTGCAGGCCTTGAAAGAGGTCGAGGTGATGAACCCGGTGATCATGCTCGACGAGATCGACAAGATGGGCCAGAGCTTCCAGGGCGAC
This sequence comes from Pseudomonas sp. MWU13-2100, assembly GCF_023242365.1. Taxonomy (GTDB): domain Bacteria; phylum Pseudomonadota; class Gammaproteobacteria; order Pseudomonadales; family Pseudomonadaceae; genus Aquipseudomonas. Next base: position 181,724 of record NZ_JALLIX010000003.1, read on the forward strand.
CCGGCATCGGCGCTGCTGGAAACCCTCGACCCGGAACAGAACGTGGATTTCCTCGATCACTACCTGGACCTGCGCCTGGACCTGTCGAAAGTGCTGTTCATCTGCACCGCCAACACCCTGGACTCGATCCCTGGACCGTTGCTGGACCGGATGGAAGTGATTCGCCTGTCGGGCTATATCACCGAGGAAAAACTCGCCATCGCCAAGCGCCATCTGTGGCCCAAGCAGTTGGAAAAGGCCGGCGTCAACAAAAACCGCCTGAGCATCAGCGACGGTGCCTTGCGTGCGGTGATCGACGGTTACGCCCGGGAAGCCGGGGTCCGTCAGTTGGAGAAACAGCTGGGTAAATTGGTGCGCAAGGCCGTGGTCAAGTTGCTGGATGCGCCGGACACGCCGATCAAGATCGGCAACAAGGATCTCGAAGCCTCGCTGGGCATGCCGGTGTTCCGTAATGAGCAGGTGCTCTCCGGGGTCGGAGTGATTACCGGCCTGGCCTGGACCAGCATGGGTGGCGCCACCTTGCCGATCGAGGCGACCCGCATCCATACGCTCAACCGCGGCTTCAAGCTCACCGGGCAGTTGGGTGAGGTGATGAAGGAATCAGCGGAGATCGCTTATAGCTACGTCAGCTCGCATCTGAAGCAGTTTGGTGGCGATCCGGAGTTTTTCGATAAAGCCTTCGTGCATCTGCATGTGCCGGAAGGCGCGACGCCGAAAGACGGCCCCAGCGCCGGGGTGACCATGGCCAGTGCGCTGCTGTCCCTGGCGCGCAACCAGCCGCCGAAAAAAGGGGTGGCCATGACCGGCGAACTGACCTTGACCGGGCATGTGCTGCCGATTGGCGGGGTGCGCGAAAAGGTGATTGCGGCGCGGCGGCAGAAGCTGTTCGAGCTGATTTTGCCGGAAGCCAACCGTGGGCATTTCGAGGAGTTGCCGGATTACTTGAAGGAAGGCATCACGGTGCATTTCGCCAAACGTTTCTCGGATGCGGCGAAGATTCTGTTCTAAACAATGGGAGCGGGGATTTCCCGCGAAGCTTTTGGTGGCCTGGAGATCCCCTTCGCGGGCAAGCTCCGCTCCCACAGGATCGCGTCATACGCAAGATTTGTGTTCGACGAAAGGTTGTGGGAGCGGGGATTTCCCGCGAAGCTTTTGGTGGCCTGGAGATCCCCTTCGCGGGCAAGCTCCGCTCCCACAGGATCGCGTCATACGCAAGATTTGTGTTCGACGAAAGATTGTGGGAGCGGTGCTTGCCCGCGAAGCTTTTGGTGGCCTGGAGATCCCCTTCGCGGGCAAGCTCCGCTCCCACAGGATCACGTCATACGCAAGATTTGTGTTCGACGAAAGATTGTGGGAGCGGTGCTTGCCCGCGAAGCTTTTAGTGGCCTGGAGATCCCCTTCGCGGGCAAGCTCCGCTCCCACAGGATCACGTCATACGCAAGATTTGTGTTCGACGAAAGGTTGTGGGAGCGGTGCTTGCCCGCGAAGCTTTTAGTGGCCTGGAGATCCCCTTCGCGGGCAAGCTCCGCTCCCACAGGATCACGTCATACGCAAGATTTGTGTTCGACGAAAGGTTGTGGGAGCGGGGATCTCCCGCGAAGCTTTTGGTGGCCTGGAGACCCCCTTCGCGGGCAAGCTCCGCTCCCACAGGATCGCGTCATACGCAAGATTTGTGTTCGACGAAAGGTTGTGGGAGCGGTGCTTGCCCGCGAAGCTTTTAGTGGCCTCAAGGCCCTCTTCGCGGGCAAGCTCCGCTCCCACAAGGTATGCGTTCGACTTAATAGAGCATCTAACTCCAGGCATTAGTGCAACGCCAGCTCCACAGGTTATGCTCGGTCATCGCTGTAATAACTGGAGACACTATGACCCCGACTCGCCTGCTGCTGCCGTTAAGCCTCGCCTTGCTCGCCGCCTGTGCCCAGCAACCGCGCCAGAACGTGACGCTGGAAAAACAAAGTGACTGCCCGATGCAACTCAAGACCGGGCAGAACATGATCCTCAGCCTGCCCAGCAACCCCACCACCGGCTATCGCTGGGCCATCCAGGACTCGGCGGGCGGCGTGCTGAAAAGTCTCGGTCCGGAGGTCTACCACAACCCCGACGACAGCGGCCTGGTGGGCAGCGGCGGGCAATCGACCTGGCGCTTCCAGGCCTTCGCCGCCGGCACCGGGCGCTTGCGCCTGACCTACCAGCAACCCTGGGAGCCGGAAGCGACACCGGCACAAAGCTTCGACTGTCCGATCACGGTGAACTGACATGCCCTGGCTGATCCTCGCCCTGATGGGGGCTGCCGCGTTCCTCTACGGCGTGAGTATCGAGCTGCCAATGCTGTGCCTGCTGACCAAGCCGGTGCCGGTGCTGGCCCTGCTCGGTTGGTTGCACGATGCGCCGATGACGGAGTATCGCCGCTGGATCGGCCTGGGTTTGATCTTTTCCCTACTGGGGGATGTGCTGTTGGCCTGGCCGGGCGATCTGTTTGTGTTCGGCCTGGGTGCTTTCCTGGTCGCGCACCTCGCATACCTCAAGGCCTACCTGGGCGACTGCCGTCGGCTGGCGCTGCTGCCCTTGTTACTGGCCCTGCTGATCGGCGCCGGGTTGCTCGGCATCCTGATGTCCAAGGGCCTGGGCGACCTGCTGATCCCGGTCACGGTGTATGCACTGGCCATCAGCGCCATGCTCTGGCGCGCCCTGGCCCGCCTCGGCACCGATGTGCCCAAGCGTTCCGCGCTGTTGGCGACCGTTGGCGCGCTGACCTTCGCCTTCTCCGACGGCCTGATCGGCATCGATCGCTTCGTGGTCAAGTTCGCCGCAGCGCCTTACCTGATCATCATTGCCTACTGGCTGGGACAGTGGGGCATCGCGGCCTCGGCCTTCAGCCAGAAGCCACGCTGAACGCGGTCAGTTGCTTCTACGGTTGCCCGCCCCTGATAGCGTCCTGCAGAGAAAGTTTTAAGGCGAGCGCGGTCTTGTGGCGAGCGGGCTTGCCCGCGTTGGGGCGCGGAGCGGCCCTAAAACCGGTCATCTCGGTCTGTCTGATAGGCCGAGTTCTCCGGTTTTACGACTGCTTCGCAGCCGAGCGCGGGCAAGCCCGCTCGCCACAAAACCACACCCGGCGTTAAATCTCCTTAACTGAATGGCATTACTCCAGCCTTGGCGTTTTATCCGACAAAGCGCGCATCGCGGCGCCAACTTGGCTAAAATGCCGGCCTTTTCAGCATCCGCCGGAACCGCCGTGAGCAAAGAACCCGATCGCCTTTTCGCCCAGCCCCTGGCCCAGGTGCCGGACTTCGCCTTCAACGAAGACGTGGTGCGGGTCTTCCCGGACATGATCAAGCGCTCGGTACCCGGCTACCCAACCATTGTCGAGAACCTCGGCGTGCTGGCCGCACAGTTCGCCCAGCCCCACAGCGTGCTCTACGACCTGGGCAGTTCCCTCGGCGCGGTCACCCAGGCACTGCGCCGCCATGTGCGCAGCGACGGTTGCCGGGTGATTGCGGTGGATAACTCCGCGGCCATGGTCGAACGCTGCCGCCAGTACCTCAACGGCCAGGACTCGATGTTCCAGGAGCTGCTGCCGGTGGAGGTGATCGAGGGCGATATCCTCGCCCTGGAATTCCAGCCGGCCTCGGTGGTGGCGCTGAACTTCACCCTGCAATTCATCGCCCCCGAACAGCGTCAGGCCTTGCTCGGGCGCATCCGTCAGGCCCTGCTGCCCGGCGGCGCGCTGATCCTCTCGGAAAAACTGCGTTTCAATGACCTCGAAGAACACGCGCTGCTCACCGACCTGCACGTCGCCTTCAAACGCGCCAATGGCTACAGCGAACTGGAAATTGCCCAGAAACGCAGCGCCATCGAAAACGTCATGAAACCCGACAGCCTCGAAGAACACCGCGAACGCCTGCTGGCGGCGGGTTTCTCGAAAGTCGTGACCTGGTTCCAATGCCTTAACTTTGCCTCGTTGATTGCCCTGCCATGATTGATCTGTCCCCCCTCGCCCGCCGCCTGGCGGGCAGCCCTTTGGCCGAATGGGCCCAAGGCCTGCAAGCACAACTCGATGCCCGCATGGAAAAAGGTCATGGCGACCTGGAACGCTGGCAGAGTGCGCTCGATGCGCTGCCGAAGATCCAGCCGACACAAGTCGATCTGCTCAATGGCCTGACTCTGGACACTGACTGCGACGACGCCACCCGCGCGCAGATGCGTACGGCGCTGATGGGCTTGTGCCCATGGCGCAAGGGCCCGTTCGATCTGTTCGGCGTGCATGTCGACACCGAATGGCGCTCGGACTGGAAATGGTCGCGGGTCGCCCCACACCTGGACCTCAAGAGCAAGCGCATTCTCGATGTCGGTTGCGGCAACGGCTACTACATGTGGCGCATGCTCGGGGCCGGCGCGGACACGGTGATCGGCGTCGATCCGAACTGGCTGTTCTTCTGTCAGTTCCAGGCGGTGCAGCGTTATTTGTCAGCACCGTCGGCCTGGCACCTACCCTTCCCTTTCGAGGACCTGCCGGCCGAGCTGGAGGGCTTCGACACGGTGTTTTCCATGGGCGTGTTCTACCATCGGCGCTCGCCTATCGAGCACTTGCTCGCGCTCAAGGACTGCCTGGTCAAGGGCGGCGAACTGGTGCTGGAAACCCTGGTGGTGGAAGGTGACGAACATCAGGTGCTGATGCCGGAGGACCGCTATGCGCAGATGCGCAATGTCTGGTTCCTGCCGTCGGTGCCGGCACTGGAGCGCTGGTTGCGCCGCGCCGGATTCAGCGATGTGCGCTGTGTCGATGTGAGCGTGACCACGGTGCAGGAACAGCGCGGCACCGAGTGGATGAAATACCAATCGTTGAGTGACTTCCTCGATCCGCAGGATCACAGCAAGACCATCGAAGGGCTGCCGGCGCCGATGCGGGCGGTGATGGTCGCCCGTAAGTAGGCGGTGTCAGATCCGACCTCTTCGCGGGCAAGCTCCGCTCCCACAAGGACAGAGTCGTACGCAAGCTTTGTGTACGACTCAGAACTTAATGTGGGAGCGGAGCTTGCCCGCGAAAGGGCCCTCAAGACAGGCACCCACAACAACCCTACTCAGGACTTGCTTCTGCGGGCCTTGAAGAACTCGCTGAGAATCGCCCCGCACTCCTCGGCCAACACGCCGCCCTCGAACAACACCCGGTGATTGAGAAAATCCTGGGTAAAGAACTGCCCCTGGCTCTGCACGATCCCGGCCTTGGGCTCCAGCGCGCCATAGACCACCCGCGCAATCCGCGAATGCACGATCAACCCGGCACACATGCTGCACGGCTCCAGGGTCACATACAACGTGCTACCCGGCAGCCGATAGTTGTCGAGCGCCCGGGCGGCGGCGCGGATGGCGACCATCTCGGCATGGGCACTCGGATCGCTGCCACTGATCGGGCAATTGAAACCCCGCCCGATGATCTCGCCGTTCTGCACCAGCACCGCGCCCACCGGCACCTCGCCCAGCAGCGCGCCCTGGGCGGCCAGCGCCAGGGCTTCACGCATGAAGTCCTGGTCACGACTGCGGTCGATGATCGGCGCGGGCCGTATCTGACGCATCAGACCACCTCGATGGCGGCCATCAGGCCGGTTTCCATATGATCGATCACATGGCAATGAAACATCCACACCCCCGGGTTATCCGCGACCAAAGCCACCCGCGCCCGCTCGTTCTTGCCCAGCAGGTAGGTGTCGGTGAAGTACGGCATGATCGCCTTGCGGTTCGAGGCGATGACCTTGAAGCTCATGCCGTGCAAATGGATCGGGTGCTGATACTGGGTCATGTTCTTCAATTCGAAAATATAGCTCTTGCCCTTCACCAGTCTGGCGATGGGCCGGTCGGCGCAGGTCTTGTCGGTGATGTCCCAGGCCTTGCCGTTGATCTGCCAGAGGCTCGGCGGGCGGCCATTATCGACGTTCACGGAAACCGAGCCAACCCATTCGAAATTGAAGTTGAGCTTCTCGGCATTCGCCAGGTCCGGCTCGGCCAGCGGATTGGCCGGCAAGGCCTCCGGCCAATCCGCCGGTGTGCCGCTGGCAGCCACGGAACGCAAGGTCGCCAGGCGCACCGGACCATTGCGCAGGGACAGCTCCTCGCCGGCCGGCGGCGCCTTGATCGCCAGGCAGATACGCATCCCCGGCCCCAGCCAGTATTCCTTGCCCAACGGACGCGGCTCGATCGGGTTGCCATCCAGCGCATAGATCCGCGCTTCGACACCCGGGATGTTGAGACGATAGGTCAGGGTATTATCGAGGTTGAGCAGGCGCACCCGGGTGATCTGCCCGGCCGGCAAGTCGACCACCGCCTGCGACAGGCCATTGACGGTCGACAGGCGCCCTGCCGTCCCGCCACGCGCGGCTTCACGGGGAATGCTGAAAGGCACGAAGGCGCCCTCTTCATCGACATGCCAGCTTTTCAGGCTCAAGGTGCGTTCGTGCTGGAAACCGCTGGGCTCACGTTCCTCGACAATCAGCGGACCGACCAGGCCGCGCCCCAGTTCTTCACTGCTGTTGACGTGGGGGTGATACCAGTAGCTGCCGGCGTCCGGGACGCGGAACTTGTAGTCGAAGTATTCGCCGGGCAACACCGGCAACTGCGATACGTAGGGCACGCCGTCCATTTCCAGCGGCAGGCGGATACCGTGCCAGTGAATGGTGGTGGCCACCGGCAGGTGGTTGATAAAGCGCACCCGCAGCCACTCGCCCTGGCGCACCCGCAACTCGGTGCCCGGCGCCGACGGACCAAAAGCCCAGGCCGGGGTTTGATGCCCGGCCACCAGCTCGACATCGAGGGGCGCGGCGATCAGTTCATAGTCATGGCCGGCATCGGCATCGGCCATTTTCCCCAACCAGTAACGCGATGCACCGCCGGCGCCAACGCCCACCACTGCAAGACCGGCCAGTCCACCGAGTATCTGTCGACGGGTAAAGGACATGAACGCAACCACCTCACCAATTCAGCCGCACGCCAGGACGCGCAAAAGGCGAATACGATACACCCGCAGTTGCGAAACAGTAAGAAAATCAGTCCAGCCCCAGTAACAGATGGGTCACGCCACCGGCCAATATCATCACTCCGGCGACCCCCGCCGCCCGCAACGCCGACTGATCGACCCGGGTACTGTCATTCAACGCCACCCGCAGGCGTGTCAGCGCCACGCGCTGGTGGGACTTGAGATTGCCCTCACCGCCCAGGGCCGCGACGATCTCCGGGCGCAATCCCTCCTCTGCCGGGGCAACCGGCGTACCCGCTTGGTCCGCCACCAGATCCGGCGTCAGGGCTTTCCAGAATGCCTGCTGAAATTTCTCGAACATGTTCAGTTCTCCAGGACCCGCGGCGACTGCGCCGTGGTGTGTTGATGATCGAGCAGGGCTTCACGCACCTGCCCGGCGTCTTCCAGGCCAAGAATCCGTTGCGCCAGCACCTGGCACTCGGTCAACTCGACCTCGCGGACCGCGGCCTTGATCGCCGGAATCAACGGCACGCTGACCGACAGTTCATCCACGCCCAAGCCCAGCAACACCGGTACCGCCAGCGCCTCGGAGGCCAGCGCGCCACACACGCTGACCGGCTTGCCATGGGCATGGGCGGCCTTCACGGTAGTGGCGATCAAGCGCAATACCGCCGGGTGCAGGCTGTCGGCCTGGCTCGCCAGTTGCGGGTGGTCGCGGTCCATGGCCAGGGTGTACTGGGTCAGGTCATTGGTGCCGATGGAAAAGAAGTCCACCTCGGGGGCGAACAGGTCGGCCATCATGGCCGCCGCCGGCACTTCGATCATGATTCCCAGTTTCGGCAGGGCCTTGAGCCCCAGAGCCAAGGCCTCATCCTCGAGGAACTGGCGCGCCTGCCGCAGCTCGGACAATTGGCTGATCATCGGCAGCATGATGTGCAGTTGCGTCAGCCCGGCACAGGCGAGAATCCCGCGCAATTGCTGGCGCAACAGCTCCGGACGTTGCAGGCACAGGCGAATCCCGCGCATGCCGAGGAAGGGGTTGGCCTCAGTGTCCATCGGCACGTAGGCCAGGGGCTTGTCGCCACCGACGTCGAGGGTGCGTACCACCAGGTTGCGCAGTGGTCCCAGGGCGCGGGCAATGGCCGAATAGGTCGCGGCCTGCTCTTCGACACTGGGTGCGCTCTGGCGCTCCAGATAGAGAAACTCGGAACGCAGCAGGCCGACCCCCTCACCGCCGAGGGTCAATGACTGCTCCACCTCTTGCAGCGAGGCGACGTTGGCGGTCACCTCGAAATGATGACCGTCACGGGTCCGCGCCGCCTCGCACGCTTGCTCCTTCTCGCGCAAATGACGCTGGCGTTGCTCCTGACGCTTGCTCAGCAGGCGCTGCACATCGGCCTCTTCCGGCATCAGGTGCAGGCGTCCGAGGTCGGCATCGAGCAAGACCTGGGTGCCCGCGGCCACCTTCAGGACCTCGGCGGGCAAGCCGCAGAGGGCCGGCAAACCGAACGCCCGGGCCAGGATCGCCACATGGCTGGTGGCCCCGCCAGCGACGGTGGCGAAGCCGAGGACCCGACGGGTATCGAGCGCGGCCGTTTGCGAAGGGGTCAGTTGCTCGGCAATCAGGATCGCGTCGTCCGGCAGTTCGGTGACCCGCTCCCGGACCCCGAGAATCAGCCGCAGCACGCGCTGGCCGACGTCTTTCAAATCCAGTGCGCGCTCGGCCAGCAAGCTGCTGCCCAGGCGCTCGAACAAGGCGCAGGTGTCCTCGGTGACCTGGCGCCAGGCGAACGCCGCGCTTTTACCCTGGCCGAGCAGGACCCGAGCCTGTTCCAACAGGCTCGGGTCTTCCAGCAACTCCTGATGCGCGCGGAAAATCTGCGCCTGGGCGCTGCCCTCGGCATTGTCCCGCAGCCGCTGCAAGGCCTGGGTCGCTTCGTCCAGGGCCCGTTCGAGCGATGCGCGCTCATGGGGCTCATCGGAACCGAACTCAGGAACTTCCAGCCGCTGTTCAGCCACCTGCACCACCCGACCGAAAGCCGAACCCGGCGACGCACAAACACCGCGCAACAAGGTCGGTGAGGATGTCTCGAGCACCGCAGGAATATCGATCACGGCCACGGGCTCGACCACCTCACCACACCCCTCGGCCAGCAGGGCCGCCAGCGCTTCGATGGCGGCCTGGGCATCCTCGCCCACCGCACTGACCTGCAATACGTCACCGCGTACCGTCTGCAAGGCCATGATCGCCACCAGGGACTTGGCATTCGCGCTGTCCTGGCGCCGATGCACAACGATGCTCGCGGCAAACCCCTTGGCCGCCTGGGCCAATACTGCCGCCGGGCGGGCGTGCAGGCCATTGGCATTGGGCAAGGTCACAGGGCCTGAGAACAACGCCTCGCCTTCCTCTTCCAGCACCGGCCCCGCCAATGACGGGGTGTGCTCGATCCCCATCAACGGCGCACCGCTTTCGATCAAACCGCTGGCCGGTGCCAACCGGGCAAATGTCTCGCCGCTGACCACCAACACCAGGGTCAGCAGACTGCGGGCGTGCAAGGCGATGTAGTCGGCATCGAACTCGATCAGCGCCTGCCCGGCCATCACCCGCTCGCCCTCACGGACCAGCGCGGTAAAACCCTTGCCCTGCAACTGCACGGTGTCCAGGCCGATATGCATCAGCACCTGCACGCCCTGATCGTCGGTCAGGCTGATGGCATGGCCGCTGGCCTGGAGATTGCTCACCACCCCGGCCAACGGGGCGCAGAGCACCGTGGAGGTCGGGTCGATGCAAAAACCATCGCCGATCATGCGACTGGAGAACACCGGATCAGGCACCTGATCCAGTTCGATCAGCACCCCGGACAGGGGCGCGAGCAGTTCCAGGGAAGAGGTTGCGGTCATGACATCACCTTTATCATTGTTCTTTGAAGCGCCGGCGCGGCGAAGGCCACGCCAGCATAGGACTTATTCCCACCAATACTCGACCTGCACACCGAAATTGGCGCCATGCAACGCGCTGCCAAACGCACCGCTATCGGACAATGCCGAGCCCGCCTCGAACTGGTTGGCGGCCCGCTGGGCCGCCGCGTTCCAACTGGCATAGGTGTAGTAGAGGCGTATCTCGGGCCGCGTCCAGAAATCCGGTCCTCGGGGGGACCAGGTGGGGGCGAAGGTAAACTTGCTGAGCTTGCGGGTGCCGCCCGGCGCCTCGATCTGGTCATGGCCCAGTTCGGTCACCAGCTTGAACTGCTCGGTAATGGCATAGGTCGGACGTACCCCCAGGGAGATCCAGTTCTGGTTCTGGCCGTCGGGACGGATATCCTTCTGGTACACCGCTTCGATCTGTCCGCCGAAACGCGGCGTCACCTGCCAATCGAAAAACTCGACGGCACGGTAGCTCTTGTTGCTGGCATCCAGGCTCGGATCGCCGGTATAGCCCAGCCCGGTACCCGGTCCCTCGCCGTATTGCAGGGCGAACTTGTTCTTGCCGCCGAGGAAGTTCTTCTGCACATGCTGCGCCGTGACGGCCCAGCCTTGATGGGTGTCGCGGCGATTCGGCGCGTCGAGGTAACTGGCACCGAACTCCAGCTCGCCATCGGTGTTGGTCTTGAAGCCGGCGACGTTGAAGTCGTGACGGTTGATATAGTCCTTCTGATACAGGTTGTCCTTGCGCGAAAAGGCATAGCTGTATTTCAAGTCGCCGATCTTCACATTCTCGATACCGCCGCCGGTGGCGCTCTGGTTCCAGTAGTAAAAGTCGGAAATATGGATGTCGTTACGCTTGTAGTAACGCCGCCCGGCCCACACCGAGCCGCCGTTGAGCGAGGGCAGGTTCGACCACTTGGCGAACATTTGCGGCATGCGCACCGTGCCGTTGTCGCCATCGAAACTGGGATTGTGATCGTACTTGTTGTACAGCGAAGCCATCCCGTCGACGCTGACCACCGAACCGTCATCAAGTTTCAGCAGGTCCTGGCGCAACTCAAGTTCCGCGTACTGTTCACATTCGTTACCCAGGCGATACTTGGACTCCGCGCCGGGCAAATGGAAGCAGCTTTGCGAGCCGCCATTGACCGAGTTGCCCATGCCGCTGCGCAAGTAGCCGGCGAACTCCAGGGCCTGGGCCGAGAACGGCAATCCCAGGCACACGCAAGACACCGCGAGACGACGATTTATTGTTGTTTTCATTGGCTCCCCCATTATTTTTATTGTGTAGTGCTTGTTGATTATCGGGCGCAGCTCTCCCGCGCACGATTTGATGCGAACAGCATTTAATGAACGAAACGTCTTACTTTTCTGACAGGTGCAGTACAAAAGATTCGTAAGGTTTCAGCGACAGACGTTGGCTACGCGGCAAGGCGTCGGCGTAGTTGCCGATCACCTGACGCTGACTCTGGCCGTCGATGAAAACGCCTTCGGGCAACACCACTTCGCAAGGCTCGGCATAGAAGTTGTTCACCACCAGCAGTCGCTCGCCCCGCCCTTCCCGCACATAGGCCCAGACCCGCGGATGTTCGGGCAGCAACTGGCGGTAGACACCGTCCACCATCAGCGCTTCGCTGCGCCGCAGACCGACCAGGGCGCGGTAGTGATGCAACACGGAGCCGGCATCGTCGAACTGTTGCTCGACGTTGATCTGGGCGGCGTTCGACGGCACGTCGATCCAGGGCTGTGCGCGGCTGAAACCGGCATTCGGCGCCGCGCTCCACTGCATCGGCGTACGGCCGTTGTCGCGGGATTTCTGCATGATCGCGGCCATGCCCAGGGCTTCGGACTCACCGGCTTCGCGCTTGAGCCGGTAGATGTTCAGGGTCTCGACATCACGGTACTGCTCGATGGACTCGAAGCCCGGATTGGTCATCCCCAGCTCTTCGCCTTGATAGATGTACGGCGTGCCCTGGAGGAAATGCAACGCGGTCGCGAGCATCTTCGCCGAGACGTCCCGGTATTCACCCTCATGACCGAAGCGCGAGACCACCCGCGGCTGGTCGTGGTTACACCAGAACAGCGCATTCCAGCCGCCACCGGCCTGCATGCCGGTCTGCCAGTCGGAGAGGATGCGCTTGAGCTCGAGGAAATCGAAATCGGCGCGGACCCATTTCTCCATGTTCGGGTAATCGACCTTCAGGTGGTGGAAGTTGAAGGTCATCGACAGCTCGCGGGACTCCGGGTTCGAATAACGGATGCAATGCGCAAGACTGGTGGAGGACATTTCGCCAACGTTGATCAGGTCATGGCCTTCGAAGACTTCGCGGTGCATTTCCTGCAGGTAGTCGTGTACGTTCGGACCGTCAGTGTAGAAACGGCGACCGTCGCTGGCGTCCTCGGGAAAGTCGGCCGGCTTGGAGATCAGGTTGATCACATCCAGGCGGAAACCGCCGACGCCCTTGTCGCGCCAGAAGCGCATCATCTTGAACACTTCCTGGCGCACCTGGGGATTGTCCCAATTCAGGTCGGCCTGGGTGTGGTCGAACAGGTGCAGGTAATACTGGCCGGTCTGGGCCTCGTACTCCCAGGCATTGCCGCCGAATTTCGACTGCCAGTTGTTCGGCTGGTCGCGCCAGATGTAGAAGTCGCGGTACGGGTTGTCGAGGCTGCTGCGGGCCTGGCGGAACCATTCGTGTTCGATCGAGGTGTGGTTGACCACGATATCGAGCATCAGCGTGATGCCGCGCTTGCCGGCTTCGGCGATCAGCAGATCGCAGTCGGCCATGGTCCCGTAGCTCGGGTCGACGGCGTAGTAGTCGCTGATGTCGTAGCCATTGTCGCGTTGCGGTGAGCGCAGGAACGGCGTGATCCACAGGCAGTCGACACCCAGCCACTTGAGGTAGTCGAGCTTGTCGACCACCCCCAGCAGATCGCCGGTGGCCTGGCCTGAGTGGCTGTAGAAACTTTTCGGATAGATCTGGTAGATCACCGAACGCTGCCAGTCTTGCATGGGTACTCCTGATACTTTCAGTCAACTTGAACCTGCGTACTCATGAACACCGCGAACCTGTAGGAGCAGAGCTTGCTCGCGAAGGGGCCCGCCAGATCGCTAGAAGCTTCGCGGGCCAGCTCCGCTCCCACACCAGCTCCGCTCCTACAAGGGGCCGTGTTCAACCAGCCCGACACCTTCAGGCGACGCGGTAGCCGGGGCGGATGATTTTCATGCTCAACCCGCAGGTCAGCAGGAACGGCACGACCATGGCGATAACCATGCCGACGATGAACGTCGGGATGTATTGCGGAATGATCGAGATGAAACCGGGCAAGCCACCCACGCCGATGGCCGAGGCCTGGACCTTGTTCAGCGAGAGGAAAATGCTGCCCAGCGCCGAACCGATCAGCGCGGCATAGAACGGAAACTTGTAGCGCAGGTTGACGCCGAACATCGCCGGCTCCGTGATGCCGAAGTAGGCGGAGATCGCCGAGGTCGAGGCCATGCTGCGGTCCCGCGCATTGCGGCTCATGTAGAACACCGCGAGTGCCGCACTGCCCTGGGCCAGGTTGGACATGACGATCATCGGCCAGATGAAGGTGCCGCCCTGGGTGGAGATCAGTTGCAGGTCCACCGCGAGGAACATGTGGTGCATGCCGGTGATCACCAATGGCGCGTAGAGCAGGCCGAAGATCGCGCCGCCGAGCACCGGTGCCACGTTGAACAGCATGACCACGCCTTCGGTGATCAGGATGCCCAGATGACGGGTCACCGGACCGATGATCGCCAGGGCCAGTACACCGGTGACAACGATGGTGGTAATCGGCACCACCAACAATTGAATGGCATTCGGCACCCGTGCCCGCAGCCACTTCTCGATCACGCTCATGACATAGGCGGCCATCAGGATCGGCAGGATCTGGCCCTGGTAACCGACCTTCTCGATGCGGAACCAGCCGAAGATATCGAAGTACGGCAGGCTCTGGCCGTCCAGGCCGGCGACCGCCTTGCCGTAGTTCCAGGCATTGAGCAGATCGGGGTGCACCAGCATCAGGCCGAGCACGATGCCGAGGATTTCACTGCCGCCAAAACGCTTGGCCGCCGACCAGCCGACCAGGGCCGGGAGGAACACGAAGGAGGTGTTGGCCATCAGGTTGATCAGGCTCCATACGCCGTCCAGCGACGGGTAGGCCTCGAGCAAGGTCTTGCCTTCGATGAACATGCCCTTGGCGCCCATGAGGTTGTTCACCCCCATCAGCAGACCGGCAATGATCAGCGCCGGCAGGATCGGCATGAACACATCGGAGAACACCCGCACCAGACGCTGTACGGCGTTGATCTTGTCGGCGCTTTTCTGCTTGACGTCGGCGATGGTCGAGGCGGCCAGCCCGGTGATCTCGCGCAAGGCGGCGTAGACCCGCTCCACTTCCCCCGGACCGATGACGATCTGGAACAAGCCGCCGGTGAAGAAGGTACCTTTCACCAGGTCGATATTGGCCAGCGCGGCCTTGTCGACCCGGCTCGGGTCCTTGAGGGCCAGGCGCAGACGGGTGACACAGTGAGCGGCCTGCTCGAGGTTCTCGGCGCCACCGAGGCCTTGCAGCAGCTCGCGGGCGATATTCGGATAGTCGTGGCTCATGCTTTTCTTCCACTGTTTCTTGTTATTGGAGGGTGTTGGCAGCACACAGGAATGAAAAATACTCGTCTGTACGAGTTAAAGCAACAACTCGTACAGACGAGTTTGGGGTTTATCGGTAAAAGATCCGACAAATGGACAAAGTTTCGACCTGCCCTTAAGGTTCAAGGTCCCAGGACATCGCGTCGGCTACCCTGTTGGCGAGTACTTTCGATCCAGAGCGACCAGCATGAGCAAATACAACCAGATCTACAGTGATCTGCTTGCCAGCATTACCACAGAGCAATTGGAAAAAGGCGCCCGGCTGCCGTCGGAAACCGAACTGATGGACAGCTACCAGGCCAGCCGCGGCACCGTGCGCAAGGCCATCGAGCAATTGCAGGAGCGCGGTTTCGCGCAGAAGATCCATGGCAAGGGCACCTTCGTGCTGTCCCGCAGCCCGATCGAGTTTCAATTGGGCGGCATCGTCAGCTTCCAGGAAGCCCACTCCAGCCTAGGCAGCAATATCGGCACCGAAGTGGTGGAGTTCAGCGAGATCGCCCTTGAAGGCTCGCTTCAGGAGCGCCTGGATGCCGAGCCGGGCAGCCCGGTGATTCGCATCAAGCGGGTGCGGCGCATCGACGGCAAGCGGATCATCCTCGACATCAACTATTTCGTCGCCGACCGGATTCCCGGCCTGACCCGGGAAATCGCCGAACAGTCGATCTATGCCTATATCGAGAAAACCCTGCAACTGAGCATCAGCTTCGCCCAGCGCACCATCGAGGCGGCCCGTTGCAGCCGGGACGACCTGCTGCACCTGGACCTGGATGGGGCCAGCCATGTGATCGTGGTGAAGAACCAGACGTTTTTGCAGGACGGCCGGCAGTTCGAATACACCGAGTCGCGGCACACCCTGGACAAGTTCTACTTCTCGGATGTGGCAAGGCGCTGAGCCGCTGGCACCGGCCGACTCACAGCACCAGCGCCAGCCACTCGGGATTGACCACACCGAGCTTGCTGGTGGCCTTGGTGAGATTGATATCCTGGGCAGCCTGCGCGGTTTCAATCATTCGGGGCTCAAGGTCATAGCCGCGGCCTTCGAGCCAGCCCAGGACTTCCGCCAGGTGCCAGACGGAAGCGCTGCCTTCGTGGACCGCCAACGGGAATGACGCACCGTGACCCAGCATGAGCTTGCGCATGTTCTGCCGCGAAACACCGATGATCTCGGCGATATCCGAAAGGCCGACCAGATCAGGTACAACTTCGATAAGGCGAGCATCGGGGATGGCGCGCTTGACGTCCTGCAAGGCACTAAGCAATGCCTGAGCGGCGCTGTCGGCATCCCGAGAGAACTTCAGCGCCAGCCTTCCAGGGATTCCGCAGCCGATCAGTGAATCATCGCAACCGCACTCAAACAAGCGCTCAATCAATACATCCGGATCGTTGTTCTGCTCCGATAGCTGGTACCTCAGGGTGAATTCATACTCCATGGTTCTACTCCTTGGGAGAAGCGATCAGGGGATCGCCATTAGCGTGGTTGATGACACAACCATCAACCACCCGCTGCAAATTGCGGGCATGACTGATCAGGTCTCGCGGCGTACTCCATATGCTGGTGATACAGTGATCCTGGCAACGGCACAGCCCACTGTGAAGCGGGCAGTACATCCTGCCCCAGGCATGCGAACCGCCCACCTTGATTCGCCAGCCAAGTTCCTCTGCATGACGCAGAACCTTCTCGATCTCCTTGATCGGGTGTCTTGCTCTAGCCATCCATAGCCTCCAGTCTTGCTCCAAGCGCATAGGTTGTCAACTGACAACCAAATCCATTTATCGACAAAAAATGACTCGATTAGCACCTCGATTCGGTGCTGGTTTCTTGAGTGTAGGGAGACAAAAAACCTCGGTAGATCAATGTACTTGCGAGGTATTGCGAGGGCAGGCGAGGTAATTTTTCTTATGATCTGAAACGACAAAGGCGGTCGATACTGAGGTATCGACCGCCTTTGCTTCAATGCTTGAGGCTTACATCACGCGAGAATCATTCCCACTCAATCATCAACAGATAATTAAAATCCTTTAAATACAAGTAGATAAAAATAAACTGCCAAACCAAACCATGAAAAACGCCATGCCCAATAAAAGCCTCTTAAGGCAACTCTCCGCTTGCCTCTGCACCCATATCATTCATCGCAGCTAGCTGATTCACCAGAATGGCCAACTCAGCCAAATCGCCATCGCGGCGGACCTCAGCAAGAAGTGCTGCTGCATAAGACGGATCAGCTTGAAAAAGCTCGGCCATAGCCTCTGCGTGAGTTCTATCTTTCATCATGCGCCTCAAACTATTGTGCTGCAGCAAGGCCTATGGGGCCAAACGGGCAAAGGCCCACACTGGATACTGATGTGCTGTACCAAGTTGCGCACCCGGCATCAACTGAGTTTACTCAGCAGGTCATACCTTGGACAGACCAGCATCGATGCGGAAAAAAGCCCGTCATAACCATGAGCTGTCTGACCCTGGCTCTGGCTCTGGCTCTGGTAAAGTCGGGCGCTCAGCAGTTCGGTATGCTGGTCAACGCCGCAGTCAGTTTAGCGTAGCGGGTGTTGAGCCAGTCGCATACTATCTTGCCCGGCTTGCAGGCTCGGCCATCGCTGACTGCGCCTAGCCTTTGCCGTAGCCGCCAGAGTATCATTCGGACACAGCATCAATGAGTACTATGTCGAGTAATGCCCTTCAACTTTGAACCGGGAAAGCTATCCAGCTTTATGTGAATTCATCAGCATCGACATAGCAGTGTAATCATACTACATGATGGCAGGACGCCAAATAGAGGACGCAATGAAAGTATTTATTAGTTGGAGCGGTAAACGCAGCAAGGCGTTGGCTGTTGCTTTAAAGGATTGGCTACCTCTTATTCTTCAATATGCGAAACCTTGGGTATCCGACAAAGATATTTCTGGTGGCGATCGCTGGGCGCAGGCTATTTCCAACGAGCTTGAGACCTCAAATTTTGGCATCCTTTGTATAACTCCAGAGAACTTAACATCAGAATGGATTCTGTTTGAAGCTGGAGCGCTATCTAAGTCGATGATTGATGCAAAGGTCATCCCACTTCTCTGGGGTCTTGAACTTAGTGATCTCAGTGGTCCACTCGCTCAATTCCAAGCACTTAAGGTCGACCTGCATGGAATGTTGAATGTGGCTAAGGCAATCAACGCCGTGGCCGAAAACAAGGCAGCAGACACAACTGTTGAACAACTCGTTCCTGCACTTTGGCCACAACTACAACAGAAACTTGATGCGATCCCAGACAAAGAAGCATCAGAAAAACATATGCGCCCTCAAACTGAAATTCTAGAAGATCTAGTTTCCCAAGTTCGAGGACTTGGGACGCGTATGCGTGATTTCGATCCAGAACTAATAGATCGAGGCATTCGCAATCCTAACATGCGATATCGCGACAATGACCCACGCATGCTAGATGAAGTAATGCATATATTAATGACGCGCAAAACCGACATGTCGCTGCTAATACTAGCAGGTTTCGTGCGAGATCGGATGCCTTGGCTCGCAGAAGTTTTAGTTGAGGCCCATCGCGACCTGAAAACCGCCACGCCGGAACAAGCTCGAGAAATTGCTCAAAACGTAATGAGCTTAGCGAAACTGACTAGCCGTGGCCCCTTGGGCGAACTCCTGATGGGCCGAACAAAATCGGATAAAATGCTAATGATGGAGCTCCCTCACTATATCGACCGGGCACTTTCTATCAGGCTCGACCCTAGAAATATCTTGGAAGACGATGACCCAGATCACGGACCTAACAAAAAAGAGTGAAGCTCTAAGATACAGCCAGTGCCGCAAAGCGCTTGAGTGACACTGCCACAATCACTTGATTAAAAGTTATACTCCTTAATGTAAGTACGTTTTTTGAATACGCCCTACCCCATACCTCATGAGTTAGGGTTGCCAACAATTCAATTCGAACCATTAGTGCCCAATAATAGTCTGCAATCTAGCTTGCAAAGCAACTGCAAGCTCAGCTATTCCTTGAGCATTACCATGATAACGAATAAATCGAAGGTGCCGCAGATCAAACGGTATGTCATGCTCAGCTTGAGCTATTAATATGACATCCCTACCTAATGTATGCGCAATGCCAGCCTCGTAAAACACATTAGGATTTCTTCCTGTGCAGTCGCAAACCACAATGCGCGATCTGTCTATCAAGGCGACTACATCCTGAATTATGGAAGGATTTTCCCAGATATCGTCGGCACGTCGACAACGCAAACCAACACCAGCAGCAGCTGACTGAATGCCTGTGAAAACAGCATCAAATGCAGCATCAAATGGCATCATTACAGACACCAACATCGCTTCAATACTCTCGTGCTCAGCAATCTGAAACACCGCTGGCCTTTGACGCCTCGGCCTGACTGCTCGAAGTAAAAACCGATAAAGATCTATATCTTTTACAGCCCAATGTTTTCGAGAGAACTCGAAATCTCTTGGCATATCCAACTCCATTCTATGCTCGTATATAAAGCTATTCAGAAAAGGTGGCACCTCACTATCCATAGAGTATTCAAAAGATATATCCCCGCCGATTACTCTCGCTCTATTTACTTGCCCAACATAAGCAATCTCATCACTCGTACCTTCTTGCATAAATAGACAAGGAAGAGCTAGAAGCTTATCAAGCACAGGTAGATTATTTTCTTTAAACTGGGCCGACACATGAGTCTCCGTATACTCAAACACCCGACTGACCTCTATCGTGCCCCGGCCTGTACCCCACTCAACAGATCTCATAATAAGATTAAACATATTACCTCCTCTGACTATCCAATTCCTGACAGCAGCTTATTACACATCTTTCCTTGCAACCCACTGTGTGTGTTCCCGAGAGAACGCATTTTCCGCATCACCTACGAATATGGAGAATTTTTCGTCATTACTAGGAAGCTGCGCTTCTTCTTTTACAAGACCAATTTCATGAGCTGTTAAAGAGTACGATGCCGCCAGCTCGGAGAAACGCTTTGCCTGCATCCAGCTTAAAATGCTTGCTGCCCCAGCTACGAATACGTCAGTCGGCCAGAAAGGAACCTCCACATTAGCCACCCTGACCACAGCGCAAACTACTGCAAATGTATTGATAACTATTAGAGCCCAGAAAAAATACTGCGCTCTTCTACGATTAAACTTAGCCTTATTGGCATACCATTTATGCTGATCATTGATTCTGCTTTTTAAGTAAGTAGCTTTACGATCTTCTAGTGACTGGTCTCTCATTCTTTCCATCAAGGGAGAAATCTGAGTCCCATCCAAGTGATCGGTCAAAGCGCGACAGACTTCCCTATTCTGCTCAATGACAGCCTTCAATGTTTGACGAAAATCTTTTCGAGCGACATCATTATCACCCTGAAATGGCTCAGCTCGACATACATAACGCCAAGTTATCGTTTTAATGGACTCTGCGACCGCTCTACCTCCGTACCAAAGCTTTTCAGGCCGAACATTAAAGAGGTAGATTGAGCAAGCTAATGCCGCTAATAGCGCAAATACCTGCAAAGCAGCTACACTCCAATGAGGAATGCTTACAATTGATAGGATCGCTGCAACAACTAAAGTCAAAAGATGGAATCTCAACGCAGTAAAAAAATGTGATTGCGACTTTAATGAAAGCTCATTAGCGGAGCGGTACAGCGCCGGAAAATCTTTCTCATCCATAAATTATACCTACTCACTTATATCCGAGGCGCTTGTAAATTTCGTCTTTATAATGCCAATCATTATCAGGTTGCCTTGTCCAATTCTCTAACGCATGAGCAACAATTTTCGGGGAAAACGGAACAAATACCGCGCCTATATTTCTAATAATAGGCGGGCATCTAGCGTCTACCACACTACGCAAACCATCCAAATTTATACCTATAATCCTACACTTTTTCTCTAATGCAACTTCCATTTCCCAACGTACATACTTGTGCTTACTTCGAGTATCCGCGCCTATAAGCACCGCAAACGTCCCTGCCATATCTATCCGCTCACGACATTTACGCTTTATATATGCCTCATCATGGGAGTTTATCTCCTGAGAAAGCTGACAGTTAACAAAGTTGAAATCAATATGATCATGTTCTTTCCAAGCTAGCATCAATCGATAATAGTGAATATCCGTGCTACTAAATCCTATAAATGTTCTCGGCAACCCCATTATCCCTTCCCCCTACCTATCGAAAAGCCCATTTTCCGGGGCAACTGGACGACTTTAACTCCATACAGGCTTAATGCCACGTATTTTTTGGATACGCGCAATCCAAATCTGAGGCACGGACTTGATCCTCGGTTGTCGGCCAGCTTGGCTTAGAGTCCCTAGCCCCCCCCGATGGCTGACGATCCATCAGTGGACACGATGATGGCCATCTGCTATTTTTTTGACCACGTAGGCGGGGGTAAAAGCCATACACATTGCCCCCCAACCTATGCATGGCTGGCACGTCGCAAGATGGTACTACCGAGTCACTAATTTTTGTCATATGCGCGAATGTCTCGTCGGTAGCTCCCGCTAGGAAGCATCGATTTACCTAAGAAATACTCATCAATGAGGGATCACAGATGGCTAAGCATAAGGTTTTTATCAGCTACGACCATTCGGAAGACGCGCTGTACAAACGTCTGCTTCAAGCATGGGATGCAAATGATAAATTTGACTTCGAGTTCGATAGTCGTGGTCCCGATGTAGCAATCAATAGTACCGAAGCCTCGGTAATCCAGGCGTCACTTACCAAGATGATGAAAAGCGCAACGCACATCCTCGTAATCGTCGGAGCTAAAAGTCATGAAAGTGACTGGATCACTTGGGAAATTGATCGCGCTAAACAATCAGATACTAATCTTAAACTTGCCGCTATCAAACTCGAGAAAGCAAATAAAACGCCTCCCGGCCTATTGAACGTCGGCACCGCGTGGGCTACAAGTTTCACTCTGGAGCGCATTATCGATGCTTTGGATAACGCAACGAATAGCTATTGATTGACAATAAGCACATACATCGGTGATCCACTTTACTTTATAGCGTGACACCGATGTAGCTGAGTGAGCAATAGATTGATGCTGAAAGCTAAAATTATTGATGCCAAAGATACTAGAAAAGTGTGTTTTGTGATTATGGGATTCGGAAAGAAAACGGATTTCGAGACCGGAAGAACATTAGACCTGAACGCTACCTACGAAGCTATCATCGAGCCAGCAGTGACCAATCAGGGGCTTCGTTGCATTCGAGCAGATGAGAAAGTTCACTCAGGCATTATCGACGTTGAGATGTACGATCAACTTCTACGAGCAGACCTAGTAATAGCGGACATTTCCACGGGCAACGTGAACGCGGTTTATGAACTAGGCGTTCGTCACGCGTTACGTCCAAACTCAACCATTATTATGACTGAGGACAAAGGTAAACTTTACTTTGATCTCAACCACACAAATACCTTCAAATACTCCCACTTCGGTGAGGACATAGGCGTGCGGGAAGCTAGAAGAGCAGTCCCTGCATTAGAGGAGCTAATTTCAGCATCCTTAACCTCTGATCGACCGGACAGCCCGGTTTATACCTATCTGCCGAAACTCCAACGGCCTCGATTGACTGATGAGCAATATGCAGAATTACTGGATGAGGCGGAAGCCGCTCAGCAAAGGCTGTTTCACTACATGCACACAGGCGAGCGGCTGCTGAAAGCTAGTGATCATATAGGCGCAAGCAAGGCGTTTGCTGCCGCTGAAGCGATGAAGCCTGGCGAGCCAGATATAGTCCAGAAACTGGCACTTACGACTTATAAGGCGATGCTTCCTACTGAAGTTGACGCTCTTTTGGAAGCCGGTCGCATTTTGGAGGTGTTGGATCCTGCAGGTTCAAATGATCCAGAGACGTTGGGCATCGCTGGCGCGATTCGCAAAAGGCTTTGGTTACTGACCAAGGAGCGTGAATATCTGGATCTGGCGATACGATACTATGGCCGCGGTTACGAAGTACGCAGGGATTACTATAACGGAGAAAATCTGGCGCTCTGCCTCGAGTACAGGGGGCTCGTGCAGGATGACGCGGCGGAAACCAAATACGATTTTATGAGTGCGCATAAAGCGCGCACGGCTATCGTAGAGGCCCTCCAGGAAATCATTCGATCTGGAGATTTTTACGACAGACCGGACAAGCGCTGGATATATGCGACTCAATCAAATGCTTTGTTAGCACTAGGTGATCTCGAACAGGCTGAGCAGAACGAACATCTCTTCCGAGTGGCAGTAACCGCCACTTGGGAAGTGGAAACCTTTGAGTGCAGTAAGGCCGAGATTTTGTCCATGAGAGAAGTGAGAGCTGCAAATGCCTGATTATCTCACTCGTGGTGATATTGACCGGATACGTGACAACGCCGGCCGCAGTGTTTACAACAAGAAACTATACGCGGCACAACGTCGAGCACCGGACGGATTTACCTTCTTATCTCATTCGTCTAAGGATAACGAATTAGTCCCCGCTGTGATTACGATTCTTGAAGGACACGGTGCTCGAGTCTACGTCGATACCAAAGATCCGACATTGCAGTCTCACTCCGGACGGGAGGTGGCCATACAGCTTCGCTCCCGGATTCAGAAGTGCAGGAAATTCATTGTTTTTGTCACGGAGAATGTCAAAAACAGCAAATGGGTACCTTGGGAATTGGGGCTGTCGGATGGGTATAAACGTCCTAGAAATACCTTGATCTTTCCAAGTGTAGAAAACGCGTCTGGACGGTTGTATGTCTGGCCAAAAATCGGCAACCCCAGGTATACACGTGGTCGGCTGGTACGAAAATGCAATGCTTCATGGTGAGTGGATTGTCCGCCCCAACAACACCGACCAGCGACAGCAAATTTTCCCCCATCCTGCTTACGACTGGTCATATTGCATAGCCAGCGATTCCGCTTACTTCATCCCGCCCGAGGAGCGAGTTCTGCCGTTCTCGGATCTATCCGTGAAACAGGGGAAGTACTCTTTCCTAGGCACTGTACGAAAAGAAATGTCGTAGACACCGCCGCCAGCAAGCCAGTGTGACCATCGCTGCAAAGCTTTCCGCCAGCTTGCAATAGCGTGTTCCCAGGCGGCGGTGCTCCTTAAGCCAACCAAATAGCCGCTCTATCACATTCCGATGCCGATATTTGGGCTTGTCGAAGAGACGCGGCAAGCCGGGCTTTGGCTTGCGCTTCATGTCCCGCAGGGGAATCACCGGCTGCATTCGATAACGATCGCAGTACCGGCGCAACGAGTCAGCGTCATACCCCTTGTCGGCCAAGAGCCAGCGGCATCGCTTGCGTGGCCTACCTCGACCAGAGGGGATGTGGACAGCATCGAGCAGCGGTTGAGCATGTGAAATGTCGCTTGCCTGCCCACCAGAGAGGGTGAAGTGGAGCGGTATGCCTCGGGCGTCGCAGACCATGTGAATTTTCGTCGTCAGCCCACCCCGGCTTCGTCCAAGTGCGTGGTCCGCTGGTTCTTGCGCCCCCCTTTTTGGCCTGCGCCGGAAGAGGCTCGGGTGGCTTTCACTGCTGTTGAATCGATGCACCAGGTATTCAGGTCGATCAGGCCTTGCGCATTAAGTTTGACGTGTAGCCGCTTGAGCATCTTGTTGAAGGTGCCCTGGTTTCGCCAGTCTCGAAATCGCTGATAGACCGTCGACCAAGGCCCAAATCGCTCAGGCATGTCCCGCCATGCTGCACCGGAGCAAAGCACCCACAACACGCCGTTGAGCATCAAGCGGTCGTCGACTCTTGGGCGTCCGGTGCGCCGATGTTCAGCAAAAAGATCAGCGACTATTTCCCAGTCTGCGTCGGAAAGTTCGTATCGTTTGGGCATGGCAGAGTCCTTCGCCTAAATGGCAAGAACTCTACGGAAACTCAGGCCGTCAGGGGCCGCGATGGGGTTTCAAAGGTTTTCATACAGAACCTAGACGGCCCAAACGTTACGAAGACCGAGAACAAAGAAAGAGTGTAGGCTCGGCTCGAGAGCTTAATGACGCGTTTGGCCTCAGTCGCAATACACAACCCCAATGAACACACCGTTTTTGACCCAGAACTAGATCAGGCCGACCCTCTTCGGGGATTTGGCAGCCCTGAACATCGCAAAGCCGTTGAGCTGGCCGCTGAAGACGCAGTGATCGCATATTACATAGCACAAGGCTACGACTACCAGCGCACAACACACCTTCCCTGCGGGTATGACTTTATCTTCACGCGCAAAGAGTCAGCGCTCCATGTCGAAGTTAAGGGTACGGCCAGCACGACACCGCGTTTTTTTCTCACCCGTAACGAACACAATACAGGATTAATGCTCAACCCAGACTGGAGGTTAGTCATGGTGACATCGGCGCTATCTAATGCCCCCGCAGGTCATAGAGTACAATCCTCGCCAGCTAAAAGACGCGTTTAACCTTGAATCTTATGTTTACATCGGAACATTCGCATCAAAACCCGAATCTTAATATTTAACTCCTGCACCGCGACAAAAACAAAAGCCCATTGTTAAGCGGGCTTTTATTTATTGCAAAGAGGGGCCACTCCCACTCAGTTATCAATAGAAGGCAGAAGATCAAATAAATTAACAAGATAAAGCAAGCAGAACCCAAAGGCCTATGAATAGTACCATGCCTAGCAAAAACACTACTCAGGAGGCCCGGCCAGCGTCTTTCATAGCAGAGGCAGCCGATCACTGATGCTCCGGGGCGGATGGGCAATTCATCCGCACGCCATCATGCACAACTTCATCCAGCAGCTCAGCCGCATATAACGGATCAGCCTCGAAAACTCTGCCATTGCCTCATCATAACTACGGCTAATCCAGCCAATACATCTGACAGGCCCTCCTAGTACTAAGCCTGATTTTGTGAGGCGCTGAAATAGGAGTAGAGAATATCAGCGAAATCAAGCTCATTGATATCGCCGACAACCAAATCTCTAACCGCATCCGCCAGAAGATCATTGTCTAGGGTAATTTCATAATCATTGAGCGAAAGATACTCCAAGCCGACTGCAAGTCCGGTACGCTTGTTAGCATCAGGCAGTGCATGGCCTTGCGCGATACTGGCAGTGTACTTAGCGGCAATTTCAAATACATCATCGAGGCCATTATAGGCGATCGCATTATCGATTCGGGCCAGCGCGCCCTGCAAGATCGGAATATTTACCACCCCTCGCATGCCGGGCTCGGTAGTCAAGATTTGAGTATTTATCTCAATGACCCGTTCAAATGGAAAGAAGATCAATTCCATTACATGTCAGCCAGTTTCCGAAAGGTCTTCTTGTGAGTTGTCAGAACGAGCCTGGTTTCCAAAAAAACGATCCGCTTACCCGGGTCGCCACCCAAGTCCAGCTTCTTGGTGGCTTTAATTTTAGGCCTCTCTACTATGGATACGCCATAGGTGTTCAGCTTGTGGTTCATGGCTTGAGTACCCCATACGGCTTGATCAATGTTTACTCACAAGGTAGCACACTAAAAGGCAAGACACACCACCGAGCCATCGACGGCGTCATACGCTGCTTGCCGATTGGCACCAGTGCCACGTCAGCGCGCAACTCAGCAGCGGTCATTGCTGACAGAAAACTCAGGGAAGGGCCGCAATAAAACCCAACGGGCTATCGCGGCCTCAGCAAAGCATGGAGTAAAAATCAGCAGACGCGCCGCTCTGCCATCAGGCCACGCTGTTGAATCACCGCAAAAACGTCATTAACGTCCTGCAACAGGATTCGACTGATGTTGGCGATAGAAGCAATATCGCGTGGATCGCTGTCATTCAAGCTACAACAAGAAAAAAGACTCAGGATATTACCCAAGGCACCGATGCGCTCGCTGACGCAGGCATGCAGGTCGACCAGGGGCGCATGGCTATCGATGTACAGGACAGGGTGCTCGGAAGCTACGGTATCGACGGGGGTAAAGCGTTCGTTACTTTGCATGGTAGGAATTCCCTTAAATGTCTTAAAGGGTCACCACCGTCCGCTGCGAAACGAAATGGGTGGCAACTGTGCGCGGGTTCGCAGACCGGTAATTCCAACCATAAACCCGGCAGACCCGAAGGTCTCCCACGCACAGTCGCCATGGAAGCTTATTGGAGGCGAGAGAAAACGCCAACAACAGGCTTGCGGCGCTGCTGGTTAGAATGTGTACGGACTGCGAAATCCGTTCGCTGATTCAGCAGCGAAGCACAGACTATAAGCGCCTATCAGCTCACCAGGCGATCAGAGTAATGAGTGCAATTGTGTCGGAGTGTGCTGCCTCCAAAGGCCATCAGACTTGAATCGCCGAAGCATCCGAGCGCAAATAAAAATGCCAGTCAGCGTGGCTGACTGGCATTGAGCTAAAGCGCCTATTCTTCACCCCGCTGACGCGAGGATGAAGCCATCATTCCCACTCGATCGTCGCCGGCGGCTTGCTCGACACGTCGTAGGTGACGCGGGAGATGCCTTCGATCTCGTTGATGATCCGGCCGCTGACGGTTTCCAGCAGCTCGTACGGCAGGTGCGCCCAACGGGCGGTCATGAAGTCGATGGTTTCCACCGCACGCAGGGCCACGACCCAGGCGTAACGCCGGCCGTCACCGACCACACCGACCGATTTCACCGGCTGGAACACCACGAACGCCTGGCTGACCTTGTGATACCAGTCGGCCTTGCGCAGTTCTTCGATAAAGATATGGTCGGCGCGACGCAGCAGGTCGGCGTATTCCTTCTTCACTTCACCGAGGATCCGCACACCCAGGCCCGGGCCCGGGAACGGGTGACGGTAGACCATGTCGTAGGGCAGGCCGAGCTCCAGGCCAAGGCGACGAACCTCGTCCTTGAACAGTTCGCGCAGCGGCTCGACCAGCTTGAGGTTCATCTCTTCCGGCAAGCCACCGACGTTATGGTGGGACTTGATCACGTGGGCCTTGCCGCTTTTCGCGCCAGCCGACTCGATCACGTCCGGGTAGATGGTGCCCTGGGCCAGGTACTTGATGTTGTCCAGCTTGCAGGACTCGGCATCGAACACGTCGATAAAGGTGCGACCGATGATCTTGCGCTTCTTCTCAGGGTCCGACTCGCCGGCCAGGTTGTTCAGGAATTGATCCTCGGCGTTGGCGCGGATCACCTTGACGCCCATGTTCTCGGCGAACATGGCCATCACTTGCTCGCCTTCGTGCAAGCGCAGCAGACCGTTGTCGACGAAGACGCAGGTCAGTTGGTCGCCGATGGCCTTGTGCAGCAGTGCCGCAACCACCGAGGAGTCAACGCCACCGGACAGGCCCAGCAGGACGTTGTCGGTGCCGACCTGGGCACGGATGTTGGCGATGGCGTCTTCAGCGATCTTCGACGGCGTCCACAGCGCTTCGCAGCCGCAGATGTCGAGGATGAAGCGCGACAGAATGCGACCGCCCTGCTTGGTATGTGTTACTTCCGGGTGGAACTGCACGCCGTAGTAACGCAGGTCGTCGTTGAACATGCCGGCAATCGGGCAGCTCGGGGTGCTGGCCAGGATATGGAAGTCCTTTGGCATCCGGGTGACCTTGTCACCGTGGCTCATCCAGACGTCGAGGCCAAACAGGCCATCGGCGTCGACGTGGTCTTCGATGCCGTCCAGCAGACGACTCTTGCCGACCACATCGACACGGGCATAACCGAATTCACGCAACTCGGAACCTTCGACCTTGCCGCCCAACTGCTCGGCCATGGTCTGCATGCCGTAGCAGATACCGAAGACCGGAACCCCCAGGTCAAACACGGCTTGCGGGCAGCGCGGGCTGTCGGCTTCGTGCACGGACTCGGGACCGCCGGCGAGGATGACGCCTTTGGGAGCGAATTCGCGAATCGCTTCGTCGTCCATGTCGAACGGATGCAGTTCGCAGTACACGCCGATTTCACGCACGCGGCGGGCAATCAGCTGGGTGTACTGGGAACCGAAGTCGAGGATCAGGATGCGGTGGGCGTGAATGTCGAGGGCCATGAGTCATTCTCGTCTGTGAAATCAGAAACAACACGGGGCTGTCATCAACAGCCCCGGTTCAAATTCGTCAATCGCCTCCCGAGCTCGGCCAGGAGGCGATCACTATCAACCTACGCGATAGTTTGGAGCTTCCTTGGTGATCTGCACGTCGTGAACGTGAGATTCAGCCATGCCGGCACCGGTAATCCGCACGAATTCAGGCTTGGTGCGCATTTCTTCGATGTTGGCGCTGCCGGTGTAACCCATCGAGGAACGCAGGCCGCCCATCAGTTGATGGACGATGGCGGTCAGCGAGCCCTTGTAGGGTACGCGCCCTTCGATACCTTCCGGTACCAGCTTCTCGGCCCCCGCGGAGGAGTCCTGGAAGTAGCGGTCGGAGGAACCCTGGGACTGCGACATCGCCCCCAGCGAACCCATGCCACGGTAGGCCTTGTAGGAACGACCCTGGAACAGTTCGATCTCGCCCGGAGCCTCTTCGGTACCGGCGAACATCGAGCCCATCATCACGCAGGAAGCACCGGCGACGATGGCCTTGGACAGGTCACCGGAGAAGCGGATGCCGCCGTCGGCGATCAGAGGTACGCCGGTGCCTTCAAGGGCCGCGGCGACGTTGGCGATGGCGCTGATTTGCGGCACACCGACACCGGCGACGATCCGGGTGGTGCAGATCGAGCCCGGGCCGATACCGACCTTGACCGCATCCGCGCCCGCTTCGGCCAGGGCCTTGGCGGCGGCGCCGGTGGCAATGTTGCCGCCGATCACCTGCACTTCCGGGAAGTTCTGCTTGACCCAGCGAACGCGGTCGATCACCCCTTTGGAGTGACCGTGGGCGGTGTCGACCACCACCACATCGACACCGGCGGTGACCAGTGCCGCCACGCGATCAGCGGTATCTTTACCGGTACCCACCGCGGCGCCGACACGCAGACGACCCTGGTCGTCCTTGCTGGCCAGCGGGTAAGCCTTGGATTTTTCGATGTCCTTGACGGTCATCATGCCCTTGAGGGCAAACTTGTCGTCGACGATCAGGACTTTTTCCAGACGGTGCTTGTGCAGCAACTCGCGGACTTCGTTCTTGTTCGCGCCTTCGCGGACCGTGACCAGGCGCTCTTTAGGCGTCATCACTTCACGAACCGGGACATCCATGCGGGTTTCGAAGCGCACGTCGCGGGAGGTGACGATGCCGACCAGGTCGCCGTCGTGCAGCACCGGCACACCGGAGATGTTGTGCATGCGGGTCAGTTCGAGCAGTTCACGCACCGTGGCATCGGCCTCGATGGTGATCGGGTCCTTGACCACGCCGGCTTCGAACTTCTTGACCTTGCGCACTTCGGCAGCTTGCTGCTCGATGGTCATGTTCTTGTGGATGATACCGATACCGCCTTCCTGGGCCATGGCAATGGCCAGACGGGCTTCGGTCACGGTGTCCATGGCGGCGGAAACCAGCGGAATATTCAGCTCGATGCCACGGGTAAGGCGGGTCTTGAGACTGACTTCGTTAGGGAGTACCTCGGAATAACCGGGCACTAGGAGAATGTCGTCGAAGGTCAGAGCTTCTTGGCTGATACGCAGCATCGCGGGGGCTCCCGAGCGGGAAAATGGAAGCGCGCCATTATACTCAGATGGCCCCCTGGGCTCAATGTAAACCTTGGCTTATTTAAAGTTCCACTTTTACCCAGGCCACTGGCTGGTCCAGCCAGTCGGCGAACTCGTCGAGAAAGCTCTGCTTGAAGCCGGCTTCGGCCCAGTTGTTGAAGATAAAGCCCAGGTTGGAAAAAGCGCATTCCTGCAGGAACAGAAAGCCGTTGATATCGTCTTCATGGCCGCACAGCGGGCAGATGAAGTTCTCGGTACGCCCCGGCATCCACTCCTCGAGGCTGTCGAACAACGCCTCGCCGACTTCCTTGCGGCACTCGGCGCAGCCTGCTTCTTCGAGAAAACCCTTGGCCGGGGTATAGATGCAGCGCTTGGTGACGATCTCCAGGCCGTTGATCGGCTCATGGAACGGCAGCGCTTCGGGGTGCAGGACCACGCTGGCGGCGCCCGGGGCAATGGCATGGGCCATGCGATTGCCGGTGCGCCCGCAGGTGCTCAGTTGCTCCTCGATGATGTTCTTGCGCACCAGCCAGCGCACAACGGCCCGGGCCCGGGGTTCGTGGACCGGCAGGGTGGAAATCTTCGGAACGATGATGCTTTGCGAATTCATGGGTACTGCCTGGAGCGTTTGCGACCCGGCAGCTTAATCCCTGAAACCCCGAGGTCAAGTACTGAAATAACGGCTGATCAGGGCAATCCCGCTGGCCAGCACCAACCAGGTCACCAGCCGCACAAAGGCTTCGCGCGACAGCCGGCGGATCAAACGCCGGCCGATCAACGAGCCCAGCAGCATCGCCGGCAGCAGGCAGAGCGCCAACGCCAGCAGGGGCAATTCAGCATACACCCCGGCGATCACGAACAGCGACAAACGCACCACCGTACTGCAACTGATCAGGGCGCTTTGGGTGGCCCGGGCCGCGTCCTTGGGTAAGCGACTATTAAGGTAGATCGCATAAAGAAAGCCGCCGCTGCCAAACAGCGCACCGAACATCCCGCCCACCGTGCCCATGGGCACGGCCCAACCCGCCGCCAGCTGTGTCGGTCGCGCCTTGACCAACAAGCCATAGACCGCATAGGCGCTGATGAACAAGCCCATCAGCAGCAGCAGCATGTCGGACTTGAGATTCAACAGGAAGATCACCCCCAGGGTGCAACCCACTGCCATGCACGGCAGCAACCGCAGCAACTCAGGCTTGGCGACATCCTTGCGCGACGGCAGCAAATTGCCAAAGGCCGCGATGAAATCCAGCAGCACCAGCAAAGGAACGATTTTCGACAGCGGCATGAACAGGATCAGGATCGGCCCCGCCACCAGCGCCGTGCCAAAACCGGCCACACCGAAGACGATATAGGCCAGGGCCACGCCCAGCTCCACCACCAGCCAATCGGTGGCACTGAACGGCCACTGGTCCAACAGTGCGACAAGACTCATGAAGAACACTTCCACAATGGGTTCGATTGACTTTAGCCAGTGCCGAGCCTTGCGACTAATATATTCAGAGCCCACCACCCATCTCAAAAAGGCATGACTCGTGATTTCCACCCGCCAACTGCGCTACTTCGTCGAGATCGCCGAATCCGGCAGTTTCAGCGCGGCAGCCGAACGCCTGTTTATCGCGCAGTCGGCCTTGAGCCGGCAAATCAAGGAACTGGAAAACCATTTGCAGACGCCCTTGTTCGAACGTACGGCGCGCCAGCCGAGACTGACCGCGGCCGGTGAAGCTTTCTATCCGCGGGCAAGGAATCTGCTGAGCGAACTGACCAAGGCCAGCGAGTTGGCGACCCAGGTGGGCAAAGGGCAACTGGGCACCTTGCGCCTGAGCCACTCCAGCACGGTGCCGATGAGCGGTCGATTGCTGCGGGCGATCAGTCACTTTCTGGAGCAGAGTCCGGGGGCATCGATGGATATCGTCAAGTTGTCCTCCGAAGCCCAGCTTGAAGAACTGGCCGAGGGACGGCTGGATATCGGCCTGTTGCGCCTACCGGTATTGCGCCAGCGCGAGGGGGTGCAGATCCTGCCGCTGTTCAGCGAGCGCCTGTTGCTGGCGGTGCCGCCGAATCATCCGTTGGCGGGTTCGAGCGCAGGCATCGACCTGGCGGGATTGAAGGACGAAGCCTTTATTTCCATTCCACATCCGCAGCGTGGTGGCTTGAGTTATCTCTCGGCCGAGTTGTGCATGCGCCAGGGTTTCTTTCCTCAAGCGGCGCGGGTGGTGTCGCGCAAGACCACCCAGTTGCAGTTGATCCAGGCGGGGTTCGGCATCGCCCTGCTGCCCGAGTCGATGCGGGACATCGCCCCGACGAACATCCATTTCCTGCCGCTCAAGGATCCGGATTGCCAGAGCACCCTGGCCCTGGCTTGCCGCCAGGACCCGACGCCACTGGTGGCGCAGTTTGTCGAACGCTTCAGCGAAGACCTGTTGCGCCCCTGAAAACACCGCGAAACCTGTAGGAACAGGGCTTATGTGGGAGTGGAACTTGTGTGGAAGCGGAGCTTGTGTGGGAGTGGAACTTGTGTGGAAGCGGAGCTTATGTGGGAACGGAGCTTATGTGGGAGTGGAGCTTGTGTGGGAGCGGAGCTTATGTGGGAGCGGAGCTTGCCCGCGAAGCTTTTAGCGCCCTCACAGCCGCCTTCGCGAGCAAGCTCTGCTCCCACAATAGATTCGGGCTGCTCACAAAATCTGCGTTCGACGACATAACCTAGAGATTGCCAGTCGAATGCCTTTATCATGCCGCCCATGATTAAAGATCCCTTTTCACGCCTGGGCCTCGACCGCGAAGTCCTCACTGTCAGCCAGCTCAACGGCCGCGCGCGGGTGTTGCTCGAAGACGTGTTCAGCAATATCTGGGTCGAAGGCGAAATCTCCAACCTCGCCCGCCCGGCGTCCGGCCATATCTATTTCACCCTCAAGGACAGCGGCGCCCAGGTGCGTTGCGCACTGTTCCGGCACAACGCCGCCCGGGTGCGCCAGGCACTGAAAGACGGCCTGGCGGTCAAGGTCCGTGGCAAGGTCTCGCTGTTCGAAGGCCGTGGCGACTACCAACTGATTCTCGACACCGTGGAGCCCGCCGGTGATGGCGCCCTGCGCCTGGCTTTCGATGCGCTGAAGGAAAAACTCAGCGCCGAAGGCCTGTTCAGCGCCGAGCGCAAGGTCCCCCTCCCCGCCCATCCGCAGCGCATCGGCATTATCAGTTCGCCTACCGGCGCGGTGATCCGCGACATCATCAGCGTGTTCCGCCGCCGCGCACCGCAGGTCGAGCTGACGCTGATCCCCACCGCCGTGCAGGGCCGCGAAGCCATCACGCAGATCGTCCGGGCGCTGAAGTTGGCCGATGCCAAGGGCTTCGACGCACTGATCCTGGCCCGTGGCGGCGGCTCGCTGGAAGACCTCTGGTGCTTCAACGAAGAAGCCGTGGCCCGGGCGGTGGACGCCTGTGTCACGCCCATCGTCAGTGCCATCGGCCATGAAACCGATGTGTCCATCAGCGACTTTGTCGCCGACGTCCGCGCGCCGACCCCGTCCGCCGCCGCCGAACTGCTGGCCCCGGACACAAGCGACCTGCAACGCCGGGTCGAGAGCTTGCAGCGGCGTCTGGTGATGCGTATCCGCGACCGCCTGATGCGCGACCGCCTGCGCCTCGACGGCCTGGCCCGACGCCTGCGCCACCCGGGTGAGCGCCTGCGCCAGCAGGCCCAGCGCCTGGATGACCTGGACATGCGCATGCGTCGGGCCTTCGACCGCCAGCTCAATAGCCGCCGGGAAAAACTGATCCGCCTGGAAACCCGCCTCGCCGGGCAACACCCGGGACGTCAGCTGGCGCTGTTGCGCCAACGCCTGGACAGCCTCGCCGAACGCCTGCCCCGGGCCATTCGCGAAGGCCTGAAAGCCCGGCGCCTGCAACTGCAAAGCCAGATGCAGACACTGCATGCGGTCAGTCCGCTGGCCACCCTGGGGCGTGGCTACAGCATCCTGCTGGACGAGCGCGGCCAGGCCATCCGCAGCGCCGGGCAGACCCACACCGGCCAACGCCTGAAGGCCAAACTCGGCGAAGGGGAACTGCAGGTACGGGTCGAGGACAATCACCTGACGCCCGTCACCCTTTCTTTACTGGACTGATTTTCAAGGTATCCAAGCATGCCCCGTTTTCTTGCTGCCCTGCTGTTGCTGGGCCTCGCCGTCAACGCCCACGCCGACAGCTATCTCACCCGCCAGTTGAACAAGCCGGTGCCCGGCGGCGTGGCCGTGGTCGATCTCGGCCCGAACGCCCAGGCGCCCAAGGCCAGCTATCAGGGCAAGCCGGTGCTGGTGGTCAAGGAACAGAACAACTGGCTGGCGATTGTCGGCATTCCCCTGACCGTGAAGCCCGGTAACCAGCAGATCAGTTCGGCGGGGCGCAACCTGAGTTTCAGCGTCGGCAACAAGAAGTATCCGGAACAGCACATCACCTTGAAGAACACCCGGCAGGTCAACCCGAACCCGGCCGACCTCAAGCGCATCGATGAAGAACTGGCGGTGCAGATTCGCGCCTATCGCAGCTTCAGTCCCGGTACGCCGAGCAACCTGCTGCTGGACAAGCCGGTCAACGGGCCACTGTCGAGCCGCTTCGGCGTGCGCCGGTTTTTCAATGGCGAAGAGCGCAATCCCCACGCCGGGCTCGACTTCGCGGTGCCGGCGGGTACGCCGATCAAGACCCCGGCGGCAGGCAAGGTGATTCTGATCGGCAATTACTTCTTCAATGGCAATACCGTGTTCGTCGACCACGGCCAGGGCTTTATCAGCATGTTCTGCCATATGTCGAAGATCGACGTACAGGTGGGCCAGTCCCTGGCCCGCGGCGCGGTGGTGGGCAAGGTCGGCGCCACCGGACGGGCGACCGGGCCACATATGCACTGGAACGTCAGCCTGAATGACGCGCGGGTCGATCCGGCGATCTTTATCGGCGCGTTCCAGCCTTGAGCCCTGGCGCACACCCGTCTTGACCCTGACTCCCGATACGGCTCCTGCAGGAGCCGGCTTGGCGGCGATGAGGCCATCAAGTCTTGCGGCGATCCTGCGGGCGCCATCGCCAGCAAGCCGGTATCTAAAGGGTCGTATTTCAACACAAGATAGCGTCGAGCCCAGCGGCCGAGATGCCGTAGCCAGCTTCGGGAAAAATTGCGCCGGTCCAAAATAGTGCGCAATTGTTCTAGACTTTCAGTCGATCCATCAGAATAAAATCTCGAAAAAATCAATTTTCCGAGTATTCCTCTCAATTTTTCCCACAGGCTTGCCATCTTTCACCCCAGTGGTTAGGGTTGAAGACATGAAAACATCTCACACCCTCATTCAGCGACGTCAACACCGCAGCCTCTGCCTCGTCAGCGCACGACTGCCAGGCTGAATCGCAGGACCTCGCCCCCGGTTTTCTCCCTGATAACGCTTCACCGGCCGGCCGCCTTTTTTCGGCCCTGACCCCAAGGAATTTTCCCATGAGCATGCTCAAAGACCCGTCTTCGAAATACCGTGCGTTCCCGACCATCGACCTCCCGGACCGCACCTGGCCTTCGAAAACCATCACCAGCGCGCCGATCTGGTGCAGCTCCGACCTGCGCGACGGCAACCAGTCGCTGATCGAGCCGATGGACGCGGTGAAAAAACTGCGCTTCTGGAAAACCCTGGTCAGCGTCGGCGTGAAGGAAATCGAAGCCTCCTTCCCGGCCGCTTCGCAAACCGACTTCGACTTCGTGCGGACCCTGATCGAAGACAACCACATCCCCGCGGACACCACCATCCAGGTGCTGACCCAGGGCCGTGAAGACTTGATCGCGCGCACCTTCGAATCACTGCGCGGGGCGAAAAAAGCCATCGTCCACCTGTACAACGCCACCTCGCCGTCCTTCCGCCGCATTGTCTTCAACCAGGACAAGGACGGGATCAAGGCCATTGCGGTCAACGCCGCCAAGCTGTTCGTCAAATACGCCGCCCAGCAGCCGGAAACCCAGTGGCAGTTCGAGTATTCCCCGGAGACCTTCAGCGCCACTGAGCTGGAGTTCGCCAAGGAAGTCTGCGACGCGGTGATCGAGGTCTGGAACCCGACGCCCGAGCACAAGGTGATCCTCAACCTGCCCGCCACGGTCGAGTGCGCCACCCCGAACATCTACGCTGACCAGATCGAGTGGTTCGGCCGCCATATCAACCGTCGTGACAGCGTGATCATCAGCCTGCACACCCACAACGACCGTGGCACCGGCGTGGCCGCCACCGAACTGGGCCTGATGGCCGGCGCCGACCGCGTCGAAGGCTGCCTGTTCGGCAACGGCGAGCGTACCGGTAACGTCGATCTGGTCACCGTGGCCCTGAACATGTACACCCAGGGTCTCGACCCACAGCTGGACTTCTCCGATATCGACGGCGTGCGCAAGGTGGTCGAGGAGTGCAACCAGCTTCCGGTGCATCCACGTCACCCGTATGTCGGCGACCTGGTGCACACCGCCTTCTCCGGCTCCCACCAGGATGCGATCCGCAAGGGCTTCGCCCAGCAGCAGGCCGACGCCCTGTGGGAAGTGCCATACCTGCCGATCGACCCGGCCGATATCGGTCGCAGCTACGAGGCGGTGATCCGCGTCAACAGCCAGTCGGGCAAGGGTGGTATCGCCTACCTGCTGGAGCAGGAATACGGCATCAGCCTGCCGCGTCGCATGCAGATCGAGTTCAGCCAGGTGGTGCAGCGGGAAACCGACCGCCTCGGTCTGGAAATGACCGCGCAACAGATTCATGCCCTGCTGCACAGCGAGTACCTGCAAGCCAACACCCCGTATGCGCTGGTCAGCCATCGCCTGCAGGAAGAAAACGGCAACAGCGCCGTGGAAGTGGAAGTCTCCGGCAAGGGCCAGGGCGAGACCAACCTGCACTGGCGCGGCAAGGGTAACGGGGCCCTGGAAGCCCTGGTGGCCGGCCTGCCAGTACCGGTGGAAATCATGGACTACAATGAGCACGCCATCGGTGCCGGGACCAATGCCAAGGCTGCGGCCTATATCGAGCTGCGGGTCAACGGCGAACGTGCGGTGCACGGCGTGGGGATCGATGAAAACATCACCACTGCCAGCTTCAAGGCGCTGTTCAGTGCGCTGAACCGCTCGCTGAGCCAGCTGGATACCAGCAAGGCGGCGTAAGCGTCGGCTGAACTGAAAAGGCCCCGGAGGTGTGAACCCCGGGGCCTTTTTTGTGCGTTTGAGTACGTCATCGCCGGCAAGCCGGCTCCCACAGGGGAGTTGCGGCGCACGCGAATCCGCGGGGTTGGCAGGCACTTTGTGGGCGCCGGCTTGCTGGCGATGAACGATAACGCGGTGTTACTGATGCAACTCGAAGCTGTCGGCATCCAGGTAGGCCGGAAACCGCGTCCGGTAGGCCGCCAGCTCCGCCGCGCTCAAAGTGACCTGGAACACACCATCGGCCTCCCCCGCGCCCAGCAGCGACTCGCCCTGGAAGTCCAGCACCTGGCTATCGCCGGTATAGGCGAATCCCTTGCCATCAATGCCGATCCGATTCACCGCTGCCACATAACACAGGTTTTCAATCGCCCGCGCCGGCAACAAGCGGTTCCAGTGCAACCGTCGCGCCCCCGGCCAGTTGGCGGTGTACAGCAGCAGGTCGGTGTCCTGGGCATCGCGGCTCCACACCGGGAAACGCAGGTCGTAGCAGATCAACGGGCGCACCCGCCAACCCTTGACCTCGAACTGCATCTGGCGCTCGCCCGGGGTGTAGTGGTTATGCTCGCCGGCCATGCGGAACAGGTGGCGCTTGTCGTAGTACAGCACCTCACCATCCGGCCGCGCCCACAACAGACGGTTGCGATGACTGCCATCGGCGGCGCGGACTATCACGCTGCCGGTGATCACCGCATCGAGCTTTTTCGCCTGCTCGCGCAACCAGTGGCTGGTCGGGCCGTTTTCGGCTTCGGCCAGGGTCTGCGACTCCATGGAAAAGCCGGTGGTGAACATCTCCGGCAGGATCACCAGGTCAGCCCCGACGGCCTGCTCCAGCAGCACGTCAAAGTGCTCCAGATTGGCCTGGCGGTCATGCCAGGCCAAGGTAGTCTGCACCAGCGCGACCTTAAGGTCCGGCAAGCCAGTCAAATCATGCATAGTTTTTCCGCCGCGGCACGCAGCGTCTCCTCGCGCTTGGCAAAACACAGGCGCACCAGTCGCTGCCCTGGCGGTGGGTTCTGGTAGAACACCGACACCGGAATGCTCGCCACGCCATGTTCGCGGGTCATCCACACCGCCATATCAACGTCGTTCAGGTCCGGACGGATCTGCGAGTAGTCGACCAGCTGGAAGTAGGTGCCCGCCGCCCGTTTGAAACTGAACCGCGACCCGCCAAGCAGGTCGCAGAACAGGTCGCGCTTCTCCTGATAGAACGCCGGCAGCTCCTCGACATGTTCCGGACGCATCGCCATGAAATCGGCCAAGGCATACTGCAATGGCGTCACGCCGCAGAAGCTGACGTACTGGTGGACCTTGCGCAGTTCGGCGGTAAGGGCCGGCGGCGCTACCACATAACCGGTTTTCCAGCCGGTGACGTGGTAGGTCTTGCCGAACGAGCTGACCACAAAGGCACGCTGATACAGCGCCTCATGGGCCAGGACACTGGCATGGGGCACGCCATCGAACACCAGGTGCTCGTAAACTTCGTCGCTGACCAGATAGATATCGCGGTCGGCGATCAATTTCGCCAACTGATCCAGCTCGGCATCGCTGATCAGCGCACCGCTGGGGTTGTGCGGGCTGTTGAGGATGATCATGCGGGTGCGCGGGCTCAGCGCATCGGTGAGCTTCTGCCAGTCGATGGAGAAGTCTTCCAAGCCGAGCTGCACATGCACGCAACGCCCACCCGCCAGTTCCACTGAAGGTTCGTAGCTGTCGTAGCAGGGGTCAAAGACGATCACTTCATCGCCGGGGTGAATGACCGCCTGGATCGCGCAGAAGATCGCCTGGGTTGCGCCGGGGGTGATGGTGATCTCGGCGTCGACGTTGACATGCACACCGTAGCTGCGGGAGATCTTCGTCGCCACCTGCTGACGCAGCGCCGGCAGCCCGGTCATGGGCGCGTACTGGTTGTGGCCGTTGTTCACATGCCGGCCAACAGCATCGCGCAGGGCCTGCGGGCCCTCGAAGTCCGGGAAGCCCTGGGACAGGTTCAGCGCGCCGGTTTCCACCGCCAGCGCAGACATACGGGTAAAGATGGTGGTGCCGACATTCGGCAACTTACTGCTGATCATGGGGACGTTTTCCCTGCTGAACATCCGGCTCTACGGGGCACGGGAGGGTTCGAGGATAACGTAAACGCCAGGCATGAAAAAGGGCGCCGAAGCGCCCGTTTTCCTGACCTGCATCAGCGTTTCTTGTCGCGACGCTTTTTATCGGCCTGCTTGTGGTGCGACATCATCCGGCGCTTCTTGTTGACCTGGCGGTCGGTCAGCGCGGTCTTCTTGCCTTCAAACGGGTTCTCGCCGCCCTTGAACTCGATGCGGATCGGCGTCCCCACCAATTTCAGAACACGGCGGTAGGTGTTTTCCAGGTAGCGGACATAAGACTTCGGCACCTTCTCCACCTGGTTGCCGTGGATAACGATCAGCGGCGGGTTGGCCCCGCCCAAGTGCGCGTAGCGCAGCTTGATACGACGGCTGTTGACCATCGGTGGCGCATGCTCGGTCACCGCGTCTTCGAGGATCTGGGTCAGGCGACTGGTCGGCCAGCGGGTCACCGCCGACTTGAAGGAGTTCTGTACCGACTGGTACAGGTTACCCACTCCAGTGCCGTGCAAGGCCGAGATAAAGTGGATATCGGCGAAGTCGACGAAAAACAACCGGCGCTCCAGCTCGATCTTCACGAAATCACGCTCGCCCGAGGTCATGCCGTCCCATTTATTCAGGGCGATCACCAGCGCACGACCGGACTCCAGGGCAAATCCGAGCAGGTTGAGGTCGTGGTCGACCACCCCTTCGCGGGCGTCCATGACGAAGATCACGACGTTGGCGTCCTTGATCGCCTGCAAGGTTTTCACCACGGAGAACTTTTCGACTTCCTCGTGGATCTTGCCGCGTTTACGGACACCGGCGGTGTCGATCAGCGTGTACTTCTCGTCATTACGCTCGAACGGGATGTAGATACTGTCGCGGGTGGTGCCGGGCTCGTCATAGACGATGACCCGGTCTTCACCGAGCATACGGTTGACCAGGGTCGATTTGCCGACGTTCGGACGACCGATGATGGCGATCTTGATGCCATCCTTTTCGCTCGGGCCGGGAATGCGCTTGGCTTCTTCACCTTCGGCAACGTCTTCGATCTCACCGTCTTCCGGCTCGTCTTCGTCGTCTTTCGGGAAGTCGCTGAGGGCGATTTCCAGCATCTGGGTGATACCGCGACCGTGGGCACCGGCGATCGGGATTGCGTCGCCCAGACCCATCGGGCTGAATTCGGCGCGGGCCATATCCGGGTCGATGTTGTCGACCTTGTTCGCCACCACGTAGGAACGCTTGTTACGTTTGCGCAGGTGCTCGCCGATCATCTGGTCAGCGGCGGTGAAACCGGCTTTGGCAT
The DNA here is from genome assembly GCF_023242365.1 of Pseudomonas sp. MWU13-2100. Lineage (GTDB taxonomy): Bacteria > Pseudomonadota > Gammaproteobacteria > Pseudomonadales > Pseudomonadaceae > Aquipseudomonas. Next base: position 222,413 of record NZ_JALLIX010000003.1, read on the forward strand.
CCACCAGGAACAGCACGACATCGGCTTCTTCAATGGCCAGCAGCGACTGCTCGGCCATCTTTTCGTCCATGCCATGCTCGTCACCGGAAATACCGCCGGTGTCGATCAGGATATAGGTGCGCCCCTGCCACTTTGCCTCACCGTACTGGCGATCACGGGTCAGACCGGACAGGTCGCCGACAATGGCGTCGCGAGTCCTGGTCAGGCGGTTGAACAGGGTGGACTTGCCGACGTTCGGTCGGCCCACCAGGGCGATTACGGGAACCATGCGGCTCTCCACTTCGTTATTTCAGAAAATACAAAAGCCGCTGCAAGGCAGCGGCTGGTGCTCGGGGCAGCACCGGGAGGTGCCGCAAACCTTGCCGGGGCAAGGCCGCTTGGGGGTACCCCCAAGCATAGTCAAACCTGTTTTTTTGCCCCTGAAGTGCCTGCGCTCGATCATGCTGCGTTGAAGATCAGTTCGCAATGCTCATTGACGAACGTCAACTCCGCTTGCTCACCGATCTTCGCCTTGCCTGATCTTCGTTCGGCGACTTCAGGAACTAAAAACTACTTGATGGTCAGGGCTTCCAGTTTGCCACTGTTGCCATACACGTAAATCATGTCCCCCATCACCAGCGGACGTGCACGCAGGCCGTCGCTGTCGATGCGCTCGCGACCGACGAAGCGCCCGTCCACCTGGCTGAGCAGGTGCAGGTAGCCTTCGAAGTCGCCGACCGCAACGTAGCTGGAGAACACTTCCGGTGCCGTCAGCTGGCGACGAGCCAGGGCGTCATTGCTCCAGATCGCCGTGGTGGAGCGTTCGTCAACACCTTCAACCGTGCCGGACGCCAAGGCGACATAGACACTGCCAAAACCCTGGGCCACACCCGAGTAGCTGGAAGCATCACGCTGCCAGAGCACCCGACCGCTTTCCAGGTCCAGTGCCGCCATGCGGCCCTGGTAGCTGGTGACATACAGGCTGCCGCCGGACAACAGCAGGCCGCCGTCGATGTCGACCACGCGCTCCAGTTCCGAACGCCCTTGCGGGATGGCCACGCGGGTTTCCCACGCCGGCACGCCGTTCTGGGTATCCAGGGCGACCACTTTACCAGTGGACAGACCCGCCACCGCCAGGTGGTTGGTCACGAGCGGCGCACCGGTGCCACGCAGGGTCAAAACCGCCGGGGTGCTGTCGTACAACCAGCGCTGGTGGCCGGTGTCGGCATCGAGGCCGATCACGCGATCGTCCTGGGTCTGCACAACCACCACGTCACCGTTGGTGGCCGGCGGGGCCAGCACTTCGCTGGTCACCTGGGCGCGCCATTTCTGTTCACCGCTGCTGGCATCCAGGGCAATCACTTCACCCTTGAGGGTGCCCATCAGCACCAGGCCGTAGCCGACGCCGATCGCGCCGGAAACCGGCAGCTCCAGGTCCTTCTTCCACTTCACGTCGCCGTTCATGCGATCCATCGCGATCACGACGCCAGTGTCATCGGCCGCGTAGATGGTATCGCCGTCAATCGCCGGCACGAGCATGTTGTAGATCTTGCCCTGGCCGTCACCGATGGAGCGGCTCCACTCTTTGTGCAGAACCACTTCTTCCTTGAAGGAGGTCAGTTCGGCCGGTGGCAGTTCTTTCTTGCTGTTGCTGCTGCAACCCGCGGCCAGAATGGCCAGAGCCAGCAATGCTGCATGTTTCCAACGGATCACGTCACGCATCCCCTTTGGCCAGGTCGTCCAGCTTGATTTGTAAGCCACCGACCGCTGCTTCATCAGACAGCGCAGCCTTGGCCTTTTGGTACGCGGCATGGGCTTCATCGGTCCGCCCCAGTTGAACCAACAGGTCCCCCTTGAGTTCTTCGCGACTGGCCAGGAACGCCTTGTCAGCATCGCCTTCGAGCAGTTTCAGTGCCTCGTCGACCTTGTTCTGTGCCGCCAGCACCTGGGCCAGGCGCTGACGCGCGACTTCACCCAGGGTGATGTTGGCCGGCTTGTCGGTAATGGCTTTCAGCTCACGAGCAGCGTCGTCCAGTTTACCGGTATCGACCGCGACTTTCGCTACGAACAGGCTGCCGTACTGCGCATAGGCGCTGCCGGCAAAGTCGGTATTGAGCTTGTTGGCCAGGTCCGCCACGCGTCCAGGATCGGGCTTGCCGTCCGGCGTCAGCGTGGCTTCCAACAGTTGCTGGTAGAGCAGCGAGGCGCCTTGCGCCTGATTGCTCTGATATTTGTGCCAGGCCTGCCAGCCGAACACCACTACCAGGGCCAGCAAGCCGCCAGTCACCAGGGGTTTGCCGTTACGCTGCCACCAGTCCTTCAACTCCGCCAAGTGATCATCTTCGGTACTCGACACCCCAATACTCCTTATTCTCTAAATCGGCTGTTTTACAGCTTCAACCCTGCACGACGCAGGTGGCCAAGTGCTCGGAAAGAGCCTCCCAGGCAATGCTTTGTTGCTCGCCCTGGCCACGCAGGGGTTTGAAACCTACCACTTGCTGAGCCAACTCGTCGTCGCCGAGAATCAAGGCGTACAGCGCACCACTTTTGTCAGCTTTCTTGAACTGGCTCTTGAAGCTGCCGGCACCGGCGTTGACCTGCAGACGCAGGTTCGGCAGCTGGTCGCGGACCTTCTCGCTCAGGGCCAGGGCCGCGAGCTCCGCGGCCTCGCCGAAGGCGCACAGGTAAACGTCGACCTGACGGGCGATTTCTTCCGGGACCTGCTCCAGGGTTTCCAGCAGCAGGATCAGCCGCTCGATGCCCATGGCAAACCCCACGCCCGGAGTCGGCTTGCCGCCCATCTGCTCCACCAGGCCATCGTAGCGACCACCGGCACACACCGTGCCCTGGGCGCCCAACTGGTCGGTGACCCATTCGAAAACGGTCTTGCTGTAGTAATCCAGCCCGCGCACCAGCTTGGGATTGATCACGTAGGGGATACCGGCGGCATCGAGACGGGCCTTGAGGCCGTCGAAGTGCACGCGCGATTCCTCGTCGAGGTAGTCGGCGAGTTTCGGCGCATCCACCAGCACGGCCTGGGTTTCCGGGTTCTTGGTGTCGAGCACCCGCAGCGGGTTGGTCTTCAGGCGACGCTGGCTGTCTTCGTCCAACAGCTCGAGGCGCGCGCTGAGGAACTCCACCAGAGCCTCGCGATAGCGTCCACGGGACTCGCTGGTGCCCAGGCTGTTGAGTTCGAGCTTGACCGCGTTGCGGATGCCCAGCAGGCCCCACAGGCGCCAGGTCAGCACGATCAGCTCGGCGTCGATGTCCGGGCCGTCGATATTGAAGACTTCACAGCCGATCTGGTGGAACTGGCGATAACGGCCTTTCTGCGGACGCTCGTGGCGGAACATCGGGCCAATGTACCAGAGCTTCTGCGGCTGGCCGCCACCGGTGATGCCGTGTTCCAGCACTGCGCGCACGCAGGCCGCGGTGCCCTCCGGACGCAGGGTCAGGGAGTCGCCGTTGCGGTCCTCGAAGGTGTACATCTCTTTTTCGACGATGTCGGTCACTTCACCGATGGAGCGCTTGAACAGCTCGGTGAACTCGACAATCGGCATGCGGATCTGCTTGTAACCGTAGTTATCCAGCAGGCGCGCCACGGTACTCTCGAAATAGCGCCACAGGGGCGTCTGCTCGGGCAGGATGTCGTTCATGCCACGAATGGCTTGCAAAGACTTGCTCACAAAATATCCTTAAATTCTTCGATCAGCCGCGGGCGATCAGCGCCGCGTCGGCTTCGACCTTTTCGGCCGCCTTCTGCCGGATCAACCTTTCGAGCTCATCCACCAGATTGTCATTCGTCAGTTTCTGTGCCGGCTTGCCGTCGATGTAGATCAGGTTCGGCGTCCCACCGGTCAGGCCGATATGGGCCTCTTTGGCCTCACCCGGTCCGTTGACCACGCACCCGATCACCGCCACATCCAGCGGCACCAGCAGGTCTTCCAGGCGCCCTTCCAGCTCGTTCATGGTCTTGACCACATCGAAGTTCTGCCGCGAGCAGCTCGGGCAAGCGATGAAGTTGATGCCACGGGAGCGCAGATGCAGGGACTTGAGGATGTCGTAGCCGACTTTCACTTCCTCGACCGGGTCGGCCGCCAGGGAGATGCGGATAGTATCGCCAATCCCTTCGGCCAGCAGCATACCGAGGCCGACGGCGGATTTCACCGTGCCTGAACGCAAACCACCGGCTTCGGTGATCCCCAGGTGCAGCGGTTGGACGATTTCCTTGGCCAGCAGGCGGTAGGCGGCTACCGCCATGAACACATCAGAAGCCTTTACGCTGACCTTGAAGTCCTGGAAATTCAGGCGTTCCAGGTGCTCGACATGGCGCAGGGCGGACTCCACCAGCGCTTCCGGCGTAGGTTCGCCGTACTTTTTCTGCAGGTCTTTTTCCAGGGAACCGGCGTTGACGCCGATACGGATCGGAATCCCGCGATCACGGGCGGCGTCGACCACCGCGCGCACGCGGTCTTCGCGACCGATATTGCCCGGGTTGATGCGCAGGCAGTCGACACCCAGCTCGGCCACGCGCAGGGCAATTCGGTAGTCGAAGTGGATATCGGCGACCAGCGGCACCTTGACCAATTGCTTGATCCGACCGAAGGCCTCGGCGGCGTCCATGTCCGGCACGGAAATGCGCACGATATCGACGCCCGCGGCTTCCAGGCGGTTGATCTGCGCCACGGTGGCCGCGACGTCATTGGTGTCGCTGTTGGTCATGCTCTGCACCGCGATCGGCGCATCGCCGCCTACGGGTACCGAGCCGACCCAGATTTTACGGGACTCGCGACGCTTGATGGGAGATTGGCCGTGCATGACTTATTGACCTAGCTTCAGGCGAGCGGTCTCGCCACTGGTGAACGGGGCGATATCGACCGGCTGACCGTTGTATGTGATCTGCGCACCACGGGCATAGCCCAGGCGCACGGCAAAGGGTGGCTTGCCGCTGAGCTCAAGGTTCTCGCCCTTGCGCTTGAGACCGCTGACCAGCACCTTGCCGTTGCCGTCGGTGACCTGGGTCCAGCAATCGGCGACGAAGGTCAGATGGACCTGGCCGGCGCCGGCCACGGGCTCGGCGGCAGCCGGCGCACCGTTGACCGGGGCGCTTGGCGCGACCGTCGACATCGGCGCCGGAGCGGCCGTCGGAGCCACCACCAGGGTCTGGGCCGAATGAGGCACCGGCACCACCGCCGGGGTTGCCGGTACGCTGGCCGCAGCCGCCGGGGCCGCAGGCTGGGCCTCGGCCGCGGCTTCAGGTGCCGGCGCCTCGGAGGCGGCCTGGTTCTCGGTCACGGCCTGGTCTTCCGGCTCGTCGATCGGGTGAATCTGCGTGGTGCCGTCGGCGCTTTCGACTTCGACGTGCTCCATGTTGACCGCCGCCTGATCCCTGGAACGCAGGCTGGCCTGGTCCTGCCACCAGACGAAGCCGCCGCCGATCACGGCGATCAGCAACAGCAGGCTGACAATCCGCAAGAGGGTATGGGAAAACCGCACCGGCTCCTCGATACGCCCCAGCGCCTGGACGCTGCTGCCCTGGGAGTCGGTGCCGGTGCTCTGGTCGAACTGCTGGACCAGGACGGTCTGGTCCATGCCGAGCAACTTGGCGTAGGCGCGGATATAACCCCGGGCAAAGGTATGCCCCGGCAGCTTGTCGAAGGCACCGGCTTCCAGGTTGCTCAGGGACGACACCGTGAGGTTGAGCTTCACGGCCACCTCGGCCAGCGTCCAACCATTGCTCTCGCGGGCCTGACGCAGGGTCTCACCGGGGTTGACGCGAGTCGCTGCTACAAATTCGGGTTGCGCCGCTTTCATCTTTGCTCCGACAGGTATTGCTGATATTCCGGCGTACCGGGATAGAGTCGTTTGAGTTGCAAGCCGTAACTGGCGGCCTTGTCACGATCTTCGTAGATTTTCGCCAGGCGGATACCGAGCAATAGACTACGTGCATTTTGCTCGCTCAGCAGGCTGAATCGGGCGTAATAATCGCGTGCGGGCACATAATGCCTGTCTTCGTAAGACAACTCAGCCATTTCCAGCAAAGCACGTGGCTGCTGGCGGTTCAGGCGCAGGGATTTGTCGAAGTGTTGCAGGGCCAGGTCGCGCTGGCCGAGGGCCAGGGCGGTCAAGCCGAGATTTTCGAAAACCCGCGAGCGTTCGGTGTAGAGGCTGTCGGCGGCGGCCTGCTCAAAACGCTCGTAGGCGTCCTTGTAACGCTTGAGTTCGAACAGGAAGCTGCCGTAATTGTTGAGCGTGCGCGCGTCGTTGGGACGCGACGACAGCGCCTTGTGGAAATGCTCCTCGGCCAGTTGCGTTTCGCCTTCGGCCTGGAACACCAGCGCCAGGGCGGCATTGGCATCCGGATCGGAGCTGCTCATCTCCAGGGCCTTCTTGAGCGGCACCTTGGCCTGCTCGGTCTGGCCTTGCTGCAGATAACCGATGCCCAGTTGCACATAGGCCGCGCGCGCTTCATCGCGCCCCTTGCTGGTACTCAGCGGGTCGACATTACCCGTTGAAACGCAGCCGGCCAACAGGCCGACGAATACTACAAGGAGCGCAGCGCGCAGGGTCATGGAGGTCCTCTCTCAGTTTCGGTTCGCGGCGCTTTGCGGACTTTCGGCATCGGCGCTCAGCTCACGTACGGCGATGTAGCGTTCGCTGCGACGGGTGCGATCCAGCACCTGCCCCACCAGTTGACCACAAGCCGCGTCGATGTCTTCACCGCGGGTGGTGCGTACCGTGACGTTATAACCGGCCTGATGCAACAGATCCTGGAAACGCCGGATCGCATTGTTGCTCGGGCGCTCGTAGCCGGAGTGCGGGAACGGGTTGAACGGAATCAGGTTGATCTTGCACGGCGTGTCCTTGAGCAGCTCGATCATCTCGACGGCGTGCTCGACCTGGTCGTTGATATCCTTGAGCAGGGTGTACTCGATGGTCAGGACGCGCTTCTCGCCGAGGGTCGCCATGTAGCGACGGCACGACTCGAGCAACATCTTAAGCGGATACTTCTTGTTGATCGGCACCAATTGGTTACGCAATGCGTCATTCGGTGCGTGCAGCGACAGCGCCAGGGAGACGTCGATGTGCTCGGCGAGCACGTCGATCATCGGTACCACGCCGGAGGTCGACAGGGTCACGCGGCGCTTGGAGATGCCGTAGCCCAGGTCGTCCATCATCAGGTGCATGGCCGCGATGACGTTGTCGAAGTTCAGCAGCGGCTCACCCATGCCCATCATCACCACGTTGGTGATGGCACGGTCGACGGTCGCCGGGACGCTGCCAAAGGATTTATTGGCAATCCACACCTGGCCGATGACTTCGGCGGCGGTGAGGTTGCTGTTGAAGCCTTGCTTGCCGGTGGAGCAGAAGCTGCAGTCCAGGGCACAGCCCGCCTGGGACGAAACGCACAAGGTGCCGCGCTTGCCCTGGGGAATATAGACGGTCTCGACACAGCTGCCGGACGCCACGCGCACCACCCATTTACGGGTGCCGTCGGTGGAAATGTCCTCGCTGACGACTTCAGGACCGCGAACTTCAGCAACAGCCTTGAGCTTTTCACGCAAGGCCTTGCTGACGTTCGTCATGGCGTCGAAATCATCGACGCCAAAGTGGTGAATCCACTTCATGACCTGACCGGCACGGAAACGCTTCTCCCCGATTGAGTCGAAGAATTTTTCCATTTCCGGTTGAGTCAGACCCAACAGGTTTATTTTGCCGATCGATGTCGTCATGGTTTCACCCTCACTCGAAAGCCTTTGCTTAGCGAGTGGTTACTTCGGTAGCTGCGAAGAAGTACGAGATTTCGCGAGCAGCAGCGGCTTCGGAGTCCGAACCGTGTACAGCGTTGGCGTCGATGGAGTCAGCGAAGTCAGCACGGATGGTGCCGGCAGCAGCTTCTTTAGGGTTGGTAGCGCCCATCAGCTCACGGTTCAGAGCGATAGCGTTTTCGCCTTCCAGAACCTGAACGACAACCGGACCGGAGATCATGAAGGCAACCAGGTCGCCGAAGAAACCACGAGCGCTGTGCTCAGCGTAGAAGCCTTCGGCTTCGGCTTTGGACAGTTGCTTGAGTTTCGAAGCGACAACACGCAGGCCGGCTTTTTCGAAACGGGTGGTGATCTCGCCGATCACGTTTTTTGCAACGGCGTCAGGCTTGATGATGGAGAAAGTACGTTGAACAGCCATGGTGTAACTCCAGAAACAGTGATTTGCCAAAAATTAAACCCGCGAATTATACGCGGGTTCCTGGGTATTGCCTAACCTGCTGCGTTGCTCAGTCGCGTTCTTCGATCCATTGGGCCTGAATGGCCTCCAGAACCTTCTCGCCGCAGTGCTCAGGCTTGTCATCGAACTCGGGCAATTCCATCACCCATTTCCGTAGATCGACGAAGTTGACCGACATTGGATCAACTTCCGGTTTGGCTTCAGCCAACTGAATAGCGATTTCCAGCACATCAACCCATTTCAGGCTCATGACAGCTCCTAGAATCAATGCGGCGCTTCGGCGGCGTGGTTGAGCGAGTACTTCGGAATCTCGACGGTCAGGTCTTCAGTCCCGACTTTGGCCTGACAGGCCAGGCGCGACTGCGCTTCCAGCCCCCAAGCCTTATCAAGGTAGTCTTCTTCCAGCTCATCGGCCTCTTCCAGCGAGTCGAAACCTTCGCGAATCAGGCAATGACAGGTGGTGCAGGCGCAGACGCCGCCACAGGCACTTTCCATTTCGATGTGGTTCTCATGAGCCAGTTCGAGGATCGAGATCCCCGTCTCAGCCTCCACGACCAAGCCCTCAGGGCAAAACTTTTCATGTGGAAGAAAAATCACCTGCGGCATCGTTATTCCCCAATCTCATTCAGGTTGCGCCCCGCCAGGGCGGCCTTGACCGTCGAATCCAGGCGGCGGGCAGCAAAGGCGTCGGTCACTTGCGACAGACGCTTGGTCTGCTGCTCGATGGCGTAACCATCGGTACCTTTCATCAGTTCGGTCAGTTCCTGCACCTGCAGGTCGATGACCATGCGCTCGTCGGCATCGAGCAAACGCTCGCCATCGGCCTCCAAAGCCGCTTGCACGGCTTCAACCAGACGCTGGGCATCGACCTGCTGCTCACGCAGCACGCGGGCGACCTTGTCGTCACCGGCATACTGGAACGAATCCTTGAGCATCCTGGCGATTTCGCCGTCGGTCAGGCCGTAGGACGGCTTGACCTGAATGCTCGCTTCGACACCCGAACCCAGCTCGCGGGCCGAGACATCGAGCAGGCCGTCGGCATCGACCTGGAAGGTCACACGAATCTTCGCCGCACCCGCGACCATGGCCGGGATACCGCGCAGCTCGAAGCGCGCCAGGGAGCGACAGTCGCTGATCAATTCACGCTCACCTTGCAGGACGTGAATCATCATGGCCGACTGGCCGTCTTTATAAGTGGTGAAATCCTGGGCACGGGCGACAGGGATGGTGGTGTTGCGCGGAATCACCTTCTCCATCAGGCCGCCCATGGTTTCCAGGCCCAGGGACAACGGAATCACGTCCAGCAGCAGCAACTCGCCGCCATCGCGCTTGTTGCCGGCCAGGGTATCGGCCTGGATCGCGGCACCAATGGCCACCACCTGATCCGGGTCGATCTCGGTCAACGGCTGGCGACCGAACATCTCGGCGACCGCCTCGCGAACACGCGGCACACGGGTCGAACCACCAACCATGACCACGGCCTGGACCTCGTCGAGCTCCACATTCGAGTCACGCACGGCGCGTCGGCAAGCCTTGAGGCTGCGCGCAACCATGGGCTCGATCAGCGCATCGAAGGCTTCGCGGGTCAACGCCGCACGCCAGTCGCCATACACCACTTCGACCGAGGCCGCAGTGGTCAGGGCCTCCTTGGCAGCGCAGGCGGTTTGCAACAGATGACGCTGCGTGCCCGGATCGAGATCGGCGGACAAGCCCGCCTGCTCGATGATCCAGCCGGCAATCGCATGGTCGAAGTCATCGCCACCCAGGGCGCTGTCGCCACCGGTAGCCAGCACCTCGAAGACGCCACGGGTCAGGCGCAGGATGGAAATATCGAAGGTACCGCCGCCCAGATCATAGATGGCGACCACGCCTTCGGCATTCTGATCCAGGCCGTAAGCCACCGCGGCCGCGGTCGGCTCGTTGAGCAGGCGCAGCACGTTGAGTCCGGCCAGTCGGGCCGCATCCTTGGTCGCCTGGCGCTGGGGTTCGTCGAAATAAGCCGGCACGGTAATCACCGCCCCCACCAGTTCGCCGCCCAGACTGGCCTCGGCGCGCAGACGCAGGGTCTTGAGGATTTCCGCGGATATTTCCACCGGGCTTTTCGGGCCCTGCACGGTGTCGATGAACGGCATGTGCGACTCGCCGCCGACAAAGCGGTAAGGCAACTGCTCGCCCAACTGCTTGACGTCCGCAAGACCACGGCCCATCAGGCGCTTCACCGACAACACGGTATTGAACGGATCGCCGGCGGCGGCCAGCTTGGCCGACTGGCCGACTTCAACGCGATCAGCGTGATAGCGCACCGCGGAAGGCAGGATCACCTGCCCGTCGGCATCGGGCAACGGCTCGGAAAGACCACTGCGCAATGCAGCGACCAGCGAATTGGTAGTGCCCAAGTCAATCCCCACAGCCAGGCGACGCTGGTGCGGTTGAGGACTCTGGCCGGGTTCGGCGATCTGCAGTAGGGCCATCGTTATCTGGACTTATCTGAATATCAGGCGTGCGACCGAGGCGGCACTGGGTTAATCGTCGAGGCGCTCTTCTAACTGGCGCACTTCGTAGGTGAGCTTGTCGAGAAACTGCATGCGCCGCATCAGGCGTTCGGCCTGTTCGCGTTGCGCGGCATCGTTCCAACAGGCTGCGAAGCTGTCGTTCAATTGGTCCTGGGCGACTTTCAAGCGGCGCTTGAACGTGGCAATACCGGGCAGGTCCGCCTCGTCCTGCAGTTCCTCGAGCTCTTCGCGCCACTGCATCTGCTGCATGAGGAAATCGGGGTCGTGCACCGTGACCTCCAGCGGCAACTCGCGACCGCCCATGGCGAGCAGGTAGCGCGCACGCTTGGGAGGGCTCTTGAGGGTCTGGTAGGCCTCGTTGAGGCTGGCGGACTGTTCCAGGGCCAGGCGCTGCTCACGCTCGGAAGCGTCGGCAAAGCGGTCCGGGTGCACAGCGCGCGCCAGTTCTCGATAGCGCGCGGCCAACTGTTCAAGATCCAGCGCAAAGCTCGGCTGCAACTCGAATAAAGCGAAATGACAAGGAGTACCCACAAGAAGCCTCAGATGTTGAAGCTTTCGCCGCAGCCACATTCACCGCGCACGTTGGGGTTGTTGAACTTGAAGCCTTCGTTCAACCCTTCCTTGACGAAATCCAGCTCGGTGCCGTCCAGGTAGGTGAGGCTTTTCGGGTCGATGATCACTTTTTCACCGTGACTCTCGAACACCTGATCTTCCGCCACCACCTCGTCGACGAACTCCAGCACGTAGGCCAGGCCGGAACAGCCTGTGGTGCGAACACCCAGACGAATCCCTTCACCTTTGCCGCGCCCGTCAAGGGAGCGTCGCACGTGTCGAGCAGCCGCTTCTGTCATGCTGATAGCCATCGGTGACTCCTTACTAATCGCTCAAATCTTGAACGCCGGATCGTTTAGATCAGGCCTTTCTTCTGCTTGTAATCGCGAACGGCGGCCTTGATGGCGTCCTCTGCGAGTACCGAGCAGTGGATTTTCACTGGCGGCAAGGCCAGTTCTTCAGCCAACTGAGTGTTCTTGATGGTCTCTGCTTCATCCAGAGTCTTGCCCTTCATCCACTCGGTGGCCAGGGAGCTGGAGGCGATAGCCGAACCGCAACCGTAGGTCTTGAACTTGGCGTCTTCGATGATGCCCTGTTCGTTGACCTTGATCTGCAGGCGCATCACGTCGCCGCACGCCGGAGCGCCGACCATGCCGGTGCCGACATCAGGGTCTTCCGCGTTCATCTTGCCGACGTTGCGCGGGTTTTCGTAGTGGTCGATGACCTTTTCGCTGTAAGCCATGGTACTTAATCCTCACTCATCAGGGCCGCTCTCGGTCCCGTGGTTACGTCAGCCGTTGATGGCCGCGTCGCTACAGGACCCGTATGTGGCGGCTTCTTTATTTAGTGTGCCGCCCACTCGATCTTCGAGATATCGACGCCGTCTTTGAACATGTCCCACAGCGGCGACAGTGCGCGCAGCTTGGTGACGGCCTCGCAAACTTTCTGCGCGGCATAATCGATTTCTTCTTCGGTGGTGAAGCGGCCGAAGGTGAAGCGGATCGAGCTGTGCGCCAGTTCGTCGTTGCGGCCCAGGGCACGCAGCACGTACGAAGGCTCCAGCGAAGCCGAGGTGCAAGCGGAACCGGAGGAAACCGCCAGGTCCTTGAGGGCCATGATCAGCGACTCGCCTTCGACGTAGTTGAAGCTCAGGTTCAGGTTGTGCGGTACGCGGGCGGTCATGCTGCCGTTGATGTACAGCTCTTCCAGATGCTCGATCTGCTTGTAGAAACGCTCGCTCAATGCCTTGATGCGCAGGTTCTCGGTAGCCATGTCTTCCTTGGCCACGCGGAACGCTTCGCCCATGCCGACGATCTGGTGGGTGGCCAGGGTGCCGGAACGCATGCCGCGCTCATGACCGCCGCCATGCATGGTCGCTTCGAGGCGAACCCGCGGCTTGCGGCTGACGTACAGCGCGCCGATGCCCTTGGGACCGTAGGTCTTGTGGGCCGAGAAGGACATCAGGTCGACTTTCAGCTTCTGCAGGTCGATGTCGACCTTGCCGGTGGACTGAGCGGCATCAACGTGGAACAGCACGCCACGCGAGCGGGTCAGCTCGCCGATGGCGGCGATGTCGTTGACCGTGCCGATCTCGTTGTTCACATGCATGATCGAGACCAGGATGGTGTCGTCGCGCAAGGCGGCTTCGACCATGGCCGGAGTGATCAGGCCATCTTCGCGGGGATCGATGTAGGTGACTTCGAAACCTTCGCGCTCGAGTTGGCGCATGGTGTCGAGGACCGCCTTGTGTTCGATCTTGCTGGTGATCAGGTGCTTGCCCTTGCTGCCATAGAAGTGCGCGACACCCTTGATTGCCAGGTTGTCGGACTCGGTGGCACCGGAGGTCCAGACGATTTCACGCGGGTCGGCATTGACCAGATCGGCCACCTGGCGGCGCGCATTTTCCACGGACTCCTCGGCTTTCCAGCCGAACACATGGGAACGGGACGCCGGGTTACCGAAGTTTCCGTCGACCAGCAGGCATTCACTCATTTTCTGCGCGACACGCGGATCAACCGGGGTAGTCGCTGAGTAATCAAGGTAAATCGGCAATTTCATGGACACTCTCCTAAATCAGGCTGGCTGGCGCACCGCGAGCTCTTGGGCTGTCATTCGACGGCGGACGCTTCGATCTTATCCAGGTGTAGCGCCTTGCTATTACCGCGGCGCTGATCCTGACGCTGGGCGACTTCTTGCACTTCACGGCGAGTGACAAGGTCCGCCAAGCTGATACCGCTGAGAAATTCGTGGATCTGCAGGCTGAGGTCGCACCACAGGTGGTGGGTCAGGCAGGTATCGCCGCCATGGCAATCGCCCAGACCCTGGCATTTGGTGGCATCGACCGATTCGTTCACGGCATCGATCACCTGGGCCACCTGGATCCCTTGCATGTCACGCGACAGCTGGTAGCCGCCGCCGGGACCACGCACGCTGGACACCAGGTTGCTGCGGCGCAACTTGGCGAAAAGCTGTTCGAGGTAGGACAGGGAGATGCCTTGGCGCTCGGAGATATCGGCCAGAGACACCGGCCCGCGTTGCGCGTGCAACGCCAGGTCGAGCATGGCGGTCACGGCGTATCGGCCTTTTGTAGTCAGTCGCATGGACAGGTACCACGGAGTTACGGGATCGGGATAGGGAAGAGTATGCTATTCCCGAGTATTTAAGTCAACTATAAGACCTAGTGCTTTAGTCGGGTTTACCACTAAAACAGCGCGCAAATTGTAGCAAAGTCCGGGGCGTAATGGCATTGCGCTGGATCGATGGTTTTTTACTGACTTCAAAGGCCTCTTCGCGGGCAAGCTCCGCTCCCACAGGTTTTGTGTCGTGCGTAATATCTGCGTACGACGCGGTTACTACTGTGGGAGCGGAGCTTGCCCGCGAATGAGGCCGGCAAGCCCGACGAAGATCAACCGGCCTTGGCCTCGTTCTCGCTCTTCACTTCGACAAACCCGTCACACTGCAACTCCGGCAGCTCCTTGGCGCAATACGTGCTGCCCAGGTCCTTCAGTGCCCCGCACATCCCCTCCAGACGCCCGTCCACCGCCTGCAAGTGATCGAGCAACTGACCAATGGCCCGGGCCACCGGATCCGGCATGTCTTCACTGACGCCATAGGCATCGAAACCGATCTTCTCCGCCATCGCCTTGCGCTTGGCTTCGACCTGATCATCAGCCTTCATGATGATCCGCCCCGGAATACCGACCACCGTCGCCCCCGGCGGCACCGCCTTGGTCACCACCGCATTGGAACCGACCTTGGCCCCGGCACCGACGGTAAACGGCCCGAGCACCTTGGCCCCGGCACCCACCACCACACCATCTTCCAGGGTCGGATGGCGCTTGCCCTTGTTCCAACTGGTGCCGCCCAGGGTCACGCCCTGGTAGATGGTCACGTCATCGCCGATCTCGGCGGTTTCGCCGATCACGATCCCCATGCCATGGTCGATAAAGAACCGCCGCCCGACCTTGGCCCCGGGATGGATCTCGATACCGGTCAACCAGCGACCGAAGTTCGACACCACCCGCGCCAGCCACTTCCAGCCCATGCCCCACAACGCATGGCCCAGGCGGTGCAGCCAGATAGCATGCAGGCCCGGGTAGCAGGTCAGCACCTCAAAGGCATTGCGCGCCGCCGGATCACGATGGAATACGCTCTGGATATCTTCTCGCAAACGCTCGAACATCACTGATCCTTCCGCTTAAGGAGCTCGCCCCGGGCCGCTTTTTCGGTTTCCGTGAGGATGCCCCGCAAAATATTCATCTCGGCGCGACTGACCGAACTGCGCCCGTACAGACGACGCAACCGAGCCATCAGATGGCGCGGCTTTTCGGGGTCGAGGAAGTCGATGGCCACCAGGGTCTGTTCCAGATGGCCGTAGAACCGCTCCATCTCATCCATGGTCGCCAGCTCTTCGCTGCGCGTCGATGCCACTTCCTGCTTCTCTACCTTGCTCGGCCGCCCGACGGCTGCCAGCCAGGACATCCGCACCTCATAGCTCAGCACCTGCACCGCGGTGGCAAGGTTGAGCGAGCTGAAGTCCGGATCGGACGGAATATGCACGTGATAATGACATCGCTGCAGTTCGTCGTTGGTCAGACCGGAATCCTCACGCCCGAACACCAGCGCGATCTCGGCGCCCTGCCCGGCCTCCTCGACCACTTTCAGCCCGGACTCCCGGGGGTCGAGCAACGGCCAGGGAATCCGCCGGTCGCGAGCACTGGTGCCGAACACCAGATTGCAGCCGTTCAACGCTTCTTCCAAGGTGGCGACGACTTGCGCGTTTTCAAGGATATCGCTGGCACCGGAAGCCCGCGCATCGGCTTCAGCGGACGGAAAGATCCGCGGCTCCACCAGCACCAGGCGCGACAGCCCCATGTTCTTCATGGCCCGCGCGGCCCCGCCGATATTGCCCGGATGACTGGTATTGACCAGGACAACACGAATATTTTGCAGCACGAGAGACACTCTCAGACTCGGCGAAGGGGAGCAAATCTTACAGAAGCACCGGGGATTGCGCCACGAGCGCCAACGTCGTCCTTCTCCCCTGGAACTTTTCTGGTAGAATGTTCGGCTTTCTTTAACACTCTAGGTGAAACGTCCATGCAGCCCATGCTGAATATCGCGCTGCGCGCCGCCCGCAGCGCCAGTGAATTGATTTTCCGCTCCATCGAGCGCCTGGATACCATCAAGGTCGACGAAAAAGACGCCAAGGACTATGTGTCCGAAGTGGATCGCGCCGCCGAACAGAAAATTATCGACGCGCTGCGCAAGGCCTATCCGACCCACGCCATTCGTGGCGAAGAAACCGGCTTCCATGCCGGCAGCGGCGAAGGCGAAGAATACCTGTGGATCATCGACCCCCTCGATGGCACCACCAACTTCCTGCGCGGGATCCCACACTTCGCGGTCAGCATCGCCTGCAAATACCGTGGTCGCCTGGAGCACGCCGTAGTCCTCGACCCGGTCCGCCAGGAAGAATTCACCGCCTCCCGCGGCCGTGGCGCCCAGCTCAATGGCCGTCGCCTGCGCGTCAGCGGTCGCACCAGCCTGGATGGCGCCCTGCTGGGTACCGGCTTCCCATTCCGTGACGACCAGATGGACAACCTGGACAACTACCTGGGCATGTTCCGCGCCCTGGTCGGCCAGACCGCCGGCATCCGCCGCGCCGGCGCCGCGAGCCTCGACCTGGCCTACGTGGCCGCCGGTCGTTTCGACGCATTCTGGGAATCAGGCCTGTCCGAGTGGGACATGGCTGCGGGCGCCCTGCTGATCCAAGAGGCCGGCGGCCTGGTGAGCGACTTCACCGGCGGTCACGATTTCCTGGAAAAAGGCCATATCGTTGCCGGCAACACCAAGTGCTTCAAGGCTGTGCTGACGGCGATCCAGCCGCACCTGCCGGCTTCGCTGAAGCGCTAAGCTTTCGCCGAACACAAAAATGCCCCGTATCTTGCGATACGGGGCATTTTTTATATCTCTACGGCAGGTATTACTGAGCCGGCTGCCCCTGGTTCTGGCTCAGAATCAGGCGACCCTCCTTGTCCAGCGGGATCTGGTTGCCCGGATCATGATCCATCCGCACCTTGCCTTCCTTGCCGCCGACCTGATAGCGCACATCGTAGCCAACCAGCTTGTCGCTGACATCGTTGACCGTGTTGCAACGCTTCTGGGTCGTGGTGTAGGTGTCACGCTCCTGCATGCCCTCCTGCACCTTGTTACCGGCATAACCGCCGCCGACCGCACCGACCACGGTGGCCAGGGTCTTGCCGCGACCACCACCGACCAGGCTACCGAGCAAACCACCACCGACCGCACCCAGTGCGGTACCGGCCAGCCGGTGCTCATCCTGAACCGGCTTCTGCCGGGTAACCGCGACATCTTCACAAACCTGGCGCGGGGTCTTGATTTGAGTCTTGACCGGCTCTACCGCCAATACTTGCGCATACTCAGGGCCGCTTTTTACCAGGCTATAGGTGGCAACAGCACCCCCGGCAGTCACACCGACAGCACCCAATACCGCACCGACCAGCAACGACTTGTTCATGTGAATCTCCTGACCATCACAAGCGGATCAATGCCCGCGCTTCTCCTAGCCTTGGAGTACAAAAAAAGGCGCGAGTTCAACACTCGCGCCTTTATCAGCTGACAGCCTGAAGAAAGATCTCCGTCAAGGACGGTCGTCGACTTCCTTCTGGGTATTGGCCGGAGGAATCAGATCCTCGCTGTTCAGGTTCAACCAGATCAGCACCACGTTGGCGATGTAGATCGACGAGTAGGTACCCGCCAACACGCCGACGAACAAGGCGATGGAGAAACCGAACAGGTTGTCGCCACCAAAGAACAGCAGCGCGCTGATCGCCAGCAGGGTAGAGATCGACGTCGCCATGGTCCGCAGCAGAGTCTGGGTGGTCGAGACGTTGATGTTCTCGATCAGGCTGGCCTTGCGCAGCACCCGGAAGTTCTCGCGCACCCGGTCGAAGACCACGATGGTGTCGTTGAGCGAGTAGCCGATGATCGCCAGAACCGCCGCCAGCACCGTCAGGTCGAAGGTCACCTGGAAGAACGAGAGGATACCCACGGTCACCACCACGTCGTGGACCAGCGAGACGATGGCGCCGACCGCGAACTTCCACTGGAAGCGGAAGGCCAGGTAGATCAACACGCCGCCCAGCGCCATGAGCATGCCGAGGCCGCCCTGGTCGCGCAGCTCTTCACCGACCTGCGGGCCGACGAACTCGACGCGCTTGATCTGCGCCGGGTTATCGCCGCCGACCTTCTGCAGCGCCTCGGCCACCTGATGGCCCAGTTGCGGGTCCGCACCCGGCATCCGCACCAGCAGGTCGGTGGTCGCGCCGAAACTCTGCACGATCGCCTCGTGATAACCGGACTCGTTCAGTTGCTCGCGCACCTTGGAGACATCCGCCGCATGCTCGTAGGTCAGCTCGATGAGCGTACCGCCGGTGAAGTCCAGGCCGTAGTTCAAGCCCTTGTGGAAGCAGCTGAACAAGGCCAATGCGGTGAGAAACAGGGTGAAGCCGAACGCAACGTTGCGAACACCCATGAAGTTGATAGTACGTAACATGGCAGCCCCTTAAATCCACAACTTCTTGAAGTCACGACCGCCGAAGATCAGGTTGACCATCGCGCGGGTCACCAGAATGGCCGTGAACATCGAGGTAAAGATCCCGAGGGACATGGTCACCGCAAAGCCTTTGACCGGGCCGGTGCCCATGGCAAAGAGGATACCGCCCACCAACAGCGTGGTCAGGTTGGCGTCGATAATCGCCGTGAACGCACGACCGAAGCCTTCGTTGATCGCTCGTTGCACCGTCATTCCCGCGGCAATCTCTTCACGTATCCGCGAGAAGATCAGCACGTTGGCGTCCACCGCCATACCCATGGTCAGGACGATACCGGCAATGCCCGGCAGGGTCAGCGTCGCCCCCAGCAGGGACATCAGCGCCAGCAAGGCAACCATGTTGAAAGCCAGCGCCACGGTGGCGATGATGCCGAAGAAGCGGTAGATGGCGATGATGAACAGCGAGACGAACAGCATGCCCCACAGCGACGCATCGATACCCTTGGTAATGTTGTCGGCACCCAGGCTCGGGCCAATGGTACGTTCTTCAGCGAAGTACATCGGTGCGGCCAGACCACCGGCACGCAGCAGCAGCGCCAGCTCCGAGGACTCGCCCTGACCGTTCAGGCCAGTGATGCGGAACTGACTGCCCAATGGCGACTGGATGGTCGCCAGGCTGATGATCTTCTTCTCTTCCTTGAAGGTCTGCACCGGCACATCTTTCTCGACGCCGTCGACGACCTGCTTGGTGTAGGTGGTGATCGGCTTCTGCTCGATGAAGATCACCGCCATGCTGCGCCCGACGTTGCTGCGGGTCGCGCGGCTCATCAGTTCGCCACCGTGACCATCGAGCTTGATGTTCACCTGCGGACGACCGTGCTCGTCGAAGCCAGCCTTGGCATCGGTCACCTGGTCACCGGTGATGATCAGGCCACGCTCGATCTGCGCCGGAGGACGATTACCTTCACGGAACTCGAATTCCTCGGAGGTCGCCTTCGAAGCACCCGGCTCAGCGGCCAGACGGAACTCCAGGTTGGCGGTCTTGCCGAGAATCCGCTTGGCTTCAGCGGTGTCCTGTACGCCCGGCAGTTCAACCACGATGCGGTTGGCACCCTGACGCTGCACCAGCGGCTCGGCGACACCCAGCTCGTTGACGCGGTTACGGACCGTGGTCAAGTTCTGCTTGATGGAGTATTCGCGGATTTCCGCCAGCTTGGCCGGGGTCATCGCCAGACGCAGTACCGGCTGGTCATTGAGGTCGGCCGTTACAATGTCGAAATCGTTGAAGTTCTTGCGGATCAGCGCACGAGCTTGTTCACGGGTATCCGTGTCAGCAAAGCCCAACTGGATGGCACCATTGAACGGTGGCAGGGTGCGATAACGCACACGCTCCTTGCGCAACAGGCTCTTGACGTCGCCGTCATAGACTTTCAGGCGGGCGTCGACGGCTTTTTCCATGTCCACTTCCAGCAGGAAGTGCACACCACCGGACAAGTCCAGGCCCAGCTTCATCGGATGCGCGCCGAGGCTGCGCAGCCATTGCGGGGTGGTCTGTGCCAGGTTCAGGGCCACGACATAGTCGTCACCGAGGGCTTTGCGTACCACGTCCTTGGCCGGCAGTTGGTCTTCCTGCTTGGTCAGACGCACCAGCCCGCCTTTGCCGCCGGCAGCCAGAGTGGCGCCCTTGACGGCGATCCCGGCATCGGTGAGCGCCTTGCTCACGCGGTCCAGATCGGCCTGGGTGACCTGCAACGCCGTGCTGGCGCCACTGACCTGGATCGCCGGATCGTCTGGATAGAGATTGGGAGCGGAATAAATAAAACCGACCGCCAGCACCGCCAGGATCAGTAGGTATTTCCACAGAGGGTATTTGTTCAGCATCACGCCGCCCGCTTATGACGCGGGGCGCCTTGCGCGCCCCGTCGATTGTTAAGAGTTGAAACTTAGATCGCTTTCAGCGTGCCTTTAGGCAGGGTGGCCGCGATGGCGCCCTTCTGAAACTTCATTTCGACGGTGTCGGACACTTCCAGCACCACGAAATCGTCGCTGACCTTGGTGATCTTGCCGGCGATACCGCCGGTGGTGACCACTTCGTCGCCCTTGGCCAGGTTGCCCAGCAGGTTCTTCTGCTCCTTGGCGCGCTTGGCCTGTGGACGCCAGATCATCAGATAGAAGATGACCAGGAAGCCGACCAGGAAGATCCATTCGAAACCACCGCCCATCGGGCCGGCAGCAGCGGCCGGTGCGGCACCGTCCGCGAACGCGTTAGAGATGAAAAAGCTCATTTAGCACTCCAGTTGCAAGAATTCAGTTCTGAAAAGTCAGTCCAAAGGCGGAACGGGAAGCCCGCGTTTGGCGTAGAAGGCATCGACAAAGGCGGCCAATGTACCCTGTTGAATAGCCTCGCGCAAACCAGCCATCAGGCGCTGGTAATGGCGCAAATTGTGGATCGTATTCAACATGCTCCCCAGCATTTCGCCGCACTTGTCCAAATGATGCAGATAAGCACGGGAGAAGTTCTGGCAGGTGTAGCAATCGCAGGTCGGATCCAGCGGCGATTCATCATGGCGATGGAACGCGTTGCGGATCTTCAGCACGCCGGTATCGATGAACAGGTGCCCATTGCGGGCATTACGGGTCGGCATCACGCAATCGAACATGTCCACCCCGCGGCGCACACCCTCTACGAGATCTTCCGGCTTGCCAACGCCCATAAGGTAACGAGGTTTGTCAGCAGGCATCAGGCCGGGCAGGTAATCCAGGACCTTGATCATCTCGTGCTTGGGCTCGCCCACCGAAAGGCCGCCGATGGCCAGGCCGTCGAAGCCGATCTGGTCGAGGCCTTCTAGGGAGCGCTTGCGCAGATTCTCGTGCATGCCGCCCTGGACGATACCGAACAATGCGGCGCTGTTGTCGCCGTGGGCATTTTTCGAGCGCTGGGCCCAACGCAGCGACAGCTCCATGGACACCCGGGCGACGTCTTCGTCAGCCGGGTACGGAGTGCACTCGTCAAAAATCATCACGATGTCCGAGCCCAGATCGCGCTGGACCTGCATCGACTCTTCCGGGCCCATGAACACCTTGGCGCCGTCGACCGGCGAGGCGAAGGTCACGCCCTCCTCCTTGATCTTGCGCATGGCACCGAGGCTGAACACCTGGAAACCGCCGGAGTCGGTGAGGATCGGGCCTTTCCACTGCATGAAGTCGTGCAGGTCGCCGTGTTCCTTGATCACCTCGGTGCCCGGGCGCAGCCACAGGTGGAAGGTATTGCCGAGGATGATCTCGGCGCCGGTGGCGACGATATCCCGAGGCAGCATGCCCTTGACCGTGCCGTAGGTGCCCACGGGCATGAAGGCCGGGGTCTCGACGGTACCGCGGGGGAAGGTCAGGCGACCGCGACGCGCCTTGCCATCGGTGGCGAGCAGCTCGAACGACATACGACAGGTGCGACTCATGCTTGATCCTCTGGGGCCCGATCCTTGGGTGCGGCAGGCGCCGGGTTGCGGGTGATGAACATCGCATCACCGTAGCTGAAGAAGCGGTAGCCGTTGTCCACGGCGGCCTTGTAGGCGGCCATGGTCTCGGGGTAACCGGCGAAGGCCGAAACCAGCATCAGCAGCGTGGATTCGGGCAGGTGGAAATTGGTCACCAGGGCGTCGACCACATGGAACGGACGGCCCGGGAAGATAAAGATATCGGTATCGCCGCTGAACGGCTTGAGCACGCCATCGCGGGCAGCGCTTTCCAGCGAACGGACGCTGGTGGTGCCCACGGCGATCACCCGGCCGCCGCGCGCGCGGCAGGCAGCGACGGCGTCGACCACTGCCTGGCTGACTTCCAGCCATTCGTGATGCATGTGGTGGTCTTCGAGACGTTCCACACGAACTGGCTGGAAGGTTCCGGCGCCGACGTGCAGGGTGACGAAAGCGCTTTCGACGCCCTTGGCGGCAATGGCATCGAGCAGCGGCTGATCGAAATGCAGCCCGGCGGTGGGCGCGGCCACGGCGCCGAGGCGCTCGGCGTAGACGGTCTGATAGCGCTCGCGGTCGGCGCCTTCATCGGGACGATCTATATAAGGAGGCAACGGCATATGGCCGACGCGTTCCAGCAGCGGCAGCACTTCCTCGGCGAAGCCCAGTTCGAAGAGCGTGTCGTGGCGGGCGAGCATCTCGGCTTCGCCGCCGCCGTCGATAAGGATCTTCGAGCCGGGTTTGGGCGACTTGCTGGAGCGCACATGGGCCAGCACGCGGTGGGTATCGAGGACCCGTTCCACGAGGATTTCCAGCTTGCCGCCGGAGGCTTTCTGGCCGAACAGGCGGGCGGGAATGACCCGGGTATTGTTGAACACCATCAGATCGCCCGGGCGTAAATGCTCAAGCAAATCAGTGAATTGACGGTGTGCGAGCGCACCGCTGGGGCCGTCGAGGGTCAGCAGGCGACTGAGGCGTCGCTCGGCCAGGGGATGGCGAGCGATCAGGGAAT
This sequence comes from Pseudomonas sp. MWU13-2100, assembly GCF_023242365.1. Lineage (GTDB taxonomy): Bacteria > Pseudomonadota > Gammaproteobacteria > Pseudomonadales > Pseudomonadaceae > Aquipseudomonas. The sequence continues at coordinate 245,240 of NZ_JALLIX010000003.1, forward strand.
CGGGGAGCTCGAAAGTAAAGTCAGCGACGCGCATGATGGGGTTCGTTCAGCAGGGCCGGGAAGTTTAGCGGAAATCGTAAAAATTGACCACGAAAGCCGATTGACCAACGGTAAACACGTCTCTATACTTCGCCGCCATTGAGCCCTGATGGCGGAATTGGTAGACGCGGCGGATTCAAAATCCGTTTTCGAAAGGAGTGGGAGTTCGAGTCTCCCTCGGGGCACCATCTTAAAAAAAGACCTTGAATTTCAAGGTCTTTTTTTTCGCCTACAGAAAAGCGAAAGGCACCACGATCCCTGTAGGAGCCGAGCTTGCTCGCGAAGAACGATAACGCGGTGAGCCTGCCGTGCGCCGCCGCCAATCCCGACATCAATCGAGGATCGCCCGGTCCTTAACCCCTCTCCCCGCGCAACATTCCCTGCGTCAAATCGTCGATGACGGCCTTACCCATCTCGCCCAGGTAATGCGATGCCCAAGCGTAGCGTTCGCCGTCGCTTTCCAGGGCGGCATCGAGGGAAAGTGCTTTGGCGCAATAGAGCAGGAGGGAGGCGTGCTCCATGGCTTCCAGAATGGGAACGCCAGGGTTTACGCGAAATAGTTCACGTCCTTGGGAGCCACACTGGGAAAAGGTGATGACGCCTAGGGTTTTGCTTGTGGGTGGATTGCTCATTGGGCACCTCCAGCGAATGCGTGGATGCTGGAGACTTGAAGCTGAAGCTCTTGAGTCGAAACGTTCATGCGCTACTCCTACCGTAGAAGAAAGCGCCAGCAGTCTAATCGATGATGGCGCCTATGCGCCTATCTTCTGTTCCACGGGTTTCCAGGCCCGGTCGCTGAATTGGCAGCGACAGGGAAAAGGTAGCGCGCACAGTAGGGAGCTGCAATGTGAGTGGCGGAGGTATGTAAGTCGAAAAATTTCAGTCGGCATAGAAGATCGTTCACAGCCCCAAGCTAGATGGCGATCTACCCGAAGTGCATTACGATCATTCAGGGATGACGTCTTGGGCTGCGACCAAAATAAATCCGTCACCATTTCCGTAGTCACCATTTCCGTATTCGTAGCTTTCCACTGCAAAAATCGAAGACAGCCTTCGGCCGATTCTGTTGAAAAAGTCGACCAGGACCGACGGTCCATGTATTGAGCGGTGAAAACGTCATTTTTGCACGCTGCTACGTGAAATCTGAGTCCTTACACCCGCTGCTCAAGACACGGATTTCAATCTCAGACGCGTATTTTTCTGCCGTGAAAACCGAAACCGACTTTTTCAACAGAATCGGCCAGAAGCGGCCCTTTGTCCAACCTGCTACGCTGATCTCACAAGACCTTGCCTTCATCACTGAGTCTTACCGCTTCTGCGACTTTGCCAGCATTAAAGCCAATCCGCTCAATAAGTCGGCGTAGCAAGCCTGGCGCTCTCGCCACCAGCCCCTGGCTGCGTGGCACCGTCACTAGGTCACGCCTCTGCTCAATGCACTCCACCAGGGCGGTGACCACCCTCTCCAGTGCTACGAACTGCCAGATCCCCTGATGATTGTTCCAGACTAGGGTGGAAGACGGCCCAGCGATGACTGCCTCCATCATCGGCGTCTGGAAGAAGGTCGGGTGGAGTGATCCGACGCCCACGCCGTGCTGACGAAGCTCCAGGCGCAAGCTGTTACATAGGGCCCAAACTCCAGCCTTGCTGGCGGTGTAGGCTGTATTCAATGGCGAATGAACGAAAGCGGCCATGGACGAGATGGCCAGTAGATAGCCCTGGCGCCCCTTAACGTAGGGCAGCGCAGCGCGGAAGGTGCGGGCCACGCCGTTAAGGTTGATATCGATGACCCGCTCAAACGTGGCTGGATCGATGTACTCCAGGGCAACCACCGAGCTGACGCCAGCGCCGGCGACCACGACATCAATTGCGCCGAAGTGCTGCGCAGCCTTCTTCAGAGCTGTCTCCAGACTCTCAATCGAGCGCACGTTGGCCACCCAACCGGCGGCGACATCAGGTCCACCCAACGCCGCAGCCATAACGCTCAGGCTATCCAGATCAAGATCTAGCAAGACCAGCTTCGCGCCTTTGTCGCGCAGTGCCTGCGCGGCGGCCCTGCCGAGCCCCCCTGTGGCGCCGGTGATGGCGATGACGCGGCCGTTCAGCGAGTAGCTTTTCATGTGTGAACCTTATGCAAGTAGTAGGACATCAACTTGGGGTCTGGGTACGAACGGATTCTTCCAACTCGTGGAGCAATCTTTGCAGGCGGGCATGGCGTGCCAGATGCCAGTCGGTGAAAACGTTGAACAGGCCCCGCATCAGGGAGATGGGCGCCCAGCGAGCCGGTACCACGATGCGCGGCTGGCGCTTTTGCAGACCGCGCACCATGCCACGTGCCACCTTTTCCGGTGCAATCGCCCGATGCAGAAAGGCCGGCAATAGGGCCTCGTTCATCTGGGTGGCGATGGCGTTGCCACCGAAGGCAACCTTGGCAATAGCGGTCGCCGTCCAGCCGGGATAGAGCACGCTGGCGCTGGCCCCGGTCGCACTCAACTCAGCGCGCAGCGAGCGGGTCAGCGACTCCACCGCCGCCTTGCTCGCGGCATAGGGCGCGTTGGCCACGCCGTTCAAGTAGGCATAGGTCGACGACGTGACCAGCACCTGACCCCGGTTGCGCACGACTTCCGGCAGTGCGGCGCGCATCGTGTGCCACACCCCAAACAGATCCACTTCAATGATGCGGCGGAACTCCACTTCGTCGCAGGTGCGTAGGGTCGCCGGTACACCTCGCCAGGAGATGCCGGCATTGGCGAAGGCCACATCGAGACGGCCGAAGTGTTCAACTGCCTGCCGCACCACTGTCTTTGCCGCCTCGGCGTCAGTAACGTCGAACGCCAGCGGCAACACACGTTGGCTATTGAACTCCTGAGCCAGTTGGTCCACCGCCTCCTGCGAGGTATCGGTTAGCACAAGGCTGGCGCCATGCGCATAGAGTTCGCGTGCACTGGCGGCACCGATGCCGCCAGCTGCGCCGGTGATCAGCACCACTTTGCCTTTAAGATGGTACATATTCTTATCTCTTCGTTGGGATGCTTGGCACGTTGCGCTTGAGGAAGTCGAGTTGATCACTCACCACCTGCTCGAAGGCTTCGCCCACATAAATATCGAAATGCCCATGGGCATAGCGCTTGATCTCATGACGTGGCGCGCGCCGGGCGTGACGCAGCGTCCGCTTCGCCGGTGCCACGCTGTCGGTATCACACACGCAAAACAGCACGGGGACCTGGATACGTGGCGTGCTGTGCCCTGGGTAGTAGCGAATGATGTCCAAGGCAAAGCGCGCAGCGGCCTCTTTGCGGATACGCGCACCCGACGGGATCAGTCCGTTATAGCCACTCCAGGCATCCGGCGATGTCATGAATGCCGTATCTCCGGGTTGACCGGTAAGCGGCACAAGAATGGGCTTGGCGCCGAACCACGAGCCCATGCGGTCGGTCAAGGCCAACACGGTGAGTCGAAGTGACACCAGGGGTTCGGTGGCCAGAAAGGAGCTCAGGCCGTCGGTGAAAGGACATTGGGAGATGACTGCGGTCACCCTGGCATCATCGGCGGCGGTGGCCAGCACATGGCCGCCACCAAACGAAGTGCCCCATATAACAATCCGCTGCGGGTCGACATCCGCGAGGTGGCGAGCGTGATCTATCGCGGCTTTCCAGTCCTCGAGCTGGCGGTCGATATCCAGCAGTTGCCGTGGCTCGCCTTCGCTGTCGCCGAAGTGGCGATAGTCGAACACCATGCAAGCGTAACCGGCGGCGGCGAAGCGTTCGGCAAAGGCAGGCAGACGCATCTTGCGCGTTCCGCCAAGTCCATGTGCCATCACCACCATCGGGAAAGGTCCGGCGCCCAATGGGCGATAAAAGTCGGCAACACAACGCGAACCGTTGGAGAGGAACTGGATTGTCGCCGGTGCGAAAAGATCGGTGATCGTGCTCATGAACGGCATCTGCTGGAATGGCTGGGGTGCCGTCATTCTCGACAGCTGCCGCAAGGAAGGCTTGACGGTATCCGACGCCCCGCTTGACACTTTGCGCCAAACAACAAAAGGCCAACCAGCCTAAAGAGGCCCGATGAGCCAGCCTTTGTATCGGCGCGTGGTGCCAGAGACCTACGTGCAACTGCTTTATGAATACCTGGAGGCGCTCGGTCATGAGCCCGAGTCGGTACTTGGCCAGCCCTGGCCCACACCTACCCAAGAGGGGGCCGGCGGCGTTAACGTGGAATGCTGGGATCGCTTGTTGGTGAGAGCGGCGCAAGTATTAGACGATCCACTGTTAGGACTGCACCTCGGTCAAACCATCAGCGCCCGGCATATCGGTGTGCTCGGATCGGTGCTGCTGGCCTGCGATAATCTCGGTACAGCTCTGCAACGCTTGGAACGCTACATTCGCCTGGTATACGACGTCATTCCCATGACTCGCCGCGACGGCGATGGTTGGTTCGAGCTGGTCTGGGATGTCAGCCAGTATCAGCCCGGCCCCTTGGTGAACGAAGTTGGTATGGTTGCCATCGTGCAGTTCTGCCGTGCCTTAGTGCGCGGCACCGCCAATCCGTTGCGGATCGATTTCAGTCACCCCGGGCCCCTCGACCTCAGCCCGTATGAAGCTTTCTTCGGCTGCCCGGTACGCTTCGGCCAGGTCGAGGCGGTCCTGCGTTTCTCCGCGCAACTGCTTGAGTTGCCCTTAAAAAGCCCCGATCCGGTGCTGGTCTCCCTGTTGGAACAGCATGCGGATCGCCTACTGGCGCAGTTACCACAGCAAGAGGAGTTCGTGGAACAGCTGCGCAAGGTCATCACCCATGCCCTGCGCAAAGGTGAGCCGAGTATAGAGCGGATAAGCCCCCAACTGGGCACCTCGTCACGCACGCTACAGCGCCGTCTACAAGAGGCCGGTACCAGCTTTCGTCATGAACTGAACCTGGTCCGCCAGGAACTGGCTCTGTCGTACCTGCGCGATCCACGCCTGCAAATCGTGGATATCGCCATGCTGCTGGGCTATTCGGAGCACAGCGCCTTTACTCGCGCCTTCAAGGAATGGAATGGAAGATCGCCCCATGAGGCCAGGCAACTGAATTCGGAACCTTACTGAGCAGGGAGTCCGTGGAGGTAAGGACGGCTTTAGGGAGCAGGCCAGTATCTGATCAGCCCTGGGACTTCATGCCCTTTATGAGTGGCTGCAGATGGCCGATTCTGTTGAAAAAGTCGCTCGGCCGCAGAAATGGGGGCCGACTTTTTTCAACAGCATCGGCCGCAAGCGGCCAGTCACTCGGAAGAGAGCGATCTCGTGGGATCTGGCCGATTGCGTCGTGTAGCGTCGCTCGAGCTAATGGGTAGTCTGATGATCAAAGGCTGTTCCAGTGCATGATGAACTGCGTCGAGACAGCACCGATCTTGATCCGGCAGAACCCGCCAGGGCGATAGTTACTGCACGTTTTTCAGCTTGATTACATCACCGGATACTTTGGTGGTGTAGCCGCTCAGGACCCAGGCCCAGAACCAATTTTCCTGCACTTGCGTATTGATCATCGCATCGCCCCCCTTGGCCTCGATTGCAGCGTTCTGGGCGCGGACGAAACGGCTGTTCTGGCGGATCGGAATCACACCGAACAACATCAGGCCAGTGGCGGTTGCTTCGCTGTGACCCACCACGATGTATTGGCTGCTGTCATAGTGCGGCGAGGTTATCGGGGCTCCGGTGCAACCCGCCAGAATCAGGCCGAAAACACCACCGGCTACAACTTTACTGAGGTACTTCACTGAACAACTCCATGGCAGAAATCCCAGGATCCAATTCCGGGGGACGACACTCTAACCGCCCCGCTGGCCATTTGAAAACAATCGATTCGAAGCGGGCCAAAGGTCAGAGGCTGCTTCTGGCCGTTACCGGCCTGGAGCGGCCACTCGTGAGGATTGGTGACTACTTCAGACCTTCCTTAGGTCAGGGCGTTATCGTTTCACAGACAAGATCCTGCGGCGCACCGCCCTTGAATGGAACAATACATTTTTTAATGAATTCAGGTGCTGGCTCAAGGGGCATTATTTCAAAAGTGAGAATTAACTTATCCTCCTTGAATTCACCTTTTTTTAACTCGACTTGGGTGAACCCGTCGAGGAAACTTTTCCCATCAATAGAGCATAGTTCTTTTTCTTTTAGTATTTCCCCCTTCCCCCCGGGCAGGAGCGCTTGAACTCTGACGCAGGGAGAATCGAAGGATCTCAAATATCTAACTATGTAATTGTCTATCTTCCCCGCATCAGCTTGATAGACCCGCTTGTAGTCAAATTCGGCCGCTGTTGCAGATGACAGGCAAGCCAGCCCTAGTATAATGTAAGATATCGGATATAAAGTACGCATTACTGACTCTCCAGGTAACGGGTTCTTTCGAAAAATCTGTTCGGAGGCACGCTTTCCCAGTTGCTTTGTCTAGATATTTCTTGTTTGATTTTCTCTAGGTTGTTTTTAACGAACGGCTCTTGAATAAATTTTCTGGACGACACGTGGTAATCGCCTCGATATCGAAGATCAATAATGATGTCTTGTATTTTTTTGTTGATAGAATCCCATTGCAAGGCACCGTATTTTTCTTGGTTGCTGATTGTTCCGGAGACTCTTAAAATATCTGCCCTCATGAATTCATAAGTATTGGCAAACAATAGGTATTGCTGTTTTCGCGTTATTGTATGCTGCCTGATTTCTTTGGTGGCACTGTCCAAATATGTTTTCGCTGCTTGCCCCTGCTTTCCTTTAGCCCCGACCAACCATGACAGCAGCGGCTCTTTTACTCCAGCATTGGTTAAGTCTGTCCTTGGATCAGCTTGTTGACCTAAGTCGTAACCACGGCCGACTGTCACCCCCGACACCCCCTGTGGCCAATGCACCACTCGGCTAAAGTAGCGATGCAAAGGATGACCGGCATCCTCAAAGTCATTACCTTCGACATCAAAAGTCAACTGACCACAAGGCACTTTTAGCCACTTCAAATCATTATCATCGGCCGGGCAGGTGAAATTGCCGAGCAATCCCACTAAGTGAAAATGCCATGCCTTTCCATCACCCGGCAGTCCAGAATCTTTCCACCATGATAATTTCTCGATTCTTTTCTTCTCGTTGGCCCAGTTCAAGTTAGGTTGTGAAGGTGTGTGATTTAGCAGTGGGTCAAGCTCATCCCACTTCTCGGCGTCCCAAAACCATTCACTTTCGTAACGCGTCATCAGTTGCGATATCGATTGGGCATGCCAGAGCTTACCTAGCGCGAAGTGGATTTCCTCGAGGCTGAATTTGTTGTCTTTGTTGGTATCGATGATGTCGTAAAGTCTTTGCTTGATCGGGCCTGTATCCGCTTGGCTGATTTTGGCACGATAGTTTTCTCGCTCTTCATCGCTGAGCAAGCGACGGGCATCCAGAAGATGGGCAAGATGATCGACCGGTTTTCCATGCTCCTCGATGAAATCAAAACCCTCCCACTCCCAAGGGCTGTGACGAGTGGTGATCAAGTCTTGTTCAGCCAACCAGCCGCTGATTGGTTTACCCTCTTCATCCGCCAGCAAATTTTCCAGGCGCCACCAGTGAGTAACTTGAGGAGGTGTATTTGCGGAAAAGGTTTTAGTATCGGTCAACTGATGGGTGATTGGCAGATCCTCCAGAACCCTTTGAGGAACAATAAGGTCAACTCCAACAATCGAGCCTTTCATACAGATATCAGGTGGATTTTGGGCGCTGATACCGTCCTTATGCTCAATCAGTCGACTCGCACCTTTATGAATTTTTAGCAGCGGCTTCTGTTTTTCCTCAAGAGTCTTTGCGAGGCTCCGACTTTTGCCGATGAATGCTGGCACGTCATCACAACTGAAAATCTCCAAATGCAACAGTGATTCTACCTCACTAACACTGGCGTTTTGATAAGGTCCCAGATGCCCGACCACTTCCCCGGCCTTGATGTCGTAAGGTTCAGGTAACAAATGAAAGATATCGGTCACAGGTTTGCTGGGTTGGGCTTGCAAAGCGCTTATTGCCACATAGCCGTGGATATTCTTTGAACTTTCAGTTGTCAGCGGGGAGGTGCTGGTGCCCTCAGTGAAAGTGCTGATCTTACGGTATTCGCCGCTGCCTTCTTCCAGAGTCAATTTCACCCCTTGCGGTAGGACGGCAGTGATCGAGTTTCTTTGTTTACCCCTTGCAGTGCTGTAGACATTCAGCCCTTTACCAGGTAATAGCTCAGGGTTGTAGTCATTGGATTGCACGGAAACTAGGTAAGTGTCGGAGCCAACGGCCTCTAGTTCTCCGGTATCAATCCACGCTTCACCGATAGTTTGAGGAAAGGAATTTCCGTCGAGAATTGCGCTCAGCTTTTTCCATTTCCCATTAGGTGCCGGCGCTGATTCGGCGGTTCTGATTTTTGCTCCTTTAGGTAAGAGAGCATTTTTTACACGGTGACCGGGTGTTCCGGGGGCGCCAGCTCTGGTGCTCGCTCCAAGAAAATGATCGACCACTTTTTCCGCTTTAGGGCTGTAGGTGATCGGGCCGAAGAACGCTGCAGGCTGCGGAGCATCGTCTTTCAGGTAGCCTGCCCAATCAAGCAGATGCATGTAGAGGCTGTAGAAGGTCAACTCGCCGACTGGTGGTGCGTCCTTAACTTGATCGCTATTATTGCTAGGCAGCTCGAGTCGGTGTTTTACCAGTACAAGTCCTCTGGAATAGGGGGCTTGCACAACACGCATATGCTCACCGAAGTATTCTGTGATAGGGGCACTCTCGTCGATTCGATATGCAATTACCTGTCCGTCGGCAATACAGCGCACTGAGGATTGGTCGAGAAAATCACCCGTTCCTTTGTCAAAATGAATACCACCATGCCAAGAACCATTGGTGGCCATCGGATAGAACCCGCCAAGGGCTTTAGCCAGTGCTTCGTAGTATTGCCGTGGATCCTGCGCCTCAAAGCCTTGTGTACCTGCCCCCTTTAACTTGAATGGGTATGCCCAGTGTTCGACTTTTTTCTGCTTATCCATGACCTAATCCTGCTATCCATTTCCTTTGGCCCGCCTGCTAATTTCAACAAGCTGTTTTGACCGTAACGTCTGCGAAGGGCGCCGATAGTAAAGGCTTAGCGAAGCTCCGAACAAGTCCTAAAATATACTGAAAGACAACCACACCACTTGATTTCAACCCTGAATCCCCCTCCGGGTTTCCTAGACGCCTTCAAATGACCGCTTTTGGCCGAAAGTGGCCGTTGGCTTTCGCATGGAAAGCGGTTTTTATGCGTTTCGTAGTGCATTCTGGGTTCTAGCTCCGATCAATCCTAGTGGGCACTGATCGCCGAGTTGGCATACGTATATCGCTGCGACGACTCCTAATCGACGCGCTGTTCTGGTAGGTTATGACGCTCACAAGGATTTTTGACAGGAGGTCATAGTGGCTAAGCCCGCAGCGCGTAAAAGCGATCTATACAGTTGCCCTTTGCCGGGGCACGGTATCAACCCTATCGCATCAGGATCACCCGACGTGTTCTTCGACGGCCTTCCCGCAGCGACTCAGGGCGACACCTGCACTTGCGGTAGTGCGCTCTCTTCAGGGCTGTCTGCGACCGTGTTCATCAACGGAAAGAATGCGGCGACCAGCGATACCGAAGGCACACACGGCGGTATTGTGATTGGTGGTTCGGGGACTGTGATAATTGGCGATACCCATACACCCTGCGAGTTTATTCCTCCCGCGCCGTTAGCTGGTTACGCGCGCTGGATCGGCTTCAGAATTCCCGCTGACGAAAGCTATAAGGGCTTATCGTGCACCGCGCATTTCGAAGACGGGTCATCACTGACAGGTGTATTTAATAAAGATAACGCCGTTAAGTTTTCGAATCTGTCCGGTAAGACCTGCGTGATGCTCAAGTTTGAAGAGCAAGCCTCCGCAGAGGCCCCCTCTCTCACCGAGAGCCTATTGAACACAATTTTAGGATAAGGACCATCCTATGACAGAGCCGTACATTGTCACCGGCAGCTATGTCGTTCAGCGTGAGCACGCCTTGCAAGACTCTCCCCTCGACAGGGCGTTAGAACTGATGGAGGGCACGGCGCTGAGGTTTTCTCTGGATGCCATCTCTGATGAAAAAATCAGGGCAAGCTACACCAAGAACATTAAACGCATATCCCAGCAAACCCGCGATGACGTGAAGGCTGGAAAGATTACGGCGCAAGAAGGTGTGAAGTTCAGTCATGAGATGCGAAACAAAATCATGATGGAGCATCGCAAATTCACCTCTGCGCAGGGTTTGGCAATCGTCCAAAGGAAGAAAAAAGAAGGACGGGGGCTCAAAACGCTTTTAGATATGTACTCTGAAAGCCTATTCCAAAAGGGTTACGACAGCCTTTCAGACGTAGAAAAGAACAAGGTCCACTACACCATTCTGGAATCTGCGGGCCGGGATAATGCCAGATTCACGGCCGGCACAAAGAAAATGCTGATCATGGGCAAACTCGGCGTTCTGGTGACGGCTGCTCTGGCGACCTATCAAATATTGAATGCTGAAAACAAACCCAAAGAAGCGGCGCGCCAAGGCATCATCGCCGGTGCTGGTGCGGTAGGCGGTATCCTTGCAGGGATGGGTGTTAGCACGATCTGTGGCCCTGCTGCCCCCATTTGTGCGATTGCAGTTGTCTTGGCTGGGACAGTCGCCGGCGGTGTCGCAGGCGAAGCGGTGGCTAGCTCACTGGATGAAGAGCTGGAGGAGTTCACACATTGGGACATCTTCTGACTGAACCACAGCTGACAAAGGTCAGAGCCGCACTCTCCGAGCCATTCAACGATTTCCCAGTCGAATATGACTATGTAGCGAAGAAGGTCAGAGGCGTCGCCCCTGACATTCTGTACGAAATCCTTTATTCAGAGGTCGCACCGGTGTGTTTCACCAATCTTGTAGCAGCTGTGCCTCCGGTATGGACGGGCTTTGATCCTGACATACTCAGAGTCTCGATAGAGGAAAGGCTGGCCGCAAGAAAGCGAAATTGGTTTCGCAGGCAGTTCGATAAAGTGCTGGTTCGCTGGCTGCGATACAACTACGCCTACATCTGGAAGGAAATCGCCAGCAGGCTTTGAACCCGAACGCACAATGGACCAGCGACTCGCTAAAGATTATGAAAAGCCTCTGACCATTTCTGGCTGTTTTCTGCTCATATTGATTGGCTGTTGTCGCTGATACCCAATTGACCCGGCTACCGAAATTTGGCTGACCCAAGCCTTGGCGTTGTAAGTATTAGCAGGTCTGACTTTGAGTTGATCACTGATGGAGCAGCTTTAAGTCTGCATCTGGGTTAACTCTGCATCAGCGATAACAGCCTGCCTTCATCGGATGGCATAAACCTACTATTGGTGGACCTCTCGGGTAGGCTGCGCTATCTTGCCGCCGCTACCGAAAATGCGAGCTATCGCTGTGTACTCGTTATGAATGAATAAAAGGATTGTTCATGGAACTGGTAATGAGAAGTCGGCTTTTTGCGGTACTGATCGGCTTGGGATTCATCGCTTTAGACCAGTGGGTCAAGGTACAGGCACTACTTACGCTGCAATCTGACAGTTTTAGACTCGGCGGTAGCTTCGCCTGGCTAAATATCGCCTTGAGCCTGAACGCTGGAGCATTCCTGAGCCTGGGCGCGGGGTTAGCACCGGGGGTGAAACAGCTGATTTTTATCGTCGGTGTGGCAGCCTTTGTGTGCTGGGCCACCTGGTGGGCCTTGGCATGTTGGGTTAGTTCTCCGGTCAAGGCAGCAGCGGTCTACTTCATTGCATTGGGCGGTGCTTCTAACCTGATTGATCGAGTGTTTCGTGAGGGGCATGTGGTCGACTATCTGATCCTCAACCTTGGATCAGTGCATACCGGTGTTTTCAATATTGCCGATATTGCCATCATGGTAGGTGCCGGAGTGTTGCTATTGGATGAATTGAGAAGGCACCGCAAAGCGTAAGTAACTGGAGTGTTCCCTCTGAAGCATGGCTATGACCGCTTTTGGCCGATTCTGTTGAAAAAGTCGGTTTCGGTTTTCACGACAGAAAAGTACGCGTCTGAAATTGAAATCCGCGTTTCGAGCAGAGGGTTCAGGACTCGGATTTCACGTAGGAGCGTGCAAAGAACGTTTACACCGCTCAATGCATGGACAGTCAGCCCGGGTCGATTTTTTCAACAGAATCGGCCGTTAGCTGCACTTCAGCTTCCTGTCAAAAGCGGATGATTGTGACGACGGCTTAATATCTGGACACCCTAGGCGCTGACGTTCCACGCACCTCGGGTGATCAGGTTGGGCGCTCATAACCTTCGCCGCGAATGCACGTCATACAGCGCCGTCGCATGCTTATAACTTCTTGACGGCCATCATGATTTTATAGTTCTGCTTCCACTGTCCATCAGTAGCAAGGCTTTCAAATCCGCTACGACAGGTGATCTCATATGGGGCGCTGTCGAGACAAGCAGGCCAGTCTACATAGGTTGATCTCTTTTCTTTGCCTTCTGTCCAGATGTCGACGAGAACGACAGCGTATCTGTGCTCTATCTTGAAATCTCCGAGCCCGCGCTCCAGCATTTCGTGGTGAGGCTGATGTGACATTCGCTGAATATCGTGCTTCGTTTCGACAATTTTCTTGTTGAGATTTGAAAACCTTTTGGACTCAATGAGAAAGCAGCTTTTTCTGACTTTATCGAACACTATCGCGTCAATATGTAGCTTTTTTTCAGCACTTAAGGGCGCTTCGTACCATGCAAACGCCTGGTCACCAAGCACCTGCTCCAACGCGCTGGCAAAATTATTGGTCAGGTTTCTCTCCGTAAAACCTGTGCTCTTATGCGCAGGGTAATAGTTGTTCAAGATAAAGCTGTATTTGATGATGGTATTATCGAACGCAGTCTGCAAAGCCCATTGAATATCGGTCACTATAAAATCTCCATCAATATCGAGTGCAGGGTGGCTTGACGCCGCACCTGAAATACCAGCTGCCTGAGGGCGTACAGTGAGCATGTATGCCTTGGTGGACAGGAGAGCTAGAAAAAACGGTCTGGGGGGATTAGGTCGCTAGTATGGTTGACCTCAGATATTTGCCAGCAGCGACTAAGCCTCATCTGCGGATTCCACGCCATTCGGCCACCCAGTCCACGCACATCCGGCCACCTGTTCCACGATCATCCGGCCG
>NZ_JALLIX010000030.1 GCF_023242365.1 Pseudomonas sp. MWU13-2100
AAGCGACATGGCAGGCAACACATCTTTCCCTGACACAAACAAAAACGCCCGACCTTCACAGGCCGGGCGTTTTCATTCAGCGGGTAACGACTCAGGCTTGAGAGGCTGGAGTCGGTGCTGTTGGCGTAGCCGCTGGAGCGGATGCCGGAGCCGGAGAGGCCGAGTTGGCGGCCGATACCGGAGCCGCAGCAGGCTTGGCCGCCGCAGTAGGAGCCGGCTTCGCGGCAGCAGGCTTTTTCGCCGCCGCTGGCTTGGCAGCCGGTTTCGCTGTCACAGGCTTGGCCGCAGGTTTCACAGCCGGTTTGGCCACCGCGGTTTTCGCCGCCGGCTTGGCCGCAGGTTTCGCTGCTGGCTTGGCCACCGCTTTGGCTGCCGGCTTGGCTGCCGCAGTTTTCGCCACCGGCTTGGCCGCTGCTTTAACCAACGGCTTGGCTGCCGCTTTCGCCGCCGGCTTGGCCGCTGCCGTTTTCGCCGAAGCGGGAGTCACGGCCTGACCGGTCAATTTTTCGATCTGCTTGGTCAAGGTATCGACCTTGCTGTGCAGCGCCTTCACCTCATTACGGCTCGGTACGCCCAGGCGCGAAATGGCGCTGTTCAGGCGTTTGTCGAAAGCCCCTTCCAGCTCGTCCCACTTGCCCAGTGCCCGGTCCTTGACCCCGGCGATGCGCGACTTGGCCGAACTGGCGGAGTCCTTGGCCGCATCGACCTTCTTGTCGACCGCGGTCTTGGTGAGCTTCTCGGCCTTCTCGCCATCCTTCACCAGCGTCTCGAAGAGTTTGCTGCCGTCGGTATCGATCTTCGAGTACACGCCTAAACCAGCAAGCCAGATTTTGCGGGAGTATTCCTCAACCTTCCCGATCCACGAGCTGCTTTCTTTCTCGGTATTCTTTTTGCCAGCCATCCCGTTCTCCTTAATGTTTACGCGCGACACGTTCGAGCAATGCCGTCAGCTCATCGAGCTTAGCAGAGAGTGTCTCCACATCATGTTTAGACGGAATCCCGATGCGATTCAAGGCACTGGCGACACGGTGGTCGAAGGCCTTCTCGACCTTGTCCAGCTGCACTTCCACCCTGCCCTTGAGGCTGGTGACTTCGCTCTTCACGTTATCGATCTGGCTGTTGGCCGCTTCACGCTGCGCGCCAATCAGTTTTTTACCTTCTTTTTCAACACCTTGGCCAGCTTCCACGAGTTCCTTGAAGTACTCGCTGCTTTCGCGGCCGACCTTGGTATAAGCACCCAGACCCGCCAACCAGATCTTGCGGGCATACACTTTCACTTCAGCCAGGGCGGTTGGCTGACCGTCGGATTTTTTCTTCAGACTTACTTTGGCCATGGTGCACCTCACATGTGAAGGGTTGGAGGACCTGCCCACCGGAATGGGGGCTTATGCACAAAGTAATGAGAAAAATTAGAATGGGCACCCTAAAGGCCGGCCCGGTGTCGCAGCGGTGCTCCTTATTGTGCGAGCGGAGCTTGTTGTGGGAGCGGAGCTTGCCCGCGAAGAGGCCCTTGAGACCGCCAGGAGCCTCGCGGGGTGCGGCGATCCGACAAGCACCACTTCCACACTCGTGTTCAGACCAGCGCCTTGTCCAGGGCCTTTTCGATCTCGGCCTGGATGGTGCCGCTCATGGCCGACATCAGCAGGCCCAGCTCGACATCGACACGGATCCTTTCTTCACTCACATGCACCGCGCCTTTGACCCCGGAACGCTTGAGGTTCAGGGTGTCGCCGGACCACTGCGGCTCCAGGCCATACTGCCCGGCCAGCTTCTGCGCCAACTGGTCGGCCTTCTCGCGTGCACCGGCCTTGCCCAGGCCATGGGCGCGTTCAACACTAATACGGGCCATCGAATACTCCTGCTCTATCGGGACTTGCCCGGCGCGTCCTGAGCCTGAATGCGTCAAAACGTCCCGGCGGTTGCCTATCTTACATGCACCCTTGCCAAGACAAAGCCGGCCACCGGGATTAGAATGCCCGCATTCTCTTCTGGTGACAGCGACATGACTGATCAGCGCAAAGGCAGCGATGCCGAACCCACCACGCACTTCGGCTTCAAGAACGTACCGGAAAGCCAAAAGGCGGAAAAGGTCGCCGAGGTGTTCCACTCCGTGGCCGCCAAGTACGACCTGATGAACGACGTGCTGTCCGGTGGCATGCATCGCCTCTGGAAGCGCTTCACCATCGAACTGTCCGGCGTGCGCACGGGCAACCGGGTGCTGGATATCGCCGGCGGCACCGGCGATCTGGCACGCAAGTTCTCGCACCTGGTGGGCCCCACCGGCCAGGTGGTGCTGGCCGACATCAACGCCTCCATGCTCAAGGTCGGTCGTGACCGCCTGCTGGACCTGGGCGTGGCCGGCAACGTCGAGTTCGTCCAGGCCGATGCGGAAAAACTGCCGTTCCCGGACAACCATTTCGACTGCGTGACCATCGCCTTCGGCCTGCGCAACGTCACCCACAAGGAAGACGCCCTGCGCTCCATGCTGCGAGTCCTCAAGCCCGGCGGCCGCCTGCTGGTACTGGAGTTCTCCAAGCCGACCAACGCGCTGATGTCCAAGGTCTACGACGCCTACTCGTTCGCCTTCATGCCGCTGGCCGGCAAGCTGATCACCAACGACTCGGAAAGCTACCGTTACCTGGCCGAATCGATCCGCATGCACCCGAACCAGGAAACCCTGAAATCGATGATGGTGGAAGCCGGTTTCGACCGCGTGACCTACCACAACATGACCGCGGGCATCGTCGCCCTGCATCGCGGCATCAAACCCTGATGCTGCTCAGCGGCCTTCTCGCCGGCGTCGAACACGGGCTCAATCGCGTGCTGCGCCTTGACAGCACGGCCTTGAGCCGCCTGGGCCACCTGACCGGCAAAGTCATCGAGGTCGACTGCGCCAGCCCGGCCCTGAAGCTGTTCATCCTGCCCAGCGACGAAGGCCTGCTGCTGGCCGCGCATTGGGCCGCCGAGGCCGACTGCATCCTCCGTGCCCCGGCCTCGAGCCTGCTGAACCTGGCCCTGAGCCGCGACAAGACTGCCGTGCTCCACGGCCCAGAAGTGCACCTGGAAGGCGACAGCGCGGTGCTGCTGGACCTGGCCGGGGTGCTCCAGGACCTGGAGCTGGACTGGGAGTACGAACTCTCGCGCTGGCTCGGGCCGGTCGCCACGCCCCTGCTCAGCGGCCACCTGCGCAGCCGCGCCGGCTGGTACAGGCAGGGCTTTGCCAGCCTGAAGCAGAACCTCGCCGAATACCTCAGTGAAGAGTCCCGCGCCCTGGTCGGCACCCAAGAGGCCGAAGCACGCTTCGCCGAGCTGGACCGGGTCAAGCTCGACCTGGAACGTCTCGAGGCGCGTGTCGAGCGCCTTTCCCGATCCCTCAAATCCAGCGATAACGCATGAAGCTGCTTGCCGTCCGCCGTCTGTTGCGCATCCAGCGCGTCGTGATCCGTTACCGTCTCGATGACCTGCTGTTCGAATTACCCCTGCCCTGGTTCCTCCTGGCACTGCGCTTTGCCCTGCCCTGGCGCTGGTTCCCGCGCAAGACCCTGGACCTGAGCCGCGGCGCACGCCTGCGCCTGGCCCTGCAGGACCTCGGACCGATCTTCATCAAGTTCGGCCAGATCCTCTCCACCCGCCGCGACCTGCTGCCCGAGGACATCGCCGACGAGTTGATGCTGTTGCAGGACCGCGTGCCGCCGTTCGACTCACAGACTGCGGTCAAGCTGATCGAATCGCAGTTGGGCAAGAAGATCGACGAGGTCTTCAGCCGCTTCGATATCGCGCCCCTGGCCTCGGCCTCGGTGGCCCAGGTCCATGCCGCCCAGCTCAAGAGCGGCGAAGAAGTGGTGGTGAAGGTCATCCGCCCCGGCCTCAAGCCCATCATCGCCCAGGACCTGGCGTGGCTGTTCCTCCTCGCCCGGGCCGCCGAGCGGGTTTCGGCCGACGCCCGCCTGCTGCACCCGGTGGACGTGGTCAGCGACTACGAAAAGACCATCTACGACGAACTCGACCTGCTACGCGAGGCGGCCAACGCCAGCCAGCTGCGGCGCAACTTCGAAGGCTCGGAGATGATGTACGTGCCCCAAGTCTACTGGGACTGGTGCCGACCGAAAGTGCTGGTGATGGAGCGCATCTACGGTATCCAGGTCACTGACCTGGCGACCCTGGCCGACCAGCGCACCGACATGAAAATGCTCGCCGAACGCGGCGTCGAGATCTTCTTCACCCAGGTCTTCCGCGACAGCTTCTTCCACGCTGACATGCACCCCGGCAACATCTTCGTCAGTACCGTGAACCCGTGGAGCCCGAAGTACATCGCCATCGACTGCGGCATCGTCGGCAGCCTGACCCCGGAAGACCAGGATTACCTGGCCCGCAACCTGTTCGCCTTCTTCAAGCGTGACTACCGCCGCGTCGCCCAGTTGCACATCGATTCAGGCTGGGTACCGGCGCACACCAAGCTCAACGAGTTCGAAGCGGCGATCCGCACCGTGTGCGAGCCGATCTTCGAAAAACCGCTCAAGGACATCTCCTTCGGCCAGGTGCTGATGCGCCTGTTCCAGACCGCGCGGCGTTTCAATATGGAAGTCCAGCCGCAACTGGTGCTGCTGCAGAAAACCCTGCTCAACATCGAAGGCCTGGGGCGCCAGCTGTACCCGGACCTGGACCTGTGGAGCACCGCCCAGCCGTTCCTCGAGCGTTGGATGCGCGAGCGCGTCAGTCCGAAAACCCTGCTCGGCAACCTGCAGGGCCAGATCGAGCAACTGCCGCACCTGGCCAATATGACCCGCGATCTGCTGGAACGCATGGCCCAACCCCACGCCGTCCATCCCGAGCCGAAAGAAAAGCGCCGCAAGGACGACTGGCTCCTGCGCCTCCTCGGCTGCGCGCACCTCGGTGGCGGCGCGGTACTGGCTGCTGGCGGGCCATTGCAGGAACTCGGCCACTGGCCAGCAGCTATCATGGTCGTCGTGGGCTTGTATCTGATCGTGCGCCGATAGCCAGTCAGGCCGTGGGCTGGCACACTGTTCATACGCCGAGGCACCACCACGCGGGTGGTGTCCGGTTGTCGGAGTCGAAGATGAAAGACTGGCTGGACGAGATCAAATGGGACAGTGACGGCCTGGTGCCGGCCATTGCCCAGGATCACAAGACCGGGCGCATACTGATGATGGCCTGGATGAACCGCGAGGCGCTGCAACTGACTGCCAGCGAGAACCGCGCCATTTACTGGTCACGCTCCCGTGGCAAGTTGTGGCGCAAGGGCGAAGAGTCGGGCCATGTGCAACACTTGCATGAAATGCGCCTGGACTGCGACGCCGATGTGATCATCCTGATGGTCGAGCAGGTCGGCGACATTGCCTGCCACACCGGCCGCCACAGTTGCTTCTACCGCGTGTATGAAAACGGCGACTGGAAGATCGTCGACCCGGTCCTCAAGGACCCGCACAGCATCTACTCAGCAGGACATTGAACATGACTGACACCCTGACCCGTCTGGCCCAGGTGCTGGAAGAGCGCAAAGGCGCCGCCGCCGACAGTTCCTACGTCGCCAGCCTGTATCACAAGGGTCTGAACAAGATCCTGGAAAAGGTTGGCGAGGAGTCGGTCGAGACTATCATTGCTGCAAAGGATGCCGCGATCAGTGGCGACTGCAGCGACGTCATCTATGAAACCGCCGATTTGTGGTTCCACAGTATGGTCATGCTCGCCCAACTGGGGCAGCATCCGCAGGCCGTGCTGGACGAACTGGATCGCCGCTTCGGCCTGTCCGGACACGTCGAGAAAGCCTCGCGCCCGTCCGCCTAACAACTCTCGAGAGGAGCAGCACCATGGGCATTTTTGACTGGAAACACTGGATCGTCATCCTGGTTGTCGTCGTGCTGGTGTTCGGCACCAAGAAACTGAAAAACCTGGGCACCGACGTCGGCGAATCGATCAAGGGCTTTCGCAAGGCCATGAACGACGAAGAAAAACCCGCCGAGCCGGTGGTGCCACCTGTCGTACAACCGGCTCAGCCGGTGCAGCCGCAGGCCACGGCCCAGCAGAACACGCCGCACACCATCGACGTGCAGGCGCAAAAAGTAGAAGAGCCCCGCAACAATTCGTGAGCACTGACTAATGTTCGGTATCAGCTTCAGTGAACTGCTGCTCGTGGGCCTGGTGGCCCTGCTGGTGCTCGGCCCCGAGCGCCTGCCCCATGCCGCGCGCACGGCAGGCCTGTGGGTCGGAAGGTTGAAGCGCAGCTTCAACGCGATCAAGCAGGAAGTGGAACGCGAGATCGGTGCCGACGAGATCCGCCGGCAACTGCACAACGAGCACATCCTCTCGCTGGAGCAGGAGGCTCGCAAGATTCTCTCACCGATCGCCACCAGCGCGCCGGTCGAGCCGGTGGCCGAGCAGACGATCCACGCGGTTCCGCCGACGTCGCCGGAAGTCCCGCCGACGCCGGTGAGCGCCGCCGAGCCGGTCGCGGTACTCGGTGCCGTGGAACCGACGCCGCACCTGACAGAACCCGCAAGCACGACGCCAACCGCCGCGCCTGCGCCTCATGACCCTACTTTGCCGCCGCGAGCCCCATGAGCGATATTCCGGAAAACGACCAGCACATGCCGCTGGTTTCGCATCTCACCGAGTTGCGCACCCGCCTGCTGCGTTGTGTCGCGGCGATCTTCCTGATCTTCGCCGGGCTGTTCGCCTTCACCCAGCAGATCTACACCTTCGTCTCCATCCCGCTGCGCCAGTACCTGCCCGCCGGCGCAACGATGATCGCCACCGACGTGTCGTCGCCGTTCCTGACGCCGCTCAAGCTGACCATGATGGTCTCGCTGTTCCTGGCCATCCCGGTGATCCTGCACCAGATCTGGGGCTTTATCGCGCCGGGCCTGTACAAGCATGAAAAACGCATCGCCGTGCCGCTGCTGGTGTCGAGCATCCTGCTGTTCTACACCGGCATGGCCTTCGCCTACTTCCTGGTGTTCCCACTGATCTTCAAGTTCTTCGCCGCCGCCACCCCGGCCGGCGTGGAAATGATGACCGATATCACCAGCTATCTCGACTTCGTGATGACGCTGTTCTTCGCCTTCGGCGTGGCCTTTGAGATCCCGGTGGCCGTGGTACTGCTGGTATGGATCGGCGTGGTCGACATCAAGTACCTGAAGAAGATCCGGCCCTACGTAGTCATCGGCTGCTTCGTGGTCGGGATGATCCTGACCCCGCCGGATGTGTTCTCCCAGACCCTGCTGGCCGTGCCGATGTGGTTGCTGTTCGAGATCGGCATCCTGTTCGGTGGCCTGGTCCGCAAACGCAGCGAAGAAGAGTCCGCCGACCGCGACGACGCCCAGCCGCCAGCCCCGCTGACGTGAACCTGCTGCTGCTGGAGGAGGCCGACTTTATCGCGGCCGACCTCGTGGTGCTGCGTGATCGGCGCCTGACCCATATGCAGGAAGTCCATCGCCTGGCGGTGGGTGACAGCCTGCGGGTGGGACGTATCGGCGGTCTGATGGGCAGCGCCGAGGTGCTGCGCCTGGACGCCACGGAAGCCGAGCTGCGGGTCAGCCTGGATCGGGCGCCACCGGCGAAGCTGCCGCTGACCCTGATCCTCGCCCTGCCGCGCCCGAAGATGCTTCGGCGAGTGTTCCAGACTGTCGCTACCCTCGGCGTACCGAAAGTGGTGCTGGTGAACAGCTATCGCGTGGAAAAGAGCTTCTGGCAGACGCCGTTCCTCGAGCCGGCGGCGATTCGCGAGCAACTGATCCTCGGCCTGGAGCAGACCCGCGACACCGTGCTGCCGGAAATCGTCATCGAGAAGCGCTTCAAGCCCTTCGTCGAAGACCGCCTGCCGGCCATCGGCGCGGGCACCCTCGGCCTGGTCGGCCACCCCGGCGACTACCCGTCCTGCCCACGCGGCCTGGATGAGCCGGTAACCCTGGCCATCGGCCCGGAAGGTGGCTGGATTCCCTACGAGATCGAGCTGCTGGGCAAGGCCGGGCTGCAACCGGTGCAACTCGGCGAACGCATCCTGCGGGTCGAAACCGCCGTGACCGCCCTGCTCGCCCGGCTGTTCTGACCCCCGGATCAAGCCTGAACGCATAGATCTCACCTTGAGCACATAGACCCTGTGGGAACACATAGACCCTGTGGGAACACATAGACCCTGTGGGAACACATAGACCCTGTGGGAACACATAGACCCTGTGGGAGCGGAGCTTGCCCGCGAAGCTTTTAGCGGCCTCACCGACCTATTCGCGGGCAAGCTCCGCTCCCACAGGAACCGTGTTCGACCTTGACAAAGGATCGACAGAAAAAGACCTCAAGCTTCAAAGAGCTTTCCCACAGCCCATTCAGGTCGCATCTCCCGCGCCCAAGCCGATGACAGAACATGCCCCGCGCAGTGACGCGTGAGGGCCATGGACTTATCTGTTTGGCAGGAGATACATCATGTTCCACTGGCTGACACGCGCACTGCGCGACCGCAGTATCCGCTTCAAACTGGCCCTGGGCTTTGGCCTCGTGCTGCTCTTGACCCTGGCGGTCACCCTCACCGGCTGGCACGCCCTGGGCACCACCATAGAACGCTCGCACACGCTGTCGAGCATTGCCCGGCTCAGCCGCCTGACCAGCGACATGCGCGCCGATCGCATCGCCTTCCGGGTGCTGAACGACCCGCAGAGTCGCATCCGGATCACCCGCCAACTGACGAGCATCGAGAAACTCTTGGCAACGCTCCTGCCGCGCCTGACGGACCCGGGCGAGCGACAGATCCTCACCGACCAGCAGCGCGCGACCCAAGGTTTCCAGACCACCCTCGACGATCTCGATGAAAACCTGCGCGACCGCGACCGTGCCCGCAAACGCATGAACGCCGGCCTGGTACAGGCCACCCAGGCGGTGGCCCGCTTCGCCGCCCATCAACTGCGCGAAGCCAGCAAAAGCCCCCACGCACAGCAGTGGCAGGCCCCGCTCAAACAGACAGAAGAACTGCGCCAACTGGTCAATGACACCCACGCCAGCGTGCAGGCACCGGCCTACCTGTCCGATTCGCTGCAAGCCTATTCGGAGCAGGCGCTGAAGGCGATCGACCGGCTTGGACAACTTGAGAGCCAGGTGACACCGCTGACCGCGTCACTGGCCGACGACCATCAGCGCATGCTCCTGGAGCTGCGCCACTACCGCGAGGCCCTGCAGCGTTTCAAGGACGCGCAACTGCTCGCCGAGGCGGCGCACAACGTGATGGAGAGTTTGGGCGACCGGCTGCTGACCGGCAACGAGGAACTCAGCCGCAGCCAGACCCTGGCCCGCGATGGCCAGGCTCAGGCGGCGAAATGGATGCTGGCGAAAATAGCCCTGCTGGCCTGGTTGATCGCGACCCTGGCCGCCTGGGTCCTCAGTCGCCAATTGCTGATTCCGCTCTCACGCAGCCTGAAACTGGCCCGCCATATCGCCGCTGGCGACCTGAGCCGCGATGTGGCGGTGGATCGCCAGGATGAGCTCGGCCAGTTGCAACAGGCCATGCGCGGCATGACCCTCGGCCTGCGGGAGCTGATCCGGGGCATTGGTGCCAGCGCCTCGCGGGTGGCCAGCGCCGCGGAACACCTGTCGACCAGCACCGAACAGACCGACGCCAGCGTCAACAGCCAGTACGCCGCCACCGAGCAAGTGGCCGCCGCCATGAAACAGATGACCGCCAGCGTGCTCGAGGTCGCCCGTCACGCCGAAACCGCCTCCGTGGCGGCCACCCAGGCCGACCAGCAGGCCCGTGAAGGCGACAGTGCCGTGGCCGACGCCATCGAACAGATCGAACAGCTCGAGCAACAGATGCAACGCTGCTCCCAGGCCATGGACGGGCTCCAACGAGAAAGCGAGCGGATCGGCAGCGTGCTCGATGTGATCAAGTCGGTGTCCCAGCAAACCAACCTGCTGGCCCTGAATGCCGCCATCGAAGCGGCCAGGGCCGGTGAGGCCGGGAGTGGTTTTGCCGTGGTCGCCGATGAGGTCCGCTGCCTGGCGCAACGCACCCAGGACTCGGCGCAGGAGATCAGGGACCTGATCGCGGCCTTGCAAGGCGGGACCCAGGAGGTCGCGGGCATGCTCGACAACAGCCGCAAACTGACCCGTCACAGTGTCGAGTCGAGCCGCCACAGCGGCGGTAAACTGGAGGCCATCAGCCGCAGCGTGTCGCAGATCCTCGGGATGAACGAACAGATTGCCGCCGCCGGCGAAGAACAGAGCGTGGTCGCCGAACAGATCAGCCGCAGCGTGCTGCATGTACGGGACATGTCCCAGCAGACCGCCAATGCCTGCGACGAAACCGCCGCCGCCAGCCTGCAACTGAGCCAGCTGGGGGCTCAGTTGCAGCGGCTGGTGGAGCGCTTCAAGGTCTGAGCCCCCCACTCCCCGTGTATGCGAGCTTTTGTGGGAGCGGAGCTTGCCCGCGAAGCGGTCCGTGAGAACGCCAGAAGCTTCGCGGGCAAGCTCCGCTCCCACATGAGGTTTGCGGGGCACGTACCATCGCACCCGGGCTCAATCGATCTCGGCCAGCCAGTCACTCGCCTTGAACCACTTGTCGTGGATCCGATCATAGGTGCCATCTTCGGCGATCTGGTGGAGAAAGTGGTTGATCCAGTTGAGACTGTCGTGGTCGCCCTTCTTCACCCCGAAGGCCAGCGGCTCGTAGGTGAACGGCTGGTCCAGGCACAACAGCTTGCCCTCGCCCAGTTTGTTCACCGCCACCAGGTTGTAGGGTGCGTCGTGGACAAAGGCGTCGGCCTTGCCGTCGAGCACGGCCCGTACACCCTCCTCCTCATTGGCGAAAATGCTCAGTTGAGCCTCACCCATCATTTTTTTCGCGACGATTTCACCCGTGGTCCCGGCCTTGGCGGCAATGCGATAACCCGCCGCGTTGAGGTCCTCGAAACCCTGCACCTTGCTGCCCAGTTCCAGAGGAATCAGCAGCGTCTGCCCGACCACGATAAAGGCATCGCTGAAGTTGAGCCGCAGGTTGCGCTCCTGGGTCAGGGTCATGCCGCTGGCGATCAGATCGAACTTGTCGGCCAGCAAACCAGGGAGCAGCTCGGCGTAAGGGCTGGACACCAGCTCCAGCTTGACCCCCAGCGCCCGGCTCATTTCACGCAACAGATCGATCTCGAAACCGATTATTTCGCCGCGCTTGTTCGTCATTTCGAAGGGAATATACGTAGGATTGGTCCCCACTTTCAGACTGCCGCGCTTGAGTGCATCGTCAATGGCGCCCGCTTGCAGCGCACAGGCGTGAGTGAGCACAACCAGACCCAACAGCAGGATCGATAGAAACCTTTTCATCATGAAACTCCCAGGGCCGCTTTTCCGGTCGTACCGCCAAGCCCTGCGACACCTGCGCGAAAGCACGGCGCCGGATCTGGCGGAGACGATTTTGGGGGGCGATCCTAACGTACTCGAATGCGAGGCAACACCGAGGGGAGGCGGGTCTTTTGTTACCAAATGACAAAGGGGCCGCGGTGCTTGTCACACCGCGGCCCCTCGGGCGTCAGGCGGGCTGGGCCGCCGTCGTGGCCGGTTGCAGAGGCAGCAACGGCGCATGGGGATCGGCCTTGATCGACTGGCGCCAGGCGCCCAGCCACTCGGCATGGCCTTCGCTCCAGACCTGCTCATGCAAGCGGGTCAGGGCTACCGGATCGCTCAGCAGGTGCAAGCGCGACTGATTGTCCAAACCGGTCGGACCGACCTTCAGCGCATGCCGCACACGCTCGACACGCAGCCATTCGATCGGTTCGGCATGACCGTGACGGGCCGTTGCCAGGGCACAGGCCAGGGCATTCTGGCGTGGATCGACCACCGCCCGGACAAAGCCGTCATTCAGCGCATGCCAACGGTTTTCGTGGGTGTACTCATCCGTGGCCAGCAACGCTTGCGGCGGGTTGTATTCCTCGGGAATGAGAAACAGGCTCTCATCCTTGGAACTCAAGCCCAAGTTGACCCGGCTGGAGATCACCGAAACCGGGATCGACAGCATCAGCGAACCGACGATCGGTGTCAGCCACCAGAGAAAGCTCGGATTGAGCCAGACCACCAGCAGTGCCCAGAGCGCACCCAGCAGGGTTTGCGGACCATGTCGGCGCACCGCTTCGCTCCACGGCGTGGAATCGTCGTCACGCTGCGGAGAATTCCAGGTCGCCGCCCAGCCGAGGAACGCGGCCAGGACAAAACGGGTGTGGAAAATCATCCGCACCGGCGCCAGCAGCATGGAGAACAACATCTCCAGCAGCATCGACAGGGTCACCTTGAACTTGCCGCCGAACTCTTTCGCGCCCTTGGCCCAGATCAGGATGATGCTCAGCAGCTTGGGTAGGAACAGCAGCACGATGGTGGTGGAGAACAGCGCCACCGCCTTGTCCGGATGCCATTGCGGCCACAGCGGATAGAGCTGGCGTGGCTCCATGAAGTACTGCGGCTCCATCAGCGTGTTGACCGCCAACAGGGCCGTCGACAGCACCAGGAAGAAGAACCATAGCGGCGCCGACAGGTAGGACATCACGCCAGTGAGGAACACCGCACGGTGCACCGGGTGCATGCCCTTGACCAGGAACAGGCGGAAGTTCATCAGGTTGCCGTGACACCAGCGGCGGTCGCGCTTGAGTTCGTCGAGCAGGTTCGGCGGCAGTTCTTCGTAGCTGCCCGGCAGGTCGTAGGCAATCCACACACCCCAGCCGGCGCGGCGCATCAGCGCGGCTTCGACGAAGTCATGGGAAAGGATCGCACCGGCGAAGGCACCTTTACCCGGCAACGGCGCCAGGGCGCAGTGCTCGATAAACGGCTTCATGCGGATGATCGCGTTGTGGCCCCAGTAGTGGGATTCGCCCAACTGCCAGAAGTGCAGGCCGGCGGTGAACAGCGGACCGTAGACGCGGGTCGCGAACTGCTGCATGCGCGCATAGAGGGTATCCATGCCCGACGCCCGTGGCGCGGTCTGAATGATCCCGGCGTCCGGCGTGGCTTCCATCAGCCGCACCAGGCTGGTCAGGCATTCGCCGCTCATGACGCTGTCGGCGTCGAGCACCACCATGTACTTGTAGTCACCGCCCCAGCGACGGCAGAAGTCGTCGAGGTTGCCGCTCTTGCGCTTTACCCGACGGCGGCGACGGCGGTAGAAGATCTTGCCGAAGCCCGAGGCTTCGCGGCAGACATCCAGCCAGGCCTGTTGCTCGGCGACACAGATATCGCTGTCGTTGCTGTCGCTGAGGACGAAGAAGTCGAAGCGGTCCAGGTCACCGGTGGCCGCGACCGACTCGAAGGTCGCCCGCAGGCCGGCAAAGACCCGTGGCACGTCTTCGTTGCAGATCGGCATGACGATGGCGGTACGCGCATCCTTGGCGATCGGCTCGCTGCCGGCGCTGGCGCCGGAGATACGGTACTTGTCGTGCCCGGTGAGCAATTCGAGAAAGCCCATCAACGCGGTCCAGAAACCCGCCGAGACCCAGCAGAACAGAATCCCGAACAGCACCAGGATGCTGGTTTGCAGCAGATAAGGCAGCACTTGCTGGGCGGTCTGCAACAGCGGTTGATGCACCACTTCGTTGAGGTCGACGAATGCCCAGCCCTGGTAAGGCATGATGCCTTTCATATACCAGCCGGCGACGATGGTCTGGCCGAGCATCAACACCAGCAGGATATAGCGGCGAATCGAACCCACGGTACGCCAGCGCGCATGGGGCAGGTCGCGTTTGTCATCCTTGGGCGCAGGCGGGTTGCTACGCCCGGTCAGGCGCCGCCAGCCGCGCACCAGGATATTGGTGCGCCACGGTTCCGGAACCACCCGGGTCCGGCGGATCGGCGGCGTGGCCTTGAGGCGCACGCGCCCGGTGGCATCCACCGCGAGCATCTCGGCATCTTCCAGATCGACCGCCGAATCAAGGATCAGGCGCCGCCCAACCGAAGCCTGCGCGGCATCGGCGGGGTCAACCGCCGGCTGCTCGCTCAGGCGCTCGTGCAGTTCGGCAAACGAGGTGCAGTTCGACAGCTGCGCACGCTGCTCATTGCTCAGTGGCAAGTGCGCCAGGTACTCGAAAAGAGCCTCTGGCTGTACGTTTGGGTTACTCATCGGCGGGCAACTGGTAGCTCCAGGTCTCGGTCAGGACTTGTTCAGTCGGCACCGGTACCGGGGTGGTTGGGGCAGCATCGGGAGCTGGCGCCTCGGCGTCATGCTCTTTCTTGTCCTGAGCCTGCTCTTTCTTATCCTGAGCCTGCGCTTTCTTTTCCAGGGCCAGCTCTTTCTCTTGCTGCTTGGCCGCGACCTTGTCGGCCTTGACCACCTGGGACGAGACCGCAACCTTGGCCGGATCCGCCGTAGTGAGGTCCTTGACCAGGTTCGCCCGCAGCTCGGTGGCCTTGCCCGGATCCTTGACCTTCAAGCGCAGGGTCAGGCGCCAGCCCTGGGTTTCCGAATTGTAGCGCAGGCTGTTTTCCACCAGCTCGGCGTTGTCGCCGACGCTGACCTGGCTGCGCACCGGCGCATCTTCAGGCAAGGCCTTGAGGGACGGGCCTTCGAAGTCGATCAGGTAGGCCACGCTGCCATCCGGCTGGCGGATCAGGTTGGATTGCTTGACGTCACCGGTGGACTTGAGGGTCTGCTTGACCCAGGCGCTGTCCGGCGAATGCAGGGCCGCTTCATCAGTGGTCCAGTGCAGGCGGTAGGCGAAGTTCATCGGCTGGCCAGCCTCGGCGCGCTCGGCCGGGTTCCAGAAAGCCACGATGTTGTCGTTGGTTTCGTCGGCGGTCGGAATCTCCACCAGGTCGACGGTGCCCTTGCCCCAGTCGCCCTTGGGCTCGATCCAGGCGCTTGGGCGCTTGTCGTAGCGGTCATCGAGGTCTTCGTAGTGGCTGAAATCACGGCCACGTTGCAGCAAGCCGAAGCCCCGCGGGTTTTCCACGGAGAAATTGCTCACCGACAGGTGTTTCGGGTTGTTCAGTGGACGCCAGACCCACTCGCCATTGCCGGCATGGATCGACAGGCCGCTGGAGTCATGCAGCTCGCGACGGTAGTTGAGGACCTTGGACGGCTGGTTGGCGCCGAACAGGAACATGCTGGTCAGCGGAGCCACGCCGAGCTTGCCGACCTTGTCGCGCAGGTACATCTGCGCCTTCACGTCGACGATGGTGTCGGTGCCCGGACGCAGGATCAGGCGATAGGCGCCAGTGGCCCGTGGCGAGTCGAGCAAGGCGAAAATCACCAGGTGCTTGTCGGTCGGCTTGGGTTGCTGGATCCAGAACTCGGTGAAGCGCGGGAACTCTTCGCCGGACGGCAAGGCGGTGTCGATGGCCATGCCACGGGCCGACAGGCCATAGGTCTGGCCCTTGCCGACGACGCGAAAGTAACTCGCGCCGAGCATGGTCATGATCTCGTCCTGCTTGTCCGCCTTGTTGATCGGGTAAAGCACGCGAAAACCGGCATAACCCAGCTGTTCGGTGGATTTTGGATCGAACTTGACGTCACCGAAATCGAAACGGGTCGGGTCGTACTTGATTTCTTTCACATCGTCGGCGGTGATTTCGTTGATCTTCACCGGCGTATCGAAGTGCATGCCCTGATGGTAGAACGACAGTTTGAAGGGGGTCTTCTCACCCGCCCATTCGGCCTTGTCGGTCAGGAAACGGATTTTCTGGTAGTCCGCGAACTTCATGTCACGGAACTCGTTCGGCAGATTGCTGCGCGGAGCTTCGTATTTCTGCCCGGCCAGCGTCTTGGCCTTGGCCGACACATCATCCAGATTGAACGCAAAGAGTTGGCCGGCGCTGAGCAGGCAAAGCAGTGCCGAGCCCGCCACCAGCGCTTTTCTCAACCCTTTGGCAGTCAGTGTTGGAGCATTACAGGGACTAACAATCACGAGCAACCCTCGCCGAAAACAGATCAAAAACCAACGGCCAGCTATCTATATGCCAGGTTGGCGAGCATTGTTCCGACTCCGATGGGGGCAAATGATTCCCCAAACGGTCACGGACAAGTCTCTACCTAAGTCAAAATGGACCAACGAACGCCGATCACCGTAGCGCGCGATTATCTAGTAGGCCGCGTTACAACGCATCAGGTGAAACAAAGTATTTATCGCGAAAACCCCCTGTTTTCAGCCAAGTACGTCGTTTTTGGTGCATTCAGGTCTGTAACAGGAAGGTGACCGGGCCATCATTGACCAGATGCACTTGCATGTCCGCCCCGAAACGCCCGGTCGCCACCTGCCCATGCAAGCGTTGCGCCTGTGCCACTACGTAGTCGAACAACACCTCGGCGAGCGCCGGAGGCGCCGCCGTGGAGAAGCTCGGGCGCAATCCGCTCTGGGTATCGGCCGCCAGGGTGAACTGCGACACCAGCAGCAAACCGCCGCCGGTGTCCGCCAGGGACAGGTTCATCTTGCCCTGCGGATCGCTGAACACCCGATAGTTAAGCAGCTTCTTCAGCAGTTTGTCGGCCTGCGCCTGGGTATCGCCCGGCTCCACCGCCAGCAACACCAGCAAACCCTGGTCGATAGCCCCGACGACGTCTCCCGCCACCTCCACCCGCGCGCCGCTGACGCGTTGCAACAACCCCTTCATGCTTCTTCGAGAGGCAGGTCGAGCAGACGCCGGGCCATCTGGTCGGCAGCCCGCACCAGGGCATCGGTGATACCCGGTTCGGACGCCGCGTGACCGGCATCGCGAATCACCTGCAACTCGCTGTTGGGCCAGGCCTGGTGCAATTCCCAGGCGTTGTCCAGCGGGCAGATCGCATCGTAGCGACCGTGCACGATCACCCCCGGCAGATGGGCGATCTTGTCCATGTCGCGGATCAGTTGGTTCGGTTCGAGAAAGGAGTTGTTGGTAAAGTAGTGGCATTCGATTCGGGCAATCGACAGCGCGCGCTGCGGCTCGGAGAAGCGGTCGACCACCAGCGGGTTCGGGCGCAGGGTCGCGGTACGGCCTTCCCACAGGGACCAGGCCTTGGCCGCGTGCATCTGGGCGATCTGGTCGTTGCCGGTCAGACGCTTGTGGAACGCGTTGAGCAGGTCGTCGCGTTCATCCAGCGGGATCGGCGCCATGTAGTCCTGCCAGTAATCCGGGAACAAGCGGCTGGCACCGCTCTGGTAGAGCCATTCAACGTCCTGTGGCCGGGCCAGGAAAACCCCGCGCAGGATCAGCCCGTGGACCCGTTCCGCGTGGGTCTGGGCGTAGGCCAGGGCCAGCGTCGAGCCCCAGGAACCGCCGAACAGCAGCCATTTCTCAATCCCCAGGTGCTGGCGAATCCGCTCAAGGTCGGCCACCAGGTCCCAGGTGGTGTTGTTCTCCAGGCTCGCGTGGGGGGTCGAGCGCCCGCAACCACGCTGGTCGAAGGTAACGATGCGAAACAGGTTGGGGTCGAAATAGCAGCGGCTCTGGGCATCGCAACCGGCTCCCGGTCCTCCGTGGATGAAGACCACCGGCAAACCTTCCGGCGAACCGCTCTCATCGACATACAGCACATGCGTTTCATCCACGGCCAGATCGTGCCGGGCGTAGGGTTTGATCTGCGGGTACAAAGTCTGCATCACGCGCTCCGTAGGGGGTCGAGGTCATCCCTGATGGGGACTTCATATTATTCTGCCGTTCGGCATCATAAACCCGAAACGCGGAATCGGCATGCCCTTGTCAAAAGCCCGGGCGCACAGGCGCATTTGTCACGCGCGCCCTTCCGTCGGATGCTGCCTAGCCATTTGGTCAGTGTTCAAGTCGGCCCGATAAACGCTTCAATAGCCAAGTCACGTAGAACGGCAGGAGCCGTTCTGCCGGGGTATCCGTGCAAAAGTGAAAGGGAGTTTCCAATGCAGCAAGACTATTTGCCGGGCCTGCTGTCCTACCCGGAGAAGGCCATCATCCTCGCTGACAACGAAATGTTTATCCGCGCCCTCTCCGAACTGGGGCTCGACGCCGCCGTCGTCGACTCCACAGAACCGCTGCCGGCGCACAGCCTGGTGTTTTCCTTTACCCACCAGGGCGCCCGGCAATTCTATGAGCGCGCGGCCAGGACCCGGGACAAGCAAAGCATCCTCTGCCCGCTGCATGCTTTCGATTCGGGCCTGGACAATGCGCTGTACAGCCTGATGCTGTTATTGCGCAGCGATTTCGCCGACTGCCTGCGGCGCCAGCGCGACTACCTCAAGCTGTTGAGCCGGCACCAACGTCTGCATCTGGCCGGCGAAGGTTCGCGGGCCGACGTCTGGTTGAAAAGCCGCTCGGCCCCTTACGTCACGACCCGCGACGAAATCAGCAACTCATTCGTGCTGTCCGTCTCGGAGTTGTTCGAAGTGCATTACGCGCATATGCGCCCGGACAGTCCCGATCTCTTTCAATTGAACGGTATCCTGCGCATCAGCGGCCTGCTGACGTCCCAGGGCCGCTGCAGGACGCCGCTGGCCAGCGGCGTCGACGAACAGTTGCTGGCGCTGACCCAACGTGTCGCCCGGCACCAGGCCTGGCTGCATATCGAATACAACCAGGTGCGCTCATTCAAGGTCGCCGGGCAGGAATATGCCGGCCTGCTGGCGCGGACCGCGGGCGACAGGGGGCTGTACCTGAGCGAGTTCGCCATCGGCGTCAACGACACCATCGGGCCGAACATCAACTACAGCCACAACTCGCCGCTGAACGAAGGTGTCAGCGGCGTGCATGTGGGCCTGGGGGACGGCGCCAGCGGTTATCACATCGACTTCCTGAGTCCAGGGGTCGAGGTGCACCCGGGATGACACCAACCTGTAGGCGCTGGGTTGCCAGCGATGAGGCCCGCAACGACGGTGCAAGCCTCAAGGGCACCATCGCCGGCAAGCCGACTCCCACAAGGATCGCCTTACACCCCAAAGGCCATGTAACCGGGGTTTCAGCGCCCGTAGTGCTCGCGGCCCCAGGCCAGCAGGCCTTGCAGCAGCTCCTTGAGCACCACCCGGGTCGGTTCCGCCAGGTCGCTGCGGTAGTTGAACGGTTCAAACTCTTCCATATAGGTGCACTGCCCCAGTTCGAGCTGCACCGCGTGGATGTCCTGCGCCGGGTCACCATAGTGACGGGTGATATGCCCGCCCTTGAAGCGCCCGTTCAGCACATGGCTGTAGGCCAGATGCCCGGCGCAGATGCCTTCCAGGCGCGCCGCCAGTAGCGGGTCGCAGCTGGCGCCATTGAAGGTACCCAGATTGAAGTCCGGCAGCTTGCCGTCGAACAGGTGCGGGATCACCGAGCGGATCGAGTGGGCGTCGAACAGCAAGGCATAGCCGAACTCGGCCTTGAGCCGCGCCAGCTCCTGTTGCAGGGTCTGGTGATACGGCGTCCAGATCTGCTCCAGGTAGCTGGCCCGCTCCGCAGCCGACGGCACCTGGCCCTCGACGAACAACGGCACGCCATCGAACAGGGTCGCCGGGTACAGGCCGGTGGTCGCACCGACATACAGCGGCTTGTCGTCGGACGGCCGGTTCAGGTCGATGACAAACCGCGAATAACCGGCCGCCAGGGTACTGGCGCCCAGCTCGGCGGCAAAATCATAGAGTCGCGGGATGTGCCAGTCGGTATCCGGCAGGCTTTGCGCTTCAGGGATCAACCCGGCCTTGACCGCCGGGGTCAGTTGCAGACCGGCATGGGGCATGCTGATCAACAGCGGCACGCGACCTTGTTTGAAACTCAGAACGTTATCCACAGGACAATCTCCTAGATCAGTACTTCGACACCATGGCGCACCACGCGCTTGCTCAGGTCACCACCCAGCCAGTAGGCCAGGTCCGCCGGCCGCTCGATCTGCCAGGCGACGAAGTCCGCGACCTTGCCGATCTCCAGCGAACCGTGGGTGGCGCCCATGCCCAGCGCGGTGGCGGCATGCTGGGTGACACCGGCCAGGGCTTCTTCCGGGGTCATGCGGAACAGGGTGCAGGCCATGTTCAACATCAGCCGCAGGGACAGTGCTGGCGAGGTGCCGGGGTTGAGGTCGCTGGCGATGGCCATCTTCACCCCGTGCTTGCGCAGGGCATCCATCGGCGGCAACCGGGTTTCGCGCAAAAAGTAGAATGCCCCGGGCAGCAGCACCGCAACGGTACCGGCGGCGGCCATGGCGATGGCATCCTCTTCGGTCATGAATTCCAGGTGGTCCGCCGACAGCGCCTGGTAACGCGCCGCCAGGCTCGAACCGTGTAGCGATGAAAGCTGCTCGGCATGCAGCTTGACCGGCAAGCCCAGTTGCTGCGCAACCTTGAACACTCGCTCGACCTGGGCCGGGGAAAACGCCAGGTATTCACAGAAGGCATCCACCGCATCCACCAGGCCTTCGGCGGCCAGGGCTGGGAGCATCTCGGCGCAGATATGCTCGATATAGTCATCGGCGCGCCCGCTATATTCCGGCGGCAAGGCATGGGCCGCCAGGCAGGTGCTGCGCACACTGACCGGAAGCTCGGCGCCGAGGCGGCGAATCACCTTGAGGATCTTGCGTTCGCTGTCCAGGTCCAGGCCATAGCCGGACTTGATCTCGACGCTGGTCACACCGTCGCGCAGCAGGCAGCTCAGGCGTTGCCGGGCACTGGCGAACAGCTCGTCCTCGCTGGCGGCACGGGTCGCCCGCACGGTGCTGGCAATCCCGCCACCGGCGGCGGCGATTTCGGCATAACTCACACCCTGCAGGCGCTGCTCGAACTCACCGCTGCGGTTGCCGCCGAACACCGTGTGGGTGTGGCAATCGATCAACCCCGGCGTGACCCAGGCCCCTTCCAAGTCATTGATCTGTGGATAATCCGCCGCCGGCAGTTCGGCCCGCGGGCCGATCCACTCGATCGTCGACGCCACGGTCACGATGGCGGCATCCTCGATGATCGAGTAGCTGCCTTGCGCCATGCTTGCAACGTGACAGTTCTGCCAAAGCGTTTTCATCCGGGGCCTCCGTTAGGTTATCAATGAGACAAAGCAGGTTCTTGCTCGGTGCGCGCGACCTGGACCGCCGTCGGCTTGACCCAGACCTGGTAGGCCAGCACCAGCAGGCCGATCCAGATCGCACCGACGATCAGCGCCGGCCGGGTGTCGGGGAAATAGCCCAGAACGCCGAAGATAAACACCATGAAGGCAATCGCCGCCATCGGCGCATAGGGCCAGAACGGTACCGGGAATTTCAGTTGCGCGGCCTCTGCACGGCTCATGGAACGACGCATGGCTACCTGGGTGATCAGGATCATGATCCACACCCACACGGTAGCGAAGGTGGCGATGGAAGCGATCAGCAGGAACACGTCTTCCGGGATCAGGTAGTTGAGCAGCACGCCCAGCAGCAGCGCGGCGGCCATGACCAGCACGGTCATCCACGGCACCCCGGCGCGGGACAGCTTGGCGAAGCCTTTGGGCGCATGGCCTTGCTGGGCCAGGCCGTACATCATGCGCCCGGCGCCGAAAATATCACTGTTGATGGCGGAGATCGCCGCCGAGATCACCACGATATTGAGGATAGTCGCCGCCGAGCCGATCCCCAGGTTCTGGAAGATCTGCACGAACGGACTGCCCTGGTTGCCGATCTGCTGCCACGGGTAGAGGGACATCAGCACGAACAGGGTCAGCACGTAGAACAGCAGGATACGCAGCGGCACCGCGTTGATCGCCTTGGGGATCACCCGTTGCGGGTCCTGGGCCTCACCAGCGGTGACGCCGATGATCTCGATGCCGCCGAAGGCGAACATGACCACCGCGAACGAGGCGATCATCCCGGCCGCGCCGTTGGGCATGAAGCCGCCGTTGCTCCAGAGGTTGCCGATGCCGACGCTCGCCGAGGGCGTGGCCGTGCTGATGCCGAAGAACAGGATGCCGAAACCGCCGAGGATCATCGCGACAATGGCACTGACCTTGAGCAACGACAGCCAGAACTCCATTTCACCGAAGACCTTGACGGTGCACAGGTTCAGGGCGCCGATGAAGAAGACGACGCCGAGGACCCAGATCCAGCGATCGACGTCGGGAAACCAGAAGCCCATATAGATGCCGAAGGCGGTGACATCGGCCAGGCCGACGATAACCATCTCGAACGCATAGGTCCAACCGAGGATAAAACCGGAACGGGGACCGATGTAGGTGCTGGCGTAGTGGCCGAAGGAGCCTGCGACCGGATCGTGCACGGCCATTTCGCCAAGAGCGCGCATGACCATGAACACCGCGGCGCCGCCGATCAGGTAGGCCAGCAGCACGGCCGGACCGGCCATCTGGATCGCCGAGGCGGAACCGTAGAACAGCCCGGTGCCGATAGCGGACCCCAGGGCCATGAAGCGAATATGTCGGGCCGAAAGCCCGCGTTTCAAACCTTTGACTTGCTGTTGCATTGCTCGTCCTTAATTATTCTTATCGGTAAAACTCGATGAGAATCAGACTGATGGCGAGTGTCTTGCGGCCACCCGGCCGCAAAAGGGGTCGCAGAGTACCCAACCCGGCACGCGCAGGCAAAACGCATCTGCCGGGTGGTGCCTCCCGGAGCGAACACCCCTGCCAAGCCGATCGCCGAACCTGTGGGAGCGGAGCTTGCCCGCGAAGCTTTTAGCGATCTCGCGAGCCCCTTCGCGGGCGCAGAACCTGTGGGAGCGGAGCTTGCCCGCGAAGCTTTTAGCGATCTCGCGGGCCCCTTCGCGGGCAAGCTCCGCTCCCACACAAGCTCCGTTCCTACACAAGCAGCATTCCACAGGGCAGTTATGCGTTCCTCGCCCCCAGTCTGTTCTCAGGCAACGCTTACAGGCTTGGCAGCAACTTCGCCGGGACCAGCGCATTCAGGCAACGGGAAGCCAGTAACTCACTGGCCGCCTCGATATCCGGCGCGAAGAAACGGTCCTTCTCGTAATACGCCACCTGCTCGCGCAAGGTCGCCCGTGCGGTTTCCAGGGTTGGCGAGGTTTTCAGGCCATTGCGCAGGTCCAGCCCCTGGCAAGCCGCCAGCCATTCCACAGCCAGAATTCCACGGGTGTTTTCAGCCATTTCCCACAGACGCTTGCCAGCCGCCGGCGCCATCGACACATGGTCTTCCTGGTTGGCGGAGGTCGGCAGGCTGTCGACGCTATGTGGGTGCGCCAGGGCCTTGTTTTCGCTGGCCAGGGCCGCGGCGGTCACCTGGGCGATCATGAAGCCGGAGTTGACGCCGCCATTGGCCACCAGGAACGGCGGCAGTTGCGACATGTGCTTGTCCATCATCAGCGAGATGCGACGCTCGCTCAGGGAACCGATTTCGGCAATCGCCAACGCCAGGTTGTCGGCGGCCATGGCCACCGGCTCGGCGTGGAAGTTGCCGCCCGAGATCACATCGCCTTCGGCAGCGAACACCAGCGGGTTGTCGGACACCGCGTTGGCTTCGATCACCAGCACTTCGGCGGCCTGGCGGAACTGGGTCAGGCAGGCGCCCATGACCTGTGGCTGGCAGCGCAGGGAGTACGGGTCCTGGACCTTCTCGCAGTTCTCGTGGGAGTCGGACACTTCGCTGCGCTCGCCCAACAGATGGCGATAGGCGGCAGCGGCATCGATCTGGCCATGTTGCCCACGGGCGGCATGGATCCGCGGGTCGAACGGCGAACGCGAACCCAATACCGCTTCAACGGTCAGCGCACCGCTGACCAGGGCGCCGGCGAACAGGTCCTCGCCTTCGAACAAACCACGCAGGGCATAGGCGGTGGACACCTGGGTACCGTTGAGCAGCGCCAGGCCTTCCTTCGCGGCCAGGGTCAGCGGTTGCAGGCCGGCCTGTTTCAGCGCGGCGTGGGCGTCCAGCCATTCGCCCTTGTAGCGGGCCTTGCCTTCACCCAGCAACACCAGGGACATATGGGCCAGCGGCGCGAGGTCGCCGGAAGCACCGACCGAACCTTTCAGCGGAATGTGCGGATAGACCTCGGCATTGATCAGGGCGATCAGCGCGTCGATCACCTGGCGGCGAATCCCGGAGAAACCACGGCTCAGGCTGTTGACCTTGAGCACCATGATCAGCCGTACCAGATCATCGCTGATCGGCACGCCGACACCGGCGGCATGGGACAGCACCAGGGAGCGCTGGAGGTTTTCCAGGTCTTCGCTGGCGATCCGGGTCGAGGCCAGCAGGCCGAAACCGGTGTTGATGCCGTAGGCGGTGCGATTCTCGGCGAGGATCTGCTCGACGCAGGCCACACTGGCTTCGATCTGTGCCGAGGCACTGTGGTCGAGGGTCAGTTTCACCGGCTGCTGATAGATGGCGCGCAGTTGGGCCAGGCTCAGTTGGCCGGGAATCAGGTTCAAAGCGGTCACATTCATGCTCCTTTTGAGAGTTTTATTAACTACCAGACGCTCCGGAAGCTTCCGTTATCCGTCGCCGCCGGCTTTTTGAGCCGGTGGCGCCTTGGCACGCTGGTTATTCGTGGAATCAGTGCAGATCGGGAAACCTGCGCTGGATCAATAGGGGGTCCTTGAGCAGGCTCGCCGCGCTGGCGATATCCGGCGCCAGCCAGCGGTCCTGGTCGTAGGCCGGGACGCGCTCGCGCAGCAGTTTCCAGGCGCGCTCGGTGCCGGCGCCGAAGCGCTGCGCCTTGAGGAATTCAAAAGCCTGGGCCGCCAGCAGGTATTCGATGGCGAGGATCTGCGTGCAGTTTTCCAGGGCCCGGTGCAATTTCAGCGCGGCGTTGGTGCCCAGGCTCAGGTGGTCTTCCTGCAGGCCCGAGGTGACGTAATTGTCGAGCACCGCCGGCTGCGCCAACTGGCGGTTTTCCGCACAAAGGGACGCGGCGACGTACTGCACGATCATCATCCCGGAGTTGACCCCGGGGTTGCTCACCAGGAAAGCCGGCAGGCCGCTGACATGGGGGTTGATCAGGCGGTCGAGGCGGCGCTCGGCAATCGAACCGATTTCCGCCATGGCGATCGCCAGCAGGTCCGCTGCCAGGGCCACCGACTGACCATGGGGGTTGGCCTGGGACATCACCCGGTAATGGTCCGGCGTCCCCAACAGCAGCGGGTTGTCGGTGCAACCGTTGAGTTCGATTTCGATCTGCCGGGTGGCATGGTCCAACTGGTCGCGGGCGGCACCGTGTACTTGTGGGATCGAACGCAGGCTGAGGGCGTCCTGGGTACGAATACCCAGGCTGGCGGCGATCACTTCGCTGCCGTCGAGCAGGCCGCGCAGGTTGTTGCCGACCTGCTGCATGCCGGGGTGAGGCTTGAGCGCGATGATTTCCGCATCGAACGCGGCGATCTGCCCACGCTGAGCCTCGAAGCTCATGGCACCGACCACATCGGCCCATTGCACCAGGCGGGTCGCGTCAGCCAAGGCCAGGCAGCTCAGGCCAGTCATGCACGGCGTGCCGTTGACCAGGCAGAGACCGTCCTTGGCGCCCAGTTGCACCGGTTGCAGGCCTTCGGCGGCCAGCGCCTGTTGCGCCGGGACGATCTGCCCGCGATAGCTCACCTGGCCGACACCGAGCAAGGCGATGCCGATATGAGCCATATGAGTCAGGTAACCCACCGAGCCCTGGGCCGGCACTTGCGGGGTGATACCGCGGTTGAGCAGCGCC
This sequence comes from Pseudomonas sp. MWU13-2100, assembly GCF_023242365.1. Classification (GTDB taxonomy): domain Bacteria; phylum Pseudomonadota; class Gammaproteobacteria; order Pseudomonadales; family Pseudomonadaceae; genus Aquipseudomonas. The sequence goes on from NZ_JALLIX010000030.1 coordinate 25,512, forward strand.
AGCAGGGCTTCGACCACCTGGCGGTGCAGGCCGGATTTGCCATGGCTGTAGTTGACGATGGCGGCGCAGATAATCGCCCGGGTCTGTTCGTCGGGCAGCGCTGGGCCGACACCGCAGGCATGGCTGAGCAGGGTATTGCGCGACAGTTGGCTGAGCTGTTCGCCGGACAGCGAGACATTGCACAGCGCACCGAGGCCGGTGTTCACGCCATAGGCGCGCTCGCCGCTGACGACGATGCGCTGGACGATGGCCTGGGCATTGTCGATCCGCGCCCAGGTCTGGGGCGACAATTCGAGCGGCGCGCCGTGACGGGCCACCGCAACCACATCCTGCCAGCGCAAGGGGGCGTCGGCGATAACGATTTTTTCAGCCTGGGACATCTTCAACCTCATCTGTACAACCTGAATATTGATGCAGCCTTATCGCCGCCTTCGCGGGCAAGCTCCGCTCCCACAGGTTTTTCAGTCGTACGCAAGACTCGGGCACGACTCAAATCTGGTGTGGGAGCGGAGCTTGTCGGATCGCCGCACCGCCGCGAAGAGGCCCGCCCAGCCACCACACCCCTCACCGGCTTAAGCCGAGGCCGCGCGCCGCTGAACAAACCGATCCACATACTCATCCGCCGGCGAATGGAGGATCTCCTTCGGCGTGCCGACCTGGATCAACTTGCCGTCCTTGAGAATCGCGATGCGATTACCGATCCGCACCGCTTCATCCAGGTCATGGGTGATAAACACGATGGTCTTGTGCAAGGTCTTCTGCAGCTCCAGCAACTGATCCTGCATCTCGGCCCGGATCAACGGATCCAGGGCGCTGAACGCCTCATCCATCAGAATGATGTCGGTGTCCGCCGCCAAGGCCCGGGCCAGGCCCACACGCTGGCGCATACCGCCCGACAGCTGGTGCGGGTACTTGTTCTCGTAGCCCTTCAGGCCCACGGTATTGATCCAGTGCAAGGCGCGCTCGGCGCAGACTTCCTTGCTCTCGCCACGGACCTTGAGGCCATAGGCGACGTTTTCCTGCACGGTCTTGTGGGGCAACAGACCGAAGCTCTGGAACACCATGCTGATCTTGTGCCGGCGAAATTCGCGCAACGCCTCCATGTCGAGCTGGAGGATGTCCACGCCGTCCACCAGAATCGCGCCGCTGGTCGGGTCGATCAGGCGGTTGAAGTGACGCACCAGGGTCGACTTGCCGGAACCGGACAGGCCCATGATCACGAAAATCTCGCCGGTACTGACACTCAGCGACAGGTCGTTGACCCCGATCACGCAACCGGTCTCGGCCAGCACCTGATCCTTGGTCTTGCCCTGGCGAATCAGGTTCATCGCGTCCTTCTCGCGGGAACCGAAAATCTTGAAGACGTTCTTGACTTCGATCTTGCTGACGACGGCCTCGCTCATTTGCTCACCTCATGGCGTGGACGCCCATAGGCCTGGGTGATGCGGTCGATCACCACCGCGAGAATCACGATCGCCAGGCCCGCTTCCAGGCCACGCCCGACGTTCAGGGTCTGGATCCCCACCAGCACGTCTTCGCCTAAACCACGGGCGCCGATCATCGAGGCGATCACTACCATCGACAGCGCCATCATGGTGGTCTGGTTGATCCCGGCCATGATGCTTGGCAGGGCCAGCGGCAGTTGCACGCCGAACAGTTGCTGCCAGCGGTTGGCGCCAAAGGCGTTGATCGCTTCCATCACCTCGCCGTCGACCTGGCGGATGCCCAGGTCGGTCAAGCGGATCAGCGGCGGCGCCGCGTAGATCACCGTGGCGAAGATCGCCGGGACCTTGCCCAGGCCAAACAGCATCAGCACCGGAATCAGGTACACGAAGCTGGGCATGGTCTGCATGATGTCCAGCAGCGGCATCAGCACCGAACGCAAGCGGTTGCTGCGCGCCGAAAGAATGCCCAGGGGAATGCCGATCAGCACCGAGATCAGGGTGGCCACCAACATCAGCGCCAGGGTCTGCATCAGCTTGTCCCACAGGCCAACCGCGCCCACCAGGAACAACAGGCCGACGATCACCAGCGTCGTCACCCACTTGCGGGTGGCGTGCCAGGCAATGCCGCCGACAATAGCCAGCATCAGCCACCAGGGCGCCAGGCGCAGCAGGCTTTCCAGGTTGACGATGGCCCACAGCAGGGTGTCGGAGATCTGGCGGAACACATCACCGTAGTTGGTCACCAGTGCATCGACCCAACTGTTGACCCAGTCGGCGATGGAAAATGTGAAACGTTCGGGAAACATTGGAAACTCTCGATCAAGTGGTTGTGGCGAACTTCCCGGCCAGCCTCTCGGTTAGCCGGGAGGTAGTCGACCTACAGAGCCGCGTTGATTTTCCTGGCAGCGTCAGCGCTGACCCACGCCTGCCAGACCTCAGGGTGTTCCTTGAGGAAGATTTTCGCCAGTTTCGGCGATTCGATCCGTTCCCGGGTCATGCGAGCCAGGTTCTGGTTCAACAGATCGATGGGCAGGTTAGCCTTTTCCAGTACGGCGACGAGCTCGGGCGCTTGCTCGTGGAAGGCCTTGGACAGACCGACCTTGATGCTCACTCTCTTGTCGACACCGGGTTTTTCCTGCAGTTTCACCAGGTCGACCTGCCCCATCAGGGGCGTCGGCGACCAGTAGTAGAATAGAATCGGCTCGCCACGCTTGTAGCTCGACAGCACGGCGGCCTCCAGTGCCGGACCGGTTCCGGGGCGAAAGTTGGTATAGGATTTTTCCAGACCGTAGCTTTTCAGCATCTCGCTGTTTTCCAGCTCGCAGGTCCAGCCGGCCGGGCAGTTGTAGAAGCGGCCTTTGCTCGGTTCTTCCGGGTCCTTGAACAACACGGCGTATTTGCTCAGGTCGACGATGTGCTTCAGGTCCGGCGCCAAGGCCTTGAGGTTGCGCTTGGCGTCGCCTTCGACCACATAGCGCGGCACGTACCAGCCTTCGACCGCCCCCACCACCGGGGCGCCGACCCCGACGACGTTGCCGGCTTTTTCAGCCTTGTTCCAGACTTCGCTGCGGCCGACCCACTCCTCGGCGAAGATCTGGATATCGTTGCTGCTCAGGGCGTTTTCCATGGTGATGGAATTACCCGGCAGGCTGTCGGTCTTGCAGTCGTAACCCTTTTCCAGCACGAATTGCAGCACGTCGGTCAAGAGCATGCCGCTTGCCCAATTCAACCCCGCGAACCTCACCGGTTTTCCGGACTCGCACCAGCCGGCGGCCTGGCTTGCGCCGGCCGCGACCAACAGGCCCAGGGACAGCGCCGTGGTCAGCAGGGTCTTGGTCATCTTCATACTGTGCCGCTCCAAATCATAAAAGGGTTAACGCCGCTCAAGAGGCTGGCGGCCCGGGTTGGCCTGCAAGCAGGCCGTGTCCACGCTCACCCGCGTGGACGCCCGGCTGCAACCGACTAGTTCGACGCCGGCTGCACACGACCACGGGGTTGCGCCGGCGCTTCGACGCTCGACTCTACCGGCAGGATCAGACGATCAGGAATTGCCCCATGCCACTTCTTCGCTGCGACGTAGTACAACGCCGCCGGCACCACCAGGCCGATGATCCAGGAGATATCGGTATCGCCCAGGCCCGCCACCAGGGAACCGGTATAGAACTGGGTGTTGATAAACGGCATCTGGATCAGCACGCCGAACACATAGATGCTGATGCCCAGGATGTTCCAGCCGCCGTAGCGCGCCTTGGGATCAGACAGTGCGGGAATGTCGTAGCGTTCCTTGGTGATGCAGTAGAAGTCCACCAGGTTGATCGCGCTCCAGGGCGTGAAGAACGCCAGCAGGAACAGGATGAAGGAGGAGAATTCCTTGAGGAATGAATCCTTGCCCAGCAGCGCCAGGGCCGCGGACACGCTGACCATGATGAAGATGTACAGCAGGCGCACACCACTGGAGATATGCCGGTTGCCACGGAAACCGCTGATGATGGTGGCGATCGACATGAAGCTGCCATAGGCGTTCAGGGTAGTGACCGTCACCTTGCCGAAAGCCACGGCGAAGTACAGCGCCGCCGCGACCGCGCCAGTACCGCCGAGGCTGACGATGAACGAGACTTCGTGGTGGGAGAACTGCGAGCCGGCCAGGGCGGCGGCGAATACGCCAAAGACCATGGATGCCTGTGCGCCGATCACCGAACCCAGGCCCACGGCCCAGAAGGTTTTCACCGGCGAAGTGCTGCGCGGCAGATAACGCGAGTAATCCGCCACATAAGGCCCGAACGCGATCTGCCAGGACGCCGACAAGGACATCGCCAACAGGAAACTCGCCAGGGAGAAATGCTTGTTGCCGAGCAAGGCCGAGATATCGTTGCCGGCCAACAGTTTGTAGAACAGATAGATGAAGGCCACCACCCCGAGCACGCTGGCGATCCGGCCGATGCCGTGGATCACCCGGTAACCGAAGATGGTGCAGACCAGGATGCTGGCCGCGAACAACACGATGCCGACCCAGTCTTCCACATGCAGCAGCTGCGCCACCGCCTGCCCGGCCAGCAACGAACCGCTGGCCGAAAAGCCGATGTACATCAGGCATACCAGTACCAATGGGATCACCGCCCCATAGACGCCGAACTGCACTCGACTGGAAATCATCTGCGGCAGGCCCAGTTGCGGACCTTGCGCGGCGTGCAGTGCCATGACCCCACCGCCGATCAGTTGCCCGATCAGCAGGCCGATCAACGACCAGTAGACATCACCGCCGAGCACGACCGCCAAGGCGCCGGTGACAATCGCGGTGATTTGCAGGTTGGCACCCAACCACAGGGTGAACTGACTGAGTAGACGACCGTGTCTTTCCGCTTCCGGGATGTAGTCGATCGAACGCCTTTCGATCAACGGTTTGTGGCTTGCACGATCATTTGACGCAGACATTGTTCAACCTCTGTGGATTGTTTTCGTTAGGTGCACAGCGTTTGTGAAACATGCTCCAGGTGAAACACCCTTCCCGTGGGAGCAGGAGGTCCGGTCTCCCGGTTTTCCCGCAAAGCTCCTGGCACACTTGAGGGCCTCTTCGCGAGCAAGCTCTGCTCCCACGGGACAGCGTCCATCGGTGATTTGCGCGATCCCTTATCGACCGGTGATCATCGGCAGGTTCAGGCCCTGCTCTTTCGCGCAGTCGATGGCGATCTGGTAACCGGCATCGGCGTGACGCATGACCCCCGTCGCCGGGTCGTTGTGCAGGACGCGAGCGATACGCTCGGCCGCTTCGTCGGTACCATCGCAGACGATGACCATGCCCGAGTGCTGGGAGAAGCCCATGCCGACGCCGCCGCCGTGGTGCAGGGACACCCAGGTCGCGCCGCTGGCGGTGTTGAGCAAGGCGTTGAGCAGTGGCCAGTCGGACACGGCATCGGAACCGTCCCGCATCGATTCGGTTTCACGGTTCGGGCTGGCCACGGAACCGGAGTCCAGGTGGTCGCGACCGATCACGATCGGCGCCGACAGCTCGCCGCTGCGGACCATTTCGTTGAACGCCAGGCCGAGCTTGGCGCGCAGACCCAGGCCAACCCAGCAGATACGCGCCGGCAGACCCTGGAAGCTGATGCGCTCGCGGGCCATGTCCAGCCAGTTGTGCAGGTGGGCGTCGTCCGGGATCAGTTCCTTGACCTTGGCGTCGGTCTTGTAGATGTCCTGCGGGTCGCCCGACAGCGCAGCCCAGCGGAACGGACCGATGCCACGGCAGAACAGCGGACGGATGTAAGCCGGGACGAAACCTGGGAAATCAAATGCGTTTTCCACGCCTTCTTCCTGGGCCATCTGACGGATGTTGTTGCCGTAGTCGAAAGTCGGGATGCCTTGCTTCTGGAAGTCGAGCATGGCCTTGACGTGCACGGCCATCGAGGCCTTGGCGGCCTTCACCACCACGGCGGGTTCAGTGATGGCGCGGGCGCGGTACTCTTCCCAGGTCCAACCGGCCGGCAGGTAGCCGTTGAGCGGGTCGTGGGCGCTGGTCTGGTCGGTGACCATGTCCGGACGTACGCCGCGCTTGACCAGTTCCGGGAGGATTTCAGCGGCGTTGCCGAGCAGGGCGACGGAAATTGCCTTGCCTTCCTTGGTGTACTTGGCAATACGCGCCAGAGCGTCGTCGAGGTCGGTGGCTTGCTCATCGACATAACGGCTGTTCAAGCGGAAATCGATGCTGACCTGCTGGCATTCGATGTTCAGCGAGCAGGCCCCGGCCAGAGTCGCGGCCAGCGGTTGCGCACCGCCCATGCCGCCGAGGCCCGCGGTCAGGACCCAACGCCCCTTGAGGTTGTTGTCGTAGTGCTGGCGACCGGCTTCGACGAAGGTTTCGTAGGTGCCCTGGACGATGCCCTGGCTGCCGATGTAGATCCAGCTACCGGCGGTCATCTGGCCGTACATGGCCAGGCCTTTGGCGTCGAGTTCGTTGAAGTGTTCCCAATTCGCCCAGTGTGGCACCAGGTTGGAGTTGGCGATCAGCACGCGCGGGGCGTTGCTGTGGGTCTTGAACACGCCGACCGGCTTGCCGGATTGCACCAGCAGGGTCTCGTCGTCATTCAGGTTGGTCAGGCTCTCGACGATCTTGTCATAGCACTCCCAGTTCCGCGCGGCCCGGCCGATACCGCCGTAGACCACCAGTTCCTTGGGGTTCTCGGCCACTTCCGGGTCGAGATTGTTCATCAGCATCCGCAGCGGCGCTTCGGTCAGCCAGCTTTTCGCGGTCAGCTTGTTGCCACGGGCGGCACGGATTTCGACGTCACGGCGCTTGGTAAAAGTGGCGGTAGGTTTCTGGGTATTCTCAGTCACGAAATAACTCCTCTGCGATCGTCCAAACCAGCCCAGGCAACGGGCGAGCAAGCCTGTGGGGGAAGGCCCCGGCACAAGCGGAAATTAGGGGCGGTGCGCCGATCTCCCTGATGACTCATACGCACACATCTTTACTTGTACATACAAGCATATGCAATCGAACGGCCAACTTGCAAATTGCGAGTCGAAGAATTTTTCAGAATAGCCCGCAGGGCTTGTGGGGCGGGGCTTTCGGCAAGAAATGAAATTGTAGGAGGATGACAGGCTGCAGGTAGGAAGCTGTTACCGACGCGGAGATTTGCGCCATGTTGGGGCGTTCGGTAACAAAAATGGGGCGGGGGTGGATGCACCGTTCTTGTGGCGAGCGTAACTGTGGGAGCGGTGCTTGCCCGCGAAGCTTTTAGCGACCTCAAGGGCCTCTTCGCGAGCAAGCTCTGCTCCCACAGGAACCGCGCTCGGCTTAGCTAAACAGCATTCTGCTCACCCACCTGTCAGGCGGGCGTCAGCTCGATCACACAACAACGTCCGGTCAGCGCCACTTCCAGCAACCCGGCGTTACCCTCCAGTTGCAGGCAGTCATGCCGCCCCAGCACTTCATAGCGGCTGTTACCCAGGCCGACATGCAATTGTTCGCTGATACTGAAGATCAACAGCACCGTCGCCGAACTGAAAAAACGCTTGGGTGGCGCACTATTGAGCCACTGCAATCGCGCGCTGTAGCGATCCGGCGCATAGATCAGGTTGAAGTCGCGGATCGCCCCATCGATCAGGGTGCAACTCACCTGGCTCGCGCCACTGAAGGCAAACGGGTCCAGCGCCAGCAAGGCCCGCGTACGCTGGCCATCCACCTGCAAGGTCATGCCCGCGCCTTCCAACACGGTAATGATCCGCTCATAGCCGGCAAAGGTGGAAAACCCGCCCGACTCGCCGATATCGGCAATCGACAGGCGCCAGCCGAAGCCGTCCAGGCCTTCGCCCGCGTCCCGGGTGATTTCCTCGGTGCTGCCGCCGCCGTTCTTCCACGGCATGCGCGGGTAATCCGCCGCGCGCAAGACTTTCAACTGACTCATTTGCTAAAGCGTCCTTCCAGACGATGACGGGAACCGGGGTGGATCAGGCGCGCGGCGGTCACCGGCTGGCGACCGGACCAGGTCCGGCGGCGAATCAGCAGGCATGGTTCGCCCGGCTCGATCTGCAACAACTTGCACTCTTCAGCCTCGGCGAGGATCGCTTCGACCACATGCTCGCCCTCTGTCAGCGGAGCGACCTGGGACAGATAGGCATACGGCGTCTGCAGGGTGAAATCCTGCTTGAGGTAGTCCGGCGCCACCAGCGCATTGACGAAGCGATCCTCGATCTGCACCGGGATATCGTTCTCGAAATGCACGATCAGCGAGTGGAACACCTTCTGCCCTTCACGCATGTCCAGGGCCACGGCCCGCTCGGAGCCGGCGGCCTCTTCACCGAGGGTGATGATCTTGCAGGTGTGCCGGTGGCCGCGCGAGGCGATCTCGTCGGCGATGTTATGCACTTCGAACAACGCCGACTGGCTCTTCGGCTCGGCGACGAAGGTGCCGACACCCTGCATGCGCACCAGCAGGCCTTCGGCGGTCATTTCCCGCAGGGCCCGGTTGATGGTCATGCGGCTGTAGCCCAACTGCTCCACCAGCTCGCTCTCGGACGGCACGCGGTAGTGCGGCGGCCAGTTTCCGCTGTCGATCTGCTGGCTGATCATCTGTTTGACGCGGGCGTATAGCGGCGCCGGACTGTCGCCCATATGGGCAGCCAGCGAGTGGTTGGCAGGCGGAGTCGGCACGGGAAATCCTTGTTCGAGTCAAAGATGGCTAGCTTGCCGGAGTTTACCGGGCACGCAAACGTCTGTATATGTATATACAAATAACACACGATGGGGTGCTGAACCATGTCCGCCTTCTTTGCCGAACGCGCGCTGCTGCCTAGTGGATGGGCCAATAATGTACGCCTGGAGGTCAACGCCGCGGGCGTGCTGACCCAGGTCCAGGCCGATTCCCATGCGCAAGGCGCCGAACGGCTGGGCGGCCCGCTGCTGCCGGGCATGCCGAACCTGCATTCCCACGCCTTCCAGCGCGCCATGGGCGGCCTCGCGGAAGTGGCGGGCAATCCCAACGACAGCTTCTGGACCTGGCGTGACCTGATGTATCGGCTGGTGGGCAAGATCAGCCCGGAGCAGATGGGTATCATCGCTCGCCAGTTATATATCGAGATGCTCAAGGCCGGCTACACCTCGGTGGCCGAGTTCCACTATGTGCACCATGACACCAACGGCCAGCCCTACGCCGATCCGGCCGAACTGGCCTTGCGCATCAGCCAGGCGGCCAGCGCCGCCGGTATCGGCCTGACCCTGCTGCCGGTGCTCTACAGCCATTCCGGTTTCGGCGGCCAGACGCCCAACGAAGGGCAGCGCCGCTTTATCAACAGCACCGAGAATTACCTGAAGTTACAGGCTCGTTTGCAGCCGTTGCTCGCCAAACAGCCAGCCCAGGCTCTCGGGCTGTGCTTCCATTCGCTGCGGGCGGTGACGCCAGAGCAGATCAATGAAGTGCTGGCCGCCAGCGACCCGCACTGTCCGGTACATATCCATATCGCCGAGCAGCAGAAGGAAGTCGACGACTGCCTGAGCTGGAGCGGCAAGCGCCCGCTGCAATGGCTGTACGACAACGTCGCGGTGGATCAGCGCTGGTGTCTGGTGCACGCGACCCACGCCAACGCCGAGGAAGTCACGCGCATGGCCCGCAGCCGGGCGATTGCCGGCCTGTGCCTGACCACCGAGGCCAACCTCGGCGACGGGATTTTCCCGGCGGTGGACTTCCTCGCCCAGGGCGGGCGGATGGGCATCGGCTCCGACAGCCATGTGTCCTTGAGTGTGGTGGAAGAACTGCGTTGGCTGGAATATGGCCAGCGCCTGCGCGATCAACGGCGCAATCGCCTGTACCGCACCGATCAGCAGATGGTCGGGCGCACGCTGTATGACGCGGCCCTGGAGGGCGGTGCCCAAGCCCTGGGGCAAGCGATCGGGCGCCTGGAAGCCGGCAAGCGCGCCGACTGGCTGGTGCTCGACGGCAGCGACCCGTACCTGGCCACGGCCCGGGACGATGGCATTCTCAATCGCTGGTTGTTCGCCGGTGGCGACCGCCAGGTGCGCGACGTGATGGTCAACGGCCAGTGGGCGGTACGCGGTGGACGGCATGCGGGCGAAGAAGAAAGCGCCCGGGCGTTTACCCAGGTGCTGCGCGATCTGCTGAACTGAACATCCGCTTGGATGGAGAGGCAATCCTGTGGCGAGGGGGCTTGTCGGAACGCCGCACCGCCCCGTTCGACTGCGAAGCAGTCGCAAAACCGGCATCTCGGTTTACCTGATACACCGAGTTCTCAGGTTTCAGGAGCGCTTCGCGGCCCGACAGGGGCAAGCCGCCTCGCCACCGATGTATAGCCCCCTCTGCCAATGGAGAGCGTGGATTCAGTTGAGCATCTTCGAATCCGGAGTGCGCCAGATCAGCCGGGTGGTGTCGTAACCTTGCTGGCGCGCCCGGCTCAGCAGGTCCTCGCGGGTCTCCGCGCTGACCTTGGTCGTACGGGACAACAACCACAGGTAGCGCCGGTTCGGATTGCCGACAAGCGCCGTCTTGTAGTCGTCGCTGACGTACAGGATCCAGTAATCGGCCTTGGCCACACCCGGCAACAGCGACGTGAACCAGTTATCGAACTTCACCCACAGCTTGTCGGTCTGCCCCGGCACCTGCGGCGTCGCCGTGCCCTTGGCTTCCTCCCAGGTCCACTGGTCGGTCAGGCAACGGTTGAACACCGCGACCTTGCCGTCCGCCATCAAGCTGTAGCGGGCCTCTGACTGCGCACAATTGCGCTGAAAATACATGGGCATCCGCGCCAACTCGTACCAGGTGCCCTGGTAACGGTTCAGGTCCACGTGACCCGCAGTCTTGGGCGCCAAATCGTCGCCCGACGTAGCGCAACCGGCCAGCAACAAGCCAGCCAAAAGAGTGACCACTAAACGCAACATTGTTCTTCTCCCGTGGGCGATCGCCCCGGTTTACTTCAGGCCTTGCCCGGAAAACATCAGGACTTTGTCACCGGCATACTGCACGCTGATAAAGCTGTTCTTGTTACCCCAGGTACAACTGGACATGCCCAGCGCTCCGGAACAGTCCGAAGGCGAGCCGAGCAGTTTCTCGACATCGGCCTTGGCCATGCCCGCGGAGATTTTCGAGTAGTTTTCCTGATTGACCTTGCTGCACGCGACCAACAGCACGCAGAACGACATAAGGGCGAGAGAGCGCAACGACATGGGGAACTCCTGGGGCTCAAAGGTGGGCACGGCTGCCTACCGCAAGCTTAGAAGAGAAAAGGGCCATCTGGTTCCCGAGCCTGGGCGCTTTTCTTACAGTGATTTCCTTCAAAACTTTTCAGGGGCTTTTTCCAGCGAAACCGGCATTTCGTCGGCTTTTTCGCTTGGAAATTAATATTCAGCACGAAGGTGTCGACATAACTAGGCAATACCATTTTGCCTGCATGAAAGGCCCGTAAGCCGATGTTCAAGGCGTTACGCCCCACCATGACAAGCAATGGACAAGCAGGACATGGACTTCCGACGCCGACGTTGACCAAGAGAAATTGCCCCACAGGTGCAGACCTGTGGCAAATTGACGCCCCTCGTTGACCCGCCCCCCCTGTGGACAGCCCATTTCATGACCAAAAACTTCAAGTTCAGCCATAAGATTCTGCTGGCGGCGGCCCTGGTGGTCGCAGTGGCGTTCGCCTGCTTCATCCTGTTCAACGACTACCGTCAGCGCGCGGCCCTGCGCCACAGCACCGAGGACTCGATGCAGGCGCTGGGCAGCCTGACCACCAGCAATATCCAGACCTGGCTGGAAAGTCGCATCCAGCTGCTGCAATCGCTGTCCCAGCAGATCGCCGCGGACGGCAACTCCGCCGATAGCCTGAAACACGCCATCGACCTGCCCGCCTACACCAGCAACTTCCAGCTCAGCTATTTCGGCAGCGCGCAGGGCGTGATGACCTCGATACCGGCGGGCAACCGTCCCGCCGACTACGATCCGCGCACACGCGGCTGGTACAAGGCCGCCACCGCCGCCCAACAGACCATCGTCACCGAACCCTACATCGCCGCGTCGTCCGGCAAGTTGGTGATCACCCTGGCCACCCCGGTGCAGCATCAGGGCCAGTTCATCGGCGTGACCGGCGCGGATATCGACCTGGGCAGCATCAGCGCCATCATCAACTCGCTGAACTTCGGCGGCCACGGGCAGGCCTTCATCGTCAGCGCCGATGGCAAGATCCTGATTCACCCGGACAGCAAGCTGATCCTGAAAAACCTCTCTGATGCTTACCCGAACGGCGCACCGAAAATCAGTGCCGGACTCAAGGAAGTCGAAGTGGACGGCAAAAAGCAGTTCATCTCCTTCACCCACGTCAGCGGCGTGTCCTCGGTGGACTGGTATGTCGCCCTGGTGCTCGACCAGGACACCGCGTTTTCCATGCTCAGCGAGTTCCGCACCTCGGCGATCATCGCCACGGTGATCGCCGTGATCATCATCATCGCCCTGCTCGGCATGCTGATCCGCGTACTGATGCAGCCGCTGCACCTGATGGGCCGCGCCATGCACGACATCGCCGAGGGTGAAGGCGACCTGACCAAGCGCCTGGTCATCCACGGCCACGATGAGTTCGGTACCCTGGGCATGTCCTTCAACCGCTTCGTCGAACGCATTCACAGCTCGATCCGCGAAGTCGCCTCGGCCACCGGCCAGGTCAACGAAGTGGCCTTGCGGGTGGTCAGCGCCTCCAACTCATCGATGCTCAACTCCGACCAACAGGCCAGCCGCACCAGCAGCGTGGCGGCGGCGATCAACCAGCTTGGTGCCGCGGCCCAGGAGATTGCGCAGAACGCCGCCCTCGCCTCGCAGCATTCGAGCGAAGCCCGCAGCCTGGCCGAAGACGGTCAGCAGGTGGTGAATAAAACCATCAGCGCCATGCAGCAACTGTCGGCCAAGATCAGCGATTCGTGCGGCAATATCGAAATCCTGAACAGCAACACCGTGAATATCGGCCAGATCCTCGAAGTGATCACCGGCATTTCCCAGCAGACCAACCTGCTGGCGCTCAACGCGGCGATCGAGGCGGCACGGGCCGGTGAAGCCGGGCGTGGTTTTGCGGTGGTGGCCGACGAGGTGCGCAACCTGGCGCACCGCACCCAGGATTCGGCGCAGCAAGTGCAGAAGATGATTGAAGAGTTGCAGGTCGGCGCCCGGGAGGCGGTGAGCGTCATGACCGACAGCCAGCGTCAGAGCGAAAGCAGCGTCGGCATCGCCAACCAGGCGGGCGAGCGGCTGGGCAGCGTGACCCAGCGGATCGGCGAGATCGACGGCATGAACCAGTCGGTGGCGACCGCGACCGAGGAACAGACGGCGGTGGTGGAATCGATCAACGTCGACATTACCGAGATCAATACGCTGAACCAGGAAGGCGTGGAAAACCTGCAATCGACCTTGCGCGCGTGTTCGGATCTGGAACAGCAGGCGGCGCGGTTGAAGCACTTGGTGGGTAGTTTCCGGATCTGAGATCTGCGGGGGGGGCTGAGGGCCTCTTCGCGGGCAAGCTCCGCTCCCACAGTGTCCGAGTCGGACGCACATTTTGTGTACGGCCGAACCCCTAATGTGGGAGCGGAGCTTGCCCGCGAAGAGGCCCTCCGCCACACAGAAGATCTAGAAGCGTGAACCCGGCTCACGCAGGAACGCCACTTCCTCAGCCGTGGACTCACGTCCGAGCAGCGCATTGCGATGGGGAAAGCGCCCGAACCGGGCAATAACGTCGCGATGCCGTTCGGCATAGTCCAGATAATCGGCAAAGATAGCCCGATCCACCTCAGGCTGCTGCGCCAGCAGTTGCGCAAAGCGCGACACCGCCTCGTTCTGCACCGCCAGGTGCTCGCAGTGCTCGAACACCAGGTAGACAAACACCCGCTGGATCGCCGACAACCGCCGATCGAAATCCGCGGCCACCCCTTGTGCCACCAGCGCCTGGGCGCGGGTATCACCGGAGAAAGCCCTGGGGGTATCACGGAAGATCATCCGTGGCAGCTGATCGAGCAAAATCACCAGCGCCAGCCAACCTTCGGGACATTGCGTCCACTCGGTCAATTCGCCAGCCAGTGCCTGCTCGACAAGGCCCCCGAAACGCGTTCGCGCCTCGAGGTCCTGGCTGTCGCGCTTGCCGAACCACAACCGCCCCTTGTCAGCCACCGTCCCGGCGGTCGTCCCGGTTGAACCGAACCACCAATCGAGCAACGGCTGCCAGGGGGCGCTCACCGGTTTATTCCTTGTGGTAAGCCGTGACGCGTTCGACTTCTTCTTTCGAGCCGAGGAACACCGCGACACGCTGGTGCAGGCCGTCCGGCTTGATGTCGAGAATACGCTGGTGACCGTCGGTGGAGGCGCCGCCGGCCTGTTCCACCAGGAACGACATCGGGTTGGCTTCGTACATCAGGCGCAGCTTGCCCGGTTTGGACGGCTCGCGGCTGTCGCGCGGGTACATGAACAAGCCGCCACGGGTCAGGATACGGTGCACGTCCGCAACCATCGCGGCGACCCAGCGCATGTTGTAGTTCTTTTTCAGCGGGCCTTCTTCGCCGGCCAGCAATTCGCCGACATAACGCTGTACCGGTGCTTCCCAGTGGCGCTGATTGGACATGTTGATCGCGAACTCCTGAGTGGAGGCCGGGATCTTGATATCTTCATGGGTCAGCACGAAGCTGCCCATTTCACGGTCAAGGGTAAAGCCTTTCACGCCATCACCCAGGGTAAGCACCAGCATGGTCTGCGGGCCGTAGATGGCATAACCGGCGGCTACCTGCTCGGTACCTGGCTGCAGGAAGGCCTTTTCATTCAAGGCTTCGTTCTGGCTCAGGTGTTCATTCGGGCAACGCAGCACCGAGAAGATAGTACCGACCGGGGCGTTGATATCGATGTTCGACGAACCGTCCAGCGGGTCGAATACCAGCAGGTAGGCGCCTTTCGGGTATTTGCCGGGGATCTGGTAGGCATTGTCCATTTCCTCGGACGCCATGCCGGCCAGGTGACCGCCCCACTCATTGGCTTCGAGGAGGATTTCGTTGGAAATCACGTCGAGCTTCTTCTGCACTTCGCCCTGCACGTTTTCCGTGCCCATGCTGCCCAGAACCCCACCCAGCGCGCCCTTGGAGACGGCATGGCTGATTTCCTTGCAAGCACGCGCGACCACTTCGATCAGGAAACGCAGATCGGCAGGCGTGTTGTTGCTGCGGGTCTGCTCAATCAAATAGCGACTCAGGGTAACGCGGGACATGGATGGCTCCGGAGATGAGGGGCTGAAAACCCGCGCAGTTTAACGCGAGTTGACCTGTATTGCCTCCTGTCAGACCGAGTTCCGACACGGAGAGTTCAGGGACCGGCTTGAGCCTAGTCCAAAAGCGCCGGAATTCCGGCCATTGCCCGGCCCTTGTAGGTGCCGGCTCTTGTGGGAACGGAGCTTGCCCGCGAAGCTTTTAGCGGTCTCAAGGACCTCGTCGCCAGCAAGCCGGCGCCCACAGGCTCCCGGGCAGGCACCTATACCCGCGGTTTGCGCAACAGGCTGAAAGCCATGCCGGCCAAAGCCGCCACACCCAGCAGCAACACCGCCCACAGGCCGATCTTCTTCCAATCGCTGCCCAGTGCAACCGGTACCACCGGCGGCGGCACCGTGGTTACTGCCGCTCCGCTCGCCGTGGCCTGACCCAATCCGGCCAGACGTTGCGGACTGTAATCGGGGATCAAGGTCGACAACGACAGGTTCGCCGCCTTGACCGCCGGGTTGCCGAGCGCGAGGGAAAACGGCGGCTCGCCACGGGCCAGGAACACCAACTGCGTGCTGCGCACCGCGAAACGCAAGGTCGGCGCCTGGGCGCCCAGGCCGCCGCCACGCTCGTCGACCACCAGCTTCAATTGCGCCACGGCACGCCCGGGCAACTGCAACTGGTCCTGGACCACATCCTGGCCATTCTGGGTCAGGCGATAGAGCAAACCGCTGCTCAGCGTCTGCCAGGGCGCGTTGCCGTCCTGGCGCCCGTACAAGTTCACCGGCGCCAGGCTGTTGGCCTGCGCCAGTTCGACCCGCACCTGCTCAAGCGGCAGGCCGAGGGGCAGTTGCCAGGTGTATTCCCCGGCCTTGGCGCTGCTCCCGGCCAGCGGCTGCGACCATACCAGCGGCAACGGCAGGCTGCTGGTGGTGGAACTGGCCAACTGCGCCGAACTGAGTGTCGGCGCCGCCTGCGGCGACTGCCACAACAGGCGCAAGTAACGCGCCGACAACCCCGGCAGGGCGACTTCATGCTGCTCCACCCGCTCGTCGGCAAACGACAAGCGCGCCACCTGCCCATCGCCCCAGGCCTGCCAGTGCTGCAAGTCATCGCTGGCCTCGATGCTGAAACGCTGGAAGCCGTCGCGCTCGCTGTTCCAGTCCAAAACCAGCTGCTGCAATGGCGCCTTGATCGCGCTGGCATCCAGTAGCCAGCCGCGCAGCACTTCCTCACCGGCTTCCAACTGAGCCGAAGGACTCACCTCGACCAGAGTGCCATTGGCCGACGACTGGACCCGCACGCTCGGCGTGGCCTGGGGCGCAGCGGCCGAGTTGTACAGCGGGAACCACTTCACGTTCGTCAGGCTGTGGCTCTGCGTCGCCTGCGCCTGTTCCCGCGCCAGGGCATAGGCCTGGGGCTCACCGGCGGCATTGAACACCCGCACATCGCTCAGATCGGACTGGCGCGCGCTCAGTTGCAACGTCAGCGGCAGCTCCAGGCGATACCAGGGGCCCTCGCCACTCAGGGTCAGCGGCACCCGGGTGGTGTAGTCGGTCGGTTTCTCCTGGGCGAACGCCGACAGCGCCGCACACAGCCCGATGATGCCCAACCAGCACGGGCTCGCTTTGTGAATCAAGACGATACTCCTTCAGTTTCTTCGGTCACCGGCTCAGGGTCCGGACGCTTGGGCGGCAGCGGCGCAAAGTAACCGACCACCAGCAACAGCACGCCGACGCCGATGAACGAGACAATCCGCGCCAGTCCGCCCCGGTTGCTCAATTCGACGAAGAACAACTTGGCGACCACCACGGCGATCAGCGCCGCGCCCACCAGCCAGACCTCGCGACGATTGCGCAGATGTCCGCCGATCATCAGGCCCAGGGCAATCAGGGTCCAGGCAATCGACAGACCGGCCTGCACCTGCATCGACACCAGCAGGTCATCCAGGTTGAACGGCACGCCCCCCCAATGGTGCGCGGTGCGCATCACCAGGGCGCTGACAAAGGCGAACAGCGAAAGCCCGGCCACGGCCTGGGTGACCCACTGCGCGTAGTCACGACGCAACGCCCATTGCGCCACGGCGCTCCGCGACCAGAGATAGATCCCCAACAGGGCGAACATCAGGCCCAGCTCCAACGGGTTGAGCAGCGGCACATAAGGCAGCGGCTCGGCCTGACCGTCGCTGAAAGTGTTCGCCAACCAGAACCAGGCCAGCATCAGCACGGCCAGGGGCAATGCCGCGTAGAGGCGATATTCGCGCGGGTACGCCGCCACCGGCCATGGCCACTGGCGCGGCGCGGCCATCAGCACCAGATAGAGGCTCGGCAGGATCGCCCAGCCCAGCCAGCGCCAGGCGTTGTAATGCTCGGACAGGCTCATCAGGCCAAAACGCAACTCCAGCGCCAGTACGCCGAGGATCAGCCAGCAACCCAGCACATGGGCATAACTCAGGGCCTGGGCGGGCAGGATCGGCGCCAGGCGCCGCAACGACAGCAGGTGCACGACAAACACCGCCGCCCAAGCCAGCCAGCCGTAATCGGCCGCCGGATGATAAGCCGGGTCCCAGGCGCCGTAGAGCACCACCAGCGCAACCGGCGTCAGCAACGTGCAGAGCCGGCCCAAGGTCGGCCAGTTCAAGCGCGAGGCCAGCAGTGTCCAGAGCAGCACGCTGAGCGTCGCCAAGCCGAGCAAGGCCTGGGGCTGCAGATGCGTCGGAACAAAGCGCAATACTTCACTGACCCAGGCCAGCCCCCACCACAGCGCGCCCCAGACCAGCAGGACATTGGACAGGCCCGACAGGCTCAAGGCCTCGAAAGAGGCGGCCGGGGTGCCACGCTGCAAGCGCCAGGCGCCGACCAGCGCCGCCAGGCTCAGTACCATCGGCGTCCAGAAACCGCTGTGGGCCAACGGCCGCAGGCCCTCGGCGGACAGCGCGCGGAACAGCTCGGGCTCGGCCATCAGGAACGCCGCGCCGCCGATCACCTGCAACAGCAGGCCGAAGACGAAACTCACCCGTTGCTGCAAGTACAGGCTCAGCCAGATGATCAACAGGCCGCTGGCGGCCCAGACCCCGCTGGCGGTTTCCCACGGCAGGACAAACAGCACGGCGAGGTTGATCAACACCAGCCCTGCCAGCAGCACCACCGACAGCCCGCGCAGCAGCCGCGCATCGTTGCGCACCATCTCGTCGCGGGCCGCCAGGAGCATCCCGGCGATCAGCGACAGGCCGATCAGCGAAGCGCTCATCAGGCCGCTCCAGCCAGCGTTGAATACCGCCGCCGAGTCGCCCTGGGCACCTTGCAGGCGTAGCAGGAACAACGCGCCGCCGAGCAGTTGCACGGCAAAGGCGCTGAACAGGAAACTGCGTGATTGCAGGCGCAGGCCGACGAACAGGGTCGCCAACCCGGCCAGCGCCCAACTGATGGCCGTGCCCTGGGTGAGGAAGAACAGCGGCGCCAACAGGTAGAGGAAAGTCAGGCCGCTGCAGGCCAGCACCGGCGCCAAGCTGCGCTCCCAGGACGAGAGCTGTTCAGGCAGCGCCTTGCGTACTTGCTGGAAGCTGAACAGCAAGGCCCCACCCAGCAGCAAGGCACCCAGCGGCGCGCCATCCAGCAGGCTGGTTTCACCGAGTTGCAGCTTGCCGAGAAACGCCAGCGCCGAACCGATCTGCAGCAACAGGGCAAACGCCCGGGCGAACGGTCGCTGCTGACGCGAGCCGAGCCAGAAGATCCCCGCCCCCTCCACGGCCCAGGCCGCCGAGGTCCAACGGGCATCCAGGCCCAGCGGGATCGCCAGGCTGGCGAAGATCACGCCCAGGGCCAGGCAGGTTTCCCCCAGCAGCAGGGCGCGACCGCCGGCGAGTATCCGTGCCAGGCCCATGTAGATAATGCCCAGGACCAGGGCGCTGAAGGCCGTGGCGAACTCCAGGTGCTGGACCACCGCGAATTGCAGGCCGAAGCCCACCAGCGGCGGACCGAACAGCATGGCGCCATCGACATAGTCGCCCTGGCGGGCCGACCAGCGCAGCAGCGCTTCACGACTGTCATCTTCAGGGCCGGCAGCCATCTCGCGCAATTTACGCCGGGCGAACAGCAGGCCGATCGCCAGGTACATCAGGAAGAACAGCACCAGGAAAGGTTCGGTGCTCCACAGCAGCTCCGGTTTATACGAACGCAGGCCCCAAGCGAAACCGATGCCGAAGGTGCCGACAAAGCCGATCAGGTTGAGCAGGCGCCAGGTCTTGAACCAGGCAATCGCCAGGATGCCGGCGTTGAGCAAGGCGAAGTAGCTGAACAGCGCCACATGGTTGCCGCTACCGGTGGAAGTCAGGATCGGCGCGGCGAAGCCACCCAGGGCGGCCGCGGCGGCCAGGCCGAGGGCGTCCTGGGTAATAGCGAGAATTGCCGAGAACAGCGTGACCGCCACCAGCAGGCCCAGGGCCGCCGACGGATCGAGCAGCGGGTGCAGGCGCATCGCCGCAAACACCGTCAGGTACAGCACCGCGATCCCGGTGCCTTGCAGCATCAACGCATAGTTGCTGTTGCGCAGGCGCAGCCACCATCCAAGCCCGAGCAGGCCCAGGGCGCAGGCGGCGACCCCGGCGTAACGCGCCTCGATCGGCACCACCATGCCTTCGGTGGCATAGCGCAGCAGGAAGGCCAGGCCAAGAAACAGCAGCAGCACGCCGACGCGCAACACCGTGTTGCCGCCGAACAACCAGTTGCGCGCGCCGGCCAGGGCACGTTCGATCAGGTTGGGTTCGCGTGGGGCACGAGGCGTCTGAGGCTCGCGGGGTTGGGCCATGACCGGTTCCGGCGTCCAGGCATCCACCTCGGGGTGCAGGTTTTCGGAATGCGCCGTTTCGCGCAGGGGCTCCTGAAGCTCGACCGGCAGTTCCCAGACCAATTCGGGAACCGCGCGCAGGGCTTCGGGGATGGGTTCGGGGGCTTGTTCTGCCTGGGCTTGCCCGGCGACGGATTGAGGCACCTGTTCGGCAACCTCTGGCGTCACAGCAGTAACCAGCGGGGCAACAGACGGTTCCGGCGTCCTGCCCGAAGCGATTTCAAGCTGACGCACACGCAGTTCGACGGTAGCCAGGGCTTTTCGCGCCTGTTCCAGTTCGACCACTTGCTCCGCGGCGCGCCGGCCCAGACTCATCAGGCGGAAACTCTGGCCAATGCCCAGACCCAGCAGGGCACCGAGCAGGGCGTCGGTAAACGCCGAGTCCACCAGCCAGCCCAGTGCCAGGCCGACCAGCATCAGAATCCATTGCATGCGCGATATCCCTATGCGGCGTCCGAAAAGATGCCGCGTAGTATATCGATCCGGCCCCCGGAAAGTGGGGCCGGCCGCACAACTTGCCGCAAAAAGTTAATCCAGGGCTTTCCAGATTTCCGTGGCGTATTCACGGATGGTCCGGTCCGAGGAAAACCAGCCCATTCGCGCACTGTTAAGTACAGCAGAACGCCACCATTCCTTGGAATCATGCCAATGGGCTTCGACCCGGGCCTGGGCACTCCAGTAGGAGTCGAAATCGGCGCAGACCAGAAAGCGGTCATAGTCGACCAGGGAATCCACCAGCCCGACATAACGGGACGGATCATCCGGTGAAAACACCCCGCCACGAATGGCCTGCAGCACATCGTTGAGCCGATGGGAGGCAGCCACGTCGGCCGCCGCGCTGAACTCGCCGTTTTGTTTGCGCGACTCCACCTGCTGGGCGCTGAGACCGAAGATGAACATGTGCTCCTCGCCGATCCGCTCGCACATCTCGACGTTGGCCCCGTCCATGGTGCCGATGGTCAGTGCGCCGTTGAGGCCGAACTTCATGTTGCTGGTGCCCGAGGCCTCGAAGCCGGCGGTGGAAATCTGCTCCGACAGGTCCGCCGCCGGAATGATGCTTTCCGCCAGGCTGACGTTGTAGTTGGGCAGGAACACCACCTTGAGCAGACCGCGCACGGTCGGATCGTTGTTTACCGTACGGGCGATATCGTTGGCCAGCTTGATGATCAGCTTGGCCTGGTGATAACTGGCCGCCGCCTTGCCGGCAAAGATCTTCACCCGTGGCACCCAGTCGGTTTCCGGCTCGGCACGGATCGCCTGGTACAACGCCACGGTGTGCAGCAGGTTGAGTAACTGGCGCTTGTACTCGTGGATCCGCTTGACCTGCACATCGAACATCGCCGCCGGGTTGATCGCGATCCCCAGGCGCTCATGGATCAGGGCCGCCAGGGCGCGCTTGCTGTGCAGGCGTTGTTCGGCGAACTGCTTGCGAAAGCCGGCCTTCTCGGCAAAGGCCTCCAGGCCCAGCAGCAGCTCCTCGGGGTTGTCGAGCAGCTCCGGACCCAGCGCGTCGACCATCATCGCCGTAAGCTTCGGGTTGGCCTGATAGAGCCAGCGGCGGAAGGTGATGCCGTTGGTCTTGTTGTTGATCCGTTCCGGATAGAGCTTGTGCAGTTCGGAGAACACCGTGCTGCGCATCAGTTGCGTGTGCAGGCCGGAAACGCCGTTGACGCTGTGGGAGCCGAGGAACGCCAGGTTGCCCATGCGCACGCGCCGACCGTTGTCTTCCTCGATCAGCGACACCGCGCGCAGCACGTCAAAATCGTGGATGCCCTTGGCCCGCAGCGAGTCGATGTGCTGGGCATTGATCAGGTAGATGATCTGCATGTGCCGCGGCAGCATGCGCTCCATCAGGCCCACCGGCCAGGTTTCCAGGGCTTCGGGGAGCAAGGTGTGGTTGGTGTAGGAGAGGGTCTCCACGGTGACCTGCCAGGCCGCATCCCAGGCGATATCGTGCAGGTCGACCAGTTGCCGCATCAACTCGGCCACGGCAATCGAGGGGTGGGTGTCGTTGAGCTGGATCGCCGCGTGCTCGCCGAGGCTGAGCACCGAGTCGTGCATGTTCTTGTGGCGGCGCAGCAGGTCCTGCAACGACGCGGAGACAAAGAAATATTCCTGGCGCAGCCGCAGCTCCTGGCCGGCCTCGGTGCTGTCAGCCGGGTACAGGACCCGGGAAATGCTCTCGGCCCGGGCCACTTCGGCGACCGCGCCGAGGTGGTCGCCGGCATTGAAACGCTCCAGGTGCAGCTCTTCGGTCGCCCGCGCGCGCCACAGCCGCAAGGTGTTCACACTGGCCCCACGCCAACCCACCACCGGCGTGTCATAGGCCACCGCGCGCACGGTTTCCGAGGCCGTCCAGACCTGGCGGGGCGCGCCGTTTTCATCGGTGATGGTTTGCACCTGGCCGCCGAAGCCCACGGGATAGATCACTTCGGCGCGCTCGAACTCCCAGGGGTTGCCGAAGTCCAGCCAATTCTCGGTCTGCTCCTGCTGCCAGCCGTCGACGATGGCCTGGCGGAACAAACCGTGCTCATAGCGAATGCCATAACCGTGGCCGGCGATCCCGAGGGTCGACATGCTTTCCATGAAGCATGCCGCCAGGCGCCCCAGGCCGCCGTTGCCGAGGGCCGCATCGGGCTCCAGCAGGCGGATGCGCTCCAGGTCCACTCCCAGCTCCACCATCGCCTCACGAACGATCTCCAACAGGCCGAGGTTGCTCAGGCTGTCGTACAGCAGCCGCCCGATCAGGAATTCCAGGGACAGGTAATACACCCGCTTCTGGCCTTTGCGGTAGATATGCCGCGTGTGGTCCATCCAGTGCTCGACCATGTGGTCGCGGGCGGCCAAGGCGATAGCCTCGAACCAGTCATGATCAAACGCGTGGTCCGGGTCCTTGCCCACCGCGTATGTAAGTTTGGCGAGGACAGCGTCGCGAAAAGCGGCGACCTCGGCTTCACGGACAAGCGGTTCCTGAGACATCGATACAACCTCTAGCGAGATGGACGATTTGAAAGACGGGTTTTCTGAGCCTAGACGGTTCGACACGGGGCAACACCGCAGGTTCGGCGTTTCTTGCGAATGGCCCGGGGGAAAGCCGATGCCCCCATGCTGCCCCAAAAGCATGCACTCATGTGGAAATCTCCCTGCAAAGGCGCGTTTGTACGAAAAACCGTCAAAAGGTTGTTCACAAATCCACCAGCCCCGGTATCATCGCGCGCCCTGATACACCCTGGACAACAGCCGGATGAAACCTACCCTGATCGCCGCCGCGGAACTCGACCGCCTCGAAACCTGGCAGAAATACGCCAGCCATATGTGCGGAGGCTGCATCTCCAGCTGCTGCACCTTGCCGGTGGAAGTCAAGATCAAGGACCTGATCCGCATCGGCATCGTCGACGAATTCGAGCGTGGCGACCCGCCGAAGAACATCGCCAAGCGCCTGCAGAAGGAGGGGATCGTCGAGCGCTACAACCAGAAGTCCGAGATCTTCACCTTGCAGCGCATGAGCAACAACGATTGCCTGTACCTGGATCGCAAGTCACGGTTGTGCACCATCTACGAAAAACGTCCGGACACCTGCCGTAACCATCCAAAAATCGGGCCACGCCCGGGCTACTGTGCCTACAAGCCCAAGACCCCGGAACGCCCGGCGCCGGACAAGACGCTGTACAATTTCTGATCAACACCTTGCAACACCGGCCCTGTGGGAGCGGAGCTTGCCCGCGAAGGGGCCTTCGCAGCCCCCAGAAGCTTCGCGGGCAAGCTCCGCTCCCACAAGAGCATCGTCCCCCTGACAAGGTGTGCGACGCCCCATAAGCCAGACAAACAAAAATGCCCCCGACCTTGCGGTCGGGGGCATTTTTTTGCCAGCTAACTAAATGACTTAGTTACCGGACTTCTTGGCAGCGCGGGTACGCTCGCTTTCGCCCAGGATCTTCTTGCGAAGACGGATGGACTTAGGCGTGACTTCACACAGTTCGTCTTCCTGGACGAACTCCAGAGCCTGCTCCAGGGTGAACTTGACCGGCGGAACCAGGGCGATGGTTTCGTCCTTGCCCGAAGCACGCATGTTGTCGAGCTTCTTGCCTTTGGTCGGGTTCACACCCAGGTCGTTGTCGCGGCTGTTCAAGCCGACGATCTGACCTTCGTAGATGTCCTGGCCGTGTTCAACGAACAGCTTGCCACGCGCCTGCAGGGTTTCCAGCGAGTAGGTCAGTGCCTTACCGGTAGCGACCGAGACCAGCACGCCGTTCTGACGACCGGACATATCGCCGGACTTCATCACGTCGTAACGGTCGAAGATCGAGGTCAGGATGCCGCCACCGGAGGTCAGGGTCAGGAACTCGTTACGGAAACCGATCAGGCCACGAGCCGGGATGTTGTACTCAAGGCGCACACGGCCCTTGCCATCCGGAACCATGTTGGTCAGGTCGCCTTTACGCAGGCCCATTTGCTCCATGATCGCGCCCTGGGATTCTTCCGGCAGGTCGATGGTCACGTTTTCGTACGGTTCGTGCTTGACGCCGTCAACCATGCGGATGATCACTTCCGGACGACCGACACCCATTTCGAAGCCTTCGCGACGCATGGTTTCGATCAGTACCGAGAGGTGCAGCTCACCACGGCCGGAGACCTTGAACTTGTCAGCCGAGTCGCCTTCTTCAACGCGCAGAGCAACGTTGTAGAGCAGCTCTTTGTCCAGGCGTTCCTTGATGTTACGGCTGGTGACGAACTTGCCTTCACGGCCGCAGAACGGCGAGTCGTTAACCTGGAAGGTCATCGAAACGGTAGGTTCGTCAACGGTCAGCGGCTTCATCGCTTCGACGTTCAGTGGGTCGCACAGGGTGTCGGAGATGAACAACTGCTCGAAGCCGCTGATGCAGACGATGTCGCCGGCAGCCGCTTCTTCAACGTCGATACGGTGCAGGCCGTGGTGACCCATCAGCTTCAGGATACGACCGGTACGCTTCTTGCCGTCGGCGTCGATGGCGACAACCGGGGTGTTCGGCTTGATGCGACCACGGGCGATACGGCCAACACCGATAACACCCAGGAAGCTGTTGTAGTCCAGTGCGGAGATCTGCATCTGGAACGGACCGTCACGGTCGACTTTCGGCGCGGGTACGTCGTCGACGATCGACTGGTACAGCGGGGTCATGTCTTCCGCCATCGCGGTGTGGTCCAGACCGGCAATACCGTTCAGGGCCGAGGCGTAGACGACTTTGAAGTCCAGCTGTTCTTCGGTAGCACCGAGGTTGTCGAACAGGTCGAAGATCTGATCCAGAACCCAGTCCGGACGCGCGCCTGGACGGTCGACCTTGTTGATCACCACGATTGGACGCAGGCCGGCTTCGAAAGCCTTCTTGGTCACGAAACGGGTTTGCGGCATAGGGCCGTCTTGAGCGTCAACCAGCAGCAGAACCGAGTCAACCATCGACATTACGCGTTCAACTTCGCCGCCGAAGTCGGCGTGGCCCGGGGTGTCCACGATGTTGATGTGGTAGCCGTTCCAGTTGATGGCGGTGTTTTTCGCCAGAATGGTAATACCGCGCTCTTTCTCCTGGTCGTTGGAGTCCATCACGCGCTCGTCGTTGAGCTCGTTGCGCTCCAGGGTGCCGGATTGACGCAAGAGTTTGTCTACCAGGGTGGTCTTACCATGGTCAACGTGAGCAATGATGGCGATGTTGCGTAGATTTTCGATCACTTGTGTATCTCGATCAGAGGATTCGGTGTGCTGACAAGTCTTGGCAGCGATTTACAGTAGAGTCGGGCTTTGCCGTTACAGCTTGACGGCGGCGTCGGGGGGCCGGTGACGCAAGCCACAGGCAAACAGCCCCGGGCACTTAGCTCGGTCGATAAACGCGCACATTGGCATGCCCCTCACTGAGCAAATGGTGGGCATGCAGGCGACTCATCACGCCTTTGTCGCAATACAACAGGTACTGGCGAGTAGGGTCCAGTTCCTTGAAACGAGCGTTCAGAGCATAAAACGGCATCGCTTGTACCTCGATGCCAGCAATCGCCAGCGGGTCGTCGTCCTGGGCATCCGGGTGACGGATGTCGATGACGATATGACCGGCCAGCGCCTCGCTGACTTCTTCGATCTGCAAATCCTGGCCCAATTCGTCGATCACCCGATCGATCGGTACCAGTTTGGCCCGCTCGAGCGCCCGCTCGAGAATCGCCATGTCGAACTGTTGTTCTTCGTACTCCACGCGGTTGCGCTTGGCGTGGGTCTTGGGGTTCACCGAAATGACCCCGCAATATTCCGGCATGTGCTTGGCGAAATCGGCCGTGCCGATCTCGGTCGCCAAATCGATGATGTCCTGCTTGTGACTGGCGATCAGCGGGCGAATCACCAGCTTCTCGGTCACGCAGTCGATCACCGACAGGTTCGGCAGCGTCTGGCTGGACACCTGGGAGATCGCCTCGCCGGTCACCAGCGCGCCGATGTCCAGGCGATCGGCCATGACGGTGGCAGCGCGCAACATCATACGCTTCAATACTACGCCCATATGACTGTTATCGACTTTGCCGAGAATTTCTCCCAGCACTTCCTCGAACGGCACGCTGACAAACAGCACCCGTTGCGAGCTGCCGTACTTCTTCCAGAGGAAGTGCGCGACTTCCATCACCCCCAGCTCGTGGGCGCGACCACCGAGGTTGAAGAAGCAGAAATGGCTCATCAGGCCACGGCGCATCATCTGATAGGCGGCCACGGTGGAGTCGAAACCGCCGGACATCAGCACCAGCGTCTGCTCGATGGACCCCAGCGGGTAACCGCCCAGGCCATTGTGCTGGCTGTGGATGACAAACAACCGTTGGTCGCGAATTTCCATCCGCACTTCGATTTCCGGCTCTTTGAGGGAAATCCCGGCGGCATTGCACTGTCGGCGCAACTGGCTGCCGACATATTTCTCCACGTCCATGGAGGTAAAACTGTGCTTGCCGGCGCGCTTGCAGCGCACCGAAAAAATCTTTCCGGGCAAGGCCTCGCCGAAGTGCTGCTTGCACTGGGCAGTGATCGCGTCGAAGTCACCCAGCGGGTACTCGTCGACCTGCAGGAAATGCGCGATGCCCGGCATGCAGCACAGGCGCTCGGTCAGTTCCTGCAGGGCCTTGGGCTCACTCAACGCGGTTTCCAGCTCAAGGTTGTCCCACACGCCGTTCACCACCACGTCCGGGTCCAGGTCACGGAGCACGGTACGGATGTTCTTGGCCAGCTGGCGGATGAATTTCATCCGGACAGGACGGCTTTTAATGGTGATTTCGGGGAAGACTTTTACGATAAGTTTCATGAAAACAGCGCGCGAAGGGCCGGCCGAAAAAGGGGGGCGCGGATTATAGCGGAAATTGCTCAAGGTTTAACCAGTTATTGTGCAGATGGTTTTTGTCGCACCAAAACAGGTCGCCATCGATTATTTTAGACCCATAATGGTGCAACGAATGCCCGGAAATTCTCCTATGCTCGCTGCAACGCGTGAGATTGGGGCAAAAAACCCATCACGGGGCACTGGCATGCAATTTGCTCTCTTGTGAGGCAGGTTGCCATGGCCGATATTCGCGCCGGCATCACCACTCTTTCAGGGCTAACTCCACTACCCAGCCCGAAGCCACCCGGAGGACACCATGTCGAAGTCGGTTCAACTCATCAAAGATCATGACGTTAAATGGATTGATCTGCGCTTCACTGACACCAAAGGTACTCAGCACCACGTAACCATGCCGGCCCGTGATGCACTGGATGACGAATTCTTCGAAATCGGCAAAATGTTCGACGGCTCCTCCATCTCCGGCTGGAAAGGCATCGAAGCCTCCGACATGATCCTGATGCCGGACGACAGCACCGCCGTACTCGACCCGTTCACCGAAGAGCCGACCCTGATCCTGGTCTGCGACGTGATCGAGCCTTCGACCATGCAGGGCTACGACCGCGACCCCCGTGCGATCGCCCGTCGCGCCGAGGAATACCTGAAGTCCACCGGTATCGGTGACACCGCTTTCTTCGGTCCGGAGCCTGAGTTCTTCATCTTCGACTCGGTCAAGTTCAAGTCCGACATCTCCGGCTCCATGTTCAAGATCTTCTCCGAACAAGGTTCGTGGATGTCCGACCAGGATGTGGAAGGCGGTAACAAGGGCCACCGTCCAGGTATCAAAGGCGGCTACTTCCCGGTACCACCGTTCGACCACGACCACGAAATCCGTACCTCCATGTGCAACGCACTGGAAGAGATGGGCCAGACCGTCGAAGTTCACCACCACGAAGTGGCGACTGCCGGCCAGAACGAAATCGGCGTGAAATTCAACACCCTGGTTGCCAAGGCTGACGAAGTCCAGACCCTGAAGTACTGCGTACACAACGTGGCGGATGCCTACGGCCGTACCGCGACCTTCATGCCAAAACCGCTGTACGGCGATAACGGCTCGGGTATGCACGTGCACATGTCCATCTCCAAAGATGGCAAGAACACCTTCGCCGGCGAAGGTTATGCCGGCCTGTCCGACACCGCCCTGTACTTCATCGGCGGTATCATCAAGCACGGCAAGGCCCTGAACGGCTTCACCAACCCGTCGACCAACTCCTACAAGCGTCTGGTCCCAGGTTTCGAAGCTCCAGTAATGCTGGCCTACTCGGCGCGTAACCGTTCCGCCTCGATCCGTATTCCTTACGTCAACAGCCCCAAGGCTCGTCGTATCGAAGCACGCTTCCCGGATCCGGCTGCCAACCCTTACCTGGCCTTCGCCGCGCTGATGATGGCCGGCCTGGACGGCATCCAGAACAAGATCCACCCTGGCGATGCCGCTGACAAAAACCTGTATGACCTGCCGCCTGAAGAGGCCAAGGAAATCCCACAGGTTTGCGGTAGCCTGAAAGAAGCCCTGGAAGAGCTGGACAAAGGTCGTGCATTCCTGACCAAAGGCGGCGTATTCAGCGACGACTTCATCGATGCCTACATCGAGCTGAAAAGCGAAGAAGAAATCAAGGTCCGCACCTTCGTACACCCACTGGAATACGAGCTGTACTACAGCTGCTGATCCAGTCGCGCTCGCGCAAGCGGCGTAACGAAAGGCCACCTTCGGGTGGCCTTTTTCATGGGCAGGAATCGAGATTTCTTGAAACGCTTGAAGACTGGCAGGACAGCGCGACGCGGCGTTAACTATGGATTCCCGACCTTGCGACGGGAACCACAGGCACCGCGCCTGGCGCGCGGTACAAGGACGTTAACCTGGAACCCGACACATGACCTCGATCTCGACACCCGTGGCACAAACCCCACCTGCCCCTTCAGCCCAGGTACTACTACGCAGCACCTGCTCCTGGGACGGTACGCCTTATGAACGCTATCCCAAGGGAGCACCGGAACTGACCTTGCTGCAGGTCAATATTCCGGCTGACACCGAATTGGGCTGGCACATCCATCCGATTCCCAGCGCCGCCTACATCCTCTGCGGCGAAGTGTGGGTGGAGACCCGGGAAGGCGGTCACAACACGCTATTGAAACAGGGCGACACAATAGCGGCCCTGGTCAACATCCAGCATCGCGCCCGCACTGGCGCGGTTCCGGTGGACCTGTTGGTGTTCTATGCCGGCAGCGAGGGCATGGCGCTCTCGGAGTCGAACCCTTGACCCCTTAATGCAGGAACCCAGGACCAGCAATTTGCAGCCGAGCACGGCCTTGTGGCGCGCTCGGCTGCGCAGCAGCCGTAAAACCATAGTCCAGTTATATCCGATACACCGTGATTACAGGTTTTTGGGGTCGCTTCGCGACCCAGCGCGGGCAAGCCCGCTCGCCACAAGATCGTGCCCGGCTACAAATAGCCTTAACTGAACAACATTGGGACACGCCCAGATTTTTTTCATGAAAAGAAACTGGCGCCTGCCTGCGCTTGTGACGTTTACTCAGCCCCCTGTGCCCACCCCTCCGGACGAAGCTCGCTCCATGTACCTGACAAAACGCCTTGCCAGCCCGCTGCTGCTCATCCTCCTCAGCACCGGCGCCTTCGCCGAAACCCCGAAGCCCACAGCCGCCCCCGCGTCCCTGGCGCCCTTGCTCCAGGCCGTGAGCGAGCGCCTGGAGATCGCCGATCAGGTCGCCCTGACCAAATGGGATAGCGGCAAACCGATCCAGGACAGTCCGCGCGAACAGCAAGTCATCGCCAATGCCGCGCAACAGGCCGCTACTTATCAGCTCAATCCTGAAGACGTGAGCCAATTCCTCGCCGCCCAGATCGAAGCCAACAAACTGGTGCAATACGCCCTGCTGGCCAAGTGGCACGCCGCCGGCAAGGCCCCGACCATCGCCCGACCCGACCTGGTGAAGCAGATCCGCCCGGCACTCGACCGCCTGCAAGCCCGTCTGCTGCAACATTACGCGGCCTTTGCCGCCTCCCGGCAGGACCCGCAGTGCCCGACCTGGCTGGCCCAGGAGCGCAAGGCCCTGAGCACCGACAAGATCCATGACCTGGCGTTGATTCGCGCCGTGGGCGAGTTATGCCTCAACGGGCGCTGAAGCCGTTGAAGGTTGTGCTCTATGCTGACACCCTGAAGCATCTGGGCGGGATGTCACCGCCAGGACCATTATCGGGAGCGCCCATGGGTCGAAGCCTTCTCTTGCTGTTAGTGGCTGTCGCCTTGCCGGCCGCCGCACAGATCTACAAGTACACCGATGCCAACGGCAACACGGCCTATAGCAACCAGCCGCCCGACGGCACCACCGCGCAGACCGTGGAACTGCCGCCGCTCAACAGCGTGGGCCTGCAGCAGTCGAACACGCTGCCAATCCCCACGCCGGCGACACCCGCACCAGTGACCTCGACGGCGACATCAGCCACTACTGGCGCGGCCTACAGCACCCTGGAGCTGACGGACATCCCGACCCAGGAAGCCCTGCGCGCCAACAACGGCACCTTTACCGTCGGCGTGAAGATGGAGCCACGCCTGCAACGCCAGCACCTGCTACGCCTGGTACTGGACGGTGCGCCCTACGGCCAGCCGAGCAATGTGCCACGCCTGCAACTGGTGAATATCGACCGCGGCGACCACACCCTCGGCGTCCAGGTCCTGGCGGGCGAACAGGTCGTGCAGCAAAGCGCCCTCGTGCCCTTTACCGTCCAGCGGGTGCACAAGCCTTGAGTCCCTCATGATTCGAGCTTTCGTCCACCTGCTGCCGCTGCTCCTGACGCTCTGCGCCGGCTCGGCGCTGGCCGATATCTATACCTACATCGACAGCCAGGGCAATCGGGTCTTCACCGACCAGCACCGTGCCGGCGCCAAAGCGGTACCGCTGCCGCCGGTCAATCGCCTGTCGCTGACACCGGCCCCCCCCCGGCCTTCACCCGCCACACCGGAAAAGCCCAAGGTCCAGCCGATCGCCCATTACCAGATGCTACGCATCCTGGTGCCGGACCCCGATGCCACCCTGCGCAGCACCGAAGGCAACCTGATCGTCAGCGTCACCAGTGAGCCCGGCCTGATGCCCGGTCATACCTATCGCCTGCTGCTGGACGGCAAGCCCACCGCGGCGCCCGGCCCCAGCCCGGTGTTCGCCTTGAACAATATCGACCGCGGCAGCCACCAGCTCGCGGTGGAAATCCTCGACGACCAAGGTCGGATCGCCGAACGCACAGCCAATCAACCCTTCCACATGGTGCGTATCTCGCTGGCGCAGAAACGCCAGGCCAACCCCTGCCAGATGGCCGACTACGGCCAACGACCGGAATGCCCGCTGGCGGATAAGCCCAAGGAAGAAAGCAGCATTTTGCCGTTCTTCTGATCAACGCCCTTCAGAGCACCATCTTGGTGCACTAAACTGCACACCTACCCGAACCAAATCCCATTTTGGTTCGAAAGTACCCGTCATATCTGGCAGAACGCCACTCAATCGAGCCTGAAACGCCCATTTCAGGCAATTCGCGCTTCTTTTCGGAGCCTTGGTTTGTTTTTTGCATTTTCCTTGTATCGGCGCCTTGTTCGCGCGCGCAAATCGGGACCGGCCCCGTTTGCCATGCTCCAAAAGAGGTCCCCATGACCATCAGCGACGCCCTGCACAGACTGTTACTCGATAACCTGACCACCGCTACCATCCTGCTCAACGCCGATTTGCGCCTGGAGTACATGAACCCGGCGGCGGAAATGCTCCTGGCCATCAGCGGCCAGCGCAGCCATGGCCAGTTCATCAGCGAGCTGTTCACCGAGTCGGTCGAAGCCTTGAACTCCCTGCGCCAGGCCGTGGAGCAGGCGCACCCGTTCACCAAACGCGAAGCCATGCTCACCGCGCTGACCGGCCAGACCCTGACCGTCGACTACGCCGTGACCCCGATTCTCAGCCAGGGCGAGACCCTGCTGCTGCTGGAAGTGCACCCGCGTGACCGCCTGCTGCGGATCACCAAGGAAGAAGCGCAGTTGTCCAAGCAGGAAACCACCAAGATGCTGGTGCGCGGCCTGGCCCACGAGATCAAGAACCCCCTCGGCGGGATTCGCGGTGCCGCACAGTTGCTGGCCCGCGAGTTGCCGGAAGAAAGCCTGAAGGACTACACCAACGTCATCATCGAAGAGGCCGATCGTCTGCGTAACCTGGTAGACCGCATGCTCGGCTCGAACAAGCTGCCGTCCCTGGCGCTGACCAACGTCCACGAAGTCCTGGAGCATGTCAGCAGCCTGGTGGAAGCCGAGAGCCAGGGCTGCATCAATCTGGTGCGTGACTACGATCCGAGTATTCCCGATGTACTGATCGACCGTGAACAGATGATCCAGGCCGTGCTCAATATCGTGCGCAACGCGATGCAGGCCATCAGCAGCCAGAACGAGCTGCGCCTGGGCCGCATCAGCCTGCGCACCCGGGCGATCCGCCAGTTCACCATCGGCCATGTGCGCCATCGCCTGGTGACCAAGATCGAGATCACCGACAACGGCCCGGGGATTCCCGCCGAGCTGCAGGAAACCATCTTCTATCCCATGGTCAGCGGCCGCCCGGACGGTACCGGGCTGGGCCTGGCCATTACCCAGAACATCATCAGCCAGCACCAGGGCCTGATCGAGTGTGAGAGCCACCCTGGCCACACCACGTTCTCGATCTTTCTGCCACTGGAACAAGGAGCCACATCGACATGAGCCGTAGTGAAACCGTGTGGATCGTCGATGACGACCGTTCTATCCGCTGGGTCCTGGAAAAAGCCCTGCAACAGGAAGGGATGACCACCCAGAGCTTCGACAGTGCCGATGGCGTGATGAGCCGCCTGGTCCGTCAGCAGCCGGATGTGATCATCTCCGACATCCGCATGCCCGGCGCCAGTGGCCTGGACCTGTTGGCGCGCATTCGCGAGCAGCACCCGCGCCTGCCGGTGATCATCATGACCGCTCATTCCGACCTCGACAGCGCGGTGGCCTCCTATCAGGGCGGTGCGTTCGAATACCTGCCCAAGCCGTTTGACGTCGATGAAGCGGTGTCGCTGGTCAAGCGCGCCAACCAACATGCCCAGGAACAGCAAGGCATGGCCGTGGCGCCGACCCTGACCCGGACCCCGGAAATCATCGGCGAAGCACCGGCGATGCAGGAAGTGTTTCGCGCCATCGGTCGCCTCAGCCACTCCAACATCACGGTGCTGATCAATGGCGAATCCGGTACCGGCAAAGAGCTGGTGGCCCACGCCCTGCACCGCCACAGCCCGCGGGCGGCCCAACCGTTCATCGCCTTGAACATGGCGGCGATTCCCAAGGACCTGATGGAGTCCGAGCTGTTTGGCCATGAAAAAGGCGCCTTTACCGGCGCGGCCAACCTGCGGCGCGGGCGTTTCGAACAAGCCGATGGCGGCACCCTGTTCCTCGACGAGATCGGCGACATGCCGGCCGACACCCAGACCCGCCTGCTGCGGGTACTGGCGGACGGCGAGTTCTACCGGGTCGGCGGGCACACGCCGGTCAAGGTCGACGTGCGCATCATCGCCGCGACCCACCAGAACCTGGAAACCCTGGTTCACGCGGGCAAATTCCGTGAGGACTTGTTCCATCGCCTGAACGTGATCCGCATCCATATTCCACGGATGTCCGACCGTCGCGAGGACATTCCGACCCTGGCCAAGCACTTCCTCGCCCGCGCCGCCCAGGAACTGTCGGTGGAACCGAAGCTGCTGAAGTCGGAAACCGAGGAGTACCTGAAGAACCTGCCGTGGCCCGGCAACGTGCGTCAGTTGGAGAACACCTGCCGCTGGATCACCGTGATGGCTTCCGGTCGCGAGGTGCATATCAGCGACCTGCCACCGGAACTGCTGAACCTGCCGCAGGATTCGGCACCGGTGACCAACTGGGAGCAGGCGCTGCGCCAATGGGCCGACCAGGCGCTGGCACGCGGCCAATCGAGCCTGCTGGACAGCGCCGTGCCGAGTTTCGAGCGGATCATGATCGAGACCGCCCTCAAGCACACCGCCGGCCGTCGTCGCGACGCCGCCGTGCTGCTGGGCTGGGGCCGCAATACCCTGACCCGCAAGATCAAGGAACTGGGCATGAAGATCGATGGCGGCGATGAGGATGATAGCGACGAGGCTTGATCCGTCGCTTCAAGCCAAACCCTCTACAGCCCGGCTGTAGAGGGTTTTTTATCGCCCCGCAAACGGCTGGGTGTTACGCGGCCTCTTGTAGATAGCGGCTTGCCGGCGATGACGTCCGCAAGATCGATGCAAACCTGACTGGCCTCATCGCCGGCAAGCCGGCTCTCACAATAGAGAGCCGTGCACCACGGCAATGCGTCTTGAACCGCTATCGAGCAGCCAACCAGGCCACGCAGACCTCACCCGTATTTTCCTGCCCCATCGGAAAGGCCCCATATTCCGGGGCTTCCAGACACATTTTGAAAATTATCGAGGCAATCATTGGTGCTTATCAAAAAACTGGCACGCGCCCTGCAATAACCCCAGTACCACCCAGTTTTGGGGACCCTGATACAGGCAGGTCAGGACTCCCCTTCTTTACACCGGAACTCATACCGCTCATAGCGACGAGTCCCAAAACGCTTTTGGGAACCCTGGTACAGGCAGGCCGGGACTTCCCTTCTTTACACCAGGACTCACACCGCTCACAGCGACGAGTCCAGATGCTTTCGGGGACCCTGGTACAGGCAGGCCGGGACTCCCCTTCTTTATACCGGGACTCATACCGCTCACAGCGACGAGCCCCAAAACGCTTTGGGGAACCCTGATACAGGCAGGTCAGGACTTCCCTCTTTAACACCCGGACTCGCAGCAACGAATCCGACAGTAGTTCCGGGAGCTTCGGTACAGGCAGGCCGCAGATTCCCTCTTTTATTCCTCGCGGAGATTGATCGCCAATCTCCAGCGCCCGTCCACCTTCGCACCGGCCCATTCGCCGTGCAACGGACGCGCCGCCAGCAACGTCAGCAGCAACCCCTTGTCACTCAAGCGCACACGCCAGTTGGCATCCTTGCCGGCCACCTGCAAGTGACCGTTCTGCGCCTTGCCCTCGGCGTCGAACAGCAGCGCCACCGTACCGTCGACCTCTTCGCCATGCACCTTGGGCTCGGCACTGAACCACAGCACCACCCCTTCGGGCACCACTTCAACCTGCTGCAACTCCAGGGGCTGGGGCGCGGTCAGGCGACCGATCATCAGACCGACCATCAAGCCGACAATCGCCAGCGATCCCAACACCCGCGGCAATAGCTTCGATCGCGGGTCCTCTTCGGGGGTAGAATGCTGCCCATCTTCATCTTCGGAGCCGTGCATGTTTCACGTCATCCTTTTTCAACCAGAAATTCCGCCGAACACCGGCAACATTATCAGGCTGTGCGCCAACAGCGGCTGCCACCTGCATTTGATCGAGCCCATCGGTTTTGAAATGGACGACAAGCGCTTGCGCCGCGCCGGCCTCGACTATCACGAGTACGCCACGCTCAAGACCCACGCCGACCTCGCCAGTTGCCTGGAAAGCCTCGGCCACCCGCGCCTGTTCGCCTTCACCACCAAGGGTTCGCGGCTGTTCCACGATGCGCGCTTCGCCGAAGGTGACGCGTTTCTCTTCGGCCCGGAAAGCCGTGGCCTGCCGGCCGAGGTGCTCGACGCCCTGCCCGGCGAACAACGCCTGCGCCTGCCGATGCGCGAAGGCTGCCGCAGCCTGAACCTGTCCAACACCGTGGCGGTGGCGGTCTACGAAGGCTGGCGCCAGTTGGGTTTTGCCTGAAAACCAGGCTCCACCTGAACAAAAAAAGCGCCGGACAGGCGCTTTTTTTCTGTGGGGGCCGGCTTGCCGGCGATGAGGCCTGTCAGCCTTGCATTGCCTGATCGAGCGCTATCGCCAGCAAGCCGGCTCCTGCAAAAGGGTGTGCAATCCGCTTATTGAACGGTTTGCGCGCCTTCTTCCTGCAGACGCTGCAGCTCTTGCGCGTACAGGGCATCAAAGTTCACCGGGGCCAGCATCAACGCCGGGAACGAACCACGGGTGACCAGGCTGTCCAGGGTTTCACGGGCGTACGGGAACAGGATGTTCGGGCAGAATGCACCCAGGGTATGGCTCATGGAAGCCGCATCGAGGTTCTTGATCAGGAAGATACCGGCCTGCTGCACTTCAGCAATGAAGGCCACTTCGTCACCGTTCTTCACGGTCACCGACAGGGTCAGCACCACCTCGTGGAAGTCGCCTTCCAGGGCTTTCTGACGGGTATTGAGGTCCAGGCCAACGCTCGGTTCCCACTGCTGGCGGAAGATCGCCGGGCTTTTCGGGGCTTCGAAGGACAGGTCGCGCACGTAGATACGCTGCAAGGAGAATTGCGGTTGGCTATCTTCTTCGGTGGCAGCAGTGTTCTGTTGGTCAGTCATCGCAGCAGATCCTTCTTGATCTTCAGGTCTTTAAAGGGTTGGGGGAATCAAGCTTCTAGCAACGCATCCAGCTTGCCGGCGCGCTCGAGGGCGAACAGGTCATCGCAGCCACCGATATGCCGGTCGCCGATCCAGATTTGCGGCACGGAAGTACGCCCCGCTTTCTGGGCCATTTCAGCACGCACCTGCGGCTTGCCGTCGACCTTGATTTCGTCGAAGGCAACCTTCTTGCTGCCGAGCAACGACTTGGCGCGCATGCAGTAAGGGCAGTAATCACTGGAATAAACGACGACCTGGCTCATATCACTTCACCAGCGGCAGATTGTCGGCTTTCCAGCTGGAAATACCGCCGGACAGCTTGGCGGCAGTGAAACCGGCCTTGAGCAGTTCGCGGGCGTGAGTCCCGGAGTGCTGGCCCTGGGCGTCGACCAGAATCAGGGTCTTGGCCTTGTGCTTTTCCAGTTCGCCGATGCGAGCCATCAGTTTGTCCTGGGGAATGTTCAGCGCGCCGACGATATGACCGGCGGCAAACTCCTTGCTCGCACGCAAGTCGATGACCACGCCCTGGTCCTGGTTGACCAGGGCGGTCAACTGGCCGGTGCTCAGGCTGGCGCCGCCGCGGCTCATTTCATGGGCAATCAGCAAGGCCAGCAGGAGCACGAAGGCGCCGGCTAACAGATAGTGGCTAGTGGCAAATGCAATCAGGTGATCGACCATCAGGAGGTTCCAGGGCGTTAAAATGTGGGCCAGTATACACAGCCGTCAAGGTCGGCCAAACCCCGCCCGGCGGTGACTGTCTTTGAACTTGGCTTTAAACTGCGACTCTTTTTCCCATGACCTTTCAATCCAGCCGCGAGAGCCATCCATGACTACCACGCCTAAACCTTTGGTCCTGATCATCCTGGATGGCTTCGGTCACAGTGAGAGCCATGACTACAACGCCGTCTATTCGGCGAAAAAACCCGTACTCGACCGCCTCAAAGCCACCCAGCCCAACGGCCTGATCTCCGGCTCCGGCATGGATGTCGGCCTGCCGGACGGTCAAATGGGCAACTCCGAAGTCGGCCACATGAACCTCGGCGCCGGCCGGGTGGTGTACCAGGACTTCACCCGCGTGACCAAGTCGATCCGCGACGGCGAGTTCTTCGAGAACCCGACGATCTGCACGGCGGTGGACAAGGCCGTGAGCGCCGGCAAGGCGGTGCACATCCTCGGCCTGCTGTCCGAAGGGGGCGTGCACAGCCACCAGGACCACCTGGTGGCCATGGCCGAGCTGGCCTTCAAGCGCGGTGCCGAGAAGATCTACCTGCACGCCTTCCTCGACGGCCGCGACACCCCGCCGAAAAGCGCCCAGTCGTCCATCGAGCTGCTGGACGAAACCTTCCGCACCCTGGGCAAGGGCCGCATCGCCAGCCTGATCGGTCGTTACTTCGCCATGGACCGCGACAACCGCTGGGACCGCGTGTCCCAGGCCTACAACCTGATCGTCGACGGCCAGGCCGAATTCCAGGCCCCTACTGCCCAGGAAGGCCTGCAAGCCGCCTATGAACGTGGCGAGAGCGACGAATTCGTCAAGGCCACCTCGATCGGCGAAAAAGTCACCGTCGAAGACGGCGATGCCGTGGTGTTCATGAACTTCCGCGCCGACCGCGCCCGCGAACTGACCCGGGTGTTCGTCGAAGACGGCTTCAAGGACTTCGAACGCGTCCGCCAGCCGAAACTGGCCGGTTTCATCATGCTGACCCAGTACGCCGCCAGCATTCACACGCCGTCGGCCTTCGCCCCGGGCAGCCTGGAAAACGTGCTGGGCGACTACCTGGCGAAAAACGGCAAGACCCAGCTGCGGATCGCTGAAACCGAGAAATACGCCCACGTGACCTTTTTCTTCTCCGGCGGTCGCGAAGAACCCTTCCCGGGCGAGGAGCGCATCCTGATCCCGTCGCCGAAAGTCGCCACCTACGACCTGCAACCGGAAATGAGCGCCCCCGAAGTCACCGACCGCATCGTCGATGCCATCGAACACCAGCGCTATGACGTGATCGTGGTCAACTACGCCAACGGCGACATGGTCGGCCACAGCGGCGTGTTCGATGCGGCCGTTAAAGCAGTGGAATGCCTGGATTTGTGTGTAGGACGTATCGTCGAAGCCCTGGAGAAGGTTGGCGGCGAAGCGCTGATCACCGCCGACCACGGCAACGTCGAGCAAATGGAAGACGAATCCACCGGCCAGGCCCACACCGCCCATACCACCGAGCCGGTACCGTTCATCTATGTCGGCAAGCGGCCCCTGAAGGTCCGTGAAGGCGGCGTGCTGGCGGATGTCGCACCGACCATGCTCATGCTGATGGGCCTGAAACAGCCGAAAGAGATGACTGGCACATCGATCCTGACTGATATCTAAACGCCACAAATCAGACGGCCACTTGCCTGTGGCCTACCTCTTTATCGGAAACGCCTGAAAGCAACCGCTTTTGGGCGTTTTTTTTGCAGCTCGCGGCGGGCATACTAGGGCGTCTCGTTCCCAGGTGTCGCCCGCCCCATGCTTCGCGCCCTTATCGCCCTAGCCCTGATCTGCCTGCTCCAACCGGCCTTTGCCGACGAGCGCGCACAAACCCAGCAGCAGTTGGACGCCACGCGTCACGATATCGCTGAGCTGAAAAAGCTCCTGGGCAAATTGCAGGAAGAAAAATCCGGCGTGCAGAAAGAGCTGCGCGGCACCGAAACCGAGATGGGCAAGCTGGAGAAGCAGGTCGACGCCCTGCAAAAAGAGCTGAAAAAGAGCGAAAGCGAACTGCAGCGGCTCGATGGAGAGAAAAAAAAACTCCAGAGCGCGCGCACTGAACAGCAGCGACTGATCGCCATCCAGGCCCGCGCCGCCTACCAGGGCGGCCGCCAGGAGTACCTCAAGCTGTTGCTCAACCAGCAAAACCCGGAAAAATTCGCCCGCACCCTGACTTATTACGATTACCTGAGCCAGGCGCGCATGGAGCAGTTGAAGAACTTCAACGAAACCCTGCGCCAATTGGCCAATGTCGAGAAAGACATCAATCTGCAGCAGGCCCAGTTGCTCGTGCAGAAAAGCAGCCTGGACAGCCAGCGCGACGAACTGGACAAGGTCCGCAAGGAACGCCAGGCGGCCCTGGCCAAGCTCAGTGACGACGTGAAAGCCCGCGACCAGAAGCTCGCCGCGCGCGAACAGGACCAGGCCGACCTGTCGAAAGTCCTCAAGACCATCGAAGAAACCCTGGCGCGCCAGGCCCGTGAGGCGGAGGAGGCGCGCCAGAAAGCGCTGCTCGCCCAGCAGGAAGCCGAAAAAAAGCGCCAGCGTGAGGCTGCGCTCGCCAATGACGACAGCCCACGCCCGCCGCGTAAAACTACGCCTGGAGCCCTGGTATCGAGTGCGGGAGAATCCTTCGGCGGCCCTTTTGCCGCAGCGCGCGGCAAACTTCCATGGCCAGTTGATGGTCGATTGCTTGCGCGCTTTGGTGAAACCCGTGGCGATGACGCCCGGACCAAGTGGGACGGGGTGATGATCAGCGCCGCCGCCGGCAGCCAGGTGCACGCCGTGCACGGTGGCCGCGTAGTGTTCGCCGATTGGTTGCGGGGCGCCGGTTTGCTGGTCATTCTGGACCACGGCAACGGTTACCTGAGCCTCTACGGACACAACCAGACGCTGCTCAAGTCCGCGGGCGATGTGGTAAAAGCCGGTGAGTCGATCTCTACTGTAGGCAACAGTGGCGGTCAGGACGCACCCGCCTTGTATTTCGCTATACGTCAGCAGGGTCACCCGAGTGATCCGGCCCAATGGTGCCGCGCCCAAGGATAGGCCGGCATCTTAATCAGGAGTTCGTTCGACATGTTGCATTTGTCCCGCCTCACCTCGCTGGCCCTGACGATCGCCCTGGTGATCGGTGCGCCCCACGCGTTCGCTGCGCAACCTGCCCAGCCCGCGCCGGCTGCCGCTGCTCCAGCCGTCACCGCCAAGGCCCCGCTGCCGCTCGACGAGCTGCGCACCTTTGCCGAGGTCATGGACCGGATCAAGGCCGCCTATGTCGAACCGGTGGACGACAAGACCCTGCTGGAGAATGCCATCAAGGGCATGCTCAGCAACCTTGACCCGCATTCCGCCTACCTCGGGCCGGACGACTTCGCCCAGCTGCAGGAAGACACCAGCGGCGAATTCGGCGGCCTGGGCATCGAAGTCGGCATGGAAGACAACTTCGTCAAGGTGGTCTCGCCGATCGACGACACCCCGGCGTCCAAGGCCGGCGTGCAGGCCGGCGACCTGATCGTCAAGATCAACGGCCAGCCGACCCGTGGCCAGACCATGACCGAAGCCGTCGACAAGATGCGCGGCAAGGTTGGTCAGAAGATCACCCTGACCCTGGTCCGCAACGGCGGCGCGCCGTTCGACGTGACCCTGACCCGGGCAATCATCCGCACCAAGAGCGTGCGCAGCCAGTTGCTGGAAAACGGCTACGGCTATATCCGCATCACCCAGTTCCAGGTCAAGACCGGCGAAGAGGTCTCCAAGGCGCTGGCGGCCCTGCGCAAGGAAAACGGCAAGAAGCTCAACGGCATCGTCCTCGACCTGCGCAACAACCCCGGCGGCGTGTTGCAGGCGGCGGTGGAAGTGGTCGACCACTTCATCACCAAGGGCCTGATCGTCTACACCAAGGGCCGGATCGCCAACTCCGAACTGCGCTTCTCGGCCACCGGCCACGACGAAAGCGAAGCGGTGCCGATGGTGGTCCTGATCAACGGCGGTAGCGCCTCGGCGTCGGAAATCGTCGCCGGCGCCCTGCAAGACCAGAAACGCGCGGTGCTGATGGGCACCACCAGCTTCGGCAAGGGTTCGGTACAGACCGTGCTGCCGCTGAGCAATGACCGCGCGCTGAAAATCACCACCGCGCTGTACTTCACCCCCAACGGGCGCTCGATCCAGGCCCAGGGCATCATCCCCGACGTCGAAGTACGCCAGGCCAAGGTCACCGGCGCCCAGGATGACGAGACCTTCAAGGAAGCCGATCTGCAAGGTCACCTGGGCAACGGCAACGGCGGCGCCGACAAGCCGAGCGTCAAGGCGGCCAAGGCCAAGCCACGCCTGCAGGACGACGACTACCAGTTGGGCCAGGCGCTGAGCCTGCTCAAGGGCCTGAGCGTGACACGCGGCAACTGAGGTGCGCCGCTGGCTACTGCTCCTGACCGGCTGTTTGATCGGTGTTGCCCAGGCGACGCCGACCGAGTCGCCGGTCCCGGTCAAGGCCTACCTGACCCTGATTATCGATGACCTGGGGCAGAACCTGCCCCGGGATCGTCGGGTGCTGGCCCTGCCCGGGCCGGTCACCCCGTCGATCATGCCCGATACCCCGCACGCCGCCGAATTCGCCCGCGAGGCCCATGCCGCCGGCAAGATCGTCATGCTGCACATGCCCATGGACCCGGCCACCGGCCCTTTCGCCTGGCATCCCGAACTGCCCCTCGATGAATTGAAAACGCGCCTGGCCGCGGCCTTCAAGGCCGTGCCCTTTACCAGCGGGATCAACAACCATGAAGGCAGCCGCATGACCGCCGAACCGCTGGCCATGGCCTGGCTGATGGGTGAGTTGCAGCGGCGCAACAAGTTCTTCGTCGACAGCCGCACCAGCGCCAAGACCGTCGCCGCGGCC
Organism: Pseudomonas sp. MWU13-2100; assembly: GCF_023242365.1. Classification (GTDB taxonomy): domain Bacteria; phylum Pseudomonadota; class Gammaproteobacteria; order Pseudomonadales; family Pseudomonadaceae; genus Aquipseudomonas. The sequence goes on from NZ_JALLIX010000030.1 coordinate 68,003, forward strand.
GAAGCACAGAAGATCGGCCTGGCCAGCGTGTCACGGGATGTCTTCCTCGACAATGAACGCACTGAACCGGCCATTACCGCGCAACTGGAAGAGGCGATCCGACTGGCGCGCAAGCACGGCTCGGCGGTGGTGATCGGCCACCCGTACCCGCAGACACTGGCGGTCCTGGAACGCGAGCTGCCCAAGCTCAAGGAGCAGGGCATCGACTGGATCGACATCAAGTCGATGATCGCCCTGCGCGGCAACCAGGCGAGCGAAGCTCACGGCAAGCAGGGCATTTATCGCTGAGCGGTTAGAACCCTTACAGGTACCGACCGAAGGCCTGATCCACCACGCCTTCACGGCGGAGCTGATCGAGCGCCGACTGCAACTTGGCGACGACCGCGTCGGGCACCTCTATGTTCAGGGCCAGGTAAAGCGAGGCGCTGTTGAAACGCAAGATCGTCTTGAGCCCGGAAATACCCTCCTGTCGCGCCAGGTAGCGTCCGGCGGGATCGCCCGAGGCCCACAGATCGATCTGGCCGTCGACCAGCTTCTTCGCATTATCCTGGTCACGCAGGGCCAGTACCGGGCTGAATCGGTGCTGCGCCAGGTATTCGGCGATGGCGTCGCCCTTGTAGGCGCCGACCTTGTAGCGCTGCGCCTGCTCCAGGCTCGACAAGGCGATCGGGCTGTCAGCCTTGGCCAGCAGCACCCAGTCGTCCGGGCCAATCGGGCCGACCCACTTGAACAGCTTCTCGCGCTCCGGCAGCCGGGCCATGACAAACACCCCGTAGCCGGGCTTTTCCAGGGCGAGTTTGTAGATACGCTCCCAGGGGAAACGCAGGGTCAGGCTGTAGGAAATACCGGCGCGCTTGAAGGTTTCCCGCACGATATCGGCGGCGATGCCTTCGATGTTCTCGTCCTTGGCGAAGTTCTTGCCGTTTTTCGCCATGTTGTAGGGCGGGAAGTTCTCCGTCAGCAGGACAATGCCGTCATCGGCTGCGTCCGCCGCACCCGCCGTGCCCGACAACAGTCCGAACAGGCAAAAGAGCGCAAGGAAAAAGCGTTTAGACATAGTAGGCAACCGGAATCCGTGGCGTGCCCAAGAGTGCCTTGGGCCCGCAATCATGTCTACCGCCCCTCGACACCTTTGCGGCGCAACCGCTCAGAGTATGGGCCAGGGTCATCACGGGTGAGGCAATTGAATACCGCCAACCCGCAGTGCGCACCTGATTTAGTTGAGAACACCGGCCAGCGCCGGTTTCACTCAATTAATAAAGGTACAACTCGATGAGATTGATTTCCTTTCTACTGCTGGGCGTGCTTTTTTCACTGAGTTCACAGGGGCATGCACAAAGCAGGGACTATGGTGAAAGCCTGCAAAACTTCACGGCGGCAAAGCTTCTTGAAAATGCGGGTGGATCCCACGATCACTGGCGAGGCATAGGACGCCTGAGCAACGGCGATTGCACCGCCACACTGCTCGATACCCGAGATACCTCCACAAACGGGCCAACTCCCGCCTATGTGCTGACCGCAGGACACTGCATCGAAAGCACCAACGGAAACATCGTGACCGACCGACCGATCTGGGGACTGATGCGCTTCAATTACTTCGTTGACACCACGCCCCAGGAATACCGTGTGAAAAAGGTGGCGTGGCGAAGCATGCAAGGCGTTGATATGGCCATTATTGAGCTGGATGTCAGCCTTCAAAAACTCATCAGTGAGGGTATCCAGCCACTGAAATTGGCCCGGCAAAAACCTGCCGACGGAACGGATGTCTTGATCGTGAGTGCCCCGCAGGGCCTCGTCCCGACCGACTTCAAAAAAAACAAGCTGCGCATGGCCGCCTGCACCTTACAGCCCGCCAACGAGCTTGTTGAAGGCCCGTGGGTATGGCGAAACACAATGATGACCCGCTGCAAGGACATCGCGGGAGGCAGTTCAGGAGGCCCGATTCTCGATCGCTATTCCAACGAGATCATCGGCGTCATGGGCACAGGCAATCTAAAGGATGGACTCGTTCCATGCCGCATGGAAGCCCCCTGTACGCCGGTCGCCAAGTTTTATACGGCGACGCCAGGAAATGTATACGGGAACCCGGCTGATTTTCTCGGTCAGTGTTTCCCGCAAGGTCGTATCGTCAATAACGCGACCTGGTCTTGTCCGCTCTATCCAGTATTTACTACCGTGAGCACCGACCGGAATGCACCGCAAAGATATCTGCCGCTCAAGAAACAAGCTGACGGGAGTACAGAAACTCCGACCTGGAATTACCGCTTTTCCATCGACACCGATTTCTATCGCCACAAAACCGTTCGTAGTGCAAAGGACTGCGAAAAGCCCTACTACTATAGCGATGCCTTGAGCTCCACCGACGCGTTTATCAACTCCCGGATCGGTACCCAGCCTGGCTACTATTTCCTATGCATTGTCGGCGTCGAATCCGCGACCCAGAGACCTTCATTCGGGCTCATGGGTAACGCTCTTTCCCTTCCGGTGGAAATCCTCGCGGATCCCCCCATAAGCCAGCCCGTCCTGTCATTCACAGGTCTCAGGGTCAATCTGGCAAGCAACGAAGAACCGAATCGAACCTACTCCTACAAATTCGGCCCGGTGGATGCAACAGATTGCTCAAAGAAGGACAACTACGTTACCTCCACCCACCTGAATCTGCAGTTTGCAGAGACGGTACTACCGATGAAACTTTGCACCATTGCCCACGCCCCATCAGGACAGGCATCCGAGCCGAGAACTGATTTACTGAGCTCCCAGATAACAGCGCAACCGCCTGTACGACAGCCCCATGTGCCAGCGCGCCCGCAACCGCCCGTACGACAGCTCAATGTGCCAGCGCGTCCACACCCCGAGAGCTGATTGACCGAGCCCACGATAACAGCGCATTACATGGTGCCAGCGGCCACCTGGGTTGAGCGTTGAAACCTAGCGGATGACTATACCGCGCGCGGCCATATAGGCCTTGGCTTCCGGCACCGTGTACTCGCCGAAGTGGAAAATGCTCGCCGCCAGCACCGCGCTGGCGTGGCCTTCAAGAATCCCGTCGGCCAGGTGCTGGAGGTTGCCGACCCCGCCCGAAGCGATCACCGGAATGCCCAGGGCATCGCTGATGGCGCGGGTCACGCCGAGGTCGAAACCGCTTTTCATGCCGTCCTGGTCCATGCTGGTGAGCAGGATTTCGCCGGCACCGAGGCCTTCCATCTTCTTCGCCCACTCCACCGCATCGAGCCCGGTGGGCTTGCGCCCGCCGTGGGTGAAGATCTCCCAGCGCGGGGTTTCGCCCGGCAGCGAGACTTTCTTCGCATCGATGGCGACGACGATGCACTGCGAGCCGAAATGCTGCGCCGCTTCGCCGACAAACTCGGGGTTGAATACCGCCGCCGTGTTGATCGAGACCTTGTCGGCCCCGGCATTGAGCAGGTTGCGGATATCCTGCACGGTGCGCACGCCGCCGCCGACCGTCAGCGGGATAAACACCTGGCTGGCCATGCGCTCGACGGTATGCAGCGTGGTGTCACGGCCATCGACGCTGGCGGTGATGTCGAGAAAGGTGATCTCGTCCGCGCCCTGCTCGTCGTAGCGCCGGGCGATTTCCACCGGGTCACCGGCATCGCGGATGTTCTCGAACTTGACGCCCTTGACCACGCGACCGTTGTCGACGTCCAGGCAAGGGATAATGCGTTTGGCCAGCGCCATGGTCAGTCCTCAGCCTTGGTACGAATCGCAGAAGGCTTGCGCCTCGGCGACATCGAGGGTGCCTTCGTAGATCGCCCGGCCGGTGATCGCGCCGATGATGCCCGGCGCCTTGGCGTCCAGCAGGGCCTTGATATCGCCCAGGTTGTGGATACCGCCGGAAGCGATCACCGGGATCCGGGTGGCCGCGGCCAGGGCGGCGGTGAAGGGCACGTTGCAGCCCTGCATCATGCCGTCTTTGGCGATATCGGTGTAGACGATGGCGGACACGCCGTCGGCTTCGAAGCGCTTGGCCAGGTCGATCACCTGCACCGTGCTGACCTCGGCCCAGCCGTCGGTGGCGACAAAACCGTCCTTGGCGTCCAGGCCGACAATGACCTTGCCCGGGAACGCGCGGCAGGCTTGCGCGACGAACGCCGGGTCCTTCACCGCCTTGGTGCCGATGATCACGTAGCTCACGCCGGCCTTGACGTAGTGCTCGATGGTTTCCAGGGAGCGGATCCCGCCGCCGATCTGGATCGGCAGGTTCGGGTAGCGCCTGGCGATGGCGGTGACCACCTCGCCGTTGACCGGCTGGCCTTCGAAGGCGCCGTTCAGGTCGACCAGATGCAGACGGCGGCAGCCGCCCTCCACCCACTTGGCAGCCATGCTCACCGGGTCATCGGAGAACACCGTGGAATCTTCCATGCGGCCCTGGCGCAGACGTACGCAGGCACCGTCCTTGAGATCGATAGCGGGGATAATCAGCATCTGGAAAACCTTAAAGTCGTTTTTTCAGCTTCACTCGGAAATCAGTTTTTCTCGAGCGCCCACAGGTCGCTTTCGATGCTCTCGAACCTTTCTTTAAGGTGCGTCTGCACATCGAAAATCGCCCTGTTGTAATAGTGCGGAGCAATTTCACGGGTAAACAGGTCGAGGATTTCAGCCGCTTCGAACGAACCCAGGCTCAGTTCGAAGCGCTCTTCCATGAAGCGCTTGATCTTCTGATTGGCCTCGTTCTCCTGTTCGGGAGCGAGGGTCAGGATCGGCGGCTTGATCTTGGCCATTTACCAGCGCCCGTCCCAGGCGGCGAAGTTCTGCAGCAATTGCAGGCCGTGGGTATGGCTTTTCTCCGGGTGGAACTGCACCGCGAAACGCGAACCCTCGGCCAGCGCCGCGGCGAAGTCGACGCCGTAGTGCCCGCTGCCCACCACCTGCCGTGGGTTGCCGGCGGCGATGTAGTAGCTGTGCACGAAGTAGAAGCGCGCCAGGTCCGGGATGTTGTGCCACAGCGGGTGATCCACCGCCTGTTGCACTTCGTTCCAGCCCATGTGCGGCACTTTCAGGTGTTCGCCGTCCTCGTGCCGGTCCTTGGCGAACAGCTTCACCTGGCCGGGAAACAGGCCGATGCAGTCGACGCCGGCGTTCTCTTCGCTATGCTCGAGCAAGGCCTGCATGCCGACACAGATACCAAGGAAAGGACGGTCCTGGCTGACCTCGCGGACCAGCGAATCGAAGCCCAGGCGACGGATCTCGGCCATGCAGTCGCGAATCGCACCGACGCCGGGGAAGACCACCCGATCGGCTTCGCGAATCACAGCGGCATCGCTGGTGATCAGCACCTTGCCGGCCCCCACGTGCTCGAGGGCCTTGGCCACCGAGTGCAGGTTACCCATGCCGTAATCGATAACCGCGACCGTCTGCATTACAGGACGCCCTTGGTCGAAGGCATTTGCCCGGCCATGCGCTCGTCGAGCTCGACGGCCATGCGCAGGGCGCGACCGAAGGCCTTGAACACGGTTTCGATCTGGTGGTGGGTGTTGCTGCCACGCAGGTTGTCGATGTGCAGGCTGACCAGCGCGTGGTTGACGAAGCCCTGGAAGAACTCCTGGAACAGGTCGACATCGAAGCCGCCGACGGTGGCCCGGGTGTAGGGCACGTGCATCTGCAGGCCGGGACGGCCGGAGAAGTCGATGACCACCCGCGACAGCGCTTCGTCCAGCGGGACATAGGCGTGACCGTAGCGACGGATGCCTTTTTTGTCGCCGATGGCTTTGGCGAAGGCCTGCCCCAGGGTGATACCGACGTCTTCCACGGTGTGGTGGTCGTCGATATGCAGGTCGCCCTTGCACTCGATATCCAGGTCGATCAGCCCGTGACGGGCGATCTGGTCGAGCATGTGTTCAAGAAAAGGCACACCGATATCAAATCGGGCCTTTCCGGTGCCATCCAGGTTGATCGAGGCTTTGATCTGGGTTTCCAGAGTGTCGCGCTCGACGGACGCCTTACGTTCGGCCATCACCAGCTCCGCAAAATCATTGGGCGAAAAAGGCAACCATTATAGGGGCGCGGGCGGCAAACAGAAACACACAAGGTGAACTCCCGGACGGGCTGAATCCAGGCGTGTCGGGGATATACCTGTCAGGACAAGCAGAAACGTTGTCCGAAGAGAAGCGCAATGCCTTGGCACTGCGCGCCCCTGTAGGAGCCGGCAAGCCGGCCCCTGCGAGGTGATCAGTGGAACAGCACCGCCGTCTTCTGCAGCGTGACCCATACGCCCCATACCAACGGAATGCCCACCACCAGCCAGGCGGCAACCGCCATCGGCTTGCTGCCCGGCGCGGCTTTCCACTCCAGCACGGTAGTGCTGTCAGCGCCCTTGTCATGACCCAGCGCCTGTTCGGCGGCGAGTTCCGCATCGGTCATGAAGTACTTGTCGGCCACCGGACGCACCAGCAGGTTGCAGATGAAACCCAGCACCAGCAGGCCGGCGAGGATGTACAAGGTGATGTCGTAGGCCGCGGCGCGCTCGACGCCGAGGCTCAGCTGGTATTCGCGCAGGTAGTTCACCAGCACCGGCCCCAGCACCCCGGCTGCCGCCCAGGCGGTCAGCAGGCGGCCGTGGATCGCGCCGACCATCTGTGTACCGAACAGGTCCGCCAGGTAAGCCGGCACCGTGGCAAAACCACCGCCGTACATCGACAGGATCACGCAGAACGCGGCGACGAACAGCGCGACGCTACCCAGGTGACCAAGGCTCGGCACCGACGCATAGAGCGCGACGCCCAGGGCGAAGAACACGAAGTAGGTCGCCTTGCGGCCGATATAGTCCGAGAACGAGGCCCAGAAGAACCGACCGCCGATGTTGAACAGGCTGAGCAAACCGGTGAACCCGGCTGCGATCGCGGCGATCTGGCCCAGTTGCGTGGCGTCCAGTTGACTGAACGTCAGGCCGTTGCCGAGCAATTTACCGGCGAAGACTTCCTGCAGCAGGGGCGAAGCCATGCCGAGGATGCCGATACCGGCGGATACGTTCAGGCACAGCACCAGCCACACCAGACGGAACTGCGGGGTCTTCCAGGCCACGTTCACATGCACGTGACGATGGGTAATCATCGCGTTGCTGCTCTTCTTCAGCGGTGCGGTCCAGCCCTCGGGCTTCCAGCCGGTTGGCGGCACGCGGTACGACAGTGCGCCGCCGATCATGAAGACGAAGTAGATCGCCGCCATCACCACAAAGCTCTGCCACACGCCGACGCTGGTGGGGGATGCGAAATGGCCCATCAAGGCCGCCGCCAGCGGCGCACCGACCATCGCGCCGCCGCCGAAGCCCATGATCGCCATGCCGGTGGCCATGCCGCGCTTGTCCGGGAACCACTTGATCAGGGTCGAGACCGGCGAGATATAGCCCAGGCCCAGACCGATACCACCGATCACCCCGGAACCGATCCACATCAGCCAGATCTGGTGGGTATAGACTCCCAGCGCCGAGATCAGCAGGCCACCACACCAGCACAGCGCCGATACCACGCCAGCTTTGCGCGGGCCGGCACGCTCCAGCCAGCCGCCCCAGATCGCCGCCGAGCAACCGAGGAAGATGAAGAACAGGGTGTAGATCCAGCCGAGCATGGAAATCGGCCAATCACACTGCGACGAGAACACTTGTGCGATAAAGCTCGTGTCCGGCGCGCAAGCGAGCGGAGCAGTGATGCCCAACGCCTTGGACAACGGCAACCAGAACACCGAGAAACCATAGGCCATGCCGATGCACAGGTGGATGGCCAGGGCGGCCGGCGGAACCAGCCAGCGGTTGAAGCCGGGCTTGGCGATGATGCGCTCCTTTGACAGGAACGCCGGCTCAGCGGCTTGAATGTCCGCTGTAATGCTAGTGCTCATTTGAAGTGTCTCCCCCAATTGAAATGATGATTCGCCGGCCACACATCACTCCCGACCTTGGTGCACGCAGGCTTGGCCGTGTTATCGAGTGCCGCTTGTTACGCGACAATAAGTCGCAGAAGGACGGACGAACCATGAGAGGTTACCATCTGCCCAAGACAGCACAATCAGACTGATACGCTCTTTATGCAATGCAACTGCTCTGATTTCCTGTAGGAGTAGCCGGTCGACGCTCGATTGCTCGCGATCCGCCGCAGGCAGCCATCAGACCCGAACGCAGATGGCAGCCGAAAGAGCGCCATCGCGAGCAAGCTTGCTCCCACAGAAACACCAGCCCCGGACATTCGAGGAATTTATGCCCATCGTTGTCGAGTCCCTCACCGAAGCCACCTACCAGGACCAGCAGGATCTGCAGAAGATCTACCTGGATGCTCCCGCCTGGCTTTTCGCCCCGCAAGCCGACGGCCAGCAACTGATCGAGGCCGCCCTGGCCGACGGCAGCCTGATCGCCGGACGCTTCAACGACCGGCTGCTGGGCGCGGCGCGCCTGGAGCGGCGGGCGGACCTTTGGCTCCTGTCCCAACTTTGCGTCAGAAAAGTCACCAGACGCCGCGGGGTGGCTGAACGCCTCGTGGCGGAAGCCGCACGGATGGCCAGGCTGGCTGGCGCGCAACTGCGACTCCTGGCCCCGATCGGACATCCCGAGGCCCAGGCACTGGCGGCCAAGCTGCGGATTCCCCTGGATCCGCTCTAGGGATCATCCCTGCCCTGTCGCCAGCCCTGTAACGCTATACTCGCGGGCTAAATTTCAAATTCCACTGACTACAAGGACTCGCCCATGAAAGCGTTCGGCAAAATCCTGGGTCTGGGGCTTCTCGGATTGTTGCTGATCATCGTGGCGGCAGGCTTTGCCCTGACCCACCTGTTCAATCCCAACGACTACAAAGACGAGATTCGCCAGATTGCCCGCGACAAGGCCCACATTGAGCTGACCCTCAATGGCGACATCGGCTGGAGCCTTTTCCCTTGGCTGGGCCTGGAGCTGCACGATGCCAGCGTGGCGACCCTGGTCACCCCGACCCAGCCGTTCGCCGACCTGCAGATGCTCGGCCTGTCAGTGCGTGTCCTGCCGCTGCTGCGCCGTGAAGTGCAGATGAGCGACGTCCGCGTCGAAGGCCTGAACCTGCGGCTCAACCGCGACAAGGACGGCCACGGCAACTGGCAGGACATCGGCCGCCCGGCCCCTGGCGCCAGCCTCACCGCGCAGACCGCCAAGGCCACCGAGCCGGCCGAACCCGCCGCGGAAGAAAAACCCTCGCAGCCGATCCGCCTGGACATCGACAGCCTGACCGTGAACAACGCCCGGATCGAATTCAACGATGAAAAAACCGGCCGCCAGATCACCTCGGAAAGCATCCAGCTGAGCACCGGCGCGGTGCATGAGGGCAAGGAAATCCCGGTCAAGTTCACCGCCTTCTTCGGCACCAACCAGCCGGTCCTGCGTGCCCGCACCGAACTCAGCGGTAACCTGCGTTTCGACCGCGTGCTCAAGCGCTACCAGTTCGAGGACATGCGCCTCGGTGGCGAACTCTCGGGCGACCCGCTGCAAGGCAAACCGCTGACCTTCTCGGCCCAGGGCCAGTTGCTGGTGGACATGGCGGCGAATATCGCCGAATGGACCAACCTGAAGTTGTCGGCCAACCAGCTGCGTGCCCTCGGCGAACTGAAGGTCAATGAGCTGAACAAGACCCCGCAATTCAACGGCACGCTGTCAATTGCCCAACTGGACCTGATGAAGTTTCTCGACAGTATCGGCCAGCCCCTGCCGAGCGTGGCCGACGGCAGCCTGAGCAAGGTCGAGCTGGTCACCCACCTCACCGGCACGCCCACCAGCCTGGTGCTGGACGGCCTCAACCTGAAGCTCGATGACAGCAATTTCAGCGGCCGCGTCGCCATCGAGGACTTCGCCAAGCAATCCCTGCGCGTGCAACTCAAGGGCGACAAGTTCGACGCCGACCGCTACCTGCCGCCGAAATCGGCCGACGCCAACAGCGCGTCGAAAGTCCGTCAGGCCGAGGTGATGAACAGCGAGGCCAATGCCATCGCCAGCAGCTCGCCATTGCCGGAATCCCCGACCAAGGGTGCCTGGAGCAGCGACAAGCTGCTGCCCATCGAGCGCCTGCGCAGTGCCGATGTGGACGCCGATCTCAGCTTCGACCAGCTCACCCTGAAGAAACTGCCGATCAACAACGCCGCCCTCAAGGCCAGCGGCCTGGGCGGCGTGCTGACCCTCGGCGACCTGCGCGGCGAGCTCTACAGCGGCAGCTTCAGCGCCAAGGGCAGCCTCGACGTGCGCCCCGACGTCCCGCGCCTGAGCCTGCAGACACAGCTGAACCGGGTACCGATCGAACGCGTCCTGCAAGCCCAGGGACAGAAGCCGCCGGTCAAGGGCGCCCTGACCCTCAACAGCGACCTCAGCGCCACCGGCAACAGCCAGAAGGCCCTGATCGACAGCCTCAACGGCACGGCCAGCTTCACCCTCAACGACGGCCTGCTGCTCAACGCCAACCTCGAACAGCAACTGTGCACCGGCATCGCCACCCTCAACCGCAAGACCCTGAGCAGCGAACCGCGAGGCAAGGACACCCCCTTCCAGGACCTCAAGGGCAGCCTGAACCTGCACAATGGCGTGGCCAGCAACCCGGACCTGAAGGTCCGCATCCCGGGTCTGAGCGTCAATGGCAACGGCGATGTCGACCTGCGCGTGCTGGGCATGGACTACCGCGTCGGCATCATCGTCGAAGGCGACAAGAGCGACATGCCGGACCCGGCCTGCCAGGTCAACGAACGTTTCGCCGGGATCGAATGGCCGCTGCGCTGCCGTGGTCCGCTGGAACTGGGCGCCAAGGCCTGCCGCATCGACAAGGACGGCCTCGGCCAGGTCGCCGCGCGCCTGGCCGGCAACAAACTGAGCGAGAAAGTTGAAGAAAAGCTCGGCGACAAGGTCAGTCCCGAACTCAAGGACGCACTCAAGGGACTGTTCAAGCGATGAGAGCCGAGCAGTTTTCCAGTGCCGTGCTGGACTGGTACGACCGTCACGGCCGCCACGACCTGCCCTGGCAACAAGGCATCACGCCGTATCGGGTGTGGGTGTCGGAGATCATGCTGCAACAGACCCAGGTCAGCACCGTGCTGAACTACTTCGACCGCTTCATGGCCTCGCTGCCGACGGTCGAGGCGCTGGCCGCCGCGCCGGAAGATGAAGTGCTGCACCTGTGGACGGGCCTGGGCTACTACACCCGAGCGCGCAACCTGCAGAAGACCGCGAAGATCGTCGTCGCCGAGCATGGCGGCGAGTTTCCCCGCGACGTCGAGAAACTCACCGAGCTGCCGGGCATCGGCCTGTCCACCGCCGGCGCCATCGCCAGTATCAGCATGGGCCTGCGCGCGGCGATCCTCGACGGCAACGTCAAGCGCGTGCTGGCGCGCTACACCGCCCAGGAGGGCTACCCGGGCGAGCCCAAGGTGGCCAAGCAGCTCTGGGCCAACGCCGAACGCTTTACCCCCGACACCCGGGTGAACCATTACACCCAGGCGATGATGGACTTGGGCGCGACCCTGTGCACCCGTAGCAAACCCAGTTGCCTGCTCTGCCCGCTGAAAGTCGGCTGCGAAGCGCACCTGCTCGGCCTGGAAACCCGCTACCCGATTCCCAAGCCGCGCAAGAGCGTGCCACAGAAGCGCACCCTGATGCCGCTGCTCGCCAACCGCGAGGGCGCCATTCTGCTTTACCGACGCCCCTCCAGCGGCCTCTGGGGCGGTTTATGGAGCCTGCCGGAGCTGGACGACCTCGACGACCTGCAACACCTGGCGGCGCAGCACTCGCTGGAACTGGGCGTGCAACAGGCGCTGCCGAACCTGACCCACACCTTCAGCCACTTCCAGCTGGCCATCGAACCGTGGCTGGTGCAGGTCGAGGCGAATGCCCATCACGTGGCCGAGGCCGACTGGCTCTGGTATAACCTCGCCACCCCGCCGCGCCTGGGCCTTGCCGCCCCGGTGAAAAAGCTGCTCAAACGGGCAGCCGACGTTTTGAATGCAGGAGAGTCGTCATGACCCGCACCGTAATGTGCCGCAAGTACCACGAAGAACTGCCCGGCCTTGAGCGCCCTCCGTACCCGGGTGCCAAGGGCCTGGATATTTTCGAACATATTTCGCAGAAAGCCTGGGGCGACTGGTTGAAGCACCAGACCCTGCTGATCAACGAAAAACGCCTGAACATGATGAACGGTGAAGACCGCAAATATATCCAGGGCGAGATGGACAAGTTCTTTTCCGGCGAGGAATACGCCAAGGCCGAAGGCTACGTTCCACCGGCCGAATAATCAGGCTTGGAACAGCTTTGGGTCGTAAGCGACGGTAATAATTAAATATTTTTTGAAATCGCGCTTGACGACCCCTCGAAAAACCAGTTTAATGCGCCCCGTTGCCCAGATAGCTCAGTCGGTAGAGCAGGGGATTGAAAATCCCCGTGTCGGCGGTTCGATTCCGTCTCTGGGCACCACTAATTAGTTTCAGGTGGTGTCAACATCATCTGAAAGCCCACAAGAAACCCGCCTGGTGCGGGTTTTTTGTTGCCCGGATTTTCTTCATCTTTCCTATCGTCACCTTCGGTGCGAACGGCTCTCCTCCCAGCCGCGTCCATGGCCCGATCGGCGCAATACCATTGACGTCCCTCGCCCCGCACGCCCACGGCCCAGGCAACTGTCATGGCCGGCAAACAATACAGTTCGTTGCACTCCTTCCCAACCGTACCGGTACTGGCCCCGCCTGGCTGACTAGTGTGCACCTGTCCTTCAGGCACGCAGGAGCCGAGCATGAATATCGCCAACTGGCTGGACGAAGCCGGTCTTCAATATCCGAAGCGCCCA
>NZ_JALLIX010000031.1 GCF_023242365.1 Pseudomonas sp. MWU13-2100
GGTGCTCGGCCACTCATCCGCGGCAAACAGTGCTCTGTGGGAGTTCTGCTCCCACAGGATTTTGTGTTCCCCCCCTCTCTCTGACACGACAGAAATCCTGTGGGAGCGGAGCTTGCCCGCGAAGAGGCCCGCCCAGACAACACACCTCCCTGAATTCTGCCCCTCCATCACCCACATCAATCTTGCTAGGCAGCGCTTATTCAGCCGCCTAGACTCGGCGCACTCCCCCACAGGTAGGCCGCCATGTCCGAGATGCTGCTCAGTTCCCGCAATCTGGCTTTCGAGCTGTACGAAGTCCTCGACGCCGAGGGCCTGACCCAGCGCGAGCGATTCGCCGAACACTCCCGGGAAACCTTCGACGCAGCCATCAACACCGCCCGTACCATCGCCGAAAAATTCTTCGCCCCGCACAACCGTAAGAACGACGAAAACGAACCGCGCTACGAAAACGGCGAAGCGATCCTGATCCCGGAAGTGAAACCAGCCGTCGACGCCTTCCTCGAAGCGGGCTTTCTCAACGCCGCGCGCAGCTTCGAAGCTGGCGGCATGCAACTGCCAACCCTGCTGTCCCAGGCCTGCTTCGCCCACTTCCAGTCAGCCAACGCCGCCTCGACCTCCTACCCGTTCCTGACCATGGGCGCGGCGAACCTGATCGAAAGCTTCGCCAGCGACGAGCAAAAGCAGCGTTTCCTGCAACCAATGATCGACGGCCGCTTCTTCGGCACCATGGCCCTGACCGAGCCCCACGCCGGCTCTTCGCTGTCCGATATCCGCACCCGTGCCGAACCGGCCGCCGACGGCAGTTACCGACTCAAGGGCAACAAAATCTTCATCTCCGGCGGCGACCACCCACTGTCGGAAAACATCGTGCACATGGTCCTGGCCAAGCTGCCGGATGCACCGCCCGGAGTGAAGGGCATTTCGCTGTTTATCGTACCCAAGTTCCTGGTCAACGACGACGGCAGCCTTGGCCCGCGCAACGACGTGCTGCTGGCCGGGCTGTTCCACAAGATGGGCTGGCGCGGCACCACCTCCACGGCGCTGAACTTCGGCGATAATGGGAATTGCGTCGGCTATCTGGTGGGCAAGCCGCACCAGGGTCTGAGCTACATGTTCCAGATGATGAACGAAGCGCGGATCGGCGTCGGCATGGGCGCGGTCATGCTCGGTTATGCCGGTTACCTGTATTCCCTGGAATACGCCCGGGAGCGTCCGCAGGGTCGCCTGCCCGACAGCAAGGACCCGACCACCGCGCCGGTTTCGATCATCCAGCATGCCGACGTCAAACGCATGCTGCTGACCCAGAAAGCCTACGTCGAAGGCGCCTTCGACCTCGGCCTGTACGCTGCACGGCTGTTCGATGACACCACCACACTGACCTCCGAGGCAGAGCGTCGGCAGGCCCATGAGCTGCTCGACCTGCTGACACCTATCGTCAAATCCTGGCCCTCGGAGTTCTGCCTCAAGGCCAACGAACTGGCGATCCAGATCCTCGGCGGCCACGGCTATACCCGCGAATACCCGGTGGAACAGTACTACCGCGACAATCGGCTGAACCCGATTCACGAAGGCACCCACGGCATCCAGTCCCTCGACCTGCTGGGGCGCAAGCTGGCGCAGAACGGCGGGGCCGGTTTGAAACAACTGATCCGACTGATCGCCGACACCGCGCAACGCGCCGCCGCCCATGCCTCCCTGGATGTCCTGCGCCAACCGCTGGAGGATCTGCTGGCGCGCCTGCAAGGCGTGACCATCGGGCTGCTGACCGACCTGGCCCAGGGCAAGGTCAACACCAGCCTCGCCAACTCGGCGCTGTACCTCAAGGCGTTCGGGCACACGGTCATCGGCTGGCGCTGGCTGGAACAGGCGGTGCGGGCCGAGGAAGGCCTGGCCAGGGGCAACCCGGCGGACCTGCCCTTCTACAAAGGCAAGCTGCAAGCCGCACGCTACTTCCTCACCTGGGAAGTTCCCGGCTGCCATCATGAGCTGGCCATTCTCGAAGCGCGTGACGATACCTGCCTGTCGATGCAGGACGCCTGGTTCTAAAGCTTTTTGACAGCGGTACATTTCAACAGGTTAGAATCGCTGGCACGCAGACTGCATGGTCAGTCTGCGCCCGGCCTTTGCAAGCTTTCCTGGAGTACTGCCTTTGAATGCGACGACCATCAACAGCCTGTTCTTGATCGGCGCGTTGCTGGTAAGCGCAAGTATCCTGGTGAGCTCGCTGTCCTCACGCCTCGGCATCCCGATCCTGGTGATCATCCTCGCGGTGGGCATGACCGCCGGCGTCGACGGCGGTGGCATCATCTTCGACAACTACCCCACCGCCTACCTGGTCGGCAACCTCGCCCTCGCCGTGATCCTGCTCGACGGCGGCCTGCGCACGCGGGTCGCGAGTTTCCGCGTGGCGCTCTGGCCGGCGCTGTCGCTGGCCACGGTCGGGGTGCTGATCACCACCGGTCTGACCGGCATGGCCGCCGCCTGGCTGTTCAACCTGAACATCATCCAGGGCCTGTTGATCGGCGCCATCGTCGGCTCCACCGACGCCGCCGCGGTATTCTCGCTGTTGGGCGGCAAAGGCCTGAATGAACGGGTCACCGCCAGCCTGGAAATCGAGTCTGGTAGTAACGACCCGATGGCGGTGTTCCTCACCGTAACCCTGATCGACATGCTCGCCAGCGGCCAGACCGGCCTGCACTGGAGCCTGCTCGGCCATCTGATTCGCGAATTCGGCATCGGCGGCATCATCGGCCTCGGTGGCGGCTGGCTGATGCTGCAATTGGTCAACCGCATCAACCTGGCCAACGGCCTGTACCCGATCCTGGTGATCAGTGGCGGCCTGGTGGTCTTCGCCCTGACCAATGCCCTGCACGGCAGCGGCTTCCTCGCCGTGTACCTGTGCGGCCTGGTGATCGGCAACCGCCCGGTACGCAGTCGTCACGGCATTCTGCACATGCTCGACGGCATGGCCTGGCTGGCGCAGATCGGCATGTTCCTGGTGCTGGGCCTGCTGGTCACGCCCCATGACCTGCTG
Organism: Pseudomonas sp. MWU13-2100; assembly: GCF_023242365.1. Classification (GTDB taxonomy): domain Bacteria; phylum Pseudomonadota; class Gammaproteobacteria; order Pseudomonadales; family Pseudomonadaceae; genus Aquipseudomonas. The sequence goes on from NZ_JALLIX010000031.1 coordinate 3,035, forward strand.
CCCATCGCCCTGCCGGCCCTGGGCCTGGCATTGTGGATGATCCTGTTCGCCAGGCCGCTGTCGGTGCTGGTCGGCCTGTTGCCGTTCAAGGCCTTCCATGGCCGGGAAAAGGCATTCATTTCCTGGGTCGGCCTGCGCGGCGCGGTGCCGATCATTCTCGCGGTGTTCCCGCTGATGGCCGGCCTGCCCCATGCGCAGCTGTACTTCAACCTGGCGTTCTTTATCGTGCTGGTGTCGCTATTGGTGCAGGGCACCAGCCTGCCGTGGGTGGCAAAACTGCTGAAGGTCACGGTCCCGCCGGAGCCGGCCCCCATCTCCCGGGCTGCCCTGGAAGTGCATGTCACCAGTGAGTGGGAGTTGTTCGTCTATCGCCTGGGCGCTGAAAAATGGTGCATCGGCGCTGCCCTGCGTGAACTGAAAATGCCTGAAGGTACCCGTATCGCCGCGCTGTTCCGTGGTCAGCAACTGCTCCATCCGTCGGGTAGCACCACCCTGGAAGTCGATGACCTGCTCTGCGTGATCGGCCACGAACACAACCTCCCGGCCCTTGGCAAGCTGTTCAGCCAGGCGCCGCAGCGCGGGCTCGACCTACGCTTCTTCGGCGATTTCGTGCTCGAAGGTGACGCCCAACTGGGCGCGGTCTCGGCGCTCTACGGCCTGAAACTCGAAGGCGTCGACCCGAACACGCCCCTGGGCAGCTTCATCGCCCACAAGGTCGGCGGCGCGCCCGTCGTCGGCGACCAGGTGGAGTGGAACAACACCCTGTGGACTGTCGCGGTCATGGACGGGAACAAGATCGGCAAAGTCGGCGTCAGATTCCCCGAAGGAAGTCGCCCGGGTCCCGGTCTCTTCCTCTAAACTGCCCACTTTCTTCACGCTGCTTGACCGGTACTTATGTCTTCCTTGCGCACTTTTCTTGCCATAGCCCTGCTGGGCCTGAGTCTTTCCGTCGGCGCGTTGCAAGCGGCCGAACCGCCCACCCGTGCATCAGTCCAGCAAAGCCTGGACAAGATCGCCGACCGCAAGCTCGCCGACGCCGATCAAAAGGCCCTGCAGGCCGTGCTGCAGCAGACGCTGACCTGGATGTCGAACCAGGACGACTATGAAAAGCGCCTGGCTGCGACCAAGCAGCAAGTCGCCGATGCACCGCGCCAAACCGTTGAAAACCAGCGCGAACTGGCCCGCCTGAAGGTCACCAAGGTGATCCCGGTAGCCCAGCGTTATGCCAGCCAGTCGGTGTCGCAGCTGGAACAACTGCTGACCGAACGCGCCACCCAACAGGGCGACCTGCAAAAAGCCCTGGCCGATGCCAACAGCCTGATCATCACCGCCCAGACCCGCCCCGAGCGCGCGCAGTCGGAAATCAGCACCAGCCAGACACGCATCCAGCAGATCAACAGCATCCTCAAGCAGGGCAAGGACAACGGCAAAACCCTCAACGCCGACCAGCGCAACCAACTGAATGCCGAACTGGCCTCGATCAACGCGCTGATCCTGCTGCGTCGCCAGGAACTGGCCGGCAACAGCCAGTTGCAGGACCTGGGCAACAGCCAGCACGACCTGCTGATGGAAAAAACCGCGCGTCTGGAGCAGGAAATCCAGGACATGCAGTCACTGATCAACCAGAAGCGTCTGGCCCAGTCCCAGCAGACCGTCACCCAGCAATCCATCGAAGCGCAGAAGGCTGGCGACAGCAGCGTGCTGGCCACCGAAAGCGCCACCAACCTCAAGCTCTCCGACTATCTGCTCAAGAGCACCGACCGACTCAACGAGCTGACCCAGCAGAACCTGCAGACCAAACAGCAGCTCGACAGCGTGACCCAGAGCGACCAGGCCCTGGACGAGCAGATCAGCGTGCTCAAGGGCAGCCTGTTGCTGTCGAAGATTCTCTACAAGCAGAAACAGGCCTTGCCGCGCCTGCAGGTGGACAAGGACCTGGCCGATGAAATCGCCGATATCCGCCTCTACCAGTTCGAGGTCAACCAGCAGCGCGAGCTGATCAGCAGCCCGGCCACCTATGTCGACAAGCTGCTGGCGACCCAGCCGCCGGACCAGGTCAACGCACAACTGCGCAAGACCCTGCTGGACCTGGCGGTGACCCGCAGCGACCTGCTGGAGCGTCTGAACCGCGAACTGAGCGCCTTGCTCAACGAATCCATCACCCTGCAACTGAACCAGAAACAACTGCTCAGCACCGCTCAGAGCCTGCGTGCGACGCTGGACGAGCAGATGTTCTGGATCCCGAGCAACAAGCCACTGGACCTGGATTGGATCGCCGGCGTACCGACACGCTTGCAAAAACAGGTCATCAGCCTGCCCTGGGCCTCCAGCTTCAGTGAACTGACCGACGGCCTGGTGCAACGCCCGCTGCTGTTCCTGCCCTTGCTGCTGCTGATCGGTGCCCTGCTGTGGTGGCGCAAGTCGCTGTATGCGCGCCTGAGCAAAGTGCACAAGGACATTGGCCACTTCAAGCGTGATAGCCAGTGGCACACGCCGTTGGCGATCCTGGTCAACGTCGCCCTGGCGATGCCGATTACCCTGGCACTGGCCCTGTGCGGCTATGCCTTGCAGATCGACGCCCGCGGCCAGAACGCCAGCCTCGGTGCCGCGCTGCTGCAGATATCCCTGGCCTGGCTGGTGTTCTATACCGCCTATCGGATCCTCGCGCCAGGCGGCGTGGCCGAGCTGCATTTCCGCTGGGAAAAGCCTCAGGTCGAATTTCTCCAGGGCTGGATTCGTCGACTCGGCTTCGTGGTCCTGGCGCTGGTAGCCATCGTTTCCGTCGCCGAGCTACAGCCGGCCTCACTGGCCGACGACGTGCTCGGCATCGCCGTGGTCCTGACCTGCTACGGCCTGATGGCCTGGCTGCTCAGTCGCCTGCTACTGGGCACGCCGAACCACGGCAGCGCCTCGCTATTCCGCAAACTGGTCGGTGTGCTCTTCACCGCCATGCCCATCGCACTGTTTATCGCCGTGTGCTTCGGCTACTACTACACCGCCCTGAAACTCAGCGACCGACTGATCGAGACCCTCTACCTGCTGATGCTCTGGCTGGTGATCGAGGCGACCTTCGCCCGCGGCCTCGGGGTCGCGGCCCGGCGCCTGGCCTACCAGCGCGCCCTGAGCAAACGCCAGGCGGCCAAGGACGCCGGCGATGGTGAACTGCTGATCGAAGAGCCGACCCTGGACATCGAACAGGTCAACGAACAATCCATGCGCCTGATCCGCCTGGCCCTGCTCGGCGGCTTCGTGGCGGCGTTGTACTGGGTCTGGTCGGACCTGATCAGCGTGTTCTCCTACCTGGACAACATCACCCTCTACGAATACACCAGCGGCACCGGCGCGACCATGAGCATGGTGCCGATCAGCATCGGCAACGTCATCGGCGCGCTGGCGATCATCGGCATCACCTTCGCCCTGGCGCGCAACCTGCCGGGCCTGCTGGAAGTGCTGGTGCTGTCCAAGCTCGACCTGGCCCAGGGCAGCGCCTACGCCACCACCACCCTGCTCTCCTACGTGATCGCCGGTATCGGCTTCGTCTCGACCCTATCGACCCTCGGCGTGAGCTGGGACAAGTTGCAATGGCTGGTGGCGGCGCTGTCGGTGGGCCTGGGTTTCGGCATGCAGGAAATCTTCGCCAACTTCATCTCCGGCATCATGATCCTGTTCGAACGTCCGGTACGGATCGGCGACACCATCACCATCGGCACCCTGTCGGGCACGGTCAGCAAGATCCGTATCCGTGCCACCACCATCACCGACTTCGACCGCAAGGACATCATTGTCCCGAACAAGACCTTTATCACCGGGCAACTGATCAACTGGTCGCTGACCGACACTGTCACCCGCGTGACCCTCAAGCTCGGCGTGGACTACGGCTCGGATCTGGACCGGGTCAAGGAACTGCTGCTCAAGGCCGCCCGGGAGAACCCGCGGGTACTGAAGGAACCCGAGCCCCACGTGTACTTCCTGAACTTCGGCGAAAGCACCCTGGACCACGAACTGCGCATGCACGTGCGCGACCTGGGCGACCGCAACCCGGTGGTCGACGAAGTCAACCGCTTCATCAATCGTGAGTTCAAGAAAGAGCACATCAACATCTCGTTCCGGCAAATGGAGGTCTATCTCAAGAACCTGCAGGGCCAGGAATACAAGCTGGTGCCGGTGGAGGGTGAAACACCCGGGCCGGTGCCGACGACGCCGGCCAAGCCAGAGCAACTGCCGCCGCCGGACAAGCTCGACTGAGGCTGCACAAACGCGGCGTTCATGCCGTTTGCATGCAGCCACTGGTGTCTGCCGGCTAATCCCAGCAGAATACTCGGACATTCTGCTGGAGCCGGCCGTTGAAAGCCCTCGACGAACTGACCTTCGATAACCGCTTCGCCCGCCTGGGCGATGGGTTTTCCACTCATATCCTGCCCGAGCCCCTGGACAATCCGCGCCTGGTGGCGGTGAGTCCGGCGGCCTTGGCCCTGCTCGACCTGGACCCGGCCATTGCCGAAGAGCCGGTGTTCGCCGAGCTGTTCGGCGGGCACAAGCTCTGGGCCGAGGCCGAGCCTCGGGCGATGGTCTACTCGGGGCATCAGTTCGGCTCCTACAACCCGCGCCTCGGCGACGGTCGCGGGCTGCTGCTGGGCGAGGTCTACAACGCCGCGGGCGAGCATTGGGACCTGCACCTCAAGGGTGCCGGGCAAACGCCGTACTCACGCATGGGCGACGGCCGCGCGGTGTTGCGCTCGTCGATCCGCGAATTCCTCGCCTCCGAAGCCCTGCATGCCCTGGGAATTCCCAGCAGCCGCGCACTCTGCGTGATCGGCTCCGACACACCGGTCTGGCGCGAGAAACAGGAACGCGGCGCCATGGTCCTGCGCATGGCGCCCAGCCATGTGCGCTTCGGTCATTTCGAATACTTCTACTACACCAAGCAGCCGGAGCAGCAGAAGCAGCTCGGCGAGCACGTGCTGGCGCTGCACTTCCCCGAATGCCTGGAACAGCCGGAACCTTATCTGGCGATGTTCCGCGAGATCGTCGAGCGCAATGCCGAACTGATCGCCAAGTGGCAGGCCTACGGCTTCTGCCATGGCGTGATGAACACCGACAACATGTCGATTCTGGGCATCACCTTCGACTTCGGCCCGTTCGCCTTTCTCGATGATTTTGATGCGCACTTCATCTGCAACCACTCCGATGACCAGGGCCGCTATTCGTTCAGCAACCAGGTGCCGATCGGCCAGTGGAACCTAAGTGCGCTGGCCCAGGCCCTGACGCCGTTCATCAGTGTCGAGGCGCTGCGCGAGGCACTGGGCCTGTTCCTGCCGCTGTACCAGGCCCATTACCTCGACCTGATGCGCCGCCGCCTCGGCCTGACCAGCGCCGAAGACGACGACCTGAAGCTGGTGGAAAACCTGCTGCAGCTGATGCAGGCCGGCGGGGTCGACTACACCCTGTTCTTCCGCCGCCTGGGGAATGAGCCGGCCGCACTGTCTACCGCGCGGCTGCGCGATGACTTTATCGATATCAAGGGTTTCGACGCCTGGGCCGAGCGCTACAAGGCCCGGGTCGCCCGCGAAACGGATCAGGACGAGTCCCGGCGCAAAGCGCGGATGCACGCGGTCAACCCGCTGTATATCCTGCGCAACTACCTGGCGCAGAAAGCCATCGATGCGGCGGAGAGTGGCGATTATTCAGAGGTTCGGCAACTCCACGAGGTGCTGAGCAAACCGTTCGACGAGCAACCGGGCATGGAACGCTACGCCGAGCGGCCACCGGAGTGGGGCAAGCATCTGGAGATCAGTTGTTCGTCGTGAGGGCTCATGCCTCTGGCGCGATAGCGCTGACGACCCGGCAAACGATGTCCATCATGATGACATCGTCCAGCCGCTCTATGAACTTGGCGGAACCGTCTCGAACACGCTGTTCGATATCGAAACTGCGCACTTGATTGCAGACGGCGACGCCGGTGATTTCATGGCCGGTGACGATGACCGCCAAACCAGAGTTACGGGTAAACGAGCCACCACTGGTGATCGGAACGGTCATGCTGACACCCAGCACGTTGATCTCACGCGCAGTGATGACCACAAACCGCTGACGGTACGTCCTCTCATACTGGATTCGCGGGTCGAACACCGGCGGCTAAAAATCTGAGGGCATGCAACAAGGCTTGATAAAACCAACTCTCGGCTCCAGATAGAGAGCATTGGTCACTTCTCTGGAGCCCTCGCTCATGCCCGATCCCCTATTGATCCCCTGCCCCCACTGCAACGGCCTCAACCGCATCCCCGCCGAGCGCCTGGGCGACCAGCCGAAATGCGGGCGCTGCAAAGCTGCGGTCTTGCTGGACAAACCGTTCGAATTGAAACAGGGCGACTACGCCAGCCAGATCAAGGGCGACCTGCCATTGCTGGTGGATGTGTGGGCGGACTGGTGCGGGCCGTGCAAATCCTTTGCGCCGGTGTTCGAGCAGGCGGCGGCCCAGTTGGCCGGCAAGTGCCGCCTGGCCAAGCTCGACAGCGAGGCCAACCAGCAACTGTCGGCACAGCTGGGGATACGTTCGATTCCCAGCCTGATCCTGTTCAGAAATGGCCGGGAAGTGGCGCGCCAGAGCGGCGCCTTTCCCTTGCCACAGCTGATGGCCTGGCTGCGCAGCCAGGGCATCTGAGAGCCCCACGGCCACTGTCGGCTTGCCCGCGAAGCTTTTAGTGCCCTCACGGGCCTCTTCGCGAGCAAGCTCTGCTCCTACAGAGAGCGCACTCAGCCTTGGCGGGCGGGTATCGGGGTCAAGCGTTGTTTTCCAGCAGTGCGTGCAGCTCGACGAACTGCTGGGTCAGCTTGTGCCGCGGGTCGAAGTGGATCAGTGGCTTGCTGGCCTCGTGGGACTCGCGCATTTTCACCGAACTGGCCAGATACACCGGTAACACCGGCAATCCTTCGGCGATCAGGCTGTCGAGCATCTGCTGCGGCAGGCTCGCCCGGGCCTGGAACTGGTTGACCACGATCCCTTCCACTTGCAGACCTTCGTTATGGTCCTCCTTCAACTCTTCGATCTCAGCCAGCAAGCCATACAGCGCCTGACGGGAAAAGCTGTCGCAATCGAAGGGAATCAGCACGCGATCGGCGGCAATCAACGCCGATATCGCATAGAAGTTCAGCGCCGGCGGGGTATCCAGGTAAATCCGGTCGTAATCTTCCGACAACTCATCCAGCAGTTTGCGCAGCTTGTTGATCTTGTGCTTCGCCTCGAGCTTGGGCTGCAGATCAGCCAGCTCGGCCGTGGCCGTGATCACGTGCAGGTTGTCGAAGGGCGTCTCGTAGATATCCACCTGGTTTTTCTTCGAAAACGGCCCGGACGAGAGGATCTGCTTGAAGAAATCGGCGATGCCCATGGGAATGTCGTCGCCGGTGAGCCCGGTGAGGTATTGCGTGGAGTTGGCCTGGGCATCGAGGTCCACCAACAGGGTCCGATAGCCCTCGCTGGCGCTGACCGCCGCCAAGTTGCAGGCAATGCTCGATTTGCCGACCCCGCCTTTCTGATTGAACACCACACGCCGCATGACAAGACCTCCGTGTATCGATGGATCACCGAGTGTAGAGGGCTTGGCCGCTACCGCGCCACCTTGGCAGGGAGGGGATTACCTATCAGTTCGTCATAACATCACGAATTCAAGGTAATTCCCCTATAAATCACGAAATCGCTGACAGACGTATCAAAAAAACTACGAATAATAGCCAGTTGCTAGCTCACTCTTCGCATTTGGCAAATTTAATCGTGCAAAATGTGACCAAAAATTTGCTACAGGCCTTGTGCACCGGGATAATGCGCGCCACTCGGCCATCGCGCCACGCCAGGGTTGGTAGGGGTTCAGGGATCAACCATAGCGCTCAAGGAAGCCCGCAGGGGCGGGAAGACATTCAGTGATCAACTTCAACATCGCCCAATGGCGCGCCTGGGCCCCGGGCCTGGAAAGTGTGGACGACTGGCAGGCCTGGAGCCTCCAGCCCTGCGTGCCCGCGCCCAGCGATGCGGCACCGGATGTGTCCTTCCTCCCTGCCATGCAGCGCCGCCGCCTCAGTCGCCTGGCGCGCATGGCGTTCAGCGTTGGCTGGCCACTGGCCGAGGGGCACGCGCAACTGCCGCTGGTGTTCATCTCCCGCCATGGCGAAACCCCACGCACCTTCGAGATCCTCTGCGACCTGGCCGCAGATCAACCGCTGTCACCCACCCAGTTCAGCCTCTCGGTTCACAACGCGGTGATTGGCCTGTGGTCGATCCTGCGCGGAGAAACCAGCGAAATGACTGCCCTGGCCGCCAACGGCGACGGCCTCGAGCACGGCATGCTCGAAGCCGCCGCGCTGCTCGCCGAAGGCGCGCCGGCGGTGCTGCTGGTGATCACCGAAGAACAACCGCCCGAAGCCTACCGCCACTGGATCGACGACGTGCCGTTCCCCTACGCCCTCGGCCTGCTGCTGACCCCGGGCGACGAATGGCAACTGTCCCTCGAAAGCGGCACGGACGAACAGCGCCAGAGCGAGTGGCCCCATGCCCTCGATCTGTTGCGTACGCTGCTCGGCCAACACGCCTCCTGCCAACACCGATGGAAGACCCGGGTATGGAACTGGCAACGCCGCCCATGACCAAGCCCCGCGACGCCTATTACTGGCGCTTGCTGGCCACCGCCTTGAGCTTCGCCCTGTTCGGGCTGGGCGGCCTGTGCCTGCGCCTGGTGATATTACCCTTGCTCGGCTGCCTGCCGGGCGATGCCGAACGCCAGCGCCTGCGCGCACGACAAACGGTCAGCCGACTGTTCTGGCTGTTCATCCGTTTCATGGCCCGCACCGGCGTCCTGACCTACGAAGTCGAAGGCGCGGAAAAACTCGGTCGTCCCGGCCAGATGATCATCGCCAACCACCCGTCGCTGATCGACGTGGTGTTCCTGATCGGCCTGGTGCGCCATGCCAACTGCGTGGTCAAACAGAGTCTCTGGCAAAACCCCTTCACCCGCGGGCCGGTACGTTCCACCGAATACATCAGTAACGACGGCAGCCTGGACATGCTCGATGCCGCGGCCAGCGCCCTGCAAGACGGCCAGACCCTGATCGTTTTTCCCGAAGGCACCCGCACCACGCCGGGCACGGCACCCGCCTTTCATCGCGGCGCCGCCGCGATTGCCCTGCGGGGTGCGAGAATCATCACCCCGGTCGTGATCAAGGTCAGCCCCACCACCCTGACCAAGGCCGAACCCTGGTATCGCATTCCGCAACGCCGGGTGCACTTCAGTTTTCGGGTCGGCGCCGATATAGACCCACAAGGCTTTGCCGCGCAGGGCCCCGCGCCCCAGGCCTCGCGCAAACTAAACGATTATCTGCACCATTACTTCATTAAGGAGCTCGCCTCAGATGAGCGATCCAACCCCCGCCCTGCACCTTGAGATCAAAGAGCTGATCATTGAGGCCCTGGGCCTGGAAGACATCAGCGCGCAAGACATCGGCAACGAGCAAACCCTGTTCGGCGAAGGCCTGGGCCTGGATTCGGTGGATGCCCTCGAACTCGGCCTGGCGATCCAGAAGCGCTATGGCATCAAGATCGATGCGGACGCCAAGGACACCCGCGACCATTTCTCCAACGTGGCCAGCCTTGCGGCTTTCGTCACGGCAAAACAGGCAGCGTGAGGCCGTACCATGCAAACCCGTGACGACATCTTCAACACCCTGCGCGATGCCCTGGTCGAACTCTTCGAACTGGAACCCGAACGCGTCACCCTGGACAGCAACCTGTACCAGGACCTGGAAATCGACAGCATCGATGCCGTGGACCTGATCGACCACATCAAGCGTCAGACCGGCAAGAAAATCGCCGCCGAGGAGTTCAAGTCGGTGCGTACCGTCAACGATGTGGTCGAGGCGGTCTTTCGCCTGGTGCAACCGGCCGCATGAAGCGCCTGATCGGCCTGGGCCTGCTGCTGGCGGGCCTGCTGTACCCCTTTGCGGTGTATTTCGGCATGGAGCACTTCGCGCCCTGGCAGTTCGGGCTGTTGCTCGGCGGCCTGTGGCTGGCCCGGGCCCTGAGCGGGGAGCGGCGTCCCGGCAGCCTGTGGATGGCCCTCAGTGCCATCGCCTTCTGCGGTTTGCTGGCACTGCTGAACAGTCCGCTGCTGCTGCGCTGGTACCCGGTGCTGATCAGCGCCTTCATGCTCGGCCTGTTCGGCCTGAGCCTGAAATTCGGCCCGCCGATGGTCGAGCGACTGGCCCGTCTGCGCGAGCCGCAACTGCCGGACGTGGCGATTGACTATACGAGACAGGTAACCCGCGTCTGGAGCCTGTTTTTTCTCTGCAATGGCCTGATCGCCGCCGCCCTGACCCTCTGGGCGCCGCTGAGCTGGTGGATGCTGTACACCGGCCTGATCTCCTATGGGCTGATGGGTTTGCTGTTCGCCATTGAGTGGCTGGTACGACAACGGGTAAGAGGCCGCGCATGAACTGGATAAACCTTGAGCAGTTGTTGCTCAAGTCGCATGGACCGCGAGCGGTCACCCTGGATCCGCCGCTGGATCACGCCGGGTTGTCGCTACGGGCGTTGAGCCTGGCGGCCGGCTTGCAGGCCCGTGAGGTCAAGCATATCGCCGTGCACCTGGAAGATGCCGGGGAACTGGCCATCGCCCTGCTCGGTGCCTGGCGGGCCGGCGTCCGGGTGCTGCTGCCCGCCGACCTGCAAGAACAGACCCGCCAACGTTGGATGGCGGATGTCGACCTGTGGCTGACCGACAGTCATGCCCTTGAGACACTCTGCGCCGAACCGTTGAGCCCGGCCGCGCTCGATCTCGATGACTGCCGCCTGAGCCTGTGCACCTCCGGCTCCAGCGGCGAACCCAAGCGCATCGACAAAAGCCTGCGCCAACTGGCCAATGAGATCCTGGCCCTGGAACAGCTGTGGGGCGCTGACCTCGACCAGGCCTGCATCATCGGCAGCGTCGCCACCCAACACATCTATGGATTGCTGTTCCGCGTGCTTTGGCCACTGTGTGCCGGTCGTACCTTCGTGCGCAGGCAACTGGCCTTCCCGGAAGACCTGCAACGCGCCAGCCGTGAACACCGGCAGTTCGCCTGGGTCGCGAGCCCGGCCCTGCTCAAGCGCATGGGCGACAACCTCGACTGGCCGGCTCTGAGCCTTGTGCGCCGGGTGTTTTCTTCCGGCGGCGCGCTCCCGCCCGAAGCAGCGTCCAGCCTGCAGCAACGCTTGCAGCAATGGCCGACGGAAATCCTTGGCAGCTCGGAAACCGGCGGTATTGCCTGGCGCCGGGGCGACCCGCTGTGGCGTCCCTTCGCCGATGTGCAACTGAGCCAGGACGCGGACGGCGCCTTGCGGGTGGCTTCGCCTTACCTGCCGGCCGGTCATGTCGAGCAAACGGCGGACGCGGCACGCATCGAAGCCGATGGTCGGTTCGAATTGCTGGGGCGGCTGGACCGCATCGTCAAACTGGAAGAGAAACGCATCTCCCTGCCGATGCTGGAACAGGCCCTGATGGCGCACGACTGGGTTGCCGAAGCGCGCCTGGGCGTGGTGCAGGAAAACCGCGCCTACCTCGGCGCGCTGCTGGTGCTCTCCGAACAGGGGCTGCACAGCCTGCGCAACCAGGGTCGGCGTGCGCTGACCGAGACCCTGCGCAAGCACCTGCTCAAACATTGCGAAGCCCTGGCGCTGCCGCGCCGCTGGCGTTTGCTGCGGCAGATGCCGCTGACCCCCCAGGGCAAATTGCCGCAAGCCGAAGTCCAGGCCCTGTTGCAAGCCCCGCGCCCCAAAGCGCCGGAAGTGCTGGCGCAACACGAGATGGACGGCGAATGGCTGTTGCAACTGGTCGTTCCGTTGGACCTGGCCTACTTCAGCGGCCATTTCCCGATCACCCCGGTGCTGCCCGGCGTGGTGCAAGTGGATTGGGCCCTGGAGCTGGGGCGTGAGCGACTCGAACTGCCGGAAAAGTTCGCCGGCATGGAAGTGCTGAAATTCCAGCAACTGGTGCGTCCGGGCGATAAGCTCGAACTGAGCCTGCGCTTCGACCGTGAACGCAGCAAACTGCATTTCGCCTTTCGCAATGCGGCCGCCGCCTGCTCCAGCGGACGCATTGTGCTGGAGGCGGCCCATGCATAAGCCCTGCGCAATCATCCCGGTTTACAACCATGAAGCCGCCGTACCCGCGGTGATCGACGCCCTGCTGCGTATCGGCTTGACCTGCATACTGGTGGACGACGGCAGCAGCCCGGCCTGCGCGGCGGTACTGGAACGACTCGCCGAACACGAACGAGTCACCCTGGTGAAACTACCGGTCAATCAGGGCAAGGGCGGCGCGGTCATGGTCGGGCTGCGGGAAGCCACGCGCCTGGGCTTCAGCCACGCCCTGCAAGTGGACGCCGACGGCCAGCACGACCTGAGCGACGTCACGAGCTTCCTCGACGCCTCGCGCCGCCATCCCGAGGCGCTGATCTGCGGCTACCCGCAATACGACGAGAGCGTGCCCAAGGGCCGGCTCTACGCCCGCTACCTGACCCACGTCTGGGTCTGGATCAACAGCCTTTCGTTGCAGATCCGCGACTCCATGTGCGGCTTCCGGATCTACCCGCTGCCACCGGTACTGGCGTTGATCGACTCGGCGAAGCTGGGCAAACGCATGGACTTCGACTCGGAAATCCTCGTGCGCCTGTCCTGGCGCAACCAGCCCATGCGCTGGCTGCCGATCAAGGTTCATTACCCCCAGGACGGCCTATCGCACTTCCGCATGTTCCACGACAACGCGCTGATTTCCAGCATGCACACCCGGATGTTCTTCGGCATGCTGGTGCGCCTGCCAAGCATCCTCTGGCGACGGTGGCGAGCATGAGCGACGCGCAAAAACACTGGGCCGACCGCCAGGAGCGTGGCAGTTTCTGCTTGATGAAACTCACCGCCTTCGGCGTCAGGGTCCTCGGCCGCCGGGTGCTCAGCCCGGTGCTCCACGGCATCGTCCTGTACTTTTTCCTGTTCGGTCGCAGCGCCCGGCAGAGTGCCTGGCAGTACCAGCAGTGCCTGGCCGACTGGAGCGGTTATGGCGCCCTGCGACCGACCCGCATGAAAGTCTTCAAACAGTTCATGGCCTTTGCCGACTCTCTGCTGGACAAGCTCGACGTGTGGAACGGCAAGCTGCGCCTGGAACAGCTCGAAATCATCGACCCGGCACTGCTCCGCGATCAGTTGCGCGGCGCGCGCGGGCAGATGCTGGTGGGCGCCCACCTGGGCAACCTGGAAGTCTGTCGCGCGCTCGCCGAACTGGGTGAAAAGGTCACCATGAACGTGCTGGTGCACACCAAGCACGCCGAGCGCTTCAACCGCCTGTTGGGCGAGGCCGGGGCGAGCAACCTGCGGCTGATCCAGGTCAGCGAGCTGGATCCGGCGATCATGCTGCAACTGAGCCAGCGCCTGGAGCGGGGCGAGTGGCTGGCGATTGCCGGCGACCGCGTGCCGTTGCATGGCGGGCGCCATGTGCGGGTGGATTTCCTCGGCCAGTCCGCGGCGTTCCCGCAAGGCCCATGGCTTCTCGCCGGGCTGCTGAAATGCCCGGTCAACCTGCTGTTCTGCGTGAAACTCCAGGGCCGCTACCGCATCACCCTCGAAGCCTTCAGCGAGAGGGTGCAGTGGAAACGCGGCGACCGCGAACAGGTGATTGCCCAGTGGGCCACCCGTTACGCCGAACGCCTGGGCCAGTACTGCCTGCAGGCACCGTACCAATGGTTCAATTTCTACCCTTTCTGGAAATCCGATGACAACGCATCCGCTTGAGCCGGTCACCTTCGGCGAACTCCCGCTGCGCATCGAAGACGTGCTGGCCCTGGCCAACCGTCAGGTGCCGACGCAACTGCAAGGCGACCCGGCGTTCCGCCAGCGCATTGCCAAGGGCGCGCAGTTCCTTGACTCACTGCTGGACAAGGAAGGCGTGATCTACGGCGTCACCACCGGCTACGGCGACTCCTGCGTGGTGGCGGTGCCGCTGCAGCACGTCGAAGCCTTGCCGCGCCACCTCTACACCTTCCACGGTTGCGGCCTCGGCCAGTTGCTCGACCCGCAGGCGACCCGCGCGGTGCTGGCGGCGCGCTTGCAGTCGCTGTGCCACGGCGTGTCCGGCGTGCGCGTGGAGCTGCTGGAACGACTGCAGGCCTTTCTCGACCTGGACATCCTGCCGCTGATTCCCGAAGAGGGCTCGGTCGGCGCCAGTGGCGACCTGACGCCACTGTCCTACGTCGCCGCGACCCTCTCCGGCGAACGCGAAGTACTGTTTCGCGGCGAACGCCGCCAGTCCTGCGACGTGCACCGTGAACTGGGCTGGGAACCGCTGGTGCTACGGCCCAAGGAAGCCCTGGCGTTGATGAACGGCACCGCGGTGATGACCGGCCTGGCCTGCCTGGCCTTTGCCCGCGCCGACTATCTGCTGCAACTGGCGACCCGCATCACCGCCCTCAACGTGGTGGCCCTGCAAGGCAACCCGGAGCACTTCGACGAGCGCCTGTTCGCCGCCAAGCCACACCCAGGGCAGATGCAGGTGGCCGCCTGGCTGCGCAAGGACCTCGCCATCGATGCGCCAACCGCGCCGCTGCACCGCTTGCAGGATCGCTACTCGCTGCGCTGCGCCCCCCACGTCCTCGGCGTGCTGGCCGACAGCCTGGGCTGGTTGCGCTCATTTATCGAAACCGAACTGAACAGCGCCAACGACAACCCGATCATCGATGCCGAAGAAGAACGCGTGCTCCACGGCGGGCACTTCTACGGCGGGCATATCGCCTTTGCCATGGACAGCCTCAAGACCCTGGTGGCCAACGTCGCCGACCTGCTCGATCGGCAGCTCGCGCTGCTGGTGGACGTGCGCTACAACCACGGCCTGCCGAGCAACCTGTCCGGCTCAAGCGCCGAACGCGCGATGCTCAACCATGGCTTCAAGGCCGTGCAGATCGGCGCCAGCGCCTGGACCGCCGAAGCCCTGAAAAACACCATGCCGGCCAGCGTGTTCTCGCGCTCCACCGAATGCCACAACCAGGACAAGGTGAGCATGGGCACCATTGCCGCCCGCGACGCGATCCGCGTGCTGGAGCTGACCGAACAGGTCGCCGCCGCCACCTTGCTCGCCGCCAATCAGGGGGTCTGGTTGCGTGGCCAGGCCAGCGACGCACGACCGCTGCCGCCGGCCCTGGCGGCCATGCACGAAACCCTGGCAAAAGACTTCCCCCCGGTGATCGAAGACCGCGCCCTCGAAGCCGAACTGCGCCTGTGCCTGAAACGCATCGCCGAACAACACTGGAGGCTGCATGCGTAGCCGCGGCGTACTGCATGTCGACACCGAGATCCTGGTGCCGTTCTTCGACGTCGACAGCATGCATGTGGTCTGGCACGGCCATTACGTGAAGTACCTGGAAGTCGCCCGCTGCGCGCTGCTGGACCATATCGGCCACAACTACACGCACATGCTCGAATCCGGCTATGCGTGGCCGGTGATCGACCTGCAACTGCGTTATGTGCGCGGGGCGGTGTTCGGCCAGAAGATCAATGTGCGGGCCAACCTGGTGGAGTGGGAGAACCGCTTGAAGGTCAACTACCTGATCACCGACCTGGCCAGCGGCGAACGCCTGACCCGCGCCAGTAGCGTGCAGGTGGCCGTGGATCTCCACAGCCGGGAAATGCAACTGGCTTCGCCAAAAGTCTTCGTCGCCGCCGTCGAGAAGGTGCTGGCATGAGCCTCTTTACTCAAGCACGACACAAAACCTGTTGGAGCCGGCTTGCTGGCGATAGCGTCCGCAGGATCACCGAAAGGCTCAAGGACCTCATCGCCGGCAAGCCAGCGCCTGCAAGGTTCGCTTGCCTGTTGAGCCTGTTGTCCGGCCTGGGCCTGTCCGCCCAGGCTTCGGCCTTCGACCTGCAACAGCTTAGCGAGCAACTGGCCAAGCCCTCGGTGATCCACGGCGACTTCATCCAGGAAAAACACCTGCGCGCCCTAGCGCAACCGCTGACCAGCAAGGGCACCTTCGTCCTCGCCAAGGACCACGGCCTGCTCTGGCTGCTCAAGTCACCGTTGCAGCAGGACTACCGCATCAGCGCCAAGGGCATCGCCCGCCGTGACCCCAGCGGCTGGCAAATGGTCCCGAACAAAAGCGCCGGAGCCGAACAGAACCGCCTGTTCATCGCCGTCCTGCAGGGCGACAGCACGGGCCTGCAACGGGATTTCGAACTGCAACTGCAAGGTGAGGCCCAGCACTGGCAACTGACCCTGATTCCGCGCTCGGTGCTGCTCAAGCAGATCTTCACCCGGATCAATATCGACGGCGGCGAATTGGTGCAGCGCATCGAACTGCTGGAAACCCAGGGCGACAGCACGGTCCTGCGCATGCAGGACAGCAGCGCCGCCCTCCCCCTGAGCGACGCGGAGCAGCATGACTTTGCCGAGTGAACGCCTGCTCCCGCGTCTGTTCTTGATCCTGCTGCTGGCAGTGCTGGCGCTCGCCGGCTGGCAATGGCGCCATGGCGCGCCACTGTCGGCCGATCTCATGGAACTGGTGCCGGGCTCGGCGCCGAATGCCCTGGAACTCAAGGCCGAACAGCGCATGCAGGAGCCCTTGAACCGGGAAATGCTGGTGCTGGTGGGCCAGGCCGATCGCCAGAAAGCCATTGCCCTGGCGCAACGGCTGGGTGAACGCTGGCAGGCCAGCGGACTGTTCGAAACCGTGCAGTGGAGCTTGCAGGCCGACCTGCCGGCCTTGCGCCAACAACTGCTGGTCAGCCGCCTGGCGATGCTTGCCCGGACGGACCGAGAGCAGTTGATCGAACACCCGGCAGCGTTTATCCAGCAACGGCTCCAGTCCCTGTTCGACCCCTTTGCCGGCGTCAGCCTGGTGCCGAGCCAGGACGACTGGCTCGGCCTGACCGGACGCATCCAGGACAGCCGGCCGAAAACCGGCGCGGTGCAATTCGATCTCGGCAGCGGCGCGCTGATCGCCGAGGCCGACGGCAAAAACTGGGTGCTGTTGCGCGCCCGCACCCGCGGCAACGCCTTCGACATGAAGCTGCCGGTGCAGGTCGCCGAACTGCTCAAGCAAGGTCGCGAAGAGGCCGCGCGCGATGACGCGCAACTGCTCGCCGCCAGCGGCCTGCTGTATGCCGCCGCCGGCCAGCAACAGGCAACCCGGGAAATCACCTGGGTCGGTGGTGGCGCCACCTTCGGCATTCTCCTGCTGCTGTTGCTGGCTTTCCGGCGCTGGCGGGTATTGTTGGCGTTTGTCCCGGTGCTGGTGGGCATGCTCTTCGGCAGCGTGGCCTGCGTGGCACTGTTCGGTCATCTGCATGTGATGACCCTGGTCCTGGGGGCCAGCCTGATCGGCGTGGCCGTGGACTACCCGCTGCATTACCTGTCCAAGAGCTGGAGCCTGAAACCCTGGCACAGCTGGCCGGCCCTGCGCATCACCTTGCCCGGACTGAGCCTGAGCCTGGCCACCAGTTGCATCGGTTACCTGGCTCTGGCCTGGACACCGTTTCCGGCCCTGACCCAGATCGCCGTGTTCTCCGCCGCCGGCCTGCTGGGGGCCTACCTGAGCGCCGTGTGCCTGCTGCCCGCGCTGCTCAAGGGCACAGACCTATGTCCGGCGCAGTGGCCGCTGCGGGTCTGCGAAGTGTTGCTGAAGGTGCGTGAAGCGCTGCTGCGCAAGGTCGGCAACCGGTTGCTGCTGGCGCTGCTGGTGCTGTTCTGTGCCGGCGGCTTGTGGCACCTGACCAGCAAGAACGATATCCGCCAATGGGTCGGCGCGCCGGCGCAATTGCAGGCCGAGGCCCAAGCCGTCGCGCGGATCACCGGTTACCAGCCCACCAGCCAGTTCTTCCTGGTCCGCGGCGCCGATCAACAACAGTTGCTGGAGCGCCAGGCCGCACTCGGCGAGCGGCTCGATCAACTGGTGAGCCAAGGCAAACTCCAGGGCTATCAGTCCCTCGATCAGGTGGTCAGCCTGCCCCGGGAACAGCAACAGTTACAGGACTCGCTCAAGCAACTGCCAGGGTTCTGGCAACCCTTGCTCGACCTCGGTGTTCCGGCCGCGGCCCTGCAAAACGAATTGGCCCAGTTGCAAGCCCTGCCGATCCAGGATATCGACAGCGCCCTCAAAGGCCCGCTGTCCGAGCCCTGGCGCCTGCTCTGGCTGGGTACGCAAGCCGATGGCGTGGCCGGCATGGTCAGCCTGCGCGGCCTGAACAACGCCGACCTGCTGCGCGCTCAAACCGACGGCCTGCCAGGGGTAAAACTGGTGGACCGGCTGGGCGAGTTGAACAAGGTGTTTGCCGCCACCCAGGTCAGCGCCGCCGAGCTGAAACTGGCGTCCTGCGTGCTGATCGTGCTGTTGCTGATCCTGCCGTTCGGCCTAGGCGGGGCCCTGCGGATCATCACCCTGCCGCTGCTGGCAGCGCTGTGCAGCCTGGCCAGCCTCGGCTGGTTCGGCCAGCCGTTGACGCTGTTCAGCCTGTTCGGCCTGCTGCTGGTGACTGCCATCAGCGTCGACTACGCGATCCTGATGCGCGAGCAGATCGGCGGGGCCGCCGTCAGCCTGCTGGGCACCTTGCTGGCCGCCCTGACCACCTGGCTGTCGTTCGGCCTGCTGGCGATTTCCAGCACCCCGGCAGTCAGCAACTTCGGCCTGGCAGTGAGTCTGGGACTGGCCTTCAGCTTCCTGCTCGCGCCCTGGGCCGCCCGTCCGACCGACAAGAACGCGACACCGCAAGCCGAACACTCGGTCACCACAGTCAAGCCGAGCTCTATCCCTTCGAAACCGTCGAACCCCTCAAGGAGCCTGTGTGCCAATGATTGATATGGAACGTCGTGAAGTCGTGGTGATTGGCGCGGGCCCTTCCGGCGCCATCGCCGCCGCCTTGCTCAAACGCAACGGCCACGACGTACTGATCGTCGAGCGCCAGCATTTCCCGCGCTTTTCCATCGGAGAAAGCCTGCTCTCGCATTGCCTGGACTTCGTCGAGGAGGCCGGCATGCTCGACGCCGTCAACGCTGCCGGGTTCCAGTTGAAGAACGGCGCGGCCTTCGCCTGGGGCGAACACTACAGCGCCTTCGATTTCGGCAAGACTTTCAGCCACGGCAAGCCGAGCACCTTCCAGGTCCAGCGTGCCGACTTCGACAAACTGCTGGCGGATCAGGCCGCCCTGCAAGGCGTGGAAATCCGCTATGGCGAGGCAATCGTCAGCGTTGATTTCGACCTGCCACAACCGCAGCTGCGGGCCCGCCGCGAAGACGGTAGCGAGTACCTGATCGAAGCACGCTTCGTCCTCGACGCCAGTGGCTACGGCCGGGTGCTGCCGCGCCTGCTTGACCTGGAAGCGCCGTCGAATTTCCCGCTGCGCCAGGCAGTCTTCACCCATATTGAAGACCGCATCGAACATCCCGCTTTCGAGCGGGAAAAGATCCTTATCACCACTCATCCGCAACAGCGCGATATCTGGTTCTGGACCATCCCCTTCAGCAATGGCCGCTGCTCCCTCGGCGTGGTTGCCGCCGCCGAGCACTTTGCCGGACGCAGCGAGGACCTGGACGCCTGCCTCAAGGCTTTCGTCGCCGAAACCCCAAGCCTGCAAGCCGTGCTGGAAAACGCCGTATGGGACACCCCGGCGCGGACCATCGGCGGCTATTCGGCCAATGTGAAGACCCTGCACGGGCCGGGCTTCGCCCTGCTGGGTAACGCTGCGGAATTCCTCGACCCGGTATTCTCCTCCGGCGTGACCATTGCCATGCGTTCGGCGAGCATGGCCGCCGGCCTGTTGCATCGTCAGCTGCAAGGCGAAAGCGTCGACTGGCAGACCCAGTTCGCCGAGCCGCTCAAACGTGGTGTCGACACCTTCCGCTGCTACGTCGAAGGCTGGTACGCCGGGACCTTCCAGGATGTGATCTTCCATCCCGGCAGTTCGCCGGAAATCCGCGCCATGATCAGTGCGATCCTCGCCGGCTATGCCTGGGACGAGCGCAACCCCTTTGTCAGCGAACCCCGGCGCCGTCTGCGGATGTTGTCGGAAATCTGTGCGAGCACCCCGACATGAGCAACCCGTACCTGAGCGACACCTACGTCGAGGAAACCCGTTTCGGCTTCTGGTTCCTGCGCAGCCACACCTGGCAGCACCACGTCCTGCGGGTCGCAATCAACGACCTGCGTGGCCTGTTCAGCGAGGCCCTGCCGGCCAACCCGGTGGTACTCGACGCCGGCTGCGGCCAGGGCAAGTCCTTCCAGTATTTACAGCAGACATTCGCCCCGGCGCGACTGATCGGCCTTGACGCCGACCCCCACAGCCTCGAATTGAGTGCTGAGGAGGCACAACGCCGTGGCCTGGAAGTCGAGCTGATCGGCAGCGACTGCGCGACCCTCGACGTGCCCTCGCACAGCGTCGACATCCTCTTCTGCCACCAGACCTTCCATCACCTGGTGCAACAGGATCGCGCCCTGGCCGAGTTCTATCGGGTGCTCAAGCCGGGCGGTTACCTGCTGTTCGCCGAGTCCACCGAAGCCTATATCGACACCTGGGTGATTCGCTGGTTGTTCCGCCACCCGATGCATGTGCAGAAAAGCGCGGCACAGTACCTGGACATGATCGGCGACCAGGGTTTCGAGTTCACCCCGCGGAACGTCTCCTACCCTTACCTGTGGTGGAGCCGGGCCAAGGACTTCGGGCTGCTCGAACGCCTGCGCCTGAAGAATCCGCCGCCGGTGGGCCAGCGTGAAGAGACCCTGGTCAACGTGGTCGCGCGCAAACCCCTCGGCGAGACCGTCGAATGATCCGCGCCCTGTTGCTGGGCTGCCTCCTGCTGCTGAGCGCCTGCGCCAGCCGCGCGCCGCTGCCCATGCATGCGCCAAGCCTGGCCTTGCCGTTGCAATTGCATATCGAGCGCGAACAGGCCGGACAGCGCCAGGACTGGCTGCTGGTGATCCAGCGCGAGACGAACAGCCTGCGCTGGTCGCTGATGGACCCACTGGGCATTCCCTTGGCCCGCCAGCGCCTGCAAGACGGTGAATGGCAGGCCGATGGCCTGCTGCCGCCCAACCCCCAGGCCCGCGAACTGTTCGCCGCGTTGTTGTTCGCCCTGACCCCGGATGCCGAACTCGCGGGCAACTACCCGACCGCGCAACGCCAGGCCATGGAGCGCATTCTCGATACCCGCTGGCGAGTCAGCTATCGCCAGCCGCTGGACTTCACCCTGAGCCTGCCGGACAGTCTGCATTACCGAATCAGTCCGTTGAGCGAGGCCGCCCCATGACCGCCTACCTGAACGCCCTCGGCGTGATCTGCGCGCTGGGCCGCGACAAGCCGAGCGTGGCGCGCAAGCTGTTTGCCGGCGACTGCTCGGGCATGCGTGCGCAAAGCGGCTGGGTGCCCGAGCGCGTCCTGTCGGTAGCCGCGGTGCAAGGCGAACTGATGGCGATTCCCGCCGAACTGAGCGCCCAGGCCAGCCGCAACAATCAACTGCTGATGGAGGCCACGCTGCAAATCGCCGGGCCCATCCAGCATGCCATCGACACCTATGGTCGCGAACGCATCGGCATCGTCCTGGGCACCAGCACCTCGGGCATCGACGAAGCCAGCCATGGCATCGCTTGCTACCTGAAAGAGGGACACTTCCCCGATGGCTACGACTACCAGCAGCAGGAACTGAGCGCCCCGGCGACCTTCCTCGCCGACTGGCTGCAACTGCGCGGCCCGGCCTATGTGATCTCCACCGCCTGCACCTCCAGCGCGCGGGCACTGATGAGTGCCCGGCGCCTGCTCGACCTGGGCCTGTGCGACGTCGTGTTGTGCGGCGGGGTCGACAGCCTGTGCCAGCTGACTCTCAGGGGGTTCAGCTCGTTGGAAGCGGTGTCGGCGCAGCGTTGCAATCCGTTTTCGCTGAACCGCAACGGTATCAATATCGGCGAAGCGGCGGTGCTGTTCCTGATGAGCAAACGCGCCGACGACGGCCCGGCCATTGCCTTGCTCGGCGCGGGCGCCAGTTGCGACGCCCACCATATTTCCGCCCCCGACCCGACCGGCCGGGGCGCCGTGCAGGCCATGGGCAAAGCGCTGAAGCAGGCCGGCCTGCAGCCACAAGATATCAACTACCTGAACCTGCACGGCACCGCCACCCAGCACAACGACGCCATGGAGAGCCTGGCCGTGTCCACGCTGTTCCCGACGAGCCCGCCCTGCTCCTCGACCAAGCCCATGACCGGCCATACCCTGGGCGCCGCCGGCGCACTGGAAGCGGCGTTCTGCTGGTTGAGCCTGAGTGCCGACAACCCGTCCTCGGCCCTGCCGCCCCACGTATGGGACGGCCAGCCCGACCCGGCGCTGCCGCCCCTGAACTGGGTCAAGCCGGGCGACCGCCTCAACCCCTATCCACCGCGCCGCCTGATGAGCAACTCCTTTGCCTTCGGCGGCAACAATGTCAGCCTGATTATCGGAGACGCCCCATGATCGATTGGCCGCTCGCCGAATTGCTGCCCCATGCCGGGGACATGATCCTGATCGACCAGGTCCTGTCCTGCGACGCAGAACAGATCCACACCCGCCTCACCGTGCGCCCGGACGGCCTGTTCAACCGCGAGGACGGCAGCCTGCCGGCCTGGATCGGGATCGAACTGATGGCCCAGAGCGTCGCCGCCTATGCCGGTTGCCGCGCCCGTGGCGAAGGCAGGCCGGTGGAGCTGGGGTTCCTGCTCGGCACGCGCAAATTCGACTGCAACGTGGAACACTTTCCCGTCGGCAGCGAACTGCGCATCCATGCCCTGCGCTCGCTGGAAGACGACAACGGCATGGGTGTGTTCGAATGCCACCTGACCGGCCCCGACATCCATGCCACCGCGCGCCTGAACGTGTTCCGTCCACCCCAGGCCGCCGCTTACCTCTCAGAATCACAGGAGTCGCGTCATGACTGAATCCATCCTGGTCACCGGCTCCAGCCGCGGTATCGGCCGTGCAATCGCCCTGCGCCTGGCCCGCGCCGGTTTTGACCTGGTGTTGCATTGCCGCAGCGGCCGCGCCGACGCCGAAGCCGTGCAGGTCGAAATCCAGGCCTTGGGTCGCCAGGCCCGCGTGCTGCAATTCGATGTGTCCGATCGTGAAGCCTGTCGCACCCGCCTTGAGGCCGATGTCGAAGAACATGGCGCCTACTATGGCGTGGTGCTGAATGCCGGCCTGACCCGTGACGGCGCTTTCCCGGCCCTCTCCGAAGAAGACTGGGACCTGGTCCTGCGCACCAACCTCGACGGTTTCTACAACGTGCTGCACCCGGTGATGATGCCGATGATCCGCCGTCGCGCGCCTGGGCGAATCGTCTGCATCACCTCGGTGTCCGGGCTGATCGGCAACCGTGGACAGGTCAACTACAGCGCTTCGAAGGCCGGCCTGATCGGCGCCGCCAAGGCCCTGGCCATCGAGCTGGGCAAACGCAGGATCACCGTCAACTGCGTGGCCCCGGGCCTGATCGACACCGCCATGCTCGATGACAACGTGCCGGTGGAGGAACTGCTGAAAATGATCCCGGCACAGCGTATGGGCACCCCGGAAGAAGTTGCCGGCGCAGTGAACTTCCTGATGTCCGCGGAAGCCTCCTACATCACCCGGCAAGTACTGGCCGTCAACGGAGGCCTGTGCTGATGAAGCGCGTCGTCGTCACCGGCATGGCCGGCATCACCTCCCTGGGCAGCGACTGGGCCAGCATCGAGGCCAACTTCCGCGCCAACCGCAGCGGCATCCGCTACATGACCGAGTGGGAGCGCTTCACTGAACTGAACACGCGCCTGGCCGGGCCGATCGATGATTACGCGGTGCCGTCGCACTGGACCCGCAAGCAGCTGCGCAGCATGGGCCGGGTCTCGCGCTTCGCCGTCGGCGCGGCGGAAATGGCCCTGGCTGATGCAGGCCTGCTGGGCAACGAAATCATCCGCGACGGGCGCATGGGCGTGGCCTGCGGTTCGTCCACCGGCAGCACCGACGAGATCAAGGCCTTCGGCATGATGTTGATCAACTCCGTGGCCGAGGGGCTCAACGCCAACTCCTACGTGCGCATGATGCCGCACACCACGGCGGCGAATATCAGCATCTTCTTCGGCCTGACCGGACGCCTGATCCCCACCTCCAGCGCCTGCACCAGTGGCAGCCAGGGCATCGGCTATGCCTACGAGGCGATCAAGTTCGGGCGCCTGCCACTGATGTTGGCCGGTGGTGCCGAGGAGCTGTGTCCCACCGAAGCCATGGTGTTCGACGCGCTCTACGCCACCAGCCTGAAAAACGATGCGCCGCAGAGCAGTCCGCGGCCCTACGACAGCGACCGCGATGGCCTGGTGATCGGCGAAGGCGGCGGCATGCTGGTGCTTGAAGAACTGGAACATGCCCTGGCCCGCGGCGCGCATATTCACGCCGAAATCGTCGGTTTCGGCAGCAACGCCGACGGCCAGCACGCCACTCGCCCGGAGCAGAGCACCATGCGCCGGGCCATGGAACTGGCCCTGGAAGATGCCGGCCTGACGGCGGACGCCATCGGCTATGTGAACGGCCACGGCACCGCCACCGAACAGGGGGATATCGCCGAAACCCTGGCCACCAGCAGCCTGTTCGGCAGCCGCATGCCCATCAGTTCGCAAAAGAGCTTCCTCGGCCACACCCTGGGCGCCTGTGGGGCGCTGGAGTCCTGGTTCAGCATCGAGATGCTGAACCGTGACAGCTACATCCACACCTTGAACCTCGACCAGATCGACCCGCAGTGCGGCGAACTGGATTACCTGCGCGGCGAGTTCCGGCAGATGAGCACCGAGTATGTGATGAACAACAACTTTGCCTTTGGCGGCGTCAACACCTCCCTGGTGTTCCGACGCTGGCGCTGATTTTTTAAACCTCTGGAGAAAACGGAATGTCTTCCCTGCTTCGTGCTGCACTTGTCACCCTGGCCCTGCTGACAATGGCGGGCTGTACCAGCAAACCCATTGTCAACCCGAGCCGGACCCTCGCCCCGCAGGTCCTGGCCAGCCAGGACGAGGTGAAACAGGCGATTGTCACCGCCCTGACCAAACGCAAATGGAGCGTGCAGCGCGTCAACCCGGACCAGGTCCAGGCCGAGATCACCGTGCGTGAGAAATTCCACGTCGAGATCGACATCAACTACAGCGCGGGCGGCTACACCATCGCCTACCGCGACAGCAGCGGCATGGGTTACCAGAACGGCAAGATCCACAGGAACTACCTGCGCTGGGTCAACCTGCTGGACCAGGACATCCTCGCCGAACTGCGCGCCCATCATGAGCAGCCGACGGCACGTGCCATTGAGGTTGGCGAGGCGCAGCCGCTGGCGCAGTAACGGCGCTTAGTCCCTGCATCACAAGAGTCTGTGGGAGCGGAGCTTGCCCGCGAAGAGGCCCTTGATGCCGCTAAAAGCTTCGCGGGCAAGCTCCGCTCCCACAATATTCGCGTCGTTCAGTAGACTGGTATTCGACGCTCGATTGCTATGGTGGCTGTACGCGGGTGACCTTCGGGTCAGCCGGTATGCCTGACGTTCCGGTCTTGCAGGCTCGCGTACAGCCGCCACCCTTTTGTTAGCTGAGATTTGGAAGACAATTCTCTTTCCCTTGCAGGACATTTCCTAGAAAATCCCAACCTCTTGCGGCTGCTATATCTCCCGACTAGTCTTGCCCTGTCATCGCAATGTCGATGACTGGACGTGCAAGTCCGACTGATATAGCGCTTCAGCGCCTGCCCTATCTCCTCTTCTCGCGACGTGTCTTAATTCGTCCGTAAAGTCGATCAATGGTGGCTGTGCGTGGGAGACCTTCGGGTCTGCCGAGTCCTATATCCTCGGTCTTGCACACCTGCGCACAGCTGCCACCCTTCTGCGTGCAAGCGATGGGTTGCAGTTCCAATTATTGATATAGGGACTCAACCATGAGCAAAACTACCCCTGCACCACCTGTCCAGGATCCCAACGCTTTCCCTTCTGCCGACCGGTTCAAGGATCAGGCCGCCATCCAGCGGGCTCTTGATCACTATCTGCCCAACCCAGCACCTGCATCTCCGGATACTATCCGGCTATCCAACACCAAACCTGGTCGAACCTTGGAGGAATCCCTGGTTCACGTCTCCGAGCTGCTGACCTGCGCGGCGGCCACTGCCTACGAGTCCGGCGATGGACTCAGTGGCTCCAAACGAGCGCTGGCGTTCTCGGCCATGCATCTGGTGGAAATGGCGAAAGCCGAGCTGGATCAGTCATTGGACAATCTGCCACTGCACTAGACGGTTACACCCTTGTGGCGAGCGGGCTTGCCCGCGTTGGGGCGCGAAGCGGCCCTAAAACCGGCGGACTCGGTGTATCAGGCAGCCCGAGATAACCGATTTTGCGACTGCTTCGCAGCCGAGCGCGGGCAAGCCCGCTCGCCACAAAACCGCGCTCGGCTTCAAACATCCTTAGTCCTTAATAGCAGACACCTGAAGCTTGACCCCCCGCGCGTCTATAACCTTCAAAAAGGTCCGGAACTCAAGCTCGTCATCTTCCGATAGCAGCATCCCCACGTCCTGCGCGACTTGCGGCATACCACATGCCCGGGCCAGAACGGCCAAAGCATTGGCCATGAACGCAGAATCATCACCCGCCTCTTCCAGGCAGGCGTTCAAATAATCAAGCTGACAGCGCAAAACTGTAAGCAAAAACTCTTTGCTGAATCCCACTTCAGATCTCAGACCTGTGGCACTGCCCGACGCGTCAGCAACTCGATAAACGCCTTGGCCATCGGTGACTTCTGGTCCTTGCGCTGCACCAGCCACACCGCCGACACCGCATCCGGATCAAGCAACGGTCGATAGACCACGCCATCAATCCGAATCCGCTGATAGGACGCCGGCAACACCGACACTCCCAGCCCCGCCGCCACCAGGCCAATGATGGTCATCGCCTCACCCGCCTCCTGGGCAAAGTGCGGGCTGAACCCCGCCTGCCGCGCCAAGGTCAGCAACTGCGCATACAAACCACTGCCGTAACTGCGCGGAAAAAACACAAAGGGCTCCAACGCCAGCTCGGACAAATACATCCCATCCTCGCTGCCGCCGGCCAACGGGTGCTTGGCACTGAGCACCGCCACCAGCGGCTCATGCATCAATTCCACAACACTCAGCGCCTCCGGCAAAGGTAGAGGTCGCATCAGGCCCACTTCAATGGACTCATCCATCAAACCATCGGCGACGGTCTTGCTGCTCATCTCCCGCAGGTTCAAATGCACCGCCGGGAACGCCTGGCGAAAGGCAAAGATCGCCTGGGGAATGGTCGAGTTGAACGGCGCCGACGAAGTGAAGCCGATCTTCAATTCCCCCAGTTCTCCCAACTGCGCCCGCCGCGCCACGTCCGCCGCCTTGTCCACCTGCGCCAGCACCAGGCGCGCCTCTTGCAGAAACAGGCGACCCGCCTCGCTCAACTCGACCCGACGATTGGTCCGGTCGAACAGCCGCGCCCCCAGCTCCTGTTCCAGCGCCTGGATCTGCTGGCTCAGCGGCGGCTGGGAAATCCCCAGCACCTCGGCGGCGCGGCCAAAATGCAGTTCTTCGGCCACCGCGATGAAGTAGCGCAAATGCCGCAATTCCATGAACACCTCATCAAGTCGTAAAACCTATCAAACAGGTCGAACAATATATTGGAAAGAATAGTTAGCCAGCTATATGCTTTTTCCATTGCCTGACCGGCTGCTCCCCCCGAGGTCCCCCGTGAAAACTGCTGTCGCTCCCCTCGCCCACGAGATTCCCCCCACTGCGCTGGACGATGTGCTCGCCGAACTCAACGAAACCTATATCGAAAAAGGCACCCCGGCATTTATGCGCACGGTGCTGGCGCTGTTCTCCGGCGGCTTTGCGACCTTTGCCCTGTTGTACTGCGTGCAGCCGATGATGCCGGTACTGTCCAAGGAGTACGGGATCAATGCCGCCCAGAGCAGCCTGATTCTCTCGGTGGCCACTGCCCTGCTCGCCATCGGCCTGCTGATCACCGGGCCGATCTCCGACAGCCTCGGGCGCAAGCCGGTGATGGTGGTGGCGTTGTTCGGTGCAGCCTTGTTCACCATACTCGGCGCATTGATGCCCAACTGGCAGGGCGTGCTGGTAATGCGAGCCCTGGTGGGGCTTTCCCTCAGCGGCCTGGCGGCGGTCGGCATGACCTACCTGAGCGAGGAGATTCACCCCAGCCACATCGGTCTGGCGATGGGCCTGTATATCGGCGGCAATGCCATCGGCGGAATGAGCGGGCGGCTGATCACCGGCGTGCTGATCGACTTCGTCAGCTGGCACACTGCAATGCTGGTGATCGGCCTTCTGGCGTTGATCGCGGCGACGGTGTTCTGGAAGATCCTGCCGCCATCGCGCAACTTCCGCGCCAGCACTTTCAATACCCGTAGCCTGATCGACGGCTTCACCCTGCACTTTCGCGATGCCGGCCTGCCGTGGCTGTTCCTCGAAGGCTTCCTGCTGATGGGCAGCTTCGTCACCCTGTTCAACTATATCGGCTACCGCCTGTTGGCCGAACCTTATGGCATGAGCCAGGCGTTTGTCGGCCTGCTGTCGATCGTCTACCTGTCGGGCATCTACAGCTCCGCGCAGATCGGCGCCCTGGCCGACAAGCTGGGCCGACGCAAAGTGCTCTGGGGCATGATCCTGATGATGCTGGTGGGTATCGCCCTGACCCTGCTGACCCCGTTACCGGTGGTGGTGCTCGGCATCCTGCTGTTCACCTTCGGCTTCTTCGGTGCCCACTCGGTGGCCAGCAGCTGGATCGGCCGGCGGGCGCTGAAAGCCAAGGGCCAGGCCTCATCGCTCTATCTGTTCTGCTACTACGTAGGTTCCAGCGTCGCCGGGACCCTCGGTGGGGTGTTCTGGCACTACGGCGGCTGGAACGGCATCGGCCTGTTTATCGGCACGCTGCTGGTGGTGGCCTTGCTGGTGGCGTTGAAGCTGGCGCGGTTGCCAGCGTTGCCGGGTAATGTGAAAGCCTAGTCACAAGACTGGCGCGGGCCAAGGCACGGGGCTTGATCCACAGGGAAACGGTCCCTCAATCAGCACGCCACGCAACCTGCGCCAGCAACAGCTTCTCGCGCTTTTCCAGGCTCAACGACTGCAGCACCGCACCCGATTGCTCGGTCTGGTCCAACCACTGCAGCATGGCCAATGCATTACCGCTCAGCGTGACCCGCAGTGACTGGCCGTCCTGGTCCAGTTGCTGCAATTCCAACCCCGCCACCGTCACCGTTTCACTAAGCCGGGTCGACAGGGGTTGCGCGGAGATTGAGCGCTGACTCGTGGGTTGGGCGCGCTGGACTTCAGTCGCCAGCAACAGGCGCTGCTGATACAAGCGCTCGGCCGTTTCCAGACGCTGTTGCGCCGGCTGCCAGACGCCACTGAACAGGCTCACCACCGTCAGGAAAATCGCCAGTCCGATCAGCATCCGTCGATCCCGCAGGCTGAGCCCCTGCCACCTTTGTCTCAGCGCCGCCGGCACAACCAGTGATCCGATCATCCGCTCTTCTCCTCCAACGTCAGCACCGCCTGTACCCGCTCGCGGTCCTTGCTGGCGCTGCCCAACCTGATCGGCAAGCCGCTGCCCTGGCCGCGCTCGCGCAAGCGCTCAAGATCGCTGAAGCTGCCTGCCGTCAGTAGCAGCGTCCAGCCCATGCCGGCCCGGTATTCGATTCGCTGAACTTCAACGCTGCTGCCTCCGACCACCTGTTCGATCAACTGCAGCAGACGGCCCATCTGGCTTTCTGGTTGCTCGGTCCGCCCCTGCAAAGCCTTGAGCTGGGCCGCCAGGTCGACAATCCGGGTCTGCTCGGGATACAGGCTCTGGAAGCGTTGCACGCTTTGCTCGTACAGCTGTCCCGCAGCGCTTTCCAGAAAATGGGCTCGCGCCAGGGTAAACCCCCAGGACACCGCGAACAACGCCAGCGCCGAGAGCACCAACGTCCGCCACGGCCAGCGCGCCGACACCCGGCGAAACTCACCTTGCAGCAAGTCCACCGCGTGCAAATGACCGACCATAAACAAAGCCATGATCTCCCGCTGTCGCTCAGGGCCCATCCGGAACAGTTCATCCGGCAAGCGCGGGCGGAGCACTTCCAGGTCCTCGGGCGATAACGCAAGCCGAGCTTCGATAGCCCCACCCAATAACCATCGCCCGCCCCACCAGACGCCATAAACCTGATCATCCGGCAACAAATCGGCATCCACCTTGACGCTGACCACCTGCAGCCCCGAGTCTCGCAACAACGCCAGGATCGCCTCGAAGCGTTCCTTGTTGATCGCCAGCAGCGGATAACGCGAATCCCTGGCCGCCGCGCCGACCGCGATATGCAATCCATCCAGATCCTCGGCCAACCGATCCTCCACGGCATAGGCCAGCGCCTGGACCGTCGGCTTGCGTCGACCGGGCCAAGGCTCGCTGCGCAAGCCGCTGCAGATTTCCATGGGCAGGATCACCCGCACCGATTGCCCGGACAGGAATGTCGCCGCCTCGGCCAGACTGACACTGCGGTACTCGCCATCCGCCTGCCAATAGCCAACCGGCCAGCCAGCGTCACAGGTCGCCAGGCCTTCGGCGGTGAGATAAAGCCAATTGCTCATAACGGGGATTCACCTTGAATCGGGGCCAGGAAGCGGCGTTGCAGGACGCGCAGGCGACGGCTGTCGCGAGGCCGCTCAAGATCGCTGACCAGCCGCAGTCGCGCCGCCCCCGCGCCGACCTCGACCGTGACCCGGAACCAGCGGCTGTCGACACCCAGGCCATGGCTGGCAATGCCCAGTCCATCCAGCCCCGGTGCTCGGGTAAATTCATGGGCATCGGCATAACCTTCCAGCGGGCGCCGGGCGACAAGCTCCCGGGCACTGGATGCAGTCATACCTTCCAGCGTCGCCAGCAACGTGGCCGTGGTGGTATTGACGTTCAGCGTCGCCTCGGGCGGCAGCAACGCGATGAAGGGTTGCAGGCGCTGCAAAAGGTCCAGGTCGACTCCCGGCAACAGCCGCAACTGGCTACTGTCGGTGACCTCGGTGCCACGCAGCGGCGCCAGGTCGAACGCCGGGATCTCCAGCGCCGCAAGCAGCCGGCTCCAGCGCTCCAGGCTGATTTCATCGGCCTTGCCGGGCAGGAGCAGGCGACTCAGGTTGAACCGCCCGGCCAGGTCTTCGATCCCGATCCGGACCTCGACACCCGACAACTCGAACGGCAGCGACGGGCGCGCCCAGGGTTGGGCCAGATGGATCGTCTTCGCCTCAAGCAGCTCCGGCGCCAGCAACAACTCCCGCGCCCAGCTCTCCGCAGCGAGGGCCCACTGCCGCAGTTGTACCTGATGAATATGCTGCGCGCTGCTTTGCAGTGCCCGCGTGTGACTGCGCAACAGGCCGCCCACCACGACCAGGGCCAGGGTCATGATCAGCAGCACGCTGATCAGCGCCACACCGCGCTGACCGATTCGGTTCATGAACCCTCCGGCAGCAGGATGACGCGGCGGATCTGCTCGAAGCGGCCCGCGGACAAGGTGATTTCCAGCGCACGCGGCTGCACGCTGGCACGGCCCGGCGTCGACGCCCCGTCACTGCGCCAACCGGCCTTGTCCATATACAGCCGCCACTGCAAGGCACGTACGTCCTTGAGCACCGGCTGTTTGTGAGTCTCGGGCAAATCAAGGCTGCGGTGGTAGCGCCACCAGGTGCCCTCTTCGAGGCGATAGGCAACCTCCTGGCGCTCGCTGCGGGGTTCATCCAGCGGATTGCGCGCATTGACCCGTTGCAGGTTCAACTGCCCCGCGCTCAGCGTCACGGCCACGCCCTCTTTCGGGATCGTCGCCTGCATGACATCGCGTTCCAGCAGCGCCAGCGCCCGCTGCAGGCTGCGCAAGCCCTGCTCATGCGCGCTGACCCGGGCCTGGGTGATCAGCACCCCTTCGTACAACCGATAACTGGCCAGGCCGATCAGGCTGAAAATCGCCAGGGCAATCACCAGTTCGACCAAGGTGAAGCCGGCCTGTCTATTCATCCCGGGCCCGTAGCCAGGTGCTGGCGTGGTGCAGCAGCGGCCCGTCGTCAGCCAGTCGCACCTCGATCTCGACGTTCAGCAAGCGCGGATCAGAGGCCTGCGTGACCACCTGCTCCAGACGCCATTCACGCCGATCGAAACGCTGGCGTAGCGTCTGTCGGCCCTGGGCCGGCGGGGCTTGCAGGCGCAGTTCATTCAACTGATTGTCCGCCAGCCAGGTGGCGAACAAACGCTCCTGCAACGTACCACCCTGGCGCACCACGAACTGGCTGGCGGACAGCACGGTGGCCGCCAGCAAGGCAAAGATCGCCAAGGCGATCATCACCTCCAGCAAGGTAAACCCCGACTCAGCTTTCATCGATAGCCGGATCACCGAGGCCGTCACCAGACACACTCAACCAGCGCCGCTGCGCGGATTCGTAATGCAGGGTAAAGGCACTCATTTCGTCGCTGCTCAGCACCAGCAATTGCGGCTGGTTCACCCGGTCGCCCAGTTTCAGCGGACGGCCTTCCAGCTCCAGGCGAAAATACAGACCGTCGGGCAGGCGATAGGCCGCTCCCGCCGGGCGCCAGTCGGGCCGCTCGAAGACCATCACCTGATAACCCTCGGCACCGATCCGCAAGCCATATTCCTGGCTGTTGACCACCGCGTATTCACGCAACTGCTGCAACAGGTGCACCAGCGCACCGGCCTCCTCACGGGCCTGACGCACCGGGCTGGGGTTCATGCCCACGGCGATCATGCCGGCCAGTACGCCGATCACCACCATGGACACCAGCAACTCCAGCAGGGTGAAACCACGGGAACGTGCAGGCATGGATCAATCGCTCCAGTTGCCGATATCGGCGGCAAAGTCTTCGCCGCCGGATACGCCGTCGGAGCCAAAGGAATACAGGTCATAGCCCTGGGTCCGGGTGCCCGGGCTCAGGTATTGGTAAGGCGTGCCCCAGGGATCCACCGGCAGCCTTTTCAAGTAGCCCTGGGGGTTCCAGTTCCGCGGCTCAGGCACGCCCAGCGGCCGCTTGACCAACGCCTCCAGCCCCTGCTGGGTCGAGGGGTACTGGAAGTTGTCGAGCCGGTACATTTCCAGTGCGGTGCCGACAGCCTTGATATCGGCGCGGGCCGCGGTGACCTTGGCCTGGTCAGGACGACTCATGAACTGCGGCAGGACCATCGCCCCGAGCACGCCGATAATCACTACCACGACCATGATTTCGATCAGGGTGAAACCACCTTGTCGCTGTGTTCCAGAGGTTTTCATAAGATCAGTTCACCAGTTGGTTGAGGCTAAGGATCGGCAACAGAATCGCCATGACAATCAACAGCACGATAGCCCCCATGATCACCAGCATCGCCGGCTCGAACAGGCTCACCATCAGGGCGATCCGCGCCGCGAGGGTTTTCTCCTGCTGCTCGGCGGCACGGGCGAGCATGCTGTCGAGTTCGCCGGCGCGTTCGCCGCTGGCGATCATGTGCAGCATCAACGGCGGGATATCGCCGCTGCGCTCCAGACCACGGGTCAGGGTTCCGCCCTCGCGCACCGAACGCGCGGCCTCGCCCATCCGCGTGCGAATCGGCAGGTTGCCGATCACCGCCGCAGCGATTTCCAGGGCGTCCACCAGGGGCACGGCACTCTTGCCGAGCAGCGCCAGGGTGCTGGCGAAACGGGAGGCCTCCATGGCCTTGAGGACACCGCCGATCAGCGGCGCACGCAGCAACCCGGCATGCCAGCGCCAGCGCACGGCGGGGCGGGCCAGCGCCCAGCGCACCAGCAGGACCAGCCCCGCCAGCCCCAGCAACAGCAGCCAGCCATAACGCTGCAGGCCACTGCTCAGGGCAATCAGGCCCTGGGTCAGCAGGGGCAAGGCCTGACCGTTGTTGATAAAGACCTTCACCACATCCGGCACCACGTAGCCGAGCAACCCGCCGACGATGGCCAGCGAAGAGCACAGCAGGATCAGCGGATAGACCAATGCCATCTGGATCTGCTGGCGGGCCTGCTGGCGAGCCTCGGTGTATTCGGCAAGCTGTTCGAGCACCGCACCCAGGTGCCCGGCGCGTTCGCCGGCAGCGATGCTGGCCCGGAACATGTCCGGGAATGCCTTGGGAAAACCGGCAAGCGCCGACGCCAGGTCGTAACCTTCCATGACCCGGCTACGCACCGCTGCCAGCAGGTTGCTGACCCGGCGCTTGTCACTCTGCGCCGCCACCGCCCGCAAGGCCTCTTCCAGTGGCAAACCGGCCTGGATCAAGGTCGAGAGTTGCAGCGTCAGCAAGGCCAGTTCGCTGGCCTTCAAGCCGACGGAACGGTTGGAACCATGGCCTGTGCCCGTGTGGCCGCGCGCACTTTTCAGCTGCGTGGGCAACAGGCCGCGCGCTCGCAGCAACTGGCGGGCATGACGTGGACTGTCGGCCTCCTGCTGGCCGCGACAGCGACGACCGTTGGTATCCTGGGCCTGATAATCGAAAGCCGGCATCTTCAGTCCTCCTGGGTGACGCGCAACCATTCATCGAGGCTGGTGCTGCCTTCGAGAACCAGCCGTTGGCCATCCTGGAACAGGCTGCGCGATGCCGTCCGCGCTTCACGGACCAGCTCGGCTTCGCTGGCACCGTTGTGGATAAGCTCTGCCAGGGCCGGGGTGATGCCGATCAGTTCGTAGAGCCCGATACGGCCGCGATAACCTTGCTGGCAGTGTTCGCAGCCCTCGGCCCGGAATAGCCTCGGCGGATTGCTCGACTCGACGCCCAGGCGCTGGCAGGCGGTCGGGTCCGCCACATAGGCGCTCCTGCACTCGCGGCACAGGGTGCGCACCAGGCGCTGGGCCAGCACTCCGACCAGGGACGATGCCAGCAGATAGGCATCCACGCCCATGTCCAGCAGCCGCGTGACCGCGCCCACCGCGCTGTTGGTGTGCAGGGTCGACAGCACCAGATGCCCGGTCAACGAAGCCTGCACGGCGATCTCGGCGGTTTCGCGGTCGCGGATCTCCCCGACCATCACCACATCCGGGTCCTGTCGCAAAATCGCCCGCAACCCCCGGGCAAAGGTCATCTCGACCTTGGGATTGACCGGCGTCTGGCCGATGCCCGGCAAGTGGTACTCGATGGGGTCTTCGACGGTGAGGATATTGCGGGTCTGGTCGTTGAGGCTGCTCAGCGCCGCATACAGGCTGGTGGTCTTGCCCGAGCCGGTGGGGCCGGTGACCAGGAAGATGCCGTGGGGTTTGCCGAGTATGCGCTGGAAGCGCTCCAGGGTATCCGCCGGCATGCCCAGGCGTTGCAGATCCAGGCGGCCGGCCTGTTTGTCCAGCAGGCGCAGGACCACCCGTTCGCCGTGGGCCGAGGGCAAGGTGGAGACCCGCACGTCGACCTCATGCCCGGCCAGCCGCAACGCGATCCGTCCGTCCTGGGGCACGCGTTTCTCGGCAATATCCAGCCGGGCCATGACCTTGATTCGTGACACCAGCAGGTTCGCCAGTTCCCGCCGGGGCTTGAGCACTTCACGCAACTGGCCGTCGATGCGCATGCGCACCGACAAGCTGTGCTCGAAGGTCTCCAGATGCACATCCGAGGCTTTCTCGCGTACCGCCTCGCCGAGCAATGCGTTGATCAGGCGAATGATCGGCGCGTCCCCTTCCTGCTCCAGCAGGTCGGCAGTCTGCGGCAGTTGATCGGCCAGGCTGATCAGGTCGAGCTCGTCATCCAGACCCTGGGCCACCTCCTGCGCCGCGCTATGGCCGTCGCTATAGCTGGCGGCGAGGCGGGCGGCGAACAGCGGCTCGTCAAGCAGCTGCAACGGCAGTTCACCGACGATCAGGCGCCGGGCCTCGGACACGGCGCTCAAGGGTGTGTCAGCACGGATCGATAGGCACGCGCCCTCGCCTCGCGGCTCCAGCAAGAGCCCATAGCGGCGGGCAAAACCGAATGGCAGGCACGGCTTCATGGTGTCCCGGCCTTCTGCCGTCGCAGGTCTATCGCCGGCTCGCCGTCATGTCCATCGAACAGTTCCCGGGCCTCGTGCGGCAACAACAGCGAGTTGCTCTTCCCCGCGGCGGGCTGGCTGAGCTTGCGCAAGGCGTTGTAGCGGTTCTCGCTGACCTCGGCGATATCCTCCCTGGAGCGGACGATGGTCGGACGCAGGAACACCATCAAATTGGTTTTTTCGTGCTTTTCGCTGCTCCAGCGGAACAGAGCTCCCAGATACGGAATATCGCGCAGCAACGGAACGCCGCTTTCCTGGACACGGACACTGTCCTTGATCAGCCCGCCGATCACGATGATCTCGCCATCGTCGGCGAGAATGGTGCTCTTCAGGGAGCGCTTGTTGGTGATCAGGTCATTGGTAATCTCCGCACTCTTGGCGAGTTCGGAGTTTTCCTGCTCGACCTGCAGGCGCAGGGTCGAGCCTTCGTTGATATGCGGGCGGATCTTCAGCTTGATCCCGATATCATGCCGCGTGACCGTGTTGAAGGGTCGGTCGGTACCCGCACCGGAGGTCTGGTAGGAGCCGCTCTGGAACGGCACGTTCTGCCCCACCAGGATCTCCGCCTCCTGGTTGTCCAGGGTCAGCAGGCTGGGGGTGGACAGCACATTGTTGTGGGTGTTGCTCGCCAGGGCGGAGACCAGCATGCCGAAGCGATCGTTGCCGACCCGCAGCACCGCACCATCGGGAAGCGTGGCCTTGGGATCACTGAGCTTGGGCAGGGTAATACCGGCACCGGCAAACAGGACCCCACCCTGGGCACTGCCCGACTCGCCGCCCCACTGTACCCCCAGGGCTTCGTTGATATCCCCGGAAATCTCGACAATGGCTGCATGGATCAACACCTGCGAACGCGGCAGGTCGAGTTGCCGAACAATATTTTCCAGGGTCCGCACCTGGGTCGGCTCGGCGATCAGCACCAGGGCGTTCTGGCTTTCATCGGCCTTGACCACCGCCTTGCTGGAAACCGCGTCCCGGCTGGTGGCGGCACCGGCTTCCTGGCCGAGCCCCTGACCCATGGCGTCCAGCACTTCGGCCAACTGCTTGGCATCGCTGTGACGCAGATGGATCACCCGGGCATTGTCGGCCACCGCCGCCGCCGGGGTATCGAGGGAACGCGCCAGATCGCCCAGGCGCTTGCGTACATCCTGGGTGCCGATGATCACCAGGCGATTGTTGCGCGAATCGGCAATGACCTGGCTCCCCGATTCGGCGCCTTGCCGCCCCAGGGATTGCTCCATCATCCGCGCCAATTCATTCGCCAGCCCGTGACGCAACTGGATGACGTCATGGGCATTCTTCTGCCCCAGGTCCAACTGCCGGACGATCTTCGCGATCCGCCGGACGTTCGCCGCGCTGTCGGTGATGACCAAGGCATTGGCCGACGCCGACGGACCGATATATCCGTTGACCGAGACCAGCGGCCGTACCAGCCCGGCGATATCCGCCGCGACGCTGCTGCCGAGCGCCACCACTTCGGTGACGAACTGGCCGCTCTGGGCGCTGGCAGTCTCGGCGCGGCTGGCGCGGGTGCGGGCATCGGCCACGGGCGCGATGAGAATGCGCTCGCCTTCGTCGATCACCGTGAAGTTATGCGCGTCGAGCACCGAATAGAACAGCCGGCGAACCCCTTCACGGTCCAGGGGCTGCTCGGAAAGAACGGTGATCCGCCCTTGCACCCGCGGGTCGAGCACCACCGTGGTGCCGAGAATCGCGGACATTTCCCGCACCACATCGCGCAGCTCGGCATCGTTCATCGCCAGCTGCCATTGCGGCTCATCGGCCAGCGCGCCCGATGCCAGCATCAGGCTGACGATCAGGCTCGCGAGCTTCAGGCAGCGCCGGCCAGATTCGAAAGTTCTGTTCATTTACTCACTCTGACGCGACGCGGCCGTCGGTCGAAGATAAAGGGAAGACGTTGCTGCAGCGGCGCCAGGAGCGGGGTCCTTGAGGGCCTGCAAGGTGATACGGCCCGGCGGCTCCAGCGATAACAATTCCTCGCGACCGTTACGCCAGAGCAGCACCCGGCCGATTTCGATCCGGCGCAGGACGCTGCCGCCCGGCAAGCTTTCTCCCACCCGGTAGATCCGCTGGCCGTTGGCCCCCGCCAGCAGTGCACGGGAGTCGCCCGAACTGGAGACAAAGCTGGCCTGCAGCTTCAAGGGTTCGGCGCTGCGGGCCAGCGGGCCCTGGGCCACCAGCCCCATCACGGTGGCCACGGCAGCGTGGTTGAGCGGCACACGCTCGACCGCCGTCGATCGGCTGGCGGCCTGGGCGATAGGCAGCGCGGGCAAGGTCTGCCGGAAGGTCTGTTCGCTCCACAACGACACCACCGCATAACCCAGCGGCAGCGAGCACAACGCAAGACTCAAGAAGCGTCTTGCGTGCCTGAGGACTCGCGCCCTCACCACAGCATCCGCCTGAGTATTCGATGACCGGACACTTCATGACGGATCACCGCGCCCATATGCAAAACAACCAAGACCGCCAGAACCACACAGGAAACATCATGGATCTTTTTGAAAACAGCAATGAGCCCGGCACTTTCAAGGGGCGCGGGAATAGAAAGAACGTCAAATACATTGATCGCCCTGTCCATCATCATGACCCCGCTGGTCAGCACCACACCCGTCACCAGATACATACACTTGTGAACCCAAAAAGCCGTCCACTGCGCAGGCGTGCGGAGCATCTGCCGCTCCTGGAAAAAAGAAAGAAAAGCCCTGACCACAAAAAAAGGAATAAACAGTGTCGTGAGGGACACATTAAAAAAACTGACTGCCTCCTTGAGCACCCACGAAACATCAAATAACGCCACATAAAAGCCACTGATCAACGCCCATAAAATAACGGCCGCCGACAACCAGTGAAGAAAGATGCGTGTTCCTGAATAAAACAATTGGCGCTCACCTAAAATCCGGTAATAACACTCATCAGTAAAATCACCCATAAATGAAGTACGCCGGGCCGCTCAGCGGCCCGGCGCACAACCTCAGTGGTTATTTAGCGACCCAGGCGTCCGGCCAGTTCGGCCCGACACCCGGCTTGTAGTGATGGCTGTTGATCTTGCACCAGCCACCAGCGGGGAATGGCAGACACTCGTAGACGTTACCGTCCTCGGCCAGGACCTTGGTCCCGGACTGATAGCTGTCGATGCCTTGCGGATAGACGAAGTCGTAATCCTGGCTGCCGCCCTCGCCGCCGAGCTCCACGGACGCCAGGTCCTGGCGGGTAGTGCGACCGTCGACGGTCACGCCGACCAGCTTGAGCTCATGGGCACCCGGCTCGCTGCGCACATCCACGCTCAGTTGGCTGCTACCCGCTTCCACGAGTTGCGTCATGCTACCCACCGGCTTGTTGGCGGCATCGAAGACCGTGGCCTCGATGTTCATTTTCCGGTTGGTGAGCACCGGGAACGGCATCGCCAGGCGGCCTTCCTTCAGCTCAAGGTTGCTGGCGATGGCAGAAATCTTCATATCGGCATCGGCGTCTTCCTGCATCAGTACGTCGAGCTCATAACGATTCACGCCGCTTTCAGCCTTGGCGAACAGCTTGTTCACCCCCTTGACCGGCTCGATGGCACCGTCTTCGCCACGGACACCGGCGCGGACCAGCGTCTGGCCCTGGTTGACCTGCTCGGCCAGCTTGAACGCCCAGTTCTCCGGTTTGCCTTCTTCGTCATCGGCGATGGTGATTTCAGTGCTGTAGCTGGAGCTTTCACCCTCACCGGTCATGGCCCGGGCCTTGACCTTGTCACCGGCCAGCAGGGTCTGGGTCGGGGTGATGTTACCGACGGTGTGCCAGCCATCCGGTGCCAGTTCCTCGGCGACGATATTCACGTCGACCACGTTGTGGAACGCCCCCCCGGTGTCATGCACGGTCCACATGCCGAGGATCACGTGATGCCCGCTCTTGTCGGCCGGGATCTGGCACTCGTGCTTCTCCCGCGCCGGGCCGTTGCTGCCCTGGGGCTGGTCGGTGGGCAGGCGGCCGCCGGCGTCGACGAAACAGAACGGAGTCAGGTCGAACGACGCGCGGGCCAGCGGCAGGTTGGGGTTCCAGCCGTTCTTGGTAATGAAGTACTCATACTTGGTCGCCGGATGAGTGGCCCTGTAGTACCAGTCAAAGTTGATCGTGCGATCGAGGATTTCGGTCTTGTACCAGCGATTGGCCGACTGCACATCCATGGCGGAGAACAGTTCTATCGCACCACTGGCAATCTTGCCGTCAGCCACCCCGCCATTGGGGAAGCCCTTGGTGGTTTCACCGACGCTCTGCGGTTCGTACTGCGCTTGACCGCAATCCTTGTTCAGGCCCTTCTGGCAAGCAAAGGCCCGGGATGGCGGATCATTCAGGTAACCATGCGCGGCGACATGCTGCGAAGCGACCAGGGTCGCGATAACCGCCAGGGAAGACACACACCCCGCCTTGCCAAGCGCCGACATCTTTCTTTCCATTCGAATCAACTCCAGACTTATCATATTTATTGGGTTGCAAGACATCCCTCCGAGATGCACTGCCCCTTTTTACTTCCATCGGTATTCAATCGATCCATGCAGCCATCCTGACCGCAGAGATCAACCGCAAAAGTTCCGCACTTCATCAATTTTTTTTCAAAAAGGCACGTTTCAAAAAAGCAGACCCGCCCCTCGAACAAAGGCCCGCGTCCTACCCAGGATTACCTTCAAAGAGTCTCGACAATCAGAAGTGGTGTATCGAGCAACCACTCCCGCGAATTGAACTTCAGAGCACGCATTGTACGAACCTGGATTTTTTTATATGTAGGAAAAATCTTGTGATATCGCACGACAGCTCTGCACTTAACTTATTCACCCTGCCGCTGAGTTTTTCCCGGAAAATCTGTAACAAAACACGAAAACTCCTGAAGACATCGAACAAATATCTCCGTATTAACGTTCAGAAAAAGAATACTCCGACAGAGCCAAGAGGAAGGCGGTACGGACGGGTCTATAAGCCGGTCGTTATCCGGGCGGCGGGCCGAATGTATGGCGACACATGAGCCAGTAGCATCAAGAAAAGGAAAACTGCGAAGGACTAAACGCAAAAACCCCGCCGAGGCGGGGTCATTGAACACACGGGGGAAGAATCAGCGATGGTACTGGGCGGAGAACTCGTGCACCGCATTGATAAATGCACCGGCATGTTCCGGGTCGACTTCGGGTGTGATGCCGTGGCCAAGGTTGAATACATGGCCGGAACCCTCGCCGTAGCTGGCGAGAATACGCGCCACTTCGCTACGGATGGCCTCGGGCTTGGCGTAGAGCACGGTCGGGTCCATGTTGCCCTGCAGGGCGACCTGGTGACCGACGCGACGACGGGCTTCGCCCAGGTCGCAGGTCCAGTCCAGGCCCAGGGCATCGGCCCCCGCCTCGGCGATGCTTTCCAGCCACAGGCCGCCGTTCTTGGTGAACAGGATTACCGGCACCTTGCGCCCCTCGTGCTCGCGGATCAGGCCGCTGACGATCTTGCGCATATAGGCCAGGGAGAACTCCTGGTAGGCCGCCGCCGAGAGGTTGCCGCCCCAGGTGTCGAAAATCTGCACGGCCTGGGCGCCGGCGAGGATCTGCCCGTTGAGGTAGGAAGTGACCGACTGCGCCAGCTTGTCCAGCAGCAGGTGCATGGCCTGGGGGTTGTCGTAGAGCATGGCCTTGGTCTTGCGGAAGTCTTTCGACGAGCCGCCTTCGACCATGTAGGTGGCCAGGGTCCAGGGGCTGCCGGAGAAGCCGATCAGCGGCACGCGGCCATTGAGCTCGCGGCGAATGGTGCCGACCGCGTCCATGACATAACCCAGGTCCTTCTGCGGATCGGGGATCGGCAGTGCCTCGATATCGGCCAGGGTACTGATGACCTTTCTGAAGCGCGGGCCTTCGCCGGTTTCAAAGTACAGGCCCTGACCCATGGCGTCGGGGATGGTCAGGATGTCGGAGAACAGGATTGCGGCGTCCAGGCCCGGGTAGCGATCCAGGGGCTGCATGGTGACTTCGCAGGCGAAAGACGGGTTCATGCACAGGCTCATGAAGTCGCCGGCCTTGGCGCGACTGGCGCGGTATTCCGGCAGGTAGCGACCGGCCTGGCGCATCATCCACACAGGGGTGACGTCCACGGGTTGCTTGAGCAGGGCGCGAAGGAAACGGTCGTTCTTCAGGGCAGTCATGTCGGCATCCGCAAAAAAAGTGCGGGCATTTTCTCAGAGCGCGACGCAAAAGGCACGGCAAGAGCCGTGCCTTTTGTCTATCGGGTCAATTTGTCGCGGTAATGCTGGAGCGAGCGATTTGCCGTTGTAACAGCAGATACCCCCCTTGTGGCGAGCGGGCTCGCCCGCGCCGGGGCGCGAAGCGGCCCTAAAACCAGCGACTACATTGTGTCAGGCAGAACCAGTCACAGGTTTTAGGACTGCTTCGCAGCCCAGAGCGGCGGTGCGGCGTTCCGACAAGCCCGCTCGCCACAATAAAGCCATAGTTCGACCAGAC
This sequence comes from Pseudomonas sp. MWU13-2100, assembly GCF_023242365.1. Lineage (GTDB taxonomy): Bacteria > Pseudomonadota > Gammaproteobacteria > Pseudomonadales > Pseudomonadaceae > Aquipseudomonas. The sequence continues at coordinate 45,575 of NZ_JALLIX010000031.1, forward strand.
GGATCAGACGCCCAGGTAATCGAGGATCCCTTCAGCGGCATTGCGCCCTTCGAAGATCGCCGTCACCACCAGGTCGGAACCACGCACCATATCGCCACCGGCAAAAATCTTCGGGTTGCTGGTCTGGTGCTTGAACTGCGCCTGTTCCGGCGCCACCACACGGCCCTGGCTGTCGGTCTGGATACTGAACTGCTCGAACCACGGCGCCGGGCTCGGACGGAAACCGAAGGCGATGACCACGGCGTCGGCCGGGATGATCTCCTCGGAGCCCGGGATCGGCTCGGGGCTGCGGCGGCCACGGGCATCCGGCTCGCCGAGACGGGTCTCGACCACCTTCACGCCTTCGACCTTGTCTTCACCGACAATCGCGATCGGCTGGCGGTTGTAGAGGAATTTCACCCCTTCTTCCTTGGCGTTCTTCACCTCTTTGCGCGAGCCGGGCATGTTCGCCTCGTCACGCCGATAGGCACAGGTCACCGACTTGGCGCCCTGGCGAATCGAGGTACGGTTGCAGTCCATCGCCGTATCGCCACCACCGAGGACCACGACCTTCTTGCCCTTCATGTCGACGAAATCTTCCGGCGACTTTTCAAAGCCCAGGTTGCGGTTGACGTTGGCGATGAGGAAGTCCAGGGCGTCATACACCCCCGACAGGTCCTCGCCGGCAAAGCCGCCCTTCATGTAGGTGTAGGTGCCCATGCCCATGAACACGGCGTCGTATTCGGCGAGCAGTTGCTCCATGGTCACGTCCTTGCCCACCTCGGTGTTGAGGCGGAACTCGATGCCCATACCGCTGAAGACTTCGCGACGATTGCTCAGCACGGTCTTTTCCAGCTTGAACTCGGGGATGCCGAAGGTCAGCAGGCCACCGATTTCCGGATTCTTGTCGAACACCACCGGGGTCACCCCGCCGCGCACCAGCACGTCGGCACAGCCCAGGCCCGCCGGACCGGCACCAATGATCGCGACCCGCTTGCCAGTCGGCTTGACCTTGGACATGTCCGGACGCCAGCCCATGGCGAACGCGGTGTCGGTGATGTACTTCTCCACCGAACCGATGGTCACCGCGCCAAAACCGTCGTTGAGGGTGCAGGCACCCTCGCACAGACGATCCTGCGGGCAGACCCGACCGCAGACTTCCGGCAGGGTGTTGGTCTGGTGGGACAGCTCGGCGGCGGCGAGGATATTGCCCTCGGCCACCAGCTTCAGCCAGTTGGGAATGAAGTTGTGCACCGGGCACTTCCATTCGCAATACGGGTTACCGCAACCCAGGCAGCGGTGGGCCTGGTCGGCCGACTGCTGGGGTTTGAAGGGTTCGTAGATCTCCACGAACTCTTTCTTGCGCTGACGCAACAGTTTCTTCTTCGGATCCTTGCGCCCGACATCGATGAACTGGAAGTCGTTACTCAGACGTTCAGCCATGTTAAAACCTCATCAAACTCTTCAGGCGCATATCACTGCGGGTTGGCACGGATGCTGGAAAGCAACGATTTCAGGTTGGCAGCCTTGGGCTTGACCAGCCAGAAACGACGCAGGTAATCATCAAGGTTTTCAGCGAGGTTGCGACCCCATTCGCTATTGGTTTCCTCGACGTATTCGTCCAGCACATGCTGCAAGTGGTTGCGATAGGATTCCATCGCTTCGCCGCTGATCCGCTGGATCTCGACCAACTCATGGTTGACCTTGTCGACGAAGGTGTTGTCCTGGTCCAGCACGTAGGCGAAACCGCCGGTCATGCCCGAACCGAAGTTGTAGCCAGTCTTGCCCAGAACCGCGACAAAGCCACCGGTCATGTATTCGCAGCAGTGGTCGCCCGTGCCTTCAACCACGGTGTGAGCACCGGAGTTACGCACCGCGAAACGCTCACCCGCCGTACCCGCCGCAAACAACTTGCCACCGGTTGCACCGTACAGGCAGGTGTTGCCGATGATGGCACTGTCTTGAGTCTTGTAGATGCTGCCTTTAGGCGGAACGATCACCAGCTTGCCGCCGGTCATGCCCTTGCCTACGTAGTCATTGGCGTCACCTTCCAGATACATGTGCAGGCCACCGGCGTTCCACACACCGAAGCTCTGACCCGCCGTCCCTTTGAAGCGGAAGGTGATCGGCGCCTTGGCCATGCCCTGGTTGCCGTGCAGGCGGGCAATTTCACCGGAGATCCGCGCGCCGATGGAACGGTCGCAGTTGCAGATATCCATAGAGAAGTCCGCACCGCTCAAGTCCTTGATCGCCGGCAAGGCCATCTCGACCATCTTCTCGGCCAGCAGGCCCTTGTCGAATGGCGGATTGCGCTCAACCTGGCAGAACTGTGGCTTGTCCGCCGGAATATGATCGCTGCCCAACAGCGGCGTCAGGTCCAGGTGGTTCTGCTTGGCGGTTTCACCTTTGAGGATTTCCAGCAGATCGGTACGTCCGATCAGCTCCTCAAGGGTGCGCACACCGAGCTTGGCCAGCCACTCACGGGTTTCTTCGGCGACGTAGGTGAAGAAGTTCACCACCATGTCGACGGTCCCGATGTAGTGATCCTTGCGCAGCTTCTCGTTCTGGGTCGCGACACCGGTGGCGCAGTTGTTCAAGTGGCAGATACGCAGGTACTTGCAGCCCAGGGCGATCATCGGCGCGGTACCAAAGCCGAAGCTCTCGGCGCCGAGAATGGCCGCCTTGATCACGTCGAGGCCGGTTTTCAGGCCACCGTCGGTCTGCACCCGGATCTTGCCGCGCAGGTCGTTGCCACGCAGGGTCTGGTGGGTTTCGGCCAGGCCGAGTTCCCACGGAGCACCGGCGTATTTGATCGAGGTCAGCGGCGAGGCACCGGTGCCGCCGTCATAACCGGAAATGGTGATCAGGTCGGCATAGGCTTTCGCCACGCCGGCGGCGATGGTGCCGACACCGGCTTCCGCCACCAGTTTCACCGAGACCAGCGCCAGCGGATTGACCTGTTTCAGGTCGAAAATCAGCTGCGACAAATCTTCGATGGAGTAGATGTCGTGGTGCGGCGGTGGCGAGATCAGGGTCACGCCCGGGACCGCATAACGCAACTTGGCGATCAGGCCGTTGACCTTGCCGCCGGGCAGTTGCCCGCCTTCGCCGGGTTTGGCGCCCTGGGCCACCTTGATCTGCAGCACTTCGGCGTTGACCAGGTACTCCGGGGTCACACCGAAACGACCGGTGGCCACCTGCTTGATTTTCGAGCTCTTGATGGTGCCGTAGCGCGCCGGGTCTTCACCGCCTTCGCCGGAGTTGGAACGCGCACCCAGGCGATTCATGGCTTCGGCCAGGGCTTCGTGGGCCTCTGGGGACAAGGCGCCAAGGGAAATACCCGCGGAGTCGAAGCGCTTGAGGATCGACTCCAGCGGTTCGATGTCGCTGATCGACAGCGGCGTGTCCAGGGTTTTCACCTGGAACAGATCGCGGATCATCGACACCGGACGGTTGTCCACCAGCGCGGTGTATTCCTTGAACTTGGCGTAGTCGCCCTGCTGCACGGCGGCTTGCAGGGTGCTGACCACGTCCGGGTTGTAGGCGTGGTATTCGCCACCGTAGACGAACTTCAGCAGGCCACCTTGCTGGATTGGCTTGCGCGCGCTCCAGGCCTCGGCCGCCAGCAGTTTCTGTTCGGCTTCGAGGTCGACGAAACGCGCGCCCTTGATCCGGCTCGGTACACCACGGAAGCTCAGGTTGACCACTTCCTCGGACAGCCCGATGGCTTCGAACAGTTGCGCGCCGCGGTAGGAAGCGATGGTGGAAATCCCCATTTTCGAGAGGATCTTCAGCAGGCCCTTGGTGATGCCCTTGCGGTAGTTCTTGAAGACTTCGTAGAGATCGCCCAGCACTTCGCCGGTACGGATCAGGTCGCCCAGCACTTCGTAGGCCAGGAACGGATAGACCGCCGACGCACCGAAACCGATCAGCACGGCAAAGTGGTGCGGGTCGCGCGCCGTGGCGGTTTCCACGAGGATGTTGCTGTCGCAGCGCAAGCCTTTCTCGGTCAGGCGGTGGTGCACGGCACCGGTCGCCAGGGACGCGTGCACCGGCAGCTTGCCTGGGGCGATATGGCGGTCGCTGAGGACGATCTGGGTCCGTCCGGCACGCACGGCTTCTTCGGCCTGATCAGCGATGTTGCGTACCGCCGCTTCCAGCCCGACGCTCTCGTCGTAGTTCAGGTCGATGACCTGGCGAGCAAAGCCCGGACGCTCGAGGTTCATCAGCGAGCGCCACTTGGCCGGGGAAATCACCGGCGAGCTGAGGATCACCCGCGAGGCGTGCTCCGGCGACTCTTCGAAGATGTTCCGCTCGGCACCGAGGCAGATCTCCAGCGACATGACGATGGCTTCACGCAGCGGGTCGATCGGCGGGTTGGTCACCTGGGCGAACTGCTGGCGGAAATAGTCGTACGGCGTGCGCACGCGCTGGGACAGCACGGCCATCGGCGTATCGTCGCCCATGGAGCCGACCGCCTCGTAGCCCTGCTCGCCCAACGGACGCAGCACCTGGTCGCGCTCTTCGAACGTGACCTGGTACATCTTCATGTACTGCTTGAGCTGCTCGACATTGTAGAACGCCGAACCATGGTCGTTGTCTTCCATGGTCGCCTGGATGCGCAAGGCGTTCTTGCGCAGCCACTGCTTGTACGGATGGCGCGACTTCAGGCGGTTGTCGATGGCATCGGTGTCGAGGATCTGGCCGGTTTCGGTGTCCACGGCAAAGATCTGCCCAGGTCCCACGCGGCCCTTGGCGATAACGTCTTGCGGCTGGTAGTTCCACACGCCGATTTCCGACGCCAGGGTGATATAGCCGTTCTTGGTGGTCACCCAACGGGCCGGACGCAGGCCGTTGCGGTCGAGCAGGCAGACCGCGTGGCGACCTTCGGTCATCACCACGCCCGCCGGACCGTCCCACGGTTCCATGTGCATGGAGTTGAATTCATAGAACGCACGCAGGTCGGCGTCCATGGTGTCGACGTTCTGCCACGCCGGCGGAATCAGCATGCGCACGCCGCGGAACAGGTCGATACCGCCGGTCACCATCAGCTCGAGCATGTTGTCCATGCTCGAGGAGTCGGAGCCGACGCGGTTGACCAACGGGCCCAATTCGTCGAGGTCGGGGATCAGGTCGTTGGCGAACTTGGTGCGCCGGGCCTGGGCCCAGTTGCGGTTGCCGGTGATGGTGTTGATCTCGCCGTTGTGCGCCAGGAAGCGGAACGGTTGCGCCAATGGCCATTTCGGCAGGGTATTGGTGGAGAAGCGCTGGTGGAACACGCAGATCGCGGTTTTCAGGCTCGGGTCGCTGAGGTCCGGATAGAAGGCGGTGAGGTCCGCCGGCATCATCAGGCCTTTGTAAATGATGGTCTTGTGGGAAAAGCTGCAGATGTAGTGATCGGTGTCGGCGGCATTGGCCACCGACGAGCGACGACGGGCGCTGAACAGCTTGATGGCGAACGCCTGGTCACTCAGGCCTTCGCCGCCGATGTAGACCTGCTCGATCTGAGGCAGGCGCTCAAGGGCCAGGCGGCCAAGGACGCTGGTATCGATCGGCACCTTGCGCCAGCCCACCAGTTGCAGGCCGGCCGCGAGGATTTCACGATTCATGTGTTCGCGGGCGGCTTCGGCTTTGACCGGGTCCTGATTGAAGAACACCATGCCCACCGCATATTGCTTGGGCAAATCGCTACCGAATGTCGCTTTGGCGACAGTACGCAGGAACTGGTCCGGCTTCTGGATCAGAAGGCCGCAACCGTCACCGGTCTTGCCGTCGGCGTTGATCCCACCGCGGTGGGTCATGCAGGTCAGGGCCTCAATGGCCGTCTGCAACAGGTGATGACTGGGCTCGCCCTGCATGTGGGCAATCAGGCCGAAACCACAGTTATCCTTGAATTCATCTGGTTGGTACAGACCTGCTTTCATAGACACTTTCTCACCAGGCTGCCTCTTTATCGAGGCAAATTTCTTTTCAATTCAACCGCTTACCATCCACGCCGAACGTACGCCGGCTTTGCAGGGGCAAAAGGGAGGTCATTGTACACACCGACATTCACGCCCACAAATTTAACGACGACCTGTCGAAAATTCATGTCGCATTTATGAAAGGTTTAAAGCGATATCTCGTGCTAGTCAAAACATTTTTGAATTTTGACCGTGACGACTCAAAACCACTATGACGCAGACACCACAAGGCACGCGGCTTTGAAAGCAGCATGCGCTTGCGGAAATTTTGAGGTGCCGGGAAGGCGGCCTGGATAAGGCCGCCGATTCTTCAGCGAGTTGTAGCCAGGTCCTGTTGGACACTGGCGACAGTACGAGGCCAAGGTTTACCAGCCTGAACCTTCGCTGGCAAGGTCTTGATGGCGCTGACGGCCGCATCGCGGCTGCCGAAGCTGCCGTAGGTGATCACGTAAAGCGGCTTGCCGTTGAGCACTTTCTTGAAATAACGGTACTCGCCGCCCTGCTCCTTGACGAAATTCTGCGCGGTGGCCTCGGAACTGGTGCCGAGGATCTGGACCACGTAGTTGCCCGGCGCCTGGCCGGTGTACCAGCTGTGGCCGGTCGCGGCAGCCTTGGCCACCACGGCGGGCTTCTCAACGGCCTTCTCTGGCGCCTTGGCGGCCGGCTTGGGCACCGGAGCCGGGGGCTGGGCCGGTTTGGCGGTGGCAACCGGGACCGGGGCCGGCTTGGTCACCGGCGTCGGCGTCGGGCCCGCCGGCACGCCGACAGGCGGTGCGGTGGTGGTGACGGTCGGCGGCTTGGCCGGACCACCGTCAACTGGCGGCGCGACGCCATCATCGCCTTCAATACTGCCGCCCGCCGCTTCAGCCAGAGGACCGCGCATCACCGGCTGCGACTGACCGACCAACGGTAGCGGCATCGGTTGCGAATTGCCGGCGAATTCCACTGTTGGATTACCCGAGGCGTTCGGCTTCGGCGCCTGCCCCAATGGCAGTTGCGCCTGTTCACTAGCGGTTGTGCCAGCGGTGGACGGCGCCTTGTTGCGCCCCGGAATCATCCAGGCCGCCGCCACGGCAACCACCACCACGGCGGACAACGCCAATACCTGCTTCTTAGGCATCTTGAACCCCATACTTGGACGCTTCACCGCGGAGCGGCTGGCGATCATGGCTTCGATCATGGCGTCACGGGCGACCTGGTTGATGCTGCCAGGCCAGCCCTCGGCGCTTTCGTGAATCTCAGTGATCTGCTCAGCGGAAAAAAGTTCGATTCCCTGGCCGGCGCCATCAAGACGCTGGGCCAGGTATTCACGTGTTTCTTCTTCGGTATAGGGCTGCAATTCGATCACGTGGAAGCGTTCTTCCTCCGCGCCGTGCTGCTCCAGCGCCGCGATCAGCGACGATTCGCCGAACAGGAAAACATGCGGGCGACCTTCCGGCGCGCCGGCCGCCAGGGCCAGCAGGGCCTCGATGGCGGAGTCGTCGAGCGACTCGGCATCGTCCACCAGCAGGTAGACCTCCTGGCCGGTCAGCGCCAGTTGCACCACCTGGTTGAGGATCTCGCGGATATCGGCCTGAGCCACATTCAGTGCCTGGGCGATCTGCCGCAGCACGCCCGCCGCATCGCCGGCACCACGCGCGGAGACCACCACGCTTTGCACCGACTGCTTGTTGGTGCTCGCCACCAGCGCCTGGCGCAGCAGCGTCTTGCCACTGCCCTGCGGCCCGGTAACCACCAGCAGCAGCTGGCTGTAGCGAGCCAGGTGGTGCAATTGCCCGAGCACCGGCTTGCGCTGGGCGGGGAAGAATTTGAAGCCAGGCACCCGAGGAGCGAAAGGGTCGTGACTTAACTGGTAATGGCCGAGGAAAGCCTCGTCGGCATGCAAACTGGTCATCGGAATCCTATCAACCTTTAAGCTGAGCCAGAGTGCGGTAGTCCGCCCCCAGCGTGGCCTGTAGAACTTCTTTCGGATAATCGTCGGTTACCACGGCTTCGCCCATTCGGCGCAACAGCACCAGGCGCAGGCGACCGTCGATCACTTTCTTGTCAATTGCCATGTGTTCGAGAAAATCGGCTTCGGTCATTTCCTCCGGCGGAATAACTGGCAAGCCCGCACGCTGGAACAGGCGAATACCGCGATCACGCTCCTGGGCACTGATCCAGCCCAGGCGTGTGGACATTTCCAGCGCCATCACGGTGCCAGCCGCCACGGCCTCACCGTGCAGCCAGACACCATAGCCCATGTGGGTCTCGATGGCGTGACCGAAGGTGTGCCCGAGGTTGAGCGTGGCGCGCACGCCGGACTCGCGCTCGTCAGCACCGACCACCGCGGCCTTGGCCGCGCAGGAGCGCTCGATAGCGACGGTCAGGGCGCCCTGGTCCAGGGCGCGCAGTTGGTCGACGTGCTCTTCCAGCCAGGTCAGGAACGGTTCGTCGCAGATCAGGCCGTACTTGATCACTTCCGCCAGGCCCGCCGACAGCTCGCGCGGTGGCAGGGTGCTGAGGGTCGTGGTATCGATCAGCACCACATTGGGCTGATAGAAGGCGCCGACCATGTTCTTGCCCAGCGGATGGTTGATCCCGGTCTTGCCGCCCACCGACGAGTCGACCTGGGACAACAGGGTAGTCGGCACCTGAATGAAATCCACGCCGCGCTGGTAGCAGGCGGCGGCAAAGCCGGCCATGTCGCCGATCACCCCGCCGCCGAGGGCGATCACGGTGGTGCGGCGGTCATGACGGGCGCCCAGCAGGCCGTCGAAGATCAGTTGCAGGGTTTCCCAGGTCTTGAAGGCCTCGCCGTCGGGCAACACCACCGAAATCACGGAATAGGCCGACAGACTGCGGGTCAGGCGCTCGAGGTAGAGCGGAGCGACGGTTTCATTGGAGATGATCGCGACCTGCCGACCGGCAATGTGCGGCGTCAGCAGCCCAGGCTGGTCCAACAGCCCTTCGCCAATGTGAATCGGGTAGCTACGCTCGCCAAGATCGACCTTAAGTGTCTGCATGTGTCCCCACAGTGAAGATGGACGCGGGCGTCCAGTCTCAGGATTAACGATTGTCGGCGGCGTCTGGTGTGGACGCGGCCCAATGGCTTTAAGCCATGACCGACACCGAGCATGGCGGTGGTCGAGAATAGCGCATTTCCTCCCGCGCTTTAACGGGGAGGCAGCTGCTGCAAGCGTTCAAGGATGTCCAGTACCACCATGCGCGGCGGCCGCTCATCGGTTTCCACCACCAGGTCGGCGATTTCCCGATACAGCGGATCACGGATCGCCAACAGGTCGCGCAGGGTCTTGGCCGGATCGGCGGTGCGCAGCAGCGGTCGATTGCGATCACGGGCCGTGCGCCCGACCTGCTGTTCCACCGAAGCGTGCAGGTAGACCACCCGACCGCCGGCATGCAAGGCCTGGCGGTTTTCGTCGCGCATGACCGCGCCGCCGCCGGTGGCCAAGACCACACCGTCGGCCGCACACAGCTCGGCAATCATCGCCTGCTCGCGGTCGCGAAAGCCGGGCTCGCCTTCCTTGTCGAAGATCCACGGGATATTCGCGCCGGTACGCAGTTCAATTTCCTTGTCGGAATCTTTGAAAGGCAGGCGCAGCTCTTTGGCCAGCAACCGGCCTATGGTGCTCTTTCCAGCCCCCATAGGCCCTACAAGAATCAAATTTCGCACAGAATCAACGACTCACAGCAATCGCCTGGTTATTCATGATACGCGGAGTCAGGAATACCAGCAGCTCGGATTTTGCTTCCGAGACAATGTCTCGACGGAAGAGGCGGCCAACATACGGCACATCACCGAGAAATGGCACCTTCTCTTCGGTTTTGCTCTGGGTATTGGAGAACACGCCACCAATCACCACGGTCTCGCCGTCGTTGACCAGGACCTTGGCGTTGACCTGGTTTTTCTTGATCGGCGGCACGTTGTTCAACACGTTCTGGTAGTCCGGCTCATCCTTGGTCACCTTCACTTCCATGATGATCCGGTTGTCCGGGGTGATCTGCGGAGTCACTTCCAGGGACAGCGAGGCCTCCTTGAAGGCCACCGAGGTCGCGCCGCTGGAGCTGGATTCCTGGTAGGGAATCTCGGTCCCCTTGAGGATCTTGGCGGTTTCCTTGTCGGAAGTGACCACCTTGGGCTGGGACACCACTTCGCCGTTGCCGGTTTTTTCCATGGCGCTGAGCTCCAGGTCCAGGGTCGTGTTGTTGGTCACGAAGCCGATGCCGATGCCCGACGTGGCGGTGGTCGCGCCCAGGTCGACGAACGGCGTGCTGCTACTCTGCCCGGTCAGTTTGCTCAGGGTCGGCGAACCACCCGAGGTGTTCCAGTTGCCGCCGCTGATCTTGCCGCCCCAGCGGGCGCCAAGCTGTTTGTCATAACCGACGTTGGCCTCGACGATCCGCGCCTCGATCATCACCTGGCGCACCGGGATGTCCAGTTGGGCAACGATGCGCCGCAGCTCGTCGAGGCGGTCCTGGGTCTGGTAGGCGATGATGTTGTTGGTGCGCTCATCCACGGTGATCGAGCCACGCTCGTCGGCCTTGGATTCGGCACTGGTCACCGACTGGAACAATTTGGCGATATCCGCCGCTTTCGCGTAGTTGACCTGCAACAGCTCGCGGCGCAGGGGCGCCAGCTCGGCGATCTGCTTCTGCGACTCCAGCTCCTGGCGCTCGCGGGCGGCGATCTCGTCCGCCGGGGCCACCAGCAGCACATTACCGATCTTGCGCTTGTCCAGGCCCTTGGTTTTCAGTACCAGATCCAGCGCCTGGTCCCAGGGCACATTCTGCAGGCGCAGGGTGATACCGCCCTGTACCGTATCGCTGGCCACCAGGTTGAGGTTGGTGAAGTCGGCGATCAGTTGCAGCACCGAACGCACGTCGATGTCCTGGAAGTTCAGCGAGAGCTTTTCACCACTGTAGACGAAACGCTCGGCATTACGCCGTTGCAGGTCGTCGACGGTGAGCGGCCGCACGCTGATGGTCAGCTTGTTGTCGGTCTGGTAGGTCGAGTAATCGAAGGCGCCACTGGGCTCGATGGAAATGCTCGCCTTGTCGGCGACGACACTGGCGTTGACGAACTGCACCGGGGTGGCGAAATCCTTCACGTCCAGGCGTACCCGCAGGGGGTCGGGCAATTGGGTCTTGGGGAAGTCGACGCTGATCTTGCCGCCACGCTCCTGGATATCCGGGCTGATGGACGGATCGGACAGCTCGATGATCACATTGCCTTCACCCTGCTCGCCGCGCTGGAAGTCGACATTGCGGATCGCCCGCCCCACCGCCACATAGGGCTTGGGCGCCGCTCGCGCCGGAACCGACACCGCCGCCGCGGGCCTTGGCGCGCTGGCCTGGACGGCCGGGCCGACACCCTGACCCACCACCACGAACAGATTGCTGCCCTCGATACGCGTACTGTAAGGCACCAGCTTGGTCAGGTTGATGATCAGCCGCGTGCGGTCCTTGGCCTCGACCACGGTCACGCTGCGGGCGTTGCCCACGCCCAGGTCACGGGTCTTCTTGACCAACTGGCTGGTGACACCGCTCAGGTCCAGGGCGATACGCGCCGGCTGGTCGGTGGTGTAGCCGTGGGGCGCGGCGGGCGGGCTGTCGAAGCCCAGCTTCAGTTCGACCCGATCCCCGGGCAGCGCCGCCACGTCCAGGGTTTTCAGGTTGGCCGCCAACACCATCGGCGACACCAGCGCCATCCATAGCGAAATGCCGAGGGATGAAATAATCCTGTTCATATCGAATTCCACTATGAGTGCTCTTTCAAAGGGATGGTGCGCGGTCGTTCCAGCCAGGCGCCTTCGCCATCCGGAACGATCTCGATCACCTCGACCTGGGCGTCGGTGATAGCCACGATACGGCCATCATTGCGCCCCAGATAGTCGCCCACTTTCAACCGATGGACACCCCCGGCCCCGCGTACCAGGGCAAAGATGCCGCTGGCATTGGACAGGGTGCCGACCATCTCGAACTGCTCGATATTGAAGCCCTCGAGGAATTGCTTGGTCCGATTCGGATCTGGCTTGACCTCGTGGGAGCCTTTCTGGCGATTGACCAGATCGACCTTCATCGGCGGCTGGAACGGGCTGCGCAGCGCGGCGGCGCTGTAGGTGAACATCTCGAAGGCGCGAAATTTCGGCGTCGGCTCGATATTGCCCGCCGGCCGCGCACGCACTTCTTTCATGTACGCATCGAGGTCGCTGAAGTCGTTGTTGTTGCCGCAGCCGGCCAGCGTCAGCGCCAACAGGGTCACACAGATCCCATGCAAGCGGCTCATTTCTTCAGCCCCTTGTCGTTGTAGCGATAGGTCTTGGCCAGGATGCTCATGCGTAGCTTGTTGCCGCCAGCCGGTGACGCGGCGATCGGCTTGATCTCGAAATCATGCAGGGTCACGATCCGCGGCAGGGCCGCCACGCCACTGACGAAGGTGGCCAGGTCGTGATAGGCACCGGTCACGGTGATCTGGATCGGCAGCTCGATATAGAACTGCTGGGTGACTTCCGGCAAGAGCTTGATCTCCTCGAACTCCAGCCCGCTGCCCAATCCGGTACGGGTGATGTCTTCCAGCAGCCCCGGCACCTCGGTGTCGCTCGGCAACTGCTTGAGCAAGGCGCCGAACGACTCCTCCATCTCCTGCATCTGCCGGGTATAGGCCTCGAGGTTCGCGGCCAGGTGCGCCTTGGTGGCGAACTGTTCCTTGAGGGTCACTTCCGTCGCGCGCTGCAGCTCCAGTTGGTCGGTCAGGTCCTTGATGTAGAAGTTGTAACCCAGGGCCAGCACCAGGATCGCCGTCAGTACGCCGCTCGCGACCTTGACCGCCGCCGGCCAGGAGCCGATGTTCTGCATGTCGAGGTCGGCAAGGTCGATCTTGCGCAGGCTTTCCATCCAGGCGGAGAGATTCATTTGACCGCTCCCTCGGATTTTGGCTGGGTCTGGCGCACGCTCAGCTGGAACGTGTTGGCCTGGTCCACCGCGCCGGCGCTGGTCGCCTTGACCTCGGTCAGCGTGGGCGCGGTGAGCCAGTCGGAGGCATCGAGATTGCGCATCAGGTCCGAAACCCGGTTGTTCGATTCGGCCGCACCGGTGATCGAGATGGTCTTGTCAGTCATCTTCACTTCTGTGAAATACACGCCGTCCGGCAGGGTCCGCACCAGTTGATCGAAGATCCGCCCACTGATGGAGCGGTTACCTTGCAGATCCTGGATGATCTTCATCCGCTCGATCAGTTGCTGGCGACGCGCCTTGAGCTCGCTGATCTGCTTGATCCGGCCGTCGAGCTGGGCGATCTCCTTGTTCATGTAGGTATTGCGCGCGACCTGGCGGTCGACGGCGCCGCTGAAGTACTGGTCGGTCAGCAAGACCACGCCGACCGCCGCCACCAGCACGCCGACCAGGGCGGTGAGGAAACGTTTGCGGCGCTCTTCGCGCAGTTGCTCGCGCCAGGGCAGCAGGTTGATCCGCGCCATCAGTCGAAACTCCTCAAGGCCAGACCGCAGGCGATCATCAGGGCCGGCGCGTCACTGGCCAGCGCCCCGGCGTTGACCTTGCTGCTCAAGGCCATGTCGGCGAAGGGGTTGGCCACCAGGGTCGGCGTACCGAGCCGCTGCTGGATCAGGTGATCGAGCCCGGCAATCGACGCGGTGCCGCCGGCGAGCAGGATGTAGTCGACATCGTTGTACTGCCCGGAAGCGAAGAAGAACTGCAGGGAACGCGAGACCTGCTGGACCACGGCGTCCTTGAACGGCTGCAACACCTCGCTGACGTAGTCGTCGGGCAGGCCGCCCTGCTTCTTCGCCAGCCCGGCCTCTTCGTTGGACAGGCCGTAGCGCCGCTGGATTTCCTCGGTGAGCTGGCGACCGCCGAACAGTTGTTCACGGGTGTAGATGATCCGACCGTTATGCAGGACGCTGAGGGTGGTCATGGTCGCGCCGATGTCCACCACCGCGACCGTCAGCTTCTCGTGGTCGCTGGCCAGTTGCGCGGCGAGCAGGCCGAAGGAGCGCTCCAGGGCGTAGGCCTCGACATCGACCACCTGGGCCTCGAGTCCGGCCAGGGCCAGGGCCGCCTCGCGGACTTCGACGTTTTCTTTCCGACAGGCGGCAAGCAGGACTTCGACGCGCTCGGGATTGCGCGCCGAATAGCCCTGGACCTCGAAATCGATGGCCACTTCTTCCAGGGGATAGGGAATGTACTGGTCGGCCTCGATCTTCAGCTGGTTTTCCATTTCGTCGTCGGAAAGCCCGGCATCCATCTCGATGGTCTTGGTGATTACCGCGGAACCGGCCACGGCCACGGCCACGCCGCGCACGCTGGTCTTGGCCTTGAGCAGCACCCGTGCAAGGGCCTGCCCGACACCCTCGAGCTCGGCGATGTTCTTTTCGACCACGGCATTGGCCGGCAACGGCTCCACGGCATAGGACTCGACCCGATATCGATTGCCTGAACGGCTCAATTCGAGGAGCTTTACCGAGGTGGAACTGATGTCGATCCCCAGGAGCGAATGCGCTTTTTTGCCAAAGAGTCCAAGCACTACCGATTCCCTATTACTATCCGCGACTTACGGACCCTTTATGATGATGGGCATTTAATAGCAGTCTTGACATAAGCGCAAATGACGCTCACGCCCAAAAATGCTTATAATGCCCAGCGTTTTTTTCAAATCGCGGAACCCGCGCTTGCTGTGAATTTAGCCTGACGCCTAACCCATTCTTTTATCTGGAAATCCACAAGCCTTGATTCGTCTGCTGAAGTTTTTCGGGTGGTCTTTCGTCGCCGTGTTCTGCGGGCTGCTGCTCGTCCTGAGCGGCGCTTTTCTTTATCTTAGTCCGGGCCTGCCGTCCGTCGAGACTTTGCGCAGCATACAATTGCAGATTCCGCTCAGGGTCTACACCAGCGATGGCAAGCTGATCGCCGAATTCGGCGAGATGCGCCGTACGCCCCTGCGTTTCGCCGATATTCCACCGAACTTTATCAACGCCCTGCTCAGCGCCGAGGACGACAATTTCGCCAACCACTATGGCGTCGACCCCAGCAGCCTGATGCGCGCCGCAACCCAACTGGTCAGGAGCGGACACATACAGACTGGCGGTAGCACCATCACCATGCAGGTGGCAAAGAACTACTTCCTGTCCAGCGAGCGTAGCTTCTCGCGCAAGACCAACGAGATCCTTCTTGCCTTGCAAATCGAGCGCCAGCTGACCAAGGACGAGATCCTCGAGCTGTATGTGAACAAGATCTACCTGGGCAACCGTGCCTACGGTATCGAAGCGGCCTCCCAGGTTTATTACGGCAAGTCGATCCGCGACATCACTCTGGCCCAGATGGCCATGATCGCCGGCCTGCCGAAGGCACCATCGCGCTTCAACCCACTGGCCAACCCTGTGCGCGCCAAAGAGCGTCGTGATTGGATCCTGGGGCGTATGTACAAGCTGGGCAAGATCGACGAGGCCGCCTACCAGGCAGCCATTGTCGAGCCGGTCAACGCCAGCTATCACGTACCGACGCCAGAAGTGAACGCACCGTACATCGCCGAAATGGCCCGTGCGGAAATGGTCGGACGCTATGGCAGCGAAGCCTACACCGAAGGCTTCCGCGTCACCACCACCGTACCGAGCAACCTGCAGGAGCTGGCCAACCATGCGGTTGAAGAAGGCCTGATCGCCTACGACCAGCGCCACGGCTACCGCGGACCGGAATCGCGCCTGCCGGGCAAGACCCGTGACGCCTGGATCGCCGAGCTGGGCAAACAGCGCACCATCAACGGCCTGGAGCCGGCCATTGTCACCCTGGTGGACAAGACCAGCCTGCACGTACTGACCCACAACGGCCCGGAAATCGTCAACTGGGACAGCATGAAATGGGCCCGCCCATACCTCAACACCGACAGCCTCGGCGCCGCCCCCAAGCAACCGGCCGACGTCGCCCAGGTCGGCGACCTGATCCGCGTCCAGCGCCAGGCCGACAACAGCCTGAAGTTCAGCCAGGTACCGGCGGCCCAGAGCGCGCTGGTCTCGCTTGACCCGCAAAATGGTGCGATCCGCGCCTTGGTCGGTGGCTTCGCCTTCGAGCAGAGCAACTACAACCGCGCCACCCAGGCCAAACGCCAACCGGGCTCAAGCTTCAAACCGTTCATCTACAGCTCCGCACTGGACAACGGCTACACCCCGGCCAGCCTGGTGAACGATGCACCGATCGTGTTCGTCGACGAATACCTGGACAAGGTCTGGCGCCCGAAAAACGACACCAACACCTTCCTCGGCCCGATCCGCTTGCGCGAGGCGCTGTACAAGTCGCGCAACCTGGTCTCGATTCGCCTGCTGCAAAGCCTGGGCGTCGACAAGACCATCGACTACATCGCCAAGTTCGGCTTCAACAAGCAGGACCTGCCACGCAACCTGTCCCTGGCCCTGGGTACCGCGACCCTCACGCCAATGGAGATTGCCACGGGCTGGAGCACCTTCGCCAACGGCGGCTACAAGATCACCCCGTATCTGATCGACAAGATCGAAAGCCGCAATGGCGACACCCTGTTCGTCGCCAACCCACCGAGCGTGCCGAGCGGTGCGGCGGCCAGCAGCGGCATTGCGGCACCGAGCCAGCCGTCGTTCACCGTCAACAGCACCAGCGAAGCACCGGCACCGGCCGCCCAGGCGCCAGCGGTGGCCGAGCGGATCATCGACGGACGAACCACCTTTATCCTCAACAGCATGCTCGAGGACGTGATCAAGCTCGGTACCGGGCGTCGCGCCCTGGCCCTGGGCCGTGGCGACCTGGCGGGCAAGACCGGTACAACCAACGAATCCAAGGATGCCTGGTTCACCGGTTATAACGCCGATTACGTCACCACCGTCTGGACCGGCTTCGACCAGCCGGAAAGCCTGGGTCGCCGCGAGTTCGGCGGTACCGTGGCACTGCCGATCTGGATGGACTACATGGGCGCCGCTCTCAAGGGCAAACCGCTGCACACCCAGGCGGAGCCGGAAGGCATCCTCAGCCTGCGGGTGGATCCGGTCAGCGGCCGCGCGGCAACACCGGGTACGCCGAACGCCTACTTCGAGCTGTTCAAGAGCGAAGACACGCCGCCGTCGGTCAATGAAATCGGCAATGGCGGCAGCGCCCCGGGCAGTCCGCTGCCGGCGGACGAGGCGGCGCCGATCGATCTGTTCTGATCCCTCGGTGTGACGGGCGGGCTTGTTGTGGCAAACGAGCCAGCCCCGATCGGACGCGGTCTTGTGGCGAGCGGGCTTGTCGGAACGCCGCACCGCCGCGCTCGACTGCAAAGCAGTCGTAAAACCGGCCGACGCGTTTTATCCGACATTACGCGATCACCGGTTTTGGGGGTGCCTCGCACCCCAGCGCGGGCAAGCCCGCTCGCCACCTATTCCGCCCAGCCATACGCTGCGCGTGCCCACAAAAGCTGGACAGCCACACAGCAAAAAGCCCCGACTCATTCGAGCCGGGGCTTTTTGTTTGACGCTACAACGGCTTAGCCGTTGAACACGTCATCCACGCTTTTCAGCGGGTAGTTCTTCGGATACGGCAGGGTAGCCACGCCGGTCTCGATAGCCGCCTTGGCCACGGCATCGGAGATCAGGGTGATCAGACGGGCATCCATCGGTTTCGGAATGATGTACTCACGACCGAATTCCAGCTTGATACCGCCGTAGGCGTCGCACACTTCCTGAGGTACCGGCAGCTTGGCCAGTTCGCGCAGGGCGTTGGCGGCAGCCACTTTCATCTCTTCGTTGATGCGCTTGGCACGGACGTCCAGGGCACCACGGAAGATGAACGGGAAGCCGAGGACGTTGTTGACCTGGTTCGGGTAGTCCGAACGACCGGTGGCCATGATCACGTCGTTGCGGGTGGCGTGAGCCAGCTCCGGGGCGATTTCCGGATCCGGGTTCGAGCAGGCGAACACGATCGGGTTGGGCCCCATCGACAGCAGGCCGGCAGCATCCAGCAGGTTCGGGCCGGACAGACCGACGAACACGTCAGCGCCCTGCAAGGCGTCAGCCAGCGTGCGCTTGTCGGTGGCGTGGGCGAATACCGCCTTGTACTGGTTCAGGTCGTCACGGCCAGCGTGGATCACGCCAGTACGGTCAACCATGAAGATGTTTTCGATCTTGGCGCCCATGCTCACCAGCAATTTCATGCAGGAGATCGCGGCAGCGCCGGCACCCAGGCAGACAATCTTGGCTTCCGGCAGGGTCTTGCCGGCGATTTCCAGGGCATTGATCATGCCGGCCGCGGTCACGATCGCGGTGCCGTGCTGGTCATCGTGGAATACCGGGATATCGCATTGCTCGATCAGAGCACGTTCGATCTCAAAGCACTCAGGGGCCTTGATGTCTTCCAGGTTGATGCCACCGAAGGTGATGGAGATACGCTTGACGGTGTCGATGAAGGCTTGCGGGCTTTCCGAGTCGACTTCGATGTCGAACACGTCGATACCGGCGAAACGCTTGAACAGCACGCCCTTGCCTTCCATCACTGGCTTGGAGGCCAATGGGCCGAGGTTACCCAGGCCGAGAATCGCGGTGCCATCGGAAATGACTGCAACCAGGTTGCCCTTGCCAGTGTACTTATAGGCCAGCTCAGGATCGCGGGCGATTTCGCGTACTGGTTCGGCTACGCCAGGGCTGTAGGCCAGCGACAGGTCGCGAGCGGTGGCGGTGGCTTTGGTGAGCTCGACGCTCAGCTTCCCCGGACGAGGATTGGCATGATATTCGAGAGCGGCAGTTTTCAGATCTGACATGTGGGCATTCCGCTTTTTACTGTGGGACTGACGGACCGCCGAGGATACTCGTGTCGCCAAGTCCTCACAAGACTGACCAGTCACCGGTGTCAAGCACCTGCCCCTACGACTTTGGCCCAAGAGCCGCGAAATACAAGGGATAGACTGTGTACAATCGAGATTAGAAATGTCTACATTCCTTGAGGCAGGGATCGCCGATACAAACAGCGCCCACAAAAAAGGCGTCCGCAGGGGACGCCTTTTTTATCGACCGGGAAAAACCAGCGGTTTTCCCCGGAGCGATCAGCCTCAGGCCTTTTTGACAGCGCCGAACATGCCGAAACGGTCGGCGAACTTCTGCACGCGGCCGCCGGTGTCCAGGGTCTTCTGCTTACCGGTGTAGAACGGGTGGCATTCGTTGCACACGTCGATTGGCAGAGCTTTGCCATGGGTCGAACGGGTCACGAACTTGTTACCGCAGCTGCAGGTAACGTCGATGTCTACGTATGCTGGATGGATATCGGCTTTCATGGGGACTTCCTCAGGCTGGCGTGCCGCCGCTCAACACGATTGTTGAACACCGCACGTAATTTAGCCGGCGATCATACCAGACCTTTTGCCCGACGCAAGCGGCCAGTGCGCCCTCCGTCGGGAAGACACTGCCCGAGCCGTCTGCTAGGCTCGCGCCCTCCATGAGCCCCTCCCAGAGAGAACCGCGTGCCCGACGCCATCCTGCGCCTTGCCCTGCCCTCGCCACTGCGCCGCCTGTTCGACTACCGGGCGCCGGAGGGTGTGCCACGTAGCGCGCTGCAGCCCGGCATGCGCCTGCGGGTGCCATTCGGCCGCCGGGAGATGATCGGCATCCTGGTGGAGATCGCCGAGCACAGCGAAGTCCCGGCGGACAAGCTCAGACGCGCCACGGCCCTGCTCGACGCCACGACGCCGCTGCCGCCGGCACTGTTCAAGCTGTGCCTGTGGACCGCCCAGTATTATCAGCACAGCCTCGGCGACACCCTGAGTTGGGCGTTGCCGGTGCTGCTGCGTCAGGGCGAGCCGGCCGAGGCGCGCCAGGAACGTTTCTGGTCGATGACCCCCGGCGCTCGTCTCGACGATCCACGCATCGCCCGCGCCCCACGCCAGCGCGACGCCCTGGCGACCCTGGCCCAGCACCCCCACGGCGTGGCCCATCAGCTGTTGAGCAAACTGATGCTGAGCAAGGACAGCCTCGACCTGCTGCTGGCCAAGGACCTGGTGCGGGTGGAGGTGCGTCGCCACGCGCCCAGCGAGCGCCACGAACACTGGCTGGCGCAACCGGAACTGCCGCTCAACAGCGAACAACGCGCCGCCTGCGAAGCGATCCGCGCCGGGCTCGACAGTTTTCATGCGTTCCTGTTGGCCGGGGTCACCGGCAGCGGCAAGACCGAAGTCTATCTGCAACTGATCCGCGAGACCCTGGAAGCCGGCAAGCAGGCGCTGGTGCTGATCCCGGAAATCAACCTGGGGCCGCAGACCCTGGCGCGCTTCGAGCAGCGCTTCAATGCCCGCATTGCCCTGCTGCACTCGGCAGTGAACGACCGCGAGCGCCTGGACGCCTGGATCGCCGCCCGCGACGGCGAAGCCGACATCATTATCGGCACCCGTTCGGCGCTGTTCACCCCGATGAAACACCCCGGGCTGATCATCATCGACGAAGAGCACGACGGTTCCTATAAGCAGCAAGAGGGCCTGCGTTATCACGCCCGCGACCTGGCGCTGGTGCGCGCACGCCAGGAAAGCATTCCGATCGTACTGGGCTCGGCCACGCCATCCCTGGAAAGCCTGCACAATGCCTACACCGGTCGTTATGCCCTGCTGCGCCTGAACGAGCGCGCCGGCGGTGCCAAGCAGCCGCGCTTCCTGCGCCTGGATGTGAAAAGCCGGCCACTGGACAGCGGCATTTCCGGACCGATGCAACAGGCCATCGGCCAGACCCTCGCCGCCGGCCAACAGGTGCTGGTATTCCTCAACCGCCGCGGCTTCGCGCCGACGCTGCTGTGCCACGACTGCGGCTGGATGTCGGAATGCTCGCGCTGCGATGCGCGCATGACCGTGCACCAGCGCTCCGGCGAACTGCGCTGCCATCACTGCGGCTATGTCGAACGCGTGCCACGCAACTGTCCGCAGTGTGGCAAGGTCGACCTGCGCCCGGTGGGTGCCGGAACGGAACGCGCCGAGGAACGCCTGGGTATCCTGTTCCCCGACTATCCGGTGCTGCGGGTCGACCGCGACAGCACCTCGCGCAAGGACGCAATGAACCAACTGTTCGCCACCATCCAGAAAGGCCAGCCGTGCATCCTGGTGGGCACGCAAATGCTTGCCAAAGGCCATCACTTTCCCCGGGTGACCCTGGTCTCGATCCTCGACGCCGACGGCGGCCTGTTCTCCGGCGATTTCCGCGCCAGCGAGCGCATGGCCCAGTTGATTGTCCAGGTGGCGGGCCGGGCCGGGCGGGCGGAGGAGCCGGGCAAGGTGATCATCCAGACGCACCTGGCGGACCATCCGCTGTTGATTCAACTGACCGAGCAAGGCTATTTCGCCTTTGCCGAGCAGGCCTTGAGCGAGCGCCGGGCCGCCGGCTTGCCGCCCTTCGCGCACCTGGCGCTGCTGCGGGCCGAAGCCCACAAGCCGGGACAGGCCGAGGGGTTTCTCGATGAGGCCTGCGGCGCGGCCGAACGCTTGCTGGGCGAAATGAACCTGGGCGGCATCGAACTGCTGGGGCCGGTACCGGCGCCCATGGAGCGTCGGGCCGGGCGCTATCGGGCGCAATTGTTGTTGCAGGCCAATGGCCGGGCCTCGCTGCACCGGTTGTTGAGCAGTTGGCTGTTGGTCCTGGAGCAGATGCCCAGCGGGCGACAGGTGCGCTGGTCGCTGGATGTCGATCCGGTGGATTTGTATTGACCCTGGCGGCCTCTTCGCGGGCAAGCTCCGCTCCCACAGGTCCGAGTTGTATGCAAAGACTGTAAACGACTCGGGACTTGTGGCATCAGCCCCATAATGTCCGAGCCATGCCGCAACCTTGCGTACAACCGGGAACCTGTGGGAGCGGAGCTTGCCCGCGAAGAGGCCCGCCCGGTCACCACAAGTCCATAAGCGGTTGGCAAGCTCGCCCCGGCAACGGATAATGCCCAGTTTTTCCACCTGCGCATCGAAGCGCCGCCGCGCTTGCGGTCGAAAGAGAAGACCATGAAAGACACCATTCGCCAGCTGATCCAGCAAGCCATCACCCAACTCGTCACCGAAGGTGTGTTGCCTGAAGGGCTGACGCCGGCGATCCAGGTGGAAAACACCCGGGACAAGACCCACGGCGACTTCGCCAGCAATATCGCGATGATGTTGGCCAAGCCGGCCGGCCTCAAGCCCCGCGACCTGGCGGAAAAGATCATCGCCGCCCTGCCCGCCGCCGACAGCGTCAGCAAGGCCGAGATCGCCGGCCCCGGCTTCATCAACTTCTTCCAGAACACCCAGGCCCTGGCCGCACGCCTGGACGCCGCCCTGTCCGACGCCCATGTCGGCGTGCGCAAGGCCGGCCCGGTACAACGCGTGGTGGTCGACCTGTCGGCCCCCAACCTGGCCAAGGAAATGCACGTCGGCCACCTGCGCTCGACCATCATCGGCGACGGCGTCGCACGCGTGCTCGAGTTCCTCGGCGACACCGTGATCCGCCAGAACCACGTCGGCGACTGGGGCACCCAGTTCGGCATGCTGATGGCCATGCTCGAAGACAATCCCGACATGCTCAAAAGCGCACTGTCGGACCTCGAGGACTTCTACCGCGCGGCCAAGAAACGCTTTGACGAAGACCCGACGTTTGCCGATCGCGCCCGGAAGCTGGTAGTCGACCTGCAAGCCGGTGACGAGGCGTGCATCAAGGCCTGGAAAAGTTTTACCGACATCTCCCTGTCCCACTGCCAAAGCACCTACGAGCTACTGAACGTCAAGCTGACCATGGCCGATGTGATGGGCGAAAGCGCCTACAACGACGACCTGATCAACGTGGTCAACGACCTCAAGGCCAAGGGCATGCTGGTCGAAAGCAACGGCGCCCAGTGCGTGTTCCTCGACGAATTCAAGAATGCCGACGGAGAGCCGCTGCCGGTCATCATCGTCAAGGCCGATGGCGGCTATCTGTATGCCACCACCGACCTGGCCGCCGTGCGTTACCGCAGCAACGTGCTGAAAGCCGATCGCGCGCTGTACTTCGTCGACCAGCGCCAGGCCCTGCACTTCCAGCAGGTGTTCGCGGTGGCGCGCAAGGCCGGCTTCGTCGGTCACCCGATGGAAATGGAGCACATGGGCTTCGGTACCATGAATGGCGCCGACGGCCGCCCGTTCAAGACCCGCGACGGCGGCACCGTGAAGCTGATCGACCTGCTGACCGAAGCCATGGACCGCGCCTATCTGCTGGTCAAGGAAAAGAACCCGGAGCTGGCCGAAGACGAACTGCGCAGCATCGCCCGCGTGGTGGGCATCGGCGCGGTCAAGTATGCCGACCTGTCCAAGCACCGCACCAGCGACTACAGCTTCAACTTCGAGCTGATGCTCAACTTCGAAGGCAACACCGCACCGTACCTGCTGTACGCCTACACCCGCGTGGCCGGCGTGTTCCGCAAACTGGGCACGGATTTCAGCCAGGTCGACGGTCAGATCATCCTTGAAGCCGTGCACGAACAGGAACTGGCCGCCAAGCTGGCGCAGTTCGGCGAAGTGCTCGGCAGCGTCGCCGAAAAAGGTACCCCGCACGTACTGTGCACCTACCTGTACGATGTCGCCGGTCTGTTCTCCAGCTTCTACGAGAACTGCCCGATCCTGTCCGCCGACACCGCCGCACAGAAACAGAGCCGCCTGCGCCTCGCCGCGCTGACCGGCCGCACCCTCAAGCAAGGCCTGGAACTGCTGGGTCTGGAAACCCTGGAGCGTATGTAAGTTGGCTGCCAAGAAAACCCCCGCACCCAAACGTGGCGCCAGCCGTTACCAAGCTCCTGCGAAAAAGCCGATCCCGGGCTGGCTGTGGCTGGCCATCGGCCTCGGCGTGGGCGCCTTCATCGTATTCCTGATGAAGCTGGAGCCGGGCAAGGGCGATGACATCAAACGGGTCAAGCAGGAACAGCTGAAGGCGAGCAAGATCGCCGAAGCCAACAAGACCCCGCCGAGCCCGACCCAGCCGGTGAAGCCCAAGTACGACTTCTACACCTTGCTACCGGAATCGGAAGTGATCGTGCCGCCGGAAGCCGTGCCGGAGAAAACCCTGCCGACGCCACAGACCGTGCCGACGCCGACCACCCCGGTGACCCCGGCCGAAGCGGCAAAAATCGACACCGCCCGAGCCCAGGCCGCTTTGTCCGGGATTACCCCGCCACCACCACCGCCGGTGGCAGCGGCCAAGCCGGCAGCGGTCACGCAGTTCTTCCTGCAGGCCGGATCGTTCCGCAAGGAAGCCGATGCGGACAAGGTCCGGGCGCAAGTCATCCTGTTGGGGCAGTCGGTTTCGGTGGAGTCCGGGACCGTGAAGGACGAGACTTGGTATCGGGTCCTGGTCGGACCGTTCAGCAACCGCGAACAACTGACCAAGGCGCAGAAGCAACTGGCCGGCAGCGGTTTCAACAACCTGTTGCTGCAACAGCGCCAAAGCCGCTGATTGCCGGGAGCGGGCTTACCTGAAGCCCGCTCAGCCAAGGACATTTCAAGTCAAGCGCGGTCTTGTGGCGAGCGGGCTTGTCGGAACGCCGCACCGCCGCGTTCGGCTGCGCAGCAGCCGCAAAACCGGCCGCCTCGGCCTACCAGATACACCTGATTCGCCGGTTTTGGGGCCGTTGCGCGGCCCAGCGCGGGCAAGCCCGCTCGCCACAAAGGTAGAGCCTGGCCTTGAAGTCGGTCGTGCGGGGTCAAACAAAGCCTTTCCTACGCCATTCATCCCCTCATCCCGCCCACGGTTGAAAAACCCACCACCACCCCCATATGAGTTTCCATCAGGCATTTTCGCCCCGCTGCGTGGAGATTCTCCCTTGACCACCATCGTTTCAGTTCGTCGCCACGGCAAAGTCGTCATGGGTGGCGACGGCCAGGTTTCCCTCGGCAACACCGTCATGAAGGGCAACGCGAAAAAAGTCCGGCGCCTCTACCACGGCGAAGTCATCGCCGGTTTCGCCGGTGCCACCGCCGACGCCTTTACCTTGTTCGAGCGCTTTGAAGGCCAACTGGAGAAACACCAGGGGCATTTGGTCCGCGCCGCTGTCGAACTGGCCAAGGAGTGGCGTACCGACCGCTCCCTGAGTCGCCTGGAGGCCATGCTGGCGGTCGCCAACAAAGATGCTTCACTGATCATTACCGGCAACGGCGACGTCGTTGAACCGGAAAATGGCCTGATCGCCATGGGCTCCGGTGGTGGCTATGCCCAGGCCGCGGCCAGCGCACTGCTGAAGAAAACCGATCTTTCGGCCCGGGAAATCGTCGAAGCCGCCCTGGGTATCGCCGCTGACATCTGCGTCTTCACCAATCACAACGTCACCATCGAGGAGCAGGACCTCGCGGAATAACCAGCCTGTCCGGCTGCCTGTTCCCGCTTGAGGACCCACATATTATGTCCATGACCCCCCGCGAAATCGTCCACGAACTCAATCGCCATATCATTGGTCAGGATGATGCCAAGCGCGCCGTCGCCATTGCCCTGCGCAACCGCTGGCGGCGGATGCAGCTCCCCGAGGAACTGCGCGTCGAAGTGACCCCCAAGAACATCCTGATGATCGGCCCGACCGGCGTCGGCAAGACCGAGATCGCCCGGCGTCTGGCCAAGCTGGCCAACGCCCCGTTCATCAAGGTCGAAGCGACCAAGTTCACCGAAGTCGGCTATGTCGGCCGTGACGTCGAATCGATCATCCGTGACCTGGCCGACGCCGCGATCAAGCTGTTGCGCGAGCAGGAGCTGGTCAAGGTCCGCCATCGCGCCGAAGACGCCGCCGAGGAACGTATCCTCGACGCCCTGCTGCCACCGGCGCGCATGGGTTTCAACGAAGACGCGGCTCCAGCCCAGGACTCCAACACCCGCCAGCTGTTCCGCAAGCGCCTGCGCGAAGGCCAGCTGGATGACAAGGAGATCGAAATCGAAGTGGCCGAGTCGTTCGGCGTCGAGATCGCCACGCCGCCGGGCATGGAGGAAATGACCAACCAATTGCAGAACCTGTTCGCCAACATGGGCAAGGGCAAGCGCAAGAGCCGCAAGCTCAAGGTCAAGGACGCGCTCAAGCTGGTCCGCGACGAAGAAGCCGGACGCCTGGTCAATGACGAAGAGTTGAAGGCCAAGGCCCTGGAGGCGGTGGAACAGCACGGCATCGTGTTTATCGACGAAATCGACAAGGTCGCCAAACGCGGCAACGTCGGCGGCGCCGATGTCTCCCGTGAAGGCGTGCAGCGCGACCTGCTGCCACTGATCGAAGGCTGCACAGTGAACACCAAGCTAGGCATGGTCAAGACCGACCATATCCTGTTCATCGCTTCCGGCGCGTTCCACCTGAGCAAGCCGAGCGACCTGGTGCCAGAACTGCAAGGCCGCCTGCCGATCCGTGTCGAACTCAAGGCGCTGAGCCCGGAAGACTTCGAACGCATCCTCAGCGAACCGCACGCCTCGCTGACCGAGCAGTACCGCGAGCTGCTGAAAACCGAAGGCCTGGCCATCGAGTTCCTGCCGGACGGCATCAAGCGCCTGGCGGAAATCGCCTGGCAGGTCAACGAGAAAACCGAAAACATCGGTGCCCGTCGCCTGCACACGCTGCTTGAGCGCCTGCTGGAGGAAGTCTCGTTCAGCGCCGGCGACCTGGCCAGCGCGCACAGCGAGGAGCCGATCCGCATCGACGCCGACTACGTCAACAGCCACCTGGGTGAATTGGCGAAGAACGAAGACCTGTCGCGGTATATCCTGTAAAAAGTACACCGCTCCCTGTCGGAGCAGGGCTTTGATGGCCGAACACGGCCCCTTGTGGGAGCAGAGCTTGCTCGCGAAGGGGCCCGTGAGAACGCCAGAAGCTTCGCGGCGATGCGGCGATCCGACAAGCTCCGCTCCCACAGGGTTCTCTGACACAGACGGATCGCAGGCTGCCCATGACCACCCGACTCCCCACCGCCATCAACCTGCACAAAGCCTCGAAAACCCTGACCCTCAAATACGGCCCGGACGAGGAATACCACCTGCCCGCCGAATTCCTGCGGGTGCACTCACCTTCCGCCGAAGTCCAGGGTCACGGCAAGCCCATCCTCCAGTTCGGCAAGCTCAATGTCGCCTTGAGCAAACTCGAACCCGCCGGCCAATATGCACTGAAACTGACCTTCGACGACGGTCATGACAGCGGACTGTTCACCTGGGACTACCTCTACGAGCTGGCACGTCGCCAGGATGACTTGTGGGCCGATTATCTTGCCGAACTCAAAGCGGCCGGAAAATCCCGCGACCCGTCCGAGTCCGTCGTCAGGCTGATGCTCTAGTCCGGACCTCCGGTCGTTTTGGGGGGCATTTTCTAATCACATCTGATTCAATCCCCCACGGCGTGGCTAACGATTGGCCCGCTTGCGAAAAAAATCAAACTCGGGTAACCAATGGAGCTGGCAAGTTCCGTGCATTTAACGATGTGCAATCAACGGTCACCCGAGCAGTAGTACTTGGCATTGGCTGTGCCATTTGCACAGCTGTACCCGGTACTCGTCTCAGGACAATGGAGCGTCGTAGATGAGTAACAAGAACAACGATGACCTGCAGCGGCAAGCCTCGGAAAACACCCTGGGCCTGAACCCCGTCGTCGGCTTGCGTAGAAAGGATCTTCTTACTTCTGCACGAATGGTATTGACCCAAGCCATCAAACAACCCATCCACAGCGTCAAGCATGTCGCCCATTTCGGCGTCGAATTGAAGAATGTACTGCTGGGCAAGTCCGGCCTGCAGCCGGAAAGCGATGATCGTCGTTTCAACGATCCGGCCTGGAGCCAGAACCCGTTGTACCGGCGTTACCTGCAAACCTACCTGGCCTGGCGCAAGGAGCTCCATGCCTGGATCAGCGAGAGTTCGCTGTCACCACAGGACATCAGTCGCGGCCACTTCGTCATCAACCTGATGACCGAGGCCATGGCCCCGACCAACACCGCCGCCAACCCGGCAGCGGTCAAGCGCTTCTTCGAGACCGGCGGCAAGAGCCTGCTCGACGGCCTCTCGAACCTGGCCAAGGACCTGGTGCACAACGGTGGCATGCCCAGCCAGGTGAACATGGGCGCCTTCGAGGTCGGCAAGAGCCTGGGCACCACCGAAGGCGCGGTGGTGTTCCGCAACGATGTGCTGGAGCTGATCCAGTACAGCCCCATCACCGAGCAGGTGCACGAACGGCCGCTGCTGGTGGTGCCACCGCAGATCAACAAGTTCTATGTGTTCGACCTGAGCCCCGATAAGAGCCTGGCGCGCTTCTGCCTGCGCAGCCACGTACAGACCTTTATCGTCAGCTGGCGCAACCCGACCAAGGCGCAGCGCGAATGGGGCCTGTCGACCTATATCGACGCCCTCAAGGAAGCGGTCGACGTGGTCACCGCCATCACCGGCAGCAAGGACGTGAACATGCTCGGGGCCTGCTCCGGCGGCATCACCTGCACCGCCCTGCTCGGCCACTATGCCGCCCTTGGCGAGAAGAAGGTCAACGCCCTGACCCTGCTGGTCAGCGTACTCGATACCACCCTCGACACCCAGGTCGCGCTGTTCGTCGACGAACAGACCCTCGAAGCCGCCAAGCGCCACTCCTACCAGGCCGGCGTGCTGGAAGGCAGCGACATGGCCAAGGTCTTCGCCTGGATGCGCCCCAATGACCTGATCTGGAACTACTGGGTCAACAACTACCTGCTGGGCAACGAGCCACCGGTGTTCGATATCCTGTTCTGGAACAACGACACCACGCGCCTGCCGGCCGCCTTCCACGGCGACCTGATCGAGATGTTCAAGAACAACCCGCTGGTGCGCGCTGATGCCCTGGAGGTGTGCGGCACGCCGATCAACCTGAAGAAGGTCGACGCCGACATCTTTGCCCTGGCCGGCACCAACGATCACATCACGCCCTGGAAGTCCTGCTACAAGTCGGCGCAACTGTTCGGCGGCAAGGTCGAGTTCGTGCTGTCCAGCAGCGGCCATATCCAGAGCATCCTGAACCCGCCGGGCAATCCGAAATCGCGCTACATGACCAGCACCGAGATGCCGGCCAAGGCCGACGATTGGCAGGAAAATTCCACCAAACACACCGATTCGTGGTGGCTTTACTGGTCGGCGTGGCAGACCGAACGCTCGGGCAAACTGAAGAAATCACCGACCAGCCTGGGCAGCAAGGCCTACCCGGCGGGCGAGGCGGCACCAGGTACTTACGTGCACGAGCGCTAGGGCTTCAAGAACACCGCAATCCCTTGTAGGAGAAGGCTTGCCGGCGATGAGGCTCTTGGGCCTGGCAGCGCCCATTCGGACGCCATCGCCGGCAAGCCGACCCCCACAGGGACCGCGCTCGGTCGTGAAACAAGGACAAAGCCGGTACCCAAAAACCGTGTTCAGCCTTGGCAGCAGGGTAAAATCGCCCCCTCAGGGGCCCCCGATTTCAATATCAGATCCCCCTGAACCGACAGGGACCGCGTCAGATCAGAAAAACAGGTTCAACCACAGGGCTTCGAGCATGCCGCAACCGTTTATCTTCCGAACCATCGATCTGGATGGCCAGACCATCCGCACCGCGGTTCGCCCCGGCAAGTCTCATCTGACGCCCTTGCTGATCTTCAATGGCATCGGCGCCAACCTGGAACTGGTGTTTCCGTTCGTCCAGGCCCTGGACCCGGACCTGGAGGTCATTGCCTTTGACGTTCCCGGCGTCGGCGGTTCATCGACGCCCAGGCGGCCCTATCGCTTTCCGGGCCTGGCCAAGCTCACCGCGCGCATGCTCGACTACCTGGATTACGGCCAGGTCAACGCGGTAGGCGTGTCCTGGGGCGGCGCCCTGGCGCAGCAATTCGCCCATGACTACCCGGAGCGCTGCAAGAAACTGATCCTCGCCGCCACCGCCGCCGGCGCGGTGATGGTCCCGGGCAAGCCCAAAGTGTTGTGGAACATGGCCAGTCCACGGCGCTATATCCAGCCGTCCCATGTTATCCGTATTGCCCCCACCATCTACGGCGGGGCCTTTCGCCGCGACCCGCATCTGGCCGCCGAACATGCCGCCAAGGTCCGTTCCGCCGGCAAGTTGGGCTACTACTGGCAACTGTTCGCCGGCCTCGGCTGGACCAGCATCCACTGGCTACACAAGATCCACCAGCCAACCCTGGTGCTGGCCGGTGATGACGACCCACTGATTCCGCTGATCAATATGCGTCTGTTGGCTTGGCGAATCCCCAATGCCCAGCTACACATAATCGACGACGGCCATTTATTTTTGATCACCCGGGCCGAGGCCGTGGCGCCGATCATCATGAAATTCCTCCAGGAAGAACGCCAGCGGGCGGTGATGCACCCGCACCCGGCGCCTTCCAAGAGCACCTAGGAGTCTTTCCCTGGTAGTAAGCGCCCGCAGGCAGGACGTCCGCGTGGCGCACAAGGTCCGCGACCGACAACACCGTCCGTCGCGTGCCCCGGTGTTGGTTGATAGCTTGATGACGAAGGAGTGTTGACTCATGCGAGACAAACCAGCGACGGGCTCGATGCCCACACCCGCCGCGTTCATCAACGCACAGAGTGCGATTACCGGTCTGCGCGGCCGGGATCTGTTTTCCACCCTGCGCAGCGTGGCCGCCCATGGCCTGCGCAACCCGATCCACACCGCCCGGCATGCCCTGGCCCTGGGCGGACAACTGGGCAAGGTGTTGCTCGGCGACACGCTGTACAAGCCCAACACCGAGGACCCGCGCTTCGCCGACCCGGCCTGGAGCCTCAACCCCTTCTACCGGCGTAGTCTGCAGGCCTATCTGGCCTGGCAGAAACAGGTCAGGCTCTGGATCGACGACAGCCGGATGAGCGACGACGATCGCGCCCGCGCGCACTTTGTCTTCGCCCTGCTCAACGATGCCATGGCGCCGTCCAATACCCTGCTCAATCCGCTGGCGGTCAAGGAAGTGTTCAACTCCGGCGGCAACAGTATCGTGCGCGGCATCAGTCACCTGGTGGACGACCTGCTGCACAACAACGGGCTGCCCAGCCAGGTCACCAAGCACTCGTTCGAAGTCGGCAAGACCGTGGCCACCACCCCCGGCGCAGTGGTGTTTCGCAATGAGCTGCTGGAGCTGATCCAGTACAAGCCGATGAGCGAAAAACAGTACGCCAAGCCGCTGCTGATCGTGCCGCCGCAGATCAACAAGTACTACATTTTCGACCTGAGCCCGTCCAACAGCTTCGTCCAGTATGCGCTGAAGAACGGCCTGCAGGTGTTTATCGTCAGCTGGCGCAACCCGGATGTGCGTCACCGCGAATGGGGTCTGTCCAGTTATGTCGAGGCACTGGAAGAAGCACTGAACGTCTGCCGGGCGATCACCGCCAGCCGCGAGGTCAACTTGATGGGCGCTTGCGCCGGCGGCCTGACCATTGCCGCCCTGCAAGGCCACCTGCTGGCCAAGCGGCAGCTGCGTCGGGTATCCAGCGCCACCTACCTGGTCAGCCTGCTCGACAGCCAGCTGGACAGCCCGGCCACCCTGTTCGCCGACGAGCAGACCCTGGAAGCCGCCAAGCGTCGCTCCTACCAGCAAGGCGTGCTCGACGGCCGCGACCTGGCGCGGGTCTTCGCCTGGATGCGGCCCAACGACCTGATCTGGAACTACTGGGTCAACAACTACCTGCTGGGCAAGGAACCGCCGGCATTCGACATTCTCTACTGGAACAACGACAACACCCGACTACCCGCGGCGTTTCATGGCGACCTGCTGGATTTCTTCAAGCACAACCCGCTGAGCCATCCGGGCGGCCTGGAGGTCTGCGGCACCCCCATCGACCTGCAGAAGGTCACGGTCGACAGTTTCAGCGTCGGCGGCATCAACGACCACATCACGCCCTGGGATGCGGTGTATCGTTCGACCTTGCTGCTGGGTGGTAATCGGCGCTTCGTGCTGTCCAACAGCGGGCATATCCAGAGCATCCTCAACCCGCCGAGCAACCCCAAGGCCAACTACGTCGACAACCCCAGGCTGAGCAGTGACCCACGGGCCTGGTACTACGACGGCAAACAGGTCGACGGCAGTTGGTGGACCCAGTGGCTGAGCTGGATCCAGGAGCGTTCGGGGACTCAGCGGGAAACCCAGATGACCCTGGGCAACGCCAATTACCCCCCCATGGAGGCGGCACCCGGCACTTATGTGCGAGTACGCTGATCATCACCGGCCACGGCTGCCAGACAGCCGTGGCGAACGGTCGGAACGACCTAAGAAGACTGGATGAAGACCCGCGACCGGATCCTGGAATGCGCCCTGCAACTGTTCAACCAGAAAGGCGAGCCCAACGTTTCGACCATGGAGGTAGCCAATGAAATGGGGATCAGCCCGGGCAACCTTTACTACCACTTCCATGGCAAGGAGCCGCTGGTGCTGGGCTTGTTCGAGCGCTTCCAGGACGAGTTGGCGCCCTTGCTCAATCCGCCGGCCGACGCCCGGCTGGCGCCCGAGGACTACTGGTTCTTCCTGCATCTGATCGTCGAGCGACTGGCCCATTACCGCTTCCTGTTCCAGGACCTGTCCAATCTGTCCGGGCGCTTGCCCAAGCTGGCCAAGGGTATCCGCAACCTGCTCAATGCCCTCAAGCGGACACTGGCATCCCTGCTGGCGCGCCTTAAGGCGCAGGGTATGCTGCTGAGCGACACCCAGGCCCTGGGGCAGTTGGTGGAGCAGATCACCCTGACCTTGCTGTTTTCCCTGGACTACCAGCGGATTCTGGGGCGTGAAGGCGAAGTGCGGCTGGTGGTGTATCAGGTCATGATGCTGGTGGCTCCGCACCTGCTGGCACCGGCGCGGGTGGTGACGGAGCAGATGGCTTTGCGTTATCTCGAAGACCACGATTAAGGTCAAGAACTGCTGCGCCGGTGCTGGCCTCTTCGCGGGCAAGCTCCGCTCCCACAATGTCCGCGCCGAGCCGAACTTATGCGCCGGGCATCAAACCTGTGGGAGCGGAGCTTGTCGGATCGCCGCACCGCCACGAAGAAGGCATAACAGGCAACCCACCTTTTCCTGACACAAACCGGCCCGGACATTGTGGGAGCGGAGCTTGCCCGCGA
>NZ_JALLIX010000032.1 GCF_023242365.1 Pseudomonas sp. MWU13-2100
GAATGATCCCGTAGTACATCACCTCAGGCCGGCCTTGTGCCCGGCCTTTGCCAATGCTCGTGGTTTTGCCGGCCGCCGGGCATTGCCGTGGACTCCGCTGCTGCGCCGCGTTGCCCGACGAGGTGTTATCCGACTATCCGAAAGGTTTGAATGTCTGATTTAACTTACTGATAAATAATGAATTTTTTTGAATTTTAAAACCTGGGCTGGCTGATATCCTCGATGGACATGGACGATTTAAAAGGATGTTTGCAATGTCAGCCGTTACCCATCTTGCGCCCGCCGCCCTGGACGAACATAGCGCCAACGAAGACGTGATCAACAGCAATGCGCCACCTTGGTTGTTGGGCGCCCGCGCCGAAAATATTGCACGCCTGCGCGAACACCTGCGGCGCAGTCTTTTACTCAAGGAGGAGGTGACCGAGTGGCTCAAGGATCTGCAAACCGTCCGGGGGTTTTGTGAGCCTGTGCTGGAGCGCGCGCTGCGAGATCGATTCGGTCCGGGCCTGGATATCCATCGGGATCAACTGAAAATTGCCAATCGCTGGCCGACACTGCCACCGCCGATCGGCTCGGCTCACTTCTTCCCGATGAACTATACCGGCCGCAGTTTGCTGGAAGCCGCGCTGCAGAACTTCGAGCCCGATGAACGTTTCCCCCCTCAATCCCATGTAAGCCTGAGCTGCAATCCGAAACTTGCGCCAACGATCAGCCTGGATGCCTTTGTCGAGCTGGTGCGCCAGCTCGATCTGGGAAGGCGCTATCAGCAGCACCTGTGCCAGGTTTTTCATCTTCCGGAAGGTGAGGGGGAGGAGGCGGATAACAATGAATTTCGTATCGAATCGGCCATCGTGCAGCAAAAGAAAGCCGATATGTTGGTGGATGCCTACATCGCCTACATGAAAAAAGACATCGATGGCATGACTCATCAGCAAGTTTGCAAATGGATCGAGCTGAATGTTGACGTTGCCCCGGATGGCTCGAGGATGATGGCCTACGACGTGCGCATGCTGGGGGTCACCTTGTCCGGCATGTGCCTGTTTACTCTGGCGAATTTGCCGTCGCCCGAGCAGAGCAGTGTGAAAAACCGGGTGCTGGTGCATATTCCCAACGACCCACTGACGCGATTCAAGCTCTACGCCTCGCTCGAGGCGTTTCAGGCTGAGCTGTGCCGCCGCCTTTGGCAGCCTGCTTATGAGGCGTTTTTCTGTACGTTTGTCAGCCAGCGCGACTTGCCAGGTTTCCTCGCGCGGTTGCGCAAGAGCCTGACCCTTGAGACCCGCGACGCCGCGGGCAAGGTCACGAAGTCCCTGAACCAGGCGGCCGACCTGCAGTTGACACCGCAACTGCTGAGTGGCGAGTTGTTTTCTCATCTTTACCGGCAACAGATCCTCAGGTTGCAGGAAGATGCGCGGATCGTGGCGGTCCCGACCGAGGATGTCGACCAGGACGCCCGCCAGGCCAGGTATCTGTCGCACCTGGGCCTGGGCATGACCCTGTTGAATCTGGCCGCCTTCGCCAATCCCTGGCTCGGCGTGCTGATGATGGGGGTTGCGGTCGGCCAACTGCTGGCGCAAACCTATGAAGGTTATGAGGATTGGCGGTACGGCGAGCGTGACGAGGCAATCACGCACCTGATGTCGGTGGCCGAGGATATCGCGACGATGGTTGCCCTGGGGGTGGCCATGCACTGGGGGAGCAAGGCCATCGGGCTTTTTCCAACGGCGCTCGGACTTTTTCGAGGACCTGCTGCCGGTCAGGTCGAGCGATGGTCGCTACCGGCTGTGGCAGGCTGACCTGCGCGCCTATCGCCATGATGTCTCCGGACTTGCGGACAGGACGCTGGACCTGGAGGGCTTCTATCAGGGCGACGAGGCGGATGAAGGACATCGCTACCTGGATATCGCTGGCGAGCCTTATCGGGCCTATCGGGATGAGTCAGTCGGTGCCTGGCGCCTGCGCCATCCGCTCCGGGCATCCGCCTACGAGCCTTTGCTCGAGCACAACGGCGCGGGGGCCTGGAGGCTGGCGCACGAATGGCCGCTGCAATGGCACGATCCGGTTTACCTGTTTCGTCGCCTGGGGCCTGATGTCCGTTTTTTGAACGATGAAATGATCGAGCGGATCCTGTCGATTCAGCGACTCGACGAATCGCTGCTGCGCCGGATACATATGACTGATGCAACGATTCCGGCCCGACTGCTCGACTCGATACAGCGTTTCAATCTGGACAATGAGTTGAACTGGCTGCTCGTGCCTGCCGATGCACCGGCGGCGGCCGAGGCGCGCCTGCTTGACCTGAAGTTGCAGATCCTGCCGAGCCTCAAGGGCTGGCCCCGGGATCACACGCTGATGCTGCTGGACGGGGCGGGCAAACCGTTGCGCGAATACGGAGTGGACCTGGCAGTACAGCCTCTGAAGTTGATTGTGCAGCTCCGGGACATTGAGACAGATGGATTGGCGGTGGTCTTGAACAAACTGACCCTCCAGGATCGCAAGGTACTGCTTGGTCCGAAGACTGACTCCGAACAGGCGCCGTCGCTGCTGGAGAACGTGCTGCGCAGCCATGTGCGGGAGCATCACGCCACGGTGTTCCAGCGACTGTACAGGTTGTGCTGTCTGACCGATAACGGGCTGCCATTGGGCTTGCGGCGTGGCTTTCCCGAGTTGCCGGACGGGGTCTTGCGTGAAGTCCTGGGGCAGATGGACGATGTGCTGAAAGGGCGCTTGGGTTCCAGTGATCGCCTGCCCTTGCAGTTGCTCGAAGAGATGGGCGAGAGCCTGCGTGAAGTTCGCGTCAACCAGGCGCTGGAAGGCGGTTTTCTCAACAATCCGGACAGTCTGGATACCGTCAGGTTGCAGTTGTCCATACTGAAAACGATGGGCGGCTGGCCGAAAGATGTCCGCTGGGAGATTCGTCAGGATCGTTTTGATGGCCCGTTGTTGATCGGGATGGGCGATTTTGATTTTTCCCGGCGCCGGGTCCTGGTCAGGACCACCCAGGGTTATCAGGCCTTTGATGGCTCGGGCCTGAGTCTGGGGCCGAAGGCAAAGGGTCCCTATGCCCTGAGCGGTGCCTTGCTGAGTGGCCTGCGGCTGATTGAACGGGAGGCGATGGGGGTCAAGCTGGGCGAGGCCGACCTGCTGCACAAGCTGCTGATGTCCAAGTTGCTGGAGCGTCCCCGGGCCGAGCTCGAAGAGACACTCGGACTTCCCGCCCGCAAGTCCGGATACCGCTCGCGGACATGGCGCAACAACGATTCTCCCGGCTGTCTGCGTGTCAGGCGCGGCGGTGTCTATGGGTCGCGACGCGGCCTGCGACGGTTGGGCCGACTGTATCCCGACCTCTGTGAGCCGGAGGCGCGCAACCTCTATATTGCCCTTGGCGACGATCCCCTTCAGGTCAGAAATCGGCTTGAGGCCCTCGAGGAAGAACTCCGCCAGCTGCGGTTGACGCTCAGTGGTTGGCGAGGGGTGGAGGCGAGTCTTCACCGGCGGCATGCCTGGCTGGGAGGCATGGATGAAAGCCGTGAACAGGCATCCTCGATCATCGAGCGTTGCTGGCGCTGGCAAACCCCCCGGACCTATGACGAGAACGGCGTGGTCATCGGGCGCAGCCTCAGTCTGGCGGGGTTGCGTGTTGACAGCTTGCCGAACCTGCCCTTCGGGATCAGCTTTGATCATGTCACCGAGCTGTCGTTGAAAAACATGGGTGTGGAGCGTATTCCCGAAGACTTTCTCGAGCATTTTTCCAATCTGCGCGTCCTCGAGTTGAACAACAATCAGCTTGAGTTCCTGCCGGACGCCATTGCGGACATGAGCGAGCTCAGGGAGCTGCACGCACAGGACAACCGGATCACGTTGACCCGGGGCTCGGTCAATATGCTGTCGAGCTTGCACAATCTTGAAGTGCTGAACCTGAACGGCAACTTCGATGTCGGCTTGCTGGATGTCGGCCAGATGCCGCACTTGCGCCGTTTGCACTTGCGCGGTACGGGAATCGATGGCCTGCCCTCGGGCTTGCTGACGCGGGTGCGATTGTACGAAGCGGACCTGCGTGACAACCGGATCCAGAGTATGTCGAGTGCGGTTTTCACGGCGCCTTCGCCGATCAATCGGCGGATCATTCTGCGTAACAATCCCTTTACCGTTGACTATCAGAATCTGCTGGCGGCCTATCGGACACGCACCGGTATCACTTTCGGCATTCCGGAGACGGAGCTGGCGTTGGATGAGTACAGCGCGCGCCAGCGTTGGTTGGCCGATATCGAGGAAGGGGAGCGACGTGACACCCTGCAGAACCTCTGGCAGGACTTGCGGCGAGAGGCGGGCTCCGAGGAGTTTTTCGTGTTGTTGGGGCGATTGGGGGGGAGCGCTGAGTATCGGAAGATTCGCGCGGACCTGACGCGACGTGTCTGGGAGGTGCTGGCGGAAGCGGCCGAGAACACGGCGTTGCGCAATGAGTTGTTTGACTTGGCCGCCGATCCGCTGACGTGCGTCGACAGCGCCGCGCGAAACTTCAGCCATCTGGAAGTCCGGGTATTGCTGTCCAGGGCCCGCAGCCTGGCGGCCAGGAGCAATGAGCCGACGGAGCTGCTGAAGTTGGCGCGCGGCCTGTTTCGCCTGGAGCGTATCGATGATATCGCCCGGGAGCATATCAAGGCCCTGCATGAGCATCCCGAGTTGCCTTCATCGAGTGGCGTCGATGAACTCGAAGTGCACCTGGCCTATCGGGTCGGTCTGGGCCGTTCGCTGTATTTGCCCGGACAACCGAAGGAAATGTTCTTCAGGTCGATTGCCAATGTCAGCGAGGAGGAGATCCTCGCTGCCCGCGCACGTATCCGGCAGGCCGAGAACACACCGGCGATGAAGACCTTCGTGGCTTCGCGGGATTTCTGGATCGACTACCTGAAAAAGAAATACCCGCGTGATTTTGTTCGCTTCAACAAACCCTTCCATGATCAGGAAGAGCTGTTGCTGACACAGTCCCCGGAGATGCTCAGCGAGAGATATGCCCGGCGTTTGTCGGTGTTGATGGAAACCCGTATGGCCGAGGAAAAAGTCTTCCTCGAGGCGCTGACCCAGCACGAACTGGATGAGCATCCCGCGCCGTTCTGACTCGACGGCGGGAGGCGGGGTCAGGGGCCTGTCTGCGGCTTGCTCTTGCCTCGAATCAGTTCACGCAAGGCGAAGCGATTCGGATGACAGGCCTCGGCGACGCTACGCGGCAGGGGCAGCGGCTCGTTCTCCAGCCAGGCGGCGAGCAGTTCGCCCGAGAGCGGCGCACTGATCAGCCCGCGCGAGCCGTGGCCGCTGTTGATATACAGGCCCTCGAGCCAGGGGCAGGGGATTTGTGGTACCTGCCGGGCATCTTTGCCCAGTACGCCATAGGCGTTGGCGAAATGCTCAGGGTCCGCCAGCGGTCCGACGATCGGCAGATAGTCCGCGCTGGTGCAGCGAAAGGCGGCCCGCCCTTGCAGCTGTTCCGGGGCCAGTTCGGCGGCGTTCAGGCGCAGGGCCAGATCGGGCGAGATGTCCTGTAGCAATGCCAGGTTGCCGATGTGCTCCGCCGTGGTGGGGGTCAGGTCAGTGCTCTTGAAGTCGAAGCTGGCGCCGAGGGTATGTTCACCGAGGCGTGCCGGTGCGACATAACCTTCGGCGCAGACCACGGTGCTCAAGGCTGTGCTGTCGGCGGTTTGCGCCAGGCGGGTAATCTGCCCGCGAATGCGCTTGAGCGGCAACGCGGCGCTGGCGGCGAAGCGTTTCACTTCGGCGGCCCCGGCAAGGATCACCACCGGGGCGCAGCCCAGCAGGGTATCTGCATCCCAGGCCTGCCATTGGCCGTCGACCCTGCGCAGTTCGACGGCGTCGCTATGGGGGCGTACTGCAATATTCGGATGGCTGGCCTGCCACTGACACAGGGCCGGCGGATGGACCCAGCCGCCTTCGGGGAAAAACAACCCACCGTGCTCAAGCGCGACACCGGCCAGGACTTGGGACTGGGCTTGATCCAGGACGTGCAGCAACTCGGGGCTGAAGGCAGCAGCCAGCTGCGCCTGGCGTTCGGCCTCTTTCTCATCGAAGGCCAGTTGCAGTACCCCACAGCCATCCCAGTCGAGGCCGCGCTGCAACTGTTCGAGCAAGCGCCGGGTATGCCCGAAACCGCTGAGGATCAGTTGTGACAGTGTCGTGCCGTGGGCCGACAGTTTGAGGTAGAGGACGCCTTGCGGGTTGCCTGAGGCTTCCTGGGCCAGGTCCGCGTGGCGCTCCAGCAGGCAGACCTGCCAGCCACGGGCCGCGAGACTCGCGGCGCTGGCACAACCGGCCAGGCCGCCGCCGATCACCAGGGCCTGCCGCTCGCCACCGGGCGGCTGTGGACGGGCGAACCATGGCTTGGCCGGCGGCGGCGCGGCGATGTCCGTGGGCCAGCCGATAAATTCGCCGCGCAGGATTTCCCACTTGTGGCCGATGCCCGGGGTGCGGCGCATCTTGAAGCCCGCCGCGTTCAATGAGCGCCGAACCCAGCCGGTGCTGGTAAAGGTGCTCAGGGTTGCGTCGGGGGCCGCCAGTCGCGCCAGTTCGGCGAACAGTTCGGGGCTCCACATTTCGGGGTTTTTCGCCGGGGCGAAGCCATCGAGGAACCAGGCATCGATCTGGGCATCCAGTTGCGGCAACTGTTCCAGTGCATCGCCGACCAACAGCGTCAGGGTCACCCGGCCATTGTCCAGCAACAGCCGCTGGAAGCCTTGATGAATGGCGAGGTACTGACCGAGCAATTGCGCGCTGAAGGTCGCCAGTTCGGGCCAGAGGGTGAGGGCGCGTTGCAGGTCGGCGTGGCTCAGCGGGTACTTTTCCACGCTGACGAAATGCAGTCGGGCGCCCTGCACCGCGCAGGCCTCGAACAGTTGCCAGGCACAAAGGAAGTTCAGCCCGGTACCGAAGCCGGTTTCACCGATCACCAGCCGATCGCTCGGCCCCAAGGCCGCAAAACGCTCTTTCAGGCGATTTTGTTCGATGAAGACGTAGCGGGTTTCTTCCAGGCCCGACAGGTCGGAAAAATACACGTCGTCGAAGACCCGCGAGTGCGGGCGACCCTGGTCGTCCCAGTCGATCTGGGCGTGGGCGGGAGAGGGGGGCGATACGCGGGTCATGGGGCAGCTCGACGGCAACAAGGCGGCTATTCTAGCCGATTGCCGGACACCGGATTGATCCACGGCAAGGCCTGGGGATTTCCCGCCACACGGCGCGGTCCGATCCGTTAGTCTTGCTCCATCTTGGAAGGGAGTCGCCCATGTTTGAATCCGCCGAAATCGGTCACGCCATCGACAAAGAAACCTACGACGCTGAAGTCCCGGCCCTGCGCGAAGCCTTGCTGGAGGCGCAGTTCGAACTCCACCAGCAAAAGCGCTTTCCGGTCATAGTGCTGATCAATGGCATCGAGGGGGCGGGCAAGGGCGAGACGGTCAAGTTGCTCAATGAGTGGATGGATCCGCGCTTGATCGAGGTCCGCACTTTCGACCAGCAAACCGATGAAGAGCTGGCCCGGCCACCGGCCTGGCGCTACTGGCGGCAGTTGCCGGCCAAGGGCCGCATGGGGGTGTTCTTCGGCAACTGGTACAGCCAGATGTTGCAGGGGCGGGTGCATGGGCACTTCAAGGACGCCGTGCTGGACCAGGCGATCGGCGGGGCCGAGCGCCTGGAGAGAATGCTCTGCGACGAAGGCGCGCTGATCTTCAAGTTCTGGTTCCACCTGTCCAAGAAGCAGATGAAGGCGCGCCTCAAATCGCTGCAGGATGACCCGCTACATAGCTGGCGCATCAGTCCGTTGGACTGGCAGCAGTCGGAGACTTACGACCAGTTCGTGCATTTCGGCGAGTGGATACTGCGCCGTACCAGCCACGATTATGCGCCTTGGCATGTGATTGAGGGGCTCGACCCCCGCTACCGCAGCCTGACCGCGGGCAAGATCCTGCTGGAAGGCTTGCAGACGGCGCTCAAGACCCGGGACGCCAAGCCGCGTCCGACCAATGCCGCGCCCTTGCTTTCGGGGGTGGACGATCTGAGCCTGCTGGATAGTCTGGATCTGAGCCAGCACCTGGACAAGGACGATTATGAAGAGCAACTGATTACCGAGCAGGCGCGGCTGGCCGGTTTGCTTCGGGACAAACGCATGCGCCGACACGCGCTGGTGGCGGTGTTCGAAGGCAACGACGCGGCGGGCAAGGGCGGGGCGATCCGCCGGGTTGCGGCGGCGCTTGATCCACGACAGTACCGCATCGTGCCGATCGCCGCGCCGACCGAGGATGAGCGTGCCCAGCCCTACCTCTGGCGGTTCTGGCGGCATATTCCACCACGAGGCAAGTTCACCGTGTTCGATCGTTCCTGGTACGGCCGCGTGCTGGTGGAGCGGATCGAAGGTTTTTGCAGCCAGGCGGACTGGATGCGCGCCTACAGTG
Source organism: Pseudomonas sp. MWU13-2100 (assembly GCF_023242365.1). Taxonomy (GTDB): domain Bacteria; phylum Pseudomonadota; class Gammaproteobacteria; order Pseudomonadales; family Pseudomonadaceae; genus Aquipseudomonas. The sequence goes on from NZ_JALLIX010000032.1 coordinate 8,457, forward strand.
AGATCAACGATTTCGAAGAGCAACTGAGCGAAGCCGGGGTGATCGTGGTGAAGTTCTGGCTGGCCATCGACAAGCAGACCCAATTGGAGCGTTTCCAGGAACGCGAGGATATTCCGTTCAAGCGTTTCAAGATCACCGAGGACGATTGGCGCAACCGTGAGAAATGGGAGCTGTACCGCGATGCCATCGGCGATATGGTCGACCGTACCAGTACCGAAGTGGCGCCCTGGACACTGGTGGAGGCCAACGACAAGCGCTGGGCCCGGGTCAAGGTGCTGCGCACCCTCAACCTGGCCATCGAGGGCGCGTTCGCAAGGGATGGCAAGAAGGGCAAGTCGAAGTAGGACGATGGCCGCGCATACGCCGGATGAATGATTGTCGCGGTCGGGAATCGGGTGGGCTTATGCTCACTCGATCCTTCCAACCGACAACAACAATCAATGAGGTAGGCCATGCGTGAAGTGGTGATCGTCGACAGCGTGCGGACTGGCCTGGCCAAGTCCTTTCGCGGCAAATTCAACCAGACCCGGCCGGACGACATGGCCGCCCATTGCGTCAATGCCTTGCTCAGCCGCAACGGCATCGATCCGGCCAGCGTCGAGGATTGCATTGTCGGCGCCGGCTCCAACGAAGGTGCGCAGGGGTACAATATCGGTCGTAACGTCGCGGTGTTGTCGAAGCTGGGCACCGGCACCGCCGGCATGACTCTCAATCGCTTCTGTTCTTCGGGTTTGCAGGCGATTGCCATTGCCGCCAACCAGATTGCTTCCGGCTGCAGCGAGATCATTGTCGCCGGAGGGGTCGAGTCCATCAGCCTGACGATGAAAAGCGTCAACACCGACAACCTGATCAACCCGCTGCTCAAGGAGCAGGTGCCGGGGATTTATTTGCCCATGGGCCAGACCGCCGAGATCGTCGCCCGGCGCTACGCGGTCAGTCGCGAGCAGCAGGACCTGTATGCGCTGCAAAGCCAGCAGCGCACCGCCGCTGCCCAGGCCGCGGGGCTGTTCGACGATGAGATCGTGCCCATGACGGTGACCTATGCGGTCGAGGACAAGGCCAGTGGGCAGATCCAGCATCTGCAAGGTGTGGTAGAGCGCGATGACTGCAATCGTCCGGATACCACGCTGGAAAGCCTGGCCGGTTTGAAACCGGTGTTTGCCGAAGACGGTTCGGTCACGGCGGGCAACTCGTCGCAACTGTCCGACGGTGCTTCGATGACCCTGGTGATGAGCCTGGAAAAAGCCCTGCAACTGGGGCTCACACCCAAGGCCTTGTTCCGTGGTTTCGCCGTGGCCGGTTGCGAACCGGACGAGATGGGGATCGGCCCGGTGTTTTCGGTGCCCCGGCTGCTCAAGGCCAAGGGCCTGAGCGTGGCGGATATCGACCTGTGGGAATTGAACGAAGCATTCGCTTCCCAGTGTCTGTACAGCCGCGATCGGTTGGGCATCGACAACGAGAAGTACAACGTCAACGGTGGTTCGATTTCCATCGGCCATCCGTTCGGCATGACCGGCTCGCGCCAGGTCGGGCACCTGGTGCGCGAACTGCAACGGCGCAAGCTGCGTTATGGCATCGTCACCATGTGCGTGGGCGGCGGCATGGGCGCGACGGGCTTGTTCGAAGCGTTGCGCTGAGGCTCATTACCGGACGGGCTTGTCCGCAAGACTGTTGGCGGTCTTGCGGGCCCCTTCGCGATGGTGCGCGATCCGACGAACTCTGCTCCCACGGATTCGTGTCGCATGGTAAATCTGTATTCGACGCAAAACTGTAGGAACATGGCTTGCCCGCGAAGCTTTTGGCAATCTCGAGTCTGCTACAGGGCCTGGCTGGCGCGGATGTCTCTGGCCAGTTGCATGCGCTTCAGATACAGCTGTGTTTCGCGCTCGGCATCGTCTCGGGTAAAAAAGGGCCCTTCCAGGGTGTTTTCCCGGGTGCTGAAAAAAAACAATCCATTGATGACCGTGACCCGGTGGCTGCGAAAATGCGTGGCCTCGGAGCTGTCTTGTGCGCGTTTGCCGTACATGGCGAAATCTCACTGGTGAACGTAGCTGTCAGAAATACAGCATAAAACTTATAAAGATAGCTCGTCCAATCGTCCGATCAATGGTTGTAGGCAGTTTATTGGCGGCGCTTCCAGCATGCTTGAGGTCGCATCGGGCTTGGCTTCCCGGCTGTGTTGTCGGCCATGCAAGGCCTAGAATGGCGGCTTCCCCATACGTCCATAGGACTCTTCATGCACATTTCATCCGGTCGCTGGGGCTATGGTCTGTTCCTGGCGCTGCTGACAGCCGTGCTCTGGGGCATTTTGCCGATCAAGCTCAAGCAGGTGTTGCAGGTGATGGATCCGGTGACCGTGACCTGGTGCCGATTGATCGTGTCGGGGGGCTTTCTCTTCATTTATCTGGCGACGACCCGGCGTTTGCCGAGCCGGCACGACCTCGGACCGCGGGGCGGCTGGCTGGTACTGCTGGCGGTGTTCGGCCTGGTGGGCAACTACGTGCTTTACCTGATGGGCCTGAACCGGCTCAGTCCCGGTACCGCCCAACTGGTGGTGCAGATGGGGCCGATCTTCCTGTTGATCGCCAGCCTGTTTGTGTTCAAGGAGCGCTTCAGCCTGGGGCAGGGGATCGGCCTGCTGGTGCTGCTGTTCGGCTTTGGTCTGTTTTTCAACCAGCGTCTGGTTGAGTTGCTGACGTCCCTGGGGACTTATACCGCCGGCGTATTGCTGGTGTTGCTGGCGTCGACGGTCTGGACCTTCTACGCCTTGAGCCAGAAGCAATTGCTGACGGCCTGGAATTCGTTGCAGGTGATGATGGTGATCTACCTGTTTTGCGCCTTGTTGCTCAGCCCTTGGGCGCACCCGAGCGAAGTCCTGCAACTGAGTTCGTTGCAGGGCTGGCTGTTGTTGGGCTGTTGTCTCAATACCCTGGTGGCTTACGGCGCTTTTGCCGAGGCCTTGGCGCACTGGGAAGCCTCGCGGGTGAGCGCGACCCTGGCGATCACGCCCCTGGTGACCTTTGCCGCGGTGGCCCTGGCGGCCTGGCTGTGGCCCGGGTTCGTGCAACCCGAAGACATCAACGGTCTGGGGTATGGCGGCGCGTTGCTGGTGGTGCTGGGCTCGGCGCTGGTGGCCTTGGGGCCTTCGCTGATGGCCGGGCTCAAGGCCCGGCGCGTGCGTTTGACGATGAATCCATAGTGAACACCTTTGCAGGAGTTCCCCATAACCGGTGGGAGCAGAGCTTGCTCGCGAAGGGGCCCTTGCGGCCGCCAAAAGCTTCGCGAGCAAGCTTTGCTCCCACAAGGACGAATTAACGCTCGGCGTCAGCCGTTCTTGCCGGACTCAAGCATGTTTTCCGGCCGCACCCAGGCGTCGAACTCCTCGTCGGTCAGATAACCGAGCGCCAACGCCGCCTCACGCAAGGTGAGATTTTCGCCGTAGGCCTTCTTGGCGATCTGCGCCGACTTGTCGTAGCCGATATGCGGATTCAACGCCGTCACCAGCATCAGGCCTCGCTCCAGGTGCGCAGCCATCTGCACCGGGTCGGGTTCCAGCCCGGCAATGCAGTGCTGCTGGAAGTTGCGACAGCCATCGCCGAGCAGTTGGATCGACTGCAGCAGATTGTGGATGATCACTGGCTTGAAGACATTCAACTGCAAGTGCCCTTGGCTGGCGGCAACGCCGATCGTCACGTCATTGCCCATGACCTGGCAGGCCAGCATCGACAGCGCCTCGCACTGGGTCGGGTTGACCTTGCCGGGCATGATCGAACTGCCCGGTTCGTTGGCTGGCAATTTGACCTCGGCCAACCCGGCCCGTGGTCCTGAGCCCAGCAGGCGCAGGTCGTTGGCGATTTTCATCAGGGCCACGGCAAGGGTTTTCAACGCGCCGGAGAGGGTGGTCAGGGGTTCATGGCCGGCCAGGGCGGCGAATTTGTTCGGCGCGCTGATGAACGGCAAGCCGGACAGCGCCGCCAGTTCGGCGGCGACCGCCTCGGCAAAGCCATGCGGCGCATTCAGCCCGGTGCCGACGGCAGTGCCGCCCTGGGCCAGCTCGCAAACCGCCGGCAAGGCCGAGCGAATCGCCCGCTCGGCGTAGTTCAGTTGGGCGATATACGCCGAGACCTCCTGGCCGAAGGTGATCGGCGTGGCATCCATCATATGGGTGCGTCCGGTCTTCACCAGCTTCATATGGCGTGCCGCCAGTTCCGCCAGTCCGCCGGACAACTCGGCCATCGCCGGCAGCAACTGCTGGTACACCGCCTGGACGGCGGCGATATGCATGGCGGTGGGGAAACAGTCATTGGAGCTCTGGGAGCGGTTGACGTGATCGTTGGGGTGTACTGGCGACTTGCCGCCGCGGCCCTTGCCGGCCAGCTCATTGGCACGCCCGGCAATCACTTCGTTGGCGTTCATGTTGCTTTGGGTACCGCTGCCGGTCTGCCAGACCGCCAGCGGGAACTGGTCGTTGTGTTCGCCGGCGAGCACTTCGTCGGCGGCCTGTTCGATCAGCCGGGCAATATCGGCGGGCAGGTCGCCATTACGGTTGTTGACCCGGGCCGCGGCCTTCTTGATCAGGGCCAGGGCGTGCATGACCGCCAGGGGCATTTTTTCCGTGCCGATGGCGAAGTTGATCAGCGAACGCTGGGTCTGGGCGCCCCAATAGGCCTCTTGCGGTACGTTCACCTGGCCAAGGCTGTCGGTTTCGATGCGACTCATTCGGTTTCACTCCTGATGGCGGGTAAGCGCAGTTTAGGTCCTGATCGACGGAATGGGTTCCCTTCCAGGTTTTACTCTCTTCGCGACCGTTGGGCACCTGCGCGCTTGCCACGGGGTTGAGTGACACACTTTGTTAGGCGCAGAATGGTCGCCCTTGGGGTTTTACCTCGCCTGTTTAGAAAGGACACTCGATGACCCGTCTTCGTGCCATCTGTACCGCGGTTGCTCTGGTATGCGCCAGCGGCCAGGTTTTCGCCGATACCGCCAGCCACAACGCCAGCGCCGAAGCTTTCCTGACGTTGGCCCATGCCGACAAGCTGGGAACCCCGGTCTACGCGCAAGTGCAACAAATGTTCGCCCAGCGCTTCGAGCAGACCCAGGCACCGGCTTCGAAAAAGCCGTTGCTCGACACCTACCAGGCCAAGGCCAATGCCGCCCTGGACCAGGCCATCGGCTGGAACAAGCTCAAGCCTGACATGCTCAAGCTCTACACCGACAACTTCAGCGAGTCCGAGCTCAAGGACCTGGTCGCGTTCTACCAGTCGCCACTGGGCAAGAAAGTCCTGGAAAAAATGCCGCAGTTGACCCAGCAGTCGGCCCAGATGACCCAGGCCAAGCTGGAAAGCGCGGTACCGGTGGTGAACAAGCTGCTGGAAGACATGACCAACGAACTGACGCCAGCCAAGGCCGCCGCGCCGGCCGCCAAGAAAAAGCCGTAAGCGGAGCTTGAGATGAGCATGCAGCAACGTATTGAAACCGCACTGGGCGCCCTGCAACCCGAGCACCTGCAAGTCCTGGACGAAAGCCATATGCACAGCCGCGGGTTGCAGACCCACTTCAAGGCGGTGCTGGTCAGCGCACAGTTTGCCGGGTTGAACAGCGTCAAGCGCCATCAGAAGGTCTACGCCACCCTGGGTGACCTGATGAGTGAGTTCCATGCGTTGGCCCTGCATACCTACACCCCTGAAGAGTGGGTGAAAATCGGCGTGGCCCCGGCATCGCCGGTCTGCGCCGGCGGGGGGCATTGATGCTGGTTTTTTGACCGGTGTTTTTTTGCTAGAATCCGCAACGCGCCGCACTGTCGGCGCGTTTTTTTTGCATCCGGTTCGCCCTTTGCGAGGGCAGCCACCTGGAGAGAATCACCCATGACTCAAGCCATAGTCGTGGCGGCACTTTATAAGTTCGTCACCCTGGAAGATTACGTTGCCTTGCGCGAGCCACTGCTGCAGGCGATGGTCGACAACGGTATCAAGGGCACCCTGCTGATCGCCGAAGAGGGCATCAACGGTACCGTTTCCGGTAGCCGCGAAGGCATCGACGGCCTGCTCGCCTGGCTCAAGCGGGATCCGCGGATGGTCGATATCGACCACAAGGAATCCTATTGCGACGACCAGCCGTTCTATCGGACCAAGGTCAAACTGAAGAAAGAAATCGTCACCCTGGGCGTCGAGGGTGTGGACCCGAACAAGCAGGTCGGCACCTATGTCGATCCGCAGAACTGGAATGCGCTGATCGCCGATCCGGAAGTGCTGTTGATCGATACCCGCAACGATTATGAAGTCTCGATCGGCACCTTCGAAGGCGCCATCGACCCGAAAACCACCAGTTTTCGCGAGTTCCCCGACTACATCAAGGCTCATTTCGACCCGTCCCGGCACAAGAAGGTTGCCATGTTCTGTACCGGCGGCATTCGCTGCGAGAAGGCCTCCAGCTACATGCTCAGTCAGGGCTTCGACGAGGTCTATCACCTCAAGGGCGGGATCCTCAAGTACCTCGAAGAAGTGCCGCAGGAGCAAAGCAAGTGGCAGGGCGACTGCTTTGTCTTCGACAATCGCGTTACCGTGCGCCATGACCTGAGCGAAGGCGACTACGATCAATGTCATGCCTGCCGCACGCCGATCAGCGTCGAGGAACGTGCCTCGGAGCACTATGTGGCCGGGATCAGTTGCCCGCATTGCTGGGACACCTTGAGCGAGAAAACCCGCCGTAGCGCCATCGATCGCCAGAAGCAGATCGAACTGGCCAAGGCCCGTAACCAGCCGCACCCGATCGGTTACAACTATCGTCAATCTTCCGAGGGCTGAACCATGTCCGCGCGGCTGCTGTATGTCATGGACCCGATGTGTTCCTGGTGCTGGGGGTTTGCCCCGGTGGCCGAGGCCCTGGTCAAGCAGGCGCAGGCGGCGGGTGTCGAACTGCACCTGGTGATGGGCGGCCTGCGCACCGGCAGTGGCGCCGCGCTGGAGCCGACGACCCGGCGCTATATCATGGAGCACTGGCAAGCGGTCACCGAGGCTACCGGCCAGCCGTTCAAGCTCGACGGCGCCTTGCCCGACGGTTTTGTCTACGACACCGAGCCGGCCTGTCGCGCCGTGATCACCGCGCGCAGCCTGGCGCCGGACTGTGCCTGGACACTGGTGGGGCTGATCCAGCAGGCCTTTTACGTCGAGGGCCGGGATGTCACCCAGGCCAGCGTGCTGGTGGAGCTGGCGGAGCAAGCCGGTCTGCCGCGCATCGAGTTTGCCGGTGCCTTCGACACGGCAGGGCAACATGCGGCTACCGCCGCCGATTTCACCTGGGTCCAGGACCTGGGGATCGCCGGTTTCCCGACCTTGCTGGCCGAGCGCAACGGCCAGTTGGCGCTGCTGACCAATGGCTACCAACCACTGGCTGAACTTGCTCCGCTGCTCGGCCGTTGGCTGGAGCGCGCGGCCAGTGCTTGAGCAGCCCGAACCCGTCAACCCCCCTGTGGACCGCCTGAGCTGGGCGGAAATCCGGCGTCTGGCCCTGCGCCATAAAAAAGCCCTGTGGATCGCCAACGCGGTGGCCGTGCTGGCGACCTTGTGCAGTGTGCCGATTCCCCTGCTGTTGCCGCTGTTGGTGGACGAAGTCCTGCTGGGCCACGGCGATGCCGCGCTCAAGGTGATGAACCACCTGCTGCCCGACCCCTGGCAGCGCGCCGTCGGCTATATCGGCCTGATGTTGCTGGTGACCCTGTGCCTGCGCAGCGCCGCCCTGGTTTTCAACGTGGTGCAGGCGCGGTTGTTCGCCGGGTTGGCCAAGGACATTGTCTATCGCATCCGTACCCGGCTGATCGAACGCTTGAAGCGCATTTCCCTGGGCGAATACGAAAGCCTCGGGAGTGGTACCGTGACCACGCACCTGGTGACCGACCTGGACACCCTGGACAAGTTTGTCGGCGAAACCCTGAGCCGCTTTCTGGTGGCAATGCTGACGCTGGTGGGCACTTCGGCCATCCTGGTCTGGATGCACTGGAAACTGGCGCTACTGATCCTGCTGTTCAACCCGTTGGTGATCTATGCCACGGTCCAGCTGGGCAAGCGGGTCAAGCACCTGAAGAAACTGGAAAACGACAGCACCTCGCGGTTTACCCAGGCGCTGACCGAGACCCTTGACGCGATCCAGGAGGTCCGCGCCGGCAATCGCCAGGGCTTTTTCCTCGGGCGCCTTGGCGTTCGGGCCCGGGAGGTGCGTGATTACGCCGTGGCGTCGCAATGGAAAAGCGATGCCTCGAGCCGGGCCACGGGGCTGCTGTTCCAGTTCGGCATCGATATCTTCCGCGCGGCGGCGATGCTCACGGTGCTGTTCTCGGACCTGTCCATCGGCCAGATGCTTGCGGTGTTCAGTTACCTCTGGTTCATGATCGGGCCGGTGGAGCAGTTGCTGAACCTGCAATATGCCTTCTATGCCGCCGGTGGTGCGCTTGAGCGGATCAACGAATTGCTGGCGCGTGCCGATGAGCCGCAATACCCCGGCGGTGTCGACCCCTTCGCCGGGCGTGATACCGTGGGCATCGAGGTACAGGCCCTGAGTTTCGCCTATGGCGAGGAGCCGGTGCTCGACCAGTTGGACCTGTCCATCGCCCCCGGTGAAAAAGTTGCGATTGTCGGTGCCAGCGGCGGTGGCAAAAGCACCCTGGTGCAACTGTTGCTGGGACTGTATACGCCTCAGTCCGGGACCATTCGCTTTGGCGGCGCGTCCCAGGCCGAGATCGGCCTGGATACCGTGCGCGAGAACGTCGCAGTGGTGTTGCAGCACCCGGCGTTGTTCAACGATAGCGTAAGGGCCAATCTCACCATGGGCCGCGAGCGTAGCGACGAAGCCTGCTGGCGGGCACTGGAAATTGCCCAGCTCGACGCTACGATCAAAGTGTTGCCGCAGGGCCTGGACAGCATTGTCGGGCGTTCCGGGGTGCGTTTGTCCGGTGGTCAGCGTCAGCGCCTGGCGATTGCCCGAATGGTCCTGGCCGAGCCCAAGGTGGTGATTCTCGACGAGGCAACCTCGGCGTTGGACGCGGCCACCGAGTACAACCTGCATCAGGCTCTGAGTCGGTTTCTCAGTGGTCGTACCACCTTGATCATTGCCCACCGCCTGTCCGCGGTGAAACAGGCGGATCGAGTACTGGTGTTCGACGGCGGGCGGATTGCCGAGGACGGTGACCATCAACAGCTGATTGCTGACGGCGGTCTTTACGCCAAGCTGTATGGGCATTTGCAAAAAGTTTGACGCGCTTGAGTTTTGCTCGGTTTTCTGTGCTTAGTGATTGAATTAGCTGATAGAAAGACTTTTTTCTCTGTGCGTGCGAGCGGCGGGTAAGAACCGAAGATCCGGAAGGGCTCGTCGAGTCCTTCGAGGTCATGGAAATTAGCCTAGGCTGTGCTATCGGAGTGGATTTCTCTCGAGTGCTCATCTGGCAGTGCTGATGCAAGGGATCTCATGAAGCAAACGCGGACTCTCGGAACGCCACGGCTGTTGGGCATCGTCTGGCCATTTATCGCTGTTGTCGTGTTTCAGGCCTTGCTCGGCTGTCTGAGCTTGTATGTGCTTTCCGCCGTGCGCGGTTATGTGGCAGGCGAGAGCCTCTGGTCCAAGGGCCAGAAGGACGCCATCTACTACCTCAACCTGTACGCCGATAGTCGCGACGAAACGATCTTCCGTAAATACCAGGAAGCGATTGCCGTGCCCCAGGGCGGACATGACCTGCGGGTCGCCCTGGATGCGCCGACCCCGGACCTGGCGGCTGCCCGGCGCGGGATCCTGCAGGGTGGCAATCACCCCGACGATGTCTCCAGCATCATCTGGTTGTACCTGAACTTCCGGCATTTCAGCTATATGGAACGGGCCATTGAAAAATGGACGGTGGGTGACAGTTATCTGGTGCGGCTGGACACGGTCGCGCAGCAGATGCACCAGGCGATCTCCGTCAATCAGGAGAGCAATAACGACATTCAGCGCTGGAAGGGCCGGATTTTTGCCATCAATGATGGTGTGACGCCTGCCGCGAAAGCGTTCAGCGATGCCCTGGGCGAGGGTTCGCGGGTGATTCTGCGCATGCTGCTGATCACCAATCTGGCCACCGCCCTCGGCCTGATCGCCCTGGCTTTGCTGCGTACGCACAAGTTACTGGCCCAGCGCCATGCCTTTGCCGATGCCTTGCAACTGGAAAAAGAGCGGGCGCAGATTACCCTGGAGTCGATTGGCGACGGGGTCATCACCACCGATGTGGAAGGTGCCATCGCTTATATGAATCCGGCCGCCGAGCACCTGACCCACTGGAAAGCCGGGCAAGCCTATGGCTTGCCCCTGGCGGCGCTGTTCAACCTGCTCGAGGAAAATGCCCAGGACGAAGGTTTTACCCTGATCGAACATATTCTCAGCGGCCGGCTGGGCGGTGGCAGCGAGCACTCCAAGCTGATCCAGCGCCTGGACGGCAGCACCGTGTCGGTGACCCTGGTGGGGGCGCCGATTCGCAACGCCGGCAAGGTCAGTGGCACGGTGCTGGTGCTGCACGATATGACCCAGGAGCGGCAGTACATTGCCAACCTGTCCTGGCAGGCCACCCATGATGCCTTGACTGGCCTGGCCAACCGACGCGAATTCGAGTATCGCCTGGAACAGGCGCTATACAACCTGAGCCGCCAACCGGCACGCCACTCGTTGATGTTCCTCGACCTGGACCAGTTCAAGCTGGTCAATGACACCTGCGGTCATGCCGCCGGCGATGAATTGCTCCGGCATATCTGTGCCTTGCTGCAATCCGGCTTGCGCGAGGGCGATACCCTGGCCCGCCTGGGCGGTGATGAGTTCGGCATCTTGCTGGAGAACTGCCCGTCGGAGGCGGCGGAAAAGATTGCCGAAGGCCTGCGGCAGACCGTACAGAACCTGCATTTTGTCTGGAAAGGTCGGCCGTTCGTGACAACGGTGAGTATCGGCCTGGTGCATATCGCCCAGGCACCGACCACTTTGGAAGCCTCGCTGCGGGCGGCGGACATGGCCTGCTACATGGCCAAGGAGAAGGGGCGCAACCGGGTCCAGGTGTATCACGCGGACGATTCGGAGTTGTCCTTGCGCTTTGGTGAGATGGCCTGGGTCCAGCGTTTGCACATGGCCCTGGAGGAAAATCGGTTCTGCTTGTACGCCCAGGAAATCGCCGCCTTGGGCAATGCCGATCATACCGGTGGCCATGTGGAAATCCTCCTGCGTTTGCACGACGAGGCCGGGCGGATGATCCTGCCCGACAGCTTTATCCCGGCCGCCGAGCGTTATGGCCTGATGACCCAGCTGGATCGCTGGGTGGTGCAGAACGTTTTCAAGGTCATTGCCGAATGCATCGCCCAGAAACGCGAGGGGGTGATGGCGATGTGCGCGATCAATCTGTCGGGGATCACCATTGGCGACGAGGGGTTCCTGGGCTTCCTGCATGAGCAGTTCAAGGTGCACGGCATTCCGCCGGATATGATTTGTTTCGAAATAACTGAAACCAGCGCGATCTCCAATCTCGGCAGTGCCATACGATTTATCAATGAACTCAAGAACTTGGGCTGTCGGTTCTCGTTGGACGACTTTTGCGCGGGAATGTCTTCGTTCGCCTATCTCAAACATTTGCCTGTAGACTTCCTGAAGATCGATGGAAGTTTCGTAAAGGATATGCTGGACGACCCGATTAACCGCGCCATGGTCGAGGTGATCAATCACATCGGCCATGTCATGGGGAAGCGAACGATTGCAGAGTTCGTTGAAACACCGCAGATCGAGCAGGCCCTGCTCGAGATCGGTGTCGACTATGCTCAAGGCTACATTATCGAGCGACCGCAGTTGTTTACCTGTGACAGCCTGTTGTGTCGGCCCGCTCGACCCCGGCCTCTCTTGTTCAAGGCGCCTGGTACATTCCGCTGAAACCTTTGCTGATCTGCTTAAATCACCATTCAGAAGGAGCCCGACAGTGATCGACACATTCAGCAGAACCGGCCCGCTCATGGAGGCCTCCAGCTACCCCGCGTGGGCGCAGCAACTCATCCAGGATTGTAGCGAGAGCAAGCGCCGGGTTGTCGAACACGAACTTTACCAGCGGATGCGCGACAACAGGCTGAGCGCTAGAACCATGCGCCAGTATCTGATTGGCGGCTGGCCGGTGGTTGAACAGTTTGCGTTATACATGGCACAGAACCTCACCAAGACCCGTTTTGCCCGCCACCCCGGCGAGGACATGGCGCGGCGTTGGCTGATGCGCAATATCCGCGTGGAACTGAATCACGCCGATTATTGGTTGCATTGGAGCCGTGCCCACGGCGTGACCCTCGAGGATCTGCAGGCACAACAGGTACCGCCCGAGCTGCACGCGCTGAGTCATTGGTGCTGGCATACCAGTTCGGCCGACTCGCTGATCGTCGGGATTGCCGCGACCAACTATGCCATTGAAGGGGCCACCGGCGAGTGGTCGGCGCTGGTCTGTTCGACGGGGGTCTATGCCGCGGCATTTGCGGAAGAAGACCGCAAACGTGCGATGAAATGGTTGAAGATGCATGCCCAGTACGATGATGCCCATCCGTGGGAGGCGCTGGAAATCATCTGCACCCTGGCCGGCAACAATCCCGCCAAGGCGCTGCAGGTCGAGCTGCGGCAGGCGATCTGCAAGAGCTACGACTACATGTACCTGTTCCTTGAGCGTTGCATGCAACTGGAGCACGGGGAAAAGGCTCCGGCCACCCGCGAGCGCCAGGTCGCTCTCGCCGAGGGTTGATTTGCCATGTCGGTAGCGTGCTGATCCTGAGCTCGATGCGGTCACTGTGGAAGCCGGCTTGCCGGCGATGAGGCTCCTGGGCCTTGCTGTGTCTATCCAGACGCCATCGCCGGCAAGCCGGCGTCGGCATCGTGGACTCAGCCCGCCATGGTCAGGCGGTTGCGACCTTCGCGCTTGGCCACATACAGGGCATTGTCCGCGCGGCGCAGCAGGCTTTCGGTGGACTCGCCCGGCAACAGCGTGGCACATCCCAGGCTCACCGTCAGATTGATCAGCTTTGCATCGCAATCGTAATCCTTGGCTTGTGCCGCATAACGCAGGCGTTCACCGACCAGTGCCGCGGCCTCGCGATGGGTATTGGACAGCAGGATCAGAAACTCCTCGCCGCCATAGCGGAATACCCGATCGACATTGCGCAGTTGGTTCTTGATCGACGTAGCGACAATCTTCAGCACCTTGTCGCCGACGCTGTGGCCGTGGTTGTCATTGATCTGCTTGAAATGGTCGATATCCAGCATCAGCACCGAGATCGGCTGGTTGTGGCGGCGTGCCAGTTCGAATTCCCGCTGCAGGGCCTGCTCCATGGCGATGCGATTGCCGGTTCCGGTCAGCGGGTCGCGCAATGCACTGCGCGTGGCGGCACGGTAGAGCAGGGCGTTGCGCATCGGGTACAGCAGGCTCGCCAGCAGTGACTCCAGGTTGCCCAGTTCCTGTTCGTCGAAGCGGCTGCGGCGGCGGAATATCAACTCGCCCAGCTGCTCGCCCTCATGGCTGAGACTGTAGCTGATCAGGTGATGGCCGCGATGACCGAACTCCAGGCGCAAGTCGCTGGCGGGGTGCAGGTAGCTCAGGGCATCCAGTGGCACCGCGCGCTGAATCTCGCGGAAGAAGATGTCCAGGATGCGCTCCGGCTCCAGGCTGACCTGCAACTGCAGGGCCAGTTGATGGCGCAGTTGAGCCAGGCTGATGGGGCGTTGCTGGGCGGGGGGGAGCTGGCCAAAGCCCAAACGTTGCAATCTGGCGCGATCAAAGTCAATTGCGTTGGTCTGGGTCGGCGTTTTCATGGTGGTGAGCCCCTAAGCACAAAATACGGTCTTACAGGGTGGGCGAGAGCGGCTTGGAGCCGTTCTCGCGCTGCGTAGTTGAAGACGTTAGAGCGAAAGTCGTGCCAATCGGTTCAACCGAATAAAAGTCGTTTGAATTCAGAGGCTTTGATTTTTAGGGAAGAGTGCCGTCTACGGCCAATCGCGGCAGTAGTTTGACTTGCGTTGATGGCTTTTTGGAGTTGAGTCGCTGCGTGCCAGTATTCTGGCACGTGCGGCGGGGTGAGGCGGGGTTACTGCGCGTCGAAGGCCTGGCCGTTGACGCCGTTGCTGTCGGGCCCCATCAGGTACAGGTAGACCGGCATGATTTGCTGCGGTGTCGGATTGTTTTCCGGATTCTCTCCGGGATAGGCCTGGGCGCGCATGCTGGTGCGGGTGGCGCCGGGGTTGATGCTGTTGGCGCGCACCGGGGCCACGCTATCGAGCTCGTCGGCCAAGGTTTGCATCAGGCCTTCGGTGGCGAACTTGGACACACCATAGGCGCCCCAGTAGGCGCGACCTTTGCGACCGACGCTGCTGGAGGTGAAGATCACCGAGGCGTCCCGGGACAGCTTGAGCAGCGGCAGCAGGGTGCTGGTCAGCATGAACATGGCATTGACGTTGATGTGCATGACGCGCATGAAGTTTTCGCCGGACAGCTGTTCCAGCGGGGTGCGCGGGCCAATGATCGAGGCGTTGTGCAGCAGGCCGTCGAGGTGACCGAATTCGGTTTCGATCATGGCCGCCAGTTCGTCGTACTGGTGTGGCAGGGCGGTTTCCAGGTTGAACGGGATCACGGCCGGTTGCGGGTGGCCGGCGGCTTCGATCTCATCATAGACCTGACTCAGGTTGGCTTCGGTCTTGCCCAGCAACAGCACGGTGGCACCGTGGGCGGCATAGGTCTTCGCGGCGGCGGCGCCGATGCCGCGACCGGCACCGGTGACCAGGATAACGCGGTCCTTGAGCAGATCGGGGCGGGCGGAATAATCGAACATGGCTAAACCTCTACAAATGTAATACAGCTGGCAGGCTCAACAGCTGCACAGCGCGTTATCCAATACCGTGCGTAACTCCAGCGGATGATCGACCACCACATCGGCGCCCCAGTGATCGGGATTGTCGTCCGGGTGGATGTAGCCGTAGCGTACCGCTGCGGTGCGGGTGCCGGCGTCGCGACCGGACTCGATATCACGCAGGTCATCACCGACGAACAATACGCTGGCCGGGTCAAGGTCGAGCATCTTGCATGCAAGGATCAGCGGCTCCGGGTGGGGCTTGCTGTTCGTCACATGGTCCGGGCAGATCAGCAGTGCCGAACGCTCTGCCAGCCCCAACTGTTGCATGATCGGCTCGGCGAAGCGCAGCGGCTTGTTGGTGACCACGCCCCAGAGCAGATTGGCCTTCTCGATGTCGGCCAACAGCTCGGCCATGCCGTCGAACAGGCGGCTATGCACGACGCAGGCCTTGAGGTAGCGCTCGAGGAACTCCTGGCGCAAGTCTTCGAAGCCCGGCGACTCGGGGTCCATCATGAAGGTCACGGCGACCATGGCGCGGGCGCCGCCGGAGATCTCGTCGCGAATCGCCCGGTCGGCAATCGGCGGCAGGCCGCGCTCGGCGAGCATGGCCTGGCAGATGGCAATGAAGTCCGGCGCGGTGTCGAGCAGGGTGCCGTCCATGTCGAAGAGAACCGCTCTCAAACGCATGGGTCACTCCTCGCGCAGGGTCTGGATCATGTAGTTGACGTCGACGTCCGCCGCCAGCTTGTAGTGTTTGGTCAGGGGGTTGTAGGTCAGACCGATGATGTCCTTGACCGCCAGGCCCGCCTCGCGGCTCCAGGCGCCGAGCTCGGAGGGACGGATGAATTTCTTGAAGTCGTGGGTGCCGCGCGGTAGCAGGCCCATGATGTATTCCGCGCCGACAATGGCGAACAGATAGGCCTTGGGGTTGCGGTTGATGGTGGAGAAGAACACCTGGCCGCCGGGCTTGACCATGCGGAAGCAGGCCCGGATCACCGAGGACGGGTCGGGGACGTGCTCGAGCATTTCCAGGCAGGTCACTACATCGAACTGCTCGGGCATTTCCTCGGCCAGGGCTTCGGCTGTGATCTGCCGATACTCGACGCTGACCCCGGACTCCAGTTGGTGCAACTGGGCCACGGCCAGGGGCGCTTCGCCCATGTCGATGCCCGTCACGGTAGCGCCGCGCTGGGCCATGGCTTCACTGAGAATGCCGCCGCCGCAACCGACGTCGAGGACCTTCTTGCCGGCCAGCTTGACCCGCTCGTCGATCCAGTTGACCCGCAGCGGGTTGATGTCGTGAAGCGGCTTGAACTCGCTTTCGCGGTCCCACCAGCGATGGGCGAGGGCTTCGAACTTGGCGATTTCAGCGTGGTCGACGTTGCTCATGGACTATCCTCTAAAGCTTGGAAATCAGGTTGATGCCGCCCGCCGGGCGTTGCGTCATCTTCAATTCAATACGCTCTATGGCGCGTCAATCAATGTGCCTGGGCGCCGATGCGCTGGCCCCAGGCCCGGGCCGTGGCCCCCAACTGCTGTTCATCCAGACGGGTCAGGCGGCGGTCTTCGAGCAGTGGCTTGCCGCCGACCCAGACATGCTGCACGCAGTCGCGGCCGCTGGTGTAGATCAGTTGCGATACCGGGTCGTAGATCGGCTGCCGGGCCAGGCCCGACAGGTCGAAGGCGACGATGTCCGCCGCCTTGCCGATCTCCAGCGAGCCGATCTCCTGTTCCAGGCCCAGGGCTCGGGCGCCATTGAGGGTCGCCATGCGTAATGCGCGGTGCGCGTCCAGGGCCGTGGCGGAGCCGGCGACGGCCTTGGCCAGCAGCGCGGCGGTGCGGGTTTCACCGAGCAGGTCGAGATCGTTGTTGCTCGCCGCGCCGTCGGTACCCACGGCCACATTCACGCCGGCTTGCCACAGGCGCTCCACCGGACAAAAGCCGCTGGCCAGTTTCAGGTTCGATTCCGGGCAGTGGATTACGCTGCTGTTGCTTTCTACCAGCAATGCCAGGTCATCATCGCTGATCTGGGTCATGTGCACGGCCTGGAAGCGCGGGCCGAGCAGACCAAGGCGGCCCAGGCGTGCCAGTGGGCGTTCGCCGCGGTGTTCCACGGACTGCTGCACTTCAAAGGCGGTTTCATGCATGTGCATGTGGATGGCGGCATCGAGCTCTTCGGCGATGACCCGGACTTTTTCCAGGTTTTCGTCGCCAACGGTGTAGGGTGCATGGGGGCCGAAGGCGATCTTGATCCGTGGGTGGTGCTTGAGGTCGCCGAACAGTTCGATGGCCTGGCGCAGCGATTCATCGGCGCTGGCGGCGCCGGGGATCGGGAAATCGAGGATCGGAATGGCGATCTGCGCGCGGATGCCGCTGTTGTGCACGCGTTCGCTGGCGATTTTAGGGAAAAAGTACATGTCCGAGAAACAGGTGATGCCGCCCTTGAGCTGCTCGGCGATGGCCAGGTCGGTGCCATCACGGACGAACGCTTCGTCGACCCATTTGGCTTCGGCGGGCCAGATATGTTGCTCCAGCCAGGCCATCAGCGGCAGGTCGTCGGCCAGTCCGCGAAACAGGGTCATGGCGGCGTGTCCATGGGCATTGACCAGGCCGGGGGCGAGTAGGGTCTCCGGCAGCTCGCGGACTTCCCTGGCGGCGAGTTTCAAGGCCTCGGCCCGGGGGCCGATAAAGGCGATGCGTCCGTCACGAATGCCCAGGCCATGCTCTTTGAGTACCACGCCTGCCGGTTCGACCGGGACCAGCCAGGTCGGTAGCAGGAGAAGATCGAGCGGGGCGGCGGTGTTCGGCATCGTGGACGGCTTCCGGGCTTTATCTGAAATAATGGCGAAGTATACCCGAGCGTCCTCATGGGGGGATCGCTATAATCGGCGGCTTTTGTTCCGGAGTGTGGGGTGAATCATGCGCGATCGGCTATTGGCTGCGGAAAAAGTGAAGGCCATCGATTGGCGTGATGGTGCCTTGTATCTGCTCGATCAGCGCATCCTGCCGTTCGAGGAAACCTGGTTGGCTTGCGACAGCGCGGCGGGGGTCGCCGAGGCGATTCGTTCGATGGTGGTGCGCGGTGCGCCGGCCATTGGCATCAGTGCCGCTTACGGAGTCGTGCTGGCAGCGCGGGCGCGACTGGCGGAGGGCGGCAACTGGCAGGTGGCGATGGAAGCCGACTTTGCCCTGCTGGCGAACTCGCGACCGACCGCGGTCAATCTGTTCTGGGCCCTGGACCGCATGCGCGAGCGTCTGGAGCGGGTCAAGGACGGTGCCGATCCGTTGGCGGCCCTGGAGGCTGAGGCAGTAGCGATCCATGACAGCGATCGCGAGGCCAATCTGACCATGGCGCAACTGGGGGTCGACCTGATCCGCAAGCACCAGGGCAATGCCCAGGCGATCCTGACCCACTGCAATACCGGAGCTCTGGCCACCGGCGGTTTCGGTACGGCGCTGGGGGTGATTCGCGGCGCCTTTCTGGAAGGCATGGTCGAGCAGGTCTATGTCGATGAAACCCGGCCCTGGCTGCAAGGCTCGCGTCTGACTGCCTGGGAGCTGGCCAACGAAGGCATTCCGGTGACCCTGAACGCCGACTCGGCCGCCGCGCATATCATGAAGACCAAGGGCGTGACCTGGGTGATTGTCGGGGCCGACCGCATCACCGCCAATGGCGATGTGGCCAACAAGATCGGCACCTATCAGCTGGCGGTCTGCGCGATGCACCACGGTGTACGTTTCATGGTGGTGGCGCCGAGCTCGACTATCGACATGGATCTGGCCAGTGGCGACGAGATCCCGATCGAAGAGCGCGACGGCAGCGAGCTGTTGAGTGTCGGTGGTCATCGGGTCGGGGCCGAGGTCGAGGCCTTTAATCCGGTCTTCGACGTGACGCCGGCTGACCTGATCGATGTCATCGTGACCGAAAAAGGCATCGTCGAGCGTCCGGACACCGCGAAGATGGCCCAGTTGATGTGTCGCAAACGCCTGCATTGACCGGCTTTTGTCCTTGGCCTAGGGGTATTTTGCAGGCGGAAAAGGCAATCATTTTGCTTCTAAGCCCCTCTCGGCGCGCTCTCGGTCGGTTACAGCGGCCGCCCGTCTACGTCCTTGCCTCTGCCGGGGTAGGTGCGTGGCGGCGATTGTGATAACATCCGACGGTTTCCAGGGTGGCCCGAACCGGCTGCCTTCACTGCGCAGATCCAAGGCATAACTCGTTGATTTGTCGTAAGTCGTTGCAGGGCATCAGGCCCGCGGCGGCGAGCTTCGTTCGTCCCATATGGATGTGACGAAGTTTCACCAGAAAAAGGAATCAGGCTTCTCATGGGCGAACTGGCCAAAGAAATCCTCCCGGTCAATATCGAAGACGAGCTGAAACAGTCCTACCTCGACTACGCGATGAGCGTGATTGTCGGGCGGGCACTGCCTGATGCGCGCGATGGCTTGAAGCCCGTGCACCGGCGTGTGCTGTTCGCGATGAGCGAACTGGGTAATGACTGGAACAAGCCGTACAAGAAATCTGCCCGTGTGGTCGGTGACGTGATCGGTAAGTATCACCCGCACGGTGATACCGCGGTCTACGACACCATTGTTCGGATGGCGCAGCCATTCTCCCTGCGCTACCTGCTGGTCGATGGCCAGGGCAACTTCGGTTCGGTGGACGGCGACAACGCCGCGGCCATGCGATACACCGAGGTGCGCATGACCAAGCTGGCGCACGAGCTGCTGGCCGACCTGCATAAGGAAACCGTGGACTGGGTGCCGAACTATGACGGCACCGAGCAGATCCCGGCGGTCATGCCGACCCGTATTCCCAACCTGCTGGTCAACGGCTCCAGCGGTATCGCCGTGGGCATGGCGACCAACATCCCGCCGCACAACCTCGGTGAAGTCATCGACGGTTGCCTGGCGCTCATCGACAACCCGGAACTGACCGTCGATGACCTGATGCAGTACATCCCGGGGCCGGACTTTCCGACTGCGGCGATCATCAACGGTCGTGCCGGTATCATCGAGGCCTATCGCACTGGTCGTGGCCGCATCTACATGCGCGCCCGTTCGACCATCGAGGACATCGACAAGGTCGGCGGTCGCCAACAGATCGTCATCACCGAGCTGCCATACCAACTGAACAAGGCCCGGTTGATCGAGAAGATCGCCGAGCTGGTGAAAGAGAAGAAGCTCGAAGGCATCACCGAGCTGCGCGACGAGTCCGACAAGGACGGTATGCGCGTGGTCATCGAGCTGCGCCGTGGCGAAGTGCCAGAGGTGATTCTCAACAACCTCTATGCCCAGACCCAGTTGCAGAGTGTGTTCGGCATCAACATCGTTGCGCTGATCGACGGTCGCCCGCGGATCCTCAACCTCAAGGACCTGCTCGAAGCCTTTGTCCGTCACCGTCGCGAAGTGGTGACCCGGCGTACCGTGTTCGAACTGCGCAAGGCCCGCGAGCGTGGGCATATCCTCGAAGGCCAGGCCGTGGCGCTGTCCAACATCGACCCGGTGATCGCCCTGATCAAGGCATCGCCGACGCCGTCGGAAGCCAAGGAAGCGCTGATCAGCATGCCTTGGGAGTCGTCGGCGGTGGTGGCGATGGTCGAGCGTGCCGGTGCCGATTCGTGCCGTCCGGAGACCCTGGACCCGCAATACGGTCTGCGTGATGGCAAGTACTTCCTGTCGCCGGAACAGGCGCAAGCCATCCTCGAGCTGCGTCTGCATCGCCTGACCGGCCTGGAGCACGAGAAGCTGCTGGCCGAGTACCAGGAGATCCTCAACCAGATCGGCGAGCTGATTCGCATCCTCAACAGCGCCACACGCCTGATGGAAGTGATCCGCGAAGAGCTGGAAGTGATTCGTGCCGAGTACGGTGACGTGCGTCGTACCGAGATCCTCGATGCCCGTCTCGACCTGACCCTGGGTGACATGATCCCGGAAGAAGAGCGCGTGGTGACCATTTCCCACGGCGGCTATGCCAAGACCCAGCCGTTGGCGGCCTACCAGGCCCAGCGCCGTGGTGGCAAAGGCAAGTCGGCGACCGGCGTCAAGGATGAGGACTACATTGCCCATCTGCTGGTTGCCAACAGCCACACCACGCTGCTGCTGTTCTCCAGCAAGGGCAAGGTGTACTGGCTCAAGACCTATGAAATTCCCGAAGCGTCCCGCGCCGCCCGTGGTCGTCCGCTGGTGAACCTGCTGCCGCTGGATGAGGGTGAATACATCACCACCATGCTGCCGGTGGAGGAGTACACCGAAGGTCACTTCATCTTCATGGCGACCGCCGACGGTACCGTGAAGAAGACCCCGCTGGAAGCTTTCAGCCGTCAGCGCAGCGTTGGCCTGATCGCCCTGGAGCTGGACGAAGGCGACGTGCTGATCAGCGCCGCGATCACCGATGGCGAGCGTGAGGTCATGCTGTTTTCCGACGCCGGCAAGGTCACCCGCTTCAAGGAGTCCGACGTCCGTGCCATGGGTCGTACGGCCCGCGGTGTGCGCGGCATGCGCCTGAATGAAGGCCAGAAGCTGATCTCCATGATTATCCCGGAAGAAGGCAGCCAGATCCTCACGGCTTCCGAGCGCGGCTTCGGCAAGCGCACCGCGATCAGCGAGTTCCCGGAGTACAAGCGCGGCGGCCAGGGTGTGATCGCCATGGTCAGCAACGAGCGTAACGGTCGTCTGGTCGGTGCGGTGCAGGTGCTCGACGGTGAGGAGATCATGCTGATTTCCGACCAGGGCACATTGGTGCGTACCCGTGTCGATGAAGTCTCCAGTCTGGGTCGTAATACCCAGGGTGTGACGCTGATCAAGCTGGCCAGTGACGAAACCCTGGTAGGCCTGGAGCGTGTCCAGGAGCCTTCGGAAGTCGAAGGCGAAGAACTGGAAGAAGGTGTCGAGTTGGACGGCGAAGTGTCGATCGATGACGCGGCCGACGACCAGGCGCTGGATGCAGCGACCGACGAGGCGCAACCGCAGGACTAAAAGCGCCTGTCTGCTCTACTCTCTACCGTAGGCGTAGCCGGTCTGGAGTAGGGCGCAGGCCGGTGTGTATTGAAAAGCATAGCGAGAGTGGATGTGAGCAAACGAGCCTATAACTTCTGCGCGGGTCCTGCTGCGCTGCCTGAAGCTGTCCTTTTGCGTGCCCAGTCCGAGCTGCTCGACTGGCACGGCAAGGGTCTGTCGGTCATGGAGATGAGCCATCGCAGCGATGAGTTCGTGTCCATTGCCACCAAGGCCGAGCAGGATCTGCGTGACCTGCTGGATATTCCCTCGGACTACAAGGTGCTGTTCCTGCAGGGCGGCGCCAGCCAGCAATTTGCCCAGGTTGCACTGAACCTGCTGCCCGAAAGTGGCAAGGCCGACTACATCGAGACCGGTATCTGGTCGAAGAAGGCCATCGAGGAAGCTTCGCGTTTCGGCAATGTCAATGTCGCCGCCAGCGCCAAGCCCTATGACTATTTCGCCATTCCCGGCCAGAACGAATGGAAGCTGTCGAAAGACGCGGCCTATGTTCACTATGTCTCCAACGAAACCATTGGTGGCCTGGAGTTCGACTGGATCCCGGAAACCGGCGACGTACCCTTGGTGACCGACATGTCCTCGGACATCCTCTCGCGTCCGGTGGATATTTCCCGCTTCGGCATGATCTACGCCGGGGCGCAGAAGAATATCGGCCCGAGCGGCATCGTCGTCAATATCGTTCGCGAAGACCTGCTGGGTCGTGCCCGTTCGATCTGCCCGACCATGCTCGACTACAAGGTCGCGGCCGACAACGGCTCCATGTACAACACTCCGCCGACCCTGGCCTGGTACCTGTCGGGCCTGGTTTTCGAGTGGCTCAAGGAGCAGGGTGGGGTTGAAGCCATCGGCAAGCTCAATGAAGTCAAGCAGCGCACGCTGTATGACTTTATCGACGCCAGCGGCCTGTACAGCAACCCGATCAACAAGACCAACCGCTCCTGGATGAACGTGCCGTTCCGCCTGGCCGACGACCGCCTGGACAAGCCATTCCTGGCTGGCGCCGAGGAGCGGGGCCTGTTGAACCTCAAGGGCCACCGTTCGGTGGGAGGCATGCGCGCCTCCATTTACAACGCCGTCGACATCAACGCGGTGAACGCGCTGGTGGCGTACATGGCAGCGTTCGAGAAGGAACACGGCTAATGTCCGAGCAAGAACTCAAGGCACTGCGCCTGCGTATCGACAGCCTCGATGAGAAAGTTCTCGAACTGATCAGTGAGCGTGCTCGCTGCGCCCAGGAAGTCGCGCGGGTAAAAATGGCCTCGCTGGCCGAAGGCGAAGTGCCGGTGTTCTATCGTCCCGAGCGTGAAGCTCAGGTGCTCAAGCGGGTCATGGAGCGTAACCAGGGGCCGCTGGGCAACGAAGAGATGGCGCGGCTGTTTCGCGAGATCATGTCTTCCTGCCTGGCCCTGGAACAGCCGCTGAAAGTGGCTTACCTGGGGCCGGAAGGTACCTTCACCCAGGCCGCGGCGATGAAGCATTTCGGCCATGCGGTGATCAGCAAGCCGATGGCGGCGATCGATGAAGTCTTCCGTGAAGTGGCGGCAGGCGCGGTGAATTTCGGCGTGGTACCGGTGGAAAACTCTACCGAGGGTGCGGTCAATCACACCCTCGACAGTTTCCTCGAACACGACATGGTGATTTGCGGTGAGGTCGAGCTGCGTATTCACCACCATCTGCTGGTGGGCGAAAACACCAAGACCGACAGCATCAGCCGCATCTACTCCCACGCCCAGTCCCTGGCCCAGTGCCGCAAGTGGTTGGACGCCCATTACCCGAACGTCGAGCGCGTGGCGGTTTCCAGCAACGCCGAAGCGGCCAAGCGGGTCAAGGGGGAGTGGAACTCGGCGGCGATTGCCGGTGACATGGCGGCCGGCCTGTATGGCTTGACTCGCCTGGCGGAGAAGATCGAGGACCGTCCGGACAACTCCACGCGGTTCCTGATGATCGGCAGCCAGGAAGTGCCGCCTACCGGCGACGACAAGACCTCGATCATTGTTTCCATGAGCAACAAGCCAGGTGCGCTCCACGAGCTGCTGGTGCCGTTCCACGACAACGGGATTGACCTGACGCGTATCGAGACCCGACCTTCGCGCAGTGGTAAATGGACGTATGTGTTCTTTATCGACTTCGTCGGCCATCACCGCGACCCGCTGGTCAAGGGTGTGCTGGAGAAGATCAGTCAGGAAGCTGTCGCCCTCAAGGTGCTGGGCTCCTACCCGAAAGCGGTTCTGTAAAGGCGTTGATCATGAGCGGTAACTTCCTCGCCCTGGCGCAGCCGGGCGTGCAACAACTGTCGCCTTACGTTCCGGGCAAGCCCGTGGACGAACTGGCCCGTGAGCTGGATATCGATCCGGCGCGGATCATCAAGTTGGCGAGTAACGAGAATCCCCTGGGGGCGAGTCCCAAGGCCCTGGCGGCGATTCATGCTGCCCTGGCGGATTTGACCCGTTATCCGGATGGTAATGGTTTCGAGCTCAAGCAGCGTCTGTCCGAGCTGTGCCGGGTACAGGCCAGCCAGGTGACCCTGGGCAACGGTTCCAACGATATTCTCGAGCTGGTCGCCCGTGCCTACCTGGCACCGGGGTTGAACGCGGTGTTCAGTGAGCATGCCTTTGCCATCTATCCCATCGTGACCCAGGCGGTGAATGCCGAGGCTCGTGTGGCGCCGGCCAAGGACTGGGGGCACGACCTGACGGCGATGCTCGCAGCCATCGACGCAAACACCCGGGTGGTGTTTATCGCCAATCCGAACAACCCGACCGGCACCTGGTTCGGTCCACAGGCGCTGGAAGCGTTTCTCGCCGCGGTGCCGCAGGATGTCCTGGTGGTGCTGGACGAGGCCTATATCGAGTACGCCGAAGGCGTCGATCTGCCGGATGGTCTGAACTACCTGGCGAGTTACCCGAACCTGCTGGTTTCGCGGACCTTCTCCAAGGCCTATGGCTTGGCGGCCTTGCGTGTCGGTTATGCGCTGTCGTCGCCCGCCGTGGCGGATATCCTCAACCGCGTTCGCCAACCGTTCAACGTCAACAGCCTGGCATTGGCAGCGGCCCGTGCGGCCCTCGACGATGTCGAGTATGTCGCCCGGAGCCGGCGTTTGAACGAAGCAGGCATGCAGCAACTGGAAGAAGGCTTTCGTCAGTTGGGGCTGGGCTGGATCCCCTCGAAGGCCAACTTCATCGCGGTCGATGTCGGTCGTGAGGCGGGGCCGGTGTATCAGGGGCTGCTGCGTGAAGGTGTGATCGTGCGTCCGGTGGCCGGCTACGGCTTGCCGAAGCACTTGCGGGTCAGCATTGGCCTGGCCGCTGAGAACAGTCGTTTGCTGGAGGCGCTGGCCAGGGTCCTGGCCCGTGGTTGATGTCATGTCGATGCAATCTGTGAAGCCTATGATCGGCCGCCTTGTGGTGGTGGGTCTGGGGTTGATCGGCGGATCCTTTGCCAAGGGGCTGCGGGAAAGCGGTCTGTGCCGGGAAGTGGTCGGTGTTGACCTTGATCCGCTATCACGTGAGCTTGCGGTCGAGCTGGGTGTGGTCGATCGCTGCGAGGTCGACCTGGCGGCTGCTTGTCAGGGCGCCGATGTGATTCAACTGGCGGTACCGATCCTGGCCATGGAGAAAATGCTCGGTTTGCTGGCGGGCATGGACCTGGGGCAGGCGATCCTCACGGATGTCGGCAGTGCCAAGGGTAATGTCGTGCGCGCCGCCACTCAGGCCTTTGGCGGCATGCCGTCGCGTTTTGTTCCGGGGCACCCGATTGCCGGGTCCGAACAGAGTGGCGTGCAGGCTTCCAACAGCGCGCTGTTCCGTCGGCACAAGGTGATCCTGACGCCCTTGGCCGGGACCGATCCGTCGGCGCTGGCGACGGTCGATGCGCTCTGGCGGGCCCTGGGCGCGGATGTCGAGCACATGCAGGTCGAGCGCCACGACGAAGTGCTGGCGGCGACCAGTCATCTGCCGCACCTGCTGGCCTTCGGCCTGGTGGACTCGTTGGCCAAGCGCAACGAGAACCTGGAGATTTTTCGCTATGCAGCGGGCGGATTCCGCGATTTCACACGGATCGCTGGCAGCGATCCGGTGATGTGGCACGATATCTTCCTGGCCAATCGCGATGCTGTGCTGCGCGCGCTGGACAGTTTTCGCAGTGACCTGGACGTCTTGCGCGATGCCGTCGATGCCGGGGACGGACCTCAGTTGCTGGAGGTTTTCCAGCGCGCGCAGGCGGCGCGCGAGCATTTCGGCAGAATTCTGGCCCGTCGGGCTCGCAAGGGCACCCTGAACGCCAATGATGATCACAAAGAGGCACGGTCGTGAATATTCAAGCTCCAGTTATCACCATTGACGGGCCGAGCGGTTCGGGCAAGGGCACGGTCGCCGGGATTCTGGCCAAGCGCCTGAACTGGTGCCTGCTGGATTCCGGCGCCCTGTACCGGCTGCTGGCGTTCGCCGCGCGCAACCATGGGGTCGACCTGACCAACGAGGAACTGCTCAAGGCCCTGGCCGCCCACCTGGACGTGCAGTTCCTCGGTGCGACCACTGATCGTGCGGCGCGGATCATTCTCGAAGGCGACGACGTCACCGAAGATATTCGCAACGAGCAGGTCGGCGCCTGGGCGTCCCAGGTGGCGGCGTTGCCGGCGGTGCGTGAGGCTTTGCTGCAACGCCAGCGGGCGTTCCAGGAGCCGCCGGGCCTGGTGGCCGATGGCCGGGACATGGGCACGGTGGTGTTTCCCGATGCGCCATTGAAGATTTTCCTGACCGCAAGCTCCGAGGAGCGGGCTCGTCGCCGGTACTTGCAGTTGAAGGCCAAGGGCGATGATGTTAGTCTGTCGAGTCTGCTAGATGAGATACGTGCACGCGATGAGCGTGACACCCAGCGAGCGGTAGCCCCGCTCAAGCCGGCGGCTGACGCCATACAGCTGGATTCCACGGAATTGTCCATCGAGCAGGTGCTGGAACGCATCATGAGCGAGATCGCCATTCGCGATATCGCCGGGTGACCAAGAGGTGTGCGGGGGACCAGTCATAGTCCCGCATAGGCTCTTTCATATGAACGTAACCCACACCGTCTGGGGTGTGGCAGATGGGCGTATTCTTCGCCCTTATCAACAGGAATTAAAATGAGCGAAAGCTTTGCGGAACTCTTTGAAGAGAGCTTGAAGACCCTTAATCTTCAGGCTGGTTCGATCATCACCGGTGTTATCGTTGATATCGATTACCAAGCTCGTTGGGTCACTGTCCACGCCGGTCTGAAGTCTGAAGCTCTGATCCCGCTGGAACAGTTCTACAACGATGCTGGCGAGCTGAACATCAACGTCGGTGACGAAGTTCACGTGGCGCTGGATTCGGTTGAAGACGGCTTTGGTGAAACCAAGCTGTCCCGTGAAAAAGCCAAGCGCGCTGAATGCTGGATCGTTCTGGAAGCAGCCTTCGCAGCCGAAGAAGTGGTCAAGGGCGTTATCAACGGTAAGGTTAAAGGCGGCTTCACTGTCGACGTTAACGGCATCCGTGCGTTCCTGCCAGGTTCTCTGGTTGACGTCCGTCCAGTGCGCGACACCACGCACCTGGAAGGCAAAGAGCTCGAGTTCAAGGTCATCAAGCTCGACCAGAAACGCAACAACGTTGTCGTTTCCCGCCGCAGCGTCCTGGAAGCCGAGAACTCCGCCGAGCGTGAAGCTCTGCTGGAATCCCTGCAGGAAGGTCAGCAAGTCAAAGGTATCGTCAAGAACCTCACCGATTACGGCGCATTCGTCGATCTGGGTGGCGTCGATGGCCTGCTGCACATCACCGACATGGCTTGGAAGCGTATCAAGCACCCATCGGAAATCGTCAACGTTGGCGACGAGATCGATGTCAAGGTTCTGAAGTACGATCGCGAGCGCAATCGTGTTTCCCTGGGCCTCAAGCAACTGGGCGAAGATCCATGGGTTGCTATCAAAGCCCGTTACCCAGAAAGCACTCGCGTCACCGCTCGTGTTACCAACCTGACCGACTACGGCTGCTTCGCTGAGCTGGAAGAAGGCGTTGAAGGCCTGGTACACGTTTCCGAAATGGACTGGACCAACAAGAACATCCACCCTTCGAAAGTCGTACAAGTCGGCGACGAAGTGGAAGTCATGGTTCTGGACATCGACGAAGAGCGTCGTCGTATCTCCCTGGGCATCAAGCAGTGCAAGTCGAACCCATGGGAAGACTTCTCTGGCCAGTTCAACAAGGGCGACAAGATCTCCGGCACCATCAAGTCGATCACCGATTTCGGTATCTTCATTGGTCTGGACGGCGGCATCGACGGTCTGGTTCACCTGTCCGACATCTCCTGGAACGAAGTGGGCGAAGAAGCCGTGCGTCGTTTCAAGAAGGGCGACGAGCTGGACACCGTTATCCTGTCGGTTGACCCAGAGCGCGAGCGCATCTCCCTGGGTATCAAGCAGCTGGAAAGCGATCCGTTCTCCGAGTACGTCTCGGTTAACGATAAAGGCGCCATCGTTAAAGGCATCGTGAAAGAAGTTGACGCCAAAGGCGCCATCATCGTTCTGGCCGACGATATCGAAGCGACTCTGAAAGCCTCCGAAATCAGCCGTGACCGCGTTGAAGACGCGCGCAACGTTCTGAAAGAAGGCGAAGAAGTAGAAGCCAAGATCATCAGCGTTGACCGCAAGAGCCGCGTGATCCAGTTGTCGATCAAGTCGAAAGACGTTGAAGACGAAAAAGAAGCCATCCAGAGCCTGCGCGACAAGCCAGCTGCTTCGGATGCTCCAGTCGACACCACTCTCGGTGCTCTGCTGCGTGCTCAGATGGAAAAACAGAACTAAGTTCTGTCAGACCATAGAAAAAGGGCGACTTCGGTCGCCTTTTTTTGTGCCCGAAATTTGAGGTTAAACATCTGAAACAAATCCATGGTAGCGATGGTCTGATGCCTATGTGCTGGAGCCTTTTTCGTCAGGGATGGTTGATTTAAGCGCTGGGGGCGGATCAGGGTCCCATCGGTAAGGAAGTGAATGAACAAGCTAATGGTTATTCTCGCGTTGTTCATGCTTGCAGGGTGCGTCACCCATGCCAAGACTCACGCCAGGCACGGTGTGAGTGGTATCGAGATTGACTGCTCAGGGCTGGGGTCGGATTGGGACAGGTGCTACAAGCGGGCGGCCCGGGAGTGTAAGGCCCAGGGTTATAAGGTGATCACCAGGTCCAGTGATGCCAAGGATGAGGAGGGTTGGTATCCTTTTGGCTGGAATCCAGCCGGTGCCGTCACTCGCACCATGCTGGTGATTTGTAATTAGCTGTCTCGGTACGGTGTTTTGTCCACATGTAGATAAGTCAATAGATGGGCTGTTCAAAAACCTCCGCACATGCTAAAACCTTCGAAGTGCTTTCCTAGCTGCTTGAAAAAGAAGGGAAAAATATGACGAAGTCGGAGTTGATCGAACGAATTGTCACCCATCAGGGGCTGCTCTCATCCAAGGATGTGGAGCTGGCCATCAAGACCATGCTTGAGCAAATGTCCCAATGTCTGGCTACTGGAGATCGCATCGAGATCCGGGGGTTTGGCAGCTTCTCTCTGCACTACCGCGCTCCACGGGTTGGTCGTAATCCGAAAACCGGGCAGTCTGTCAGTCTCGACGGCAAATTCGTCCCGCATTTCAAGCCGGGTAAAGAATTGCGTGATCGTGTAAATGAGGAAGAGGAGGGTTTGGGTGGTGATGAGTTGGCGAGATGAGAGTTGCATCAAGCGATTCATGATCACTGGGTTTGTCTTGTTAATATCAATTACAAGCCTGCTGCTCTTCGTGCTGGAAAACCAGCAGCTTGTCGTTGTTTCTCTCTTCGGTTTTTCGTCACTCCAGCTACAGATCTCGCTGTTCGGAGTTGCTTTGTTCCTGATGTGGATGATTTTTGCTGGAGCGGTCGTGGTGGCTCATTTTCTGGGGAGGAGGCGCGGACGATAGGCTAGGCATTGATTTTGCCTGGTGTTATTGATCTGCGCGCCCATGGGTGCAATAAAATATTTTCGTGACTTTAGAAAAGGGGTGTTGTAATCTCCTATTTTTCCGTCTGGTTCGTTTTGACTCTTCTAAAATGGTTTGGTTTTTGTAATTAACTTAACTGCTTAAGTAAAAAAGGCTAGCAATATATGCGTGTTGATTCAAAAAAAGATAATGCGTTGGAAGAATTTGAGTTTCGAAGATTTGTTCGTGCGTTTTTAAGGCAGAAATTTGTTGTTATCGGTTCTACTGTTTTGGGGGCTGCTCTGGCAGCGAGCTATGCTTTTCTGGCTTCTCCCGTTTATGAGGCGAAAGTTTCTGTGATGCCGCCGTCTCAGAGTGATATATATAACTTTAACTACGGTCGAATAAGAGAGCCGGGGTTGGCTCCTTACACAGTTAACGATGTCTATAATATTTACACTCGATATCTGCAGGCAGAGGCCCTCCGTCTAGATTTTTTTAGCAAGATTTATGTGCCGAGTTTGCCCCTGGAGGAGCAACAAAAATCCCGGGATGTCCTGCGCTCGAAGTTTTCCAAGGTGTTGCGTGTGGTTCCGCTGCTCGGGGAAAACGCTGGCAGGTATTCGGTTGTCGTGCGGGCCACTAATCCCGAGACAGCCAAAGAGTGGGTTGCTGAATATGTGGCTCAGGCTGGTGAATTAGCCAAGAAGGAAATAATCAAGAACGTTTCAATTGAGTCTGAGGTCTGGGCTCGTAATTTGGAGCAGCAGATTAGTTCCGCCAGAGAGAAAAGCAGCAAGGCTAGAGAAGACTCAATTGCCAGGTTGGGTGAGGCGCTGCAGGTTGCCGAGTCAATCGGTCTGGAGAAGCCGCCAGCGATCACGGTGAGTCAGTCGGCCATTGCGGGTGGGGAGGCTGGCCAGCTTACGTATATGCGTGGCGCGAAAGCGCTAAGGGCGGAAGTTGAAAGTTTACGGGCGCGCCAGTCTGATGACCCTTTTACGGATAACTTGCGTGATCTTCAGGATCGATATAGCTTCTTCAAGGCGCTGAAAATAGAGCCGGCGGTGGTATCTGTCTATCGGCAAGACGGGGTTGTGGAGTTGCCAGATAACCCGGTGGAGCCTCACAAGGCTCTGATCCTTATATTGGGTGTTATTGCTGGCCTGATCGTAGGCATTGCTTTCGTATTGCTTCGTGGGCTGTTTGTCGCTAGGTCGGAAGAATAGGGGTTTTGGAAAATCAGCCTGGGAGGGGATTTCTGTCCTTGGCTCAGAAACAGACTGTTTGGCCGTTTAGTTGAAGCGGATCGGGTTCTGGTTGGGGTGTTGATTTCAGCGCCCTTGCTACTGTCGAATCTGACAGGAATGTTTGCAGGTAAAACGCCGCTATCCGGGAGTCGCATGTTTTTTTAATGTGCGGGGTTGAATCTGTGCCCGGTACCATGCTAGTCCGGGTGCGATCAAAGATTGGTAATCGCGTCGAAGCGGCTTGCGTTGCAGGCGTGGTTTTGAGTGTGTGCAGGTGGAAAGGAGGGTGTTGAGCTCTTCGTTGGCTTTCTGAAAATTCTTATGGCTCCCATAGGCGCTTTCGGTATAATTTCTAATTTGCGCAGCCGTAATGTCTATTCAAAAATGCGAAATTTTGCGCGTTTTTTTTGCGATCGACTTAATATTGATGAATGGCAAGGGAAAACAATGCTTAAACTCGAAGATGTGAAGTTGGCCATAGTGGGGCTCGGTTATGTGGGCTTGCCGCTGGCGGTTGAGTTTGGCAAAAAAATGCAAGTCGTCGGATTTGATATCAGCCAGCTTCGAATCGAGGCGCTCAAAGCCGGTCATGACGCTACTCTCGAAGTGTCTGATTCTGAGTTGCGTTCTGCGTCGGGTTTAAGTTTTAGCTCTGTGCTGGAAAATTTGTCTGCCTGCAATATATATATTGTTACCGTCCCAACCCCGATTGATGAGCATAAGAGACCGGATCTGACTCCTTTGGTTAAAGCCAGTGAGTCGATTGGACGTGTTTTGAAAAAGGGCGATATCGTTATTTATGAGTCAACAGTCTATCCTGGCGCTACTGAAGAAGACTGTGTTCCAGTGCTGGAAAAAGTATCCGGACTGAAGTTCAATGTCGATTTCTATGCAGGCTATAGCCCGGAGCGGATAAATCCTGGCGATAAAGAGCATCGTGTTACTACCATCAAGAAAGTAACTGCAGGGTCCACTCCAGAGGTCGCTGATCTGGTTGATGCTTTGTATAATGAAATAATTGTCGCCGGCACTCATAAGGCCAAAAGTATCAAGGTTGCCGAGGCGGCGAAGGTTATTGAAAATACACAACGCGACTTGAATATTGCCCTGATCAACGAGTTGGCACTTATTTTTAATAAAATGGGTATCGACACTCAGGCGGTTCTGGAGGCGGCTGGGACGAAGTGGAACTTCTTGCCTTTCCGTCCGGGACTGGTTGGCGGCCACTGCATCGGTGTAGATCCCTATTACTTGACTCACAAGGCGCAATCCATCGGATATCATCCGGAGATCATTTTGGCGGGTCGTCGCTTGAATGACAGCATGGGAGCCTATGTGGTATCTCAACTTGTCAAGGCGATGCTCAAACGCAAGATTCATGTTGATGGTGCTCGCGTCTTGATCATGGGGTTGACGTTCAAAGAGAACTGCCCGGACCTGCGTAACACTAAAATCATCGATATCGTGAATGAACTTGCTGAATTCAATATTGTTGTTGATGTTTATGATCCGTGGGTAGATGCGGCGGAAGCAATGCACGAATACTCAATCACTCCTATCGGGCAACCACAGGTCGATTCTTACGACGGTATCATCTTGGCTGTCGCACACAGTGAGTTCTCTGCGATGGGGGCTGAGCAGATTCGCAGCCTGGGTAAAGCTGAGCATGTTCTCTATGATCTCAAGTACCTGCTGGATGCCTCTCAATCAGATCTGCGTCTCTGAATATCAGGGTCTGTAAAGACCCTGATTCGTTACCGCCGGAAAAACAAGTCGAGAGTCAAATGATCCGTTTCGAAGAAGTTAAAGCTGAAATTCAACAATCCCCAAAGGTTTGGCTGATTACGGGGGTGGCCGGATTTATTGGCTCCAATTTACTGGAGACACTGCTGCAATTAGATCAGCGGGTTGTAGGTCTCGATAACTTTGCAACAGGGCACCAGCATAATCTCGATGAAGTGCAATCAATAGTGAGCCCTGAACAATGGGCACGCTTTGTGTTGGTAAAAGGTGATATCAGAAATATTGACGATTGCCGATCCGCGATGACTTTCCCTGCGGCCACCGATATTCCGGTGGATTACGTCTTGCACCAGGCCGCATTAGGTTCTGTTCCACGTTCCATCAATGATCCCGTTACAACGAACAGTACCAATATCGACGGTTTTCTGAATATGTTGGTTGCGGCGAAGGATGCGAAAGTAAAAAGTTTTACTTATGCCGCGTCCAGTTCTACCTATGGCGATCATCCTGGACTTCCAAAGGTTGAAGGTGTGATTGGCAAGCCACTGTCCCCTTATGCGGTCACAAAGTATGTAAACGAACTGTATGCTGAGGTTTTTTCCAGTACATACGGGTTCAATACCATTGGGCTTCGCTATTTTAACGTCTTTGGCAAGCGTCAGGATCCGAATGGCGCCTATGCAGCCGTGATCCCTAAGTGGACGGCGGCCATGATCAATAATGAAGCGGTTTTCGTCAATGGTGATGGTGAAACAAGTCGGGACTTTTGCTTCGTAGAAAACGCAGTGCAAGCCAATATACTGGCTGCCTGTGCCAGTCCTGAAGCAAAGAATAATGTTTACAACGTCGCGGTCGGTGACAGGACAACATTGAATCAGGTTTTTTTCTGCATCAAGGACGCGTTGGCTCGTGTTGATGTCAACTCTACATCGGATATGGTCTATCGGGATTTTCGGGCTGGCGACGTAAGGCACTCGCAGGCGAATATTGATAAGGCCAAGACTTTGTTGGGCTATAAACCACTATTCACTGTTGGTGAGGGTATGTTGAAATCAGCAAGTTGGTATGTCTCCTTCTTTGCAGGAAGTTAAGGTTAGTGACTAAAGAGATCTGCGCTATCACTGTTCTTGCAAACAAACTTTGCATGTTTGTATTGTTGTTCAGTTTGGCAAGAATTTTAGGCGTCGAACTATACGGCGTGTTTTCTTACCATTACGCGATAGTCACAGGCATCGCAACGGTGGTAGGAGAGTGCTTGAGTGTGGCGTTGAGTCGTTATGCGATCCTGAATGCAGAGGAAGTAAATTACAAGACCTCTTTGGGGCTCATGTCATGGGGCGGCATCATTGTAGCTGTCCTTTGTGTCATCGTGTTTTTGATTTTTCCGGCGCCAGCTTCTTCTTACGGAATGAATCCCGGTTACTTGCTGATCGGAGCATTTTTTCTGGGTTTCGCTTGTGTTTGCAATTTGACTATAACCGGATTGATGTTCTCCCTTAACACCTCGGGGAAATGGGCTGCTGCACTGGCGGTCCACGGTCTTATTGGATTGCTGCTGGTAGTTTCCATTGCGAAGATTACAGGGCAAATAGAAGGGGTTATTCTGACGCTCGCGATTTGTACGTTAATCGCGCCTGCATATGGATTCTTTACAATAAAGAAAAACCACTTCAGACATGGTGACAAGGGGGGGCGAGAGTCTTCTTTTTTTCGACAAATTACGGCATTGCTTTCGCGCTCAGGGGCTCCTACTATTGCTGGTAGTATGCTACTTGGGGCGCCTGTTCATATTGTTTGTCTGATGATATTTGCCAAATCGAGCTTGAACGTATCGGAGGTTGGCTATTTTAATCTGTTTTTCCTTTTTTATATTCTGGTCACTGTGTTGCCAAGCTCGCTGACATCCTATGCCATTGTAAAGCTGGCAGGAAGCGGGAAGAGCGCCAGTAAGCTGTACTTGATGCTCGGGCTATCAATTTCAGTATGCTTGCCTGTGTTCCTGGTCTTGTCGCAGAGCTATTGGCTGTGCCTGCTCGGCAGTCGTTTTTGCAGCAAAAATGATCTTCTGGCTTACGCAGTATTGGCGGGTGGCATAGGGCTTACGACTACAATCGTCACTCAAATATTGCACAGTAAAAACATGACCAGGGTTGTTTTTCTTGGTAGCTGTGTTTATGCGTTTGTTTATTTGTCGCTGACAGTAGTGGCAGGGTTAAAAGGCGATATGTTGGCGGTCGATCTTTTCAGGTCCTTTGTTTCCGCGCTGGCCGCTCAAATTGCCGTGCTTGCGGTCCTGGGTGGCCGTAAGTTGGTGCAGTGATGAACATATTGAACATGCGCGTTGGTGGCACAAGGTGCATGTCTGAAAGTAATATTGGGGCCAGTATTGAGTCTGGTTTACGGTTCAGTTGCGTTTTTTTTGTTGGTTAAGGCTAATGGTTATATTACTGGTTTCGACGTGCTTGCTGGTATTGCTTGTGCAATGCGTTCTGTGTCTGATATCAAAAAAATATCTCGTTGCTTTGTACGCCGTTTGCTATTCGGTGCCGTTTTTGGGGCTCGTCAGTTGCTTGTGGAGCGAGACCATTAAACTTTGGCCTATTGGAAACTATGAATTTTATCTGGATGACTTGTTAGTATTCCGACTTTCGCTGGTCTGGTTTCTTGGGGTTGCTGGTGGACTCGTTGCTTATCTATTGTCATCGCTGGTGCCGCCCAGAAATTTGCAAGTAGAGCGAAAAACATTTTTTTCTGCGTCGGACTTCAAGTTAGCAGGGGGCATTTTTATTGCGCTGTCCGTCTTCCTTATCGGCTTCAGGTTCGTGAACGCGGGCGCACTGCTTGAAATGTTCACGGGTGTCGAGTCAGTGATAGTTTTTTCCATCATTGCGATCATTGCCTTGGCATTTTCCTACCCATCCAGATCGATGTTTTTTGTGTCTGCGGCTCTGGTGGTTTCTTATTCTATTGTCAACTCAATGGCGGGGAAACGTGATTTTGTTGTCGTGGTTGTCGCTTCGATTCTGGGGCTGTTGTTTCGCTATAATCAGTTTGTCAAGCTTAAAACTCTGTTGTCCGTTGCTGTATTCATGGCTTTTCTGCTCCTCAGCGGTGTTGTTGTTTCAATGAACCGATTGGATGTGCCCTTTACGTCGGATAATATTACACAGTATTTCTTGTTCAACTCCTGGAATGCGATAATTTTGCCGCTCGTTCAGCAGTTAACCAATTTCTGGGATGGGGAGCACCTGCGTTACGGCCAGACCTATCTCGATATGTTTCTTTCGCTACCACCTTCACCTTTATATTCGGCTTTGGGTATGGAAAAACCCATTGTGGTGGATAATCCTGCCTTCTGGTATTATATTACCGGGCTCGGTGGGATCCACTCTGCTGGCGTGGCTTTTGAGAATTTCGGACTGTTTGGTGTTTTCCTCAATGGATTCATCAGTGTCTGCTTCTGGCGGTTGATCGACTCGCGCTGTCGCGAGGACGATTTTTTGCGAATTTTCTTGTACATGCTGTGTGCTTCATCGGTTATGCACTCTGTTTGGTACGGCGAAATATACTTGCTGAACTCATTGGTTTTTTATGTGATGGCATTAGGATTATTCTTCACGATGAAGCTCGTTCGGGTTTTGAAGTGAGTTTTAATATTTTCATTGGATTGAGATAGTCGGTATGTGCGGAATTGCGGGAGTTGTCGGGTGGAAGCAGGATCAGCAAGGCGCCGTTGCCGTTGGCAAGATGGTGGATGCGCTGATACATCGAGGGCCCGACGATGGAGCAGTTTGGTCAGATGCCGATAGGGGAGTGTCGCTGGGACACCGGCGGCTTTCGATCCTGGAACTCTCGGTACACGGCAGTCAGCCGATGATTTCCGATGATGAGCGATATGTTATCGTCTTCAATGGTGAAATCTATAATTTTAATGAGTTGCGCGAGAAGTTGATTGCGTCAGGTTTGACGCGCGTCTGGCGCGGGCACTCTGATACAGAAGTGTTGCTGGCAGCGCTCGGTGCGTGGGGGGTACAAAAAACCCTTGAAAACCTGGTGGGTATGTTTGCCTTTGCGGTTTGGGATAAAGTTTCCAGAACGATTACATTGGCACGAGACAGAATGGGAGAGAAGCCACTTTACTACGGTATTGTGGGCAACCGTTTTGTCTTCTCCTCCGAGTTGAAGGCGATCAAGGCTGCGTTTGGTAGCGATCTGCGAATTGATCGTCATGCGCTAGCCAAGTTCGTAAGATATGGTTACGTTCCGGCTCCGGAGTCCATCTATGAAGGCATTAAAAAGTTGGAGCCGGCACACTATTTGAGTGTCGGCTCGTTTTCTAGTGTGCAGGAACCCGTTTCCTATTGGTCGTTACCGCCGGTTGGCGAGTTAAAACATGAACTTTCGCAGGTCAGCGATAAGGAAGTTGTGGATGTTGTCGGTCAAAGATTGTCTGCTGCAGTAAAATCGCAAATGATCGCCGATGTTCCACTTGGTGCGTTTTTGTCCGGTGGTGTCGATTCAAGCTTGATAGTGTCGTTGATGCAATCACAGAGTTCTACCAGTATCAACACTTACACGATCGGGTTTAATGAGCCTGAGTTTGATGAGGCACCTTACGCCAAAGCGATTGCCAAGCACTTGGGGACTAACCATACCGAGTTTTATCTGAGTGCCGATGATGCTATTTCAATAATTCCGCACCTGCCGGAAATATACGACGAGCCGTTTGCTGACTCCTCGCAAATACCTACAATCCTGGTCTCCAGGATGACAAAACAGCATGTGTCCGTTGCCCTTTCTGGTGATGGTGGCGATGAGCTTTTTGCCGGATATCCCCGTTATCAGATTACTGCCGGGCTATGGGAGCGTATAAAAAAGCTGCCGTTGCCTGCACGCCAGGTCATGGCTTATTCACTTCGTTCGCTCTCGTCCAAGGGGTGGGACAACGTCTGTTCGATTCTGCCGGGCAGTCTTCGAACCAAAGTCAATGGTCGACGTATCTACAGAATGTCCGAGCTGTTGGGCTCTGAAAATCTGGCGCAGATGTATACCGGTTTGATGTCTCAGTGGCAGTCGACCGACAATGTGGTGCTGGGTGTCGATGCTCAACGGCACGACGTAATTTCCTGGGAGTCGGCAGTGGATTACGTCGAGGAAATGCGTCGTTGGGACGTCTCTCAGTATTTGCCTGGCGATTTGCTGGTTAAAGTGGATCGTGGTGCGATGAGCGCAAGCCTGGAAACCCGCGCTCCATTGCTTGATCATCGGGTTGCGGAACTCGCGTTTTCCTTGTCGTCAGACCAACTGATAAAAAATGGTGTGGGGAAGTGGCCGCTTCGCGAGCTTCTTAAGCGATATGTTCCTACTTCATTTTTTGACAGGCCGAAGGCGGGGTTCTCTATTCCATTGGCTCAATGGTTGCGAGGGCCGCTGAAGGAGTGGGCAGAGGACCTGTTAACGGAGGAACGGCTGAAGAGAGAGGGCTACTTCGACTCTCAGAAAATTCGCTCGGCATGGCTCCAGCATCAGAACGGAACATACGATCGCAGTCTTCATTTGTGGAATATTCTAATGTTCCAATCCTGGCTCGATAAAAATAGCCACTAATTCACATTGAGCAAAAGGTTTCCCATGAAGATAGTTTTCAATGCACTTTCTGCCCGGCTTGGTGGAGGTCAGACATATCTGATTAATCTTTTTCAGTTCGTACCTGACAATGCGGATCTTGAGATTCTGGTTTTCGCCCCGGCGTCACTCAAGCTGCCTGATCACCCGAGGATCAAGCGGATCGAACCGGCCTGGCCCACTGAAAACCCGATTATGAGAGCTGTGTGGGAGCGGTGGGTGCTGCCCGGTATTTTGAAGGCTGAGAAAGCTGACGTACTATTTTGTCCCGGTGGCGTAGTGGGTTCCTCTGCTCCAACAGGTTGCAAAGTTGCGACAATGTTTCGGAACATGATTCCATTTGATTTGCGAGTGCGCAAAAGTATTCCACTTGGATTGCAGCGTCTGCGAAATTGGTTGTTGAATCGTATTATGCTCAAGAGCATGCGCGAAGCGGATCTGACGATATTCATCTCAAATTACGCGCGAAGTGTTATTGAGTCACTGATCAATATCAAAAATCCAGTTACAATTCCTCACGGAATCAGCTCGGTATTCAGGACACATGGCGATTCTGCTGTTCTTCGGCCGGATTTTTTACCCGCCGGAGAATATATTTTATACGTGTCGCGATTTGATGTTTACAAACATCATTATGAAGTAGTTAGCGCTTATGCAGATCTGCCAAAGGAGCTTCGCGAAAAATTTCCATTGGTTCTTGTGGGCGAAACAAACCTGCCGGAGGCCGATCGGGTCAAGTCTCTAGTTGCAAGGCTAGGCCTTGACGGCCAAGTACTATTATTGGGCGCTATTCCCTATCAGATGCTTCCTCCACTGTATCATCACGCCTACCTGAATCTCTTTGCCTCATCGTGTGAGAACTGCCCTAATATTCTTCTCGAAGCGCTCGCTTCCGGAAGGCCGATGATTTGCTCCAACGTAATGCCGATGCCGGAAATTGGAGCGGATGCAGCACTGTATTTTTCTCCGTTTGATTCAAAAGATATAAAAAATGTGCTGTCTGAGGCGCTGACAAGTCCTGATACTTTGAAGGCGTTGTCCGTTGCGGCGGTGACGCAGAGCGATAAATTTGACTGGGAAAAGACTTCAAAAAAAACATGGTCAGAGTTGCTGGCGTTGGCCGTGAGTCCCAAAAAAGGTGTTTGATAAATGAAAGTTCTTGTGGTGTCGCAATATTTTTGGCTAGAGTCTTTTGTTGTCAATGATCAGGTTAAAGCTTTATCTATCCAGGGCCACGTTGTAAAATTCTTACCGGAAAGCCAAACTACCCGGATGGTGTAGTCTTTAACGGCTAGAGTGCCTCCGGCACTCGGGAAGAAAAGTTCGAGTCCTCTGTCAGTGTTTACCATGCACCGCTCAGACCGCGTGGTACTTCTGATGCAAAAAAAACCTCGTATTGAACTAATTGTCATTTATCTTGAATGGCTTGAGGCACTACCCACGCGCAGTGAAAGGGGATGCCTATCATGCGATTTTTGTATTTGCGCCAGCTCCAATTGCCTCGGTTATTCCGGCGACTTACTTGAGGTGGAAACGCAAAGCCATTTGGTTGTATGGGGCCAGGATCTCTGGCCAGAGAGCTTGAGTGCGACCGGGTTCATCAAGAACAAGGCAATATTGTGCGTTGTAGGCTGGCTGGTGAAAGGTATTTACGCCTTCGTCGATACGCTGCTTGTTCAATCGAGGGCGTTTCAAGACCCGGTTGCCCGTTATTCCGGTCCTGGCAAGGTTGTGCATTACCCCAACTCCTATCAGGACATACCGGCGATTTTCAAGATAGTTGTCGCGTGAGCGTGTCACGCTGCCTTTGATGTTTGTTGCAGTACCGCCTCCCTCTCTGGGGTTCAGGCACACAATCGGGGCCAGCGACCAATTCCTGATCTTGCCGCTCCAGCGCTCCGGATGCCTTGCACGTGCCGCCTCGTACAGCTCGATACGCTTGTGCAGCAGCTCTTGCGCCTGACCAGCTCGCCGCTGTGCCGGAGTTACAAACTTCAGCGCGCTGTGGCGATGCTCGTGGTTGTACCAGTCCATGAAGCGGTTCACCCAGTTCCTGGCCTGCTCCAGTGTTTCGAAGGGCCGCTCCGGCCATAGTGGGCAGTACTTGGCCGTGCGAAACAGGGCCTCGGCATAGGCGTTGTCATTGCTCATTCGGGGCGGCTGAACGAGGGCATCACCCCTAGGTTCTGCATCGCCGCCAGCATGGTCGAGCCCTTCATCGCACTGCCGTTGTCCGAGTGCAGTACCAGCGGCTGGTTCACGCAGACAGGCCTGACGCAACAACTGTGCGGCCTGCTCGGCGCTTTCGTTGACATGCACCTCGTTGGCTACCAACTTACGGCTGTAGACGTCCTTGATCATATACCAGTAGAAGTAACGTCACGATCCACGAACTACACCTACCTAAAGATGAGGTAGTCGTTTACCGTGGCATCTCTGGCGAGCAGTTCCACGGCAGCAGGGCTTCGAAGTCTTCTACCGACGTCGCCAGCGGCAGTCGCTCCAGTATGTGGCGCAGCCACGTATAAGGTTCCTGGCCATTGATCTTGGTGGTTTCGACCAGGCTGTAGATTTGTGCGCTGGCCGTGGGGTAATCCTCCCACTTTTAATACTCGCCAGAAATAGAGGTCAGGCCGCCAGGGCCAACTTCTGTTCTGCTGCGGATCACCCGGCTGAATATATTCCAATCGGATACCCCGTTTCTCGGCCCATCCAGCGAGCTTGGCGCTGATAAACTCTGGACCGTTAACGCTGCGGATCGCCTCTGGCTTTCCACGCCGCCAGCGGTTCGGGCTTCTCGCGCACAATGCGCTTATGCGGCTTGACCCGCAGGTTCAGTTCCAGTTCGCGATAAATCCGGTACACCCGCTTGTGATTCCAGCGATAGCCCTTCACGTTACGCAGATACAGAAAGCACAATCCAAACCCCAGTTACGCTGGTTATGCGTGAGTCGGATCAGGTGATCGGCGATCTCGGCGTTTTTAGGCGCCAAACGCGGTTGATAGCGATAGCACTGATACTACACCGACCTGAACGAACCGCTTCCTGCGCCATCTCTCTTCGCCGCGATGTCTTCACGCAAGATTTCCTTGATCCGATTAGGAAAAAATTCTACTTCCGATGAGCACTTTTTTCAGAGGGGATTACCGAGCCGCAGACAGAAGCCGTTGCGCTCCCAGTAAAGGATTTTCACCCGGTTACGGTGGGGGGGGGCGATTCAGAAAAACGAAAAGTGCCGGGTCGAACACGGCGACTCTGATGTCCAGTTCGACCAAGGCGGCGAGACCGTCGATGGATTTTCGAAAATCCACGGGCTTGGGGTGGAGGTAGACTTTTTCCACTTTTGCATCGGGTCGCATCATGACCGCGGGCTCCAGAAAGAATTCGGGAGCGCAGCATCGGGCATCAAGTATCGGCTTGGAATGTGGTCTTCATGGAGCGCTTACAGTCCTCGGGGCTCTAGGCGGGCACCGTGATTACAGGAGCCCCGGGCCTGCACTGCCGCCGGTATCCAGAAAAAGCTGGGACGAGGCAAACTTCTTCCATCGGGCATTACGAAAAAACTGGATGGTCGGCTGTTAGGTAACGGGTTGCCAGCTTACGATTCGACTCTTGGAGCTCGGCTCGAACTCGCGGCGTTGTTCGGGCTGAGCCATGAAGACGTCTATCCATAACGCATCCTCTTGTTCAACGGGTAAGGATGCACCATGACTCTCCGAGACTAATCAGAGAGCTGGATAGCGGTCTTGATGATGTAAAATGTGGTTCGTTTCGACCTATTTTTTGCGTGACAGGGGGTTGTTGTCCAAAAACTCCAGATCGTGCCCCAGGATGGGTATGGTACAATTCTGCATATTTTTTGAGAGGGTTCAGCGTGGAAAATTTCTCTGGCAAGGTATTGCTTATCAGTGGTGGAACTGGTTCCTTCGGGAACGCCGTTCTCAAGCGTTTTCTTAGCAGTGATATTGCAGAGATTCGCATTTTCAGCCGTGACGAAAAAAAACAAGATGACATGCGCAAGCGCTATGCCAACTCTAAGCTTAAGTTCTACATCGGTGATGTGAGGGACTATCAAAGTGTTCTAACGGCTACCCGTGGCGTAGATTACATATTTCACGCCGCTGCGCTCAAGCAGGTCCCATCTTGCGAGTTTCATCCGATGGAGGCCGTCAAGACCAATGTGATCGGCACCGACAATGTGCTGGAAGCCGCTATACATAACGGTGTAAAGCGTGTGGTCTGCTTGAGTACAGACAAAGCTGTGTACCCAATCAATGCCATGGGTATTTCCAAGGCCATGATGGAAAAGGTCATGGTTGCCAAATCTCGAAACGTCGATGAACAGAAGACGGTGATTTGCGGTACTCGTTACGGAAACGTGATGGCTTCCAGGGGATCTGTCATCCCTCTCTTCATTGAGCAGATACGTCAAGGAAAGTCGCTGTCCATTACTGATCCAAACATGACGCGCTTCATGATGACGCTGGCGGATGCCGTTGATTTGGTTCTGTATGCCTTTGAACATGGCAACAACGGTGATCTTTTTGTCCAGAAGGCACCAGCAGCAACAGTAGAAACCTTAGCTCATGCACTGACATCGATGTTGGGGCAGCCGGAGCATCCGATCCAGGTCATCGGCACTCGTCATGGCGAGAAACTGTATGAGGCACTCTTGAGTCGAGAAGAAATGGCCTGTGCAGAAGATATGGGGGACTACTTTCGCGTGCCGCCCGATCTACGTGATTTGAATTACAGCAAGTTTGTTGAGCAGGGCGAAGAAAAGATCTCCACGATGGAAGACTATAACTCGCATAACACTGAGCGTCTGGATGTTGAGGGAATGAAAAAGTTGCTGCTCAAACTTGATTTCATGCGTGCGATTCAGCGCGGTGAACACGTGATATCTGAGGAATAAGGCATGAAAGTATTGATCACCGGTGCCAATGGATTTCTCG
This sequence comes from Pseudomonas sp. MWU13-2100, assembly GCF_023242365.1. GTDB lineage: Bacteria > Pseudomonadota > Gammaproteobacteria > Pseudomonadales > Pseudomonadaceae > Aquipseudomonas. Next base: position 51,845 of record NZ_JALLIX010000032.1, read on the forward strand.
GTAAAAACCTTGTTGCTCACTTGCAGGAGCGCAAAGACATCGAGTTGCTGCGATTTTGCCGTGAAGAGGATATTGCCAGTTTGCATTCACTTGTATCCAACGTGGACTTTATTTTCCACTTGGCCGGTGTCAATCGTCCTAAACATGTCGAGGAATTTATTTCGGGTAACACCAATTTGACACAGGCGCTGTGTGACGCAGTCGCTGCTAGTGGTCGTAATATCCCTTTGCTTTATACATCCTCTATACAGGCGGAGCAGGACAACGCTTACGGCACCAGTAAGCGCGATGCCGAAGACGCGCTCTTGAGTCTTTCGAGTCAGCAGGGCGTTGATGTGCATTTATACAGGTTGCCCAATGTGTTTGGGAAGTGGGCTCGACCTAATTATAATTCGGTCGTAGCGACGTTTTGCCATAATATTGTGCGTGATTTGCCCATCAGTATAAATGATCCGGATGCCAGTGTTTCGCTAGTTTATATCGATGATGTCATAAAAAGCTTTGTTGCTGTTATGGATGGAGAGCAATCTGGTAATCCGTTTGTTGTGATTGAGCCTCATTTTTCTATTACGGTAGGTGACCTTTCGGCGCAACTGCGGGCATTCAAAGAAAGCCGGCAGTCAATGATTACGGAGCGTGTCGGCACGGGGCTTCTGCGTGCGCTTTACTCTACCTATCTCAGCTACCTGCCGCCTGAAGAGTTTACTTATAACGTTCCGAAATACGGAGATGCTCGCGGTGTTTTCGTTGAGATGCTCAAGACCAAGGATTCGGGTCAGTTTTCGTATTTTACAGCGCATCCAGGGGTCACTCGAGGCGGTCATTATCATCATACGAAAACTGAAAAGTTTCTGGTTATCAAAGGCAAAGCCTGTTTCCGGTTTCGCCACATAGTGTCGGGCGACTTCTATGAGTTGTTCACCGACGGCGAATCGCCGGAAGTGGTAGAGACGGTCCCAGGTTGGAGCCACGACATTACCAACGTTGGCGAAAGTGAAATGATCGTCATGCTGTGGGCTAACGAGATTTTTGATCGTGAGTTTCCAGATACTTACACTATGGCTGTGGGCACACAAGCCTGATCGCATTAGGAATGAGCATCGCAATGAAAAAGTTGAAAGTCGTTACCGTCGTAGGCACTCGCCCCGAAATCATTCGCTTGTCACGAGTCATGGCTGCGCTGGACCAGCATTGTGATCATGTACTTGTACATACCGGGCAAAATTACGACTACGAACTGAACGAAATTTTCTTTCAAGATCTGGGTATCCGCAAGCCTGACCATTTCCTGAATGCGGCCGGCTCAACGGGTGCAGAAACCATTGGTAATGTGATTATCAGTGTAGATCGTGTACTGGCAGAGGTTCAGCCAGAGGCCCTGCTCGTGTTGGGTGACACGAACAGTTGCATGGCGGTTATTCCCGCCAAACGTCGCAAGATTCCAACGTTCCATATGGAAGCTGGTAATCGTTGTTTCGATATGCGAGTGCCGGAAGAGATCAATCGCCGTATCGTCGACCACACGGCAGACATCAATCTGACCTATAGTACAATTGCTCGGGATTATCTGCTGCGTGAAGGTCTTCCGCCTGATATGGTGATCAAGACCGGTAGCCCAATGTTCGAAGTTCTGAATTATTATCGTAATGGAATCGAGTCTTCGGATGTGTTGCAGCGTTTAGGTCTTGAAGCTGATAAATTTTTTGTGGTCAGTGCTCATCGTGAAGAGAATATCGATTCAGACAAAAATTTGCTCAAGTTAGTCGATGTGCTAAACTCCGTGGCGGTAGCCTACGGTTACCCGGTTATTGTTTCGACTCATCCACGTACTCAAAAGCGTGTCGACGCAATGGGCATCGTATTTCATGAGAATGTAAAGCTCCTTAAACCGTTGGGGTTCAAGGATTACAACAAATTGCAACTCGAATCCAAAGCAGTGCTGTCCGACAGCGGCACTATCAGTGAAGAGTCGTCGATTCTGAAATTTCGTGCGTTGAATATTCGCGAGGCTCACGAGCGTCCAGAAGGTATGGAAGAGGCCGCGGTAATGATGGTGGGGCTTGAGGTCGAGCGGGTCTTGCAGGGGTTGCTGATACTAGAAACACAGGCTTCTGGCTCGGAGCCTACCTTGCGGCTGGTTGCAGATTACAGTATGCCGAATGTTTCCGAAAAAGTAGTTCGGATTATGCACAGTTATACTGACTATGTAAATCGTGTTGTCTGGAAGTGTTACTAATTCGAGTTGTGATCATGGCTGAGAATAAACTGAAGATCTTGGTGGTCACGCAATATTTTTGGCCGGAAAATATGCGTATCAATGATTTGGTTCGCGATTTTACCGAGAAAGGGCACTCGGTTACTGTGTTGACGGGTTTGCCAAATTACCCGGAAGGCAAAGTATTTCAAGAGTATCAAGCGGCGCCTGAGCGCTTTGGTGACTACTTTGATGCGAAAGTTGTCAGGGTTCCAATGCTACCGCGAGGCAAGAGCAGCATTAGTCTGGTGCTGAATTATTTCAGCTTTTTTACCAGCGCCTCTATCGTTGGTGCCTATAAATTACGCGGTGAGAAATTTGACGCAGTATTTGTTTATGCTGTTTCACCGATAATGGTAGCAATTCCAGCACTGTTTATTGGTTGGTTGAAAAAAGCCCCGGTGTTTGTATGGGTTCTAGATCTCTGGCCTGAAACGCTAAGAGCGGTAGGAGTCCTAAAAAAACCTGCTTTGCTATCAATGGTCGGGAAGATGGTTTCATGGATTTATAATCGTTCCGACTATTTGCTTTTACAGTCACATGCGTTTTTCGAGAATGTTAAAAAATACTGTACGAAAGAAATAGCGTCCCAGCGACTAGTCTATTTTCCAAGTTGGGCTGAAGATGACTTTTCTGTATCGGCGCCTCAACGCTCCAACTTGTTAACGCGCGATGATTCCGTCTTCACTGTCGTATTTGCTGGCAATCTCGGCGAAGCCCAGAATCTTCCCGCCGTATTGGATGCTGCCGAGGAGTTGGTTGACAAGGTATCCGTGCGTTGGGTGATTGTTGGCGACGGGCGTATGAGTGAATGGCTTGATCAGCAGGTCCGTACCAGGCGGCTTGATAACGTGTTGTTGCTAGGAAGGCACCCACTAGAAGAGATGCCTGGTTTGTTCGCATGCGCGGACGCCTTACTCGTTTCACTGAAGACCAATGACGTATTCGAAAAAACCATACCTGGAAAGTTGCAAGCTTATCTCGCATCAGGCAGACCACTCCTGGGGATGATTAACGGAGAGGCGGCAAGGGTGATTGGCGACTCGGGTGCAGGCTTTACGTGCCCGTCTGGCGATGCGAGGGGACTCGCGAAGATTACCTTGGCTCTGGCGAAATCAGATGCAAGCCAGCTGAAGGCGATGAGTGAATCCGGTCGCGAGTATTACTTGAGTAACTATTCGAAACCTATTCTTCTAGCTCAGCTGGAAGATCTTTTCCGAAAAGCCACCTTACGAAAGGTCAGCCGCTAATGTTGCAGAGCATTTTTTTGACTGGGGCGACGGGCTTTGTTGGTGGAGCCATTCTAAATCGTCTGCACAACGAAAATAAGCATCCTGTCGTGGCAGTTGTTCGTAGTGAATCTCGGCTCCAGGTGCAGAGCGTTCCCTCGATATGCATAGACACGTTTGATGGCGACACCAGGTGGGAAGACAAATTTGCCAATTCGAATGTGATCATTCATTCGGCGGCTAGGGTTCATGTCATGAATGATGCCGAGGCCGATCCATTGGCAGCGTTTCGCAAAGTAAACGTTGAAGGCACATTGAATCTTGCCCGGCAGGCGGCTGCATCAGGTGTGCGACGATTTATTTTCATCAGCTCAATCAAAGTCAATGGAGAGGGGACGGCTCCGGGGGCACCTTATACTGCCGATGATGCCCCTGCTCCGGCGGACCCCTATGGTATTTCCAAGATGGAGGCGGAGCAGGGACTTCGCAAGCTAGCGGCAGAAACAGCCATGGAGGTCGTTATTATTCGGCCGGTACTGGTCTATGGACCAGGCGTTAAGGCGAACTTCTTGAATATGATGCGTTGGTTGGACAAGGGAATCCCCTTGCCTTTTGGAGCGATTTACAACAGTCGAAGTCTGGTCGCGTTAGATAATCTGGTCGATCTGGTATTGACCTGTATCTCTCACCCTGCCGCTGCCAATCAGACCTTTCTTGTCAGCGACGGAGATGATTTATCCACGACCGCATTGCTGAAGAGGATGGCGAAAGCGCTCAACAAACCAGCTCGACTCATTCCGGTACCTAGCTGGATGCTTCAGGGGGGGGCTGAAATACTGGGTAAAAAGGGGCTTTCCCAACGGCTATGTGGGTCGTTACAAGTCGATATCACAAAAACTCGTTCTCTTTTAGGTTGGATACCACCGGTGAGCGTTGATGAGGCTCTGGCGACCACTGCGTTATATTTTCGGGAACATCGATAACAATGATTTACTTGTGGCTAATTCCGGTTGTTGCTGTTCTTTCCTTGGCGCTGACTGCAGCTTTGCGACGCTATGCGTTGGCTCGAAGCATCATTGATGTTCCCAACGCTCGCAGTTCTCACTCTATTCCGACTCCACGGGGTGGTGGAGTGGCAATCGTTGTGGCCTTCCTTGTCTCGCTGCCCTTGTTGGGATTGACCAATCTAGCTCCTTGGACAGAACTGATTGCTGTGGGGGGGGCGGGCGGCTTGGTTGCAGTGATTGGTTTTATGGACGATCACGGTCATATAGCAGCTCGCTGGCGCTTATTAGGTCATTTCAGCGCTGGAGCTTGGGGTTTATTCTGGCTCGGGGGCCTGCCTCCTGTCAGTGTCTTGGGGTGGGTCGTGGACCTTGGCTGGATTGGGCATGTTTTGGGCGTCATTTATCTTGTTTGGATGCTCAACCTGTATAATTTTATGGATGGCATTGATGGTATCGCTAGCATCGAGGCCCTGTGTGCCTGCTTGGGAGCATGTTTGCTTTATTGGCTTGGCGGTTTTTCCGGACTTTTTTGGGTGCCATTGATATTGGCGATGGCCGTTGTGGGCTTTCTCTATTGGAACTTTCCTCCTGCACGTATTTTTATGGGAGATGCAGGAAGTGGTTTTCTGGGTATCGCCTTGGGGGCCATTTCCTTACAAGCTGCCTGGGTGTCATCAGCACTGCTTTGGGGGTGGTTGATCCTGTTAGGTGTGTTTGTCGTTGATGCAACATTTACCTTGCTGCGTCGGTTGATACGTGGCGATAGGGTATATGAAGCTCATCGTAGCCACGCTTATCAGTTTGCCTCTCGAAAGGCGGGTAAGCACCTGCCAGTAACACTTGCGGTGGCGTGCATCAACATGTTTTGGCTATTACCTATTGCTATCTGTGTTATAAAATTAGGCCTTGACGGTGTGTATGGTCTTGTGATCGCCTATCTGCCATTGATTGTTCTGGCGATAATGTTTCATGCCGGAGAGTTGGAAGACACGTCGCGGTCCTCGGCTGCCTGAGGTTCGGTATTTCTATTGTCTTGAATGTGCTCGAGTGTGATCGCTAGTAGGGTTCTCTCTAATTTAAGTGTGGCAAGAGGTGTTCAAAGAGGTTATGGACAGATTCCGAGCTTTATTGTTAGGTCTTCCGCGCCGCAGTAAACGACTTATTCAGGTGTCGACAGATGTCGTCCTTGTTTGGCTCGCGCTCTGGATGGCATTTGTTGTTCGTTTAGGGATTGACGATATAATCAATCCTTTTACTCAGCACCTCTGGTTATTCCTCGGTGCTCCAGTGGTTGCAATTCCCCTCTTTATCCGCTTCGGGATGTACCGGGCGGTGATGCGCTACTTCGGCAATGATGCCCTGATTGCGATTATCAAGGCCGTCAGCCTTTCGTCGCTGATTCTCGGGGTGGTGGTGTACTGGTACAGCAACCATCAGAACATCGTGCCCCGCTCGATCATTTTTAACTACTGGTGGTTGAGCTTGATCATGGTGGGCGGGTTGCGCTTGGCCATGCGCCAGTTTTTTTTGGGCGACTGGTTTGCCGCGGCGCAGCATGTTCCGTTCACCAGCCGGGACAACGGGTTAACTCGCGTTGCCATCTATGGTGCGGGTGCCGCCGGTAACCAGTTGGTTGCCGCCTTGCGCATGGGGCGGGTGATGCGTCCGGTGGCGTTTATCGATGATGATAAAAGCATTGTGGACCGGGTAATTTCCGGCTTGCAGGTGTACAAGCCCAAGCACATTCAACGCATGATCGAAGAAACCGGCGCTCAAGAGGTCCTGCTGGCAATTCCTTCCGCCAACCGCGGGCGTCGCCGCGAGATTCTGGGTTTTCTGGAAGGTTTTCCGCTGCACGTTCGAAGTGTGCCGGGTTTCATGGACCTGGCCAGCGGCCGGGTCAAGGTTGACGACATTCAGGAAGTCGACATTGCGGACCTGCTTGGCCGCGATGCGGTGCCGGCGCAGGGTGATCTGCTCGAGCATTGCGTCAAGGATCAATCGGTTCTGGTCACCGGGGCGGGTGGCTCTATCGGTTCCGAGCTGTGTCGCCAGATCCTCGCGTTGAAGCCGACCACGCTGTTGTTGTTCGAGCACAGTGAGTTCAATCTTTACAGCATTCTGTCGGAACTCGAGCAACGTATTGCCCGTGAGTCGCTATCGGTGCGGTTGCTGCCGATTCTCGGTTCAGTGCGCAGCCAGGACAAACTGCTGGACGTGATGAAAACCTGGCACGTGGACACGGTGTATCACGCGGCGGCCTATAAGCATGTGCCGATGGTCGAGCACAATATTGCCGAGGGTGTACTGAACAATGTGATAGGGACGCTGAATACTGCGCAGGCTGCCCTTCAGGCCGGTGTGGCGAACTTTGTGCTGATTTCGACAGACAAGGCTGTGCGCCCGACGAATGTCATGGGCAGCACCAAGCGACTGGCGGAACTGACGTTGCAGGCCTTGAGTCGTGAACTGGCACCGGTGATGTTTGGTGACAAGACCAACGTATCCCAGGTCAATAAAACCCGGTTCACGATGGTGCGATTCGGCAATGTACTCGGGTCTTCCGGTTCGGTGATTCCGTTGTTCCACAAGCAGATCACGTCGGGTGGTCCGCTGACGGTCACGCATCCGAAGATTACCCGTTATTTCATGACGATCCCTGAGGCCGCACAGCTGGTCATCCAGGCTGGCTCGATGGGCCAGGGCGGTGATGTGTTCGTGCTGGACATGGGCGAACCGGTGAAGATTGTCGAGCTGGCAGAGAAGATGATTCACCTGTCTGGTTTGAGTGTTCGTTCGGACAAAAATCCTCACGGTGATATCGCCATCGAGTTTACCGGGCTGCGTCCAGGCGAGAAACTCTACGAGGAGTTGCTGATCGGTGACAACGTCGCCGCGACCCGGCACCCCATGATCATGAGTGCCCACGAGGATATGTTGTCATGGGATGTGCTCAAGTCTAGGTTGTACGATTTGGTATCTGCTGTTGAGAGCGATGATTATGTGCGCGTGCGTCAAATGTTGCGCGACACTGTAAGTGGCTACACTCCCGACGGTGAGATCGTCGACTGGATTTACCAGCAGCGTCGTATGGACCCTTGATTGCTACACACTTGGTAATGACGTGATTTTTGACAGGAGCCCTCCATCATCTAGGTTTGGAAAGCAGCTTCGGAAAAGCTGCTTTCCTTATCACGATGTCATGGAGTGTCACTTATGCGCACAGGTCTCCTCTCTTCCATCGCTTTCGCCCTGCTGCTGGGGGCTAACGGCATGGTCTTGGCCGCACCAGCCGCTGCTGCCAAGACCGATCCTGTGGTTCCCGCTGCAAGCCCGGCGGCGACGTCCGCCAAGCCGGGCAAGCTCAACCTCAACACTGCCGATGCCCAAGCCATCCAGCACGGGCTCTCCGGCATAGGTGAGGCCAAAGCCCAGGCCATCGTGGCCTATCGTGAAGCGAACGGTCCTTTCACATCAGTGGACGAATTGCTCGAAGTAAAGGGCGTCGGCAAGTCGCTGCTCGACAAAAATCGCGACAAGCTCGATATCAACTGAGCGCGTCCCCTCTAAAAATCGGAAATCCAGAAAATGGCATGAGTCGTGATTACTCGTTGCTTAACGATTGTTGAGCAATCCGAGACGATAATCATGAATGCACAGCTGTCCCTGGCCGACCAGATTACCCTGGAGTTACGTAAGCGATCCACGAAGTACACCTACCACCAGATGCGCCTCTCGTTTACCGTGGCATTTCCGGTGAGCAGTTCCACGGCAGCAGGGCTTCGAAGTCTTCTATCGATATTGCCAGCGGCAGTCGCTCCAGTATGTGGCGCAGCCACGATAGGGCTCCTGGCCGTTAGCCCTGGCGGTTTCAACCAGGCGTAGATTTGTGCGATGGCCGTGGCGCCGTTGGGCATGTCACTGAACATCCAGGCCTTGCGACCGATCACGAACGGCTTTTTCGCATGCTCCGCCGCATTGTTGTCGATCGGTAAAAAAACGGTCTCCAGGTAACGCACCAGCCAGTTCCAATTACTCGCCATGTCACTGATCGCTTTGTCCAGAGGACTTTGCGTCGAGACCTGCGGCTGGCTCTTGTCCAGCCAGTTTTTCAACTGGACCAGCACCGGGAGGCTCCTTTCCTGACGGCCAGCGAAACGCTGCTCATCACTGCCGTCCTTGAGATCGCGTTCGATACCCTACAGTTTATTGATCATCGCCAGCGCGATATCAGCTCTACCGGTCTTGCCCTTGGGCTGTACTTTCTGCGCCTCGATGAACTTGCGTCGTGCATGTGCCATGCACAGCAAGCGCTCAACACCGGGTTGGGCGCCCACGGCGTTGTAGCCAGCGTAGTCATCGATCATCAGATGGCCACGGTAGCCATCGAGCAGGCGCAATGGCACTTCCTGCGCCCGGCTGGCGGTGTAGTCAAACAACACGACTTTCCTGTCCGGTGGGCCGCTGGCCTGCACCCACATCCAGGTTACGCTGGTTATGCGTGAGTCGGATCAGGTGATCGGCGATCTCGGCGTTTTCGGGCGCCAAACGCGGTTGATAGCGATAGCACGTGATGCTGACGCCAAAGGCCAGGCACGCCAGCTTGATACTACACCGACCTGAACGAACCGCTTCCTGCGCCATCTCTCGTCGCCGCGATGGCTTCACCACTTTTTTCCATGGTTTCCTGGATGATTTCGGCTTTGAGACGCTCTTCGGCGTACATTTTTTTGAGGCAACGGTTGTCTTCCTTCAGTTCGCGCAGCCGAGTCATCAGCGATGCGTCCATGCCGCCGAACTTGGTGCGCCACTTGTAGACGGTGGCCGAGCTGATGCCGTGCTCGCGGCACTGCTCTGGCACAGGGCTTCCAGCCTCGGCTTGCTTGAGGACGGCCATGATTTGACTGTCTGAAAAACGCGATGTCTTCACGCAAGATTTCCTTGATCCGATTAGGAAAAAATTCTACTTCCGATGAGTACTTTTTTCAGGGGGGATTACCCGCCAACACCCGCCCACGACTAAAAAGCACGATGAGTCAATTCGCTATTATCTACGAGGAATGCTTCACCAGACCGTATATCTAGATTATGATTGCGCCGCCGCCTGACCGTAATTACCTCGTTTGGCAGCAAATGCCGCGTTGGGCCTCCCGTACTGGCACCAATTATTCCAAGCGTATTGCGAATACTAGAAAAGATGATTTTTATAAGAAATAACAAGCTTTTCTCCTGTTTATACTTGCTGGCGGTCGTCATAACCATCGGTGCGGTGTACTTACTGGGCTTCGGGGAAGCGGCAAGCCAGATTGCGACCGCGCCCGAGCGCCTGAGAAGCTACACGTTCCCCATCTGGGAGCAACACGCTTTTTCGCAGCACGGTTTCCTCGTCTTTTATTCGATGGAGAACTACGTCAATAAGATCGCGTATTCCAACCACTCCACAGCTTATCTGTTCTACATGTATGCCCTCTATAAAGTAGAAATGTATGTGCATGCATTGCCAATGAGAGTGACAGGGGCTTTCCTGAACATCATTTCGCTGGCTGGTGTTACGTTCTTTTTTCTGTCCCGTCTGGTGGAAAAGCGCCTGGCATTCGGTCAGGGACTGCTGATTCTGTTATCGGTCGTATTCATGGTATCGATGCCTGGATTCTGGATTTCTTCGGCCAGATTCAACGTCGACAACACGTTCCCATTGATATTTGCGTTCCAAGCGATGGCTGCGTTCTTGATCTGGAGAAATCAGGAACGGTCCGGAACGGTCATGACAGTGATCGTGTGTTTTGCCGTGTTTTCTCCGATCTCGGCGGCGTTGCTAGGCGTCGCCTTGCTGGTTTGGGCATGCCGCAGCGACGGTCTCGACAGACGGATGTGTCGTCTGGCATTGGTGGCCCTTGTTGCGGCCGTTGCCTTCTATCTGCCGTCCCCACTGATATCGAAGGCGCTGGGTTTCACCTCGTCCAACAGCGGGTGGCTGTTTCGCGCTGGCCTGGATGGTGACACCACTTACTTCACCAACGTCGTGAAGTCGATACTTGATCCGCAGTTCCCGCGGCCAATTCCGACCATTGCCGTGCCGATCCTGTTCCTGGTAGCCCAGTTGGCCTATTTCCGCATGATCAAACGGCGTGAACCTGCAGGCGTTGCGACGCCGGCGGAGACCTCCCCGTTGGCCGGCGTCCGCTTGTTCTACTACCTGCTTTTTTCGCAATACATGATGACCACTCTGCTGTGGCCGCAGGCCATTGCCATTCATCCGTACCTGTATGACTACCTGCTGATGGCACCGGTTTTCGTCGCGATTGTTCTGAATTTTGCATTCAAACCTTCACCGGCTGCGTTGCGTTTCTGGGCACTGGCGCTCTTGTTCTGCATTTCCTTCCATCTCCAGCAGGTCGCACAGGCAAAATGCCAGGGGTGTTACTACCCGAGCGCCTGGGACGCGAGTGGCAAGCACCCATGAAGACCGTCGCCATTCTCCAGTCGAACTACATACCCTGGAAGGGTTATTTCGACATAATCGCTGCGGTCGATGAGTTCATCCTCTACGACGACATGCAGTTCACCAAGAACGACTGGCGCAATCGCAACCTGATCAAGACACCGCAAGGTGTCCAGTGGCTCAGCGTGCCTGTCGGACAAGGCATCAGTCGCCGCATTCGCGATGTCGAGCTGGCCCCTGCCTGGCAGGCCAAGCACTGGAAAACGTTGCAGAGCAACTATCGGCGAGCGCCTTTCTTCGACGAGATCGCTCAGTGGCTCGAGCCGCTCTATCTGGTGGAGACCCACACGGGGCTGTCGACGATGAACCGGAAGTTCATGGAAGCGATTTGCCGATACATCGGTATTGAAACCCGCATTACGAATTGCTGGGACTATATGCCTGCCGGCGACAAAACCCGGACTGCCCGCCTGGTGGACCTTTGTCAGCAGGCCGGTGCGACGCAATACTTGTCGGGACCGGCGGCAAAGGACTATATCGAGGCGCCGCTGTTCGACGATGCCGGCATTGCGCTGCAATGGGTCGATTACTCTGGCTTCCCCGAGTATCCGCAACTCTGGGGGGAATTCACCCATGGTGTCACCGTCCTGGATCTGCTGTTCAATTGCGGCAAGGACGCGCACCGTTACATGAGGCATGTCAAAACATGAAGTTGTCCGTCGTCGCCACGCTTTACCGCTCGGCCAAGTTCGTCGAGCAGTTCCATCTCCTTGCGAGCCAGGCGGCACAACAACTGGTCGGAGACGATTACGAGATCGTACTGGTCAACGACGGCTCGCCCGATTCAAGCCTGGAGCTGGCCGTCCAGTTGAGCGAAGCTGATCACCACGTGGTGGTGGTCGATCTCTCGCGCAACTTCGGCCACCACAAGGCCATGATGACGGGCCTGCGACATGCCTGCGGTGAACGTGTCTTCCTGCTCGATAGCGACTTAGAGGAAGATCCGGCATGGTTGCTCTCGTTCAGCGAGCAAATGGAGCGCGAAAAGGCCGATGTGGTCTATGGTGTCCAGCAGCAGCGAAAAGGCAAGCACTTCGAGCGCTGGACCGGGCAGGTGTTCTACAAACTCTTCCGTTTCCTCAGCGGGCTGGATATTCCCGACAATATCGTCGTCGCCAGGCTGATGTCGCGCCGCTACGTGGACGCGCTGATTCAGCACGACGAACGCGAGTTGTTCATGGCGGGTCTGTGGGTCATCACTGGCTTCGATCAGCGTGCGCAGGCCATCGTCAAGCGCAGTCGTGACGAGACGACCTACACGCTGGGAAAGAAAGTGGCGCAACTGGTCAATTCGATTACTGCCTTCAGCAGTGCGCCGCTGGTAGGAATCTTCGGCGTGGGCTGCGCGATCTTTCTGCTGTCGGCCGCCTACACGAGCTTTCTCATCGTCAACTGGCTGCTCCTGGCGAACCCACCCAGCGGCTATACGTCGCTGATGGCTTCGATCTGGTTGCTCGGCGGCCTGATCATCGCATTCGTCGGGGTGGTCGGGATTTATCTCGCCAAGATTTATTCCGAAGTCAAACAGAGACCCTACACTATTGTCCGGAACGTCTACCGTCAGGCTGAGGCGCGGAGCATCGAATGAAAAAACTCATTATTTTTGGTCTCACTGACGCCGCCGAGCTCGCACTCTATTATTTTTCCAGCGACTCCGGCTATCAGGTCGAGGCGTTTGCCGTCGATCCCGACTACATGCCGGCCGACAAGAGCTTCAAGGGATTTCCGGTGGTGGCATTCGATGAAGTCGCCCAGATCTACCCGCCAGACCGGTATGTCTTTTTCGTCGCGCTCGGCTATTCCAAGCTCAACCAGATCCGCAAGGAAAAATATCTGGCAGTCAAGGCGCTGGGCTACGAAATGGTCAGCTACATCAGTTCACGAGCCTCGTTGCTGACAGAGGATATCGGCGAGAACTGCTTCATCCTGGAAGACAATACCGTTCAGCCCTTCGTGCGCATCGGCAACAACGTGACCATGTGGAGCGGCAATCACGTCGGACATCATTCGCGTATCGAGGACCACTGTTTCTTGGCCTCGCACATCGTCGTATCCGGCCGTGTTACGATCGGGGAAAGCTGTTTTCTCGGCGTCAACGCGACCCTTCGCGATCACGTCACCATCGGCGAGAAATGCATCATCGGCGCCGGCGCCCTGATTCTTGGAGATGCCGCTGCCGAAGGTGTGTACGTCGGACAAGCCACTGAACGGTCGCGCGTGCCGAGTACCCGCGTCAGGAACATCTGAAGAACCTCATCATTGACTTGAAGACATCTCATGTGGAAAAAACTAGGAAAGATATTCTGCGCAGAAGGACAGAGCGACTGGTTGTATTCTCACGCGATGATTCCCATTGCTGAGCAGGTGGACGGCGACCTGTATCGCATCTATTTCTCATCGCGTGACAAGAATAATCGCGGACACGGCGGCTTCCTCGAGATCGACATGCGGGACCCGACCAAGGTCTTGCGCGTCAATCCGGATCCGGTCCTCGAACCCGGCGACCTCGGATGTTTCGACGACAGTGGCGCCTTGCCCAATTCGATCGTCAACGTCGGTGGCCGCAAGCTGCTGTACTACACCGGGATCAACCTGGGCGTGACGGTGAAGATCCGCAACTCCATCGGCTTGGCCGAATGGAACGAGGCCACCCAGCGCTTCGAGAAGCTGTTCCGCGGCCCCGTCATTGACCGCACCCGCGATCTTCCTCACTTCGTCGCCACCCCTGAGGTGCAGTTCGAGGCCGGACGATTCAGGGCCTGGTTCACCTCCTGTGTGCGATGGGAGCAAGGCCTTTCGGAAGCGAAACACTTCTATCATCTCGAGTATGCTGAGTCCGCCGACGGGATCGAGTGGGAGCGCAACGGTACGGTTGCCATCGGGTTCCGTGACGAATACGAGTACGCCCTGGGTGTGCCGCGCGTGCTCAAGGATGCGGACATGTACCGGATGTGGTTCTGCTCCCGGGCCACGAAGGACTGCCCCACCTACCGGATCCGCTACGCGACCTCGTCCGATGGCGTGCAATGGACGCGACACGATGAGCAGGTGGGAATCGACGTATCGGAATCGGGTTGGGATTCGGAGATGATCTGTTACCCGTTCGTCTTCGATCATGCCGGTCGACGCTACATGCTTTATAACGGCAACGGCTATGGCAAGACGGGTTTCGGGATTGCCGTCTGGGGAGATGAGTGATTCTAATGCAGCGCTGGCGGCCCGTGATCAGGCCGATTCTCCGTTACGCAGTCATCGGCGTTGCCTGCAATGCCATCGGTTATTCGGCCTACCTGGCATTGACGTGGCTGGGCATCCCATTCAAGCTGGCCATGAGCTTCCTGTACGTGCTTGGCGTCTGCATCAGCTTCCTGGGCAACCGCAATTGGGCGTTCGAGCATCGCGGCAACGTCGTGGGGACGGCCTGGCGCTTCGGCCTGGCGCATGCAGCCGGCTATTTGCTCAACCTGGCCTTGCTGACGGTGTTTGTCGACAAGCTGGGATATCCTCATCAGTGGGTCCAGGGCGCTGCCATTTTCATTGTAGGAGGTTTCTTGTTCGTCCTTTTCAAGCTATTCGTCTTTCGTCATGACCAACCGGATGGGAACCAGGCGTGAAGATCTGTTCTGAATGCGAGACGCCGTACGCCTCGGAGCAATGGGTGTGCGTCCAGTGTGGATATCAGGTGGCTCGAAAGAACGGTTTTGCCGCGTTTGCGCCAGAACTCGAGGACAAGCAGGAGGGCTTCAAGGCCGACTTCTACGAGACTTACGCGCATCTTGAAAGCGGCCATTTCTGGTTCCGGGCGCGTGGCAGGTTGATTACATGGGCACTGACGAAATATGCGCCGCGCATGCGTTCATTTCTGGAAATCGGCTGCGGTACCGGCTTCATTCTGAGTCGGGTCGCCGCGGCGTTTCCGAAGGCCAGGTTGCTTGGCAGCGAGATGTTCTCGACCGGGCTGAAGTTTGCCTCCTCTCGCTTGCCCGATGCGGAGTTCGTGCAGATGGATGCGCGCGATATCCCTTACATCGACGAGTTCGAAGTGATTGGCGCGTTCGATGTCATCGAGCACATCGAGGCGGATAGGGTGGTGCTCCAGCAGATGCACCGTGCGCTGAAGCCCGGGGGAATCATGCTGTTGACCGTGCCCCAGCATCAGTGGCTGTGGAGCCAGGTGGATGAATATTCCTGCCATGTGCGGCGCTACGATGCCGCCGACCTGCATCGCAAGATGGAAGAGGCAGGGTTTTCCATCGTGCGCAGCACATCGTTCGTCTCGTTACTGCTGCCGGCGATGATGATTTCACGCGTCGCCAAGAAGCAACAGCGGGGCGATACGAGCGAGACCGCCGAATTAGTGGTACCCAAGGCGCTCAATGTGCTGTTTGGTTTTGTGATGTGGCTGGAGTGTTTGCTCATCAAGGTGGGAGTGAGTTTTCCGGTCGGTGCTTCCAGGCTACTTGTCGTCCGGAAAAAGAGTGGATACCCCCCACTTTTCACAACGACGTGATGTCTAGTTCGATCGATTAAAATTTGCGTGCGAAGGCTCAAATGGCGGAAGACAAAACGATCCAGTTCAATCGCCCCTACATGACGGGGAAAGAACTTTATTACATCGCTGAAGCCAAGTTCGGCAATGTCCTCGCCGGCGATGGCCCGTTCACCAAGCGGTGTCATGAGTGGTTGACCGAACGTACCGGGTCGAGCAAGGCCTTGCTGACCCACTCATGCACGGCAGCGCTGGAAATGTCCGCGTTGTTGTTGGACATCCAGTCGGGCGACGAGGTCATCATGCCCTCGTTCACGTTCGTTTCCACGGCCAATGCCTTCGTTTTGCGCGGCGGCGTTCCCGTGTTCGTCGATATCCGTCCGGATACTTTGAACCTGGATGAGACGCTGATCGAGGCGGCCATCACGCCGCGCACCAAGGCAATCGTGCCGGTTCATTATGCGGGCGTGAGTTGTGAGATGGATACGATCATGGAGATCGCCCAGCGTCACAACCTGAAGGTGGTCGAGGATGCAGCGCAGGGGGTCATGGCCGCTTACAAGGGCCGGGCTCTGGGAAGTATCGGCGACTTTGGCGCCTTCAGCTTCCATGAGACCAAGAACGTCATTTCGGGCGAGGGCGGCGCATTGCTCGTCAATGATCCTGCGTATGTGTTGCGCGCAGAAATCATCCGCGAAAAAGGCACTGACCGTAGCCGTTTCTTTCGCGGCGAGGTCGACAAATACACTTGGCAGGAAGTCGGGTCTTCATTCCTTCCAGGGGACCTGACTGCTGCGTTTCTCTGGGCGCAGTTGGAAGAGGCCGAATACATCACGCAGGCGCGGCTTGTCATCTGGCAGCGGTATCACGAATTGCTGGCGCCGCTGGAAACCAGCGGAGCACTGCGCCGGCCTATCGTGCCGACCGATTGCCGGCACAATGCGCACATGTACTACGTGCTGCTGCCCACAGGCGTGCCGCGACAAGCGGTGCTCGATGGCCTCAAGCGAGAGGGAATCAATTCGGTTTTCCATTACGTGCCTCTGCACTCCTCGCCGGCTGGCCAGCGTTACGGCCGTGTCCATGGCGCCATGGACAACACGGTGAGCCTCTCGGAACGCTTGCTGCGACTGCCGCTGTGGGTCGGTATGTCGGTCGAGCAGCAGGAACGTGTGGTGGAGGTCTTGCGGGACGAACTGTGTCGCTGATCCCCCCCCCGGTGTCGAGGCCATTTTTGTGTGCCTCGGAGCCTTGTCTATTGGGTGGGGGGTACGAGAGCCTGGTTTGGATTCCGCTGTGTCTGGCAATGGCCGTTGCCGGCTTTCTGTATTGGAGTTTTCCACCCGCGCGAATTTTCATGGGTGATGCAGGCAGCGGTTTTCTAGGCATTGTGCTGGGAGGGCTTTCTCTCCATGCGGCTTGGAGTGCGCCTCAGTTGCTGTGGGTATGGTTGATTTTGCTGGGGGTCTTTATCCTGGATGCGACGTACAGGCTGTTACGGCGCTTGCTACGGGGAGACAGGATCTATGAAGCTCACTGCAGTCACGCTTATCAATTTGCCTCCCGTCTGGCTGGGCGCCATCTACCTGTGACCTTGGTGGTGCTCGGGATCAATGTCGTTTGGTTATTGCCCATCAGCGTGTCTGTCGGTTTGTCCGTATTGGACGGCCTCACGGGTACGATACTGGCTTACGCCCCTTTGGTGTTTCTCGCGGTCAGATTTCGTGCCGGTGAGTTGGAGGCGGTTGGTTGATCGGTCATGGTCCGGGCGGCTCATATCCTGTAACGGACACACTTTTGACAGCGTCATCGCATCGCCTAAGTTTGGGAGGCAGCTTCGGAAAAGTTGCTTCAGCCCATCAATGCCATGGAGTGTCACTTATGCGTACAAACCTTCTCTCTTCCCTTGTTTTCGCCCTGCTGCTGGGTATCACCGGCGGGGTCAATGCGGCACCGACCGCGACCGCCAAGGCCGGCTCCCCGGCTCCCGCTTCAAGCCCGGCGGCGGCGAGCGCCACGTCCGGCAAGCTCAATCTCAATACCGCCGACGCCCAAACCATCCAGCACGAACTCTCCGGCATCGGTGAGGCCAAAGCCCAGGCCATTGTCGCCTATCGGGAAGCGAATGGTCGTTTCTCGTCAGTGGATGAATTGCTCGAAGTAAAAGGCATCGGCAAGTCGCTGCTCGACAAAAATCGCGACAAGCTTGATATCAACTGAATACATGCCATCAGCAGAAGAGGTCTTTCCAGTGAGCGGCCTCTTCTCAAGGCGTAAAGCGGCGTCTTACTCCACCTGGTCCTTCAAGTGCGCCTTCGTCACCGCCAGTATCTTTTGCGCCAGGGCCTCATCCTCGGCACTTCTGGATAGCACCAGGGCTCCCACCAGCGTCGCCAGCATGGCAATGCTTTGATCCTGCGCATCCGGGCCTGATCCCAGTGCGTCTTCCACCTGCCTGAGCCGCGACTCGATCACCGTATCCGTGGTCGGGCTCGGCTCCCCTCGCTGTCCCAGCTCCAGGCACATGGTCGGTAGTGGGCAACCGTGATCCTGGGTGGTCAGGTGCCACTCGGACAGATAGCTGTCGATAAAGGCCTGCAGCGGTTTGTCCTGGCTGAACAGCGTATCGCAGTGCACATCCAGCTCAGTCGCCGCTTCCTGCAGTGCCTTCTCCACCAGTTCATCCTTGGATTTGAAATGCGCGTAGAAGCCACCATGGGTCAGGCCCAGAGCCTTCATCAGCGGTTGCAGGCCAGTTGCGCCAATACCGTCACGTCGGAAGCGTGCGGCAGCCTCCTTGATGATGCGTTCGTGGGTCTGGGCTTTATGGTCTTGCGAATACCGCATGGCGGGCTCTCCAAATCGTTAAACCATGATAACCGTGACTTGTAGACGATTCGTCATGTTTTTTCGGGGATATGAGCGAGTAGGAAGGGCGGGGGAGTACAGAGCTGGCATGAATAGTGATTGTCCATTGATCTACGATTGTTGAACAATCCAAGGCGATAATCATGAGTACACAGCTGTCCCTGGCCGACCAGATTACCCTGGAGCTGCGCGCCGACATCATCGGCGGTCGCCTGCTACCGGGTATGCCGCTGGTCGAGAACGATCTGGTCAATACCTACAACGCCTCGCGCAACACGATTCGCGAGGCGCTCCATCGGCTCGGCCAGGAGGGACTGGCGCGTTACGTTCGGAACAAGGGCGTGATGGTACGTCGCCTGGGTGTCGAGGAGGTGCGCGATCTGTTTCAGGTGCGTCGGACCCTGGAGCTGCAGGCCATAACCCTGAGCAAGCCCCTGCGCGAATATCAGTCCGACCGCATGCTCGAGTCCATCGAGGCCGCCGAGCTGGCCCGCGAGCGTGAGGATTGGCGGGCCCTGGGCACCCACAGCCTGGCATTTCACCAGCATATCGTCGGCCTGATGCGCAGTCCGCTGTTCGATGAGTTCTTTACCAATATTGTCGCGCAATTGCGCCTGGTGTTTTGTGCGGCACCCGATGAGCAGCGTTTCCAGGCGCCCTGGCTGGCGCGTGATCGTTATATCCACGACCTGCTTGCCGAAGGTGACAAGCACGCCGCCGGGGAGGCGATGAGCCTGTACCTCGACGATTCCGAGCAGATGCTGCTCGACTTTTTAAGCCGTCCTTCCCATCACTGATCGAGGATCTTGAGCATGTACAAAGACTATCCCGCCGCCTATCAGGCTAGCAAAGGCTCGGCCTTGCAGGTGGATACCGCGTTTTACCAGCGCATTCGCGAGGAAAAGAGCGCTCGTACGCTGATCGAGCAGTTCGAGGTGCCAATTCGTACCGGGCGGGCCTGGAAGGTGCCGGCCGGCCACGTGTTCCGGGTGACCACGCCGGTTGGCCCACAGGTCGGTGACTTCAACGTCTGGAATGCCAACGACCCGCGCGAGCGTCTCTGGGCGGCCCGCACCCGTCAGTTGCAAGGCGCCCATGTCAGCACCCATGACCGGCTCTGGTCGAACCTGCCGTTCCTCCGTCCGCTGGTTACCATTACCGACGATAGCTTGGCCGGCTACGGGATCGACGAGCATGGCGGACGTCTGCATGATCTTCTGGGGACGCGCTGTGATCCGTATGTGAACAAGATGCTGACAGGGGAAGACTTCCATCATCACTGTCACTCGAACCTGACCCGCGCCGTCCTGCCGTATGGCCTGACCGAATTCGATGTCCACGATGTACTGAATATCTTCCAGTGCACGGGGCTCAATCACGACGACATGTATTTCATGAAGGCCTGCCCGGCGCAGAAGGGCGATTACCTGGAGTTTTTCGCTGAAATCGATCTGCTGTGTGCGCTGTCCACCTGCCCGGGCGGTGATCTTTCGCTGCCGATGTGGGGCCCTGAAGCCCAGGACCCGCTCAGCGTCTGTCGCCCGTTGGGGGTGGAGGTCTATCGGTTGGAGCCGTCACTGCTCGAAGGTTGGAGTTCGCCTGAGCGAGCCGCCTATAAAGGCCTGCATGGCTTGCATATCGCCAAGGCGGACTGGGAGAAATAACCAGAGGGAATGGACGATCAGCGATCCTTGGCGTCCTGGGCGTCCATCTCTGCGTTTCGTTCCTGGACGCGCCGACGCTGTTCGTCAGTCAGTTCCACTTTGTTTGCGGTGTCGCGCAACATCATCAGTCCACCGACGATGGAGCCGATGGCGACGACGATGATCAGCCAGGCATACCAGGGCATAAGGTTCTCCTAGATGGACCGTTTGCGGATGAGCATTTCATCCGCAAGGTCGGCCCTTACCACTTCGAGTCAAAAGATTTCTCGGTGGTTCCATTGTAAGCCCGATCGGTCCGAATAGCCCTTAAAGCCCGGTCAGCATTGCATCGGCCGGTGCCGCGGCACGCGATTGCCCGGTCAACAGGAAGTAGAGGAAGCCCGCGGCCATGAAGCCGAGGAAGATCAGGCCGATCAGGGTGTTGAACCAGGCCATCGCAATCAGGCACACCACCGCCAGGACCAGTGCGATCCCCGGGACGATCGGGTAGCCCGGCGCGCGGAAGCTGCGTTCCAGGTTCGGCTCGGTTTTACGCAATTTGAACAGGCTCAGCATACTGATGATGTACATCACGATGGCGCCGAACACCGACATGGTGATCATCGCCGCCGTCAGGCTCATGCCTTGCAGGTTGACCAGGCCGTCGCTGTAGATCGCCGCGATGCCGACCACGCCGCCGGCAATGATGGCCCGGTGCGGGGTCTGGAAGCGTGACAGCTTGGCCAGGTAGGCGGGCAGGTAACCGGCCCTGGCCAGGGCGAAGAACTGCCGCGAGTAGCCAAGGATGATGCCGTGGAAGCTCGCCACCAGGCCGAACAGGCCGATCCACACCAGCATGTGCATCCAGCTGGAGTTGCTGCCCACTACCGCTTTCATCGCCTGGGGCAA
>NZ_JALLIX010000033.1 GCF_023242365.1 Pseudomonas sp. MWU13-2100
CGGGATCCGCGAAAGATCGCGCTCCGGAAAACACACGGGCGCCGCTGTCGGATACCGAACCTCTTGCAAAACCTCAACCGCAAGAACCCGGTTTTTACGTCGTGCCCAGAAGCACGACTCGCGAACAGCTGGAGTCCACGCTGTTCCCTTCGCGCGATCCGACGGTCCTCAGAAAGTTTCTGGCGTTAAATCCGAACCTGGGCGATGTCAAAGCCGGCTCGATGATCGTCCTCAGTGAGCCGAACAACTGGCAGTGCACTCGCGAAGAAACGCTGCTGATGGAAACGGCGGCCAAGGTGAATGACGCGCTCAAGCCCCTGAGCGCGCAGGAAGCCGATTTCATGCTGCGTCACCGTGACGAAATCGAAACTTTTCTTGCCCAGGGTTCAGCCGCTATCGGTATCGGCGAAGCCATGTTCGCCAAGAACCTGGAGGACGTTAAAACCGTTCTGCGTGATATTGAAGCCTTGCACCAACGCACGTTTCAGGCAAATGGCCATTTGCGCTCGCCAGAGTTCTTTGCTGAACGTAAACAGCTGTTGGCAAAGCTCGACACCCACCTGACAACCATGACGCGAAAGGGCATTGGTTTCCCGGATCATCCAAACTTGAAAAGTGCCCTGGGCATTTCCAGTCGCAGCTTGGTTCATCGCTGGACCCAGGCCGGCGCCACCGGGCAAATCCCGGGGTATGCCACCCATATCGAAGGCGTGTCCAAGGCGGCTAAAATTATTAAATACGGCGGTTGGATCGGTACGGCCCTTGGCGGCGGAGCCTCGTATTTCAAGGTTCAAGAGGTTTGCACGGCAGGTAATACCGAGGCGTGCGAGAAAATCAAATTCACGGAGACAGGTAGTTTTACAGGTGGGGTGGCGGGTGGTGCGACAGCAGGTGGTTTTTTGACAGTTCCTGTCGTTGGAGCTTTGTGTGTTGGGCTGGGTGTGCCGACTGGGGGGTTCGCCACTTTGGCGTGCGGTGTCGTAGTGGTCGGAGCTGGATCTTTTGCGGGAGGTGCTCTTGGCGGAATGGGAGGAGAGACCATCGGCGAGATCATCTATGAGAGTGTTAAATGACCAGCGCTGCGTTTATTGTTGGTTATCTATGCGGTTTGGTGCTCCTCTGCATATTTGCTTTGATCGCAATCTCGTTGCGTTTGGCCTACACCAAGATGGATGTAATGCTTGAGCACCTCAAGAACAGCTCTTCAGTTATGTCTTTGGCAGCACTTAGGCATGGTGGGCCTTGGGGAAAATTGCTGTTGGTCGGTGGAATTTCTGGTTTTGTCACATTCTCCGGTTTTTATCTTAAACATGGCGGGGTAGATGCTGAGGATCTGAAAAATTTTCCCGTATCGCTTAAGCGCAAACTAACGATATTGCAGTGGAGTGCAATAGGACTGCTAGGTGCTTTAGCATTTTTTGTAGCATTATACAAAGTAATAGTGGCGTACCATATCTGACATTGAGTAACCGTCTAACATCGAAAGAGCATCCAAGACTGCCAATGGTTGGATCGGTACGGCCCTTGGCGGATAGATTCGTTTGGATTGGAGTCGTGCTGCAATGGGCTGCCACTGAGCGACGATCCGCTCAAACCTCACTCACCTCTCACGCACACTCGCGCTACGTCATCACTTAGCCTGGAGGACAAACTGGTCACGGCGCTATCGATCCTGCAATCGGCAGCGGCCACGGCGTATGCATCCGCCGACCAACTCGACGGGGCAAAGCGTAAGTTGGCAATGGGCACGATCCATTTGATCGAGTTGGCCCAGTCGTGGGTCGACGCAGTGATCGATGAAACGTCGACAGTGGGGAATGCTAGCTGATCCAGAGCCTGAGCTGGAGTTAAAGACGCCTTCGCGGGCAAGCTCCGCTCCCACATTAGGTTCTCGATCGGCCACAGGCTTCATGCTCGACGCGAATTTCTAATGTGTGAGGGCCTGCCGGATTCTACAGGTCCGTGTGTCATTGCAAAAATAACGTCGTGCCGAGCTGCTGGTCAGGCTCCCTCAGCGACGGTTCGCCCAACGCAGGCGCAACCACTCCAGGTCTTCAGGGCGGGTGACCTTGATATTGTCCGAACGCCCTTCGATCAGGCGCGGTGCCTGCCCTGCCCATTCCATCGCCGAGGCTTCATCGGTGATGGTCGCATCGGCCACCAGGCTGTCGGCCAGTGCCCGGTGCAAGGCCCCGAGGCGGAACATCTGCGGCGTATAGGCCTGCCAGATCAAGCTACGGTCGATGGTTTCCAGCACCCGCCCGTGCGGGTCGACACGTTTGAGCGTATCCCGTGCCGGCACAGCCAGCAGGCCGCCCACCGGGTCATTGGCCAACTCGGCGAGCAAGGTGTCGAGATCATGGCGCGACAGGTTGGGCCGTGCCGCATCATGGACCAATACCCAATCTTCCTCCGCCGCCCCCAGGGTATGCAGGTGCAGCAAGGCATTGAGCACCGAGTCGGCCCGCTCGTCACCGCCGTCGACCCGTTGAATACGCGAATCCGTGGCACAAGCCAGGTCCGGCCAATAGGGATCGTGCGGGGCCAGAGCAACCACCAGGCCTTTCAAGCCCGGATGATCGAGGAAACAGCCGAGGCTGTGTTCGAGAATCGTGCGTCCGCCCAGGGACAGGTACTGCTTGGGACGGTCCGCGGCCATGCGGGCACCGACGCCCGCGGCAGGAATCACGGCCCAGAAGGCCGGTAGGGAGAATTCAGTCATTGCGCCAGCTGATAAAGGGTTTCACCGTCCTTGACCATGCCCAGCTCATGGCGAGCGCGTTCTTCAACGGTCTCCATGCCTTTCTTCAGTTCAAGAACTTCCGCGTCAAGCACGCGATTGCGCTCCAGCAGACGCTCGTTTTCGGCGTGCTGCTCGGCAATCTGCTGTGTCAGGTCGGCTACCTGCGCCAGGCTCCCATTGCCCACCCAAAGGCGGTACTGCAGGCCAGCCAGCAGCAAGAGCAGAACGAGGAACAACCAATTGGGACTGCGCATCGAATTTCAGTTATCCAGTGGAAAAGACAGCCATGCCAACCATTTCGAACCGACTGATAGCACGAAGCCTGGAAGATCCAGGCTTGTGCTCTCAAAGCATCAGATTAGTGCCAAAAAACCCACGATAGCGACTTTTTCGACACGATCTGGTGTCTTTTTACCATCTACGGCTTATCCGCGAAACTCGGAGCGACCGTTGTACTTGGCCTTGGCGCCCAATTGCTCTTCGATACGCAGCAGTTGGTTGTACTTGGAAACGCGGTCGGAGCGGCACAACGAACCGGTCTTGATCTGGCCCGCAGCGGTGCCCACGGCCAGGTCGGCAATGGTCGAATCTTCGGTTTCACCGGAACGGTGCGAGATCACCGCGGTGTAGCCGGCGGCCTTGGCCATCTGGATGGCTTCCAGGGTTTCGGTCAGGGTACCGATCTGGTTGAACTTGATCAGGATCGAGTTGGCGATCTTTTTATCGATGCCTTCTTTCAGGATCTTGGTGTTGGTGACGAACAGGTCATCACCTACCAGTTGGGTCTTCTCGCCGATCTTG
This sequence comes from Pseudomonas sp. MWU13-2100, assembly GCF_023242365.1. Taxonomy (GTDB): domain Bacteria; phylum Pseudomonadota; class Gammaproteobacteria; order Pseudomonadales; family Pseudomonadaceae; genus Aquipseudomonas. The sequence continues at coordinate 3,545 of NZ_JALLIX010000033.1, forward strand.
TCGGTGAGAATCTTCCAACCAGCCCAGTCGGACTCGTCCAGGCCATCTTCGATGGAGATGATCGGGTAACGCTCGGTCAGGCCTTTCAGGTAGTCGGCGAAGCCTTCGGCGGTGAACACCTGGCCTTCGCCGGACAGGTTGTACTTGCCGTCTTCGTAGAATTCGCTGGCGGCGCAGTCCAGGGCCAGGGTCACGTCGGTGCCCAGCTTGTAACCGGCGTTGGCCACGGCTTCGGCGATCACTTTCAAGGCATCTTCGTTGGAAGCCAGGTTCGGCGCGAAACCACCTTCGTCACCGACAGCAGTGCTCAGGCCACGGGCCTTCAGCACAGCCTTGAGATGATGGAAAATCTCGGTGCCCATGCGCAGGCCTTCGGAGAAGGTCTTGGCGCCCACTGGCTGAACCATGAATTCCTGGATGTCGACGTTGTTGTCGGCATGCTCGCCGCCGTTGATGATGTTCATCATCGGCACCGGCATGGAGTAGACGCCCGGCGTACCGTTGAGGTTGGCGATGTGCGCATACAGCGGCAGGTCCTGGTCCTGGGCAGCAGCCTTGGCGGCGGCCAGGGACACGGCGAGGATGGCGTTGGCGCCCAGGGTCGCCTTGTTCTCGGTAGCGTCCAGCGCGATCATCGCGTGGTCCAGGGCCTTCTGGTCGGAAGGGTCCTTGCCCAGCAGCAGCTCACGGATCGGGCCGTTGATGTTGCCGACGGCCTTCAGCACGCCCTTGCCCAGGTAACGGCTCTTGTCGCCATCACGCAGTTCCAGCGCTTCACGCGAACCGGTGGAAGCACCGGACGGCGCGCAGGCGCTGCCGATGATGCCGTTGTCCAGAAGCACGTCCGCTTCCACGGTGGGGTTGCCACGGGAGTCGAGAACTTCACGACCTTTGATGTCGACGATTTTTGCCATTGTTGTAAACACTCCAAAGTTGACGAAAACCCTGTAGGAGCCAGCTTGCTGGCGATAGCTATGTTACAGACGCCATCGCCGGCAAGCCGGCGCCCACAAAAGCTAAACGGCCGGCAGGCCAGAGCGAAAATTTGTGTGGCAGTTTACCGAAGAAACGAGGATCAGGCGGTTTCTACCGTCGGAAAACTCTTCACCAGTGTGTCCAAGGCCTTGAGTTGGGCCAGGAACGGTTCCAGCTTGTCCAGGCGCAGGGCACAAGGTCCGTCGCACTTGGCGTTGTCCGGGTCCGGATGCGCTTCCAGGAACAGCCCGGCCAGGCCCTGGCTCATGCCTGCCTTGGCCAGGTCGGTGACCTGGGCCCGACGGCCACCGGCGGAATCCGAGCGACCGCCTGGCATCTGCAGGGCGTGGGTCACATCGAAGAACACCGGGTATTCGAACTGCTTCATGATGCCGAAGCCGAGCATGTCCACCACCAGGTTGTTATAGCCGAAGCTCGAACCGCGCTCGCAGAGGATCAACTGGTCGTTGCCCGCTTCCACGCACTTGCTCAGGATGTGTTTCATTTCCTGGGGCGCGAGGAACTGGGCCTTCTTGATGTTGATCACCGCTCCGGTCTTGGCCATGGCCACCACCAGGTCGGTCTGGCGCGACAGGAAGGCCGGCAACTGGATGATGTCGCAGACCTCGGCGACCACGGCGGCCTGGGCCGGCTCGTGGACGTCGGTGATGATCGGCACGCCAAACGCCTGCTTGATGTCCTGGAAAATCCGCATCCCTTCTTCCAGGCCGGGGCCACGGTAGGAGGTGACGGACGAACGGTTGGCCTTGTCGAAGCTGGCCTTGAATACGTAAGGAATAGCCAATTTCTCGGTAACCTTCACGTATTCCTCACAGACCTGCATCGCCATGTCCCGGCTTTCCAGTACGTTCATGCCGCCGAACAGCACCATCGGCTTGTCGTTGGCAATCTCGATGTCGCCTACGCGGATGATCTTTTGGGCCATGCTTCTATCTCTCCGAGATCACGCGTTCTTCTGGTGTTGAGCCAAGGCCGCCTTGACGAAACCGCTGAACAGCGGATGGCCGTCGCGCGGGGTCGAGGTAAACTCGGGGTGGAACTGGCAAGCAACGAACCATGGATGATCCGGGGCCTCGACCACTTCCACCAGCGCGCCGTCACCGGAGCGACCGGAAATCTTCAGGCCGGCTTCGATGATCTGCGGCAGCAGCTTGTTGTTCACTTCGTAGCGGTGACGGTGACGTTCGACGATCACGTCCTTGGCATAGCAGTCGTGTACCAGGGAGCCGGCTTCGAGCAGGCAATCCTGGGCGCCAAGACGCATGGTACCGCCCATGTCAGAGGTTTCGGTACGGGTCTCGACCGCGCCGGTGGCGTCTTCCCACTCGGTGATCAGGCCCACCACCGGATGAGCGCTGGTGCGATCGAACTCGGTGGAGTTGGCGTCTTTCCAACCCATCACGTTACGGGCGAACTCGATGACCGCCACTTGCATGCCCAGGCAGATACCCAGGTACGGCACCTTGTTTTCCCGGGCGTACTGCACGGCGGTGATCTTGCCTTCCACGCCACGCAGACCGAAACCACCGGGAACCAGGATGGCATCAACGCCTTCGAGCAGCGCGGTGCCCTGGTTTTCGATGTCTTCGGAGTCGATATAACGCAGGTTGACCTTGGTCCGGTTGGTGATGCCGGCGTGACTCATCGCTTCGATCAGCGATTTGTAGGCGTCCAGCAACTCCATGTACTTGCCGACCATGGCGATGGTGACTTCGTGTTCCGGGTTCAGCTTGGCGTCCACCACGGCGTCCCACTCGGACAGGTCGGCACCGCCGCATTGCAGGCCGAAACGCTCGACGACGAAATCATCCAGGCCCTGGGAGTGCAGGATGCCCGGGATCTTGTAGATGGTGTCGGCATCTTCCAGCGCGATCACCGCCCGCTCTTCAACGTTGGTGAACTGGGCGATCTTGCGCCGCGACGAGATATCGATCGGATGGTCGGAACGGCACACCAGCACGTCCGGTTGCAGGCCGATGGAACGCAGTTCCTTGACCGAGTGCTGGGTCGGCTTGGTCTTGGTTTCGCCGGCCGTGGCGATGTAAGGCACCAGGGTCAGGTGCATCAGCATCGCGCGCTTGGCACCGACTTCGAAACGCAACTGACGGATGGCTTCGAGGAACGGTTGCGACTCGATGTCGCCGACCGTCCCGCCGATTTCCACCAGGGCCACGTCGGCATCGCCGGCGCCCTTGATGATGCGGCGCTTGATCTCGTCGGTGATGTGCGGGATCACCTGGATGGTGGCGCCCAGGTAATCACCACGACGTTCCTTGCGCAGCACGTGCTCGTAGACACGGCCGGTGGTGAAGTTGTTGTTCTGGGTCATGGTCGTGCGGATGAACCGCTCGTAGTGACCCAGGTCCAGGTCGGTCTCGGCGCCGTCGTGGGTGACGAAGACTTCACCGTGCTGGAACGGGCTCATGGTGCCCGGATCGACGTTGATGTACGGGTCCAGTTTGAGCATGGTGACTTTCAGCCCCCGCGCCTCCAGGATGGCCGCCAATGAAGCCGAGGCAATGCCTTTCCCCAATGAAGAAACAACACCGCCCGTGACGAATATGTAGCGCGTCATGAAAAACCCTAGAAGTCTGCGTTAAAGCGGTCCGAGCCGCCGGGGAAAGCGAAGGAAGGCCGAAGCCCCCGATTACCTGCGATCATCACAGTGCACCTTTCGAAAAACTGCTGCGTTGAGACGGTCCACAGGGGTAAACCTGCGGTACGGTGCGCGCTACACATTTTTTGGAATCGCCCGGCAAAGACAGCCTGGTAATCGGCAACTCCTGCAATTGCTGGCAATCCACAGAAGTTGTATCAAGAAGGGAGCGTAGTCTACCGGAAAGCGCCTTTCAGCTCAAACCTTGATCGCTCGAAGGTGGCTGCCAATGCAAATGCCAGTCGCCCAACGCCCCGCCGTCCAGGCCTGGAAGGTTCGCCACCGCGAGCAATTCGTCGCCCCGATAGAGCAGCGGCAATCGGCCGCGGATAAACCAGGGCACGCCACTTTCGTTAAGCAGACGCTTCAGATCGCGGTGTCCGCGGTCCGGCAGATGCAAAACCTCACCGCCCTGACGATAGCGCACCTGCAAGGGGCCGGCCGGCGCCTCGCCGACCATCAGTAATTCGCCGTTGTCCGGCAGCTCCAGCGGACGATTCGGACAGTTCCAGGGGATATCCGCCAGCGGCTGGCGCAACCAGGACCCGCTCAACCACCACAGGTGCTCGTCGGCGCGGTGCAATTCGCCCTCGGCCAGACGCCATTTCGGGCGGGCATCATGGGCCGCATCGCGCAGATCGTCCCAACCGGCCCAATGATCGCTGTCCGGCAGCCGGGTCAGCGGTGCCAGCCAATGCCGCAGAGCGTTGCGCTGCCGAGCCGGAGACAGGTCGATCAAGGCGTCCAGAGCCAGCGACGGCATGCCCAGCCAGACGTGCCGGGAATGCGCCAGGGCATCATCGAGGTCGACTTCGGCCAGCTCGTCGAGCAGCTCCTGGGCTTCACGCAGGTGCGCGGCACTGCGCACCATGCTGCTCACCGCTTGTGGCCAGCGCTCGGTCAGCCCGGGGAAGGCCCGATGGCGCAGGAAGTTGCGCGAGAACTGCTGATCGCTGTTGGACGGATCTTCGATCCAGCGCAGCTCGTGCTCACGGGCATAACGCTCGAGCTCGGCCCGGGAAACATCCAGCAACGGACGCACCAGATAGCCACCACCGACCTCACGCTGCGTCGGCATCGCCGCCAGGCCGCGTACCCCGGCACCGCGCAGCAGGCGAAAGAGCAGGGTTTCTGCCTGGTCTTCGCGGTGCTGGGCGGTCAGCAGCACATCGTGCAACTGGGTCACCCCGGCAAAGGCCAGATAACGCGCATCACGGGCGGCACGCTCAAGGCTGGCACCCAGCTGAACGCTGACCCGGATCACCTGCAACGGTACTCCCAACTCATCACAGACCGCCTGGCAATGGGCCGGCCAGCCGTCGGCCACCGCTTGCAGCCCGTGATGGACATGCAAGGCGGCAATCCTGGGCAGGGGCCGGGTTTTCGCCAGGGTGGCGAGCAGGTGCAGCAGTACCGTTGAGTCCAGGCCGCCGGAGAAGCCGATCCGCCAGGTCTGGGCATTGCGCCAGGGCGAAAGGGCTTCGAGCAACCTGGAAGGCAGATCGATATCAGGCTGACGCATGGGTTGCCCCCCGCGCTGGCTCACAAACGATAACGCGCGCTATCAGAGACCGTAGCTCATCAGACGCTCGTAACGACGAGCCAACAGCGCATCGTTGTCGAACTTCTTCAGCATAGCCAACTGCGCGCTGAGTTCGGCACGAATCGAGGCCGCCGCGCTGACCGGATCGCGATGGGCGCCACCCAGAGGCTCGGAAATCACCTTGTCGACAATTCCCAGGCCCTTGAGGCGCTCGGCGGTAATGCCCATGGCTTCGGCTGCGTCCGGTGCTTTCTCGGCAGTTTTCCACAGGATGGAGGCACAGCCTTCCGGGGAAATCACCGCGTAGGTCGAGTACTGCAACATGTTCAACTGGTCGCACACGCCGATAGCCAAAGCGCCGCCGGAACCACCTTCACCGATCACGGTGGCGATGATCGGCGTTTTCAGCCGTGCCATCACCCGCAGGTTCCAGGCAATCGCTTCGCTCTGGTTGCGCTCTTCGGCGTCGATGCCCGGGTAAGCACCCGGGGTATCGATAAAGGTCAGGATCGGCATCTTGAAGCGTTCGGCCATTTCCATCAGGCGACAAGCCTTGCGATAGCCTTCCGGACGCGGCATGCCGAAGTTGCGACGGACCTTCTCGCGCACTTCACGGCCCTTCTGATGGCCGATCACCATCACCGGCTGGTCGTCCAGGCGGGCAATACCGCCGACAATCGCCGCGTCGTCGGAAAAATGCCGATCGCCGTGCAGTTCGTCGAACTCGGTGAAGATGTGGCTGATGTAGTCCAGGGTATACGGACGACGCGGGTGACGCGCCAGACGCGCGATCTGCCAACTGGTCAGCTTGCCGAAAATATCTTCGGTCAGCGTGTTGCTCTTGTCCTGCAGGCGGGAGATCTCATCGCCGATGTTCAGCGAATTGTCGTTACCGACCAAGCGCAGCTCTTCGATCTTGGCTTGCAGGTCAGCGATCGGCTGTTCGAAATCAAGAAAATTCGGGTTCATAAGCATCCGTCTTGGGTCGAGCACAGTAGTTTTTACACAGCCTGGCCGGCCGATTGATCTGTATCGCGCCCTACCTTACGGGATATGGCGCGCTCAGGTCGAGATTAAAAATAGGGTCAAGGTCGCAGCGCAGCGAGTGCGCCACCGTCCTAACGGTATTGGAGGAAGACGTTGTCTCGCCCGAACTGGTCACGCAATGCCTGAATCAGACTGTCCGCCGGGTCGATCCGCCAGCTCTCGCCGAACTGCAACAAGGCCTTGGCGTCGCTGCCGGTGTACTCCAGGGTGATCGGGCAGGCACCCCGGTGCTTGCCGAGCAATTCCCCCAGCCAGCGCAGTTGATCGCCCTTGAGCGCGGCACTTTGCAACTTCAGGCGCAGGCTTTCGGCCAGGTTGGTGCGGGCGTCTTCCATGCTCATCACCCGCTTGACCCGCAGGCGCAGTCCGCCGGAGAAGTCGTCGTTGCTGACCTCGCCCTCGACCACCACCATGGCATCGGTCTGCAACAGCGACTGGGCCGACATGAAGGCATCGGCGAACAACGAGGCCTCGATCCGTGCCGAACGGTCGTCGAGGGTGATAAAGCCCATCTTGTCGCCTTTTTTGTTTTTCATCACCCGCAGGTTGATGATCATTCCGGCGACTGTCTGGGTATCCCGGGCCGGCTTCAGGTCGATGATGCGCTGACGGGCGAACCGGCGGATCTCGCCTTCGTACTCGTCGATCGGGTGACCGGTGAGGTACAGGCCTAGGGTGTCTTTCTCGCCCTTCAGCCGCTCCTTGAGGGTCAGTTCCTTGGCCTTGCGGTGATTGGCGTAGACATCGGCATCCTCTTCGACGAACAACCCGCCAAACAGGTCGGCATGGCCACTGTCATGGGTCCGGGCGGTCTGCTCGGCGGCCTTGATCGCCTCTTCCATCGCCGCCAGCAATACGGCGCGGTTACGGTCGATATTGGCCTGGTAGGCCTTGGCCTCGTCATGGAAATACGGACCGAGGCGATCCAGCGCCCCGCTGCGGATCAGGCCGTCGAGGGTGCGCTTGTTGATACGCTTGAGGTCGACCCGGGCGCAGAAATCGAACAGGTCCTTGAACGGACCGTCCTGGCGCGCTTCGGTGATCGCCTCCACCGGTCCTTCGCCGACGCCCTTGATCGCCCCGAGGCCATAGATGATCCGGCCTTCGTCGTTCACTGTGAACTTGAACTCAGAGGCATTCACGTCCGGTGCGTCGAGGCGCAGCTTCATGGTGCGCACTTCCTCGATCAAGGTCACGACCTTGTCGGTGTTGTGCATATCCGCGGACAGCACTGCGGCCATGAACGGCGCCGGATAGTGGGCCTTCAGCCAAGCGGTCTGGTAGGAGACCAGGCCGTAGGCGGCGGAGTGGGATTTGTTGAAGCCGTAACCGGCGAATTTCTCCACCAGGTCGAAGATGTTCCCCGCCAGATCAGCATCAATATTGTTGGTGGCGCAACCTTCAATGAAACCGCCACGCTGCTTGGCCATTTCCTCGGGCTTTTTCTTACCCATGGCTCGCCGCAGCATGTCCGCGCCGCCAAGGGTGTAGCCGGCCATGACCTGGGCGATCTGCATCACCTGTTCCTGATACAGGATGATGCCGTAGGTCGGCGCCAGTACTGGCTTGAGGCCTTCGTACTGGTAATCGGAGTGCGGGTACGCCAACTCGGCACGACCGTGCTTGCGGTTGATGAAGTCGTCCACCATGCCGGACTGCAACGGCCCCGGACGGAACAGGGCCACCAGGGCGATCAGGTCTTCCAGGCAGTCGGGCTTGAGCTTCTTGATCAGCTCCTTCATGCCACGGGATTCAAGCTGGAACACCGCCGTGGTCTCGGCCTTCTGCAACAGGCTGTAGGTCGGCTTGTCATCCAACGGGATAAAGGCAATATCCAGCGGCGGTTCGTTGACCTTGGCGCGATCACGGTTGATGGTCTTCAGCGCCCAATCGATGATCGTCAGAGTCCGCAGGCCGAGGAAGTCGAACTTCACCAGGCCGGCCGCCTCCACGTCGTCCTTGTCGAACTGGGTCACCAGGCCGTCGCCTTCCTCGTCGCAGTAGATCGGCGAGAAGTCGGTCAACTTGGTCGGCGCGATCACCACGCCACCGGCGTGTTTACCGACGTTACGCACCACACCCTCGAGCTTGCGCGCCATCTCCCAGATTTCCGCCGCCTCTTCATCGACCTTGATGAAGTCCCGCAGGATCTCTTCCTGCTCGTAGGCTTTTTCCAGGGTCATGCCGACTTCGAAGGGGATCATCTTCGACAGGCGGTCCGCCAGGCCGTAGGACTTGCCCTGGACCCGCGCCACGTCACGTACCACCGCCTTGGCGGCCATGGAGCCGAAGGTGATGATCTGGCTCACGGCGTTGCGACCGTACTTCTCGGCCACGTAGTCGATCACCCGGTCGCGGCCGTCCATGCAGAAGTCGACGTCGAAGTCGGGCATGGAAACCCGTTCCGGGTTGAGAAAACGTTCGAACAGCAGGTCGTATTCCAGCGGGTCGAGGTCGGTGATCTTCTGTACGTAGGCCACCAGGGAACCGGCACCCGACCCCCGGCCGGGACCGACCGGCACGCCATTGCTCTTGGCCCACTGGATAAAGTCCATCACGATCAGGAAGTAACCGGGGAAACCCATCTGGATAATGATATCCAGCTCGAAATTCAACCGGTCGACATAGACCTGGCGCTTGGCTTCATAGTCTTCGGTGGTGTCCCTCGGCAGCAGCACCGACAGGCGATCTTCGAGGCCGTCGAAGGACACCTTGCGGAAATATTCGTCGATGGTCATGCCATCGGGGATCGGAAAGTTGGGCAGGAAGTGCTTGCCCAGCTTCACTTCAATATTGCAGCGCTTGGCGATCTCGACACTGTTTTCCAGGGCGTCGGGCAGGTCGCTGAACAGCTCGGCCATTTCCTCGGCGCTTTTCAGGTATTGCTGGTCGCTGTAGTTCTTCGAGCGCCGCGGGTCGTCGAGGGCCCGACCTTCACCGATGCAGACGCGGGTTTCGTGGGCCTCGAAGTCTTCCTGCTTGATAAAGCGCACATCGTTGGTCGCCACCAGCGGCGCCCCCAGCTTGTCGGCCAGGGCCACGGCGCCGTGCAACTGCTCCTCGTCGTTGGGACGGTTGGTACGCTGGACCTCCAGGTAGAAACGGTCCGGGAACACCGCCATCCATTCACGGGCCAGGGCTTCGGCTTCAGCGGCGTTGTCGCCGAGCAGGGCCATGCCGATCTCACCTTCCTTGGCCGCCGAGAGCATGATCACGCCCTCGCTGGCCTCGGCCACCCACTCGCGCTCGATGATGACCATGCCGTTGCGCTGGCCATCGATATAGCCACGGGAAATCAGCTCGGTGATGTTGCGGTAGCCGACGGCGTTCATCGCCAGCAGGCTGATGCGACTCAGCGGGGCATCGGGATCCTTGTTCGACAGCCACAGGTCGGCGCCGCAGATCGGCTTGATCCCGGCGCCCATGGCGGCCTTGTAGAACTTGACCAGGGAACACATGTTGTTCTGGTCGGTCACCGCCACGGCGGGCATGTTCAGGCCGTTCAGGGCCTTGACCAGCGGCTTGATCCGAACCAGGCCGTCGACCAGGGAGTACTCAGTGTGCAGGCGTAGATGAACGAATGAAGCCGGCATAGTGATCCTGTCTAATCTGTATAAACAACAAGGCCCGGATTGTACCGGGCCTTGGCTAAAACATCAGCAGCGTTAAAGTTCGCCCGAGCGCCCATGAACCTCATAGGCCAAGCGTACCGGTGCGAACGAGCGCCGGTGAATCGGCGTCGGCCCCAGCCGTTGCAGGGCTTCCAGGTGCACCGGTGTCGGATAGCCTTTATGCCCGCCGATGCCGTAACCCGGGTAGATCAATTCGACAGCCGCCATTTCACGATCACGACTGACCTTGGCCAGGATCGATGCCGCCGCGATCGCCGGCACCTTGCTGTCGCCCTTGACCACCGCTTCGGCCGGCATCGACAGTCTCGGACAGCGGTTGCCGTCGATCATCGCCAGCTTGGGCTGGATATGCAGACCTTCGACCGCCCGCTGCATCGCCAGCATGGTCGCATGCAAAATGTTCAGTTCGTCGATTTCCTCCACCTCGGCCCGAGCGATACACCAGCTCAGGGCCTTTTCGCGGATTTCGTCGTAGAGTTTTTCGCGCCGCGCCTCGGTAAGCTTCTTCGAGTCGTTCAGGCCGAGGATCGGGCGCTTGGGATCGAGGATCACCGCCGCGGTCACCACCGCGCCGCAGAGCGGGCCACGACCGACTTCATCGACGCCGGCCACCAGGTCTTCGGCATCGGCCACCAGGGTGAAGTCCAATCCCATCTGCATTTTCACGTTACTCATACGGTTTGGCCGATCAGCTTCAACACCGCGTCGGCAGCCTGGTTCGAGGCGTCCAGGCGCAAGGTGCGATGGATCTCATCGAAGCCCCGGGTCTGTTCTTCGCCGCCTTCGATCAGGGGCGACAAGGTCTGCGCCAGGGCTTCAGCGGTTGCGTCGTCCTGCAACAATTCAGGCACCAGCAGACGCTGGGCCAGCAGATTGGGCAAGGAGATGTAGGGGCTTTTTACCAGCCGTTTGAGAATCCAGAAGGTCAGCGGCGCCAGACGGTAAGCGACAACCATCGGACGCTTGTACAACAGCGCTTCCAGGGTCGCCGTACCGGAGGCAATCAACACCGCGTCGCAGGCGGCCAGCGCCTGGTGGGACTGACCGTCGAGCAGGGTCAGCGGCAGGTCGCGACCGACCAGCAAGGCCTCGATCTGGGTGCGCCGCTGCGGACTGGCACAGGGTATGACAAACCGGATAGTGGGGTGCATTTCCCGCAGCCGTTGCGCGGTGTCGAGGAACAGGCCACCCAGACGCCCGACTTCACCACCGCGACTGCCTGGCATCAGCGCGACCAGGGGACCGCCCGGTAAACCGAGTTCAGCCCGCGCCTGGGCTCGGTCAGCCTGCAAGGGGATGGCGTCAGCCAGGGAATGCCCGACAAAGCGCACCGGCACGCCTTTCTCTTCATAGAACCGCGCTTCGAAAGGGAACAGCGTCAGCATCAGGTCGCAGCCTTCGCGGATCTTCAGCACCCGCCTCTGCCGCCAGGCCCAGACCGACGGGCTGACATAATGCACGGTCTTGATCCCGGCACGACGGAGCTTGAGTTCAATGTTCAGGGTGAAATCCGGCGCATCGATGCCAATGAACACGTCGGGCCGTTCAGCGATCAGCGTCTGGATCAACAGCTTGCGTCGCTTGAGCAGTTCAGGCAGACGGCCGAGCACCTCCACCAGGCCCATCACCGACAGCCGCTCCATGGGGAAATAGGAGACCAGGCCTTCAGCCTGCATCAGCGGGCCACCGACCCCGATGAACTCGATTTCGGGATGCTGGGCCTTGAGCGCCCGCATCAGACCAGAACCGAGAATATCGCCGGAGGCTTCCCCGGCGACCAGCGCAACTCGCAAAGTCGCCATGATCAGCGGGTAATGCCGCGGGTCGAGGACTGGATCGACTCGCGGAACACCGCCACTTCCGGGTACTGCGCGGCAGGTTCAGCCAACTCGGCAACGGCTTGCTCCACCGTCAGGCCCTGGCGGTACACCACCTTGTAGGCCCGACGCAGGGCGTGGATCACTTCCTCGCTGAAGCCGCGACGGCGCATGCCTTCGAAGTTCATGCTGCGGGCTTCGGCGGGGTTGCCGAATACCGTGACATAGGCCGGGACATCCTTGCCGATGGCGGTGCCCATGCCGGAAAAACTGTGGGCGCCGATATGGCAGAACTGATGGACCAGGGTAAACCCCGAGAGAATGGCCCAATCACCCATGTGCACATGCCCGGCCAACGCGGTGTTGTTGACCAGGATGCAGTGATTACCGATCACGCTGTCGTGCCCGATATGCGCGTAGGCCATGATCAGGTTGTGGTCGCCCAGGGTGGTTTCCGAACGATCCTGCACCGTGCCCCGGTGGATGGTCACACCTTCGCGGATAATATTGTGGTCACCAATGACCAGGCGCGTCTCTTCGCCTTTGTACTTGAGATCGGGCGTGTCTTCGCCTACCGAGGAAAACTGGTAGATGCGGTTGTGTTTGCCGATCCGTGTCAGACCCTTGAGAATCACATGCGGCCCGATCACTGTCCCCTCGCCGATTTCCACACCTGCGCCGACGATCGACCAGGGGCCGACCTCAACGCCTTCGGCCAGTACGGCCGTCGGATCGATGATTGCGCGAGGGTCAATCAAACTCATACTTTCTGTTCCGCACAAATGATCTCGGCCGAGCAGACCGGCTTGCCGTCGACCGAGGCCTGGCATTCGAACTTCCAGATCTTGCGCTTGCAGCTGATGAACTTGGCTTCGAGGATCAACTGATCACCCGGCAGTACCGGTTGGCGGAAGCGCAGTTTGTCGGAACCGACGAAGTAGTACAGAGTACCGTCGGAAGGCTTCACGTCGAGCATCTTGAAACCGAGAATGCCGGCAGCCTGAGCCATGGCTTCGATGATCAGCACGCCCGGCATGATCGGATGCGCAGGGAAGTGGCCATTGAAGAAAGGCTCGTTGATGCTGACATTCTTGTAGGCACGAATGCGCTGGGCCTCGACATCCAGTTCCACCACCCGGTCCACCAGCAGGAACGGGTAACGGTGAGGCAGGTATTCGCGAATCTCTTTGATGTCCATCATTTCGTGGGGAAGCCTGTAGTAAAGAGTGGGAGCGCGCCACGCGCGGCTCCTCTAGCAAATCAAGAAGGCAGCTTGCGTACAGACCCAGGCGGCTACTTGATATGGAAAATGGTATCAGCCATCTGATGAAGCATTAGCGTCCGGGGTCACGTCGCCTACCCGCTTTTCCAGCTGCCGCAAGCGCCGGGCCATGTCGTCGAGCTGGCGAATACGCGCCGCGCTCTTGCGCCATTCGGCGGCCGGCTGCATCGCCGTGCCGGAAGAATAGGCACCCGGCTCGGTGATCGAGTGGGTCACCATGGTCATTCCGGTCAGGAAGACGTTATCGCAAATCTCGATATGCCCCACCAGGCCGACGCCACCGGCGAGCATGCAATGCTTGCCGATCTTGGTGCTGCCGGAGATCCCGCAGCAGGCGGCCATGGCCGTGTGATCGCCGACCTGAACGTTGTGGGCGATCTGAATCTGGTTGTCGAGCTTGACCCCATTGCCAATGATCGTGTCGGCCAATGCCCCGCGGTCAATGGCGGTGTTGACGCCGATCTCCACATCGTCACCGATGGTCACGCCGCCGATCTGGGCAATCTTCTGCCAGATACCCTTTTCGTTGGCAAAACCGAAGCCTTCACCGCCGAGCACGGCACCAGACTGGATCACCACGCGCTTGCCGATGCGCACGTCGTGGTAAAGCGTGACCCGTGGCGCCAGCCAGCCGCCCTCACCGATGTCACAACGGGCACCGACAAAAGACTGGGCGCCGATGGTCACGCCGGCACCAATACGCGCGGCACTCTCGATCACCGCAAAGGCACCGATGCTGGCGCTCGGATCGACCTGCGCATCGGCAGCCACCACCGCGCTCGGATGAATCCCGGCAGGCGCCTTGGGCTTGGGGTCGAACAGGTGCGAAATACGCGCATAGGCCAGGTAAGGATCGGCCACCACCAGTGCATCGCCGGCATAACCTTCGGCGTCGGCGGCCTTGAGCAATACAGCGCCAGCCTGGCTGTCAGCCAGGTATTTGCGGTACTGGGGATTTGCCAGAAAGCTCAACTGAGCTGGGCCAGCCTCCTGCAAGGTGGCTAGCCCAGTGATTTGTTTCTCCTCGTTGCCACGTAGGGTGGCACCGAGGATCTCGGCCAATTGGCCGAGCTTGATGGTCGCTGTCATGGATTACTTCAGCTGGTTCATGCGCTCGATCACCTGGCGGGTGATGTCGTACTGCGGTTTGACATCGATCACAGCGCCACGCTCGAACACCAGGTCAAAGGCACCTTTCTTGATGACTTCTTCCACTGCACCATCCAGCTTCGGCTTGAGCTGCTTGAGCATTTCACGGTCAGCAACGGCTTTTTGCTCGTTCAGCTCCTTGGACTGGAACTGGAAATCACGGGCCTTTTGCTTGAATTCCAACTCAAGACGCTCGCGCTCGCCCTGCTGCATCTTGTCGCCGCCGGCCACCAGACGATCCTGGATACCCTTGGCGCTGCTTTCCAGGGCCTTGAGCTTGGTCAGTTGCGGACCGAATTTCTTCTCCGCATCGACGGCGTACTTCTTGGCTGCGTCGGACTCCAGCAAGGCCATCTGATAGTTCAGGACCGCGATTTTCATTTCGGCAAAGGCCGGGGTCGCTACCAGAACAGTGGCCAGCAGAACCAGTTGAGTCAACTTACGCACGATAAACTCCTACAAAATCCGTTGTCGTTATCTAGGGGCAGGCCGTTAGAAGGTCTGACCGAGGGAGAATTGGAAAACCTGGGTTTCAGCGTTATTAGGCTCTTTGATCGGCATTGCCAGAGCGAAACTCAACGGCCCCAGGGCAGTCACCCAGGTCACGCCAACACCCACGGAACTGGCCATGTTGCTGAAACTGATATCGTTGCACTGAGTCTGCGACAGCGTGCCATTGGTGTTACGAACCTGTTCGCACTTGGAGTCGAACACGTTACCCACGTCCCAGAACAGCGAGGTACGCAGCGAACGCTGGTCTTTCACGAATGGCAGCGGGAACAACAGCTCCGCACCACCTTGAATCAACACGTTACCACCGAACGGCAAGGCGCTCGTGCTGGTATCGGCAACCGTACCGACGTTACCGGTCACATCGACGCCACGACTTGGCGTGCCGCGAGGACCCAGGGTGCTGTCCTTGAAGCCACGTACCGAGTTGAAACCACCGGCGTAGTAGTTCTCATAGAACGGCAGACCGTTGGTCGAACCGTAGCCGTCGCCATAACCCAGTTCGGTATGGAGACGCATGGTGTAAGTGTCGCTCAACGGCTGGAACACCTGGCCGCGGTAGTCGAGTTTGAAGAACAACAGGTCACTGCCCGGAATAGTACTTTCCAGGGTCAGGCTCTGGGAATGACCACGGGTCGCCAGCACGCCTTTGTTCAGGGTCGATTCCGACCAACCGGCCGAGGCCTTGTAGTTCAGGAAGCTGTCGCCCTGGTTGTTAACGAAGTTGAAGATTTCGTCGACGGTGTACAGGCCGGTCTGGATCTTGTCCTGCTGGGCCGTCAGGCCGAAGGTCAGGCGCGAGGTCTCGCTGATCGGGTAACCAACGCTGACGCCAGCACCCAGGCTGTCCACGGCATAGCTGGCGACGCTGACATCGAGCTGGGCGTAGTCGGTGGTGCGATAGAACACGTTGTAGCCCAGGCTGACACCGTCCGGCGTCCAGTAGGGGTCGACATAACCGAAGTTATAGCGGCTCTGGTACTGGCTGCGGGTCAGGCCGATGCTGACCTTGTTACCGGTACCGAGGAAGTTGTTCTGGGTGATCGAACCGCCCAGGATCAGACCGGCGCTCTGGGCAAAACCGACGCTGGCGGTAATCGAACCCGAAGCCTGCTCTTCCACGGCGTAGTTCACGTCGACCTGGTCGTCGACACCCGGAACCGCTGGGGTTTCGACGTTGACTTCCTTGAAGAAGCCCAGACGCTCAAGACGGGTCTTGGACTGGTCGATCAGGTAGGTGGAAGCCCAACCGCCTTCCATCTGACGCATTTCACGACGCAGTACTTCGTCCGCTGACTTGGTGTTGCCACGGAAATTGATACGGTTGACGTAGGCCCGCTTGCCCGGGTCGACCACAAAAGTGATATCGACGGTATGGTCGTCCTCGTGCGGCGTCGGGACGCCGTTGACGTTGGCGAAGGTGTAGCCGTCGTTACCCAGGCGGCGGGTGATCAGTTCCGAGGTGGTGGTCATCAGCTTGCGCGAGAACACCTGGCCCTTTTCCACCAGCAGCAGGGATTTGACCTGGTCTTCAGGCACCTTCAGGTCACCACTGAGCTTCACGTCACGGACCTTGTATTTCTGGCCTTCGGTGACGTTGACAGTGATGTAGACGCTTTTCTTGTCCGGGGTGATGGAGACCTGGGTCGAAGCGATATCCATATTGATATAGCCACGGTCCAGGTAGTAGGAACGCAGGCGTTCCAGGTCACCGGAGAGCTTTTCACGGGCGTATTTGTCATCGTTCTTGAAGAACGACAACCAATTGGTGGTCTTGAGCTCGAACAGATCGATCAGGTCTTCGTCCTTGAATACCGAGTTACCCACCACGTTGATGTGCTGGATCGCGGCAACGGTGCCTTCGTTGATCTTGATCTTCAAGCCTACGCGGTTACGCGGCTCGGGAACGACTTCGGTCTCGACCTCGGCCGAGTAGCGGCCTTGGGCGACATACTGACGCTGAAGCTCGTTACGCACGCCTTCAAGGGTCGCACGCTGGAAGATTTCACCCTCGGCCAGGCCGGACTGCTTCAGACCCTTCATCAGGTCGTCAGTCGAGATCGCCTTGTTGCCTTCGATATCGATGCTGGCCACCGAGGGTCGTTCAACGACCGTGATGACCAGGACGTTACCTTCGCGCCCCAGCTGGATATCCTGGAAGAAACCGGTTTTGAACAGCGCACGAGTGGATTCCACCAGGCGACGGTCATCCGCTTGCTCCCCGACATTCAACGGTAACGCGCCAAACACGCTACCAGCGGATACCCGCTGGAGGCCGTTGACACGAATATCGGAGATAGTGAAGGACTCGGCGTGAACTTCGGCGATCATCAATACGGTGAGGACCGCAGTTAGCAGCAGACGTTTCATGAAGTCCTTTCTTATTCCAACTGGCAATAAACAAACTGCCGCACAATGCGGCAGATTCGCAATTTTCGCGAAGCGTTACAGTCGACCCAGATCGTTGACCAGGGCAAGCAACATCACCCCAACCACCAAACTGATACCGATCTGAATCCCCCAACCTTGCACCCGATCCGACAAGGGACGACCACGCGCCCACTCGATCAGATAAAACAGCAAATGCCCCCCATCCAGTACCGGGATGGGCAACAAATTCAGAACCCCTAGGCTGATACTCAGATAAGCCAGGAAATTCAGGAAATCAGCGACGCCCGACTGGGCCGAAGCGCCCGCCACTTTAGCAATGGTTATCGGTCCACTCAAGTTTTTTACCGAGAGCTCGCCGAACAACATTTTCTTCAGCGAGTCCAGGGTCAGGACACTCATGGTCCAAGTGCGTCGAGCGCCTTCGCCAATCGCCGCCAGAGGGCCGTAACTGACCTCTCGTACCATCTCCGGCGGCCAGTCCACAGCCTTGACGCCAGCCCCCAGATATCCGCTCGCCTTCTTGCCTTCGCCGCGGCTGGCCAGGGTCAACGGGACATCGATTTGAGCACCATCACGCTCGACGTGCAGCACAATTTTGGTATCAGGACGTACACGGACCCAATCCACCACCTGCTGCCAATCGTTCAGCGGCTGGTCATTCACCGCCAACAGGCGGTCGCCGGTCTTGAGGCCGGCGGCCTGGGCCGGCCCCTTCGGATCGAGTTCGGCCAGCACCGGCGCCAGCGCCGGACGCCACGGGCGAATCCCCAGGGACTTGATCGGATCGGGCTCATCGGTGCCTTGCAACCAGTGGTCCAGCGCCAGTTCGCGCGGCGAGTCGGCCGTCGAGCCGGACTCACGGACGCGAAATTCCAGGGTGCCACTTTCCCCCAGGCGACGCACCAACTGAAGATTGACCGCCCCCCAGCCGGTGGTCGGCTCGCCGTCGATGGCAACGATTTCCTGACCGCTGCTCAACCCGGCCTTCTCGGCCAGGCTGCCGCTTTCCACGGTACCGATGACCGGGCGCACCTGCTGGCTGCCCAGCATCGCCAGCCCCCAGAAAAACACGATGGCCAGGAGAAAGTTGGCAATCGGGCCGGCGGCGACGATCGCGATACGCTGGCGCACCGACTTGCGGTTGAAAGCCTGGTCGAGCAGCTCCGGCGGAACTTGCGCCTCGCGCTCGTCGAGCATTTTCACGTAGCCGCCCAACGGAATCGCGGCGACCACGAACTCGGTGCCCCGGCGATCATGCCAACGCAGCAGCGGCATGCCGAAGCCCACGGAAAAACGCAGGACCTTGACGCCGCAACGACGGGCCACCCAGAAGTGGCCGAATTCGTGGAAGGTCACCAGCACACCCAGGGCCACCAGGGTGCCGACTATCATATAGAGCGCGCTCATTTACTTTCTCCGCAATCCCAGGTGCCGACAGCCCCGAAGGCTACGCCAGATTCATCGCCCGTGGCGACTCAGCCATTGCTCGGCCAGCGCCCGGGCCTTGGCGTCTGCAGCGAATACCGCATCGAGCTCATTGACCGCGACCACCGGCTCCAGGTTTAAAACGTCCTCGATGATACTCGCGATCTCGAGGTAGCGGATGCGCCGTTCGAGAAATGCCGCCACGGCCACCTCATTCGCCGCATTCAACATCGCCGGCGCGCTGCCCCCGGCCTCGGCAGATTCACGGGCCAGGCGCAGACAAGGAAAACGCTGTTCATCCGGGGCCTGGAAGTCCAGGCGAGCCACGGCAAACAGGTCCAGCGGTGCCGCTCCGGAGTCGATCCGCTCAGGCCAGGCCAGGGCATTGGCGATTGGCGTGCGCATGTCCGGGTTACCCAATTGGGCCAGAACCGAACCGTCCACGTAATCGACCAGGGAGTGAATCACACTCTGCGGGTGGATCACCACTTCGACCTGGGACGGTTTGGCGTCGAACAACCAGCATGCCTCGATCAGCTCCAGCCCCTTGTTCATCATACTCGCCGAGTCGACCGAGATCTTGCGCCCCATCGACCAGGTGGGATGGGCGCACGCCTGCTCGGGGGTGACATCGACCAGTTCGGCCAGCGGCGTTTGCCGGAACGGACCACCCGAGGCGGTCAGCAGGATACGTCGCACACCGACGGCGGCCAGGCCCCGGGCGTGATCCTGGGGCAGGCACTGGAAAATCGCATTGTGTTCGCTGTCGATCGGCAGCAGCACCGAACCGCTCTTGCGCACCGCCTGCATAAAGAGTGCGCCGGTCATCACCAGCGCCTCCTTGTTAGCCAGCAGGATCTTCTTGCCGGCTTCGACCGCCGCCAAGGTTGGGCGCAGGCCGGCCGCGCCGACGATCGCCGCCATCACCGCATCGACCTCGGGATCGGCGGCGATCCGGCACAGCCCCGCCTCCCCCACCAGCACTTCGGTCGCCAGGCCCGCATCGCGCAACTGCGCCTGCAAACCATGCCCCGCAGACGCCTCCGGCACCACCGCGTAGCGCGGGCGATGCCGCACGCACAGGGCAAACAGCTGCGCCAGCCGGCTGAAGCCGCTCAAGGCAAAGGCCTGGTAGCGTTGCGGGTGGCGAGCGATGACATCCAGGGTGCTCAGGCCGATGGAGCCGGTGGCGCCGAGCACGGTAATTTGCTGTGGGCGGCTCACGATGCAGCGATCCACAGGAGGACGGCGAAGGTCGGAATGGCCGCCGTCAGGCTATCGATGCGATCGAGGATACCGCCATGTCCAGGCAACAGGCTGCTGCTGTCCTTGACCCCCGATTGGCGCTTGAACATGCTTTCGGTCAAGTCGCCGACCACCGAGATCACCACGACCAGCGCCGCACCCAGCAGGCTGGCAATCATCTGCCCGACGCCCCAGCCGCGCACGACCCCGACCACCGCAGTGATTACCAGGCTCAACGCCAGGCCACCGTAGACGCCTTCCCAGCTCTTGCCCGGACTGACCGCCGGTGCCAACTTGCGCTTGCCGAACGCCTTGCCGGAAAAGTAGGCACCGATATCAGCGCCCCAGACCAGAACCATCACCGCCATGATCAACCAGTTGCCCAACGGCTCCTGCTTGATCAGAATCAAGCCTTGCCAGGCCGGCAGCAGGATCAGGAAACCGATCACCAGCTTGCTGGCGGTGGTCGACCAGTGCGCGCTGGTGCGCGGGTAGGTCAGCACCAGGAACGCCGCCAGGCCCCACCACAACACCGCCGCCCCCAGCACCCAGGGGGCCAGGTTGGGCAGGATGTACATGAAGAACAGCAGCACCGCGACCAGCGCCGCGTAGACCACGCGGGCCGGCTGCGCCTCAAACCCCGCCAGGCGCGCCCATTCCCAGGCGCCCAGGGTGACGACCAGGCCGATGAACAGCGCAAAGCCGGCGCCTTCGAGCAGGAAGAACCCGCACAAGGCGATGGGCAGGAGAATGAGTGCCGTGATGATGCGTTGCTTGAGCATTAAACCCGGGCTCCTGCTTCGACCTGTTCGCTCGTTTTACCGAAACGACGCTGGCGGGAAGCAAAATCGGCCAGCGCGGTACGCATGGCTTCGTGTTTGAAGTCCGGCCAGAACAGGTCGGAGAAATACAGCTCGGCATAGGCCAACTGCCACAACAGGAAATTGCTGATGCGATGTTCGCCACCGGTACGGATGCACAGGTCCGGCAACGGCAGGTCGCCGGTGGCCAGACAGGTCTGCAGCAGTTCCGGCGTAATATCGTCCGGACGCAGATGCCCGGCCTGCACTTCACGGGCCAGCCGCTGGGCCGCCTGGGCGATATCCCACTGCCCGCCGTAGTTGGCGGCGATCTGCAGAATGAACCGATCACTGCCGACCGTCGCCGCTTCCGCCTCGCGCATCGCTGCTTGCAGCTCGGGGTGAAAGCGCGAGCGGTCGCCAATGATCCGCAGGCTGATATTGTTCTCGTTGAGACGCTTGGCCTCGCGGCGCAGCGCCTTGAAGAACAGGTCCATCAAGGCACTGACTTCGTCGGCGGGACGCTGCCAGTTCTCGCTCGAGAACGCGAACAGGGTCAATACCTCGACCCCGGCCTCGGCACACACTTCAATGACGGCACGCACCGCGTCGACGCCAGCCTTGTGCCCGGCAACACCGGGCAAAAAGCGTTTCTTCGCCCAGCGGTTATTGCCGTCCATGATGATTGCAACATGGCGCGGCACCGAGGACGGTACAACCTGCTTGGTCTTTTCCATGAAAGCGTCCTGACCCTTAAACGGCCATCAGGTCCGCTTCTTTTTGCTTCACGGCCACTTCGATTTCCGCCACGAACTTGTCGGTCAGCTTCTGGATATCGTCAGCCGCACGGCGCTCTTCGTCTTCACTGATCTCTTTTTCCTTGACCAGGTCCTTCAGGTCACCCAGCACATCGCGACGAATGTTACGCACGGCAATACGAGCGTTTTCCGCTTCTTCGCGAGCCTGCTTGGTGAAACCACGCCGGGTTTCTTCGGTCAGCGCCGGCATTGAGATCAGCAGCAGCTCGCCCAGGTTGGTCGGATTGAGGTTCAGGCCGGCACTGCCGATCGCCTTGTCCACGGCACCGAGCATGTTGCGCTCGAAGGCCACGACCTGCAGGGTGCGCGCGTCCTTGACGGTGATGTTGGCGACCTGCTTGATCGGGGTGTCAGTGCCGTAATAAGGCACCATGACGCCTTCCAGAATGCTTGGGTGGGCCTGCCCGGTACGAATCCGGCCAAATGCATGGGCCAGGGATTCCAGGGACTTCTTCATGCGCTCTTGGGCGTCTTTCTTGATTTCGTTGATCATTGTTGGCCTTCCTCGATCAGGGTTCCTTCAGCGCCGCCATGCACGATGTTCAGCAGGGCGCCGGGCTTGTTCATGTTAAATACGCGCAGCGGCATCTTGTGATCGCGGCACAGGCAGATAGCGGTGAGGTCCATGACACCCAGCTTGCGATCCAGTACTTCATCGTAGGTCAGATGATCGAACTTCTCGGCATGCGGGTCTTTGAATGGGTCCGCGGTATAAACGCCATCGACCTTGGTCGCCTTGAGCACCACATCGGCGTCGATTTCGATCGCACGCAAGCAGGCAGCCGAATCCGTGGTGAAAAACGGATTGCCAGTACCGGCCGCGAAGATCACCACTTCCTTGGCGTTGAGGTGACGCATGGCCTTGCGGCGATCATAGTGATCGGTCACGCCGACCATGGAAATAGCCGACATTACGATGGCCGAGATATTCGCACGTTCCAGCGCGTCGCGCATCGCCAGCGCGTTCATCACCGTGGCCAGCATGCCCATGTGGTCGCCCGTGACACGATCCATCCCGGCGGCACTCAAGGCGGCGCCGCGGAACAGGTTGCCTCCACCGATCACCAGGCCTACCTGAACGCCGATACCAACCAACTGGCCGACTTCCAGCGCCATGCGATCCAGAACCTTCGGGTCGATCCCGAACTCTTCCGAGCCCATCAGGGCCTCGCCGCTAAGTTTGAGTAGAATGCGTTTATAGCGAGCTTGATAGCCACTGCCCTGCTGAGCCATTGCGAATCTCTCCTGCGGCGTTTAAAAAAAACTTGCGAGCTGTTTGCAGCCTGCGCTTACTCTAGCTTGGCGCTGCGACAGCGCCATCAGAACACATCTCTGTAAAACGGTTCCGAATGGAAAAAGAGAAACCTCTCCTCCCATTTGAAAAGAGGCTGCGCGCGTAAGCGGGCAGCCTCTTGGGTCGACAGTTGAAAACCGTCTTTTACTTGTTGGCAGCCAGCTGAGCAGCAACTTCTTCAGCGAAGTTGTCCACTGGCTTCTCGATGCCATCACCTACTTTGAAGTAAGTGAAGGAAACGATTTCAGCGCCGGCTTTCTTGACCAGGGCACCGACGGTGACTTCCGGGTTCTTGACGAAAGCTTGCTCAACCAGGCTGGCTTCGGCCAGGAACTTGCTGATACGGCCGCCGACCATTTTTTCAACGATTTCAGCGGGCTTGCCTTTGATCTTGTCTTCGTTGAGGGTCATGAAAACGCCTTTTTCGCGTTCAATGGCTTCAGCGGAGACCTGCGATGGCAGCAGGAACTCAGGGTTGGTTGCCGCAACGTGCATGGCAACGTCTTTGGCCAGATCTTCGTTGCCGCCTTTGAGGGCCACAACCACACCGATCTTGTTGCCGTGCAGGTAAGCGCCGACCACATCGCCTTCGATACGAGCCAGGCGACGGATGTTGACGTTTTCGCCAACTTTGGCAACCAGTGCTTCGCGTGCCGATTCCTGAGCAGCGATCAGCGGAGCCGCGTCGGTCAGTTTGTCAGCGAAGGCTTTTTCAACGCTGGCAGCGACGAAGGCCTTGAAGTCGTCTTGCAGAGCCAGGAAGTCGGTCTGCGAGTTCACTTCCAGGATCACGGCAGCCTTGCCGTCGCCCTTGATTGCGATGGCGCCTTCAGCGGCAATGTTGCCGGCTTTCTTGGCGGCCTTGATGGCGCCCGAAGCGCGCATGTCATCAATGGCTTTTTCGATGTCGCCGTCCGCCTTGGTCAAGGCCTTCTTGCAGTCCATCATGCCTTCGCCGGTACGCTCGCGCAGTTCTTTGACCAACGCTGCAGTAATCTCTGCCATTTCAAAATTCCTCTTGGATAGGTTATCAACCATTCCACCCGATCGAACGGGCGTTCAATTCTTCCCGATCCCGTTGTAGCGGCTACACATTACAAAGGCTGTAGCGGCACCAGCGACCAACGGTTTTCGAGGTGGCAAAAAGGGGGCCAAGCCCCCTTTTTGCTTACTGAGTCAACGCCAGGGCGTGTTACTCAGCTGCGGCGACCGGAGCTTCTTCAGCAGCGGCGAACTCGACGGTGCCACCGTTGACGTTGTTGCGACCACGGATCACAGCGTCAGCCATCGAACCCATGTACAGCTGGATGGCGCGGATGGCGTCATCGTTGCCTGGGATGATGTAGTCAACGCCTTCCGGGCTGCTGTTGGTATCGACTACGCCGATAACCGGGATGCCCAGCTTGTTGGCTTCGGTGATCGCGATGCGCTCGTGGTCAACGTCGATCACGAACAGCGCGTCAGGCAGACCGCCCATGTCCTTGATACCACCCAGGGAACGATCGAGCTTTTCCAGGTCGCGAGTGCGCATCAGCGCCTCTTTCTTGGTCAGCTTGGCGAAAGTACCGTCTTCGGCCTGGATTTCCAGGTCGCGCAGACGCTTGATCGAAGCACGGATGGTCTTGAAGTTGGTCAGCATGCCGCCCAACCAGCGGTGATCGACGTACGGCGAACCGCAACGTGCAGCTTCTTCAGCAACGATCTTGCCAGCGGAACGCTTGGTGCCGACGAACAGAATCTTGTTTTTGCCCTGGGCCAGACGTTCTACGAAAGTCAGCGCTTCGTTGAACATTGGCAGGGTTTTTTCAAGGTTGATGATGTGGATCTTGTTACGCGCGCCGAAAATGTACTTGCCCATTTTCGGGTTCCAGTAACGGGTCTGGTGACCGAAGTGCACACCGGCCTTCAGCATATCGCGCATGTTGACTTGGGACATGATAGTTCCTTGATAAGTCGGGTTTGGCCTCCACGTATCCCAATGACCAACCAGCAGCATCAGCTGAAGGCACCCAGGTCATCGTGTCGACACGTGTGTGGATTTAAGCTTCGCGGGGCTATCCCCGGAAAGCGGCGCATTTTATACCACAGCGACGACCAAAACGAAACCCGCATTCGCATTTCCCACCCCGGGCTTTTGCGCGCACCCTGGATTCAGGCGAGAATGGCCCCAGATTATAGAGAGAAGCGATGGCCGGACGTTCATGGTTTACCCCGTCCGTCTGGTAGAATCGCACTTTTAAGGGTACTGAAACCCCGGGCCAGCCATCACGGCCCCGCCGTTTCACCCCATTCCGTGTTTGTTCGCGCCCGGCGCGTAAAAGAGAGCCTGTATGACCGTCACCCTCAAAACCCCCGAGGACATCGCAAAAATGCGTGTCGCTGGCCGCCTGGCTGCCGATGTACTGGAAATGATCGGTGAACACGTCAAGCCCGGTGTCACCACCGAGGAACTGGACCGTATCTGCCACGACTATATCGTCAACGTGCAGCAGGCCATTCCCGCCCCACTCAACTACAAGGGTTTCCCGAAGTCGATCTGCACCTCGGTCAACCACGTGGTCTGCCACGGCATTCCCGGCGACAAGCCGCTCAAGGATGGCGATACAGTGAACATCGACGTGACCGTCATCAAGGACGGCTACCACGGCGACACCAGCAAAATGTTCCACGTCGGCAGCGTGCCGGTCTGGGCCGAGCGCCTGTCGCAGATCACCCAGGAATGCATGTACAAGGCCATCGAGATCGTCAAGCCCGGCTGCCGCCTGGGTGACATCGGTGAAATCATCCAGAAGCACGCGGAAAAGAATGGCTTCTCGGTGGTGCGCGAGTTCTGTGGCCATGGCATCGGCAAGGTGTTCCACGAAGAGCCGCAGATCCTGCACTACGGCCGCGCCGGCACCGGCATGGAACTCAAGGCCGGCATGACCTTCACCATCGAACCGATGATCAACCAGGGCAAGGCCGACACCAAGGTGCTGGGCGACGGCTGGACCGCAATCACCAAGGACCGCAAGCTGTCGGCGCAGTGGGAGCACACCCTGCTGGTCACCGACACCGGCTACGAGATCTTCACCCTGCGCAGCGATGAGACCATCCCGCGCATCTCGGCCTGATCGGTTGCACCTGCCGCCTTATACAGAACGCCTATAGAACCCAAGGAAAGCCAATCGATGCCGCAGGTGGACCCCGAACTCTTCGACCGCGGCCAGTTCCAGGCGGAACTGGCCCTGAAAGCCAGTCCCATCGCCGCTTTCAAGAAAGCCATCCGCCAGGCTCGCGAGGTGCTTGACGAGCGCTTTCGGGTCGGGCGCGATATCCGCCGGCTGATCGAAGACCGCGCCTGGTTCGTCGATAACATCCTGCAACAGGCCTGGGACCAGTTCAGCTGGAGCGAAGACGCCGATATCGCCCTGGTGGCGGTCGGCGGCTACGGTCGCGGCGAACTGCACCCCTACTCGGACATCGACCTGCTGATCCTGCTCGACAGCGCCGACCACGAGATCTTTCGCGACTCCATCGAGCGTTTCCTCACCCTGCTCTGGGACATCGGCCTGGAAGTCGGCCAGAGCGTGCGCTCGGTCGATGAGTGCGCCGAAGAAGCCCGGGCCGACCTCACCGTCATCACCAACCTGATGGAAAGTCGCACCGTCGCCGGCCCCGAGCACCTGCGCCAGCGCATGCTCGACGTCACCAGCACGGCGCACATGTGGCCAAGCAAGGAGTTTTTCCTGGCCAAGCGCGCCGAGCAGAAGGCCCGCCACCACAAGTACAACGATACCGAATACAACCTGGAGCCCAACGTCAAGGGCTCGCCCGGCGGACTGCGGGACATCCAGACGATCCTCTGGGTCGCCCGTCGCCAGTACGGCACCCTGAACCTGCGAGCCCTGGCCGGCGAAGGCTTTCTGGTGGAGAGCGAAAACGCCCTGCTGGCCTCGTCCCAGGAGTTCCTCTGGAAAGTCCGCTACGCCCTGCACATGCTCGCCGGCCGCGCCGAAGACCGCCTGCTCTTCGACCACCAGCGCAGCATCGCCGGGCTGCTGGGTTTCAAGGGCGACGATGCGAAACAGGCCATCGAAAACTTCATGCAGCAGTACTACCGGGTGGTCATGAGCATTGCCCAGCTCAGCGACCTGATCATCCAGCATTTCGAGGAAATCATCCTCGCCCCGGAAGACGAAGCGCCGCCGCAACCGTTGAACTCGCGCTTCCAGCTACACGACGGTTACATCGAGGCGTGCAATCCCAACGTCTTCCGGCGTACCCCGTTCGCCATGCTGGAAATCTTCGTGCTGATGGCCCAGCAACCGGAAATCAAGGGCGTGCGCGCCGACACCATCCGCCTGCTGCGGGAACACCGGCACCTGATCGACGACGACTTCCGCCACGATATCCGTAACACCAGCCTGTTCATCGAGCTGTTCAAGTGCAAGATCGGCATCCATCGCAACCTGCGCCGGATGAACCGCTACGGCATTCTCGGGCGCTATCTGCCGGAGTTCGGCGATATCGTCGGGCAGATGCAGCACGACCTGTTCCATATCTATACGGTCGACGCCCACACCCTGAACCTGATCAAGCACCTGCGCAAACTGCAGTACACCCAGGTCTCGGAGAAATTCCCGCTGGCCGCCAAGCTCATGGCCAAGCTGCCCAAGCCCGAACTGATCTACATGGCCGGGCTTTACCATGACATCGGCAAGGGCCGCCACGGCGACCATTCGGAACTCGGCGCGGTGGATGCCGCGGCCTTCTGCGCGCGTCACCAGTTGCCGCAGTGGGACAGCCGCCTGATCGTCTGGCTGGTACAGAACCACCTGATGATGTCCACCACCGCCCAGCGCAAGGACCTCTCCGACCCGCAGGTCATCCATGACTTCGCCCAGACCGTCGGCGACCAGGTTCGCCTGGACTACCTGTACGTGCTGACCGTCGCCGACATCAACGCGACCAACCCGAGCCTGTGGAACTCCTGGCGCGCCAGCCTGTTGCGCCAGCTCTACACCGAGACCAAGCGCGCCCTGCGCCGCGGCCTGGAAAACCCGGTGGACCGCGAAGAGCAGATTCGCCAGACCCAGAGCGCCGCCCTGGATATCCTGGTGCGCGCCGGCACCGACCCGGACGATGTCGAGCAGCTCTGGTCGCAACTGGGCGATGACTACTTCCTGCGGCACACCGCCGGCGACGTGGCCTGGCACAGTGACGCGATCCTGCAGCAGCCGGCCGATGGTGGCCCGCTGGTGCTGATCAAGGAAACCACCCAGCGCGAATTCGAAGGTGGCACGCAGATCTTCATCTACGCCCCGGACCAGCACGACTTCTTCGCCGTGACCGTGGCCGCGATGGACCAGCTCAACCTGAACATCCACGACGCCCGGGTCATCACCTCCAGCAGCCAGTTCACCCTCGACACCTACATTGTGCTGGACAACGATGGCGGCTCCATCGGCGACAATCCGAAGCGCATCAAGCAGATCCGCGAGGGCCTGACCGAAGCCCTGCGCAACCCGGACGACTACCCGACCATCATCCAACGCCGGGTACCGCGCCAGCTCAAGCACTTCGCCTTCGCCCCGCAGGTCACCATCCATAACGACGCCCAGCGCCCGGTCACAGTGCTGGAGCTGAGCGCGCCGGACCGTCCCGGGCTGCTGGCGCGGATCGGCAAGATCTTCCTGGAGTTCGACCTGTCGCTGCAGAACGCCAAGATCGCCACCCTCGGCGAACGGGTGGAAGACGTATTCTTCATTACCGATGCCGACAACCAACCGCTGTCCGACCCGCAGCTGTGCAGCCGATTGCAGGACGCCATCGTCGAACAGCTGAGCGTCAACGCCGAACCCCCTCTTGAAACGATGCGCCTGAGTATCTGAATAAATGCTTCGCTGTGGGAGCGTCGAGCGGCCGCCCCCACACTTGATCTGCTGCGCCCGGCAGACCGCATGCCTACAACTGAATTGAACGAGACTGTCCATGAACAACGCCCTGAACCAGTTGCAGCCCTACCCGTTCGAGAAACTCCGTGCCCTGCTCGGCAGCGTGACACCGAACGCGGACAAGCGGCCGATCGCCCTGTCCATCGGCGAACCGAAACACCGCTCGCCGGCGTTTGTCGCCGAGGCCCTGACCGCCAACCTGGAACAGATGGCCGTGTACCCGACCACCCTCGGCGTGCCGGCCCTGCGCGAAGCCATCGCGGCCTGGTGCGAGCGGCGTTTCGGCGTGCCGAGCGGCTGGATCGACCCGGCGCGCAATGTGCTGCCGGTCAACGGCACCCGCGAGGCGTTGTTCGCCTTCACCCAGACCGTGGTCAACCGTGGCGACGACGCGCTGGTGGTCAGCCCCAACCCGTTCTATCAGATCTACGAAGGCGCGGCCTTTCTCGCCGGGGCCAAGCCGCACTACCTGCCGTGCCTGGACGAGAACGGTTTCAACCCGGACTTCGAAGCCGTTCCGGCCGAGATCTGGCAGCGCTGCCAGATTCTGTTCCTGTGCTCGCCGGGCAATCCGACCGGGGCACTGATTCCGCTGGAGACCTTGAAAAAGCTGATCGCCCTGGCCGACGAGCACGACTTCGTGATCGCCGCCGACGAGTGCTACAGCGAACTGTACTTCGACGAACAGACCCCGCCGCCGGGCTTGCTCAGCGCTTGCGTCGAGCTGGGGCGCAAGGACTTCAAGCGTTGCGTGGTGTTCCACAGTCTGTCCAAGCGCTCCAACCTGCCGGGGCTGCGCTCGGGTTTCGTTGCTGGTGACGCGGATATTCTCAAGGCCTTCCTGCTGTATCGCACGTATCACGGCTGCGCGATGCCGGTGCAGACCCAACTGGCCAGCGTGGCCGCCTGGAACGACGAAGTGCATGTACGGGCCAACCGTGCGCTGTATCGGGAGAAGTTCGATGCGGTGCTGGAGATCCTTGCGCCGGTGCTGGATGTACAACGCCCGGATGGCAGCTTCTACCTGTGGCCGAATGTGCAGGGCGACGATGCGGCGTTCTGCCGTGATCTGTTTGCCGAGGAGCATGTGACCGTGGTGCCGGGCTCCTACCTGTCACGCGAGGTCGACGGCGTCAATCCGGGGGCCGGGCGCGTGCGCATGGCCCTGGTTGCACCATTGGCCGAGTGTGTCGAGGCCGCCGAGCGGATTCGCGCGTTCATCCAGCGCCGCAAGTAGTCACTGTCAAAGCCCTCTCAAGCCAAACGCAACCTTGTGGCGAGCGGGCTTGCCCGCGCTCGGCTGCGAAGCAGCCGCAAAAACCTGAGTTTGCGTTCCGCCTGACACAATGAAATAGCTGATTTGGGTCCGCTTCGCGCCCCAGCGCGGGCAAGCCCGCTCGCCACAAGAGCGCGTTCGACTTCAAATATCCGGTCCTTGCGGGAGCAGAGTTTGGTCCGTCCCCTCAGTACCCTGCCCCCCCGCCGGCTATTTCACCGCCCCCAGGTTCGCCTCGCTCAGATCCAGCTCCGCCAGCACCTCGCGCAACACATCGTCGCCGATCTGGTGCTGGCGACTGAGTCGGTACAGCTCCAGGCGCTGCGCCCGTAGCGCCTTCAAGCGCAGGCGGCGATCCAACTGGTCCATCTGGAACGCCAGCGCCTGGGCTTCGGCGGAGTCGTTGAACACCTCCAATTGATGCCGATATTCGGCCATCAACTGCGCTTTCAACTCGATTGCCAACGCGGCCTGGGTCGCATCCTGGACCGCATCCTGGGTTGTGTCCTGCGCAGCCCCCAGTTCCTCGGCCTCCAGTACATGGATCGCCGCTTCGGCGGTCTTCTTCCAGGCCTCACGCACTTCGCCGCGATGCTGGTCATCCTGGCTCTTCGGCAAGTCACGCAGCAGCAACGGCAAGGCAATGCTGGCCGTCGCCAGCGACAGCAGGATCACTCCCGCGGCAATGAAAAACAGCAAATCACGCTCGGGAAAGTCCACCCCCGGGGCGATCAGCAATGGCACCGACATCACACCCGCGAGCGTCACGGCCCCGCGCACCCCGCCCACCGTCAGCAACCAGCAGGAACGCCCCTTGGCCATCCCCGACAGTTGGCTTTTGCCACGCCAGCCACGCAGCAGCTCCGACAACCGCCAGATGCTGTGCACCCAGATAAAGCGCAACGCCACCAGCGCCAGAAAGATCGCCAGCACCTCCAGGCAGCGATAGGCCAGGGTCGGCCACAACGAAGTCTCATGACTGGCGACCGCCTTGACGATATCCGGCAATTGCAAGCCCAGCAGCAGGAAGATCAGCCCGTTGAAGGCGAACTCCAGCAACGACCAGACACTGCGATTGAGCAGCCGGGTACTGGTCTGGCGCGGCAACAGGTCGAGCCAGCTCTGCATCATCCCCGCCGCCACCGCCGAGAGGATTCCCGACACTCCGAGACGCTCGGCCAACACATAGGCGGCGAACGGCAACAGCAACATGAACACCACATGGGTCGCCGGATCGTCCCAGCCACGGGCAATCATCCAGACCCGAAAGCGCCCCACCAGCCAGCTCAGCACCACGCCGACGGCCAAGCCACCGACCGCCACCAGGACAAAGGTCAGGCTCGCAGTGGCCAGGGAGAAGGCACCGGTCACGGCCGCCGCCAGGGCAAACTTGAAGGTCACCAGGCCCGAGGCGTCATTCATCAGCGCCTCCCCCTGGAGCATGTGCGTCAGCGGCGTCGGCAGGCGGTTCTGAGAGATGGCGGAAACCGCCACGGCGTCGGTCGGCGACAACACCGCAGCCAGGGCGAACGCCACCGGCAAGGGGATGGCCGGCAACAGCCAGTGGATGAAATAACCGGCCCCCACCACCGTGAACAGCACCAGCCCCACGGCCAGGGTCAGGATCGGCCCGCGCAGGCGCCACAGCTCGCGCTTGGGCATGCGCCAGCCATCGGAAAACAGCAGCGGCGGCAGAAACAGGAACAGAAACAATTCCGGGTCCAGCGCCACGTGCAGGCCCAGGGTCGGCCAGGCCAACAACGCTCCCGCGGCAATCTGCACCAAGGGCAGCGGCAGCGGGATCACCCGCCAGAGCAGACGCGAGACGCCGACCAGCATCAACAGAATCAGGACGGTGTAGGCAGTCTGCATAAAAAGCTTTCCCAATCGTTTAAAACATATCCCCGGCAACAACCTGCCGTCGAAGTGCCATATTAGCCGCTTAAGCAGCCGCCCGGACGCTGCACCAACGTCGCACTCGGCAGGAGAAGATGTAACCGCACACGACTAAGGCGCCTAAGCGGCCCGGTCATGGCATAATCTTCAACCTTTCATCCCTCGCATCTCCAAAGGGGAGGCAATTGCTGTGACCGCTTCGAGCAAAACCTTGCACCTTTTCGGAATCAAGGCGTGCGACACCATGAAAAAGGCCCGTACCTGGCTCGACGAGCAGGCCGTGCCTTACGCTTTCCATGACTACAAGACCGCCGGCATCGACCGCGAACACCTGACCCAGTGGTGCAACGAGCACGGCTGGCAAGTGGTGCTGAACCGCGCCGGCACCACCTTTCGCAAACTCGACGACGAACGTAAAGCCGATCTCGACCAGGCGAAAGCGATTGAACTGATGCTGGCACAACCCTCGATGATCAAGCGCCCGGTGCTTGATCTCGGTGACCGAACCCTGATTGGCTTCAAGCCAGATAGCTATGCGGCGGCCCTCAACTGAGCCAGAGCGCTCAAGGCCCCCACTCATTTTGCAAGAGGTAACTGCATGTCCACTACTCTGTTCAGCCTGGGCTTCGGCGTTGGCACCCAGAATCGTCAAGGTGCCTGGCTGGAAGTTTTCTACGCCCAACCCCTGATTCAGCCTTCGGCCGAGCTGGTCGCCGCGATCGCGCCGATCCTCGGTTACACCGGCGGCAACCAGGCGATCACCTTCAGCACTGCCCAGGCCTCGCAACTGGCCGATGCCCTGAAAACCATCGACGCCGCCCAGGCCGCCCTGCTGACCCGCCTGGCAGAAAGCCACAAACCGTTGGTCGCCACCGTGTTGGCGCAAGACGCGCAGCTGACTTCCACCCCCGAGGCCTACCTCAAGCTGCACCTGCTCTCCCACCGCCTGGTCAAGCCCCACGGCCTGAGCCTGGCGGGCGTGTTCCCGCTGCTGCCGAACGTGGCCTGGACCAGCCAGGGCGCCATCGATCTGTCGGAGCTGGCCGCGCATCAACTGGAAGCGCGCCTGCGTGGCGAGTGGTTGGAAGTGTTCTCGGTGGACAAGTTCCCGAAAATGACCGACTACGTGGTGCCGAGTGGCGTGCGCATCGCTGACAGCGCGCGGATTCGCCTGGGCGCCTATATCGGCGAAGGCACCACCGTGATGCACGAAGGTTTCGTCAACTTCAACGCCGGTACCGAAGGCCCGGGCATGATCGAAGGCCGAGTTTCGGCGGGTGTCTTCGTCGGCAAGGGTTCGGACCTGGGCGGCGGTTGCTCGACCATGGGCACCCTGTCCGGTGGCGGCAATATCGTCATCAAGGTCGGCGAAGGTTGCCTGATCGGTGCCAACGCCGGTATCGGCATTCCCCTGGGCGACCGCAACACTGTGGAGTCGGGCCTGTACGTGACCGCCGGCACCAAGGTGGCGCTGCTCGACGAAAACAACCAGTTGGTCAAGGTGCTCAAGGCCCGCGACCTGGCCGGCCTGCCGGACCTGCTGTTCCGTCGCAACTCGGAAACCGGTGCCGTGGAATGCAAGAGTCACAAGTCGGCCATTGCGCTGAACGAAGCCCTGCACGCGCATAACTGAGCAGGATTGCCGCAGGCCTTGCGGCACGCCCCCTTGTAAGAGCCAGCTTGCTGGCGATGGCGCCTGAAAGGCCGTCTTCGCGGGCAAGCTCCACTCCCACAGTAGGGCGTTGAGCGCAGTTTTTTGTGCACGGCACAAATCTTTTGTGGGAGCGGAGCTTGCCCGCGAAGAGGCCCTCAAGGCTGCTACAAATCTCGCTGACAAGCTCTGCTCCCAACACCAGGGCCGAACACCATGCTGATACCTTCTCCCTGGCGCGCCGATTTCCCGGCCATCGCCGCCCTGCAACGGCAAGACCAGGTCTACCTGGACAGCGCCGCCACCACCCAGAAGCCCCAGGCATTGATCGATGCCCTGGCGCACTATTACAGCAACGGTGCGGCCAACGTGCACCGCGCCCAACACCTGCCCGGTGCCCACGCCACCCAGGCCTTCGAGGACAGTCGGAGCAAGACTGGCCAGTGGCTCAACGTCGGCCATAGCGGACACATCGTCTTCACCCACGGCGCCACCTCGGCGCTGAATCTCCTGGCCTACGGCCTCGAACCGCTTTTCCAACCCGGCGATGAAATGGTCATCAGCGCCCTGGAGCATCACGCCAACCTGCTGCCCTGGCAGCAACTGGCCCAGCGCCGGGGGCTGCGGCTGGTGGTTCTGCCGATCAGCGACAGCGGCCTGATCGACCTGGAAGCCGCCCACCAGTTGATCGGCCCGCGAACCCGCCTGCTCGCGGTCAGCCAATTGTCCAATGTACTCGGCGCCTGGCAACCGTTGTCGCCTTTGCTGGCGCTGGCCCGGTCGTTCAACGCGCTGACCGTGGTCGACGGTGCCCAGGGTGTAGTCCACGGGCGCCACGACGTCCAGGCGCTGGGCTGCGATTTCTATGTATTCTCCAGTCACAAGCTCTACGGTCCCGATGGCGTCGGCGTGCTCTACGGCCGCCATGAAGCCCTGAGCCAACTGCGCCATTGGCAGTTCGGCGGTGAGATGGTGCTGGACGCGGACTATCAACAGGCCAGCTTCCGCCCTGCCCCATTGGGCTTCGAAGCCGGAACACCACCGATTGCCGGCGTCATCGGCCTCGGCGCGACCCTCGACTACCTGACCGGCCTCGACCAGGCCGCGATCTCGACCCACGAAACGGCGCTGCACGCCCATCTGCTGCAGGGCTTGCAAGTACGCAAGGGCATCCGCCTGCTGGGCGAACCGCAACTGGCACTGGCCAGTTTCATCGTCGACGGCGTGCACAATGCCGATCTGGCGCACCTGCTGACCGAACAGGGAGTCGCCGTGCGCGCCGGCCATCACTGTGCGATGCCATTGATGAAACAGCTCGGGCTGGCCGGCGCGATCCGCGTATCGCTGGGTTTGTACAACGACTCCGAGGACCTGGAGCGTTTTTTCGAGGCGCTGGATCAGGCCCTGGAATTGTTGCGATGAGCCTGCCCGCCGAGGCGCAGTTGGTGCTGGAAAATTTCCAGCACCTGGTGGGCTGGGAACAACGGGCGCGCCTGTTGATGCAATGGGGCGAGCGCTTGCCGCCCTTGAGCGACGTCGACAAGACCGAAGCCAACCGCGTGCATGGCTGCGAAAGCCAGGTGTGGTTGACCGGGCACTTGCGAGACGGTCAATGGCAGTTTGCCGCGAGCAGCGACGCACGAATGATACGCGGGCTGGTGGCGTTGCTGCTGGTGCGGGTCAATGGCCTGAGCGCCGACGAATTGCAGCAGGTCGACCTGCCGGACTGGTTCAACCAGTTGGGCCTGTCCCGGCAATTGTCGCCGTCGCGCAGCAACGGCCTGAATGCCGTGTTGCAGCGGATGCGGAAGCTGGCGCACAGCGCATGATTGAACGGATGTGTGTGGCGAGTGGGCTTGCCCGCACTGGGCCGCGAAGCGGCCCTAAAACCGGCGAGCCCGGTGCATCAGGTACACCGAGGTGCCCGGTTTTGCGACTGCAGCACAGCTGAGCGCGGCGGTGCGGCGCTCCGACAAGCCCACTCGCCACAAAGGAGGCCATCTGCTACTCGGGTTTGATCCGATCCGCCGGCCGGCGCATGCCGGCGACGATCTTGTCCACCGCCTTGGTCGCCGCCACCATGCCGAAGGTTGCCGTGACCATCATCACAGCACCGAAACCACCGGCACAATCCAGTTTCACTCCATCACCGACAAAACTCTTCTGCAGGCAGATGCTGCCATCGGGCTTCGGATAGCGCAGCTGCTCGGTGGAAAACACACACGGCACACTGTAATGCCGGGTCACCGTACGGGAAAACCCGTAGTCACGGCGCAAGGTCGAACGCACTTTCGAGGCCAGGGGATCATTGAAGGTACGGTTCAGGTCACAGACCTGGATCAACGTCGGATCGATCTGCCCGCCGGCACCGCCCGTGGTGATGATCTGGATCTTGCGCCGCTTGCACCAGGCAATCAGCGCGGCCTTGGCATTGACGCTGTCGATGCAGTCGATCACGCAGTCGATGTCCGCGGTGATGTATTCAGCCATGGTCTCGCGGGTCACGAAATCCGTCACCGCGTGGACCTGGCAGTCCGGGTTGATACCCTTCAGGCGCTCGGCCATCACCTCGACCTTGGCCCGCCCCACGGTGCTGTCCAGGGCATGCAACTGACGGTTGCTGTTACTGACGCAGACATCGTCCAGGTCGAACAGCGAGATCTCGCCGACGCCGCAACGGGCAATGGCTTCCGCCGCCCAGGAGCCGACACCGCCGACGCCGACGATCGCCACATGGGCCGCCTTCAGCCGCGCCAGACCTTCAATGCCATATAACCGGGCAACGCCGGCAAACCGCGGATCTTCTGCACTCATGACCATTACCCCAAAAACCGGCGCGCATTATAGGGCCGGGCGTCGGCCGAGGGCAGCTTTAGCCTATGAATGGCGGTCCATGAGCGTTAAATCACAACGCTTTGACGAGAATAGAGCTACAACGAATCAGGAAAGAACTTAAGTCCCGCGTCATTGCCCAATGTCTGCGCGCACTCCACGGTGCTGTACGGTCGACGGATAGCAAGTGTAGGATGCGCGCCGCTCTGTTCCCTGTTCTAGCCCTTTTCGGAACCCGAAATACCTATGTCATCGCGTAAATTTGGACTCAATCTGGTCGTGGTGCTGGCAATCGCCGCACTATTCACCGGTTTCTGGGCGTTGATCAACCGCCCGGTTTCGGCGCCTGACTGGCCCGAGCAGATCGCTGGCTTCTCCTACTCGCCTTTCCAGCAGGGACAATTCCCGCAGAAAGACCAGTACCCGACCGACGATGAAATGCGTCGCGATCTGGAGATCATGAGCAAGCTGACGGACAACATCCGTATCTACTCGGTCGACGGCACCCTCCAGGACATTCCCAAGCTCGCCGAAGAGTTCGGCCTGCGGGTAACCCTGGGGATCTGGATCAGCCCGGACCAGGAACGCAACGAGCGCGAAATCACCCGCGCCATCGAACTGGCCAACACCAGCCGCAGTGTCGTGCGGGTGGTGGTCGGTAACGAGGCGATCTTCCGCAAGGAAATCACCGCCAAGGAACTGGCCGTGCTGATCGACCGCGTGCGGGCCGCCGTCAAGGTGCCGGTGACCACCTCGGAGCAGTGGCATATCTGGGAACACAACCCGGAACTGGTCAAGCACGTCGACCTGATCGCCGCGCACATCCTGCCCTACTGGGAATTCATCCCGATGGACAAGGCCGGCCAGTACGTTCTGGACCGCGCCCGCGAACTCAAGCGCATGTTCCCGAAAAAGCCCCTGCTGCTTTCGGAAGTGGGCTGGCCGAGCAACGGCCGCATGCGTGGCGGTGCCGATGCGACCCAGGCCGACCAGGCTATTTACCTGCGGACCCTGGTCAACAAGCTTAACCGCCAGGGCTTCAACTACTTCGTGATCGAAGCCTTCGACCAGCCGTGGAAGGCCAGCGACGAGGGTTCGGTGGGCGCCTACTGGGGCGTGTTCAACGCCGCGCGCCAGCAGAAGTTCAACTTCGAAGGCCCGGTGGTGGCGATCCCGCAATGGCGCGTACTGGCCATCGGCTCGGTAGTATTGGCACTGCTCTCGCTGACCCTGCTGATGATCGACGGCTCGGCCCTGCGCCAGCGCGGCCGGACCTTCCTGACCTTTATCGCGTTCCTCTGCGGGTCGGTGCTGGTGTGGATCGGCTACGACTACAGCCAGCAATACAGCACCTGGTTCAGCCTGACGGTGGGCTTCCTCCTGGCCATCGGCGCCCTGGGCGTGTTTATCGTCCTGCTCACCGAGGCCCACGAACTGGCCGAGGCGGTCTGGACCCACAAGCGCCGGCGTGAATTCCTGCCGGTGGAAGGCGACTCGGACTATCGGCCGAAAGTCTCGATCCATGTACCGTGCTACAACGAGCCGCCGGAGATGGTCAAACAGACCCTCGACGCCCTCGCAGCCCTCGATTATCCAGACTACGAAGTCCTGATCATCGACAACAACACCAAGGACCCGGCGGTCTGGGAACCGGTGCAGGCCTACTGCGAAACCCTCGGTCCGCGCTTCCGTTTCTTCCACGTCGCGCCACTCGCCGGTTTCAAGGGCGGGGCCCTGAACTACCTGATCCCGCACACCGCCAAGGACGCCGAAGTCATCGCGGTGATCGACTCGGACTACTGCGTCGACCGCAACTGGCTCAAGCACATGGTGCCGCACTTCGCCGATCCGAAGATCGCCATCGTGCAATCGCCCCAGGACTACCGCGACCAGAACGAAAGCACCTTCAAGAAGCTCTGCTACTCCGAATACAAGGGTTTCTTCCATATCGGCATGGTCACCCGCAACGACCGCGACGCGATCATCCAGCACGGCACCATGACCATGACCCGGCGCTCGGTCCTGGAAGAACTGGGCTGGGCCGACTGGTGCATCTGCGAAGACGCCGAGCTGGGCCTGCGGGTCTTCGAAAAAGGCCTGTCGGCGGCTTATCACCACAACAGTTACGGCAAGGGCCTGATGCCCGATACCTTTATCGACTTCAAGAAACAGCGGTTCCGCTGGGCCTACGGGGCGATCCAGATCATCAAGCGGCACACCGCCAGCCTGCTGCGTGGCAAGGACACCGAGCTGACCCGTGGCCAGCGCTATCACTTCCTCGCGGGCTGGTTGCCGTGGGTGGCCGACGGCATGAATATCTTCTTCACCGTCGGCGCCCTGCTCTGGTCGGCGGCGATGATCATCGTGCCGAAACAGGTCGACCCACCGCTGTTGATCTTCGCGATCCCGCCATTGGCGCTGTTTGTGTTCAAGGTCGGCAAGATCCTGTTCCTCTACCGCCGCGCGGTCGGGGTCAACATGAAGGATGCCTTCGCCGCCGCACTGGCCGGCCTGGCCTTGTCCCACACCATCGCCAAAGCGGTGCTGTACGGTTTCTTCACCACCAGCATCCCGTTCTTCCGCACACCGAAAAACGCCGACAATCACGGCTTCTGGGTGGCGATTTCGGAAGCCCGGGAAGAGATGTTCATCATGCTGCTGTTGTGGGCCGCGGCGCTGGGGATCTGCCTGGTGGATGGTTTGCCGAGCTACGACATGCGCTTCTGGGTGGTGATGTTGCTGGTGCAGTCGCTGCCGTACCTGGCGGCGCTGATCATGGCGTTCGTCTCCTCGCTGCCTAAACCGGCCACCGAGCCGGAGCCGGCAGCCGTCGCATAAACGCGATGCACGACACGAAACGGCGGCCTGCGGGCCGCCGTTTTGCTTTAAGATAACCACCCTTTGCGCGCCCCTACCCGTGTAGGAGCCGGCTTGCCGGTGATCCAGGCGCCGCGGTGATCCAGGTTCACCGCGGCTTACGAATCGCCGGCAAGCCGGCGCCTACAAAAAGCACCGGAGCTTTCCCATGACGGCCCACGCCGACCTTTCGCCGACCCTGCAACTCGCTTGCGACCTGATCCGCCGCCCTTCCGTGACCCCGGTCGACGCCGACTGCCAGAAGCTGATGATGCAGCGCCTGGGCGATGCCGGTTTCAAGCTCGAGCCGATGCGTATCGAAGACGTCGACAACTTCTGGGCCACCCATGGCAAGCATGAAGGCCCGGTGCTGTGTTTCGCCGGTCACACCGACGTGGTGCCCACCGGTCCCGTGCAGGCTTGGCAGAATGATCCGTTCGATGCGCTGATCGACGAACACGGCATGCTTTGCGGGCGCGGCGCCGCCGACATGAAAGGCAGCCTGGCCGCGATGCTGGTGGCCGCCGAACGTTTTGTCGGCGACTACCCGGACCACCGTGGTTCGGTCGCGTTCCTGATCACCAGCGACGAAGAAGGCCCGGCCCACCACGGTACCAAGGCCGTGGTCGAGCGCCTCGCCGCCCGTAGCGAGCGCCTGGACTGGTGCATCGTCGGCGAACCATCGAGCACCACCCTGGTCGGTGACGTGGTGAAGAACGGCCGCCGTGGCTCCCTCGGCGCCCGGCTCACCGTGCGCGGCGTACAAGGTCATGTGGCCTACCCGCACCTGGCGAAAAACCCGATCCACCTGGCCGCCCCGGCCCTGGCCGAACTGGCCGCCGAGCACTGGGACGACGGCAATGCCTTCTTCCCGCCGACCAGCTTCCAGATCTCCAACCTCAACTCGGGGACCGGCGCGACCAATGTGATCGCTGGCGAACTGGTGGCGTTGTTCAACTTTCGTTTCTCCACCGAGTCCACGGTCGAAGGCCTGCAACAGCGGGTCGCGGCGATCCTCGACAAGCACGGCCTGGACTGGCAGGTGGAATGGGCACTGTCCGGCCTGCCGTTCCTGACTGAACCGGGCGCGCTGCTCGATGCGGTGTCGGCGAGCATCAAGACCATCACCGGGCGCGAGACCAAGGCCTCCACCAGCGGCGGCACCTCCGACGGGCGCTTTATCGCCACCCTCGGCACCCAGGTGGTCGAGCTGGGCCCGGTCAACGCGACCATCCACCAGGTCAACGAACGGGTCCTGGCCAGTGACCTCGACGTACTGACCGAAATCTACTACCAGACCCTGATCAAGTTGCTTGCCTGATGCTCATCTGCCCTCTCTGCAGTGCCCCCCTGAGCGCGGTCGACAACGGCGTGGCGTGTCCGCTCGGACATCGTTTCGACCGGGCGCGCCAGGGTTACCTGAACCTGTTGCCGGTCCAGCACAAGAACAGCCGTGACCCGGGCGATAACCTGGCCATGGTCGAAGCCCGGCGTGATTTCCTCAACGCCGGCCACTACGCACCGGTGGCCCACCGCCTGGCGCAACTGGCGGCCGAACGGGCACCGGGGCGCTGGGTCGATATCGGCTGTGGCGAGGGCTACTACACTGCGCAGTTGGCCGAGGCCCTGCCCGGGGCTGACGGCTATGCGCTGGATATTTCCCGCGAAGCGGTCAAACGCGCCTGTCGACGCAACCCGCAACTGACCTGGTTGATCGCCAGCATGGCGCGGGTGCCATTGGCCGACGCCAGCTGCCAGTTCATCGCCAGCGTATTCAGCCCCCTGGACTGGCAGGAAGCCAAACGCCTGCTGAGACCGGGTGGCGGTCTGATGAAAGTCGGACCGACCAGCGGGCATCTGATGGAACTGCGTGAGCGTCTGTACGATGAAGTGCGCGAATACACTGACGACAAGCATCTGGCCCTGGTGCCGGAAGGCATGGCGCTGCAACACAGCGAAGTGCTGGCATTCAAGCTGAGCCTGAGCAGCGCCCAGGACCGGGCGAACCTGCTGGCCATGACGCCCCACGGCTGGCGCGCCAGCGCCGAGCGCCGGGCCCAGGTCATCGAACAGCCGGAGCCGTTCGAGGTCAGCGTGTCGATGCGCTACGATTACTTCGTTTTGCAATAACCCCACTTTTCATGGCCTTGGACACGGGTTCAAGGCCGGCAAAATCCGCGAATGGATTTTTCGAACAACCGCAGCGAGGATTTCCATGCGCCAGCCCGATATCGAGATTTACCTCAAGGACGACGACGTCGATCACAAGGCCGTTGCCGCCTGGCTCGGCGCCGCGCTGGGCCCTTGCAGCGACTGGGTCCAGAAAGGCCAGACCTGGAAGTGCCGGGCCGGCAGTGTGCCGGTAACCTGGCTGCCCAAGGCCGTGGGCAAATGGAACAGCCTGTACCTGGAAAGCGACCAGACCCCGTGGGACGATGACATCGCCTGTGCCCGCGCCGCCTTTGCCGCGCTGCATGTGGAAGTGCGTTGTGCCCCGGGCAGCTGGGTCGAGGAAGAAGGCGAGGAGACGGCCGATCGCTGGATCCGCATCAGTGCCGATGGCGAAGAAGAGATCACCTGGCGTACCGCCTGATGCTGATTGCGGGCACGGAGTCTGTGTGCCGAGCGTGCCCCTGTGGCGAGCGGGCTTGCCCGCGCTCGGCTGCGAAGCAGTCGTAAATCGGCTGACGCAGTACACCTGAAAGTTCGCGTCAGCCGGTTTGGGGGCTGCTTCGCAGCCCAGCGCGGGCAAGCCCGCTCGCCACAACGGGCCCCTCAACAGCATCACACCGGCGGTTAGAGCCCAACCACATCCTCGGCCTGCAGGCCTTTCTGACCTTCCACCACCGCGTATTCCACCTGCTGCCCTTCCGCCAGGGAGCGGTGGCCTTCGCCACGAATCGCGCGGTAGTGCACAAACACATCCGCGCCGTCTTCGCGCTGGATAAAGCCGTAGCCCTTGGCATCGTTGAACCACTTCACATTGCCTGTCTCGCGAGTTGCCATGAATCCGTACTCCGTCTTGTTATTGTGGGGAGAGGCCCGGCTCGACGGGCCTTGCCTGCAGCGTCGCCAGAACGCCGTGCTATGCGGATGAATCCTACCGTTCATGGCGAACGTCCGAGTATAAGACAGGTCAAAAAACTCTCAATCAATATTAGTTCGCCGCGTTTTTGCCGATTTTGGGGGAATACGGCACACTAGCCGCCCCGAGCAAACGCTCGGTTCAATCCATTTGCCTGCAGAAGCCGTATGACCCGCTCCCCGTTCCGCCGTCTCGTGTTTGGTACCTTGCGCCGCCTTCTGTACCTCTGGGTGCGCTCGGAGACGATCAACCAGTCGGCGCTGACCCTCGACTTCGACCGCAGCCGGCCAGTGTTCTACGTCCTGCAATCGCCCTCGCTGACCGACCTGGCGGTGGTCGACCACGAGTGCACCAAGGCCGGCCTGCCGCGCCCGGTGCTGCCGGTGTCGGTCGGTTCGCTCATGGAGCCGGCGGCGTTCTTCTACCTGACCCCCGAGCCCGATTGGCTGGGCCGCCAGGACAAGCGCGGCGCGCCACCGACCCTGACCCGCCTGGTCAGCGCCCTGACGCAAAACCCCGCCGAAGACGCCCTGATCATCCCGGTCAGCGTGTTCTGGGGACAGTCGCCAGATAGCGAATCGAGCCCCTGGAAACTCTTGTTCGCCGACAGCTGGGCGGTCACCGGTCGCCTGCGGCGCCTGATGAGCATCCTGATTCTCGGGCGCAAGACCCGCGTGCAGTTCTCCGCGCCGATCCACCTGCGCGGCCTGATCGAACACAACAAGGGCCATGAACGCACTGTGCGCATGGCCCAACGCATCCTGCGGGTGCATCTGCGCAACCTCAAGGCCGCGGTGATCGGCCCGGACATCTCCCACCGGCGCAACCTGGTCAAGGGCCTGATCAACGAGCCGATGGTGCGCCAGGCCGTCCTCGAGGAAGCCCAGCGCGAGAACATCTCCGTGGAGAAAGCCCAGGCCCAGGCCCTGCGCTACGGCAACGAGATCGCCTCGGACTACACCTACACCGCGATCCGCTTCCTCGAAGTGGTGCTGAGCTGGTTCTGGAACAAGATCTACGACGGCATCAAGGTCAACCATATCGAAGGCGTACAGGCCGTGGCCCAGGGTCATGAAGTCATCTACGTCCCCTGCCACCGCAGCCATATCGACTACCTGCTGCTGTCCTACCTGCTGTTTCGCAACGGCCTGACCCCACCGCACATCGCTGCCGGGATCAACCTGAACATGCCGGTGATCGGCAGCCTGCTGCGGCGCGGCGGCGCGTTCTTCATGCGCCGCACCTTCAAGGGCAACCCGCTCTACACCTCGGTGTTCAACGAGTACTTGCACACCCTGTTCACCAAGGGGTTTCCGGTGGAGTACTTCGTCGAAGGCGGCCGTTCGCGCACCGGGCGCATGCTGCGGCCCAAGACCGGCATGCTGGCGATCACCCTGCGCAGCTTCCTGCGCTCCTCGCGCATGCCGATCGTCTTCATCCCCGTGTATATCGGCTACGAGCGGGTGCTGGAAGGTCGCACCTACCTGGGCGAACTGCGCGGCGCGAGCAAGAAGAAAGAATCGATTTTCGACATCTTCAAGGTCATTGGCGCACTCAAGCAGCGCTTCGGTCAGGTCGCGGTCAACTTCGGCGAGCCGATCAAGCTGGCCGAGTTCCTCGACCAGGAACAACCGGACTGGCGCGCCCAGGAACTGGGGCCGCAGTTCCGCCCGGCCTGGCTCAATGAGACGACCAATCGCCTCGGCGAGCGCGTGGCCCGGCACCTGAACGAAGCCGCGGCGATCAATCCGGTGAACCTGGTGGCCCTGGCGTTGCTTTCGACCACCCGCCTGGCCCTCGACGACCGCGCCATGGCCCGGGTCCTCGACCTCTACCTGGCGCTGTTGCGCCGTGTGCCGTACTCGCCGCACACCACCCTGCCGGAAGGCGATGGTCGCGCGCTGATCCAGCATGTCAAGGACATGGACCTGCTGGCCGAGCAAAGCGACGCCCTGGGCAAGATCCTCTACCTGGACGAACAGAACGCCGTCCTGATGACCTATTACCGCAACAACGTGCTGCACATCTTCGCCCTGCCTTCATTGCTGGCGAGCTTCTTCCAGAGCGCCACGCGCATGAGCCGTGAACAGATCCTGCGCTATAGCCGCGCGCTCTATCCGTACCTGCAGGCGGAGCTGTTCATCCGCTGGTCGCTCGACGAGCTGGACGCGGTGATCGACCAATGGCTGGCAGCCTTTGTCGAACAGGGCCTGCTGCGCCTGGAAAACAATGTCTACCTGCGCCCGGCACCG
Source organism: Pseudomonas sp. MWU13-2100 (assembly GCF_023242365.1). GTDB lineage: Bacteria > Pseudomonadota > Gammaproteobacteria > Pseudomonadales > Pseudomonadaceae > Aquipseudomonas. Next base: position 47,934 of record NZ_JALLIX010000033.1, read on the forward strand.
AGTTCTCGGCACTTCGTGCTGTTGACCCTGCTGTCGCGGAGCATCGCCCAGACCCTGCAGCGCTTCTACATGGCTATCTCGCTGCTGCTCAACAGCGGCCAGCACAGCATCAGCGCCGAGGAGCTGGAAGACCTGTGTACGGTCATGGCCCAGCGCCTGTCGATTCTGCATGGCCTGAATGCCCCGGAATTTTTCGACAAGAGCCTGTTCCGCCACTTTATCCAGACCCTGCTCGACCTCGATGTCCTGCGCCGCGACGCGGCCGGCAAGCTGGGCTATCACGAACTGCTCGGCGAGCTGGCCGAGGGCGCGGCCAAACGGGTACTACCGGCGGAAATCCGCCTGTCGATTCGTCAGGTCGCGCTGCATCGTAGCGAGGATGCCGCCGAACAGAGCCCTGTGTCGGGTCCTGATGTGGGATAAAGCGAACCACCCACGTCAGGCCATTCGGTAAAGCAGCAAGGATGTTTCTCCACCGGTTTTCAAGCACAAAGGCCCGTGTAGACTCAATCTTGCGTTGCCTTTGACGCGTTCGATAAGGACATCGAGATGACCGCAAAAAACGTCGTGACCGCTGTTTTCCACTTTCCCGCGGACTACAGGATCCCGGCCAAGGCCGAAACCCGCATCACCCTGCGCAACCGCTGCAACGACACCCTGCTGGGGACCTGGACCAGCGCGCAACTGCCCGACCAGTCGCCCTGGCGCTTTACCTTCGAGCTGCCGGCGGACCTCAAGCGTAACTGCAAGGTCGAGATCGACATCGACCTGAGCGTTGCCGGCGCTTCGCTACTACCGGACATCAAGTACAGCTTCCGCTGGCGCCGGGACAACCAGGAAGAAACCTTTCACCTGAGCCCACCGGGGTATTTGTACCTCAGCGCGGCGTTGGTACCGATGATTGGCACTCAGGACAACACCCTGGCCACCTTGAGGCTGGTCGCGCAGACCGAGCCGGGTATTCCGGTGCATGTCCTCAGCGAAGAGATCACCTTCTTCAAGGGATCGATCCCGCGCTACCTGCGCTACGACGTGAACAAGGTCAAGCCGGGGCAGACCTACGAGACCCAGGGCACCTTCGGCAGCCGGCGCAAGTTCACCATGAAGCCCATTCCGCGCACTGTCGTATTGCTGAAAGAGAAACCGCAAAGCCTTATCCTCAGTGCCTGAGTAGCGTGGCGCCTTTCAAACACTGGCGTTTGTCGATAAATCCGTTAGCTTCTTACAGGCTGGCGCCAGGATTCTTCTGGCGCCACGAACCTGTGAGATCCACCGTTATTCGATCAGTGCTCGCATCGAACCCGACGGCCAGTTACTGTTTATCGACACCTGACATCAAGGCGTTCAATTGAACGGCCAGGATCCACAACTCTTGCGCATCCGTGTCGACGCGGTGCGCTGATTTCCTTAACCGACCCAACAAGGAACTTCCATGCTCCGTCCCTCCCTTCGTCTGGCCGGCCTCTGCGCGGGCCTGCTGATTTCCGTCAATGCCCTGGCCTTGTCCCTCGGCAGTCTTACCCAGGGCGAAGCGTCCGGCGGCCTCAAGGACGCCCTGGCCCAGGGCGCCGTCGCCGCCGTGACCAACCTCGGCAAACCGGGTGGTTTCAGCAATAACCCTGACGTGAAGATCGAACTGCCGGGCAAGCTGGGCAAGGTCGCCAGCAAAATGAAGCAGTTCGGCATGGGTGCTCAGGTCGATCAGTTGGAAACCAGCATGAACAAGGCGGCGGAAGCGGCCATGCCGCAAGCCCAGGCCCTGCTGGTGGACGCGGTGAAGAAGATGACCGTGACCGATGCCAAGGGCATCCTCACCGGGGGCAAGGACTCGGCCACCCAGTATCTGGACAAGACCAGCCGCGAACAGATCCGCGCCAAGTTCCTGCCGATCATCAAGCAGGCCACCGACCAGGTGGGCCTGGCCAAGCAATACAACTCGTTCGCCGGGCAGGCGGCGACCCTCGGCGTACTCGATGCCAAGAGTGCCAACATTGAAGGCTACGTGACGGAAAAGGCCCTGGACGGCCTGTTCAAGATGATCGCGCAGAAGGAAGAAGACATCCGCGCCAACCCGGCGGCGGCGGCCACGAGCCTGGCGAAGAAGGTGTTTGGCGCGCTTTGATGCAACACACTCTAGAAGCTGGTTGGTTCACTTGAGCCCGAGCGCCACCCTGTGCAAGCCAGTTGGCTCACTTGAGCCCGAGCTCCACCTTGTGCAAGCCAGTTGGCTCACTTGAGCCCGAGCTCCACCTTGTGCAAGCCAGTTGGCTCACTTGAGCCCGAGCTCGACCCTGTGGGAGCGGAGCTTGCCCGCGAAGGCGGCAGTGAGGCCGCTAAAAGCTTCGCGGGCAAGCTCCGCTCCCACAAGTTATCCTGCACGCTTTATGGCGCTGTCTTCTTCACCCTGAACCACCCCGCATACAACGCCGGCAGGAACAGCAGGGTCAAGGCCGTCGCCACGATCAACCCCCCCATGATCGCCACCGCCATCGGTCCGTAGAACACGCTGCGAGACAGCGGGATCATCGCCAGCACCGCCGCCAGCGCGGTCAGCACGATAGGGCGGAAACGCCGCACCGTCGCCTCGATGATCGCCTGCCATTGCGACATGCCCGCCCGGATATCCTGCTCGATCTGGTCCACCAGGATCACCGAGTTGCGCATGATCATCCCCGACAGGGCGATGGTCCCGAGCATCGCGACAAACCCGAACGGCTGGCGGAACACCAGCAGGAACAGGGTCACCCCGATCAGGCCCAGCGGCGCGGTGAGGAACACCAGCGCCACTCGCGAGAAGCTGCGCAGTTGCAACATCAACAAGGTCAGCACCACCACTATGAACAGCGGCACGCCGGCATTCACCGAGGCCTGGCCGCGCTCCGAATCCTCCACGGTACCGCCAACCTCCAGCAGGTAACCGTCCGGCAACTCGGCGCGAATCGGGTCCAGGGTCGGCATGATCTGCTTGACCAGGCTCAGCGGCTGCTCCTGGCCGTAGATATCGGCACGGACGGTCACGTTCGGCAAGCGGTTGCGGTGCCAGATAATGCCCTCCTCGAAACCGTACTCCAGGGTCGCGATCTGCGACAGCGCCACGCTGGTGCCGTTGTCCGTCGGTATCGCCAGGCTCGGCAGCGCCGATAACTGGCTGCGCTCCTGAGCAGTGCCGCGCATGAGGATTTCGATCAACTCGTTGTCCTCGCGGTACTGGCTGACACTCGAACCGGTCAGCGTCAGTTGCAGGAAGCGCGACAGGTTCGCGGTACTCACCCCCAACGCCCGGGCCCGGTCCTGATCAACGTTCAGGTACACCACCTTGCTCGGTTCCTCCCAGTCCAGGTGCACGTTGGTCACATGCGGGTTCTCGCGGACCTTGGCCGCCACCTTGCGCGCCAGGGCACGGACCACCTCGATATGCTCGCCGGTCACCCGGAACTGCACCGGATAGCCCACGGGCGGCCCGTTCTCCAGGCGCGTGACCCGCGCCCGGACATCGGCGAACTGCTCGTCGAGGACCTTGATCAGCCAGCTGCGCAGCACTTCCCGATCCTCGATGCTCTTGGCCAGCACGACGAACTGGGCAAAACTGGTGGCCGGCAGTTGCTGGTCCAGGGGTAGGTAGAAACGCGGCGAACCGGTGCCGACATAGGCCACATAGTTGTCGATGCCGGGGTGATCCTTGAGCAGAGCTTCCAGACGCGATACCTGCTCGGTGGTGCTGTTCAGGGAGGCACCTTCGGCCAGCTTGAGGTCGACCATCAGCTCCAGTCGCCCGGAGGCCGGGAAGAACTGCTGCGGCACAAAGCGGAACAGCAGCACCGAGCCGATAAACAGGGCGATGGTCAGCACGATCACGGTTTTACGCCGACGCACGCACCACTCCACCGTGCGCCTGACACGCTGGTAGAACGGTGTACCATAGGGGTCCGGTTGCTCGCCACCGTGCTTGGCGGCGTGGATCTTGGCCAGGTCCGGCAGCAGTTTTTCACCCAGGTAAGGTACAAACATCACAGCGGCAATCCAGGACGCCAGCAGCGCCAGGGTCACCACCTGGAAAATCGAACGGGTGTACTCACCCGTGCCCGACTGCGCGGTAGCAATCGGCAGGAAGCCGGCGGCGGTGATCAGGGTCCCGGTGAGCATCGGGAACGCCGTGCTGGTCCAGGCAAAACTCGCCGCCTTCAAGCGGTCAAAGCCCTGTTCCATCTTGATCGCCATCATCTCCACGGCAATGATCGCATCGTCCACCAGCAAGCCGAGGGCCAGCACCAACGCACCGAGGGAAATTTTGTGCAAGCCGATGCCCAGGTAATACATGGCGGCAAAAGTCATCGCCAGCACCAGCGGAATCGCCAGTGCCACCACCATCCCGGTGCGCACGCCCAGGGAGAAGAAGCTCACCAGCAAGACGATGACCAGGGCTTCCACCAACACCTGGACGAACTCGCCGACGCCGGTCTTCACCGCGGCCGGCTGGTCGGAGACCTTGCTCAGCTTCATGCCCGCCGGCAGGTTTTTCTGGATACGCGCGAACTCGACTTCCAGTGCCTTGCCCAGCACCAGGATATCGCCACCGTCGTTCATCGCCACCGCCAGGCCGATCGCATCTTCGCCCATGAAACGCATGCGCGGCGCCGGTGGGTCATTGAAGCCGCGATGCACATCGGCGACATCGCTGATCCGGAAGGTGCGGTCACCGACGCGAATCGGGAAGTTCCTGATCTCGTCGACCGTCTTGAAGTTACCGCTGACGCGCAATTGCACGCGCTCGGTCGGGGTCTCGAAGAAGCCGGCGGTGGACACCGCATTCTGCTCTTGCAGGGCCTGTTGCACGGCGGTCAGCGGCAGCCCAAGGGTCGCCAGCTTGACGTTCGACAGTTCGATCCAGACCTTTTCATCCTGCAGACCGAGCAGGTCGACCTTGCCCACGTCCTTGACCCGCTGCAACTGGATCTGGATGCGGTCGGCGTAATCCTTGAGCACGGCGTAATCGAAGCCTTCGCCGGTCAGGGCGTAGATATTGCCGAAGGTGGTGCCGAACTCATCGTTGAAAAACGGTCCCTGGATATCCGGCGGCAAGGTCTGGCGGATATCGCCGATCTTCTTCCGGACCTGGTACCAGAGGTCGGGAATCTCCGAGGAGTGCATCGAGTCCCGGGCCATGAAGGTCACCTGGGACTCCCCCGGCCGGGAGAAGGACACGATCCGTTCGTACTCGCCGGTCTCCATCAGCTTCTTTTCGATGCGTTCGGTGACTTGCCGCGAGACTTCCTGGGCCGTAGCCCCCGGCCAGTTGGTCTTGATGACCATGGCCTTGAAGGTGAACGGAGGGTCTTCGCTCTGCCCCAGCTTGGTGTAGGACAAGGCTCCGACCACTGCAAGCAGGATCATCAGGAACAGTACGATCTGGCGATTACGCAACGCCCACTCGGAAAGATTGAAACCCATCGGGGACTACTCCTTGGCCGCCAGATTGACCACGCGGTTGGAGCGATCCACCGGGCGAACCAGTTCGCCGTCATGCAGCACGTGCACACCGGCCGCCACCACCCAATCGCTGGCCGTCAGGCCTTCGAACACCGGAACGGTCTTTTCGCCAAAGGCGCCGACCCGCACCGGGGTGCGCTTGAGGGTGTTGTCCGGCTGGACCCGCCAGACATAGGTCGCACCGTTTTCCGCGGTCAGCGCCGACAGCGGCACCGACAATGGCACCACGCCGGCGGCCTGGATAAACACCCGGGCACTCTGGCCCAGCTCAGCCGGCACCTTGCCAGCGCTGAAGGCGATACGGGCGGCGAAGGTCCGCGACTTCGGATCGGCGGCCGGCGACAACTCACGGATACGCCCGTTGAACCGTTGGTCCGGCTGCGACCAGAGCTCCACGGCGACATCCTGGCCTATCTTGAAACGCCCGAAGGCCTGCTCCGGGAAACTGATCAGCACTTCACGCTCGCCATCGGCGGCCAGAGTGAAGACCGTCTGGCCGGCGGCGACCACCTGGCCGACTTCCACCAGGCGCTTGGCTACCACGCCGTCCTGGGGGGCGCGCAATACGGCATAACCGGCCTGGTTGCTGGACACGTCAAACTCGGCCTTGATCTGCTTGAGCCGGGCTTCGCCGGAGCGAAAGAGGTTTTCCGCGTTGTCGTACTGCGAACGGCTGACCATCTGCCGGTCGAGCAAGGTCTTGTAGCGATCGCGCTCGGAGCGCACCAGGTTGAGGTTGGCCTCGGCGGCCGCGACCTGGGCACGGGTCGCCTCCAGTTGCAGGCGGACATCCTGTGGGTCGAGCTCCGCCAGCGGCTGGTTGGCCTTGACCCGCTCACCCTCCTCCACCAGTCGTCGGCTGACCTTGCCCGCGATGCGGAAGGCCAGGTCGGGCTCGAAACGCGCACGGACTTCGCCGGGGTAGCTGTCCATGGCTTGAGCCGAAGGTTGTGGCTGGACCACCATGGCAGGGCGTACGCTGACCTGGGCCGACTCTTCATGACCACAACCGACCAGGAAAAGGGCTAGACTGACGGGCAACGCAAGGGGCAGGACATAGCGGAACATGGTATGGGACCTTTCGCTAATAGTGCTCAGAATATTTACACTTGCCAGTATGGTATTAATACCAAACTGACCAGTCCAGTATTAAGTAAGAAAATGTCCGACAATCTTTCAGTGCCCAGCGGCCCCGGCCGCCCCAAGGACCTGGCAAAACGCCAGGCCATCCTGCAAGCGGCGAAAGATCTGTTCCTGAGTCATGGATACGCCAGCACCAGCATGGACGCAGTCGCTGCAGCAGCAGGTGTTTCAAAGCTCACGGTGTACAGCCACTTCAACGACAAGGAGACCCTGTTCTCCGCTGCCGTGGTGGCCAAATGTGCAGAACAGCTGCCCGAACTGTTCTTCGCCCTGCCCGAAGGCGTGCCGGTGGACAGCGTGCTGCTGAACATCGCCCGGGGCTTTCATCAGTTGATCAACAGTGACGAGTCGGTGAACCTGCATCGGCTGATCATGACCCTGGGCAGCCAGGACCCGAAGCTCTCGCAGATCTTCTTCGAGGCCGGGCCCCAGCGCATGCTCACGGAGATGGAGCGGTTGCTAAGTCGGATCGACCAGAGCGGTGCCCTGGCGATCGACAGGCCGCACAAAGCCGCCGAGCACTTTTTCTGCCTGCTCAAGGGCGCGGCGAACTTCCGCCTGCTCTACGGCTGCGGCGAGCCGCTGAGCGAGGCCGAGGGCGAAGCCCATGTGCGCGAGGTGGTGGGCTTGTTCATGCGCGCCTACAGGCCCTGAGAGCCCATCGGCCTCAGGGCTTCAGGGCTTTCTTCGGATAGATGTCGTAGCGACTCGACTTGCCGTCCAGGCCATGGCTCGGTTTCGGCCCATCGATGCACGGCGCCTTGCGCGGGCGCTTGACCACCACCCGATGGGTCGCCAGGGCCAGTGCCGCCGCCAGCAACGCCGGCGCATCCGGGTCATCACCCACCAACGGGCGGAACAGGCGCATTTCCTTCTTCACCAGGGCGGTTTTCTCGCGGTGAGGAAACATCGGGTCAAGGTAGATCACCTGGGGCGCTTCCCCCTCCCAATTGCGCATCACCTCGATCGAATTGCCCTTGAGCAGGCGCATGCGCGAGACGATCGGCGCCACGTCGAAATCCTCCAGCCCACGGGCCAGGCCGTCTTCGAGCAAGGCGCCGATCAGCGGCTGGCGCTCGATCAGGCTCATCTCGCAGCCCAGGCTCGCCAGCACGAACGCATCCTTGCCCAGGCCCGCCGTGGCATCCAGCACCCGCGGCCGGACGCCCGGCTGGATGCCCACGGCCTTGGCGATCATCTGCCCGCTGCCGCCGCCATACAGACGTCGATGCGCCGCGCCGCCTTCGACAAAGTCCACCCGAACCGGTCCAGGCGCCTCCGGCCCCAGTTGCTGCAACTGCAAGCCCTGCTCCGACACCTGCAAAGCGAACTCCGCTTCGGGTTCCCGCAACGGCAAACCGAGGCGTTCGGCCCACGCTTCGGCCCGGGATTGCAACCCTTCGGCCAGGGCCTCGACTCTGATACGAACCGGCGCTTGCTGCTCACTCATGAAAAACACGCTCAAAAATTCAATGATCGGCAAAAGCTGCCGATAAAAACATTATCCAGCATTTTGCCAGACCTGAGCGTCACTCGAGAGCCATGTCAGACATTCGCAATACATCCATAGGTTATCTGTCGCCCACGGGCGATTATGGCCTGCGCAACTCCCAGGCACTGAGCGGTGTCAGTCACCTGTGGCAAGATTTCTTTGCCCGGGCGCTGGCCGAACAGGTCGGGGATACGCGGGGTGACAAGAATGTCCAGGCACAACTGCCGGTCGATGGCCCGGTAGAACCTACCGCCGGCGCCGAGTTGCTGGCGCACATCGTCGACCAACGCCAGTGCAATGTGCAGGAAAACCCGGTCCGCCCACCCGAGCCGCTGTTCCTGCCGATTGCCGAATTCGATCTGGACCTGCTGAAACGGCCCGTGCCCTATCCACCGGAAGAAGTCGTCGCCCAGCAGAAGCAGCAGGATTTCGAAAGCGGCTGGGTCCGTCCTATCGTCCTCAACGCCGGCCAGCCGCTGCCCACCCCGGGGCCTGCGCCGCAACCGCGTCCGCTGCACCTGCCGATTGCCGAGTTCGAACTGGATCTGCTGGAGCCGCACGTGCCGTTCGACGAAGCCACCCTGGCCAAGCAGCAGAAAGCCATGGACTACGACCTGAACTGGGCCCGTCCGCTGGTGGCACAGAATCTGCGCCTCGCGGCCTGAGCCTGAAGCCGGTCGAGACTCGATTGCCCGCGAGACCTTTGACTATCTCAAGGGCCCCTTCGCGAGCAAGCTCTGCTCCCACAGTACAGGGTCGCGGCCAGTGTTGTGCTCGAGCGCAAAGCGCCCTAGCCCTTGAACATCTGATTGATCCGCGCAAAGGGCATCGCCTGATCCAGCGCGGTAAATGTCCCCTGCCCACGAATTTCCTCGGCCGCCCGATAAAACGCGCCATAGGCCGCGCGGGCCAGCGCCGACCCGACACTGATACGCTTGACGCCCAGCTCGCCCAACTCGCTCACCGATAGATTGACCCCGCCCGACATCAATACATTCACCGGCTTGGGGGCCACGGCCTTGACCACCGCCAGGATTTCCTCTGGGGTGCGCAGGCCAGGCGCATACAACACATCGGCGCCGGCCTCGGCGAAAGCCTGCAAACGGCGAATCGTATCCGCCAGATCCAGGCGCCCATGCAACAGGTTCTCCGCCCGCGCCGTGAGCATGAAGGGGAAGGACAGGCTGCGGGCTGCGGCAACCGCCGCTTCGACCCGTTCGACCGCCTGGGTGAAGCCGTAGATGGGGTCGTCGGCATGGCCGCTGGCGTCTTCGATCGAGCCACCCACCAAACCGACTTCGGCCGCCCGCAGAATCGCCTCGGCACAGCCGGCGGGACTGTGGGCAAAACCATTTTCCAGATCCGCCGCCACCGGCAGCGTCGTGGCCAGGACAATGCCCCGCGCGTTTTCCAGCGTATCGCTCAGCGAGTTGGCCCCCTCCGCATCCGGACGCCCAAGGGAAAACGCCAAGCCGGCGCTGGTGGTGGCCAACGCCTCGAACCCCAGCGCGGCGAGCATTTTTGCCGAGCCGGCATCCCAGGGATTGGCAATCACGAAGGCTCCGGCACGCTCGTGCAGGGCCTTGAAGGCGTGGGCTCGAAAGGTTTGCGTATCCATGGGTCGACTCCCGGCAAAGAGTGAGTGACACCGTCAGAGCAAGCCGAGTTGCTCCACGGCGGGCCCTCTGTATAGCTCAGGCAGCGCCGGCAAGCCAGGCAGACGCGCCATCAGCCGGGCATGGAAGCGTTGTGCCAGTGCCGGGGCGAGACGGTTGTCGGAGGTGTGCAGAAACACATAGGGCGTGCGCCCCTCCTCGATCCAGCCGGCAACCTTTTCGACCCAGGGTGTCAGGAACGGCTCATTCGCCTCCAGCTCCGGGTGCCCGATAAAACGCACCTGCGGGAACAGCGTGAACGCCGCCGGCCGGGGTGGCACCTTGGGCTTTTTCGACTGGGCGTGCAGCACCGAGGGGTCGCTGGAGGTGCAACTGAACAGCGCCCGCGGATCGAGGCAGATCCGTTCGACACCCCGGTCCAGCAACAGGCGATTGAGCATCCGTTCGGCGTCGCCCTTGGCGAAGAAATCGCGATGACGGACTTCAATCGCCAACGGGCGCTCCAGTGCGTCGATGAACCCGGCCAGTTCGGCCAGGCGCTGCGGCGCAAAACTGGCCGGTAATTGCAGCCATAGTGGCGCCACCCGCAGGCCCAGAGGCCTGAGCAGTTGCAGGAAGTCTTCGGCGGCCTGGGCCTGGTCACGCAGGTCGCCACCGTGGCTGATATCCCGGGGAAACTTGGCGGTGAAGCGAAAGTGTCCGGGCAGGGTCTGCGCCCAGCGTTCCACCGTGGCGGGCGCGGGCCGTGCGTAGAAGGTGGTGTTGCCTTCGACGGCGTTGAACACCCGGGCGTACAGGTCGAGAAAGTCGCTGGTGCGCGCGGTGGGCGGGTACAGGTACTCGCGCCAGGCGCTTTCGCTCCAGGAAGGGCAACCGAGGTAGTAAGGCAGCAAGACAGGATCAGTCATCGACCCGATTAAATCAGATATGCAGGTCGAGCCCCAACACTTCCATGTCCCACTCGACGAAACCGGCAGTGGTCAGGTAGCTGGCCAGGGCATTGGCGACGCTTTTGCTCATGGCGCGATGGAAGATCATGTCCTGCGGGCGGGCCGGCAGATTGGCCAGGCGGCTACCGGCCGCTTCGGCGCGGGCGGCCACCTCGGAGAGGTCCTCGCTATCGCCCTCCGAGACATCGGCCTCGTCGTCGAGCACGACGCTGCCTTTGCGCGGTTTGCGCCTGATCGGGTAGGACTGTGAGGAAACGCCGTCTATACGCATTGGGGTATGCTCGGTGTCGATGATGGCAATTTAGCAGCACGCACCGCACTTAGCTATTGCCCGAGTGATGACTGGACCACAGAACCTGGAAAAGGTTTTCACACCTCGAAACCTGAGTGGTGAAAACATGACGAACGGCACATTTTTGACCAATTCGGACAATTCGCCGAGCGATCAGCTTAACGTCCAGTTTAGCCTGAATTTTATAGGATGCCGCGCAACCTTGTGGGAGCCGGCTTGCCGGCGATGAGACCAATAAGCCTTGTACCGCCCCATAGGCCGCCATCGCCGGCAAGCCGGCTCCCACAACGACCTTGTACGGCCTTGCGGACTCAACGGGCCTTGGGCGTTGCCACTTTATCGCGCAGGTAGACGGGCTGGGCCTCGTCGGCCGGAATGGCTTCGCCGCGAGCCCAGGCAAAGCGCGCCAGGCTCAACAGGTCTTCGGCATGGGGCAGCAGGCTGGCATCCTGGCCGCTCAACGCGACCCGGATCCGCTCGCCATAACCCCAGCCCGTGCCGGCACCGAACCACTCGCCAGAGGCATCCTCCGGCAAGGCCGCCGCTTGCGGTGCCAGCACCGCCTCGACCCCGGCCAGGCGCATCTCCCCCGCTTCCTCGCGGTAGCAACCCCAATACACCTCATCCATCCGCGCATCGATGGCCGCGGCCACCTGGCGCACACCGTGCTCGCGAAAGGCCCGCTGCGCCAGCACCGCCAGGTTCGACACCGGCAGCACCGGACGCTCCAGGGCGAAGGCCAAGCCCTGAACCACACCGATGGCAATCCGCACTCCGGTAAAAGCCCCGGGACCACGGCCGAAGGCAATCGCATCGACGGCCGACAGGCCGATACCGGCATCCGCGAGCAACTGCTGGATCATCGGCAGGAGCTTTTGCGCGTGCAGGCGCGGAATCACCTCGTAGTGGCTCGTCACCTTGCCGTCATGCAGCAAGGCGACGGAGCAGGCTTCAGTCGCGGTGTCCAGGGCCAGCAAGGTGCTCATCGATGTATCCGTCAGGTCGAAAGGAAAAAAGTGCAACAGTATAAACAACAACAGCCCGCAAGCGGGCTGTTGTAGACGCAGCAACTACACCGATCAGCTCAGGGCTTCAAGCACCTTGCCCGTGATCGACTCCACCGAACCGACACCGGCGATATGGCTGTACTTCGGCTTGCCCTGGGCGGCCGAGAGCTTCTGGTAGAAATCCACCAGTGGCTTGGTCTGGGAATGGTAGACCGACAAGCGATGACGCACGGTTTCCTCAGTGTCGTCCTTGCGCTGGACCAGAGCGTCGCCGGTCAGGTCGTCCTTGCCATCGACTTTCGGCGGGTTGTAGACGGTGTGGTAGACGCGTCCGGAAGCCTCGTGCACACGACGGCCGGCGATGCGCTGGACGATTTCTTCGTCATCGACGGCGATCTCGACCACATGGTCCAGCTCGACGCCGGCTTCCACCAGGGCTTCAGCCTGGGGAATGGTGCGCGGGAAACCGTCGAACAGGAAACCCTTGGCACAGTCGGCCTGGGCGATACGATCCTTGACCAACGCGATGATCAGGTCGTCGGAGACCAGGCCGCCGGCGTCCATGATGCCCTTGGCCTTGAGGCCCAGCTCGGTGCCGGCCTTGACCGCGGCGCGCAGCATGTCGCCAGTGGAGATTTGCGGGATGCCGAATTTCTCGGTGATGAACTTAGCCTGAGTACCTTTACCGGCCCCGGGAGCTCCCAGCAGAATGACGCGCATCGATGTGCTCCTCAATTTTTTATTTAGAAACGCTCGGATTCGCCTCGTGGGGCCAATCTCAAAAATAGGATCATGGCCGCAAAACGGCCAAAGGCTGATCAAGATACACAGCCGACCGTACCCACACAAGCCGCCGAAAGTAGCAGCAACCCATGCCTGCACAAGCGGTGAAACCTGCTACGCCGGGTCGCCCCCCGACAATAAAGTGTCGCCACACAAAAACGACCGCCCCTGACTGGGCGGTCGTTTTTGTCCCATTACATATAGCAACCCTTCCTACACACCTTAGCCAGTATTGCGCAGTCCGGCGGCAATCCCCGCCACAGACACCAGCAAAGCCTGTTCCAGAGGGCTGTCCTGGGATGTTTCCTTGCGCCGCGAACGAGCCAGCAACTCGGCCTGCAAGCGATGCAGCGGGTCCAGGTAGGTGTTGCGCAAGCGAATGAATTCCAGGGTCTCGGGACTGTGGGCAAGCAGTTGCGACTGGCCGGTCAAACCCAGTACTACCGCGCACGCCTGCGACAATAGGTCGCGTAAGTGCACACCCAATGGCAGCAGTTCAGCGCCCACCAGGCGCTCGTCATAGGAGCGGGCGATATCGCTGTCGGCCTTGGCCAGGACCATTTCCAGCATGTCGATACGGGTGCGGAAAAACGGCCATTGCTCGCGCATCTGCGCCAACAGCGCGCCCTCGCCTCGCGCCAGGGCATTGCGCAGCGCCGCCTCCCAGCCGAGCCACGCCGGCAGCATCAGGCGCGTCTGGGTCCAGCCGAAAATCCACGGGATCGCCCGCAGGCTTTCAATCCCGCCGGCGCGACGCTTGGCCGGGCGGCTGCCCAGCGGCAGGCGCCCGAGTTCCTGTTCCGGGGTGGACTGGCGGAAGTACTCGACGAACTGCGGATTGTCGCGCACCTCGGCGCGGTAGGCGTTGACACCGTCCGCGGCCAATTCGTCCATCAACTTGCGCCAGGCCGGTTGCGGCGGCGGCGGTGGCAGCAGGGTGGCTTCGAGCACGGCGGCCAGATAGAGGTTGAGGTTCTGCTCGGCGATGTCCGGCAGGCCGAACTTGAAACGAATCATTTCGCCCTGCTCGGTGGTACGGAAACGCCCCGCCACCGAACCCGGCGGCTGCGACAGGATGGCCGCATGGGCCGGACCGCCGCCACGGCCGACCGTGCCGCCGCGACCATGGAACAGCAGCAGTTCGACCTGCTGCTCGCGGCAGATCTCCACCAGCCGTTCCTGGGCCCGATATTGCGCCCAGGCCGCCGCCGTGGTGCCGGCGTCCTTGGCCGAATCAGAGTAGCCGATCATCACTTCCTGCGGACCTTGCAGGCGCGCGCGATAGCCGGGTAGCAGCAACAGCCGCTCCATCACCGGACCGGCGTTATCCAGGTCGGCCAGGGTTTCGAACAACGGCACCACACGCATCGGCCGCAGTACCCCGGACTCCTTGAGGAGCAACTGCACCGCCAGCACATCGGAGGCCGCACCGGCCATGGAGATCACATAGGAACCGAGGGACGCTGCCGGTGCCGCGGCGATTTCCCGGCAGGTCGCCAGCACTTCGGCGGTGTCCGCGGAGGGCTTGAACCAGGCCGGCAGCAGCGGGCGACGATTGGCCAGCTCGCGCATCAGGAAAGTCAGGCGATCTTCTTCCTTCCAGTCTTCGTAACGTCCCAGCCCCAGATAGTCGGTGATCTCGGTCATGGCGGCGGCGTGACGGGAGGAGTCCTGGCGCACATCCAGGCGTACCAGGAACAGGCCGAAGGTCACCGCCCGGCGCAGGCAATCGAGCAACGGGCCATCGGCAATCACCCCCATGCCGCACTCGTGCAGGGACTGGTAGCACAGTTGCAGCGGCTCCAACAGCTCTCGGTTGTTCTGCAGCACCTCATCCGACGTCGGTTGCGTCGTGGCGAGGGATGCCTGGGCCCAGTTACGGGTCGCTCGCAGCCGCTCACGCAATTGCTTGAGCACGGCGCGATAGGGTTCGGCACTCTCGCCGGCACGGGCGCGCAGAGCCTCGCTGGCCTGCTGCATCGACAACTCGGCGGCCAGATAATCGACATCGCGCAGATAGAGGTCCGCCGCCATCCAGCGGGCCAGCAGCAGCACTTCACGGGTAACCGTGGCCGTGACATTCGGGTTGCCATCGCGGTCGCCGCCCATCCAGGAGGCGAAACGAATCGGCGCGGCTTCCAGGGGCAGGTGCAGGCCGGTGGCGGCGAACAGCGCCTGGTCGGCACGCCGCAGGTAGTGGGGAATGGCCTGCCAGAGGGAATGCTCGATCACCGCGAAGCCCCACTTGGCCTCGTCCACCGGCGTCGGCCGGGTGCGGCGGATTTCCTCGGTGTGCCAGGCTTCGGCGATCAGACGCTGCAAGCGCTGGCGGATCTGCTCGCGCTCGGCGCTGGTGAGGTCACGGTGGTCCTGCAGGGCCAATTGCGCGGCAATGGCATCGTATTTCTGGATAAGGGTCCGCCGCGCCACCTCGGTGGGGTGCGCGGTGAGCACCAGTTCGATCTCCAGGCGGCCCAGTTGCCGGGCCAGGGATTCGGCGCCGTGGCCTTCGGCGAGCAGCCGCGCCAGCAACTCCGGCAGCACCCGCGCCTCGAAGGGCGCCGGCTGCGACTCGTCGCGGCGGTGAATCAACTGGTACTGCTCGGCGATATTGGCCAGGTTGAGGAACTGGTTGAAGGCCCGGGCCACCGGCAGCAACTCGTCGTCGCCGAGGCTGTCCAGGCTGGCACTGAGTTCGGCATTCACCGAACCGCTGCGGTCGGCCTTGGCGCCCTTGCGGATACGCTCGATCTTGTCGAGGAATTCGTCACCATGCTGATCACGAATGGTATTGCCCAGCAGTTCACCTAACAGGTGGACGTCTTCACGCAAACGGACATCAATATCGGACATCGACAGACTCTCCAGGGGACGCTGAGATGGCTCACAGGCTCAAGAGTGCACCACGGCGGCGAATGCTTACAAGTCGGCCGAATAATTGATGCCCGGCAAAAATACGTGCTGAACCTCGTGACCTGGAGCTAGTCTGATACATAGGTCCCACGAGGGCCTTATCGCCGGTACAGGCCGGTCACTCATCAATACCCGCGATCAACGGGGGCGAATTGAGGTCGATATGAAAATCCGCGAGCTTGCCCAGCATTGGGAAGAAAACGCCAAGGGTCGCTTGACCGACACCGGCTATGTCATTCATCTGGATGTGGAAGCTGCGGCGCGACTGGCGGCAGTGATCGACATGTACCCCAAACGGCACCCGGAGGAACTGCTCGGCGAGTTGATCGGCGCGGCGCTGGAGGAACTGGAAGCCAGTTTTCCCTACATCCAGGGCTCACAGGTGGTGGCCACCGACGAAGAAGGTGATCCGCTGTATGAAGATGTCGGGCCGACGCCGCGCTTCCTCTCGTTGTCGCGACGACATCTGCATGACCTGGCGTCCCAGGACAAACCGAAACACTAGATCCTGACACAACGCCCTGCCGACACTGCCCTCACAACGTCAGTCAACGCGGTCAGTGCAGGAGCCGGCTTGCCGGTGATGAGGCCCGCAAGCCTTGCATCAACTTAGCGGACGCCATCGCCGGCCAGCCGGCTCCCAAAGGTTTCGTCGCGTGTCCGAAAGACCGTTCGCCCACCGCCCCCCCGCCCTTCGATACCCCCGCACACCGCGAAAGTTCAGACTTTTTGCCCTGACCACTCAGTCAGTATTTATTCCGGCGATGGGCCACTTTTCCTGAACTATTCAAAAAAGCCGTGAGTCACAACCAGTAACCATCACCGGAGCAGTTGCAGTGAAAACGCAACCGGTCCATCTGCTGGACACGGCGCCAAAGGCTCCCGGAACCGTGATGGACGATGTCGTTATTCAGGAGCTATCCAATGGAGTTGAAGATCATGAAGACCCACACTGTCCAATCCTCGCTAACCCCCCTGCGCGGGCTGAAACTGGCCGCGCTGGCACTCGGCGGCAGCTTGCTCCTGGCCGGTTGCGCCGGTAACCCGCCAACCGAGCAGTACGCCGTGACCCAATCGGCGGTCAACAGCGCCGTCAGTGCCGGCGGTACCGAATACGCCGCCGTGGAAATGAAGTCGGCCCAGGACAAGCTCAAACAAGCTGAAATGGCCATGCACGACAAAAAGTATGACGAAGCCCGCCGCCTGTCCGAACAGGCCGAATGGGATGCCCGCGTCGCCGAACGCAAGGCCCAGGCCGCCAAGGCCGAGCTGGCCGTGAAGGATTCACAGAAAGGTGTTCAGGAATTGCGCCAGGAGAGCCAACGCTCCGCGCAACCGGTGCAGTAAGCACTGGCAGGCTCAGCGCCTGCACTCCCTGAAGCTTGAACCCCATAAAGGATGAGAACCATGATGCGTAAACAATTGATGATCCCCGCCCTCCTGGCCCTCAGCGTCGGCCTGGCCGCCTGCTCGTCGCAGCCCAACAGCAACCTGGAGCAGGCTCGTACCAACTTCTCCGGGCTGCAAGCCGACCCGCAGGCGAGCAAGGTCGCGGCCCTGGAAACCAAGGACGCCAGTGACTACCTGGACAAGGCCGACAAGGCCTACCAGAACCGTGAAAAGGTCGAGACCGTCGACCAACTGGCTTATCTGACCAACCAGCGGGTTGAAGTGGCGAAGCAGACCATCGCCCTGCGCACCGCCGAAGCCAATCTGAAAAACGCCGCCGCCCAGCGTGCCCAGGCCCGCTTGGATGCCCGTGACCAGCAGATCAAGCAGTTACAGGAAAGCCTGAACGCCAAGCAGACCGAGCGTGGCACCCTGGTGACCTTCGGTGACGTGCTGTTCGCCACCAACAAGGCCGACCTGAAGTCCTCCGGCCTGGTCAACATCAACAAACTGGCACAGTTCCTCCAGGAGAGCCCTGACCGCAAGGTGATCATCGAGGGCTACACCGACAGCACCGGAACCTCGGGTTACAACCAGAGCCTTTCGGAACGTCGCGCGACTTCGGTGCAAGTGGCACTGATCAAGATGGGCGTGGACCCGTCGCGTATCGTGACCCAGGGTTATGGCCAGGAGTATCCGGTGGCGGATAATAACAGCGTTTCCGGGCGCGCCATGAACCGTCGCGTGGAAGTGACCATTTCCAACGACAACCAGCCCGTGGCACCGCGTTCGTCCATCAGCAGCAATAACTGATCGGACAAAAAAAACCGCCTGATCCCATCAGGCGGTTGTTTCACGTCCGCCCCCAGGGGAAAGGTTACTGCTCCAACTTCGGCGTTTCCTGCCCCATGCAGCGCACCGCCTGCTTCTGGCTGTTCACCAACACGCCGGTCAGGCCCTTCTGTTCGCTGTCGAACAGCACCAGCACGCCGTCGATGCACTGCGCGGTTTGCGCCGCCGGCTGCAGCGAGATCTTGTAATCCTCCCCGGGCACCGTCTTGAGCATGGTGAATTCGTTCAACAGCAGCGCATCCTCCGGTTTGGCGAAATGCAGGTAACCGTAGTACCACAGGCACGCGACCGTACCGATGATGCTGCAGATACCGGTGATAATCAGGGGAATGGCGTTACGTTCTTCAGTCATTGCGGGCTCTCTGGTTCAACATTCGAATTCGGGACAGGCGGGTAATTCGGGATCTCGCCCAGACGGCGCAGGCCGTTGAAGTGCTGCGGGTCGTCGAGATAACGCAGCATCACCTGGCGCCAGGTCGGGTCAGCGAAGGTCTGCACATGACCGCCACGGGTCAGTTGCAGCACCCGCGGCGCAGGCGCCGCCTGATACAGCTGGATGCCATTGGTCAGCGGTACGACCGGGTCGTCGAGGCTGTGGAAAATCAGTTTCGGTACGCCGGTCAGGCGCGGCATGGCCCTGATCGCGCTGTCGCCATCGGGCACCAGCCATGACAGCGGTATTTGCAGGGGCCAGGTCAACCAGGACGACGCGAGGGCATCACGCCCCACCGAACGGTAGCTGGCCGGTGCGCCATCGAGCACCAGGGCCTTGAGGCGCGACTGGTATTCGGGATGGCGTTGCGCCAGGTAATGCACCACCAGCGCTCCGCCCAGGCTCTGGCCCAGGACCACCAGGGGTTTGCCCTGGACTTCCGGGGCCTTTTGCAACCAGTCGAACGCCGCATCGATATCCTGGTAAACCGCCGGCAGGCTCGGTTCGCCTTCGGACACGCCGTAACCACGATAGTCGAGCATCAATACCTGATAACCCTGCTCCGGCAACCACCAGCTACCGCCCAGATGCCCGGACAGATTGCCACCATTGCCGTGCAAATGCAGCACCGTGCCCTTGACCGCCACGCCGGCCTTGACCGGCAGCCACCAGGCGCGCAGGCGCACGCCGTCGGCGCTGGTCAGGGTGATATCGCGGTATTCGAGGTGCGCCTTGTCCGGGGTGAACGGCAGGCCGGGATCGGGATAGAACAGCAGGGAACTGCAACCGCCGAGGGTCAGCAGCAGGCACAGCATGCCGAGGATTCTCATCCGTTTGAAGCCTCGCTAGCTAGAACCACAATCAACACGGAAACTGTAGGCGCTGGCTTGTCGGGACGCCGCACCGCAGCGATGGCGTCGCTAAAGTCGATGCAGGACTCACGGGCCTCATCGCCGACAAGCCGGCTCCTACAAATGGGGGTTCCTGCAAGACAATATCGTCGTACGCAAAAACCTGAGCAGCGGTCAGAGGATATTAGAGTAATCCGCTTCGATCCGATCCAGACTCAAATGGTTCAGGAAGTTACTGAAACACATCCAGGCCGACAGCGCATTCATATCGCGGAACTGTTCCGGCAGATACTTGGGCGGCACCACCAGCCCCTCATCCACCAATTGGCGCAGCGTGCGCATATCTTCCAACGTGGTCTTGCCGCAAAACAACAGCGGCACTTGTTCGAGCTTGCCTTTACGCACGGCCAACTGAATATAGTTGTAAACCATGATAAAGCCCTTGAGATAGGACAAGTCTTTGGTAAATGGCAGCCCCGTGGGAGTCGAACCACGGAAGATCCGACTGGCATTGCCATAGCTTTCCGCCATCTCGAAACCCTGCTCGCGGAAAAACTCGAACACCTGGAGGAAGTCCGCCCCCTGCTCCACCATGTCGATGGCCCGGGTCCGGTTGGTCAATTTGCGCAAGCGGGTCGGATAGGAAGCGAAGGCAATCACTTCCATCAGAATCGCCAGGCCTTCCTGGGTCACGGTCGACGAGGGCGGGCCCTTGGACAGGAAGGTGCAGATCGGCTGGTTCAAACCGTTGAGGGTGGTGCCGACATGCACCAGGCCTTCATGCACCTCCAGCGCTCGTACATCCCGCGAGTTGAACATCGCGTCGGCGCGGATCTTGATGTAGTCGGCGCCCGCCGCCGCATCGGCGACGATGCCGTCGGACTCGAACACCCGGATGGTTTCCTCGGCCTCGCCGAACACCTTGTTCAAGCGGCTTTGCAGCATGCTGACCGCGTCCTTGGCGGTCAGGGTCTTGGGCTCGTCCTTGAGGTCGCCGCGGCCGTCGATATTGTTCAGGTAGTCGGAGAGCATCAAGCCGAGGTCGGCCAGGGTCGGATCACCAGCATGGAACGCATCCGACGCGGCGCCGTACAGTTCCTGGGAGATCAGGCCGAAATCCGCGGTGCCACGGGCTTCGAGCATCCGTACCACCTGCCGGTACTCGCGGCACATGCGACGCATGATCTGCCCGACCGGGTTGAACTGGCCGAGCCGCCGGGTGATATCGCGCTCAATGTTCTGGAACTCCAGCTTCACCGCACTGGAATCGAACGACAGCGGTCGCGAAGCGTAATAGTCGCGATCCACCGCCGGCATTTCCTTGCCCTTGCCCTTGAGAAACCCCTTGCGGATGTTCTCGTCCCACTTCACCGCGTCGAGCACGCGGATCGGCGTCTGCGCCAGCACAATGCGATCGGAGAGGCTGCGTATCGTCTGCTGGTAATCGTCCAAGGGTGACTCCTGAAGGTGATACCGGTGAATAGCCAGGCACAGAGCCTAGACCGAGGCCAGCACCAGGTGCATGTAACGCGAGAGGATCCCCAGCATGTCCTGTTCGGACTGGACCTCGGCGTCGTTGAGCAGGCCCTGATATTCCATCCGTCCGATAATAGCCGTCAACACTTTGGCATCTTGCTGTGGCTCTTTGGTTCCCAGTACCTGAACAAACTGGTAGGCGCCCTGTAGGAGAATCTGCTGGTGCGAGCGCACCAACACCGCCAGGCGTGGATTGAGCAACGCTTCCTGACGAAACGCCTGCTCAGCCATCAGGTGCTCGCGACGATTGTGCAGTTGCCGCTGAATGTAGTCGACAATCATGTGGGCGATGTCATCGGCCAGTTGCGCCCGAGAGCCCGCACTGCCGTCACCGTAGGCGACCATTTCCCGCAATATGCCTTCGGTGTTTCCCCAGAGCTTGGCCATGAAGGCCGCGCTGCGCTCGACATACTGGGCGAAGGTATCGGTGAGCAGGTCATCGATATCCTTGAAGTAATAGGTGGTGGCCGACAGCGGCACATCGGCCTCGGCGGCCACCGCGCGGTGCCGCACCCCACGCACGCCGTCGCGCACGACAATGCGCATGGCGGCGTCAAGAATCGCCTGTCGTCGTTGCTCGCTTCCCTGCCGACTGGCTTTGCGCCCCTGATACTGAACGCTTTCAGCCACCGCCGTAGCGACGCCTGCTGCTCCCTTTTGCGCCATTGCACGCTCCACTACCGGTCTTCCTCTCTTGTAATGATTTGAAACATCAGTACCAACAGACAATAAAAAAGCCGCCTTGCAAGGGCGGCTTTTTCAACAACAGATTTACGCTTGCGGCCGCATGTGCGGGAACAGGATCACATCGCGAATCGACGGTGCGTTGGTGAGCAACATCACCAGGCGGTCGATACCGATGCCCTCGCCCGCCGTCGGCGGCATGCCGTACTCCAGCGCCCGCACGAAGTCGGCGTCGTAGTGCATGGCCTCGTCATCGCCGGCGTCCTTCTCGGCCACCTGGGCCTGGAAGCGCTCGGCCTGATCTTCGGCGTCGTTCAACTCGGAATAGGCGTTGGCGATTTCACGACCACCGATAAACAGCTCGAAACGGTCGGTGACGTTCGGGTTCTCGTCATTGCGGCGGGCCAGCGGCGAGACTTCGAACGGGTACTCGGTAATGAAGTGCGGCTGTTCCAGCTTGTGCTCGACCAGCTCTTCGAAAATCATCACCTGCAGCTTGCCCAGGCCTTCGAAGCCCAGCACCTTGGCGCCGGCCTTCTTGGCGATGGCGCGGGCCTTGTCGACGTCCTGCAGGTCGGCGGCGGTCAGTTCCGGGTTGTACTTGAGGATCGAGTCGAACACCGACAGGCGCACGAACGGTTCGCCGAAGTGGAAGACCTTGTCGCCGTACGGCACGTCGGTGCTACCCAGAACGGCCTGGGCCAGTTCACGGAACAGCTCTTCGGTGAGGTCCATGTTGTCTTCGTAGTCGGCGTACGCCTGGTAGAACTCCAACATGGTGAACTCGGGGTTGTGTCGGGTCGACACGCCTTCGTTGCGGAAGTTGCGGTTGATCTCGAACACCCGCTCGAAGCCACCGACCACCAGGCGCTTGAGGTACAGCTCCGGCGCGATGCGCAGGTACATGCCCATATCCAGCGCATTGTGGTGGGTTTCGAACGGCTTGGCCGCTGCACCGCCAGGAATGGTCTGCAGCATCGGCGTTTCCACTTCCATGAAATCGCGCTGCATCATGAAGTTGCGGATATGGGCGATGACCTGCGAACGCACGCGGAAAGTCTGGCGCACTTCTTCGTTGACGATCAGATCGACGTAGCGCTGGCGATAACGGGTTTCGGTATCGGTCAGGCCGTGGTGCTTGTCCGGCAGCGGGCGCAGCGACTTGGTCAGCAGGCGCACGTCGGTCATTTCAACGTACAGGTCGCCCTTGCCGGAACGGGCCAGGGTGCCAACGGCTGCAATGATGTCGCCCAGGTCCCAGGTTTTCACCGCGGCCAGGGTCTCTTCCGACAGCGTCTTGCGGTTGACGTAGACCTGGATGCGCCCGGACATGTCCTGGATCACCATGAACGAGCCACGGTTGAGCATGATGCGACCGGCAACCTTGACCGGGATCGCTGCCTCAGCCAGCTCTTCCTTGGTCTTGTCGGCGTACTGTTTCTGCAAGTCTTCGCAGTAGGCGTCGCGACGGAAGTCGTTGGGGAAGGCCTGACCCTTGGCGCGCTCGGCAGCCAGCTTTTCCTTGCGCAGGGCGATCAGGGTGTTTTCTTCCTGTTGCAGGGCTTGCGGGTCGAGTTGTTGGTCGCTCATGTCTTTAGATTTTCCATCACAGGTTCGTTGCCCCCGGCCTTCGGCCGGGGATCGCCAGCAAGCCGGCTCCCAGAGTAGTGTCTTACAGCCCTTGCTTGAGGCTGGCTTCCAGGTATTCGTCGATATCGCCGTCCAGCACCTTGTCGCAGTCGCTGCGTTCGATGTTGGTGCGCAGATCCTTGATCCGCGAGGCGTCGAGTACGTAGGAGCGGATCTGGTGACCCCAGCCGATATCCGACTTGGTGTCTTCCAGGGCCTGGGAAGCGGCATTGCGCTTCTGCACTTCCTGTTCGTACAAGCGCGCCCGCAACATTTTCATCGCGGTGTCTTTGTTCGCGTGCTGGGAACGTTCGTTCTGGCAGCTGACCACGGTGTTGGACGGTACGTGGGTGATCCGTACGGCCGAGTCGGTGGTGTTGACGTGCTGGCCACCGGCACCGGAGGAACGATAGGTGTCGATCCGCAGGTCGGCCGGGTTGATTTCGATTTCGATGTTGTCATCGATTTCCGGGGAGACGAACACCGCCGAGAATGAGGTGTGACGACGGTTGCCGGAGTCGAACGGGCTCTTGCGCACCAGGCGGTGCACGCCGATCTCGGTGCGCAACCAGCCGAAGGCGTATTCGCCCTTGATATGCACGGTGGCGCCCTTGATCCCGGCGACTTCGCCGGCGGACAGTTCCATGATGGTGGCGTCGAAACCGCGCTTGTCGGCCCAGCGCAGGTACATGCGCAGCAGGATGTTGGCCCAGTCCTGGGCTTCGGTGCCGCCGGAACCGGCCTGGATATCCAGGTAGGCGTTGTTCGGGTCCATTTCGCCGCTGAACATCCGCCGGAACTCGAGTTTTTCCAGGGCGGCGCGCAGGCGTTCGACTTCAGCGGCGACGTCGTCGACGGCCCCCTGGTCTTCTTCGGCGGCGGCCATTTCCAGCAGGTCGCGGGCATCGCTCAGGCCGCTGGACATGTCGTCCAGGGTTTCAACGATCAGCGCCAGCGCGGAACGCTCGCGGCCGAGGTTCTGGGCGTATTCGGGGTTGTTCCAGACAGCCGGATCTTCAAGCTCGCGATTGACTTCGGTCAGACGCTCATGCTTTTGATCGTAGTCAAAGATACCCCCGAATGGTTTCGGAGCGCTCGGACAGGTCCTTGATACTGTTAAGGATCGGGTTGATTTCCATGGCGGGCAGCACTCGTCGGTGAACTTTTGAAAGCCGATGAGTATAACCGAGTTGCACGCGTCCCGGCAGCCCGCTTGGCGGGGTGAAACGCCTGGAGGCGCATTCTTTTCCCTGGCGGGCACTTTTTGGGGCGGGCAGCACGTTGATCGCGCCTAAAAATTTGCTCGCCAGATCGAAAATCCGAGGAGATACCTGATTAATGTGTAGCCCC
>NZ_JALLIX010000034.1 GCF_023242365.1 Pseudomonas sp. MWU13-2100
GCGTTCCGCGGAGATTGTGGGAGCCGGATTTATCCGCGAAGAGGCCCTTCAGGGCGCTAAAAGCTTCGCGGGCAAGCACCGCTCCCACAGTCTTGAGTCGTATGCGAACGTTCGACGTTCCGCAGAGATTGTGGGAGCCGGATTTATCCGCGAAGAGACCCTCAAGCGCGCCAAAAAGTTTCGCGGGCAAGCACCGCTCCCACAGTCTTGAGTCGTATGCGAACGTTCGGCGTTCCGCGGAGATTGTGGGAGCCGGATTTATCCGCGAAGAGACCCTCAAACACGCCAAAAAGTTTCGCGGGCAAGCTCCGCTCCCACAGGTTGTATGTTGTGCTCAGGCCTTGCGCCAATTGAGGATCAGCAGTGTCAGCACCCCCGCGACAATCCCCCAGAAAGCTGAGCCGACCGAAAATAGCGTGAACCCGGACGCGGTCACCATAAAAGTGATCAGCGCCGCTTCCCGCTCCCTGGGTTCGTGCATGGCCAGGTTCAAACCGTTCATGATCGAACCGAACAGCGCCAGTGCCGCGATCGAGAGCACCAGTTCCTTGGGCAGTGCGGCGAACAGGGCCGCCAGGGTCGCCCCGAAGGTCCCGGCAATCCCGTAGAAAATCCCGCACCACACCGCGGCCGTGTAGCGCTTGCTCTTGTCTTCATGGGCATGCGGCCCGGTGCAGATGGCCGCGCTGATGGCCGCCAGGTTGATCCCGTGGGAGCCGAAGGGGGCCAGCAGCAGCGAGGCAATCCCGGTCACGCTGATCAGGGGCGAGGCCGGGACGTTGTAACCGTCTGCGCGCAGCACGGCGATGCCGGGCATGTTCTGCGAGGTCATGGCCACCACGAACAGCGGAATGCCAATGCTGATGGTCGCGGCCAGGGAGAACGACGGCGTGCTCCACACCGGCGTCGCCACTTCCAGGTGGAAGCCGCTGAAATCCAGCAAACCCAACAGGGCCGAGAGGGCGGTACCGACCAACAGCGCGGCGAGCACGGCATAACGTGGTGACAGGCGCTTGACGATCAGGTAGCTGAAGAACATCCCCAGCACCAGCCCGGTGCGATGCTGCGCGGCGACGAAGATCTCGCTGCCGATCTTGAACAGGATGCCGGCCAGCAGTGCCGCCGCCAGCGATGAGGGCAGGCGCCTGACCAGCTTCTCGAAACTGCCGGTCAGGCCGCAAATCGTCACCAGCAGCGCACAGGTGATGTAGGCACCGATCGCCTCGCCGTAAGTCACCCCGGACAGGCTGGTGATCAACAGCGCCGCACCGGGCGTCGACCAGGCGATGGTGATCGGCGTGCGATAACGCAGGGACAGGCCGATGCTGCAAATCGCCATGCCGATCGACAGCGCCCAGATCCACGAGGAGATCTGGCCGCTGCTCAGTCCCGCGGCTTGTCCGGCCTGGAACATCAACACCAGGGAGCTGGTGTAGCCGGTCATCATCGCGATAAAACCGGCGACCACGGCGGAAGGCGAAGTGTCGGCTAATGGGCGCAGGCGTGCCTGGGTGAGGTCGGTCATGGGACGGCATTCCTTGTACAGGGGAAACAAGCGGTAACAGTCCGGGTAGACTAAACGTAAAGGTGAGGGCTGATTGCAATACAGCCGGCGCGGCAAACGGCCGTACAGTCGTGTTGGCACCCGGCTTTGTGTACAATGTGCCATGCTTTTACGCGCTACTTGTCAGTGACCCGCTGTGCCGTTCGCCAGTCGGGGTCCATTCGCCGCCGTCTCCGATCCGAGTGCCCATGAACGAACAGTTGCAGCCCCTCAAGAAACAACCGCGTGCCGGCAAGGCTGGGCGCACCGGGACCCAGGACGATATCGTCTACGCGCATATCTTCGAGGCCATCCTCGAACAACGGCTGGCGCCTGGCACCAAGTTGAGCGAAGAAGCGCTGGGAGAGATTTTCGGGGTCAGTCGCACCATCATTCGTCGTGCCTTGTCACGCCTGGCCCATGAAGGGGTGGTGCTGTTGCGTCCCAACCGTGGCGCGGTGGTGGCCAGCCCGAGTGTCGAGGAAGCCCGCCAGGTGTTCCTGGCCCGGCGCATGGTGGAGAAAGCAATTACCGAGCTGGCTGTCTTGCACGCCACGGCCGAGGAACTGGCCCTGTTGCGGCAGATGGTCAACGACGAGCGCGACAGTTTTTCCCGTGGCGATCGTGGCGCGGGAATCCGTCTTTCCGGCGAGTTCCACCTCAAGCTGGCGGAAGCGGCGAAGAATGCCCCGCTGATCAGCTTCCAGCGCAGCCTGGTATCGCAGACTTCGTTGATCATCGCCCAGTACGAAAGCGGTAATCGCTCGCACTGTTCCTATGATGAACACACCCAGTTGATCGATGCCATCGAGGCCCGGAATGCCGTGCTGGCGGTGGATTTGATGATGCACCACATGGACCATATCGACAGCAAGCTCAACCTCGATGAAGAGAGTGCGTCGGATGACCTGCATGCAGTGTTCTCGCACTTGATGCTGGCGAAGAAGCCGGGGCGCTCCGGGGCAAAACTGTAGGACCTGAGCGCAGGAGAACCTGTGGGAGCGGAGCTTGCCCGCGAAGCTTTTAGCGTCCTGGAGGGCCTCTGCGCGGGCAAGCTCCGCTCCCACACAAGCAACATTTCCACATCAGGGCTGCATTCGGCACTTGATTCAGCGCTGGTGCACCAGGTTTCCCGCCGCATAAGTCTGCTTCACCGTCCGGTCATCCCCCAGGGTCATCAGCACGAACAAGGTCTCGGCAATGTTCCTGGTCTGTTTCAGGCGATAGCTGAGCAGTGGCGTGGCGTGATAGTCCAGCACCAGGAAGTCAGCGTCGCTGCCCGGTTGCAGGCTGCCGATCTTGTCTTCCAGGCGCAGCGCCCGGGCGCCGCCGAGGGTCGCCAGGTACAGCGACTTGAACGGACTCAATCGCGCGCCTTGCAGCTGCATGACTTTGTAAGCCTCGTTCAGCGTCTGCAGGATCGAGAAGCTGGTCCCGCCACCCACGTCCGTGCCCACGCCGACATTCAGCTTGTGCTTCTCCGCCATCGGCAGGTTGAACAAGCCGCTGCCGAGGAAGAAGTTCGACGTCGGGCAGAACGCCACCGCCGAGCCGGTCTGCGCCAGGCGGGCACATTCATCGTCACACAGGTGCACACCGTGGGCGAACACCGAGCGCTCGCCAAGCAGATGGTAGTGGTCGTAGACGTCCAGATAGCCCTTGCGCTCCGGGAACAGCTCCTTGACCCATTGCACTTCCTGCAGGTTCTCGCTGATGTGGGTCTGCATGTACAGGTCCGGGTACTCCCCCAGCAGTTGACCGGCCAGGGTCAGTTGCTCCGGGGTTGAGGTCGGTGCAAAACGCGGCGTCACCGCATAGTGCAGGCGACCCTTGCCATGCCAGCGTTCGATCAGCGCCTTGCTCTCCAGATAGCCGGATTCGGCGGTGTCGGTCAGGTAGTCCGGCGCGTTGCGGTCCATCATCACCTTGCCGGCGATCATTCGCAGGTCGAGCTTCTCGGCAGCCTCGAAGAACGCCTCCACCGATTGCGGGTGCACGCTGCCGAAGACCAGGGCCGTGGTGGTGCCGTTGCGCAGCAACTCCTTGATGAAAATATCCGCGACTTCCTCGGCATGGGCCCGGTCGGCGAACTGGCTTTCGCAGGGGAAGGTATAGGTGTTCAGCCAGTCCAGCAATTGCTCGCCATAGGCGCCAACCATGCCGGTTTGCGGCAGATGGATATGGGTGTCGATAAAACCCGGGGTGATCAAGGCGTCGACGTGGTGGATGACTTCAACGTCGGCGGACAGGGTCGGCAGCAGATCCTTGGCCGCGCCCAGGGCACTGATGCGGCCGTTTTCGACCAGCAGCAGGCCGTCTTCGAAATATTCATAGGAGGCCTCGATGCCGACCTCGGCCGGATCGGCGAGGCTGTGCAGGAGGGCGGCGCGGTAGGCTTTGCGGGTCGAAGGCATGGTCTTTCTCAGTGTGTGGCCTGGCTGCGGCGCGAAGCCGGCAGCAGTCTGGCAATGGGTTCGGCGCTCGCGCTGTGCTGGCCGAAATTCGCGTTATAGGTGGCGATGATCTCGCCGGCGATGGAGATGGCGATTTCCACCGGCAACTTGCCTTTGACTTCGGCCAGGCCCAGCGGGCAGCGCATGCGTTGCAGCAGGCTGGCGTCGAAGCCGCGCTCGCGCAGGCGGTGTTCGAACTTGACCCGTTTGGTCTTCGAGCCGATCAGGCCGAAGTAGGCGAAATCGTTGCGCTTGAGGATCGCGGCCGTCAGCTCCAGGTCGAGCGGGTGGTTATGGGTCATGACGATGCAGTAGCTGCCGGCGGGCAAGTTATCGATTTCCTCCACCGGCTCGTCGCTGACGATCTTGCGCACGCCACTGGGCAGTTGCGCCGGAAACTCCTGCTCGCGGGAGTCGATCCAGCGCACCCGGCAGGGCAGGCTGGCGAGCAAGGGCACCAGGGCGCGGCCGACATGGCCGGCACCGAATACCGCGATCTCCGCCTGGACCTGGCCCATGGGCTCGAACAGCAGCACCGTGGCCCCGCCGCAGCACTGGCCGAGGCTGGCGCCCAGGCTGAAGCGCTCCAGGTGGGTGCTCTGCTGGCCGCGGGCGAGCATGTCCCGGGCGATCTGCATGGCCTTGTATTCCAGATGGCCGCCGCCGATGGTGTCGAAGGCGTTGGCCGCGCTGACGACCATTTTCGAACCGGCATTGCGCGGTGTCGAGCCGAGCTCTTCGATGATGGTCACCAGCACGCAGGGTTCGCCCTGGCTTTGCAGGTCGGCGAGGGCACTGATCCAGTCGTTCATAGACACCTCTCTGTTGTCTGTTCCGGCCTATTCGCGGGCAAGCTCCGCTCCCACAACCGATGGGGCGTACTCAAGGGTTGCGGCTTGACACAAATACTGTGGGAGCGGAGCTTGTCGGGTCGCCGCACCGCCGCGAAGCTTTTCATGGTGAGACCAACTCGATTTCGTTGCTCAAGGATTGCTCCGCCTTGACCCGGCGCATCTGCTCGCAGCCCCACAACACCCGTTCCGGCGTCGCCGGGGCATCGATCTTCGGCTGGACCCGATAATCCGCCAGGCTCGCCACCGCATCCTTGAGCGCGCACCACACGGCAATCCCAAGCATGAATGGCGGCTCGCCCACGGCCTTGGAATGGAACACCGTGTCTTCCGGATTCTTGCGGTTCTCCACCAGCTTGACCCGCAGGTCCAGGGGCATGTCGGCCACCGCCGGGATCTTGTAGCTGGCCGGGCCGTTGGTCATCAGCTTGCCCTTGGCGTTCCACACCAGTTCTTCCATGGTCAGCCAGCCCATGCCCTGGACAAACCCGCCTTCGACCTGGCCGATATCGATGGCCGGGTTCAGCGAGGCACCGACGTCATGCAGGATGTCGGTGCGCAGCATTTTGTACTCGCCGGTCAGGGTATCGACGATGACCTCGGCGCAGGCCGCGCCATAGGCGAAGTAATAGAACGGCCGTCCCCGGGCCTGGCTGCGGTCGTAGTAGATCTTCGGCGTCTTGTAGAAACCGGTGCTCGACAGCGACACCTGGGCGAAATACGCCTGCTGGATCAGCGTCTCGAAGCTCAGAATCTGCTCGCGCACCCGTACATGGCCATTGCGGAATTCGACGTCCGCCTCGCTGACCTTGTACTGCCGCGCGGCGAATTCCACCAGACGCTGCTTGATGATCTCGGCCGCGTTCTGCGCCGCCTTGCCGTTCAGGTCGGCACCGCTGGAGGCGGCGGTGGGCGAGGTGTTCGGCACCTTGTCGGTGTTGGTGGCGGTGATCTGCACCCGCTCGATTTCCACCTGGAACACCTCGGCAACCACCTGTGCGACCTTGGTGTTCAAGCCCTGGCCCATTTCCGTGCCACCGTGGTTCAGGTGGATGCTGCCATCGGTGTAGACATGCACCAGCGCCCCGGCCTGGTTGAGGAAGCTGGCGGTAAACGAGATGCCGAACTTCACCGGCGTCAGCGCCAGGCCTTTTTTCAGCACCGGGCTGTGGGCGTTGTAGCGGCGAATGGTTTCCCGCCGTTCGGCGTACTGGCTGCTGGCTTCCAGTTCGGCGGTCATTTCCTCGAGCATGTTGTGCTCGACGGTCTGGTAGTAATGGGTGACGTTGCGCTCGGTCTTGCCATAGTAGTTGGCCTTGCGCACCGCCAGCGGATCGAGGCCCAGGTGTCGGGCGATGCTGTCCATCACCTCCTCGATGGCGACCATGCCCTGTGGGCCGCCGAAGCCGCGATAGGCGGTGTTGGAGGCGATGTTGGTCTTGCAGCGGTGGCCGTTGACGGTAACGTCGCCCAGGTAATAGGCGTTGTCGGCATGGAACATCGCCCGGTCGACAATCGACGCCGACAGGTCCGGCGAACAGCCGCAGTTGCCGGCCAGTTCCAGGTTGATCCCGTGCAGGCGCCCGCTGCTGTCGAAACCGACGTCGTACTCGATATAGAAGGGGTGGCGCTTGCCGGTCATCAACATGTCTTCGACCCGGGGCAGGCGCATCTTGGTCGGTTGCCCGGTCAGGCGCGCCACTACCGCGCACAGGCAGGCCGGGCTGGCGGCCTGGGTTTCCTTGCCGCCGAAACCGCCGCCCATGCGGCGCATGTCGACCACGATCTTGTTCATCGACACGTCCAGCACCTCTGCCACCAGCTTCTGCACTTCGGTGGGGTTCTGGGTCGAGCAATAGACGATCATACCGCCGTCTTCGGTGGGCATCACCGAGGAAATCTGGGTTTCCAGGTAGAAGTGCTCCTGTCCGCCGATATGCAGGTTGCCCTGGATACGCTGTTCGGCGCTGGCCAGGGCCGCGGCCGAATCACCGCGCTTGTGGGTATGGCTGTCGAGCACGAAATGGCGCTTGCGCAGGGCCTCGACCACATCGAGCACCGGCTCCAGGTCTTCGTATTCGATCAGCGCGGCCATGGCCGCCTGGCGTGCGGTATCCAGGTCGCGGGCCGCCACGGCGAGCACCGGCTGGCCGACGAACTCGACGAGATCGATGGCCAGCAACGGGTCGCCCGGTAGCAGCGGGCCGATGTCCTTGAGGCCGGGAATGTCTTCATGGGTAATGGCGATGC
This sequence comes from Pseudomonas sp. MWU13-2100, assembly GCF_023242365.1. GTDB lineage: Bacteria > Pseudomonadota > Gammaproteobacteria > Pseudomonadales > Pseudomonadaceae > Aquipseudomonas. The sequence goes on from NZ_JALLIX010000034.1 coordinate 7,098, forward strand.
GTACCCCCTCGAAGGCATAACACGGCGCGGTGTCGATGCTGAGGATGCGCGCGTGGGCGCGGTCGGACATCCGCGCATAGACGTGCAACTGGTTGGGGAACTCCAGGCGGTCGTCGATATACACCGCCTCGCCGGCCACATGCTTGTCGGCGCTGTCGTGCTTGACGCTGCGACCGACGCCGGTGTTCAGGTCGCGGGCGAACAGCTCGGCCATCTCGGCCTGGGTTTTTTCCACGGCGTGAGGATTAGACATAAGCGGTCACCCGAGTCTCGATGTGCGGTGTTTGCAGCTCGATGAAGTACTTGCGCAACAGATTGCGGGCACTGAGCAGGCGATATTCCTTGCTGGCGCGGAAGTCCGACAGCGGGGTGAAATCCTCGCCCAGCGCCGCGCAGGCACGTTCCAGGCTGTCCTGGTTCCAGGGCTGGCCGACCAGGGCGCGTTCGCAGGAGCGGGCTCGTTTGGGAATCGCCGCCATGCCGCCGAAAGCGATCCGTGCCTCGGCCACCACGCCGTTTTCCAGGCGCAGGTTGAAGGCTGCGCAGACTGCCGAAATATCGTCATCCAGGCGCTTGGAAACCTTGTAGGCGCGGAACTGCCACGCGGTATTGGCTCGGGGCACGATGATGCTTTCGATGAACTCGCTGTCCTGGCGCGCGGTGACCCGGTAATCGATGAAATAGTCTTCCAGCGCCAGGGTCCGAGTGCTGTCGCCCTTGCGCAGGCGCAGTTGTGCGTCGAGGGCAATCAGTAATGGTGGCGAATCGCCGATGGGCGAGGCGTTGCCGATATTGCCGCCCAGGGTGCCCTGGTTGCGGATCTGCAGCGAGGCGAAGCGTTGCAGCAGTTCGCCGAAGTCCGGGTACTCGGCCTTGAGGGCTGTGTAACAATCGGAGAGCGGGGTAGCGGCGCCGATTTCCAGGTGATCGTCGAAGGTCTCGATGCGCTTGAGTTCAGCCACGTTGCCGACATAGATCATCACCGGCAAGGGGCGATGGAACTGGGTGACCTCCAGCGCCAGGTCGGTGCCGCCGGCCAACAGCCGGGCTTGCGGATAGGAATCGTAAAGCGCGGCCAGGTCGGCGACCGTCATGGGCACCAGGCAGCGCTTGTCGCCGCTGTTCAGTTCGGCGGTTTCGCTCGGCGCAATCGCCTTGAGGCGAGCGATGGTTTCGGCTTCGCGGGCATCGAACTGGTCGGCCGGCTTGTTGCAGCAGGCGTGCTCGGCGGCGGCGAGGATCGGCCGGTAGCCGGTGCAGCGGCAGAGGTTGCCGGCCAGGGCTTCGTGGGCCTTGTGGCGGTCCGGTGCGTCGCTGTTCTTTTGCAGGGCGAACAGCGACATTACGAAGCCCGGCGTGCAGAAACCGCACTGCGAACCGTGGCAGTCGACCATGGCTTGCTGCACGCTGTGCAGTTTGCCTTGATGTTTGAGGTCTTCAACGCTGATCAGTTGCTTGCCGTGCAAGGACGAGACAAAGGTCAGGCAGGCATTGAGGCTGCGATAGCGAATCCGATCATGGCCCGAGTCGCCGCACTGCAACTCGCCGACCACCACGGTGCAGGCACCACAGTCGCCGCTGGCGCAGCCTTCCTTGGTACCGGGTTTGCCCAGGTGTTCGCGCAAATACTCGAGCACCGTCAGATTCGGGTCCAGGGCGTGCTCGCGACGGAGCTCCTGGTTGAGTAAAAACTGGATCACGGAAGGCCTCGCAGACTCATTATTGTTGTTGACCGATGAGCAGAATCTAGTGATATCTGACTTTTTGGTCAACAAATATCTGACCTAAGGGTCAGGAAATCTCGCGATTGAAAGCATGGAGCGCTTTCTCCCAGTCTAGCTGCTGAAATAATTGCGGGATTCGTGCCAAATTCCATCCTTGCAGCGCTGCGCCAGCACGTATCAAGTGCGCTACACTGCGCCGCTTGCACTGATCGAAGATTTTGAAGGAAAACCATGACGTTCAAGGCGCCGGACAGCCTCGCCGAGCAAATTGCTCATCACCTCGCCGAACGCATTATTCGCGGCGATCTCAAGCCCGGGGAGCGCATCCAGGAACAAAAGGTCACGTTGGCGCTCAATGTCAGCCGTGGCTCCGTACGCGAAGCGTTGCTGATACTCGAACGCCGCCATCTGATTGCCATCTTGCCCAGGCGCGGTGCCCATGTCACCGAACTCACCGCGCACAAGGTGCAGAGCCTGTGCACCCTGATGAGCGAGTTGTACATCCTGCTGGGCAACGCCGTCGCCCAACGCTGGAAGGAGCAGGCCGATCTCGCGCCGTTCCTGCAATTGCAGCAGCGTCTGGGCGCCAGCTTCGAGCGCGCGGATATCCGCACCTTCGTCGAAGACAGCTTCAATGTGATGCGTGCGGCGTTTCCGTTTGCTGATAACCCGTATCTGCAGGAAACCGTCGAGAACCTGCAGCCGGCCATGAGCCGTGCCTATTACCTGGCGCTGGAACGGCGCAAGGCGGAAATGAGCGAATATCTGAATCTGTTCGCGCAACTGCTGGCCGCCGTCGTGGCCCGCGACCTGCCGCTGATCCGTACGGTCCTGGCCAACTACGCCCAGCGTAGCTGCGACATCGTCCTGTCTGCCCTGGCGGTCGACTAAGCGTGCGGCTCAAGTGCATCAAGTTGGCGGGGTTCAAATCCTTCGTCGACCCGACCACGGTGAACTTCCCCAGTAACATGGCGGCGGTGGTCGGTCCCAACGGTTGCGGCAAGTCGAACATCATCGACGCCGTCCGCTGGGTGATGGGCGAGAGCTCGGCGAAGAACCTGCGCGGCGAGTCGATGACCGACGTCATCTTCAACGGCTCCACCAGCCGCAAGCCGGTGAGCCAGGCGAGCATCGAACTGGTGTTCGACAACTCCGACGGCACCCTGGTCGGCGAGTACGCCGCCTATGCGGAAATCTCCATCCGCCGCAAGGTCACCCGCGACAGTCAGAACAGCTATTTCCTCAACGGCACCAAATGCCGGCGCCGGGATATCACCGATATCTTCCTCGGCACCGGCCTGGGCCCGCGCAGCTACTCGATCATCGAGCAGGGGATGATCTCCAAGCTGATCGAGGCCAAGCCCGAAGACCTGCGCAACTTTATCGAGGAAGCGGCGGGCATCTCCAAGTACAAGGAGCGCCGGCGCGAGACTGAAAACCGTATTCGCCGTACCCATGAAAACCTGGCGCGCCTGACTGACCTGCGCGAAGAACTGGAGCGTCAGCTCGAACGCCTGCACCGCCAGGCCCAGGCCGCCGAGAAATACCAGGAATACAAGGGCGAGGAGCGCCAGCTCAAGGCCCAGCTGTCGGCCTTGCGCTGGCAGGCGTTGAATGAACAGGTCGGCCAGCGCGAAGCGATTATCGGCAACCAGGAAATCAGCTTCGAAGCCCTGGTGGCCGAGCAGCGCAACGCTGATGCCAGCATCGAACGCCTGCGGGACGGGCACCATGAGCTGTCCGAACGCTTCAATCTGGTGCAGGGACGCTTCTATTCGGTCGGCGGCGATATCGCCCGGGTCGAGCAGAGCATCCAGCACGGCCAGCAGCGTTTGCGGCAATTGCAGGACGACCTGCGCGAGGCCGAGCGCGCTCGTTTGGAAACTGAATCCCATCTGGGCCATGACCGCACCTTGCTGGCGACCCTCGGCGAAGAGTTGGCCATGCTCGAACCCGAGCAGGAGCTGACCAGCGCCGCCGCCGAAGAGGCCGCCGCCGCGCTGGAAGAGTCGGAAACCACCATGCACGGCTGGCAGGAGCAGTGGGACAATTTCAACCTGAGCTCGGCCGAGCCGCGGCGCCAGGCCGAAGTCCAGCAATCGCGCATCCAGCAGCTGGAAACCAGCATGGAGCGCCTGGCCGAGCGCCAGCGGCGTCTGGCCGAGGAGCGCACCTTGCTGTCCGCGGACCCGGAAGACGCGGCGATCCTCGAACTCAGCGAGCAATTGGCCGAGAGCGAGCAGACCCTGGAAGACTTGCAGGCCAGTGAAGAAGGCCAGGTCGAACGCCTGGAGCAACTGCGCCAGGATTTGCAGCAGGCCATGCAGGACCAGCAACAGGCCCAGGGCGACTTGCAGCGCCTCAATGGCCGCCTGGCCTCCCTGGAGGCCTTGCAGCAGGCGGCGCTCGATCCGGGCACCGGCACCGCCGAGTGGCTGCGTGAGCAGCAGTTGGCGCAGCGCCCGCGTCTGGCCGAAGGTTTGCAGGTCGAGGCGGGTTGGGAGCTGGCGGTGGAAACCGTGCTCGGCGCCGACTTGCAGGCCGTGCTGGTGGATGATTTCGCCGGCCTCGACCTGGCGGGCTTCCAGCAGGGCGACCTGCGTCTGCTCAGCCCGGCGCCGGACGGCACCCGGGTACCGGGCAGCCTGCTGGAGAAGGTCGAGGCGGATATCGATCTATCACCCTGGCTGGGTCAGGTCAAGCCGGTTGAAAGTCTCGAACAGGCTTTGTCCCAGCGCGGCCAGTTGGCGGCCGGGGAAAGCCTGATCAGCCGCGACGGCTTCTGGGTCGGGCGGCATTTCCTGCGGGTGCGTCGGGCCAGCGAGGCCGAGAGCGGCGTGCTTGCCCGCGGCCAGGAAATCCAGCGCCTGGGGCTGGAGCGTGAAGAGCGCGAAGAAACCCTGGCCAGCCTTGAAACCCGTTTGCAAACCCTGCGCGCCACCCAGCGCCAGCAGGAAACCGGACGCGAACATCTGCGTCGCTTGCTGCAGGACGAAGCGCGCCAGCAGGGCGAACTCAAGGCCAGGCTGTCCGCCAGCAAGGCCAAGGCCGAGCAGCTGCAATTGCGCCGTACCCGTCTCGATGAAGAGCAGGGTGAACTGGCCGAGCAGCGCGCCCAGGAACACGAAGAGGTCGGCGAGGCGCGCCTGCAACTGCAGGAGGCCCTCGACACCATGGCCGTCGATACCGAGCAGCGCGAGTTGCTGCTGGCCCAGCGCGACAGCCTGCGCGAACGCCTCGATCGGGTTCGCCAGGAGGCTCGCCAGCACAAGGATCATGCCCATCAACTGGCGGTGCGCCTCGGTTCCCTCAAGGCTCAGCACGACTCCACCCGCCAGGCCTTGGAGCGCCTGGAGCTGCAATCCGAGCGCCTGAGCGAAAAGCGCGAGCAACTGAGTCTGAACCTGGAGGAGGGCGAGGCGCCGTTGGAAGAACTGCGCCTCAAGCTCGAGGAGTTGCTCGACAAGCGCCTGAGCGTCGACGTCGAACTCAAGACCGCACAGATCGCCCTGGAAGATGCCGACCGCGAACTGCGTGATGCCGAAAAGCGCCGCAGCCAGGCCGAGCAGCAGTCGCAGCTGATTCGCGGCCAGCTGGAACAGCAACGCATGGAGTGGCAGGCTCTCAACGTACGACGCAAGACCTTGCAGGACCAGTTGCTGGAAGACGGCTACGACCTGCACGGCGTGCTCGCCACTCTGACCGCCGAGGCCGGCGAGAAGGAGGCCGAGGAAGAACTCGAGCGCATTGCCGCGCGCATCCAGCGTTTGGGCGCGATCAACCTCGCGGCCATTGACGAATACCAGCAACAATCCGAGCGTAAACGTTACCTGGATGCTCAGGACGCCGACCTGGTGGAAGCCCTCGACACCCTGGAAAACGTTATTCGCAAGATCGACAAGGAAACCCGCAATCGCTTCAAGGACACCTTCGATCAGATCAACGCCGGGATCCAGGCTTTGTTTCCAAAAGTGTTCGGCGGCGGCAGTGCTTACCTGGAGCTCACCGGCGATGATCTGCTCGACACCGGGGTCACCATCATGGCGCGGCCGCCGGGCAAGAAGAACAGCACCATCCATTTACTCTCCGGCGGGGAGAAAGCCCTTACCGCCCTGGCCCTGGTGTTTGCCATTTTCAAATTGAATCCTGCGCCGTTTTGCATGCTCGACGAAGTTGACGCGCCGCTGGATGACGCTAACGTTGGACGGTATGCCCGGCTTGTCAAAGAGATGTCACAAACGGTGCAGTTCATCTATATCACCCACAACAAGATCGCCATGGAAATGGCCGATCAACTGATGGGGGTGACCATGCACGAGCCGGGTTGCTCACGGCTGGTGGCGGTGGATGTGGAGGAGGCCATGGCCCTGGTGGACGCCTGAATCGTCCGCTGATGAGGCAAAGATATTCGGTGCGTAAGGGGATTTCCTTGGTCGTTGTGGGAACTAGCACTGATCCTTGGGGACTTATAAATGCAAGCCTGTACGACAGACGGTGTAAAGTTTCCTTGTGTCGTGTTAATTTAATGTCAAGTTTTCTTGTGCGTGGGAAAAAATGCCTGTCAGAACATAGAGTTGGCGCCACGCTTTAAAGGGGTTTCAGCCCTTTCTTCATAGAACCATTTATTTAGAGGCACGGGATTACATGGAAATCGGTCTGCGCGAGTGGCTGATCGTCATCGGCATCATAGTCATTGCCGGTATTCTTTTCGATGGCTGGCGCCGGATGCGCGGTGGCAAGGGCAAGCTCAAGTTCCGTCTGGATCGGAGCCTGTCGAACCTGCCCGACGAAGACACCAGCGCTGAATTGCTGGGGCCGGCTCGTGTGCTGGACACCCACAAGGAACCTGAGCTGGACGAGCATGACCTGCCGTCGGTAAGCATGCCGGCGCGTGAAAGCCGTGAGAAACCGTCCAAACGCGGCAAGCGTGGTGGCGAGCCGAGCCAGGGCGATTTGAACCTGGACCTGGATGAAGGTCCACGCTTCAGCAGCCGTGACGATGACTTCCCAGAGGAAGGCAACAAGCCGGCGGCGCGTCAGGAAAAGGAACAGCCGGCGGCGGAAGAAGTGTTGGTGATCAGCGTGATCAGTCGCGATGCCAACGGTTTCAAAGGGCCGGCGCTGTTACAGAACATCCTGGAAAGCGGCCTGCGTTTCGGTGAGATGGATATCTTCCATCGTCACGAAAGCATGGCCGGCAATGGCGAAGTGCTGTTCTCCATGGCCAACGCGGTGAAACCGGGTGTGTTCGATCTCGACGATATCGACCACTTCACCACCCCGGCGGTGAGCTTCTTCCTCGGCCTGCCAGGTCCGCGTCATCCGAAGCAGGCGTTCGACGTGATGGTGGCCGCTGCGCGCAAATTGTCGCAAGAGCTCAATGGCGAACTGAAGGACGACCAGCGTAGTGTGCTGACCGCTCAGACCATCGAGCACTATCGTCAGCGTATCGTCGAATTCGAACGTCGCGCCTTGACCCAGAAGCGTTGAACGGCTGAGCGCTTTGCGCTCAGCGTCAGCGAACCGGCTCCTACCGCACTAACATATTGAGCAGCCTCGGCTGCTCTTTTGCTTTATGAGAGAACTCCATGACCGCCGCCCACACCCGGATTCAAGAACTGCGCGCTGAACTGGATCAGCACAACTACCGTTACCACGTCCTCGACGAGCCGAGCATTCCGGACGCCGAGTACGATCGCCTGTTCCGCGAACTCAAGGCCCTGGAGGCCGAGCACCCGGAACTGGTCAGCGTCGACTCGCCGACCCAGCGCGTCGGCAGTGCCGCCTTGTCGGCGTTCACCCAGGTCCGGCATGAAATCCCCATGCTGAGCCTGGGCAACGCCTTTGAAGAAACCGACATGCGCGAATTCGATCGCCGGGTCAGCGAAGGCCTGGACCTGCCGGCCGGCGATCTGTTCGGCGCCGGTGCCGAGGTCGAATACAGCTGCGAACCGAAGCTCGACGGCCTGGCGGTCAGCCTGCTGTACCAGGACGGTGTCCTGGTTCGTGGCGCCACCCGTGGCGATGGCACCACCGGCGAAGACATCAGCGTCAACGTGCGCACCGTGCGCAATATCCCCCTCAAGCTCCACGGCAGCGGCTGGCCGGCGACCCTGGAAGTGCGCGGCGAGGTCTTCATGTCCAAGGCCGGTTTCGAGCGCTTGAACACCTCGCAGCTGGAAGCCGGCGGCAAGACCTTCGCCAACCCGCGCAACGCCGCGGCCGGCAGCCTGCGCCAGCTGGACTCGAAGATCACCGCCAGCCGTCCGCTGGAGTTCTGCTGCTATGGCCTGGGCCAGGTGTCCGCCGAAATTGCCGACACCCATATCGGCAATCTCCAGCAACTCAAGACCTGGGGTATGCCGGTCAGTCGCGAACTGAAGCTGGCGAAAGGCATTGGCGAGTGCCTGGATTATTACCGTGACATCGGTGAGCGGCGTAACGCGCTGCCGTACGAAATCGACGGCGTGGTGTTCAAGGTCAACAGCCTGGCGTCCCAGCGTGAACTGGGTTTCCGTGCCCGCGAACCGCGCTGGGCGATTGCCCACAAATTTCCGGCCATGGAAGAGCTCACCGAACTGCTCGACGTGGAATTCCAGGTCGGCCGTACCGGTGCGGTCACCCCCGTGGCCCGGCTCAAGCCGGTCAAGGTCGCGGGCGTGACCGTCTCCAACGCCACCTTGCACAACATGGACGAAGTGGCGCGCCTGGGGCTGATGATCGGCGACACCGTGATCATTCGCCGGGCCGGAGACGTGATTCCGCAAGTGGTGCAGGTGGTCACCGACCGGCGTCCGGAAAATGCCCGCGCCGTGCAGATCCCGGAAAGCTGCCCGGTATGCGGCTCCCATGTCGAGCGCACACAACTGGTCAAGCGTAGCAAGGGCCGCGAGACGGTCAGCGAAGGCGCGGTGTATCGCTGCGTCGGCCGGCTGGCCTGTGGCGCGCAGCTCAAGCAGGCGATCATCCACTTCGTCTCCCGGCGGGCCATGGACATCGACGGCTTGGGCGATAAGACCATCGAACAGTTGGTGGACGAAAAGCTGATCGCTTCGCCTGCGGACCTCTACATTCTGAAGTACGAACAGCTCGTCGATTTGGAAGGCTTTGCCGAGCTGTCGACGCGCAACCTGCTGGAGGCGATTGCCGCCAGCAAGAAGCCGAGCCTGGCGCGGTTTATCTATGCCCTGGGCATTCCCGATGTGGGCGAGGAAACGGCCAAGGTCCTGGCGCGCTCTCTCGGCTCGCTGGAGCGGGTCATGCAGGCCTTGCCGTCGGTACTGACCTACCTGCCGGATGTCGGCATGGAAGTGGCCTACGAGATCCGCAGCTTTTTCGAAGATGAACACAACCGCACGGTCATAGCGCAACTGCTGGAGCGCGGTCTGGAGTTGCAGGACCAGGGCGAACTGGGCGCCGAGTTTGCCGCCAGCACTACCTTGGGTGGATTGATCGCCAAACTGGATATCAGCTCGGTGGGGCCGACGGCGGCGGAAAAGCTGGCGGCCAAGTTCGGTTCGGTCGAAGGCGTTATCGCGGCCGACTGGCTCGATCTGCGTCAGACGTTGAGTGAAAAGCCGGCCAACGCCGTGCGTGAATTCTTTGCTCAGCCAGGGAATGCTGAGCGTGCCCTGGCGATTGAAGCGCAGTTGCGTGATTTCGGCATGCATTGGCACAGCGAGAAGAAGGCGGTGGAAGGCTTGCCGCTGGCGGGGCAGACCTGGGTGCTGACCGGTTCGCTGGAACTGATGAGCCGCGATGTGGCCAAGGACAAGCTGGAAAGCCTGGGGGCCAAGGTGGCGGGCTCGGTCTCGGCCAAGACCCACTGCGTGGTGGCAGGGCCGGGCGCTGGTTCGAAGCTGGCGAAGGCCAACGAGCTGGGCCTCAAGGTGCTGGATGAAGAGGCGTTCGTGGTGTTTCTGAAAGGACATGGCATCGAGGTCTGAACCGCCACGCCAGCGCTGAGCGCACCGCGATCCCGTGTCGGAGTCGGCTTGCTGGCGATGGCGTTCTTGAGATCGGCAAAAGCTTCGCGGGCAAGCACCGCTGCCACAAGTTCTTCGTCATTCGCAGCAATTGCGTCCGGCTCAAAACTTACATGTGGGAGCGGAGCTTGCCCGCGAAGAGGCCCTTGAGGTCACCAAAAGTTCTGTGAGTAAACTCTGCTCCTGCGGGCCGCGTTGCTTTCCCTGCATCAGGGAACCCGCCACCGTGCCCAATGATCTAGTCTAGGCAGGCCCCTGGAGAGATCGCCATGTACCGGTTCTTCGAACAACTCAGTTCCCGCATCGCCGCGCCCTTCGTCAGCGAGCCCTCGCGCAGCAGCAAGGTCTGGCATTGCCGCTGCGGCCAATCGGTCTTCTTCCGCAACAGCCAATGCCTGGCCTGTTCCGCAGCATTGGGCTACGAACCGCGTGACAGTACGCTGTCATCCCTCCAGCCCGGCCCTTACCCGGACAGCTGGCAACTGGACACCGACCCTGACGCGGGCCTGTTCCGCCGCTGCGCCAACCTCGACACCGCGGCCGCCTGCAACTGGCTGATTGCCTATGCCCACGGCAGCAGCCTGTGCACCGCGTGCGCCCTCAACCGCACCATCCCCGACCTGTCCATCGCGGAAAACCCCGAGCGTTGGCGCAAGGTCGAAACCGCCAAGCGCCGCCTGGTCGCCCAGTTGATCGCCTTGGGCCTGCAAGTCATCCCGAAAACCTGGAACGAAGAGAGCGGCCTGGCCTTCGATTTCGTTGGTGTCGACCTGGAAGGCAAGACGCCCATGACCGGCCACGCCAAGGGCCTGATCACCCTCGACATCAAGGAAGCCGACGATGAGCACCGGGAAAAAGTCCGCGTGCAGATGCGCGAGCCATACCGCACCTTGCTCGGTCATTTCCGCCATGAAGTGGGGCATTACTACTGGGACCGGCTGATTGCCAACAGCCACTGGCTGGAACCGTTTCGCAGCCTGTTCGGCGACGAGCGCGTCAGCTATGCCGACGCCCTGGAGCGCCATTACCAGCAGGGAGCGCCGCAGGACTGGCCGCAACACTTCGTCAGCGCCTACGCCACCATGCATCCCTGGGAAGACTGGGCGGAAACCTGGGCGCATTACCTGCACATGATGGATGCGGTGGACACGGCGCTGGGCTTTGGCATGAGTGCCAGGGAGTCAGATTTTGACTACCCGTCATTTCCCCTGAGCGCGCTCTATGACCCGCAACATCCGGAAGGGCCGGCGTTCCTATCCTTCGTTAATGCCTGGATCGAACTGGCGGGCATGCTCAACGAGCTGTCCCGCAGCATGGGCCAGCCGGACTTCTACCCCTTTGTGCTGCCACCGACGACCATTGCCAAACTGCACTTTATCCACCTGGTGATCCAGGAGGAGGGAGGGCGGGCGGAGGCCTGCTTGTCGCCCTTGTAGGCGCTCGCAATGCAGGTTGCCAGGACCATGTCCTTGTGGTTTTGCCCATAGGTACGTGTTCCGGCCTCCGGAGAGGTGCTGGCATCGTCCTCCGCATAAACCACGGATGTCAGCAGCATCAGGATGGATGCCGGCAGGATGCCCAGTAGAACCTTCTTCACAGCCAACTCCAGAAATGTGCACGGTCGGTAAGATAGTTTGCATCGGGTTTGTTGGTCATATCGGCCATTGTGCCGAAACGCCCAGGATGCTGGCCATTTCACCGCTTTCCATACGCCCTCTGGACAACCCCAAAACAGCTTGTTAGTTTCCCCGGTCACCTCTTTAGAGGTGTGATAGCAGCGCAAGAATGATATTAAAGTGATGGCACTTTTTTGTCGTTATCTATAATTGGCAAGGATGTCTATGATGAAAAGCCTGCAGGGTTTGCCCTGTCTTATCAGTGCTTCGGTAGGTGCGCCTGGCAAGGCTCGAAACTTGCCTGTTGATGTTCAGTGCATCCAATACTTATTTAACCTGATCATTCCGAAGATGGGATTCCCGCTGCCTGAGAATGGCAAGTGCGATGGTCAGTTGGTGCAGTGCATCAGTCAATATCAATTCCGCCATCTCAAGTATGCCCACCCCGATGGTGTCATCGATCCGACCGGCCGTACCTTCAACAGTCTGATCGAAGAAGCGATCAAGGTGCCGGTCAAGCCGAACCCCGCCTTGCGCCTGCCGACTTTCCTCAATGTGTTCGGCAACACCGGCAGCGACATGGTCCAGGCTACCGTCAATCACTACCTGGACCGTATGCGAGCGATGATCGAAGCCGAACGGCGCAACCGGCAGATGGTGCTCCAGGCCACGTGCGACGGTGGCATGAGTCTGACTGACAGTGACTTTCAGAACGCCGCGACACAGTTGGGCAGCGGTATTTCGGTCAATATCATCAAGGCTTTTGCCACGGTGGAATCCGGAGGGCGTTCCGGCTTTGGCCCGGCCAAGTTGCCGGTCATTGCCTTTGAAGGCCATCTGTTTCGCAAGTACACCCAGTACAAATACGACCAGACACATCCTTTGTTGTCTTACCCCTATGTAAAAAAGGCCGGGCCCCAGTGGCAGGCCAACAACAAGGATCAGGCCAAGGCTTGGGAAACCATGGCGACCGCTTTCGGTTTGGATCAGGAAGCGGCGCTGATGTCAGCGTCATGGGGCATGTTTCAAATAATGGGTTTCAACTTCGCTGCGTGTGGTTACAAGACGGTTTTTGAGTTCGCGGCTGCCCTGAAGATTAATGCGGGTAACCAGCTAAAGGCATTTCTGGGCTTTTGCAGCAAAAGCCCGGCGCTAGTCAAGGCAATGAAAAACAAGGATTACGTCAGCATGGCGTTGAACTATAACGGCAAGGATTATGGCGATTATGACGCGCGCATTAAGAAAGCCTACGAAGCACTTGAAGGAAAAAAATAACATGGTGTGCAAGCTTCTCACTTCCCGTTGGCTGGTGGCAGCCGCGATGTCATGTTGTGTCGGTACGCCAGCCTTCGCTGTGGACTTGGCTCTGCATTCTGGCAAATACGAGCAGTTGATGCTGGCGGTGACGCCTGAGCATCAAATCGAGGGGTTCTACGCGGAAGAGCGGGGCGATGGCCCGACCTTCAGTTGCGCCTTCTACCTGCAGGGCAAGGTCGGGGCCGGGAAGGATGTGTCGGTGTCCACCTGGCTTGATGAGGTTTATCCGGGAGCGGTGAAACCCTCGGCTGATGGCGTGACCCTGACAGTCGAGCAGGGGCAGCAGCATCCGGGGTGCATGAATGTGCTGATGCCGGAGATTGCCACGGGCCTGGAGCTGACCCAGACCGCGAGCAAGAAGTGGATCGGTCTGGTGACCGTCTCGGCTGACAAGGCCTGGCTGCAGAAGACTCCGGACGCCAAGGACACTCGGGGTCCCTATATCGTCAAGGGCGATGTCGTCGGGGTGTTGGCGTTCAAGAATGGTGCGGCCCAGGTCGAGTTCATCAATGCCAGGGGCCGCTCCTTCACCGGCTGGATCAGCCAGGACCAATATGCTCGGCTGAGTGTGCCCAAGCACTGATTCTGTCGGTTTATCCCATCCCCTGTGGGCGCGGGCAAGCCTGCTCCCGCAGGGGGTGGGGGGAAGCCAAAGGCCGTGGGCAAGTACTTGAGCCCCCTGGCATTTTTTATCTGGGTCCAACGGTTGTAACTTCCGGTGAGATCGGTACAATGGCGCGGCTTGCCGAGAGGCGAGCGTCGTTATGGTGATCCCATCGGTCCCCCCGCAACGATTACCCGTGAACCTGGTCAGATCCGGAAGGAAGCAGCCACAGCGGGAACATTGTGTGCCGGGGTGTGGCTGGTGGGGTCGCCTCCATAACGTCCACCAAGCCGTTTCCACCCCCCCCTTAAAAATACAGACCCAGTGCCAGATCAAGGTCGGCGCTTCGTTTTCCTGCATCTAAAAATCACGCAGCCCGCTTCTGAAGCATCACGTTAGTTACTCAACACCTGGCTGAACTTGATGGTGGCCGGAACGGTGGTGGTATCGACGTAATACCAGACCCGCTCGGTGCTGCCCAGAGCGTTTCCGGGAAGGGCCACGTGGAAATGATCATAGGCGCCGTAATGAGTCAGTCCAGAGGCCCCCTGGCGCAAGTTGAATACCGCGGAGTTGCTGGTGAGTACCTTGCCGCCGCCGCTTCCATTGGTGGCGGCCTTCAAGGGAGGGGAAAAGGACTTGCCCTCCGTGGCTGACCAGATGGCGAGCACGTCGCCTGACTCGGGAGGGTAGCTACCGGGTGGGCAGTTGTAGGTATGCGTTGTCCTCTTCGTGCCGACAACCACCGTTACCGTTTGCAGGGCGCTGAGGACGGCAGCCTGCTGCCGTGTCGACGAGCCGGAGAGAACGACGCTTGCAGGCTTGTAGTTGCTGTGGTGGCAGCCCAGCAGCGCCAGATTCTCTCGACAAAGGTGGCACACCAGTCTTCGGCACGCCGAGCAATGCGGCATCGGCAGATTTGGAAGTGCCATGAGCCGCGTTGGCGTCTCGAGAGTGCAATGCCCACAGTTGACATTCAGCATGTTCAGCTCCAGCAGCGCTGTGGATTATTGCTGTTCGCTTGGTCCGTGATGAACCCTGAAACATTATTTATCGCTCTCCCAGCGATAGGTTCTGTCGGATAACTCCTAAAAATAAGAGTGTGGTTATTCATAATGATCTCCAACGGTTGAATAAACGCCCAACGACAAGGAAAGTGTTGGTGGGCGTGTAGTACTTTGTGATTGGAGAGAATGTTATTTTATTGATCGGAGGACGGACAAGTTATCAAGCATGATGAAATATTTCTGCGCTAAAAGAGTTGCGCGAGAAAGTGTTTGAAGTTATTGCGCCGTAGTTGAGGCGTGTGCGGAGGTTGCTAGAGTGCCGCCCGCAACTCCCGTGGCGACAACCCATAATGCTTGCGAAACCGCACTGCAAACCGTGAGGCCGAGGCGTAGCCACTGGCCGCGGCAATTTCCCCGATGGGGCGTGGAGTCACCTGCAACCATTGCAGCGCCATCCCCAGCCTGACGTTCTCGAGGATATTGCTGAAACTATCGCCCTCGTTAGCCAGTTGTCGGCGCAATGTCGAAGCGCCGAGGTTCAGGCGCTCGGCGACGATGGCCACGGTCCAGTCCCGCGCCGGGTCGGTCATGAGAGTCTGCTGCACACGCTCGCACAGCGGATCGTGGCGATCCAGCAACAACGGCCCGGCCCATCCTCCCAGGGCCAGCGCCAGCAGCACGGCTTCCGCGTAATGGTTGCGCAAGACGTCCGGCGAGTCGGCGTTGATGCAGTCCAGCAGGTTTTCCCAGGCCTGGGTCGTATGCCGATCCAGCGGTATGCATAACTCTTGCGTCACCGCGCGTCCGGGAAGGGGATTGAGCTGCTGGCTGTAACGAACGCTGAAGGTCCGCAGCAGCTCCGTGGGAAAGGTCACTGCATCGGCGATGTAGTAACCCTGTGTCCCTGGGTAGTTGCTGATACCCACTTCGCACCCCGCCGGCATCAGGATCAGATGCCGTGAACCCACGCGCATTTGCCGATCATCCCAGCCCATCCACTTTTCGCCCTGGCGGACACGGCACAGGGTGGTGACGAAAATCGGCACCCTTTGCAATGCATGGGGCTGGCGCGCCTGTATGACACTGGCGCCGATTCTGCGTTGGTGATGCTGGATGCCGGCGGAGGCGTTCATGGTTCCTAGCGTCCGTAGGGGGCGGTGAGGGTGGCCTTGGCCAGTACGTTGGCGTTAAGCATGTAACCTACCATGGCGCCGCTGGATTGTTCATTGACCGGCAGCTTATCGACCTTCAGGGCCCAGACGGTGAATTGATAGCGATGCGGTTTGTCGCCAGCGGGTGGGCAAGCGCCGCCGAAGCCTGCCTGACCATAGTCGGTGCGACCCTGAACGGCACCAGCTGGCAGTTGGCTAGCAGTGGGGTTGCCTGCGCCGGAGGGCAGTTCGTGGGTGGTCGTCGGGAGGTTGACGACGGTCCAGTGCCACCAGCCGCTGCCGGTTGGGGCATCGGGATCGTAGACGGTGATGGCAAAGCTTTTGGTGCCGGCCGGCGCGTTCTGCCAGGACAGTTCAGGCGAGGTATTGCCGCCCTCGCAGCCAAAGCCCTGGAACACCTCGCGGCTGCTCAGCGGCTTGCCGTTGGCGATGTCGCGGCTGTTGAGGGTGAAGTCGGCGGCGTGGGCGGTAAGGCTCAGGCCGAGGGTGAGGGTGGTGAGGAGAAATCGTGTTTTCATGCTGGTCTCGTCTTGGTGGGAGAGGAGAGACGAGTTTATTGAGATTGGGAGGTGACCGTTGTGCCGCTGCGCTCAGCCATTGTGCCGAAACGCTCAGGGTGATTTTTGCGGGAGCGGCTGGTCGACGCTCGATAGTCGTCGGAGCACTCTGGGGGCCAGGCGCTCCGCTTCAGCGTTGACGTTTATCGCCGGCAAGGGTTGGTGTGTCACTGGCGTTTGAACAGCTTGCGGAAGAACCCGGCCACCACCACCAGCCCCACCACGATAAATTTCTTCAGCGCCAGCAACATCACACCAATCTTGGCGAACAACCCGGCCTTGGCCGCAATACCGCCCGCCACCAACGCCGCTAACCCATAAGGTGCCAGCTTGTCGGTCTTCGAGTCGTAGTCGGCATAACGGTTGCCGTCGGTGAAGTTGGTGAACGCGAGGATCTTGGGTGTTTCCTGTTTGATGGTTTGCAAATCGGCCATCGCCGCCACGGCATTGAGTTCCAGAACACCCTCGCGACCCAGCACCCGGATGCTGTAGTTCAGGGTGGTCTGTTGCGCATCGTCGGCCTTCAACTCGCGGGCCCAGTACATCTTGTGGCTGCCCTGGTCGTAGCTCGGTGGTTCAGCCCATCCCAGCAGCGACAAGCCGGCATAACCCTGCTTGCGCCGTTCTTTGTTGTTCTCTTCGTCATCGGCCTGCATTTGCTTGAGCAGGTCGGCATAGTCGATCTTGGCCGCGTCATCGTCGGAAATGTGCCCGTCGTTCTTGTAGCTGACGATCACGCCCCAGCCATTGTCCGCCAGCGGGCTGATTGCCTTGGGAATGATCATGCCCAGGGTCTTGTGACCGGGCGGGTTGCCCCAGCCCTCGGTCAGCAGGCGTTCGGTGTCGGCTGGCGACAGGTAGTAGAAATCGTCATTGAGTTGCAGTGTGGCAATGCCGCTGGGCAGGGTGATATTGCCGTGTTGCTGCTTGAGGGTGGCCAACCATTGTTCTGTGGTCTGGTGCGGTTGGGTGCTGGCGGTCGGCGCCGGAGTGGGAGAGGTGGCGGCCAGGGCAGGCACCGCGAGGCTGAGTGCCACCGCGGCGAAAAGCTGGCGCAGATGATGTTTCATCGTAATCCCTTACAATTGGAAATAATTTTGCCGGCAGGATAACGGAAGTGACTTTGTATTACCAAACTTGGGTATGGCCAGGTTTCAGGCGGGTTCGTCCCCATCTGCAAGGTGGGCGAGGCATTTTTTGAAGTCAGTGCCCCGCCGGCGCGATTGTCCTGGGCAGCGTGCCGGCGCTCAATCTGGACGGACGGCGACAACCCGCCCAGCCCCGCGGGAGCGGGCTTGGTCAGCGAAGTGTCGGGCGGTCTTGAAGACCTCTTCGCGGACCCATCCGGCTCCGGCAGGTTCCAGGTATCTTGCAGTCTTGCGACCGCATATCGGTGGGTGACAGGCGTGAGGCTAAGGCTTGGACAAGGCCAGATCGACCGCAGCGATCAGCTTTCCCAGGTCCTTCGGGGGAGCGTTGTGAATGACGCCGAACAGGTAGGCACGCTGCTCGTCTTCGTCACCCAGATCCGTGAAAAAGGCTTTTAGCTTCACGCCCAGTACGTCGGCAAACAGGAACAAGGCCTCCACGCTGGGTGTGTAACTGCCGGTTTCGAAGCGGCTGATGGTTTTAGGGTCAAAACCGGTTTTCTCTCCGAGTTCAGCCTGAGTTAGCCCCGCTACCTTGCGGTAGCGCCTGATGGCTGCACCCAAACTTGAAATTTTCATCGCTCAATTCCCATTTAGAATCAAGAACTTAACGATAAATCTTTACATTAGACAACGCCATGTATCATCACCTTCTGTTGCATAATGTGATGTAATTCGTAGAATTGGCACCTAGGACAGGTATTTGGTGATCCAGTTTCAGCTGGAATATTTGTGAAACGGGAAAACCGCGCATTTCTTCGGTGCCCATGCCATGACGGTCATAAGCCTTGAGCAAAGCATTGTCTCAGGACTGCCACGAATCCCTGTCCCGGCTAATGATGACCTTCATTTAATCCTAGTTGATCTTCGTCGAAGTACGGCCAGGCGATGCCGCCAGGCGCGGTTGTGCTGCGAATTCGGAACAACCTCTAGCTGCCCAGGTAAGCTGACTCATGGATGAGACGTATCGCAGGGTCGTGGACGTCGCCGCCATTTTCTCCGAGACCGACCTGGATGGACGGATCACCTACGTCAACGATCCATTCTGCGTGATTTCCGGTTATAGCCGTGATGAGTTGTTGGGGCAGAATCACCGGATCCTGAATTCCGGCCACCACCCGGCCGAGTTCTTTATCGATATGTGGCGCACCATTGCCCAGGGCCGGGTCTGGAAAGGCGAGGTCTGCAATCGGGCCAAGGACGGTTCCTTGTACTGGGTCGACAGCACCATGGTGCCGTTGCTGGACGAGGCTACCGGACGGGTGCGCAGGTATGTGTCGATCCGTTTCGATGTCAGCGAAAAGTTGCGCCTGCTGCATACCTTGCAATGGCGGGTGGGGCACGATGTGCTGACCGGCCTGCCCAATCGGGCGTTTCTGTCGGACCTGCTCAACCAGGCCCTGGAATTTTCCCGACGCCAAGCCATTCCGCTGGCGGTGTGCATGCTCGACCTGGACGGCTTCAAGGCGGTCAACGATGGCTATGGGCATGCCAGCGGCGACCTGCTTCTGGTGGAAGTGGCGGCACGCCTGCGCGGTATCATGCGCGGGGAGGATGTGGTGGCGCGGCTGGCCGGTGACGAGTTCGTGCTTATCCTTCGTTATGTGCACGACGCCGAGCAATTGCACGCTGCGTTGCGACGGGTGCTTGGCGCCATTTCGGCCCCCTATTCGATACTCGGCCAGACCATCCATGTGGATGCCAGCATCGGGGTAACGCTGTTTCCCGTCGATGACGAAGATGCCGATACCTTGTTGCGCCATGCCGATCAGGCCATGTATCTGGCCAAACAGGGCGGGCGTAATCGTTTCCATTTGTTCGATGTTTCGCTGGACCAGGAGGTCAAGGCCACCCACCAGACGGTGGCGTTGATGCGCCAGGCCCTGGCCAACGGTGAGTTCCGCCTGGTCTATCAGCCCAAGGTCAATATGCGCACTGGTTGCGTGGTCGGATTCGAGGCGCTGATGCGCTGGCAGCACCCCCACGAGGGCCTGCTCCAGCCAAAGGCGTTCTTGCCGCTGGTGGCGCAGACCGATGTGATCATCGATATCGGCGAATGGGTCATCGACCAGGTCATGGCGCAGATGCAGGCCTGGCGCCAGGCGGGGTACGAGTGGCCGGTCAGCCTGAATATCGCCGCCCGGCATTTCCAGCGCGGCGATTTCGTCGAGCGTCTGCGTGCCTTGCTGATGCGCCACGCCGAGGTGCCGCCGCATATGCTCGATCTGGAAATCATCGAGTCGGTGGCCATCGAGAACATCCAGCGGGTGAGCCAGTGCCTGCAAGACTGCCAGACGCTGGGGGTGCGGTTTTCCCTGGATGACTTCGGCACCGGCTACTCATCCCTGAGTTACCTCAAGCGTTTGCCCAGCCAGACGATCAAGATCGATCGCTCGTTCGTGCGCGACATTCTCCATGACCAGGATGACCTGGCGCTGACCACGGCGGTGATCGGCCTGGCCCGGGCCTTTGGCCGCGAAGTGATTGCCGAGGGCCTCGAGTCCGCCGAGCATGGCCGGTTGTTGATGAGCCTGGGCTGCGATGTGGCGCAGGGTTACTTCATTGCCCGGCCGATGGCGGCGGACGAGGTGCCGGCCTGGGTCGAGACATTTGAGCCGCCGATGTTATGGCGCAGTGCCGTTTGACTCGACAGCAAACTCTCCGGCGGGAGCACAACGAGGCCGCCAATTTTCACACAAAGTGCAGCTTAGCCAGATTAGCATCCCATGCCGGATGCATTTTTACCCCTGCTCCGCTAGCATTAGCGGTCTTCCGCTTCCCCGACGTGATGGTTATCGATGAGTTATCAGGTTCTTGCACGTAAATGGCGCCCGCGCTCGTTCCGCGAAATGGTCGGCCAGACCCATGTGCTCAAGGCTCTGATCAATGCCCTGGACAGCCAGCGGCTGCATCACGCCTATCTGTTCACCGGTACCCGCGGTGTCGGCAAGACGACCATCGCGCGAATCATTGCCAAGTGCCTGAACTGCGAGACCGGCATTACCTCGACCCCCTGCGGGACCTGCTCGGTCTGCCGGGAGATCGACGAGGGGCGCTTCGTCGACCTTATCGAGATCGACGCCGCGAGCCGGACCAAGGTCGAGGATACCCGCGAGCTGCTCGACAATGTGCAGTACGCGCCGAGTCGCGGTCGCTTCAAGGTCTACCTGATCGACGAAGTACACATGCTGTCCAGCCATTCCTTCAATGCGCTGTTGAAAACCCTGGAGGAGCCGCCACCCTACGTCAAGTTCATCCTGGCGACCACGGATCCGCAGAAACTTCCAGCAACGATTTTGTCGCGCTGCCTGCAGTTCTCCCTGAAGAACATGACCCCTGAGCGGGTGGTCGAGCACCTGACCCATGTACTCGGGGTCGAGAACGTGCCGTTCGAGGATGATGCGCTGTGGCTGCTCGGGCGTGCCGCCGACGGCTCGATGCGCGATGCGATGAGCCTGACCGATCAGGCGATAGCCTTCGGTGAAGGCAAGGTCATGGCCGCCGATGTGCGGGCGATGCTCGGCACCCTCGACCATGGCCAGGTTTTCGACGTGTTGCAGGCGTTGATCGATGGCGATGCCAAGGGCCTGCTCGAAGCGGTGCGGCATCTGGCCGAACAGGGCCCGGACTGGAATGGCGTGTTGTCGGAAATCCTCAATGTGCTGCACCGGGTGGCGATTGCCCAGGCGTTGCCGGAGGGTGTCGACAATGGTCATGGTGACCGCGACCGCGTGTTGGCGCTGGCCCAGGCCCTGCCGGCCGAAGATGTGCAGTTTTATTACCAGATGGGCTTGATCGGCCGGCGTGACCTGCCGTTGGCGCCGGACCCACGAGGCGGTTTCGAAATGGTCCTGCTGCGGATGCTGGCGTTCCGCCCAGCCGACAGCACGGCGCCACCGAGATCGCCGCTAAAGCCAGTGGGGATCAGCCAGGCCACAGTTGATTCCGCACAGAGCGTGGCTGGTGCAGTCATGGCCGCGCCAGCCGCCCCTGTGGCGCCCGTGGTCGCAGCCGTTGTCGCGCCGCCGATGATGGCTGCCGTGCCCGCCGAGGTAGCGCCGCCGATGGTCGTGCCACCTGCGCCCGCTGCTGCCGCAGTCGAGTTCGCGCCAGTGGCGGCTGTCGTGGTGGCCGAGGTGGTGCCGCCGGCCGAGCCCGCCGCCCCGGCGGTGGATGCCGTGGATCTGCCGTGGAACGATCCGGTCGAGCCCGAGGAAATGCAGCAGGAACCGGCTGTCGAACCGGTGCTGGAAACCGTCGCCGAACAGCCGGAGCTGGCCGCTATGCCGCTGCCGACCCCTGACAGCGTGGTCCCGGATGCGCCCGAATGGGTCGCCGCGACCCTGCCCGAGCCGACGCCCGCCCAGGTGGAGGCCGCGACGCCGGGGCTGGACCCGGACGACGAGCCGCCGCTGGATGAAGACTATATCGAGCCGGATATCGATTCGGCCTACAGTTATCTCGACGAACTGGCCAGCGAGCATGCCGCCGATCCGGCACCGGAGCCCGAGCCACAGCCGGCTGCGGCCCCGGCCACCGGCCTGGCGCTGGAGTGGCTGGAGTTGTTCCCGAAACTGCCGGTCTCCGGCATGACCGGCAGCATCGCGGCCAACTGCACCTTGATAGCGGTCAGCGGTGATGACTGGCTGCTGCACCTGGACCCGGCCCATAGCGCCTTGTTCAATGCCACGCAGCAGCGTCGACTCAATGACGCCCTGAACCAGTATCACGGGCGTGCGCTGAAGCTGACCATCGAGCTGATCAAACCCGAGCAGGAAACCCCGGCCCAGGCCGCTTCCCGTCGGCGCCACGAACGGCAGGACGAAGCGGTGGCGTCGATTCATGCCGATCCGCTCATCCGGCAGATGATGCAACAGTTCGGCGCGGTGATCCGTGGCGATACAATCGAACCTGTCGATGCCCAGGTGGTCCAGGGCTAATAACTGAACGACGCCAGGCCTGTGCCTTGCGTCTCTTTGTACATGTAACTCTTGAGGTGATTCCCATGATGAAAGGTGGCATGGCCGGCCTGATGAAGCAGGCGCAGCAGATGCAGGAAAAAATGGCCAAGATGCAGGAAGAGCTGGCCAACGCCGAAGTGACCGGCCAGTCCGGCGCCGGCCTGGTGTCCGTGGTGATGACCGGTCGTCATGACGTCAAGCGCGTCAGCATCGACCCGAGTCTGAAGGACGAAGACCTGGAAGTACTGGAAGACCTGATCGCCGCGGCGTTCAATGATGCAACGCGCAAGATTGAAAGCAACAGCCAGGACAAGATGTCCGGCATGACCGCGGGCATGCAACTGCCACCGGGTTTCAAGATGCCGTTCTAAGGGGCTACCGCCTGCCCTGCGTGGGAGCGGTGCTTGCCCGCGAAGCTTTTAGCGCTCTCAGGGGCCTCTTCGCGAGCAAGCTCCGCTCCTACGGGGATTTGTATTCCAACGTCGCCTCTGGACGTTGGTTGGAGGCGCGGGTATAAACCGCGTCTTGTGTTCTGTCGGACCCTTTGTCATGAGCTTCAGCCCCCTGATTCGCCAACTGATCGATGCCTTGCGGGTGCTTCCCGGCGTCGGCCAGAAAACCGCCCAGCGCATGGCCCTGCAACTGCTCGAGCGTGATCGCAGTGGCGGTTCGCGCTTGGCCCAGGCCCTTGGCCAGGCCATGGAAGGCGTCGGCCACTGTCACCAGTGCCGTACGCTCACCGAAGACGATCTTTGCCCGCAGTGCGCCGACCCTCGGCGTGATGACAGCTTGCTGTGTGTGGTCGAAGGGCCGATGGATGTCTATGCCGTGGAGCAGACGGGTTACCGGGGCCGTTACTTCGTGCTCAAGGGGCACCTGTCGCCGCTCGATGGCCTCGGTCCGGAAGCCATTGGCATCCCGCAGTTGCTGGCGCGAATCGAAGAACAGGGCCGTTTTACCGAGATCATCCTCGCCACCAACCCGACGGTTGAAGGTGAAGCCACGGCTCATTACATCGCCCAGTTGCTGGCCAACAAAGGCCTGATCACTTCGCGCATTGCCCATGGCGTACCGTTGGGTGGGGAACTGGAACTGGTAGACGGTGGAACCCTGGCGCATTCGTTTGCCGGGCGTAAGCCCATTTCGTTGTAAGCCCGCCCGCCGTTGGCGGCAAGGCTTGAGGTCACGCGGTTCGCGGTCGCGCCCCGGCGGCGCGACACAGCAACAGGGTGGGCTCAGGAGGTCAGCAATTGCAGGATCTGGTCCATGCGATTGTTGGCAATCCAGGCCAGGGGGGCGCCGATGACTGCGGCGGCACCGGCCATGTAGGTCAGTCGGTTCTTGATGGATTTGACATCGTTGCGTACCTCATTCAGGTCGCGGTGGATGTATTCGAAGCGGGTTTCCAGCTCTGTGATTCGGGGTTCCATAGCATCGCCTCCAGGGGTACGGGTCGTCTTGGCCTTGTCATGGCGGGGCGGGAATTGCGGTTTGGCGTCGTGATGGCCCGGCTCGTGGGCCGAAGCGCTCAAGTGCGGTGCCGCGCAGTGCTGTAGCTCGACTTCCATGTGAATATGCTTCCTCGATGGTTCAGATCCAGAGTGTTATTCGCTCGATAAAAAGAGCTTGAAGAAGTTCGCCTTATTTCGCTTCTGGGTCAATTGAGGTTGTTCGCTGGTGATTATCGGAAAATTCCTCATCGTTTGAAGGTTCTCCAATTCAGGCGTGCGGGCTGTCCCAGTAGCGCTTGTACATGCCCAGGTTCTTTTTCAGCCGTCTGGGCAAATGTCGTTCCTGCTGGCTCAGTTTGTAGGCGAGCAGTTTCACCGCGTTGCGCCACAGTGAGCCAGGCCAGGCCAGGCAGCGGGCGGGGCCGAGGAACTTCAGCTCAGAGATCACGTAGCGCAGGCCCTCGCCGCCGGCCCCGCCGAACTGCTGGCGAATCCACGGCTCACGGGCGTGGAAGACCCCGATATCGAAGTAGCGTCGGAACTCTTCACCGAGACTGTAGTTATGGGAGTGCCTGCAACGCGCACTGCCTTCGTAGGCGACCGTCCATCCGGCCTGGAGCATTTTCGCGGCGACGTACATGTCTTCCGACAAGATGACATGCTGGGGGAATCCGCCGACCTGCATCAGGGCCTGGCGCCGATAGGCGGAAAAGGAATTGGAGATGAAGGCGGTCTTGATCCCCAGCCGGGGGGCATCGGCCAGGCTCTTGACCTGGGAGCCCGGGGGGTAGTTGAACAATCTGGCGTGCTCGGCCAGAGGCGTGGCGTCCAGGTGCGGCAACTGCCGGCCACAGACGGCGCCGACCTGCTGGTCGGCAAACGGCCGGACGATGTTGGCAATGCCTTCGGAGTCGTCCAGGTAGGCATCCTGGGTCATGAACACGTAGAGCTCGTAGCCGGGGTTGTGCTCGACCATCCATTGGCGGGTGCCGCCATGGTTGAAGTCCTTGCTGTCGATGCGTTGCACCCGCGGGCAGCGCGCGCAGGCCAGCTCGAAGGTACCGTCGCTGGAACTGGAGTCGACGATCAGGGTGTCGAACGTCGCGGTCTGGGTCGCCAGGGAGTCAAGCAGGCGTTCCAGGTCACGGCGTCCATTGTAGGTTGGAATCACTACGGCCACTTGAGGGGTCGACATCGTTTGCTCTCCAGGTTCAGCCGGGCAGGGCGCGCCAGGGGCGCAGCCATGCCGCCAGGGCAATCAGCAGGATCAGGCTGCACAAGCTGCTCAGGCCCAATTGCAGCCAGATGCCGTGCAGCGGATGCAGGGCCAGCGCGGCTATGACCATCACCGCCAACCCCAGTAGCCCATGGCTGCGCCACGGCACCTGGGCCTGCAACTGTTGGCGGCGGATCAGCAGCAGGCCGGTGAGTATCACCCCGCAGATGGCGGCCAGGGCGATGCCGATCAACCCGAGGAAGTACGGTAGCAGCGCCAGCAGCAGGGCATTGAGCAGGCTGCCGCTCAGTTCGCAGGTGAGTGGCAGGCGGGTGTCGCCGGCGGCGTAGGCATAGCGGGCGAGCAGGGCGTTCCAGGCGCCGAAGACCAGGGGGATCGAGAACCAGGCCAGCAGTTCCGGCAGCGGGCTGTCGGCCGCCTGGTGGGGCAACAGCAGACTGACCAGCGCCCCGGCGGCACCGATCAGCCCGACCACGGCGGGCAGGGTCAGCAGGCTGGCGCTGGCCAGGCCCTTGCGCAGCAGGCCCAGGCGTTCGCGGCCCTGGCTGCCGCTCATCAGGCCGAGGAGCACCTGGTTCAGGCTCATCAGGGCGATCAGCGGCAGGTTGATCAGTTTGCGCGCCAGGTTGATCCAGGTCACGGCACCTTCGCCGAGCAATGACGCGACCATGCGCTCGAGCAGGGCCAGGCCCTGACTGGCCAGGTTGCTGCTGAGCAGCGGGCCGATGCGTTGCAGCAACTCTTTCACGGCGCCGGGGGCGTGGCCGAGTTGCCAGGGTTTCCAACCGCTACGGTACAAGGCTGGCAACAGCAGCGTGGGCATCAGCAGGCTGCCCAGTACGCAGGCGCTGGCCAGGCCGGTGGGGGTCGCGGCCTGGCGCAGGATGGCCAGGTACAACACCGGCGGCAGGTTGAACAGCAGTGAACCGAGCCCGGCCAGGACAAAGCGTGAACGGGCCTGCAAGGGTACACAGAACAAGGCATGCAGGATAAAGCCGGGGGCGCACCAAGCCAGCCAGTGCAGGCTGGCCCCGGCCAGTGCGTAACCCTGGTTGTCGAGCCCTGGTCCGATCAGCCGGACCCACAGCGGCGAACCTGCGCCCAGCACCAGCGCCAGCAGCAGGCCGCAGAGCAGCAGTCGGGGCGCCATCGCGCCGAGCCAGGCGGTTTGTTCGGTGGCCGTGCGTTGCTGGTAGAGCGGTAGCGCCGCGGCGCTGAGCAGGCCGGCCGCGAGGGCCATGCGCAGGGCTTCGGGCAGGAACAGCGCCACCAGGAAGCTGTCGCTACGCCCGCCGGCGCCCCAGGCGGCGACCAGCAGCCACTCGCGGGCGAACCCGGCGACGAGGCCGGTGAGGGTCGCCAGGGTCAGCCACAGGGTGGAACCGAGCAGTTTCGAGTCAGGCATGCCTGCGGCTCAATGGAACAAAGTGAACAGGCCTTTGCCGCCCACTTTGTAGTTCAAGCCGCGGCAACGTTCGCCCTTGATCGCCGCATCCGGCCCGCCGACGATGGCATAGGCCGGAACCGGTTTGGAGACCACGCACTGGCCGCCGACCACCGCGCCTTCGCCGATGTCCGCACCGAACGAGAGCAAGGCGCGGCTGGCGATCCAGGCGTAGTCGCGGATATGGATCGGCCCGCCGACCGCCCAGAACTCCGGGGCCTGGACATCATGACCGCCGGCAATGATCAGTACGTGTGAAGCGATGGTCACATGGTCGCCGATGATCAGCCCGCCCCGGGCATCCAGTTGGCAATGCCAGCCGACGGTGCTGTCGTTGCCGATGCGCAGGTTGTCCACCCCCAGCACCTCGGTGTTGCGCCAGACCGTCGAGCCCTTGCCGATCTTCGCCCCGCCCGCGCGCAGCCAGAGCAGCCTCAGCGTGTGGCTGGGAATCTTGCAGATAAGTATGTTGTAGGCCAGTTCCCAGCCGCGCAGCATGCGGTCGCGCAGGGTCGGCCAGTTGATCCCGTACAAGGGGATCAGCGTGCCCTTGACCTCGCGGCCGAGCAAGGCATAGAAGCGTCGTGCCAGGGGCGGTTCGATTCGCGTTTCGATGTTCAGGTAGCTGATGAAACACAGCATATTGCCCTTGAGCGGCTGCTCGAAACACACGTCGTTTTCCAGCATCCACTGGTAGCTGCTCTCCAGTTCCTCCAGGCTGACGCCCATCTTCTCGGCGTATTCGGGCAGGGCCTGTCTCAGGTTCAACGAGTGGAATATGCGGTGTTTCATGGGTGGATTCCTGGCAGGGGGGTGGCCTTGAGCTTGAGACGCCGTGTTTCGTGCAGGTTCAGGCCGAGCATCAGCCAGAACAGGGCGATCAGCACATTGGTAAAGCTGAAATAGTGGTCGAAGAAGCCGCTGAGCAGCGCTGCCATCAAGCCGCAGGTGGTGCCGAGCCAGATCGCGTTGTCTTCGTTCAGTTGGAGGGTGACCAGGGAGGAGCGGGTTTCATTCCACCAACTCCAGATCACCGCGGCAAACAGTATCAGGCCCGGCACGCCGAGCTTGTAGATGAAGTTCAGCCACAGGTTGGAGATACCCCACAGGCCGGTGCCGGGCACGGGCGGCTCGACCTTGAAGCCGATGCCGAAGGGGAACATGGCCACCGCGTTGGGGAAGTGTGAGTATTCGTCGAAACGCACGTTGGTACTGGCGTCGTGGCTGGAGAAGAGCCCCAGCAGACGGTCCTGCAGTGGCGGGTAGAACATCAGCAGCAAGCTGCCGAACACCAGGCCGGCCAGGATCACCTGGCCGGTGTAGGGCACGCGCTTGCGGGCCATCCAGAGCAGGACGACCAGCAGGCTGACCAGCGCTCCGCGCGAACCTGAGAGCAGCAGGCCGATTACGCCCAGGCTCGCCACTGCGAGGCCCAGGGCGCGCCTCCAGCCTTGGCGGGCAAACCCGTAGCAGAACGCCAACGGCAACAGCAGGGTCATGGCACCGCCCAGGGCGTTGGGGTGCATCCAGGGCGAGCCCATGCGATTGGACAGCGCCGACAGACTGTCGCCCAGCACCTGGATGCTGCCGTAGCCGAGCGCGGCGAGGATCGGGGTCATGCCGGTGGCGCTGCCGTTCTTGAGGAACACCGGGATCGACAGCAGTAACAGCAGCAGGGTACCGAGCAGCAGGCCGGTGACCACTTGTTCGCGGGCCTTTTGCTGGTCCAGCAGACGAGGTACCAGGAACAGCACCGACAGGTTGAGCAGCCAGCGTATCCAGTTCACCGGGCCATTGCCTTCGGCGTTGACCATCAATTGTCCGGCGACAAACGGAAGCGCGCTGAACAGCATCAAGGCCACCAGCCAACGTTCAGTGCGCAGGAGAGGCGGCTTTTGCGGCAGATTGTTGAACAGGCTTTGCACCAGCACGCTGCCCCAGACCAGCAGGATCAGGGCCTCGGACACCGTGGTGCGCAGGCCGACCTGGATCGTCGAGTAGGGCAGGAAGGTGGCGAGCACGCTGAACAGCAGCAGGCCCCAGAGCGGGTGGCGGATGATGGTCACCACGCCGCCGATGGCAACCAGCACGACCGCCACCTTGAACGGCGGCAGCAGCCAGGCGAGGATGCCGAAGAGCAGCCCGGACAACACGGCGATGGGCAACGCCAAGGGCATTATTTCAGCTCCTCGATCAGGCGGTTGAAGCGCTCCTGGTAGGCCGCCGTGCCATAACCCGCGGCCCAGGTCCGGAGTGCCTCGGGATCCTCGGCGGGGGCATCGGCCAGGCCGATCATCAGTGCGCTGAGGGCCGGACCGTCGGTGGGCGAGAAGCGCGGGCTGTGTGGTGGGGTGATTTCGTCCAGCGCCGAGCCGCTGGCGACGGCCACCGGGGTACCGACGCTGAGGGCTTCGATCACCGGCAGGCCGAAGCCTTCGGCATAGGACGGTTGCCACAAACGCTCGGCCTGTTGGTATACCCCGTGGAGTTGGGCATCGCTGAGGCCGCTCAGGTAATGCAGGCCCGGCAGGTGTTGCAGCGATGCGGGCAGGTCCTCGGGGACGCCGATCAGCACCAGCTCCGGCACCTGTGGCGATTGCTGGCGGGCAGCCTGCCAGGCGCTGACGAACCAGGGAATGTTTTTGCGCGGTTCACGGGTGCCGACGGCCAGCCAGTAGCGCTCGGGGACTTGCAGGTCGCTGATGTCGGCGGCTTCGCCGACGAAGCCGGTGACCAGATTGGGCAATACGCGGACTTTGTCGCGGGCCTCGGGAAACAGCTTGAGCAGTTCGTCGGCGGTGTATTGCGAGGGTGTCCAGACTCTGTCGGCGACCTTCACCGAATGACCGATGGAGAGGCGGTCGGTGGCGCGGTAGACGCGTTCCTTGAGTTTCGAGCCGTGGCTGTTTTGCAGGGTCAGCTGGAACAGGTCGTGCAGTTGCAGCACATAACGCATGCCGGCGGGCTTGCGCCCTGGTGGCAGGCCCATGTTGAAGTTGCAGAGGTAGACCTCGATCCCGGCTTCGCGCAACGCACCGGGCAGGAAACCGGCCTCGAAGCGCAGGCGTATCGGCAGGCGGTGCACGCCGAACAAGGGCGAGCCCCATCTCGGACAGTGGACGCGACGACGGATCGGATGATCCTCCGGGGCCACCCCGAACAGTTGCAGGCTCACCTCGGGATGGGCGCGCAGCGCCTGCTCCAGGGCCAGGTTCTGGCGGCCGATGCCGCTGTGGGTGTAACCCGCTGCCGGGCGATAATCCAGACCTATGCGCATACGGATTGTGCTTCCTTGAGGTGGGGGAGGCGGTTATAGACCGCTTCCAGTTGTGCGGCGGCCACGGACCAATCGTGCTCGGCCTTGACGTAGGCTCGGCCGGCTTCGGCGATCTGCCGCAGGCGTGACGGGTGTTCGAGGAGTTCGGCGAGCATCCGGGCCAGGGCTTGCGGGTCTTCGCTGCCCAGATAGTGCCGGCCGTTTTCGACCCGCAGTCCCGACACGCCCTGGCCGGTGGTGACCACCGGCAGGCCGGCGGCCATGGCTTCGAGTACTTTGAGCTTGGAGCCGCCGCCCTGGCGTAGCGGTGCGAAGAACACCGACGCTTGGCTTTGCAGGGTGCGCAGATCGGGAACGAAACCTTGCCATTCGATCCGCGGATCGGTCCAGCGCGAGCGCCAGGCATCCGGCAAGCCGAATCCGGCAATGGCGAAACGCACCCCCGGATTGAGCTGCCACAGGGCCGGGAGAATTTCCTCCAGGGCCCATTCGACGGCATCCAGGTTCGGGCTGTATTCGTAGTTGCCGATAAACAGCAGGCGCCGGGCATGCAGGTCGGGCTGGACGCCAGCATAGAGGTCGGTGTCGACACCGTTGACCACCACCGCCACGGGCTTGCCGGTCTGCTGGCGCAATACCGTGGCGTCCTCGCGGGTCACGGCGACCAGTTCGCTGGCCTGGCGAAACACCCGGCTTTCCCAGCGTCGATAACGTCGCTGGTCATACTGCGTGAAGGGTTTCATCCAGCCCGGCAGGCGGTCATAACTGGCGGCGCCGAGGGCCGATTCGACATTGTGCTCGGTAAGAATGAAAGGCTTGCCGGCGTCGAGCAGCGGTTGTTCGAAAGGTTGGAAGCTATAGCTGTGTTCGATCTGGATCACGTCCCAGTCTTCTTCCAGCAAGGTGCGTAATTGTGCCTGCAACTGTGGCGCCAGGCCGTTGATCGTGGCCAGCATCGGGTAGGGCGCCAGCAGTACGCCGAGCAGGGTTTTCAGGCTGCGCAACGAGCGTCGCGGGACCACGATCAGCCGCTCGACAATCGGCGCGAGGGCATGGCGCGTGGCTTCGTCGATATCGTTTTTCGATTGCACCAGCAGGGTGATCCGATGTCCGCGTGCCGCCAGGCTGCGCAGCAGGTGAAATTGCCGGGTCTTGCCGCCGCTGGTCGTGGGCCAGGGCAGGTAGGGCAGGGTCCAGAGGATTTTCATGGCGTCCACACCAATAGCTGCAGGCTGGTTTTCAGCGGCACGGTAATGGCTGTGCTGTCGCTCAGGTTCGTCTGGGTGCCGGCCAGCGGGTCGAACAGCGTCGCCTGGGTCACGCCGGGCAACTGCAGGCTCTGGCCGCTGGCACTCCAGAACATCCAGACGTGGGCGCCGTCGTTGCGGGTCCAGGTGATGTTGTAGAGATCGGCGGGCGCATTGTTCGACGCCGGGGCATCGGCCGGCTGGAGCACCGGGCCGGTGACCGTGAGGAAGTTCTTCAGGGCGTTATACACCGGCTTCGGCTTGCCGCTGAGGTCGAGCAGCCCGTAATACTGGTCGCGCGGGGTCGCCCGCTGATCCAGGTCGCTGAGGTTGAACAGGAAGATCCGCTGGTAGTCCATGGCGCTCATCAGGGCCAGGCGCCGCAGGGTGTAGTCGGCCTGCCCGTCGACGCCGATCAGTGCCTGCATTTCCTTGGGGCCGGCATAGCTTGACCAGCCCCATTCGGTTGCCCATACCTGGGTGACGCCCTTGCCGTGCAGGTTGCTGTTCATGGCATTGCCTCTGATCAGGAAGTCCTGGGCCGCGGCGTTGTCGCCTTCAGGAAACTGGGTATAGGGGTGATAGGCGGCGATGATGTTCTGGCCGGCCAGGCCCTGGTTCACCAGGGCGTCGAGCATCAGCCCGGGGGTGCTGTGCATCTGGCCGAAATAAGCGACGCCGGCGCTGGCGATGGCTTTGCCCGGCACCTGGGTGCGGATGGCATCGGCCGTG
This sequence comes from Pseudomonas sp. MWU13-2100, assembly GCF_023242365.1. Taxonomy (GTDB): domain Bacteria; phylum Pseudomonadota; class Gammaproteobacteria; order Pseudomonadales; family Pseudomonadaceae; genus Aquipseudomonas. The sequence continues at coordinate 38,577 of NZ_JALLIX010000034.1, forward strand.
GTGGTCAGCAACTGGTAGTAGGCCGCGGGGTCTTCCTTGGGCCGCCAGATGATGTTCGGCTCGTTCCACACCTGCCAGGTGTTTACCTGGGGGTAACGCTGGGCCAGGGTGACCATGCGCGAGGCGAACAGCTTGAAGTCGGTCGGCGGATACTGGTCGCTGCTCGGCGTGCCGGCCGGGGCGCTGCTGGCGAACGGCGGTGAGCCGACCAGGTAGGCGACGGTGTTATAGCCATGGCTCTTCATCGCCGCCATGGCCGCATCGAGTTCGTTGAGCTGGAAAGCCCCCTGTTCGGGTTCGATGATGAACCAGTGGAGGGTCAGGCGCACCCAGTTCAGGCCCAGCGCATCAAGCTGCGTCATCTGTTTCTGGTAGGTGTCCGGATCGAAATACTGGAACTGTGCGTTGACCCCGAGAAAGTTTTTCCACTCCACCGCGCGGGGCGCCTTGAGCGTGGTCTGGGCAGCGACCTTGGGGCTCCAGGGGATCAGGCCGACGGCGACCGCCATCAGCAACAGGGCCGGCAGCCATAAAAAGGCTTTACGCCACATCTTCATACCCTCCGCAGGCTTGCTGGAACAGCTGCAGGAAGCGCTCGGCGGTGTGGCTCCAGAGCCGCTGTTCGCCGATCACGCTGGCATGCTCGGCCCAGCGGATGGCCAGTTCCGGCTTGGCACACAAGTGACTCAACTGCGCCGCCAGGGCCGCGACGTTGCCCTGGGGGAAAATCACCCCATTACCCTGGGCCACTTCCTCGGCAAACGAGCGCGCGTCCGAGGTGATAGCGCCACGCCCGCAGGCAACGGCCCAGGACAGTGCGCCGCTGGTGCCACGCAGACTGCCCAGCAGTTTGAGTTTGCTCGACTCGCGGTATGGCAGCACCATGACATGGTGGGCCTGGATCACCGTGGGGATATCGGCAGCCGGCAGGTCCAGTTGCCAGTCGACGCTGTCTTGCAGGCCGAGGCTCTGGATATGCCGGCGCAGTTGATCGAGGTAGCTGCCCGAAGGGCCGAAGGCCATCTCCGGCTCGCTGCCCCCGGCCAGGGTCAGGCGCAAGCGGGTGCGCAAGTCCGGCTGCTGGGCGAAGGTGATGGCCAGGGCGTCGAGCAGGTCTTCGATGCCCTTGCCGCGATAGATGAAACCGAAGTACAGCAGTCGCAGCGGTTCCAGCGCGGGCAGCGGCTTGGCCGCGATGGCCAGGTTACCGTGGGGAATCACCGCCATCTGTTCGTTGCGCAGCCCCATGCGCTGGCGCAGGCAATGGCCGCCCGAATGGGTCAGTGTCACCAGGCGGGTCAGGCTGCGGGCCAGTTGCCGCTCTTCGTACAGGCACAGCGGATCGGCCAGCACCGTAGCCATCTGTGGCAGCGGTGAAGGCAGGCGTGCGGCCAGCGAGAGCGGCCAGGGCAAGCGCTCGCGGCGCCAGACCAGGCGTTCGGGGTCATGCAAGGTCGCGGTCAGCGGCAGCGCCGGGAAACGTTCGCGCAGGGCCTTCAAGGCGTGGAACTCGGCCAGGCGCCCGCCACCGATTTCGGCGTGGACCAGATCGATGCCTTCCCACGACGCTTGGGCCACCAGCGCCCTGGCCCGTTGCGGGTCGTTGCCCAGTCCCGCCAGGGGCGTGCTGACGCGCACCCCGAGGTTTTCCAGCGCCGTCTTCAGGTGCCCGGCGTAGTCGGCGATGCCATTCTGTTCCGGTGGCAGGGGCGCTATCAGGGCGATATGCATCAGACATGGCTCCGGATGCGGGCCAGGGTGTTGAGTACGCGGTCGGGGATTTCGAAGCGCCGCCGATTGAGGATGATGCCGTCGACGCGCTTGAACGCGGTATTGAGTGTCGACAGGGCATTTTCCAGGATCGGTACGGTGGTGGCTTCCGCTTCGATGATCAGCGCGATCAGGTCGGCCTGGCGCAGGGTCACGAAGGCTTCCTGATTGGAGAAGAACGCGCCAGCGTTGAGCAGCAGGATTTCCCCCGGATGGGCCGGACCGTGGCCGTCGACACGAACCCGATGGCCGCGCTCGCGCAGCAGGTTGGCCAGGTGCTCGATGACGAAGCTGACCCCTTCGCCACGCCGGGCCGAGGTCAGGCCGATGGCCAGGCCGTGTTCGGCGACCTGCTCCAGTGGCAGGACCCCGTAGAGCCGGTACATGCTGGCGGTGAACGCGGTGCGGCGCTGGGTGCTGCCATCGCTGATGTCTTGCAGGCTGGTCCAGATCTTGACCCCGAAGCGCGACTCGATCTTGTCGCCGTCGTGGATGCGCTGGTCCAGCAGATAGAAGAAATACAGGGCCAGCAGACCGACCCCCAGGCTCAGCGGAATGGCCAGCAACAGCATGGTCAGGCTTTTCGGGAAGACCCGGCTTTCGTTGAGGGTGGCCTGTTCGATCACCGCGATGTTGCTGATCTGACTCTTGTCCAGTTCGCGGTCGATCCGCGCTTTCTCGGTACTGGTGCTGTACAGGGCGAAGTTCTTTTCCGCGGCATCGAGTTCACGTTGCAGACGGGCCATTTCCGGCTCCAGGGCCAGGGCCTGACGGCGGTCCTGTTCCAACTGGTTGAGCTGGGTTTCCTGCTGGCTGGCCTGGGTCTGCAAGCGGCTGAGGCTGGCCTGCTGGTCGGCGAAGCTGTTCTGCAGGCGGGTGTAGACCGGATTCGGCGCCAGGTTATCCGTGCGCTGGACCACTGCGTTCTGCGACTTGAGCAGGTCTTCCAGGTTGGCAATCGCCTTGTCCATGGCCTTCACTGGCGGTGCGCCTTCCTTGAACGTGCGGAGCATTTCCTGGCGCTCGATCTGCTTGGCGTTGATCCGCTGTTGCAGGTCCTGGCGGTCCGGGTTGATGCTCATCTGTCGGCCGATGCTGATTTCTTTCTTCATGCTGTCGAGCTGGGCCTTGATCCGGTCCAGCCCGCTCTTGGTCGAGGCCACCGCGCGGGTGGTGTTCAGGTGTTCGCCGCGCAGGTTGTTGAGGTTGCGCGAGATATCGTTCAGGCGTTCACCGATGCTCACCGCCCCCAGTTCGTTGAGGTGGGCCTCGATCTGTTTCTTGTAGTCGAGGATGCGTTTGGTGGTCGCGGTGCTTTCGCCTTCGTAGAAGGTGTACAGGCTTTTGCGTCCCAGGGTGCGGGTGCGTTCCTGCTCATACTGCTCGATCCAGCTCTTGACGATGGTCTGGGCCACCTGGGGGTCGTTCCAGGTAAAGCTGATTTCCATCACTGAGGAGCCCGCGGCGTGGGTCACGCTGAAGTTCTTCGTCAGCTGGTCCGTGAGGCGTTCGACCGGCGTCTGCTTCTCCACCAGGCCGAGCAGTTGCAACAGGCCGCGGCCGACATCCAACAGGCCCTGTACGGTGCTCTTGACCAGGGTCTTGAGGGTGGCGATGAAGCCCTCCTGGGGCGGTACCCGGGACAGTTCGTCGAGGTATTGTTCGGCCACCAGCCGGGCAATCGGACGCCCGGTGAGGATGCGTTCCTCATCGATGATCGGGTCGCGCTGGGCGCTGGGGATAATGGTCGCCTGGCGGTCGGAGATCTCGATCGGCAAGGTGCTGGTATCCCGGCCCGGCTTGACCAGCAGCAGGGCGGTGGACTCGTAGCGGTTGGGCAACAGGAAGGCACCGAGCAGGATGACGACGAAGGTCACCAGCACGGTGATTTTCACTTCGCGCTTGAAAATGAAGAATAGGCGCAACAAATCGCGGAAGGAGCGGATATTGATCATGTCTGTTGTCCTTAACGATCAGTTGCCAGTGCTGGTGGAGTTGTTCAAGTTGTAGTTGGCGCCGATACCAATGGATTTCTGGAATGGAATCAATTGGTTCAGATACAAGTCGACCCACTCGATGCCGTTGCCCACATGGGACTTGGGCACGAACACCACGTCGCCGCGTTGCAGCAGCACCGGGGCGCGGTTGCTGGCGCCGGCGAGCATGGTGTCGCGATAGTCGAAGAAGTAGGTTTTGTAGCGGCCGTCATCATCCTGGCGCAGCAGGGCGACGTTGCGGCTGTCGCCCACCGGCAACAGGCCGCCGGCACCGATCAGGGCCTGTTCCAGGGTGGTGGCGGTGGTTACCGGCAGGCTGGCCGGCGTGCGGACCGAGCCACCGACGAACACGGTGTTGCTCGGTGCCTGGGAGATATTCACCGTCAGGGCCGAATCCTGGTAGATGTTCTTCAACTTGTCTTCGAGGATCAGGGTCAGCTGTTGCGGTGTCAGGCCGGCGGCCTTGATGTTGCCGACATAGGGGTAGGAAAAGCTGCCGTCGTTCATCACGACGAACAGCGTCAGCTCGTAGATCGAGTTGGCGGTGAAGGCCGAAATGGACGGCGCTTCGCCGGTATTGCGCACGATACGCAAGGTGTCGCCGGCGCGGATGCGCTGGTCCGGCAGTGGCTTGCCGGCCAGGGAGTCGCCGGCCCGGTGACCTTCGCGCAGAACGTCGTTGTCCGGCAATGCCACCTTGGCCGGGATACTGCACGCGCTGATTAATAAAACGCTGAGGATCAGCAGGAGTTTGTTCATTGATCAGTCTTCCCTTTGTGCATGGTTACCCCCTGACGGACCTGGGTCCGTGCAGGCGGGCGCTCCTACTGTTTCAGGTGTTTCAGATGTGTCAGGTCTTGCTGGTTTCGACGGGAACCCGCCCATAAACGTCGGTGAAACGCACGATGTCGTCTTCGCCGAGGTATTCGCCGCTCTGTACTTCGATCATCACCAGATCGATCACCCCCGGGTTGACCAGCCGGTGTTGTTTGCCCGGCTTGATAAAGGTCGACTCATTGGTATCGAGCATGAATTCGTTGTCGCCGTTGGTGACCCGTGCCATGCCGCTGACCACGATCCAGTGTTCGCTGCGGTGGTGGTGCATCTGCAGCGACAGCGAAGCGTTGGGTTTGACCACGATGCGCTTGATCTTGAAGCGCTTGCCTTCCTCCAGCACGGTATAGGTGCCCCATGGGCGGGTCACGGTACGGTGCAGGCGATAGGCGTCGTGCCCCTGGCGCTTGAGCTCCTGGGCGATCAACCGGACATCCTGGCTGCGTTTGCCGTCGGCGATCAGCAGGGCATCGGGGGTGTCTATGATGATCAGGTCCTTGAGCCCGACGCCGCCCACCAGACGCTTGGGCGAATCGATGTAGCAGTTGCTGACGTCATGCAGTACCGTCTCGCCGTTGCACTGGTTACCCTGGGCATCGGCCGGTGTCAGATCACGTACCGCCTGCCACGAGCCGATATCGCTCCAGCCGAGCTGGCAGGGCACCACCGCGACTTTGCGCGAGCGCTCCATCAGCGCGTAGTCGATGGAAATGTCCGGCGCCCTGGCCAGGCTCTTGCCATCCAGTTCCAGCTGAAGTTCCTGGCTGCCTTCGCGGCTGTGGCTGAGGGCCAGGCACTCGGTCATGGCATCGAGGACATCAGGGGCATGTTCGCGCAGTTCGCGCAGCACGACGTCGGCCCGCAGGCAGAACATGCCGGCATTCCACAGATGCCGGCCGCCATCGAGGTACTGCTGCGCCGTCTTCGCATCGGGCTTCTCGACGAAGCGCGCGACCTGGAACGCCTTGTCGCCCAAGGCCTGGCCTTTTTCGATATAGCCGAAGCCGGTCTCGGGTTGGGTCGGTACCAGGCCGAAGGTCACCAGCCAGCCTTGCTCGGCCAGTAGTCGAGCGCTATCGACCGCCTTGGCGAAGGCATCCAGGTCCTTGATCAGGTGATCGGCCGGCAGCACCAGCAGTTGTGCGTCGTCGCCGTAGAGGCTGGCCACATGCAAGGCCGCTGCGGCGATGGCCGGGGCGGTGTTGCGACCAAAGGGTTCGAGGATGAAGTCCAGCGCCGCATCGCCCTTGTTCAGCAGGCGGTAGTCATCCAGGGTACGGAAGAACACCTCGCGGTTGGTCACCGTCAGTATCCGCTGGACGTCGGCCAGCCCGGTGGCCCGGAGAAAGGTCTTCTGCAACAGGCTTTCGCCATCGGGCAGGCGCATGAAGGGTTTCGGCATGGCCTCGCGGGAGACCGGCCATAGGCGGGTGCCGGCGCCACCGGCGATGATGCAGGGAATGAGTGCGCCCATTCAGTAGGCCTCGCGGGTCATGAGCACTGCCGGGACAGTGCGGAACAGGATGTAGAGGTCGAACCAGATCGACCAGTTTTCGATGTACTCCAGATCGAACTCGACACGTTTTTCGATTTTTTCCAGAGTGTCGGTTTCACCGCGGTAGCCATTGATCTGGGCGAGTCCGGTGATGCCTGGCTTGACCCGGTGTCGCGAGGTGTATTCCTTGACCGCTTCCTCGAACAGGATGCCCGCCGCCTTGGTGGCCGTGGCGTGGGGGCGCGGGCCGACCATCGACATGCTGCCGATGAAGACATTGAACAATTGCGGCAGCTCGTCGAGGCTGGTCTTGCGGATAAAACGTCCGACCCGGGTGATCCGTGGGTCGCCGCGGGTGGTTTGTGTTTCGGCGTTAGCATCGCTCTGGTGCTGGTGCATCGAGCGGAACTTGAAGACTTCAATCAGGCGGTTGTTGTAGCCGTAGCGCTTCTGGCGGAACAGTACCGGGCCCGGCGAGTCGATTTTGATCGCCAGGGCCGTCAGCAGCATGATCGGCGACAAGAGGGTCAGCGCGAGGGTCGACAGGATCATGTCTTCCAGGCGCTTGAACATCGGCGACCAGCCACGCAGAGGGACCTCGGAGGCGTTGAACATCGGCAGGTTGGCGACTTCGGTGATGCGGTTGTGGGCGTGCCGGAACGCAACCATGTCCGGCACCAGCAGTACGTTGACCGGCAGGCGGCGCAGTTCGCGGATGATGTAGTCCATGCGGTTTTCCGCCGACCAGGGCAGGGCGACCAGGACCTGGGTGACCTTTTCTTCGCGGATCAGGCGTTCCAGGTCACAGGAGTTGCCCAGCAGCGACAGGTTGACCAGGGTTTTGGGCAGGCGGCCGATGCGGTCGTCGATAAAGCCGATGACCCCTGAGCGGATGTCCTGATGCTGGGCCAGGTATTCGGCCAGACGCTGGCCGTTTTCAGTGGCGCCGAGGATGACCGCGTGCTGCAGGAAAAAGCCCCGCCGCATCAGTTGTCGGAACAGGGTCAGCAGCACCAGGCGCTCGATACCGAACAGCACCAGGCTGGAGACAAACCAGATAAACAGTTCGGTGTTGGTCAGGAAGTTGAACAGTGACAAGCCGTGGTGCATGAACAGCAGCAGGCAGAACGCCGACGACCAGGCGAAGAGGGTGAGCTGGAAACGCAGCAGGTTACTGAAGATGGTCTCGGCATACACCCCCAACGCCTGGAAGATCAGAACGCTGATGAAACCGAAGAACAGCAGCAGGGTGAGGTAGCTCTTGACGACGACAGGGTCTTGCTCGCGCAGGTACACCAGCAGCAGCAAGCCAGGCAGCATCGCGGTCAGGCCATGGACCAGGCGGATGCCGAACAGAAAGTACTCGACCATGCTGGGTCGGGTCAGGAACAGGCTGTCAACCGGCTGCAGGCGCATAAACCCCCTCCCGTCATACCATCACGAAATGGTAATTACGAAACATCGTGGCAGTTGTCTTGTTGAAAAGCCTGGGTTTTATTGGCGCTAAGCCCATCCCTGGTGGCCGATCATAATGCGGGTTCAGGACTGTCAAACCAAGTGAATCCTTTTTCTAGTCGTTTTTGGATTTTCATCGGTTTGGTGCTTCAGGTTGCCTCTCTGGTACGGTGGCATGGGCTTGAGTAAAGCCCATGAAGCATCAGGATGCTAACCAAACGATAATTTGTTGTAAAAAAAATCCGACTAGTTCTTTCGTATTGTGACTACATGGAGTTCAGATAGATTTTACGGATTGTGGGGTTTTTTGCTTGCCCTGTTCACTGGCCTTGGTCGTTTCAGTGAACTGCATGCCGCCTATGGCGAGCTGCAGGGGCCGGACTTCCATTGGAAGGGCGATCTGCTGGCGTTGGGCATCGGCAACGGTCGGCAGCCCTGCGGGTGCACCTGCCGGAGGGGTCGCCGCCGCTCAGTCGTCGAGGCTGATGATCTGCTCGCGCACCGCGAACAGCACCAGGCCGGCGACGTCGAAGATCTGCAGCCGCTTCATGATCTGCGAGCGGTGGGTTTCCACGGTCTTGATGCTCAGGCCCAGGCCATTGGCGATTTCCCGGGTCGACTTGCCGCGCACGATCAATCGCAGGATCTCCAGCTGGCGCCCGGTCAGGTTGTGGTTGACCGCTCGTTCGGCCGGCAGGTTGCGCTGGACCTGGGTCAGGGCCTGGTTGATCACCGTGTGGGCGATGGCCGGGCTCAGGTAGCGTTCGTTGCTGCGCAGCGCGTCGAGGGCCTGGGCCAGTTCGGTGGCAGTGGTGTCCTTGAGCAGGTAGCCGTGGGCGCCGATTTCCAGGGCCTGCATGATCAACTGCGGGTCAGTGTGCATCGACAGGATCAGTACCTTGCTCTGGGGTCGCACCGCCTTGAGCTTGCGCAGGGCATCCAGGCCACCGGTTTCACGCATGGACAGGTCGAGCAGGATGATGTCCGGGTTCAGCCGTTCCACGGCGTCGAGCAACTGCGCGCCATCGCTGGCTTCGCCGATCACGGTGTAGCCCGGGATATCCAGTACCAGGGCGCGAACACCGGCCCGGATCAGTGAGTGGTCATCCACCAGAAGTAGAGTGCAGGTCATGGAGCCTTATTCTTGCTGGCGCGTTCCAGGGCGCGTGGCGCCCAGGGCAGCAGTGCTTCGATCTGCGTACCTTTGCCGGGTCCGCTGGTGACTGTCAATGTTCCGCCCGCCTGTTCGACGCGTTCGGCCATGCCGGCCATGCCACGCTGGCCTGCCTCGCCGGGATTGCGGACCGGCGAAAAGCCCAGGCCGTCGTCAGCGATATGCAGGGACAGACCTTCGGGCAAGCGCTTGATACGCACCAGCAGGTTACGCGCCTGGGCATGGCGCAGCATGTTGGTGATGGCTTCCTGGGTCACGCGGAACGCGGTCAGTGCCATCTCCTCGGGGATACCGGTCAGCCGCTGGTGGCACTCCAGGCTCCAGAGCACGCTGGTGTTTTCCAGGGTCTTGAGCAAGTGCGCGCGCAGGCTGGCTTCCAGACCGAGGCTGGTCAACTGGCGGGGATTGAGAATGGCCGAGACGTCGCGGACCTTGGCCAGGGTTTCGTCCAGAGTGTGGTCCAGGGTCTCGAAGTGGCTTTGCAGGTCGTCGGGCAAGCGCCGTTGCAACCACTGGGCCTGGAGCTTGGCTGCCGTGAGCAACTGGCCGATATCGTCATGCAGCTCGCGGCTGAGGCGATGTCGTTCGTTTTCCTGCACCTGGAGCAGGCGATCGGCCAGCTCCTGCGGCTGGAACTGGATGGAGGTGCCGGCGTTGCGGTGCTGGAGCCAGACGCTGGCCAGCGCGGCCAGGTTGAGGATCAGTAACCCCGAGGGGAAGTGGGCGCCGGTGCTGAAGATAAGCAGGCTGGCAATGGCCGAGCTGATGCACAGCGCGGCTGTCAGCCGGCGGGCATTTTTGCGAGAGGGTAGCCAAGGCTTGAATGACTTGAGGCTGGCGTACATAGCGTATGGAGCCAATGAATGTTCGCTACGGGTAGACCGTCAGGACAACCGACAGGCCAAGTTTGAAAAACAGGTACGCTTTAAAGGTGTGTGTTCGTCGTGAAACAGTGTCAGGGTGAGAAACTTTGCGCAATGATGTCATTTTGATATCTATTGGTAAAATTACTAAGCCGTACAAGTACATATGCGAATCAAAGGCATAGTACCACGCCATCCGGGGGCGGTCGCTGTCGGTTGATATATGTCTGAACGGTCAACTTTTTTAGTACGATTGTTCCACAAGGTGCTGTTAAGCCAGCCTACTTTAACTGAAGTCGGAATGCTGTTCCGATACTTTAGTCGCGTAGACACTAGTTATTCTTTTTTGCATTAAAAGGCAGCGCCTGGAACCGGAAAGTCCGAGGTGAGTTGCTAGTGTCGTTTTTGGATAGGAAGAAGGCGGGTCGAAGCTGCGAGGGCGGCGGGTTGTTCAAGCGGACCGTTCAGGGAAGGTGATCAGGGTGAAGGTCCTTGGCTCGGTAGCGGCTGATCCGTATTGGCCGGTCTGGATTGCGAGGGCAGTGATCAGTTCGGACTCTTCGTCGTCGTCCAGGCCCAGTTGGCCGGTTTGCGGATCGATCAGTTCAACCTGCCAGGCCAGCAGCGTCAGGCAGTTGCGCAAGGCCAGCAAGGCGTCTTCATGGAGGTTGAGCGGGTCCTGGGGCTGGCTCAAGAGGGCGTGGATCTGTCGCGAGAACCGGGCCATGCAGCGCACGCCCAGGCCTTGCGCACAATTGGCCAGGGTGTGCAGCGAGATGACGAGGCAGTCAATGGCGTCCTTGTCGTTGCGGATCAGTTCCAGGTGCTGGCAGCACTCCTGCATCTTCGTTTGCAGGGCTTGGGCTTCCACTAGAAATTCCGGCAGGCTGGCTTGCCGCTCTTTACCGTTCAGCATGCTTTATCTCCTTGATTGCATAGGCAGGCGATAGAAGGTCGCGCGGGGCGAACGGTTTTAAAGTTAATGCCGACGGGCCGTGTGTGTCTGTAGTCTGTTTCTGATTGTTTCGAATTGCGGTTATTGCATTTTGTTCTCAGGTGCAGGCTGGCGGGCACCCAAAAGCCCCGCGGGCAGGCTCGCAGACATTCCGCGGAAACGGCGGTCCAGAGGGCTTGAGCACGATCAGTGAGGGTGTTCATCGGGCTGTCTGGCCGAGGTCCTGCAATCGAAAGCAAAAGCCTGACTCCATTCATGCAATGAGAATGGCGTCACATTAATGGCTATTGGATATCGCGAATATCAGGTTGGACCTGATTGTCGCTAGGGGATTCCCCTAGCATGAGGAACTATAGTTGGCATTTGCGGTCGCCGATGGCGACGGAGGGGGATGAACTCAGTAAAGCATGATGCTAATGTGACATCAATGCTTTTGACAGGTATTTGGTCGGAGGGTCAAGCTCCGATGTTCTCCGCCGATAACCTATTCAATGTCACTTTCAGCAGCAAGCCCAGGAGTCATTAATGGCCGGCATTCTCGACACAGTAGATCAACGTACGCAACTGGTGGGTGAGAACCGGCTGGAAATTCTCATGTTTCGCCTGGCGGGGCGCCAGTTGTTCGCGATTAACGTGTTCAAGGTTCAGGAGGTGCTGCAACTGCCCAAGTTGACCTTGATGCCCCAGCGTCATCCGTTCGTCTGCGGCGTGGTCAACCTGCGCGGCCAGACCCTGCCGGTGATCGATCTTTCCCAGGCGATCGGCATGCGTCCGCTGGTGCCCGGGCCCGACAGCACCATCATCGTCACCGAGTACAACCGTTCGGTGCAGGCGTTCCTGGTCGGTGGCGTGGACCGCATCGTCAACATGAACTGGGAAGCGATCCTGCCGCCACCGACCAGCGCCGGTCGCCAGCATTACCTGACCGCCATCAGCAAGGTGGATGACCAGTTGGTGGAAATCATCGACGTGGAAAAGGTTCTGGCCGAGATTGTGCCGTACAACGCCAAGGTATCCCGTGAAAAACTCGACGACCCGATCATGGAGCAGGCCCGTGGCCGCGAAGTGTTGCTGGTCGATGATTCGAACGTGGCCTTGTCCCAGTTGCGCGATACCCTTGGGCAACTGGGGGTGAAAATGCATATCGCCAGTGACGGCTTGAAGGCCTTGAACATGCTCAAGGGGTGGGCGGATGGGGGGGCGGTGATGACCGACAAGCTGCTGATGGTCTTCACCGATGCGGAAATGCCGGAAATGGACGGTTACCGCCTGACCACCGAAATTCGTAACGACCCTCGCTTGCGTGGGCTGTATGTGGTCCTGCACACCTCGTTGTCCGGCAGCTTCAACGATGCCATGGTGAAGAAGGTCGGTTGTGACAACTTCCTCTCCAAGTTCCAGCCGGACAAGTTGGTGGATGTGGTGCGCCAGCGGTTGATGCTGGATAACGCCTGATCCCCCCTTGTAGGAGCCGGATTGCTGGCGATAAGGCCCGTAGGCCTTGCGTTGAACTGGCGGACGCTATCGCCGGCAAGCCAGCTCCCACAAAATCGCGTTCCAGCGCAAAAATGCCGTCGTGCCCACCCTCCTGTAGAATCGCTGTTTTGTCTCTCCAGGAGCTGGGCATGTTGCGTCTGAGCGCGCTGTATCGATATCCGTTGAAGTCCGCCAGGGGTGAGGCCTTGCGCCAGAGCCCGCTGGATGAATTGGGCCTGGCCGGGGATCGGCGCTGGATGCTGGTGGACGAGGCCAGCGGGCGCTTTCTGACCCAGCGCGCGGTGGGCAAGATGAGCCAGTTGTCGGCGCTGTGGAATACCGCCGGTGGCCTGACCCTGAGTGCTCCCGGCCATTCGGCGCTGGATGTGGCGTTGCCCGGCAAGGACGACACCTTGCGCGGCGTGACCATCTGGAGCGACACCTTGCGTGTACCGGATGCCGGCGATGAGGCGGCGTCCTGGTTGAGCGGGTTTATCGGCAAGCCGACCCGTCTGGTGCATGTGCCACTGGAACGGGCCCGCCTCACCGAAGCCGGTTACGGCAAGGAAGAGGATCGGGTGGCGTTTGCCGATGGTTTCCCTCTGCTGCTGATCGGCCAGTCTTCCCTGGATGACCTTTCGCAGAAGGTCGGGCGTGAGCTGGAAATGTTGCGTTTCCGGCCAAACCTGGTGATCGAGGGCAGTCCCGCCTTTGCCGAAGACGGCTGGAAGCGCATCCGTATCGGCGAGGTCGAGTTTCGAGTGGTGAAACCCTGCTCACGCTGCATCCTGACCACCCTCGATCCGCAGACCGGTGAGCGCAGCGCCGATCGTGAGCCGTTGACGACCCTCAAGACCTATCGCGAGCGGGGTGGTGACGTGATGTTCGGGCAGAACCTGGTCAATGATGGTCAGGGGCTGCTAGAGGTCGGGATGCCGGTGACGGTGCTTGAATAGCAGGGCTTCACGGTCTTGACCTTATAATTCGCTCACTGTGGGAGCCGGCTTGCCGGCGATGGGGCTCTGGAGTCTTGCATTGATCTCGCGTACGCCATCGCCGGCAAGCCGGCTCCTGCAAAAACCAATCATTGGTCGTCAAAATACCGCTCATGCCAGTCCACCAGCGGTTGCGGCACATTGAGCTTCTGACCGTAGATCACCGAGTATGACAAGACGTTCTGCACGTACTGCCGGGTTTCGTCGAACGGAATGCTTTCCACCCATACGTCGAAGCCCAGGTGGTTGGCGCCTTTTAGCCACTGCCTGACGCGACCGGGGCCGGCGTTGTAGGCGGCCGTCGCGAGCACGCGGTTGCCGTTGAACTGTCCATGCACCTGGCTCAGGTAGGCGGCTCCCAGCTGGATGTTCTTGTCCGGGTCCAGGACCTGCTGAGGCGAAGCCAGCGGAATACTGAACTTGCGTGCGGTTTCCTTGGCTGTCCCCGGCATCAGTTGCATCAGGCCGCTGGCGCCCACGCCGGAACGGGCGTCATCCATGAAGGCGCTTTCCTGGCGGGTGATGGCGAATACCCAACTCGAGTGCAGTCCGCGTGCCCTGGCTTCACGTACCAGGGTGTCGCGGTGGGCCATGGGGAAACGGATATCCAGATCGTCCCAGTATTGCGCCTGGCTGATGGTGCGAATGGCCGGGAAATACCATTTCAGGTCATAGGCCAGTTTGGCCTGGGCGACCATTTCGTCACGGTTGAACAGGCGGCTGACGTGGTACCACTCGCGGCGTCCGTCGACGACCTGGCCGCGGGCATGCAACTCCAGCGCGCGGAGTATGCCCGGTGTATTGCGGACCTTGTTCATTACCTGCGGGCTGAGTAGCAGGGGGTGGTTGGTCAGTTGGTAAGGCGTCTGTGAGCGGTCCGCGGCCAGGAATCCATAGAAGTCGCGCTCGCGGGCGACATTCTTCAGCAGTACCAGGGCTTGCGGATTTTCCGGCTCCGCCAACTCCAGGCTGCGGGCTTGCCAGTAGCGCCAGCGATTGGTGGTCGCCAGGTCCTGCGGCAGGCGGCGGGTCAGTTGGTAGGCGTCTTCCCAGCGGCCCAGGCGCAGCAGCAGGCGCAGGCGCCATTCCGTCACGGTGTTGTCGCGCAACTCGGGGTCGTACCGGGTCATGATCTCCAGTGCGCGGCTGTCGTAGCGGCGAGCCAGGGTCAGGCCGATTTCGCGGGCGATCGCAACCTTTTCGTCACGGGAGAAGTGCATGCTCGCGGCATAGCTGTCGAGCAGGGGCATGGCCTTGTCCGGGTCCTGGCGGGCCAGGCGGCGCAGGCCGAGGCCGACGACATCGGACATGGCCTCGTCCGCTGGAAGGAAGCGCGAGGGTTGGCTCAGCAGTTCCGGCTTCTGCGCCACGTCGATCAGCAGGCGTCCCTGGGGGGCAAGGGTGGTCAGTCCGCTGACCAGGCTGCTGGCCAGGCCATAGTTGCGTGCATCGGCGGCCAGTTTCAGGCGCTGCCAGCGTTTCTGTTCGGTCAACTGGCCATCGGCGGCCCAGCTGCCGAACAAGGCGTCGCAGGCGCTCGGTTGGGTCTTGCCGGTCATCCAGAGCTTTTCCGCCGTGGCATAGCCCTCGACGCGCAGATTATGGCTGAGCTGGTACTGGCCGTTGAGGCAGTCCAGTTCGGTGAAGTTCAGTTTGGGGTCGTAGTACTTGACGAAGGGTTGCCAGTCGCCGCGTTCGGCCAGCCAGCGCAACCAGCGCAGCTTCATCCAGTTGGCCTGGGGCAGATCGCCATGTGCGGCGAGGAATTGTTCGATCTCGCTATTGCTCGCGGTTTTCAGGCGCGCAGTCAACTCGTCGTAGGCCAGGTAGGGCTCCAGCGGGTAGTCCCGGAGGGCGTCCTGGTAACGGAAGTAGGGGCCCGAGTCGCCGTTGGCGAGCGCGCGCTTGGCCTCATCGTAAAACTGGCGTTGCTGGGAGAGCTCTACAGCCTGGGCGGCTTGGACGGCGCAGGTAGAAAGAAGCAGACACGATAGAAAATTGAACAGACGGCTGCGCATGGGAGTTCCGAGAAAATAAAACCTGACAAACCGTGGAAAGTTCCGCGGCTGATTACTAATAGCTTAGCTGTTTGCTATCCGTGGGAGAACGTTTTACCGGTTGCCGTACGTAACTTGATACCAATTGTCATCTTGAACCGAGGTGCCGATAAAAATGCCGGCCGCCTCCTGGCTCAAGTCAGGTAGAATGCGCCCCCGGTTTTTGGAGAAGCTCATGACCCTGCTCAAATTCAGCGATGTGTCCCTTGCCTTCGGCGCCATGCCGTTGTTAGACAAGGTGTCGTGGCAGATCGCCCGTGGTGAGCGGGTGTGCATCATCGGCCGCAACGGCACAGGAAAGTCCAGCATGTTGAAGCTGGTCAAGGGCGTGCAAAAGCCCGATGACGGCTCCGTCTGGCGTGCGCCTGGCCTCAAGATCGGCGAGTTGCCGCAAGAGTTGCCGCTGGCCGACGACCGCACCGTGTTCGATGTGGTTGCCGAGGGCCTGGACGGTGTTGGCGCATTGCTCGCCGAGTACCACCACCTGAGCCAGAACATCGTCACCGATGCCGACCTGGACAAGCTCATGCATGTCCAGCATGACCTCGAGGCCCGCGATGGCTGGCGCTTGCAGACCCTGGTCGACAGCACCCTGAGCCGCCTGCAACTGCCGGCCGACAAGACCCTTGCCGAGTTGTCCGGCGGCTGGCGTCGACGCGTCCTGCTGGCCCAGGCGCTGGTCTCGGAACCGGACCTGCTGCTGCTCGACGAACCGACCAACCACCTGGACATCGGTGCGATCGCCTGGCTGGAAGAAGCCTTGAAGGATTTCCAGGGCGCGGTGCTGTTCATCACCCACGACCGCTCTTTCCTGCAGAATCTGGCCACACGCATCCTGGAACTGGATCGCGGTGGCCTGATCGACTGGAACGGCGACTACGCCAGCTTCCTGGTGCACAAGGAAGCCACGCTGGCCGCCGAGGAAACCGCCAACGCGCTGTTCGACAAGCGTCTGGCCCAGGAAGAGGTCTGGATCCGCCAGGGCATCAAGGCCCGCCGCACCCGTAACGAAGGTCGCGTGCGGGCGTTGAAAGCCCTGCGCGTGGAGCGTAGCGAGCGTCGCGAGCGTACTGGCAAGGCGAATATCCTGCTCGACACCGCCGACAAATCCGGCAAGCAGGTGATGGTGCTGGAAAACGTCAGCTTCGCGCACCCGGGCGGCCCGTTCCTGATCAAGGATTTCTCCATGGTCCTGCAACGTGGCGACCGGATCGGCCTGCTCGGGGCCAACGGTACCGGCAAGACCACTCTGCTCAAGCTGATGCTCAATGGCCTGCAGCCGACCAGTGGTACGGTGGAAGAGGGTACGCGGATCGATGTGGCCTACTTCGACCAGTTGCGCCATCAGTTGGACCTGGAAAAAACCGTGATCGACAACGTCGCCGAAGGTCGCGACTTTATCGACATCGACGGCCAGAGCCGTCACGTGCTGAGCTACCTGGGCGATTTCCTGTTCAGCCCGCAGCGCGCGCGTACGCCGGTCAAGGCCTTGTCTGGTGGTGAGCGTGCGCGCCTGCTGCTGGCCAAGTTGTTCAGCAAGCCTTCCAACCTGCTGGTACTCGACGAACCGACCAACGACCTCGATGTGGAAACCCTCGAGTTGCTGGAAGAAGTGTTGCTGACCTTCAGCGGCACCGTGCTGATGGTCAGCCACGACCGGGCTTTCCTCGACAACGTGGTCACCAGCACCCTGGTCTTCGAAGGCGAGGGCAAGGTGCGCGAGTACGTCGGTGGTTACCAGGACTGGTTGCGTCAGGGCGGCTCGCCGCGTTTGCTGGGGGTGACGGAGAACAAGTCCGGCAAGGCCGAACTCAATTCCGCGGTGGTGACGGCTGCACCGGCATCGGCGGCAGCTGTCGAGCAGCCGGCGGCGAAGAAAAAGCTCAGCTACAAGTTGCAGCGCGAGCTGGAAGCGTTGCCGGGTGAAATTGACGCCAAGGAACAGCAGATTGCCGCTGTTGAAGCCGAAATGGCCGAAGCGGGGTTCTATCAGCGTCCGGCGGCGGAGACCGCCGCGGTCATCGCCGGGCTGGAAAAACTCCAGGCCGAGCTGGAAGTGATGGTGGAACGTTGGGCCGAGCTGGACGCCTGAGCGATCGCCGAGTAACGAAAAGCCCGGCCCCAACTTGTGTGGGGGCCGGGCTTTTCATTGGTGGCAACGATCCCTTGAGGCAGTGCCGATATTCTGTGGTCTGTACAAACCTGTAGGAGCCGGCTTGCTGGCAATGGCGTCAGTGAGATCAATGCACGACTCAAGGGCCTCATCGCCAGCAAGCCGGCTCCTACAGTTGGTATTCCAAGGTCAGTCGGCCCGTATTCGAGGATCAAGTCGGGCGTTTGACCAGGTGCACCGCCAGCACATCGCAGGGCGCGCCGTGCAGCACGTCATTGGCCGTGGAGCCCAGCAGTAGCGCCAAACCGTGCCGGCCATGACTGCCGACCACGATCAGGTCGCAATGCTGCTCCTTGGCCAGATGGTGGATTTCCTGGCGCGGCTGGCCGTAGGTCAGGTGGCAACTGTCTTTCGAGAGTTCCGGGTACTTGACGATCAGGCGGTCGAGGCGCTCCTTGGCCTGGTCGAATTGCTGTTGTTGCAATTGCGAAAGGTCCATGGGGACGTCGCCACCGAAGGCCATGGCCATGGGTTCGACGATATGCACCAGTGATAGCTTGGCTTCGCTGCTGACCGACAGTTCGCGTGCGCGCTTGATGACCGGGTCGCATTCTTCTGTCAGGTCGACAGCTACCAGAATGTGTTCGTAGCTCATGAAAGGCACTCCTGAAGATCGCAATAGCGTTAAGTATGGCTGGTTTCAAGCGGATTGGTTCATCGGCGAGCCAATCGCTCATCAAGTATCGAGAGAGTTAGAGATATGACGGTATGGATAGTGGTGTCAATCCTGGCACTGGTGTTGAGCCCTCTGGCCTGGTTGCGTCCTTCGCGCCGCCAGAGCGGGATGATGGCCGTGCGCATGGAGGCGCGACGCATAGGCCTGGGGATGCAGTTGGCGCCCCAGGAGTGGCCGCACTGGCTGCCTCATGAGCCGCCTAGCCCCTGTGCGCAATACCATCGGCCACGTCTGCGCGCCGACAGTCCGTGCTGGTGTTATTGGCAAACCGCCCCCGGAGTCTGGGCCAACCAATGGCGGGAAATCTTGACCGACGACAAACTGCTGGTGCATTTGCGCACGTTGCCGGATAACGCCTACAAGATCGAGGCGGACAAGCAGATGATCGCCGTGTATTGGGGCGAGCGCGGCGATGCCCAAGCCTTGCACGCCATCGCGGCAGTCCTCAAGGCTCTCGCCTGACGCAGGATTGGCCGCGCGCCGCTACACTATTGAATCGCTGAATGGGCGGCCATAAACCCCGGCGCCCAAGCGCTTTCGCGCCCGGAATATGACCGGGAAGTCGTTTTTTTCGCAACGTTTTCGGCAATTGACAATTGCTGAGAATTCCGTGAAGGTGTCCACACCCAAATCAAACGGGCGTATGAATTGAGCGTTTGTCTGATCAGACGGCTCCAAACAGAATCCCGACTATCGCGTTGGCGGGTGTGCCAGGCGGCTTGGCGTAGCATCGACGGTAACGTCAGTGCCGTACCATCCGCCCGCGTCCGACGTGTACTGTTCAGCTTCCATATCGTGGAGATCAGTTGATGATTTACGAAGGTAAAGCCATCACGGTTAAGGCTCTTGAAAGTGGCATCGTCGAACTGAAGTTCGACCTCAAGGGTGAGTCCGTCAACAAGTTCAACCGTCTAACCCTGAGCGAATTGCGCCAGGCCGTGGACACCCTCAAGGCTGATGCGTCCGTCAAGGGCGTTATCGTCAGCAGCGGCAAGGACGTCTTTATCGTCGGCGCCGACATCACCGAATTTGTCGACAACTTCAAGTTGCCGGATGCCGAGTTGGTGGCCGCGAACCTCGAAGCCAACAAGATTTTCAGCGATTTTGAAGACCTGGCCGTGCCGACTGTCGCCGCGATCAATGGCATCGCCCTGGGCGGCGGTCTGGAAATGTGCCTGGCCGCGGACTTCCGCGTCATGTCCAGCAGCGCCAAGATCGGCCTGCCGGAAGTCAAGCTGGGCATCTACCCGGGCTTTGGCGGTACCGTCCGTCTGCCGCGCCTGATCGGTGCGGACAACGCCATCGAGTGGATTGCCGCCGGTAAGGAAAACCGTGCCGAAGACGCCCTGAAAGTCGGCGCCGTCGATGCCGTGGTTGCTCCGGAAAAGCTCCAGGAAGCCGCTCTGGAACTGCTCAAGCGCGCCATCTCCGGCGAGCTCGACCACAAGGCCAAGCGCCAGCCGAAGCTGGAGAAGCTCAAGCTTAACGCCATCGAACAGATGATGGCCTTCGAAACCGCCAAGGGTTTTGTTGCCGGTCAAGCCGGTCCGAACTACCCGGCCCCGGTCGAAGCGATCAAGACCATCCAGAAAGCCGCCAACTTCGGGCGCGACAAGGCCCTGGAAATCGAAGCCGCCGGCTTCGTGAAACTGGCCAAGACCTCGGCCGCGCAAAGCCTGATCGGTCTGTTCCTGAACGACCAGGAACTGAAGAAAAAGGCCAAGGCCTACGACGAAATCGCCAAGGATGTGAAACAGGCCGCCGTATTGGGCGCCGGTATCATGGGTGGCGGTATCGCTTATCAGTCGGCGTCCAAAGGCACGCCGATCCTGATGAAAGACATCAACGAGCACGGCATCGAGCAGGGGCTGGCGGAAGCCGCGAAACTGCTGGTCGGTCGTGTTGATAAAGGCCGCATGACCGCGGCGAAGATGGCTGAAGTGCTCAACGGCATTCGTCCGACCTTGTCCTACGGTGACTTCGGTCATGTCGACCTGGTGGTCGAGGCGGTCGTCGAGAACCCCAAGGTCAAGCAAGCGGTACTGGCGGAAGTGGAAGCCCAGGTCAAGGACGATGCCATCCTGGCCTCCAACACCTCGACCATTTCCATCAGCCTGCTGGCCAAGGCCCTCAAGCGTCCGGAAAATTTCGTCGGCATGCACTTCTTCAATCCGGTGCACATGATGCCGCTGGTGGAAGTGATCCGTGGCGAGAAGTCCAGCGAGCAAGCGGTCGCCACCACCGTGGCCTATGCCAAGAAAATGGGCAAGAACCCGATCGTGGTCAACGACTGCCCGGGCTTCCTGGTCAACCGTATCCTGTTCCCGTACTTCGGCGGTTTCGCCAAGTTGGTCAGCGCCGGCGTGGACTTCGTCCGCATCGACAAGATCATGGAGAAGTTCGGCTGGCCGATGGGTCCGGCCTACCTGATGGACGTGGTCGGCATCGACACCGGCCACCACGGTCGTGACGTGATGGCCGAAGGTTTCCCGGATCGCATGAAGGACGACCGTCGTTCGGCGGTGGATGCCCTCTACGAAGCCAAGCGCCTGGGCCAGAAGAACGGCAAGGGCTTCTACGCCTACGAAACCGACAAGCGCGGCAAGCAGAAGAAAGTCGCCGATTCGTCGGTGCTGGAAGTGCTCAAGCCGATCATCTACGAGCAGCGTGAAGTGACCGACGAGGACATCATCAACTGGATGATGATCCCGCTGTGCCTGGAAACCGTGCGTTGCCTGGAAGACGGTATCGTCGAAACCGCCGCCGAAGCCGACATGGGTCTGGTTTACGGTATCGGTTTCCCTCCCTTCCGTGGCGGTGCGTTGCGCTACATCGACTCCATCGGTGTGGCCGAATTCGTTGCCCTGGCCGACCAGTACGCCGACCTGGGCGCGCTGTACCACCCGACCGCGAAGCTGCGTGAAATGGCCAAGACCGGCCAGCGGTTCTTCGGTTAAGCGCCCACACTAGAGCGAGAGTGAACTATATGAGCTTGAATCCTAGAGACGTCGTGATTGTCGACTTCGGTCGTACTCCGATGGGCCGCTCCAAGGGCGGCATGCACCGCAACACCCGCGCCGAGGATATGTCGGCGCACCTGATCAGCAAACTGCTGGAACGCAACGTCAAGGTCGACCCGAACGAAGTCGAGGACGTGATCTGGGGCTGTGTCAACCAGACCCTGGAGCAGGGCTGGAACATCGCCCGCATGGCCTCGCTGATGACTCAGATCCCGCACACTGCTGCCGGCCAGACCGTCAGCCGCCTGTGCGGCTCGTCGATGAGCGCGCTGCACACCGCCGCCCAGGCGATCATGACCGGCAACGGTGACGTCTTCGTCGTCGGCGGCGTCGAGCATATGGGCCATGTGGGCATGATGCACGGTGTCGATCCGAACCCGCACATGTCGCTGTACGCGGCGAAAGCCTCGGGCATGATGGGTCTGACCGCGGAAATGCTCGGCAAGATGCACGGCATCACCCGCGAGCAGCAGGACGCCTTTGGCGTGCGTTCCCACCAGTTGGCTCACAAGGCCACCGTGGAAGGCAAGTTCAAGGACGAGATCATCCCGATGCAGGGTTATGACGAGAACGGCTTTCTCAAAGTCTTCGACTACGACGAAACCATTCGTCCGGAAACCACCCTGGAAAGCCTGGCGGCCTTGAAGCCGGCGTTCAACCCCAAGGGCGGCACCGTGACGGCGGGGACTTCCTCGCAGATCACCGACGGTGCCTCGTGCATGATCGTGATGTCGGCCCAGCGTGCCCAGGACCTGGGGATCCAGCCTTTGGCGGTGATCCGCTCCATGGCCGTGGCGGGTGTGGACCCGGCGATCATGGGTTATGGTCCGGTACCGGCGACCCAGAAAGCCCTCAAGCGTGCGGGCCTGGCCATCTCCGACATCGACTTCTTCGAGCTCAACGAAGCCTTCGCCGCACAGGCCTTGCCAGTGCTCAAGGATCTGAAAGTGCTCGACAAGATGAACGAGAAGGTTAACCTGCATGGCGGCGCCATTGCCTTGGGTCACCCATTCGGTTGTTCCGGTGCGCGGATTTCCGGCACTTTGCTCAATGTAATGAAGCAGAATGGCGGTACCCTCGGGGTGGCCACCATGTGCATTGGTCTCGGCCAAGGCATTAGCACCGTCTTCGAACGCGTCTAAGCGTCTCGTCGAAGGAAGCCGGGGCCAAGTGCCCCGGCTTTTGTTTTTCCGAATTTTTTTATTTTTATTTGTAAGGAGCCGATACATGAAATTGGAACCCGGGCTCTATCAGCATTACAAGGGGCCGCAGTACCGTGTTTTCAACGTTGCGCGGCATTCCGAGACCGACGAGGAATTGGTGTTCTACCAAGCCCTGTATGGCGATTACGGCTTTTGGGTACGGCCCTTGAGCATGTTCCTGGAGTCGGTCGAGGTTGACGGCGAACAGGTCCCGCGCTTTGCTTTGGTGCAAGCTGAACCCAGCCTTTTTTCAAGGCCTTGAGGGGAGGTCGCGCAGAACCCTGCGCTTGACCTCACCTTGTAGCCACTATATATAGCGGTGCCGCGTCAGGCGCAGGCCGCCTCTCACTTCTAGCATTCAGGAATTTTCTGATCCATGGGCAAATCGCTGGTCATTGTGGAATCCCCGGCTAAGGCCAAGACCATCAACAAGTACTTGGGTACCCAGTACGTGGTGAAGTCGAGTATCGGCCATATCCGAGACCTGCCCACCAGCGGTTCGGCGAGTGCCACCAAAGAGCCTGCTGCCAAGCGCGGCAAGGCGGCGGCTGGTGAAGCCCCTGTGCTGACGGCGAAGGAGAAGGCGCGCAAGCAACTGGTCTCGCGCATGGGCGTCGACCCGGACCACGGCTGGAAAGCCCGCTACGAGATCCTTCCCGGCAAGGAGAAGGTGATCGAGGAGCTGCGCCGCCTGGCCAAGGATGCCGACACCATCTATCTCGCGACGGACTTGGACCGCGAAGGGGAAGCCATTGCCTGGCACCTGCGCGAAGCCATTGGTGGCGATGACAGCCGCTACAAACGCGTGGTGTTCAACGAAATCACCAAGAAAGCCATCCAGGAAGCCTTCTCGGCGCCCGGCGAGTTGGATATCGATCGCGTCAATGCCCAGCAGGCCCGACGGTTCCTCGATCGTGTCGTGGGTTACATGGTCTCGCCGTTGCTCTGGTCGAAGATCGCCCGTGGCCTGTCCGCCGGTCGTGTACAGTCGGTAGCGGTGAAGCTGGTGGTCGAGCGTGAGCGCGAGATCCGTGCCTTCAACCCCGAAGAGTACTGGGAAGTCCACGCCGACCTCGGTACCGCCAAGGGCGCCAAGGTGCGCTTCGAAGTGGCCCGCGAGAAAGGCGAGGCGTTCAAGCCGCTCAATGAAGCCCAGGCCATGGCGGCCCTGGAGAAGCTCAAGGCGTCGGCTTACACCATCGCCAAGCGCGAGGACAAACCGACCAGCAGCAAGCCGTCGGCCCCTTTCATTACTTCCACCCTGCAGCAGGCCGCGAGTAACCGCCTGGGCTTCGGCGTGAAGAAAACCATGATGATGGCCCAGCGCTTGTACGAAGCGGGCTACATCACCTATATGCGTACCGACTCCACCAACCTCTCGGCCGATGCCGTGGCGATGGCGCGGACCTATATCGAAGGCGAGTTCGGCGCCAAATACCTGCCGGAAAACGCCAACGTCTACAGCAGCAAGGCCGGCGCCCAGGAAGCTCACGAAGCCATCCGTCCTTCGGATGTGAATACCGACCCGAGCAAGCTGTCGGGCATGGAACGTGATGCCGAACGCCTCTACGAGCTGATCTGGCGCCAATTCGTGGCCTGCCAGATGCTGCCGGCGCAATACCTGTCGACCACCGTCAGTGTCGCCGCCGGTGACTTCGAGCTGCGTGCCAAGGGCCGTATCCTCAAGTTCGACGGCTACACCCGGGTCCTGCCGCAAATGACCAAGCCGGGCGACGACGACGTGCTGCCGGACATGGCCCAGGGCGAGGTGATGAAGCTGATCCAGCTCGATCCGACCCAGCACTTCACCAAACCTCCGGCCCGTTACTCCGAAGCCAGCCTGGTCAAGGAAATGGAAAAGCGCGGCATCGGTCGCCCTTCGACCTATGCCGCGATCATCTCGACCATCCAGGACCGTGGTTATGTGGCGCTGCACAACCGCCGCTTCTACTCCGAGAAGATGGGCGACATCGTTACCGAGCGTCTTTCGGAAAGCTTCTCCGACCTGATGGACTACGGCTTTACCGCCAGCATGGAAGAGCATCTCGACGACGTGGCCCAGGGCGAGCGCGACTGGAAGAACGTGCTCGACGAGTTCTACGGCGACTTCAAGAAAAAGCTCGAAGTGGCGGAAAGCCCTGAGAGTGGCATGCGCGCCAACCAGCCGGTGATGACTGACATCCCGTGCCTGACCTGCGGCCGGCCGATGCAGATCCGTACCGCCTCCACCGGTGTGTTCCTCGGCTGCTCGGGCTACAGCCTGCCGCCCAAGGAACGCTGCAAGGCCACCGTCAACCTGGTGCCGGGCGATGAAATCGCCGCCGACGACGAGGGTGAATCGGAATCCCTGGTACTGCGCGGCAAGCATCGCTGCCCGATCTGCAGCACGGCGATGGACGCCTACCTGCTGGACGAGAAGCGCAAGCTGCACATCTGTGGCAACAACCCTGATTGCAACGGCTACGAGATCGAAGAAGGCAGCTACCGCATCAAGGGCTATGAAGGTCCGAGCCTGGAGTGCGACAAGTGCGGCAGCGAGATGCAGCTCAAGACCGGGCGTTTCGGCAAGTTCTTCGGTTGCACCAACCCGACCTGCAAGAACACCCGCAAGCTGCTCAAGAGTGGCGACGCGGCGCCGCCGAAGATGGACCCGGTGAAGATGCCGGAGCTCAAGTGCGAGAAGGTCAACGACACCTACATCCTGCGTGACGGTGCTTCCGGCCTGTTCCTGGCCGCCAGCCAGTTCCCGAAAAACCGCGAGACCCGTGCGCCGCTGGTGATCGAGATCCTTGCGCACAAGGACGAGATCGACCCCAAGTACCACTTCCTGTGTGATGCCCCGCAGAAGGACCCGGACGCTCGTCCGGCGGTCATTCGCTACAGTCGCAAGACCAAGGAGCAGTACGTGCAGACCGAGGTGGACGGCAAGCCGACCGGCTGGAAGGCGTTCTACGACGGCGGCAAATGGAAAGTGGAAGACAAGCGCTCGTAAGCTGAGTACACCTGATCCGTTGATCCGTTGATCCGTTGATCCGTTGATCGGGTGTGATGTGGGAGCGGAGCTTGTATTGGGAGTCGAGCTTGTCTGGGAAGTCGAGCTTGTGTGGGTGCGGAGCTTGTGTGGGAGCGGAGCTTGTGTGGGAGCGGAGCTTGTGTGGGAGCGGAGCTTGCCCGCGAAAGCGCCCTTGAGAGCGATAGAAGCTTCGCGGGCAAGCTCCGCTCCCACAGTTTCCTCTCCTGTGCCTTCAGGCCGCGTGAAAACCCTAGCCAAGCGATATCGGGGTTTTCACGCGGCCTTTGTCTTTTTTGGCTTGCGGCGAACTTGGTCGATCCCTGAAACTGACTGACCTGCCTGTGGCCTTTTTTTCCTGGAGCGCGCCGTCATGGCCAACGAACTCTATACCCGTACCAACCAGAAGATCTTTTACGCCGGCCTCGCCCTCGAAGCCTTGGGCAAGGCGGAGCAGAGCGGGGCGATGAATGCCCTGGCGCTGATCCAGGCTGAGCGCGAAGCGGCGCTGTTTCACCTGTACGGTGCGTTGCTCGGGCTGTGCCATGAGATTGCCGGCTTCTACCGCCTGCCCCAGGCTGCCGCGCCGCGGGCCGAGTTGTTGCTGACCCGCGAGGTGCTGGAGACGATCGCCATTCCGGAAATGGCCGAACTGGTGGAGTTGGCCCATAGCCCGCAAACCTGGTTGGCCCGCTTGATCAGTGCCCATGCCGCACTGTATCTGCCGCCCCAGGCCCCGCGGAAGGTCAAGGGTGACGTGTTGCAGCCGTTGATCGTGGCGGTGAGCCTGGATGAGGACGAGGCACCTGAGTTGGGCCGTGAGGAGCTGGAGAGCTGGCGGCAGAACCTGAAAGCGCTGGCGATCCGTTTTCGCGATGGGCTCAATGAGTGCTGAGTGATTGAGTGGGCATATGAATGAACGGAGGGCGATTATTTTGTCGCCTTTTTCTTCGCGAAAAGTAGTCTCCATCTGTCAGATGTTCATCAAGTGGTAAAGAAAGCGCTTCAGTTCTCCTGCGAGGTGCCGTTGATGACTGATACAATGATGGCCTTTCGTGGAGAACAGACACTATGCCTACGTCCTTTCTAGAAATTGTCGAGCTGCCGGACGGCCGCATCGAGCTGCGCCGGGCCGAGGACGAAGGTTCTCTGGTAACCCTTAACTTTTCCGAAGATGCCAAGGCATTCCTGCAGGGCCAGCATGTCGAGGTGGCCAAGGCCATGTTGAGCGTTGGCGTACAGATGGCCGGGCGTTTGGCTGAAGGTGAAATCGAGAAGGGCGACGGCGGGCCACGGGTTCTTCATTGAAACCGAGGCTCGTTCGACGCAAGACGCTAACGCTGGATGACGTTTCAGATCGGCTTCTCTGTCCTGGAGAGGCCCTGGGCGGTCAGCATGAAATATCGGCCCTGATGGCCGTTCAACCCGTCAGCCCAAACGAATATTCAGACTTTGCGCATCGCCTTGGCGAGCCGCGCTGATCAGCTGTTGACGCGCATTGGCGTTCAGCGGGTTCAGCCAGCTGACCACGGTGTGGCTACGGCCCAGGCGCAAGGCTTCGCAGGTCAATTGCTGGGCGTTTTGGGCACTGCTGGGTTGCAGGAGCAGGATCCGCTCCCGGTTGAGTCCGGCATCCCGTAACCAGGCCTGGGTCAGGCTGGCTGGCGGGGCGATCAGGGTCAGCCAGCGGGCCTCCTGATCCTGGCTCAACTCCCGCAGGATCGGCGCCAGCAGGCTCAGGCAACTCCCGGCAGCGCCCCGCAACGACAGCTCACTGAACACTTCTGGCTCAGTGCTCCAGGGGGCTTCGACCACCTCCTTGAGCAGGGGCGCGAGGGGTTGCGCCATGAACGCTTCGAACAGGGAAAGCTGTGCGTGTTGTGGGGTTTGCTGGAATTGCATGACGCCTCCTTCAGCGGCGAATAACGCCGACACTCAAACCTTCGATGACAAAGTCCTGATCTTTCAGATTGACTTCGATGGGGGCGAACTCGGGGTTTTCCGCCAGCAGCCAGACCTTGCTGCCTTCGCGCTTGAAGCGCTTGACGGTGACTTCCTCGCCGATTCGCGCCACCACGATCTGGCCATTGCGGGCTTCGCGGCAGGTGTGCACGGCCAGCAGGTCACCGTCGAAAATGCCGACGTCCTTCATGCTCATGCCGTGAACGCGCAACAGATAGTCGGCCCGGGGATGGAAGAAGGTCGGGTTGATGTTGCAAGATTCCTCGACGTGCTGCTGGGCGAGAATCGGCGCACCGGCGGCCACGCGGCCGATGATCGGCAGGGTGGATTCATCGGACTTGGCTTCGAAACCGGGGATACGAATGCCGCGGGATGCGCCCGGGGTCATTTCGATCGCACCCTTGCGGGCCAGGGCCTTGAGGTGTTCTTCGGCGGCGTTCGGTGACTTGAACCCCAGCTCCAGGGCGATTTCCGCGCGGGTCGGCGGATAGCCATTGTCATCCAGGCAACGTTTGATAAAGGCCAGAATCTCAGCTTGGCGTGGCGTCAGTTTTATCATTTTGAGCGCTCTGTCTTTTTATACAGTGACTGGGATTATATACAGTGCAAGACGCTTGGCAATCCTCCTTTTTCTCGCGTCCGCTGGACGGTCGCCCGATCGTGGCCCGAGAGGATGGCTACAGGCCAGGATTTGTATGATTTAATGCCTGACCGGCGGGCCACGAACGGACCGTCAGACTTGACATTCGCGGGGCTGAAACGTATGTTTCAAACAAGTGTTTGTCAGGCGGAGTAACCATGGCCCAGTCGGAAACCGTTGAACGCATACTCGATGCTGCCGAGCAATTGTTCGCGGAAAAAGGTTTCGCCGAGACCTCATTGCGGTTGATCACTAGCAAGGCAGGGGTCAATCTCGCGGCGGTGAACTACCACTTCGGCTCGAAGAAAGCCCTGATCCAGGCGGTGTTCTCGCGCTTCCTCGGGCCGTTCTGCATCAGTCTCGAGCGTGAGCTGGAGCGACGCCAGGCCAAGCCCGAGGTCAAGCCCGGGCTGGAAGAGTTGCTGGAAATCCTCGTCGAGCAGGCGCTGGTGGTGCAGCCGCGCAGCGGCAACGACCTGTCGATCTTCATGCGTTTGCTGGGCCTGGCCTTCAGCCAGAGCCAGGGTCACCTGCGGCGTTACCTGGAAGACATGTATGGCAAGGTGTTCCGTCGCTACATGCTGCTGGTCAATGATGCCGCGCCACGGATTCCACCGATCGAGCTGTTCTGGCGTGTGCACTTCATGCTCGGCGCGGCGGCGTTCAGCATGTCGGGGATCAAGGCATTGCGCGCGATTGCCGAGACCGACTTCGGGGTCAATACCTCCATTGAACAGGTCATGCGCCTGATGGTGCCGTTCCTCGCGGCCGGCATGCGCGCCGACAGCGGTGTCACCGATGCCACCATGGCGGCCGCGCAGTTGCGCCCGCGCAGCAAGTCGACGCCGGCGCCGACGGCAGCCAAGGTTTAATACACTACGGGTGGGCGCGCCAGCTTTGATCCGCTAAGCTGCCGCCCATGTCTGATTTCTTTCTGTCCCAAGTCTCCCTTGCTCGTTCCCGCTTGCCTGGCGCTGGCCATGGCAAGGCGTTGCCGTGCCTGTCTGTCGCCGCCTGGCGCGCGGGTCCGCGAGGGCAACGGGCGCTTTTGTCCAAGGATTCCCTATGAGTACTGCCCTGCAAGGCTCCCTGATGGTGGACGTCGCCGGTACCTGGCTGACGGCTGAAGATCGCCAGTTGTTGCGCCAGCCACAGGTCGGCGGGTTGATCATCTTTGCCCGCAATATCGAACACCCGCGTCAGGTCCGCGAACTGAGCGCGGCCATTCGCGCCGTGCGCCCGGACCTGCTGTTGGCGGTCGACCAGGAAGGCGGGCGGGTGCAGCGCCTGCGCCAAGGGTTCGTGCGCTTGCCGGCGATGCGCGCGCTTGCCGACAATCCGAACGCCGAATACCTGGCCGAGCAGTGCGGTTGGCTGATGGCGACCGAGGTGCTGGCGGTGGGCCTGGACCTCAGCTTCGCGCCGGTCCTGGACCTCGACTACCAGCGCAGTGCGGTGGTCGGCAGTCGTGCCTTCGAGGGCGATCCCGAGCGTGCGGCGTTGCTCGCCGGGGCGTTTATCCGCGGGATGAACAGCGCCGGGATGGCCGCCACCGGCAAGCATTTCCCCGGCCATGGCTGGGCTGAAGCCGACTCCCATGTGGCGATTCCCACTGATGAACGCAGCCTGGACGAGATCCGCGCCAATGATCTGCTGCCTTTCGCCCGCTTGAGCCAGCAGCTTGCCGCGGTGATGCCGGCCCATGTGATCTATCCACAGGTCGATGCACAACCCGCTGGTTTCTCACGCCGTTGGCTGCAGGAGATCCTGCGTGGCGAATTGCAATTTGATGGGGTTATCTTCAGCGATGACCTGTCGATGGCCGGTGCCCATGTGGTCGGTGACGCCGCCAGCCGGATCGAGGCGGCCTTGTCCGCCGGCTGTGACATGGGGCTGGTGTGCAATGACCGTGCGGCCGCCGAACTGGCCTTGAGTGCCGTCCAGCGTCTGAAGGTCCGGCCGTCGCCGCGCATTGCGCGGATGCGCGGCCAGGGCTTCGCACGCACGGATTATCGCCAGGATCCACGTTGGTTGTCGGCACTGATGGCGCTGAAAAACGCTCAACTGATTGACTGAGGTATCTTGCATGGCGGTTTACGCAATTATCGGCGGCACCGGTCTGACCCAGCTCGAAGGTTTGAGCATTCGTCAGTCGCTGGCGTTGGATACGCCCTACGGTGCCCCTTCGGCGGATATCCAGATCGGTGAATACGCCGGGCGTGAGGTGCTGTTCCTGGCGCGTCACGGGCATCCGCACCGTTTCCCGCCGCATCAGGTGAACTACCGGGCCAACCTCTGGGCGCTGAAACAGGCAGGTGCCGAGGCGATCCTGGCGGTCAATGCGGTGGGCGGGATTCATGCGGCGATGGGCACCGGGCATTTCTGCGTACCACATCAACTGATTGACTACACCAGTGGGCGGCAGCACACCTACTTTGCCGATGACCTGGAACAGGTGACCCATATCGATTTCAGCTTCCCCTACAGCGAAGGCTTGCGGGCACGGCTGATCGCCGCGCTGGCGGCCGAAGGGTGTGCCTATAGCAGCCATGGCGTTTATGCCTGTACCCAGGGGCCGCGCCTGGAGACGGTGGCCGAGATCGCCCGGTTGGAGCGTGACGGCTGCGATATCGTCGGCATGACCGGCATGCCGGAAGCCGCGCTGGCTCGCGAGCTGGAACTGGACTATGCCTGCCTGGCATTGGTGGTCAACCCGGCGGCGGGCAAGTCGACGGCGGTAATCACCATGGCCGAGATCGAGCAGGCCCTGCATGACGGCATGGGCCAGGTGAAGTCGACCCTGGCGCGGGTGCTGGCAGCAGTGTAATGGCGGGCCCCTGTGTGGATTTATCCGCGAAGAGGCCGTTGAGGCCGCCAAAAGCTTCGCGGGCAAGCACCGCTCCCACA
>NZ_JALLIX010000035.1 GCF_023242365.1 Pseudomonas sp. MWU13-2100
GGGTCCGCCTCCTGTAGCGGCTGCATCGGCGCTGCGAGGCTGAAGGGTCATATGCAAGGCTTCGGCGCATGGCTATCATGCCTGCCTCATTGTGAGTCGAGACCTGCATGCTGACGTTGTTGAAACTCCTCAAAGATGGTCGATTCCACTCCGGGCAAGCGCTGGGGGCGGCGTTAGGCGTCAGTCGCAGCGCTGTTTGGAAGCAGCTCCAGCAACTGGAGGCGGAGTTCGGGCTGGTTATCCATAAAGTCCGTGGTCGGGGTTATCAGCTCGCCAACCCGCTGGTGCTGTTGAGCGAACTCGAGATCGCCGCTGCAAAAACCTCGGCCTCCTGGCCGGTGCATGTCTACGACACCATTGACTCAACCAATGCCGAGGCGCTGCGCCTGGCGGAGAAAGGTGTTGTTGCACCTTTCATCGTGGTGGCCGAACGGCAGACCGCAGGGCGAGGGCGTCGGGGGAGGCAATGGGTCAGTCCGTTCGCGGAAAATATCTATTACAGTCTGCTGCTCAGGATCGACGGCGGCATGCGCCAGCTGGAAGGCCTGAGCCTGGTGGTTGGCCTGGCTGTTTTAAACACATTGCGTGAGCTGGGCATCGTCCGGGCAGGGCTGAAATGGCCCAATGACGTCCTGGTCGACAATAAAAAGATCGCCGGCATTCTGCTTGAGTTGGTTGGCGACCCGGCGGATGTCTGTCACGTCGTGCTCGGGGTCGGGATCAACGTCAATATGCAGGTTGCCGAGCAGGTGGATCAGCTATGGACGTCTGCTCGGCTGGAGACGGGGCGCTTGATCGATCGCAACCAGCTGATCGCCAGCCTGGGAGAAAAGCTGCGATTCTATCTGGAGTGGCACCAGTCCTCCGGTTTCTCCGCGATCCAGGCCGAGTGGGAGCAGAATCATCTCTGGCAAGGACGCAAGGTTGCCCTGGTTGCCGGGGTGAGCCAGGTCGAAGGGATCGTGCTGGGCATCGATCAGCAGGGTGCGCTTCGCTTGCAGGTGGATGGCGTGGAAAAGGTCTTCAGTGGCGGCGAACTCAGCTTGCGCTTGCGCGATGATGCTTGAGTTCGAGGCCGCTAGCGGTTTTAGCGCGGGGCGGGCGCATCAAGTGCCCGTCCTGGTATTGGTTGGCTTGGCGGTGGCGTGTCCGCTCGATTGAGGTTCCTATGCGTTGGTTGTTTCTGTTGCTGTTGGTGCTCAATGGTGTCTATTACGTCTGGCACCAGCAGGAAGCGCCCTTGAGGGCCAAGGAGGTCGCCCCTCTTTCGCTGTATCGCAGTGCTCACCAGGATATCCAGTTGCTGAGCGAGTCGGATGGCGCTGGCGGGCGCCGTGCAGTCTCCGCGGCGCCGGAGCGCGAGGGTGATTGTGTCTATCTGGGCGCCGTGGCTCGCCAGGATCTGGCGCAGACCATTGTCCAGCGTCTTCAGGGCAGCAATATCAAGGCGCGGGTCGGACAGGTCAATCTGCCGGATTCAGCCGGTTACTGGGTGCGCATCGCACCTGAAAGCCAGCATTTGCTGGACGATGCCCTGTTGCAGAACCTTGCTAAAGAATTCAATGAGTTAAAACATAAAATAATGCCATGCGAAGGCATTGCAACTGTCGAATAGTTTGAATAGAATGGCGCCCGCTTCGCAGTGAACACCTCTTGAGGGATTGGCTACGAAGCGGGTCAACGCAGCTAACCTCATAATTTAAATGAGAAAAATGCTTGACAGAAGGCTGACATGATGTAGAATGTCGGCTCGCTTAGGAGGGGTTCCCGAGCGGCCAAAGGGATCAGACTGTAAATCTGACGTCTACGACTTCGAAGGTTCGAATCCTTCCCCCTCCACCATATTTAAGCGTGAGCTGCAAGCTCCGCGGGTATAGTTTAGTGGTAGAACCTCAGCCTTCCAAGCTGATGATGCGGGTTCGATTCCCGCTACCCGCTCCAAGTTTGCTGTTTGTGCACCGTGTTTCGCTCTTGTAGCTCAGTTGGTAGAGCACACCCTTGGTAAGGGTGAGGTCAGCGGTTCAAATCCGCTCAAGAGCTCCATAATAACAAGGCAGATATGCAAATATCTGCCTTTGTTTTAATGGCTGATGTAGCTTGTATAATTCTTCTCCTGAGGGTGATTTCGATGGCTAAGGAAAAGTTCGAACGTAATAAGCCGCACGTCAACGTGGGTACCATTGGTCACGTCGACCACGGTAAAACTACGCTCACTGCTGCCTTGACTCGTGTCTGCTCCGAAGTGTTCGGTTCGGCCAAGGTCGACTTCGACAAGATCGATAGCGCCCCAGAAGAAAAAGCTCGCGGCATCACCATCAACACCGCTCACGTTGAATACGATTCG
This sequence comes from Pseudomonas sp. MWU13-2100, assembly GCF_023242365.1. Classification (GTDB taxonomy): domain Bacteria; phylum Pseudomonadota; class Gammaproteobacteria; order Pseudomonadales; family Pseudomonadaceae; genus Aquipseudomonas. The sequence continues at coordinate 2,345 of NZ_JALLIX010000035.1, forward strand.
GCCGTGCGTCACTACGCACACGTTGACTGTCCAGGTCACGCTGACTACGTAAAAAACATGATTACCGGTGCTGCGCAGATGGATGGCGCGATCCTGGTTTGCTCGGCCGCTGATGGTCCGATGCCGCAAACCCGTGAGCACATCCTGTTGTCCCGTCAGGTGGGTGTTCCCTATATCGTGGTTTTCCTGAACAAGGCTGACCTGGTAGACGACGCCGAGCTGTTGGAACTGGTTGAGATGGAAGTGCGCGATCTGCTGAGCACTTACGATTTCCCAGGTGACGACACGCCAATCATTATCGGTTCCGCGCGTATGGCGCTGGAAGGTAATGATGAAAATGGCATGGGTACCTCGGCTGTCAAGAAGCTGGTTGAAACTCTGGACAGCTACATTCCTGAGCCTGAGCGGGCAATCGACAAGCCGTTCCTGATGCCGATCGAGGACGTGTTCTCGATCTCTGGTCGCGGTACCGTTGTGACTGGTCGTATTGAACGCGGTATTGTTCGTGTTCAAGATCCACTGGAAATCGTAGGTCTGCGTGACACTGCTGTCACCACCTGCACCGGTGTTGAAATGTTTCGTAAACTGCTCGACGAAGGTCGTGCAGGTGAAAACTGCGGCGTTCTGCTGCGCGGCACCAAGCGTGACGACGTTGAGCGTGGCCAGGTACTGGTCAAGCCGGGTTCGGTCAAGCCGCACACCAAGTTCACCGCGGAAGTTTACGTTCTGAGCAAGGAAGAAGGCGGTCGTCATACGCCGTTCTTCAAGGGCTACCGTCCACAGTTCTACTTCCGTACGACTGATGTGACCGGTAACTGCGAACTGCCGGAAGGCGTCGAAATGGTAATGCCAGGTGACAACATTCAGATGACTGTCACTCTGATCAAGACCATTGCGATGGAAGATGGCTTGCGTTTCGCTATCCGTGAGGGCGGTCGTACCGTCGGCGCGGGTGTGGTGGCGAAAGTAATCGAATAAGTAGTTGAAATGCCTCTCTCAGGTCGACATAATGGTCGGCCTGATTCAAGTTTTAGGTCAGTAGCTCAATTGGCAGAGCGACGGTCTCCAAAACCGTAGGTTGGGGGTTCGATTCCCTCCTGACCTGCCAGATTCACTCGGTGTGTCTGGCTTTCTTTTCACAGGATTCTCTTAGATGACCTCCAACGCTGAAGCCCAAGGCTCTCGCTTCGATCTTCTCAAGTGGCTCGTCGTAGTCGCTTTGGTGGTGATTGGTGTTGTTGGCAACCAGTACTATCATGGTTCGCCGATCCTGTACCGCGTACTGGCTCTGCTTGTCATTGCTGCTGTAGCTGCCTTTGTAGGCCTGCAGACGGCGAAAGGCAAGTCGTTCTTCGTGCTGGCAAAGGAAGCTCGTACCGAGATTCGTAAAGTCGTATGGCCGACTCGCCAAGAAACCACGCAGACCACGTTGATCGTGGTGGCTGTTGTTCTGGTAATGGCGTTGCTGTTGTGGGGGCTTGATTCCCTGCTCGGCTGGCTTGTTTCCTCGATTGTAGGCTAAGGGTGTCCCGTGGCTAAGCGTTGGTACGTTGTGCATGCTTACTCGGGTTACGAGAAGCATGTGATGCGCTCGTTGGTCGAGCGCGTAAAGCTGGCAGGCATGGAAGATGGCTTCGGCGAAATTCTGGTCCCTACTGAAGAAGTAGTGGAAATGCGTAACGGCCAGAAGCGCAAGAGCGAACGTAAGTTCTTCCCTGGCTATGTGCTGGTGCAGATGGACATGAACGAGGGGACTTGGCACTTGGTCAAGGACACGCCTCGGGTGATGGGTTTCATCGGCGGTACCGCCGACAAGCCTGCGCCGATCACCGACAAAGAGGCAGAAGCTATTCTGCGTCGTGTCGCTGATGGTAGCGACAAACCGAAGCCGAAGACGTTGTTCGAGCCGGGCGAAGTCGTACGTGTTACCGATGGTCCGTTCGCTGATTTCAACGGCACTGTCGAAGAGGTCAACTACGAAAAGAGCCGCATCCAGGTGGCCGTGCTCATTTTCGGACGCTCTACTCCGGTAGAGTTGGAGTTCAGTCAGGTCGAAAAGGTCTAGCTGAACAAGCATCCCAACCCCACAGTCCAAGGCTGTGGGGTTTTGTCGTCACTGGGATAAACGCGCAAGTAACCGGGGAGCCTTTCGAGGCGCTAGAACCCGTAATTGGAGTGCCTCATGGCCAAGAAGATTACCGCTTACATCAAGCTGCAAGTGAAGGCCGCCCAGGCCAACCCTAGCCCACCCGTCGGTCCAGCTCTGGGTCAGCACGGCGTGAACATCATGGAGTTCTGCAAGGCCTTCAACGCCCGTACCCAGGGTCTTGAACCAGGTCTGCCGACGCCTGTGATCATCACTGTTTACAGTGACCGCAGCTTCACTTTCGAAACCAAGTCCACCCCGGCTTCGGTTCTGCTGAAAAAGGCCGCTGGCCTGACCAGCGGTTCCGCTCGTCCGAACACCGTTAAGGTTGGCACCGTGACCCGTGCTCAGCTGGAAGAAATCGCGAAAACCAAAAACGCGGATCTGACTGCAGCTGATATGGATGCAGCCGTGCGTACCATCGCCGGTTCTGCTCGTAGCATGGGCCTTAACGTGGAGGGTGTGTAATGGCTAAGCTGACCAAGCGCCAAAAGGCTATCGCCGGCAAAATCGAAGCAGGCAAGGCCTACAACTTTGTAGAAGCCGCTGCTCTGCTGTCCGAGCTGTCGACTGTCAAGTTCAGCGAGTCGTTTGACGTTGCTGTAAACCTGGGCGTTGACCCACGTAAATCCGACCAGGTCGTACGTAGCGCTACTGTGCTGCCACACGGCACTGGCAAAACCGTTCGCGTTGCTGTGTTCACCCAGGGCCCGGCTGCTGAAGCCGCTCTGGCTGCCGGCGCCGATCGCGTTGGCATGGACGACCTGGCTGCCGAAATGAAAGGCGGCGACCTGAACTATGACGTGGTCATTGCTTCCCCGGACGCAATGCGTGTTGTCGGTCAACTGGGTCAGATCCTCGGTCCACGTGGCCTGATGCCTAACCCGAAAGTCGGCACCGTAACCCCTGACGTCGCCACCGCGGTGAAAAACGCCAAGGCCGGTCAGGTTCGTTATCGCACCGACAAGAACGGTATTATCCACACCTCCGTTGGCAAGATCGGCTTCGATGCCGTCAAGCTGAAGGAAAACGTTGAAGCCCTGATCGCTGACCTGAAGCGTATCAAGCCAGCTTCCTCGAAAGGTATCTACGTCAAGCGCGTTACCCTGAGCACCACCATGGGTCCAGGCCTGGTCATCGACCAAAGCTCGCTGGAAGCGTAAGACACGCATTGGCGCAAGCGATTGCGTCAATCGAAAAAATTGGGGTCCCTGCCTGGCGGGGGCTATCCAAGACCGTAGGCGGCGCAAGTCTTAAACCTCAAGCCTACGCAGATGGTGCTCCCGGTTCCTTACCGAATCAGACACCAAAACGACATCCGGCTTCGGCCAGATGAAACGGTAACAAGCAGGAGTTAAACCCGTGGCAATTAAACTCGAAGACAAGAAGGCCATCGTCGCTGAAGTCAACGAGGCTGCCAAAGTCGCTCTGTCCGCTGTCGTGGCTGATGCCCGTGGCGTAACAGTAAGCGCGATGACCGGACTCCGTAAAGAGGCCCGCGAAGCTGGCGTATACGTACGTGTCGTACGTAACACCCTGCTCAAGCGCGCTGTTGAAGGCACCGAGTACTCGGTTCTCAACGACGTGTTCAAAGGCCCGACCCTGATTGCTTTCTCCAAGGAACACCCGGGCGCTGCTGCTCGTCTGTTCAAAGAGTTCGCAAAGGGTCAGGACAAGTTCGAGATCAAGGCAGCTGCGTTTGAGGGCAAGTTCCTCGCAGCGAATCAGATCGACGTACTGGCAACCTTGCCGACCCGTAACGAAGCTATCTCCCAGCTGATGAGCGTGATTCAAGGCGCTACCAGCAAGTTGGCTCGTACTCTGGCGGCTATTCGCGACCAGAAAGAAGCCGCGGCAGCCTGAGGCTGAGCACTTCTTTTCGCGTATTTTTGTTTATTTCGATGGTCGCGTAGGCCGTCCCCCAATTCAGGAAATACAGTAATGTCTATCTCCCAAGAAGATATCCTCAACGCCGTAGCTGAAATGTCGGTTCTGCAGGTTGTTGAGCTGATCAAAGCTTTCGAAGAAAAATTCGGTGTGACCGCTGCTGCTGCTTCGGCAGGTCCTGCTGCTGCTGCCGCTGTTGTTGAAGAGCAAACTGAATTCAACGTCATGCTGCTGGAAGCTGGCGAGAAGAAAGTTAACGTGATCAAGGCAGTACGTGAACTGACCGGTCTGGGCCTGAAAGAAGCCAAGGCTGTAGTTGACGGCGCTCCTGCGCTGGTTCTGGAAGCTGTTGCCAAAGACGCAGCTGACAAAGCCAAAGCAGCACTGGAAGAAGCAGGCGCTAAAGTCGAGCTGAAGTAAGCTTTGACCTTGCGTCTCCAGCCCGAGCGTTAAGCGACAGGCTGATGGCTGGTGGCTCTTGCCACCGGCCTTTTTCCGTTATTGGCGACCGACCCGGTCGGCGCCTCTAACGTGCTTCAACCACCCGATGCGGTGGCGCAAACCATGGGGTTTGCACGATTTTCTGGCTGCTCCCGTCGGGGAGGGGCCAAACAAGCAGGTGACCAAGCTGGGGAACGCTGATGGCTTACTCATATACTGAGAAAAAACGTATCCGCAAGGACTTTAGCAAGTTGCCGGACGTCATGGATGTGCCGTACCTCCTGGCCATCCAGCTGGATTCGTATCGTGAATTCTTGCAGGCGGGAGCGACTAAAGATCAGTTCCGCGACGTGGGCCTGCATGCGGCCTTCAAATCCGTTTTCCCGATCATCAGCTACTCCGGCAATGCTGCGCTGGAGTACGTCGGTTATCGCCTGGGCGAACCGGCATTTGATGTCAAAGAATGCGTATTGCGCGGTGTGACTTACGCCGTACCTTTGCGGGTAAAAGTGCGCCTGATCATTTTCGACAAAGAATCGTCGAACAAAGCGATCAAGGACATCAAAGAGCAAGAAGTCTACATGGGTGAAATCCCCCTGATGACCGAGAACGGTACCTTCGTTATCAACGGTACCGAGCGTGTGATCGTTTCCCAGCTGCACCGTTCCCCGGGCGTGTTCTTCGACCACGACCGCGGCAAGACGCACAGCTCCGGCAAACTGCTGTACTCCGCGCGGATCATTCCTTACCGCGGCTCGTGGTTGGACTTCGAGTTCGACCCGAAAGACTGCGTCTTCGTGCGTATCGACCGTCGTCGCAAGCTGCCGGCTTCCGTGCTGCTGCGCGCACTGGGTTACGCCACCGAAGAAGTGCTGGACGCGTTCTACACCACCAACGTTTTCCACGTGAAGGGCGAAACCCTGAGCCTGGAACTGGTGCCTCAGCGTCTGCGCGGTGAAATCGCCGTCCTCGATATCCTCGATGACAAAGGCAAGGTGATTGTCGAGCAGGGTCGTCGTATTACCGCTCGCCACATCAACCAGCTGGAAAAAGCCGGGATCAAAGAGCTGGATGTGCCGCTGGACTACGTCCTGGGCCGCACCACCGCCAAGGTCATCGTGCACCCGGCTACCGGCGAAATCCTGGCTGAATGCAACACCGAACTGAACACCGAGATCCTGGCGAAAATCGCCAAGGCCCAGGTCGTTCGCATCGAGACGCTGTACACCAACGACATCGACTGCGGTCCGTTCATCTCCGACACGCTGAAGATCGACTCCACCAGCAACCAATTGGAAGCGCTGGTCGAGATCTATCGCATGATGCGTCCTGGTGAGCCGCCGACCAAGGATGCCGCCGAGACCCTGTTCAACAACCTGTTCTTCAGCCCTGAGCGCTATGACCTGTCTGCGGTCGGCCGGATGAAGTTCAACCGTCGTATCGGTCGTACCGAGATCGAAGGTTCGGGCGTACTGAACAAGGACGATATCGTCGCGGTCCTCAAGACCCTGGTCGACATCCGTAACGGCAAAGGCATCGTCGACGACATCGACCACCTGGGTAACCGTCGTGTTCGCTGCGTTGGCGAAATGGCCGAGAACCAGTTCCGTGTTGGCCTGGTACGCGTTGAGCGTGCGGTCAAGGAACGTCTGTCGATGGCTGAAAGCGAAGGCTTGATGCCGCAAGACCTGATCAACGCCAAGCCAGTGGCCGCGGCGGTGAAAGAGTTCTTCGGTTCCAGCCAGCTGTCGCAGTTCATGGACCAGAACAACCCGCTGTCCGAGATCACCCACAAGCGTCGTGTCTCCGCACTCGGCCCTGGTGGTCTGACCCGCGAACGCGCCGGCTTCGAAGTCCGTGACGTACACCCGACTCACTACGGTCGTGTTTGCCCGATCGAAACGCCGGAAGGTCCGAACATCGGTCTGATCAACTCCCTGGCCGCCTATGCGCGCACCAACCAGTACGGCTTCCTGGAAAGCCCGTACCGTGTGGTGAAAGACGCCCTGGTCACCGACGAGATCGTGTTCCTGTCCGCCATTGAAGAGGCCGATCACGTGATCGCCCAGGCTTCGGCGACCATGAACGAGCAGAAAGTGCTGATCGACGAGCTGGTAGCCGTACGTCACCTGAACGAGTTCACCGTCAAGGCGCCGGAAGACGTCACCCTGATGGACGTTTCGCCGAAGCAGGTTGTCTCGGTGGCTGCGTCGCTGATCCCGTTCCTCGAGCACGACGACGCCAACCGTGCGTTGATGGGTTCCAACATGCAGCGTCAGGCTGTACCGACCCTGCGTGCCGACAAGCCGCTGGTAGGTACCGGCATGGAGCGCAACGTTGCCCGTGACTCCGGTGTTTGCGTCGTGGCTCGCCGTGGTGGCGTGATCGACTCCGTCGATGCCAGCCGTATCGTGGTTCGTGTTGCCGATGATGAAGTTGAAACTGGCGAAGCCGGTGTCGACATCTACAACCTGACCAAGTACACCCGCTCGAACCAGAACACCTGCATCAACCAGCGTCCGCTGGTGCGCAAGGGTGATCGCGTTCAGCGCAGCGACATCATGGCCGACGGCCCGTCCACCGACATGGGTGAACTGGCACTGGGTCAGAACATGCGCATCGCCTTCATGGCATGGAACGGCTTCAACTTCGAAGACTCCATCTGCCTGTCGGAACGCGTTGTTCAGGAAGACCGTTTCACCACGATCCACATCCAGGAACTGACCTGTGTGGCGCGTGACACCAAGCTTGGGCCAGAGGAAATCACCGCGGACATCCCGAACGTGGGTGAAGCCGCTCTGAACAAACTGGACGAAGCCGGTATCGTCTACGTTGGTGCCGAAGTCGGCCCGGGCGACATCCTGGTCGGCAAGGTCACTCCGAAAGGCGAGACCCAGCTGACTCCGGAAGAAAAACTGCTGCGTGCGATCTTCGGTGAGAAGGCCAGCGACGTCAAAGACACCTCCCTGCGCGTACCTACCGGTACCAAGGGTACCGTCATCGACGTACAAGTCTTCACCCGTGATGGCGTCGAGCGCGACAGCCGCGCGCTGTCCATCGAGAAGAGCCAGCTCGACGAGATCCGCAAGGACCTCAACGAAGAGTTCCGCATCGTTGAAGGCGCGACCTTCGAACGTCTGCGTTCCGCACTGGTTGGCCACAAGGCCGAAGGCGGCGCTGGCCTGAAGAAAGGTCAGGACATCACCAACGAAGTGCTCGACGGTCTTGAGCACGGCCAGTGGTTCAAACTGCGCATGGCTGAAGATGCGCTGAACGAGCAGCTCGAGAAGGCCCAGGCCTACATCGTTGATCGCCGCCGTCTGCTGGACGACAAGTTCGAAGACAAGAAGCGCAAGCTGCAGCAAGGCGATGACCTGGCTCCGGGCGTACTGAAGATCGTCAAGGTCTACCTGGCTATCCGTCGCCGCATCCAGCCGGGCGACAAGATGGCCGGTCGTCACGGTAACAAGGGTGTGGTCTCCGTGATCATGCCGGTTGAAGACATGCCGCACGATGCCCATGGCACCCCGGTCGACGTCGTCCTCAACCCGCTGGGCGTACCTTCGCGTATGAACGTCGGTCAGATCCTCGAAACCCACCTGGGCCTGGCGGCCAAGGGCTTGGGCGAGAAGATCAACCGTATGATCGAGGAGCAACGCAAGGTCGCTGACCTGCGCAAGTTCCTGCACGAGATCTACAACGAGATCGGCGGTCGCAACGAGGACCTGGACAGCTTCACCGACCAGGAAATCCTCGACTTGGCACACAACCTCAAAGCTGGTGTGCCAATGGCCACCCCAGTATTCGACGGTGCCAAGGAAGTTGAAATCAAGGCCATGCTGAAACTGGCAGACCTGCCGGAAAGCGGCCAGATGCAACTGTTCGATGGTCGTACCGGCAACAAGTTCGAGCGTCCGGTTACCGTTGGCTACATGTACATGCTGAAGCTGAACCACTTGGTAGACGACAAGATGCACGCCCGTTCTACCGGTTCGTACAGCCTGGTTACCCAGCAGCCGCTGGGTGGTAAGGCGCAGTTCGGTGGTCAGCGTTTCGGGGAGATGGAGGTCTGGGCGCTGGAAGCATACGGCGCGGCATACACTCTGCAAGAAATGCTCACAGTGAAGTCGGACGATGTGAACGGTCGGACCAAGATGTACAAAAACATCGTGGACGGCGATCACCGTATGGAGCCGGGCATGCCCGAGTCCTTCAACGTGTTGATCAAGGAAATTCGTTCCCTCGGCATCGATATCGATCTGGAAACCGAATAACACGTGACGCGAATCGAGAGCGGGGCTGCATGGCCCGCTCTCTGCTCCGCCAGGAGGAAAGGCCTTGAAAGACCTACTGAATTTGCTGAAAAACCAGGGTCAAGTCGAAGAGTTCGACGCCATCCGTATTGGATTGGCCTCGCCTGAGATGATCCGTTCGTGGTCGTTCGGTGAAGTTAAAAAGCCGGAAACCATCAACTACCGTACGTTCAAACCTGAACGTGACGGCCTGTTCTGCGCCAAGATCTTTGGCCCGGTCAAGGATTACGAGTGCCTGTGCGGTAAGTACAAGCGCTTGAAGCACCGTGGTGTGATCTGCGAGAAGTGCGGCGTTGAAGTCGCCCTGGCCAAGGTTCGTCGTGAGCGCATGGCGCACATCGAACTGGCTTCGCCGGTTGCCCACATCTGGTTCCTGAAGTCCCTGCCGTCGCGTATCGGCTTGCTGATGGACATGACCCTGCGTGATATCGAACGCGTTCTCTACTTCGAGAGCTACGTCGTTATCGACCCGGGCATGACCACCCTTGAAAAAGGCCAGTTGCTGAACGACGAGCAGTACTTCGAAGCTCTCGAAGAGTTCGGTGACGACTTCGATGCCCGTATGGGGGCTGAAGCTGTCCGTGAACTGCTGCACGCGATCGACCTGGAGCACGAGATTGGTCGTCTGCGTGAAGAAATTCCGCAAACCAACTCCGAAACCAAGATCAAGAAGCTGTCCAAGCGTCTGAAGTTGATGGAAGCCTTCCAGGGTTCCGGCAACCTGCCAGAGTGGATGGTGCTGACCGTTCTGCCGGTTCTGCCGCCAGACCTGCGTCCGCTGGTCCCGCTCGATGGCGGTCGCTTCGCGACTTCCGACCTCAACGATCTGTATCGTCGAGTGATCAACCGTAACAACCGTTTGAAGCGCCTGCTGGACCTGTCCGCGCCTGACATCATCGTGCGCAACGAAAAGCGCATGCTGCAGGAAGCGGTGGATGCCCTGCTGGACAACGGTCGTCGCGGTCGTGCTATCACCGGTTCGAACAAGCGTCCTCTGAAATCCCTGGCCGACATGATCAAGGGTAAGCAAGGTCGTTTCCGTCAGAACTTGCTCGGTAAGCGTGTTGACTACTCCGGTCGTTCGGTAATTACCGTAGGCCCGACCCTGCGTCTGCACCAGTGCGGTCTGCCGAAGAAGATGGCTCTCGAGCTGTTCAAACCGTTCATTTTCGGCAAGCTGGAAATGCGTGGTCTGGCGACCACCATCAAAGCGGCCAAGAAAATGGTCGAGCGTGAACTGCCAGAGGTTTGGGACGTTCTCGCTGAAGTGATTCGCGAACACCCGGTCCTCCTCAACCGTGCACCGACCCTTCACCGTCTGGGTATCCAGGCGTTTGAACCGGTACTGATCGAAGGTAAGGCTATCCAGCTGCACCCTCTGGTCTGTGCTGCGTACAACGCCGACTTCGACGGCGACCAAATGGCCGTGCACGTACCGCTGACGCTGGAAGCCCAGCTTGAAGCGCGTGCGTTGATGATGTCGACCAACAACATCCTGTCGCCCGCCAACGGTGAGCCAATCATCGTTCCGTCGCAGGACGTTGTATTGGGTCTGTATTACATGACCCGTGAAGCGATCAACGCCAAGGGCGAAGGCCGTATCTTCGCCGACCTGCAGGAAGTCGACCGGGTATTCCGCGCCGGCGAAGCGGCCCTGCATGCCAAGATCAAGGTTCGTATCAACGAAACCGTCAATGATCGTGATGGTGGCAGCGTCAAGAACACCCGTATCGTCGACACCACTGTCGGCCGTGCGCTGTTGTTCCAGGTGGTTCCGGCCGGCCTGTCGTTCGACGTCGTCAACCTGCCGATGAAGAAGAAGGCGATCTCCAAGCTGATCAACCAGTGCTACCGCGTGGTTGGTTTGAAAGAGACCGTGATCTTCGCTGACCAGTTGATGTACACCGGTTTTGCCTATTCGACCATTTCCGGCGTTTCCATCGGTGTTAACGACTTCGTTATCCCGGATGAAAAAGCCCGCATCATCGGTGCTGCCACCGACGAAGTGAAAGAGATCGAAAGTCAGTACGCCTCCGGCCTGGTTACCCAGGGCGAGAAGTACAACAAAGTGATCGACTTGTGGTCCAAGGCGAACGACGAAGTCTCCAAGGCGATGATGGCCAACCTCTCGAAAGAGAAGGTCATCGACCGGCATGGCGACGAAGTCGACCAGGAATCCTTCAACTCGATGTACATGATGGCCGACTCGGGTGCGCGGGGTTCCGCTGCACAGATCCGTCAGTTGGCCGGTATGCGTGGCCTGATGGCCAAGCCGGACGGCTCGATCATCGAGACGCCGATCACCGCCAACTTCCGTGAAGGCCTGAGCGTACTCCAGTACTTCATCTCCACTCACGGTGCTCGTAAGGGTCTCGCGGATACCGCGTTGAAAACCGCGAACTCCGGTTACCTGACCCGTCGTCTGGTAGACGTGGCGCAGGATCTGGTGGTGACCGAAGTCGACTGTGGCACTGAGCAAGGCTTGCTCATGACGCCGCACATCGAAGGCGGCGACGTTGTAGAGCCGTTGGGTGAGCGCGTTCTGGGTCGAGTGATCGCCCGTGACGTATTCAAGCCGGGCACCGAGGAAATTATCGTTCCTGCCGGCACCCTGGTCGACGAGAAGTGGGTTGAATTCATCGAGCTGAACAGCATCGACGAAGTCATCGTGCGCTCGCCAATCAGCTGCGAAACCCGTTATGGCATCTGCGCCAAGTGCTACGGCCGTGACTTGGCTCGTGGTCACCAGGTGAACATCGGTGAGGCGGTCGGTGTTATCGCTGCCCAGTCCATCGGTGAGCCGGGTACCCAGCTGACCATGCGTACGTTCCACATTGGTGGTGCGGCAAGCCGGACCTCCGCGGCCGACAGCGTTCAGGTGAAGAATGGCGGTACCGTCCGTCTGCACAACCTGAAGCACGTCGAACGAGTGGATGGTCACCTGGTTGCGGTGTCCCGTTCCGGTGAACTGGCAATCGCCGACGACTATGGTCGTGAGCGCGAGCGCTACAAGCTGCCGTACGGTGCGGTGATTTCGGTTAAAGAAGGTGACAAGGTCGACGCTGGCGCAATCGTGGCCAAGTGGGATCCGCACACTCACCCAATCGTTACCGAAATGAAAGGTACCGTGACCTACGTGGGCATGGAAGAAGGCATCACGATCAAGCGTCAGACAGACGAATTGACCGGTATGACCAACATTGAAGTACTCGACGCGAAAGACCGTCCGGCAGCCGGCAAGGACATTCGTCCTGCGGTGAAGATGGTCGACGACAACGGCAAGGATCTGTTGCTGCCAGGCACTGACGTTATCGCTCAGTACTTCCTGCCAGCCAACGCCCTGGTCGGTGTGGCGGACGGTGCGAAAATCGCGATCGGCGACGTTATCGCGCGTATTCCGCAAGAGACTTCGAAGACCCGTGACATCACCGGTGGTCTGCCGCGTGTTGCCGACTTGTTCGAAGCACGTCGTCCGAAAGAAGCCTCGATTCTGGCTGAAGTCAGCGGCACCATCGCGTTCGGTAAAGAGACCAAGGGCAAGCGCCGTCTGGTCATTACCCCGAACGACGGTAGCGATCCGTATGAAGAGCTGATTCCGAAGTGGCGTCACCTGAACGTCTTCGAAGGCGAACAAGTGAACCGCGGCGAAGTTATCTCCGACGGTCCGAGCGATCCACACGACATCCTGCGTCTGCTGGGGGTGAGTGCGCTGGCCAAGTACATCGTCAACGAGATCCAGGACGTTTACCGTCTGCAAGGCGTGAAGATCAACGATAAGCACATCGAGACCATCCTGCGTCAGATGCTGCGTAAGGTTGAAATCGCTGAATCCGGCGATTCCACTTTCATCAAGGGCGACCAGATGGAATTGACTCACGTCCTGGTAGAGAACGAGCGTTTGGCTGCGGACGACAAGTTCGTGTCCAAGTTCACTCGCGTTCTGCTGGGTATCACCAAGGCGTCGTTGTCGACCGAATCGTTCATCTCGGCGGCCTCTTTCCAAGAGACCACCCGCGTACTGACCGAAGCGGCCGTTACCGGCAAGCGCGACTACCTGCGCGGCCTGAAAGAAAACGTGGTTGTGGGTCGTCTGATCCCGGCCGGTACCGGTCTGGCTTATCACAGCGAGCGCAAGCGTCGTCGTGAACTGGACAAACCGTTGCGCGTAAGCGCCAGTGAAGTGGAAGCTGCACTGACCGAAGCGCTGAACTCTAGCGGTAACTGAGTTCCGCGGTAGTGAGAACAAGGCCCTGGTAGCCTCCGCCAATGCCATCGCGAGATTTTTTGTTGCGATGGTTGGTGTGAGGAGATCGGGGCCTTGTCTTGACTGGGGACAAGATCCTCTTTAGACTCTTGTACCCCTAAATTTGGCGGGAACTCGTTCCTGCCATTTTGCTTTTCTTGTAAGACAATAGCGTCGCAAGACAACAGTGGAGCTAGTAGATGGCAACTATCAACCAGCTGGTACGTCAGCCGCGTAAGCGTATCGTCGAGAAATCCGACGTGCCTGCGCTGCAGAACTGCCCGCAACGTCGTGGCGTGTGCACCCGTGTGTACACCACCACGCCGAAAAAACCTAACTCGGCACTGCGTAAAGTATGCCGTGTGCGCCTGACCAACGGTTTCGAGGTTTCCTCGTACATCGGCGGTGAAGGCCACAACCTGCAAGAGCACAGCGTGGTGCTGATCCGTGGCGGTCGTGTAAAAGACTTGCCAGGTGTTCGTTACCACACCGTTCGCGGCTCCCTGGATACCTCCGGCGTCAAAGGTCGTAACCAAGGTCGTTCGAAATACGGTACCAAGCGTCCGAAGTAATCGGCCGTTTGCTGCAGTAACTGATTTTTATTTTTTTGAGTCGATAAGAGTAAGGTCGGGCGTACATCCACTGGGTGTCATGTTCCCGGGCTAACCTGAAGACCGTTTGAGGGCTTATCAATGCCAAGACGTCGTGTAGCAGCCAAGCGTGAGATTCTGGACGATCCGAAATACGGTAGCCAGATTCTCGCCAAATTCATGAACCACGTGATGGAAAGCGGCAAGAAAGCCGTGGCCGAACGTATCGTTTATGGTGCTCTGGAAAAAGTCAAAGAGCGCAAGAACGCTGACCCCCTGGAACTCTTCGAGAAAGCACTCGACGCCATCGCTCCGCTGGTCGAAGTGAAGTCGCGCCGTGTAGGCGGTGCTACTTACCAGGTTCCGGTCGAAGTTCGTCCGTCCCGTCGTAACGCTCTGGCAATGCGCTGGTTGGTAGACTTCGCCCGCAAGCGCGGCGAGAAGTCCATGGCTCTGCGTTTGGCTGGCGAACTGTTGGACGCTGCTGAAGGTAAAGGTGCTGCAGTTAAGAAGCGTGAAGACGTGCACCGTATGGCTGAAGCCAACAAGGCTTTCTCGCACTACCGCTTCTAATTTTAGCGTCATTCAATTTGCGAGGGCTTTATGGCTCGTACAACCGATATTAAACGCTACCGTAACATTGGTATCGTTGCTCACGTGGACGCGGGTAAGACCACGACCACTGAGCGCGTCCTGTTTTACACGGGCGTAAACCACAAAATGGGCGAGGTGCACGACGGCGCCGCGACCATGGACTGGATGGTGCAGGAGCAGGAGCGAGGTATTACCATTACCTCCGCTGCGACCACCGCATTCTGGGAAGGTTCTGCCAAGCAGTTTCCCAAGCACCGCTTCAACATCATCGATACCCCCGGCCACGTTGACTTCACCATTGAAGTAGAACGCTCGCTGCGCGTACTCGACGGTGCGGTCGTTGTGTTCTGCGGTACTTCCGGTGTCGAGCCTCAGTCTGAAACCGTATGGCGTCAAGCCAACAAGTACGGTGTTCCACGTCTCGTTTACGTGAACAAGATGGACCGTGCCGGTGCGAACTTCCTGCGTGTTGTTGCGCAGATCAAGCAGCGCCTGGGTCACACTCCAGTGCCTATCCAGTTGGCTATCGGTTCCGAAGACAACTTCCAGGGTCAGATCGATCTGATGTCCATGGAAGCTGTTTACTGGGACGACGCTGACAAAGGTATGGCTGCTCGCCGCGAGCCGATCCCTGCCGAACTGCAGGAATTGGCTGAAGAGTGGCGTAGCAACATGGTTGAGGCTGCTGCCGAAGCCAACGAAGAGCTGATGAACAAGTACCTCGAGGGTGAAGAGCTCACCATCGAGGAAATCAAGGGCGCTCTGCGTCAGCGGACCATCGCTGGCGAAATCGTTCTGGCTGTTTGCGGTTCTTCCTTCAAGAACAAGGGCGTTCCCCTGGTTCTCGACGCTGTTATCGACTACCTGCCTGCACCTGTCGACATTCCTGCCATCAAGGGTTCCGATCCGGATGACGAGACTATCGCCATGGAGCGTCATGCAGATGACAGCGAACCGTTCTCCGCTCTGGCGTTCAAAATCGCCACTGACCCATTCGTGGGTACCCTGACCTTCGCTCGCGTTTACTCGGGCGTGTTGAGCTCCGGCGACGGCGTGATCAACTCGGTCAAGGGCAAGAAAGAGCGCGTGGGTCGTATGGTGCAGATGCATGCCAACACCCGTGAAGAGATCAAGGAAGTGCGCGCTGGCGACATCGCGGCCCTGATCGGCATGAAGGACGTCACCACCGGTGATACCCTGTGCTCTGCTGACAAGCCAATCATCCTGGTTCGCATGGACTTCCCGGAGCCGGTTATTTCGGTTGCCGTTGAGCCAAAGACCAAGGATGACCAGGAAAAAATGGGTATCGCTCTGGGCAAACTTGCTCAGGAAGACCCATCTTTCCGCGTCAAAACTGATGAAGAGACTGGTCAAACGATCATCTCCGGCATGGGCGAATTGCACCTGGACATCCTGGTTGACCGGATGCGCCGTGAGTTCAACGTCGAAGCCAACATCGGTAAGCCTCAGGTTTCCTATCGTGAGAAAATCACGAAGAACTGCGAAATCGAAGGCAAGTTCGTTCGCCAGTCCGGCGGTCGTGGCCAGTTCGGTCACTGCTGGATTCGTTTTGCACCGGCTGACGAAGGTCAGGAAGGTCTGCAATTCGTGAACGAAGTGGTTGGTGGTGTGGTTCCTAAGGAATACATCCCGGCTATCCAGAAGGGTATCGAAGAGCAGATGAAGAACGGCGTTGTTGCCGGTTATCCGCTGATCGGCCTGAAGGCTACTGTGTTTGATGGTTCTTACCACGACGTCGACTCCAACGAGATGGCGTTCAAGGTGGCTGCTTCCATGGCGACCAAGCAACTCGCGTCCAAGGGCGGCGGTGTTGTACTTGAGCCGATCATGAAGGTAGAAGTTGTAACACCTGAGGACTACATGGGTGACGTGATGGGTGACCTGAACCGTCGTCGTGGTCTGATCCAGGGTATGGAAGATACGGTTTCCGGCAAGGTGATCCGCGCCGAGGTTCCGTTGGGCGAAATGTTCGGTTATGCGACCGATGTTCGTTCCATGTCCCAGGGTCGCGCGAGCTACTCTATGGAATTCTCCAAATACTCCGAAGCTCCGTCGAACATCGTCGAAGCTCTCGTTAAAAAACAAGGCTGATTCAGCCCTTTAGGCTAGGAGTTAATTGTCGTGGCTAAAGAAAAATTTGATCGTTCCCTCCCGCACGTCAACGTTGGCACCATCGGTCACGTCGACCACGGTAAAACCACGCTGACCGCTGCTCTGACTCGTGTTTGCTCCGAAGTTTTCGGTTCGGCTATCGTTGATTTCGATAAAATCGACAGCGCGCCAGAAGAAAAAGCTCGTGGTATCACCATCAACACCGCGCACGTCGAGTACAACTCGAAGATTCGTCACTACGCTCACGTTGACTGCCCAGGTCACGCTGACTACGTGAAGAACATGATCACTGGTGCTGCCCAGATGGACGGCGCGATCCTGGTTTGCTCGGCCGCCGATGGTCCGATGCCACAAACCCGTGAGCACATCCTGCTGTCCCGTCAGGTAGGCGTTCCGTACATCGTGGTTTTCCTGAACAAGGCTGACCTGGTAGACGACGCTGAGCTGCTGGAACTGGTTGAGATGGAAGTGCGCGATCTGCTGAGCACTTACGACTTCCCAGGTGATGACACCCCAATCATCATCGGTTCCGCTCGTATGGCGCTGGAAGGCAAAGACGACAACGAAATGGGCACCACTGCCGTTCGTAAACTGGTTGAAACCCTGGACAGCTACATCCCAGAGCCAGTTCGTCTGACCGACAAGCCATTCCTGATGCCAATCGAAGACGTATTCTCGATCTCGGGTCGCGGTACTGTTGTGACTGGTCGTATCGAGCGCGGTATCGTTCGCGTTCAGGATCCACTGGAAATCGTTGGTCTGCGTGACACCACCGTCACCACCTGCACCGGTGTTGAAATGTTCCGTAAACTGCTCGACGAAGGTCGTGCGGGCGAGAACTGCGGCGTTCTGCTGCGTGGTACCAAGCGTGACGACGTTGAGCGTGGCCAGGTTCTGGTCAAGCCAGGTTCGGTCAAGCCGCACACCAAGTTCACCGCAGAAGTTTACGTTCTGAGCAAGGAAGAAGGCGGCCGTCATACTCCGTTCTTCAAAGGCTACCGTCCACAGTTCTACTTCCGTACTACTGACGTGACCGGTAACTGCGAGCTGCCAGAAGGCGTTGAAATGGTAATGCCAGGTGACAACATCCAGATGACTGTCACTCTGATCAAAACCATCGCGATGGAAGACGGTCTGCGTTTCGCTATCCGTGAAGGCGGTCGTACCGTCGGCGCTGGCGTCGTAGCCAAAATCATCGAGTAAGCTTCTCTTTTGAGATAGCTTCGGTGCTTTGAAAAAACCCCCGCCTAGCGGGGGTTTTTTTATTAGGTTGACACCTATCGGGGCCGTCTATAGAATTGCGCCTCCTTTTAACGGGCGTATTGCGCTCGGTGGGAATAGCAGCCGGAGTCTGAAATCCAATGCAAAATCAGCAAATCCGTATCAGGTTGAAGGCTTTTGACCATCGCCTGATCGACCAATCCACCCAGGAAATCGTGGAAACCGCGAAACGTACTGGTGCTCAAGTGCGTGGTCCAATTCCACTGCCTACCCGTAAAGAGCGGTTCACCGTTCTGGTCTCCCCGCACGTCAACAAAGACGCGCGCGACCAGTACGAGATCCGTACTCATAAGCGTGTACTGGACATCGTCCAGCCAACGGATAAAACCGTTGATGCGCTGATGAAGCTTGATCTTGCGGCAGGTGTGGAAGTGCAGATCAGCCTCGGCTAAGACTCGGTCTTAGTCGTGTAACGCTCTGAAATGGGCGGCCATAGCGGGTGAAAGCCCCGTACACTCATGAGGTTTACAACATGACTATTGGTGTAGTCGGTCGTAAATGCGGTATGACCCGTATTTTCACCGAAGAAGGTGTCTCCATTCCGGTTACGGTCATTGAGATCGAACCGAATCGCGTCACCCAGTTCAAAACTGAAGAAACCGATGGCTATCGTGCAGTGCAAGTCACTGTCGGCGAGCGTCGTGCTTCGCGTGTTACAGCTGCTCAAGCTGGCCACTTCGCTAAAGCGAACGTTGCCGCTGGTCGTACCGTAATGGAATTCCGCCTTGAAGACGGCGACTACCAGGCCGGCGATCTGATCAACGCTGAAATCTTCGCTGCTGGTCAACTGGTTGATGTAACCGGTCAGTCCAAAGGTAAAGGCTTCCAGGGTACGATCAAGCGCTGGAATTTCCGCGGGCAAGATAATACCCACGGTAACTCCGTGTCCCACCGCGTTCCAGGCTCTATCGGCCAGTGCCAGACTCCTGGTCGTGTATTCAAGGGCAAAAAAATGTCCGGTCATATGGGCGCTGAGCGCGTGACCGTGCAGTCCCTCGAAGTAGTGCGCGTGGACGCTGAACGCAATCTGTTGTTGGTCAAGGGCGCTGTTCCTGGCGCTACTGGCGGCAACTTGGTTGTACGTCCAGCAGCCAAGGCTCGCGGTTAAGGGGAAGCTGACATGCAATTAAATGTAAATGACGCTCAAGCGATCGAAGTTTCCGAACTGACATTTGGCGGCGAATTCAACGAGACGCTGGTTCACCAAGCAGTCGTGGCCTACATGGCCGGCGGCCGTCAGGGTAGCAAGCAGCAAAAGACCCGTTCCGACGTTTCCGGTGGCGGCAAGCGCCCATGGCGTCAGAAAGGTACTGGCCGTGCTCGTGCCGGTACTATCCGTAGCCCAATCTGGCGTGGCGGCGGTACCACTTTCGCAGCTCGTCCTCAGGATCACTCCCAGAAGCTGAACAAGAAGATGTACCGCGCAGCAATGCGTTCCATCCTTGCTGAGCTGGTGCGTACTGATCGTCTGGTCGTGGTTCAGGATTTCGCTGTTGAAACGCCGAAAACCAAAGACCTGCTGAACAAACTGACTGGCATGAGTCTGACCGACGTTCTGATCGTGTCTGACGCTGTTGATCAGAACCTGTACCTGGCTGCTCGCAACCTGCCACACGTTGATGTCCGTGACGTACAGGGTTCCGATCCAGTTAGTCTGATCGCATACGACAAGGTGTTGATCACCGTGTCGGCCGTGAAGAAATTCGAGGAGCTGCTGGGATGAACCAGGAACGCGTATTTAAAGTTCTGCTTGGCCCGCACGTTTCCGAGAAGGCTACGGTCCTGGCAGACAAGAAAGGTCAGTTCGTTTTCAAGGTTGCGACTGACGCAACCAAGCTGGAAATCAAGAAGGCCGTCGAAAGCCTGTTCAGCGTGAAAGTAGAGCGTGTGACTACCCTGAACGTCCTGGGTAAAAGCAAGCGCACTGCTCGCGGTCTGGGCAAGCGTAATGACTGGAAGAAGGCAGTTATCTCCCTTCAGCCAGGCCAAGATCTCGATTTCAGCAGCAGTGCTGAGTAAGGAAGGGGTGCATCATGGCAATCGTTAAATGCAAACCGACTTCCCCTGGCCGCCGTTTTGTGGTCAAGGTGGTCAACAAGGAGCTGCATAAAGGCGCTCCTCACGCACCGCTGCTCGAGAAAAAATCGAAGACTGGTGGTCGTAACAACAATGGCCGTATTACCACTCGTCACATCGGTGGTGGTCATAAGCAGCATTATCGTCTGGTCGATTTCCGTCGCAATGACAAAGATGGCATCGCTGCCACTGTCGAGCGTATCGAATACGATCCAAACCGTACTGCTCACATCGCTCTGCTGCTGTACGCAGACGGCGAGCGTCGCTACATCATCGCGCCTAAAGGCGTGAGTGCTGGCGACCAGCTGATCGCAGGCGCTCTGGCTCCAATCAAGCCAGGCAACGCTCTGCAGCTGCGCAACATCCCAGTGGGTTCCACCGTACACGGCATCGAACTGAAGCCAGGTAAAGGTGCACAGATCGCTCGTTCCGCTGGTGCTTCGGCTCAGTTGATCGCTCGTGAAGGTGTCTACGTGACCCTGCGTCTGCGCTCCGGTGAAATGCGTAAAGTGCTGTCGGAATGCCGTGCAACGCTGGGCGAAGTCTCGAACTCCGAGCACAGCCTGCGTTCCCTGGGTAAAGCCGGTGCCAAACGCTGGCGTGGCGTTCGCCCAACCGTTCGTGGTGTTGCCATGAACCCGGTTGACCACCCACATGGTGGTGGTGAAGGTCGTACCTCTGGTGGTCGTCATCCGGTATCGCCGTGGGGCTTCCCGACTAAGGGCGCGAAGACTCGTGGTAATAAGCGTACCGACAAAATGATCGTCCGTCGTCGCAAGTAAATAGAGGGATACGACAGTGCCACGTTCTCTGAAAAAAGGTCCTTTTATCGATCTTCACCTACTGAAGAAGATCGAAGTGGCGGCGGAAAAGAACGATCGCAAACCAGTTAAGACCTGGTCGCGCCGTTCCATGATCCTGCCGCAAATGGTCGGTTTGACCATCGCTGTGCATAACGGTCGTCAACACGTCCCCGTTCTCGTGAACGAAGACATGGTCGGCCACAAACTGGGCGAGTTTGCCGGTACCCGCACATATCGTGGGCACGTGGCTGACAAGAAAGCCAAGCGTTAAGGGGTTAGGAAATGGAAGTAGCCGCTAAGTTGTCGGGCGCTCGAATCTCCGCCCAGAAAGCCCGCTTGGTCGCCGACCAGATCCGCGGGAAGAAGGTGGGCGAAGCGCTCAACTTGTTGGCTTTCAGCAGTAAGAAAGCCGCCGAGATCATGAAGAAAGTGCTGGAGTCGGCCGTAGCCAACGCCGAGCATAACGAAGGCGCAGACGTTGATGACCTGAAGGTCAGCACCGTTTTCGTCAACGAAGGGCGTTCGCTGAAGCGCATCATGCCACGTGCCAAAGGCCGGGCTGATCGCATCGTCAAGCGGTCTTGCCATATCACTGTCAAGGTTGCTGACAAGTAACGGAGTCGAAGAGATGGGTCAGAAAGTACATCCCATTGGCATTCGCCTGGGAATCGTCAAGGAGCACACCTCCGTCTGGTACGCAGACGGTCGGACTTATGCGGACTATTTGCTCGCAGATCTGAAAGTGCGTGAGTACCTCCAAGACAAACTAAAAAGCGCGTCCGTAAGCCGTATCGATATCCATCGTCCGGCCCAAACTGCACGCATCACCATCCACACCGCTCGTCCAGGTATCGTTATCGGGAAGAAAGGTGAGGATGTTGAGAAACTGCGTCAGGACCTGACCAAGCAAATGGGTGTGCCTGTGCACATCAATATCGAAGAGATCCGCAAGCCGGAGCTCGACGGTATGCTGGTTGCCCAGAGCGTAGCTCAGCAGCTGGAGCGTCGTGTGATGTTCCGTCGCGCCATGAAGCGCGCCGTACAGAACGCCATGCGCATTGGTGCCAAAGGCATCAAAATCCAAGTGAGCGGTCGTCTCGGCGGTGCTGAAATCGCACGTACTGAATGGTATCGCGAAGGTCGTGTGCCACTGCACACCCTGCGTGCCGACATCGACTATGCCAACTACGAAGCTCACACCACTTACGGTGTGATCGGTGTAAAGGTTTGGATCTTCAAAGGCGAAGTAATTGGTGGTCGCCAAGAAGAACTGAAACCACAAGCACCAGCGCCTCGTAAAAAAGCTGCTAAGTAAGGGGTACGCCAAATGTTGCAACCAAAGCGTACGAAGTTCCGCAAGCAGATGACAGGCCACAACCGTGGTCTGGCTCAGCGCGGTAGCAAAGTCAGCTTCGGCGAGTTCGCGCTGAAGTCTGTAGCTCGTGGTCGTCTCACCGCTCGTCAGATCGAGTCAGCGCGTCGTGCTCTGACCCGTCACGTAAAACGTGGCGGCAAGATCTGGATCCGTGTGTTCCCGGACAAGCCTATTTCCAAAAAGCCCCTCGAAGTTCGGATGGGTAAAGGTAAGGGTAACGTGGAGTACTGGGTTGCCCAGATTCAGCCAGGCAAAGTCCTGTATGAAATCGAGGGTGTTACTGAAGAGCTGGCGCGTGAGGCTTTTGCCCTGGCTGCTGCAAAGCTGCCGCTCGCCACCGCTTTTGTTAAACGGACGGTGATGTGATGAAAGCGAATGAACTTCGTGAAAAATCAGCACAGCAGCTGAACGAGCAACTGCTCGGCCTGCTGCGCGACCAGTTCAATCTGCGTATGCAGAAAGCAACTGGCCAGTTGGGGCAGTCTCACCTGCTCTCGCAAGTTAAGCGCGATATCGCTCGTGTGAAGACTGTGCTCAACCAGCAGGCAGGTAAGTGATCATGGCTGAAGCCGAAAAGACCGTCCGTACGCTGACTGGCCGTGTTGTCAGCGACAAAATGGACAAGACCATCACCGTTCTGATCGAGCGTCGCGTCAAGCACCCGATCTACGGTAAATACGTTAAGCGTTCGACTAAGCTGCACGCGCACGACGAAACCAACCAGTGCCACATTGGCGACAAGGTCACGATTCGTGAAACTCGTCCGATGGCCAAGACCAAGTCTTGGGCGCTGGTTGATGTTCTCGAACGCGCTGTGGAAGTCTAAGGGCTAGGGGTCGGAGAAATTATATGATTCAGACTCAATCCATGCTCGATGTGGCCGATAACAGCGGCGCTCGCCGCGTTATGTGCATCAAGGTGCTGGGTGGCTCGCATCGTCGTTACGCTGGTATCGGTGACATCATCAAAGTAACCGTCAAGGAAGCAATTCCGCGCGGTAAAGTGAAGAAAGGCCAAGTGATGACTGCTGTCGTAGTCCGCACTCGCCATGGTGTCCGTCGTGCTGACGGCTCCATCATCCGCTTTGATGGCAACGCTGCTGTTCTGTTGAACAACAAGCAAGAGCCGATCGGCACCCGTATCTTTGGGCCAGTGACCCGTGAACTTCGTACTGAGAAGTTCATGAAGATCGTCTCGCTCGCCCCAGAAGTGCTGTAAGGAGATCCGACATGCAAAAGATTCGTCGTGACGACGAGATCATCGTGATCGCCGGCAAAGACAAAGGTAAGCGCGGTAAGGTGCTTAAGGTTCTCGCTGATGACCGTCTGGTCGTTGGTGGTCTGAACCTGGTCAAGCGTCATACCAAGCCTAACCCGATGTCGGGCGTACAGGGCGGTATCGTCGAAAAAGAAGCGCCACTGCACGCTTCCAACGTCGCCATTTTCAACGGCGAAACCAACAAGGCTGACCGCGTTGGTTTCAAAGTAGAAGACGGCAAAAAAATTCGTGTCTTCAAGTCGACCCAAAAAGCGGTTGATGCTTGAACACTGCTAGGTAGAAGACCATGGCACGACTGAAAGAGATTTACCGGAAGGAAATCGCTCCGAAGCTTAAGGAAGAACTTAAGCTGGCGAACGTGATGGAAGTTCCGCGCATTACCAAGATCACCCTGAACATGGGTCTGGGCGAAGCGATTGGTGACAAGAAAGTCATCGAGCACGCTGTGGCTGACCTGGAGAAGATCACCGGCCAGAAAGTCGTTGTGACTCACGCTCGCAAATCCATCGCAGGCTTCAAAGTCCGCGAAGGTTGGCCGATCGGTGTCAAAGTGACCCTGCGTCGCGATCGTATGTATGAATTCCTGGATCGTCTGCTGTCGATCTCCCTGCCTCGGGTTCGCGACTTCCGCGGCCTGAATGCCAAGTCCTTCGACGGTCGTGGCAACTACAGCATGGGCGTGAAAGAGCAGATCATTTTCCCGGAAATCGATTACGACAAGATCGATGCTCTGCGCGGTCTGGACATTACCCTGACCACCACTGCCAAGAACGATGATGAAGGCCGCGCATTGCTGCGTGCTTTCAAATTCCCGTTCCGCAACTGATTGGAGTAGGAAAATGGCCAAGAAGAGCATGAAAAACCGTGAGCTGAAGCGTCAGCTCACCGTTGCCAAGTACGCCACCAAGCGTGCAGCACTGAAAGCTATCATCGTCGATCTGAACGCAAGTCCAGAAGCACGTTGGGAAGCTTCGGTAGCCCTGCAGAAGCAGCCACGTGACGCCAGCGCCTCGCGCATGCGTAACCGCTGCCGCATCACTGGTCGTCCGCACGGCGTTTACCGCAAGTTCGGCCTCGGCCGTAACAAGCTGCGTGAAGCGGCCATGCGTGGTGACGTACCAGGTCTGGTTAAAGCCAGCTGGTAAGCCATACCGCCCAAGTCTCGGTGGTCGGACTCGCAAGAACCGACCATCGGTGACCTTGAGTATGAATCAAGCCCCTTTTGGGGCTTGATTCATTTCCGGGGTGTGTCTAGAATGACCGGCTCGCCTGAGCCTGCACTTTTTACGTGCAGAGACACTCGGCGACAGTTGTAGCCGCAAGGCTAATTCTTTTTGTATCAGGAGCGTCTAGCCCATGAGTATGCAGGACCCGTTAGCGGACATGCTAACTCGAATCCGTAATGCCCAGATGGCTGAAAAGTCCGTCGTAAGCATGCCGTCTTCCACGTTGAAGGTGGCTGTAGCAAAAGTCCTGAAGGACGAAGGTTACATCGCGGGTTATCAGATCAGCAGCGAAACCAAGCCGTTGCTATCCATCGAGCTGAAATACTTCGAAGGCCGTCCGGTCATCGAGGAAGTGAAGCGCGTTAGCCGTCCAGGCCTGCGTCAGTACAAGTCCGTTGAGGATCTGCCGAAAGTTCGTGGCGGTCTCGGCGTGTCTATCGTCTCCACCAACAAAGGTGTGATGACGGATCGTGCTGCGCGCGCTGCCGGTGTCGGCGGCGAAGTTCTTTGCACTGTGTTCTAAGGGGGGATAAGCATGTCTCGCGTCGCTAAGAACCCCGTTAAGCTGCCAGCCGGTGTCGAAGTAAAATTCGCAGGCCAACAGCTTTCGGTGAAGGGTGCCAAGGGTACTCTTGAACTGAACATCCATTCGTCCGTTGAGATCGTTGAAGAAGCGGGTGAGCTGCGTTTCGCTGCTCGCAATGGCGATCAACAAACTCGCGCAATGGCCGGTACCACGCGTGCGTTGGTAAACAACATGGTCCAAGGCGTAAGCCAAGGCTTCGAGCGCAAGCTCCAGCTGGTCGGTGTTGGTTACAAAGCGCAAGCAAAAGGCACGGTTTTGAACCTGGCCCTTGGCTTCTCGCACCCAGTGGATTACGAACTGCCGGAAGGCATCACCGCTGAGACCCCTAGCCAAACCGATATCCTGATCAAGGGCATCGATAAGCAGCTGGTAGGTCAGGTGGCCGCTGAGATCCGCGACTTCCGTCCACCAGAGCCGTACAAAGGCAAAGGTGTGCGCTACGCGGACGAAGTCGTCCGTCGTAAAGAAGCCAAGAAGAAGTAGGGCATAGCAAATGACCGACAAAAAAGTTACTCGACTGCGTCGCGCTCGCAAAGCACGCCTGAAAATGCACGAACTCGAAGTCGTGCGTCTCTGCGTGTTCCGCTCTTCGCAGCACATCTACGCCCAGGTCATTTCGGCCGACGGCAACAAAGTTCTGGCAAGTGCCTCGACTTTGGACAAAGAACTGCGTGATGGTGCCACTGGCAACATCGACGCGGCCACTAAGGTTGGCCAGCTGGTCGCTACGCGTGCTAAAGCCGCTGGCGTCTCGCAGGTGGCTTTCGACCGCTCTGGCTTCAAGTATCACGGCCGCGTCAAGGCGCTGGCTGATGCTGCTCGTGAAGCTGGGCTGGAGTTCTAAGTTATGTCAAATAACGACCAAAAGCGCGACGAAGGCTACATCGAGAAGCTGGTTCAAGTTAACCGCGTAGCCAAAACCGTTAAAGGCGGCCGTATCTTCACCTTCACCGCGTTGACCGTGGTGGGTGATGGTAAAGGCCGTGTAGGCTTCGGCCGTGGCAAGTCACGTGAAGTGCCTGCCGCGATCCAGAAGGCTATGGAAGCTGCTCGCCGCAACATGATCCAGGTTGATCTGAACGGCACCACTCTGCAGTACGCCATGAAGTCCGCCCACGGCGCTTCGAAGGTTTACATGCAGCCTGCTTCTGAAGGTACCGGTATCATCGCTGGCGGCGCTATGCGTGCTGTCCTCGAAGTGGCTGGTGTGCAGAACGTTCTGGCCAAGTGCTACGGCTCGACTAACCCGGTAAACGTGGTACACGCCACTTTCAAAGGTTTGAAGGCTATGCAGTCCCCTGAGTCCATTGCTGCCAAGCGCGGCAAAACTGCAGCGGAGATCATGTGATCATGGCAACCGTTAAAGTAACGCTGATCAAAAGCATGACCGGCCGCATCCCTAACCACAGACTGTGCGTTAAGGGTCTGGGTCTGCGTCGCATCGGTCACACTGTAGAAGTCCAGGATACTCCCGAGAATCGCGGGATGATCAACAAGGCTTACTACATGCTGCGTGTAGAGGGTTAATCGATGAAACTCAATGATCTGAGTCCAGCGCCGGGTTCCCGTCGCGAAAAGCATCGTCCGGGCCGTGGTATCGGTAGCGGTTTGGGTAAGACCGGTGGCCGTGGCCACAAAGGTCAGACCTCCCGCTCCGGTGGCACCATTGCTCCAGGCTTTGAAGGCGGCCAACAGCCGCTGCATCGTCGCCTGCCGAAATTCGGTTTCGTTTCCCTGAAAGCCATGGACCGCGCAGAAGTGCGTCTGTCCGAGCTGGCCAAAGTGGACGGCGACATCGTCACCGTGCAGTCCCTGAAAGATGCCAACGTGATCAACCAGAACGTACAGCGTGTGAAAATCATGCTGTCGGGCGAAGTGACTCGCGCAGTAACTATCAAGGGTATCGCAGCCACCAAAGGTGCGCGTGCGGCTATCGAAGCAGCTGGCGGCAAGTTCGAGGAATAAATGGCTAAGCAAGGTGCTCTCTCAGCGCTCAGCAAAGGCGGGTTATCCGAGCTCTGGGCTCGACTGCGTTTTCTATTCCTGGCGATTATCGTCTACCGGATAGGCGCACACATCCCAGTTCCTGGTATCAACCCGGACCGGCTGGCGGACCTGTTTCGACAGAATGAGGGGACCATTCTTAGCTTGTTCAACATGTTTTCCGGCGGCGCGCTGGAGCGGATGAGTATTTTTGCACTGGGGATCATGCCGTACATTTCGGCATCGATCATCATGCAACTGATGTCCGCCGTCAGCCCGCAGCTGGAGCAGTTGAAGAAGGAAGGTGAGGCTGGTCGTCGTAAGATCAGCCAATACACCCGCTATGGCACCGTCGTCCTGGCACTTGTTCAAGCCATTGGCATGTCCATTGGCCTGGCTAACCAGGGCGTCTCGTTTAGTGCTGGCATCAGCTTCCATTTCGTTGCGGTGTCCACTTTCGTGGCTGGCGCGATGTTCATGATGTGGTTGGGCGAGCAGATTACCGAGCGCGGTGTAGGTAACGGTATCTCGATGTTGATCTTTTCGGGTATCGTCGCCGGTCTTCCGAGAGCAATCGGGCAGTCTTTCGAGTCTGCGCGTCAGGGCGATATCAACATCTTCGCTCTGGTTGCCATCGGTTTGCTGGCAGTAGCGATCATCGGTTTCGTGGTGTTCATTGAGCGTGGCCAGCGTCGTATTGCTGTTCACTACGCCAAGCGTCAGCAGGGCCGCAAGGTCTTCGCTGCGCAGACCAGCCACCTGCCGCTGAAGGTGAATATGGCCGGTGTTATTCCTGCTATCTTCGCGAGCAGCATTTTGCTGTTCCCGGCTTCGCTGGGTGCCTGGTTCGGTCAGTCTGAAGGTATGGGCTGGTTGCAGGACATCTCGCAGTCGATCGCTCCTGGTCAGCCGTTGAATATTCTGCTGTTTAGTGCAGGGATTATTTTCTTCTGCTTCTTCTATACGGCGTTGATGTTCAATCCGAAAGACGTAGCGGAAAACCTGAAGAAGTCCGGTGCCTTTATTCCGGGTATCCGTCCAGGCGAGCAGTCGGCGCGCTACATTGATGGCGTTCTGACCCGTTTGACCATGTTCGGTGCTCTTTATATGACGGCCGTGTGCCTGCTGCCCCAGTTTCTGGTGGTTGCGGCAAACGTTCCGTTCTACCTTGGCGGGACCTCGTTGCTGATCGTGGTCGTGGTTGTGATGGACTTCATGTCCCAAGTACAATCGCACCTCGTTTCGCACCAGTACGAATCCCTGATGAAGAAAGCCAACCTGAAGGGTTACGGCAGCGGCATGCTGCGCTGACCCATAAGGTTCGAGGAGTTGGTGATGAAAGTTCGTGCATCGGTGAAAAAGCTGTGCCGTAACTGCAAGATTATTCGCCGCGAAGGTGTGGTTCGAGTAATTTGCAGCGCGGAACCGCGTCACAAACAGCGCCAAGGCTGAGTGTGATCTGCTAAAAGCCCAGCAGCTAGTGCGCTGCTGGGTTGATTATTTGTTATTACAGCGATATTATCTCGCGCCCTATTTCTTGGCTTCCGGGGCGTAGGTAGCTGTCAATTGGAGTCCCACTGAATGGCCCGTATTGCAGGCGTTAACATTCCAGATAACAAGCACACTGTTATCTCGCTGACCTACATCTATGGTGTTGGTCGCACTACCGCACAGAAAATTTGTGCGGTGACTGGGGTCAACCCAGCCGCAAAGATCAAGGATCTGAGCGACGAGCAGATTGAACAGCTGCGTGGCGAAGTGGCGAAGTTCACCACTGAAGGTGACCTGCGTCGCGAAATCAACATGAAAATCAAACGCTTGATGGACT
Organism: Pseudomonas sp. MWU13-2100; assembly: GCF_023242365.1. Classification (GTDB taxonomy): domain Bacteria; phylum Pseudomonadota; class Gammaproteobacteria; order Pseudomonadales; family Pseudomonadaceae; genus Aquipseudomonas. The sequence continues at coordinate 31,128 of NZ_JALLIX010000035.1, forward strand.
TGGGCTGCTACCGCGGTCTGCGCCATCGTCGTGGTCTGCCAGTACGCGGTCAGCGTACCAAGACCAACGCGCGTACTCGCAAAGGTCCGCGTAAGCCGATCCGCAAGTAATCGCACCAGCGAATCGACAGGAATCTAGTCATGGCAAAACCTGCTGCTCGTCCTCGTAAGAAAATCAAAAAGACAGTGGTTGATGGCATCGCCCACATCCACGCGTCTTTCAACAACACCATCGTGACCATTACCGACCGTCAAGGTAACGCTCTTTCCTGGGCTACCTCCGGTGGTTCGGGTTTCCGCGGTTCCCGCAAGTCCACCCCGTTCGCTGCTCAAGTAGCTGCTGAACGTGCTGGTCAAGCTGCGCTGGAATATGGCCTGAAAAACCTCGACGTCAACGTCAAAGGTCCAGGTCCAGGTCGTGAGTCCGCTGTCCGTGCATTGAACGGCTGTGGCTATAAGATCGCCAGCATCACCGACGTGACGCCAATCCCGCACAACGGGTGCCGTCCGCCGAAGAAGCGCCGCGTGTAATCCAGGAGATTGTAAAGAATGGCTCGTTACATTGGTCCAAAATGCAAACTGGCTCGTCGCGAAGGCACCGATCTCTTCCTGAAGAGCGGCGTGCGCGCTATCGAATCCAAGTGCAACATCGAAGCAGCACCTGGTATCCACGGCCAACGCCGCGGTCGCCAGTCCGACTACGGCACCCAACTGCGTGAAAAGCAGAAGGTCCGTCGTATTTATGGCGTTCTTGAGCGTCAGTTCAGCGGCTACTACAAAGAAGCTGCCGGCCGTAAAGGCGCAACCGGTGAAAACCTGCTGCAACTGCTCGAATGCCGTCTGGACAACGTTGTATACCGTATGGGTTTTGGCTCGACTCGTGCCGAATCCCGTCAACTGGTATCGCACAAGTCGATCAGCGTTAACGGCAAAACCGTCAACGTCCCGTCCTACCAGGTTCGTGCTGGTGACGTGGTAGCTATTCGTGAGAAAGCTAAGAATCAACTGCGCATTGTCCAGGCTCTCGATCTGTGTGCCCAGCGTGGCCGCGTAGAATGGGTAGAAGTGGACACTGAGAAGAAGTCGGGCGTTTTCAAGAACGTGCCTGCTCGCAGTGACCTCTCCGCCGACATCAACGAAAGCCTGATTGTCGAGCTCTACTCCAAGTAAGGGCTAGAAAATAGGTGCATCCATGCAGATTTCGGTAAATGAGTTCCTGACACCCCGTCACATTGACGTGCAGGTTGTCAGTCCAACCCGCGCTAAAATCACCCTCGAGCCTCTCGAGCGTGGTTTTGGCCACACCCTGGGCAACGCGCTGCGCCGCATCCTGTTGTCCTCAATGCCAGGCTGTGCAGTAGTCGAGGCCGAGATTGACGGTGTGCTCCACGAGTACAGCGCCATCGAAGGTGTACAGGAAGACGTCATTGAAATCCTGTTGAACCTTAAAGGTCTGGCTATCAAGCTGCACGGCCGTGACGAAGTTACGCTGACCTTGTCGAAGAAGGGTTCGGGGGTGGTTACCGCTGCCGATATTCAGCTGGATCATGATGTCGAGATCGTTAACCCCGATCACGTAATCGCCAACCTGGCGTCTAACGGCGCCTTGAACATGAAGCTCACCGTAGCTCGTGGTCGTGGTTATGAACCAGCAGACTCGCGTCAGAGCGATGAAGACGAAAGCCGCAGCATCGGTCGCTTGCAGCTCGACTCTTCGTTCAGCCCGGTTCGCCGTATCGCTTACGTGGTGGAAAACGCCCGTGTCGAACAGCGTACCAACCTGGACAAGCTGGTTATTGATCTGGAAACCAACGGTACTCTGGATCCTGAAGAGGCTATCCGCCGCGCTGCAACCATCCTGCAACAGCAGTTGGCTGCGTTCGTCGACCTCAAAGGTGACAGTGAGCCAGTGGTAATCGAGCAGGAAGACGAGATCGATCCGATCCTGCTTCGCCCGGTTGACGATCTGGAACTGACTGTACGTTCGGCTAACTGCCTTAAGGCGGAAAACATCTACTACATCGGCGACCTGATTCAGCGTACCGAAGTAGAGCTGTTGAAGACTCCGAACCTGGGCAAGAAATCCTTGACTGAAATCAAGGACGTTCTGGCCTCCCGCGGTCTGTCCCTCGGCATGCGCCTCGACAACTGGCCGCCTGCAAGTCTTAAGAAGGACGACAAGGCGACTGCCTGATCGTCGTAATCACCGAACGTTGTGTTTGGTAAGGAATGAACCATGCGTCATCGTAAAAGTGGTCGTCACCTGAGCCGCACCAGCTCGCACCGCAAGGCCATGTTTCAAAACATGGCAGTGTCGTTGTTCGAGCACGAGCTGATCAAAACGACTCTGCCAAAAGCCAAAGAACTGCGTCGCGTTGCTGAGCCGCTGATCACTCTGGCCAAAGTAGATAGCCTGGCTAACCGCCGTCTGGCTTTCGACCGTACTCGTTCGAAAGCTATCGTTGGTAAGCTCTTCAACGACCTGGGCAAGCGTTACGCTACCCGTGAGGGTGGCTACCTGCGCATCCTCAAGTGCGGTTTCCGCACTGGCGACAACGCGCCTATGGCGTACGTCGAGTTGGTTGATCGTGCTACTGCCGGCGAAGCTGTATCTGCCGAGTAAGACGTCAGTCTGAAACAAGAAACCGGGCCTAGCGCCCGGTTTTTTGTGCGCGCAAGAAACGCATCATTTGTACAAGCTTCTACACTGCCCTGGCTGCACGCTATGAGATGGAGTCTTTGGTAGTAATTTTCTATTGATGTGAGCAGATTAATGAATTTGTGAATGTCATATTGATGATCAATACTCCTTTTCAGCCGATTAGCCGGCGGTTTAAAGACTGACAGAGGAAGACGATCGCATGAGCCAGAACAAAACCCTTACGACTGCCAGTGGTGCTCCCGTCGCTGACAACCAGAATTCCCGTTCCGCCGGCCCCCGCGGCCCGCTGCTGCTCGACGACTTTCACCTGATCGAGAAGCTTGCTCACTTCAATCGTGAAAACATCCCTGAGCGCCGTGTGCATGCCAAGGGCTCGGGTGCCTACGGTACGTTCACCGTCTCCAAGGACATTACCCAATACACCAGCGCCAAGCTGTTCGAGTCCGTGGGCAAGCAGACCCCGACCTTCTTGCGCTTCTCCACCGTGGGTGGCGAGCGCGGTTCGGCTGACACCGAGCGCGATCCTCGCGGCTTCGCCCTGAAGTTCTACACCGAGGAAGGCAACTGGGACATCGTCGGCAACAACACGCCGGTGTTCTTTATCCGCGATCCGCTGAAATTCCCCGACTTTATCCACACCCAGAAGCGCCTGCCGCAAAGCAATCTGAAAAGCGCGCAGATGATGTGGGACTTCTGGTCGCACTCGCCCGAGGCGCTGCACCAGGTCACCATCCTGTTCTCGGACCGTGGAATCCCGGACGGCTACCGTCACATGCACGGCTTTGGCAGTCACACCTACAGCCTGATCAACGCCAAGGGCGAGCGTCACTGGGTAAAATGGCACTACAAGACCAAGCAGGGCATCAAGAACCTGGCACCGGCCGAGGCGGCACGCCTGGCGGGGACTGATCCTGACTACGCCCAACGCGATCTGTTCGGCGCCATCGAGCGCGGCGACTTCCCGAAATGGAGCGTGTGCATCCAGATCATGACCGAGGCCCAGGCCGCGGCACATTACGAGAACCCCTTCGACGTGACCAAGACCTGGTCGCAGAAAGAGTTCCCGCTGATCGAAGTGGGTGAACTGGAGCTCAACCGCAATCCGCTGAACTACTTCGCTGAAGTCGAGCAGGCAGCTTTCGCTCCGAGCAACATGGTGCCGGGTGTTGGCCTGTCGCCGGACCGCATGCTGCAAGGCCGGGTCTTCGCCTACGCTGATGCCCACCGCTACCGTGTCGGCACCAATCACCAGCAACTGCCGGTGAATGCTCCGCGCAGCCCGGTCAACAGCTACCAGCGTGACGGCTCCATGGCCTTTGGCGGCAACGGTGGCGCTACGCCGAACTACGAGCCCAACAGCTACGTCGACGCGCCCAAACAGGCTCCTCGCTACGCTGAGCCGGCCCTGGCCCTCAGTGGTGCGGCGGACCGTTACGATCACCGCGAAGATACCGACTACTACAGTCACGCCGGTGCGTTGTTCCGTCTGATGAGCGCCGAGCAGAAAGCGTTGCTGATCAGCAATATCGCCGGTGCGATGGCGGGCGTTTCCGACGATGTGGTCGAGCGCCAGTTGCAGCACTTCTTCAAGGCCGATCAGGCTTACGGTGAAGGCATCGCCAAGGCGTTGGGCGTAGTGCTGAACTAAGTCTAAACGAGAAGCAAAACCGCCCTCACTTGGGGCGGTTTTTGCGTTTTTTAGGCTGTTTTTCTCGGGAAATCTTCACTTTGTTTGCGCTTTTCCAGTGACCTTGCGGTCAGCTTGGTTCAAAATGCAGCCTTTCAAGCAGGGAGATGTAGGGCTATGCAAGGTAACCAGGCCGTAGTCGATTACCTCAACACGTTGCTGACCGGTGAACTGGCGGCACGTGATCAGTATTTCATCCATTCGCGGATGTACGAGGACTGGGGCTTCAGCAAGCTCTACGAGCGCATCAATCACGAGATGGAAGAAGAGGCACAACACGCCGATGCACTGATGCGTCGGATCCTGATGCTGGAAGGCACGCCGCGCATGCGTCCGGACGATCTGGACATCGGTACCACGGTGCCGGACATGTTCGCCGCCGACCTGCGCCTGGAGTACAAGGTGCGTGCCGCGCTGTGCAAGGGCATTGAGCTCTGTGAGCTGCATCGGGATTACGTCACCCGCGAGATCCTGCGCCAGCAGTTGGCCGATACCGAGGAAGATCACACCTACTGGCTGGAGAAGCAGTTGGGGTTGATCAAGTCCATCGGTTTGCAGAATTACCTGCAGTCGCAGTTCTGAGAATGGCCGCTGCTGCGCAGCGGGTCGCCGGCAAGCCAGCTCCTACAGAGGGATTCGTTGCTCGCAATATCGTGAGGTGACGCTGAACCTGTGGGAGCCGGCTTGCTGACGATAGCGATTTCAGCCCCAATGAAAAAGCCCCTGTCATCACCCAATGACAGGGGCTTTTTCATTCCCAGCGGTTACGCCCGATCGCGCAGCAACAGCGGTTTCAGGTAATGCCCGGTATGGGACTGTGGCATCTCCGCCACTTGCTCCGGCGTACCGACCGCAATGATCTGTCCGCCCTTGGAGCCGCCCTCAGGCCCGAGATCCACCAACCAGTCGGCAGTCTTGATCACATCCAGGTTGTGCTCGATCACCACCACGGTATTGCCGTGGTCGCGCAGGCGGTGCAGCACGTCCAGCAACTGCTGGATATCCGCGAAGTGCAGGCCGGTGGTCGGCTCGTCGAGGATATACAGGGTCTTGCCGGTATCGCGCTTGGACAGCTCGCGGGACAGCTTGACCCGCTGTGCTTCGCCACCGGACAGGGTGGTCGCCGATTGCCCCAGCTTGATATACGACAGACCTACATCCATCAGCGTCTGCAGCTTGCGCGCCAGCGCGGGAACCGCGTCGAAGAACTCCCGGGCCTCCTCGATGGTCATCTCCAGCACCTCGTGGATGCTCTTGCCCTTGTACTTGATCTCGAGGGTTTCGCGGTTGTAACGCTTGCTCTTGCACACGTCGCACGGCACATAGATGTCCGGCAGGAAGTGCATCTCCACCTTGATCAGGCCATCGCCCTGGCAGGCTTCGCAGCGTCCGCCCTTGACGTTGAACGAGAAGCGGCCCGGACCGTAACCCCGTGAACGGGACTCCGGTACCCCGGCGAACAACTCACGGATCGGCGTGAACAAGCCGGTGTAGGTGGCCGGGTTCGAACGCGGGGTGCGCCCGATGGGGCTCTGGTCGATATCCACCACCTTGTCCAGGTGCTGCAGGCCGTTGATGCTGTCGTGGGCCGCGGCTTCCAGCGTGGTCGCGCCATTGAGCGCGGTGGCACTGAGGGGGAACAGGGTGTTGTTGATCAGCGTCGACTTGCCGGAACCGGACACGCCGGTCACGCAGGTCAGCAGACCCAACGGGATCTCCAGGTCGACGTTGCGCAAGTTGTTGCCACGCGCGCCCTTGAGATTCAACACCTGCTTCTTGTTGCGCGGTGTGCGTTTGCCCGGCACCTCAATCTTCACCCGGCCGGACAAGTACTTGCCGGTCAACGAGTCGGGATGGGCCATCACCTCGGCCGGAGTCCCTTCGGCGACGATATGGCCGCCATGCACGCCCGCACCCGGGCCGATGTCGACCACATAATCCGCCAGGCGAATCGCATCTTCATCGTGCTCGACCACGATCACCGTGTTGCCGATGTCGCGCAGGTGCTTCAGGGTGCCGAGCAGGCGGTCGTTGTCCCGCTGGTGCAAACCGATGGACGGCTCATCGAGGATATACAGCACTCCCACCAGGCCGGCACCGATCTGGCTAGCCAGGCGAATGCGCTGCGCCTCGCCACCGGAGAGGGTGTCGGCACTGCGGTCCAGGGACAGATAGTCCAGGCCGACGTTGACCAGGAACTGCAGGCGCTCGCGGATTTCCTTGAGAATCTTGTCGGCGATTTCTCCACGACGGCCGGTCAGCTTCAGCACGGCGAAGTATTCGCAGGCATCGCCGATCGGCAGGTTGGTCACCGCCGGCAGGGTCTTTTCGCCCACCCACACGTGCCGCGCCTCGCGACGCAGGCGCGTGCCACGGCAGTCCGGGCACGGCTGGGTGCTGAGGAACTTGGCCAGCTCTTCACGCACGGTGGCCGATTCGGTCTCGCGGTAACGACGCTCCAGGTTTGGCACGATGCCTTCGAACGGGTGGGAGCGCTTGACGATATCGCCGCGATCGTTGAGGTACTTGAAGTCGACGTTCTGGCTACCGCTGCCTTGCAAGATGGACTTCTGCTGGTCCGCCGGCAGCGTGTTGAACGGCACTTCCAGGCTGAAGCCGTAGTGGGAGGCCAGCGACCCGAGCATCTGGAAGTAATAGACGTTGCGCCGGTCCCAGCCGCGTATCGCGCCCTCGGCCAGGGTCAGTTCGCCATTGACCAGGCGCTTGGTGTCGAAGAACTGCTTCACCCCCAGGCCGTCACAGGTCGGGCAGGCGCCGGCCGGGTTGTTGAAGGAGAACAGCTTGGGTTCCAGCTCGCTGATGGCATGGCCGCAGATCGGGCAGGCGAAACGGGCGGAGAAGATCATCTCCTCGCCGGGTTCGTCGTCCATCGGTGCCACCAGGGCGATGCCGTCCGCCAGCTTCAGCGCGGTCTCGAAGGACTCGGCCAGGCGCTGTTGCAGATCGCCACGGACCTTGAAGCGGTCGACCACCACATCGATGGAATGCTTCTTCTGCTTGTCGAGCTTGGGTACTTCGTCCAGCTCGCAGAGCCGGCCGTTGACCCGCGCGCGGACAAAGCCCTGGGCGCGCAGCTCTTCGAACACCGACAGGTGCTCGCCCTTGCGCTCGCGGATCACCGGCGCCAGCAACATCAGTTTGGAACCTTCGGGCTGGGCCAGCACCAGGTCGACCATCTGGCTGACGGTCTGGGCTTCCAGCGGAATATCGTGGTCCGGGCAGCGTGGGGTGCCTACACGCGCATACAGCAGGCGCAAGTAGTCGTAGATCTCGGTGATGGTACCGACTGTCGAACGCGGGTTATGCGACGTCGACTTCTGCTCGATGGAGATCGCCGGCGACAGGCCTTCGATGGTATCGACGTCAGGTTTTTCCATCATCGACAGGAACTGCCGGGCATAGGCCGACAGTGATTCCACGTAACGGCGTTGCCCTTCGGCGTATAAGGTGTCGAAGGCCAGCGATGATTTGCCGGACCCGGACAAGCCGGTGATCACGATCAGCTTGTCCCGGGGCAGGGTCAGGTCGATGTTCTTCAGGTTGTGGGTTCGAGCCCCACGAATCAGGATCTTGTCCAAGATGGCCTCGCACGGCGGGCGGTAAACGCAAGAGTATAAGGCTAAATACTGGATGGATGCACACTATCGGACGACAGTATTTCAGTCTTGCATGACAGCTCGCGACAAAGCGTCGCCATGTATCCCCACTGTCGATGGGACTGGTAGAATCGCCGCCGGTTCACACGAGGTTTTTCCATGCACGATCCCCACAGCGAACGCATGAGTGGCAGCGAGACCCGCGCGGCAAGCGGTCTGGCCCTGGTGTTCGCTTTCCGTATGCTTGGTATGTTCATGGTGTTGCCGGTTCTGGCTACTTACGGGATGGATCTCGCCGGGGCGACACCGGCTCTGATCGGCCTGGCAATTGGCGCCTATGGCCTGACCCAGGCGGTGTTCCAGATTCCTTTCGGGATCATTTCCGACCGTATCGGCCGCCGCCCGGTGATCTACCTGGGGCTGGTGGTCTTCGCCCTGGGCAGCTTGCTGGCGGCCAACGCCGACTCGATCTGGGGCGTGATCGCCGGCCGGGTCCTGCAAGGCGCCGGGGCGATTTCCGCGGCGGTGATGGCGTTGCTCTCGGACCTGACCCGCGAACAGCACCGGACCAAGGCGATGGCGATGATCGGCATGACCATTGGTCTGTCATTTGCCGTGGCGATGGTGGTCGGTCCGTTGCTGACCCGCGCCTTTGGTCTGTCGGGGTTGTTCCTGGCCACGGGTGGCATGGCGTTGCTGGGAATCCTGATCATCGCCTTCATGGTGCCGCGGGCCATCGGCCCGTTGCAGCACCGTGAGTCCGGCGTGGCTCGCCAGGCGTTGCTGCCGACCCTCAAGCATCCCGACCTGCTGCGCCTGGACCTGGGGATCTTCGTCCTGCACGCGATGCTGATGTCCAGCTTCGTCGCCTTGCCCCTGGCCCTGGTGGAAAAAGCCGGGTTGCCCAAGGAGCAGCACTGGTGGGTCTACCTGACTGCGCTGTTGATTTCCTTCTTCGCCATGATCCCGTTCATCATCTATGGCGAGAAGAAACGCAAAATGAAACGAGTTTTACTCGGCGCCGTGACGACCCTGATGCTCACTGAGCTATTCTTCTGGGAGTTCGGCGACAGTTTGCGGGCCCTGGTGGTGGGTACTGTGGTGTTCTTCTCCGCGTTCAATCTGCTGGAGGCTTCCTTGCCGTCGTTGATCAGCAAGGTTTCACCGGCGGGCGGCAAGGGCACGGCGATGGGGGTGTATTCCACCAGCCAGTTCCTCGGTTCCGCGCTCGGCGGGATCATGGGCGGCTGGATGTTTCAGCACGGCGGTTTGTCGGCGGTTTTCCTTGGATGCGCCGGTCTGGCTGCCCTCTGGCTGGCCTTTGCTGTTACCATGCGCGAACCTCCCTACGTGACGAGCCTGCGCGTGCCGTTATCGCCTGAAGCGATCCGCGAAGCAGGTCTGGTCGATCGCCTTAAGGCACTCGTAGGGGTAACCGATGCAGTAGTGGTGGCCGAAGAGGCCGCCATTTACATCAAATTGGACACCGAATTGTTGGATCGCACGACCCTTGAGCGCCTGGTCAATGAGCCAGCGCCACAAGCGTGCGAAGCCTAGGAGAACGTTATGGCCCGTGGGGTTAACAAAGTCATATTGGTCGGCACGTGCGGCCAGGATCCTGAAGTTCGCTACCTGCCCAATGGCAACGCCGTGACCAACCTGAGTCTGGCGACCAGCGAACAGTGGACCGACAAGCAGACCGGTCAGAAGGTCGAGAAGACCGAGTGGCACCGTGTGTCGATGTTCGGCAAGGTTGCCGAGATTGCCGGCGAGTACCTGCGTAAGGGTTCGCAGGTCTACATCGAAGGCAAGCTGCAGACCCGCGAGTGGGAAAAAGACGGCATCAAGCGCTACACCACTGAAATCGTCGTCGACATGCAGGGCACCATGCAACTGCTGGGTGGCCGTCCACAACAGGGCGACCAACAAGGCGGCGGCTACGACCAGTCCGCGCCACGCCAACAGGCTCCGCGTCCGCAGCAGTCGCGCCCACAGCAGTCGGCCCCGCAGCAATCGCGCCCGGCGCCACAGCAGGCCGCACCGCAGCCGGCTCCGGATTTCGACAGCTTTGATGACGATATTCCGTTCTAGCGCATACCTGAGACTTTTTTGTAAAGTGTCTCTTTGAAGCCCCCGCCCTGCGGGGGCTTTCTCGTTAGTAAGACCCGCCAGTGCTGGAAGAGCATTGCTGTTCGGTGTCTATTGACCGACAGTGCGGATTGCAGGACGTCACCATCCTGCGGTAGTGGCAACCAAGCAACAACGGTTGGCTTGCGACTCAGTCTCTTGAGACTAGCTAAGTAAGCGCTGCGACTACCAGCCCTCCTGGACTTCTCTAGAAAAGACACCCAATGGGCGCCTTTATGACCCGCTTACACCGACGCCCCGCGCAACATGCCCTGCGTCAAATCATCGATGACCGCCTTGCCCATCTCGCCCAGGTAATGCGATGCCCAGGCGTAGCGTTCGCCATCGCTTTCCAGGGCAGCATCGAGGGAGAGTGCTTTGGCGCAATAGAGCAGGAGGGATGCGTGTTCCATGGCTTCCAGAATGGGGACGCCGGGGTTTACGCGAAATAGTTCGCGACCTTGGGAGCCGCACTGGGAGAAGGTGATGACGCCGAGTGTTTTGTTTGGTGGGGGATTGGTCATTGGGCACCTCCGGCGTGGGCCTGGGTGCTGGTTGTTTGAAGGTAAGTCTTTGCTTGAATGAAACCGTCCATGCGCTAACTCCTATACCCGGGGAAATAGCTGCCACGTTCGTTTCCAAGCGAGTGGGTGGCAGCTGTACGCAGGTTGGAAAACCGGGGGTATAGGTCCCGGCAGGACCGAAGTCCTCCCGCGCACAGCCGCCATTGCACGACATTGCAGACAAAGAAACAGCGCCTGCCATCGTGGTTGGGGCGCTGGTGCGCCTATACCCTAAATTCGGGTTTCCAAGCCCGGTCGCTGAATTGACAGCGACAGGGAAAAGGTAGCGCGCACGATGAGGAGCTGCAATGTGACTGGCGGGGGGTATTTAAGTCGAAAAGTTTCAACCGGTATAGAGGATCGTTTAGGAACCCGCTGAGCCCATGAAGCATGTCCAGCCAAGCCCATGACAAAAATCTTCATTTTGGGTTCGGTCGCGCAGTTTTTCTTTAGTCAGCCAAGAAACTTAAGATTTCCAGAATCTCTCAATTTTTTCTTAAGTCGCTAGTTTTATCTCACTGCCTGTTCATTCCCTTGGTGCAAGACCGCAGCCCGGCGATAGCTATCCCCCTCTGGAAAAGGAGCTTCAGATCTTCACATTCTCACGAATATTCCAGCCGTACTTGATGGTCCCGCCGTCCTTGCCGCCGTCGGCGTTCTGGGGTTGGTAGCTGACCTCGACCCTGGCGAAGTTCAGGGAGATGACCTCGCGCAAAATATCATCTGCCGGTTCGCCTTCAGTGTCGTAACTCGACACCATCACCTCCTTTAGCTTGAATACCACATACTCCAGCGGGTTGCTGCCGCCCGCCTTGCGTACCGAGAGCGTGGCTTCGGGGTAGTGCTTGCCCGACGAGCAGGCGGCCATCAGGTTGGGCGAGGATTTGTCCATGAACTTGCCGATGCTCAGGTTACCTATGCTGACTTTACCGGCACCGCCGCCACTGCCGGTGTGCATGCTGCCGGACTGACTCATGGTCCAGCGCAGGGTGTTTACATCGATCTCATCCTTGTGCTGCTGATCTCGGGACTCGCCCTTGATATCGCCCAGTTTTAAAAACATATCGCTTGCCATACAACCTACCTGTCGCTGATGTTCGCCGAAAGTGGCGCCGGAATGCACTTTCTTATCAGCGAGGTATCAACGACAAGCGCTTGAGGTTTTAACAAGACCGGTCTCACTTATATTGCTGATATATCCTACGGTATATCTTGGGTTGGCTGCCTATGCTCCTGCTTCTTCTGATGAGGTCAGGGAGTGGCTGCAATGATTTCCGAGTTGCTGAAGAGCGGGGTGCCCAGCGCTCACCGCAATATCCGCCAGCGGGTTGAGGGTCAGGTGGATATACGGCGTCTGTTTCAGGTCATTGATGCAGATCCGGCGATAGCCGGTGCCGGTGTGGTGTATATCGAAAGTGATTTTTCCGTGGTGACGCTACGTGAATTTCAGCCGATTTGCAGTATTGCGCCGAAGAAGATCGTTTTACGTGAGGCTCCGCGACACATTGCTCCGATTGAATTTGTGCGGGAGCTACAGACACAGCCTCGGGAGTCGCGCTTGGTGATGGAGGCGGTGAATACGGCGTTGGCCTGCACGGGAGCGGTGATTGGTTGGATAGTGGTTTCTAGTGGAACCGTAGCGATACCTTTCACTGCGGGCGCCAGTTCTGTAGTGGCTGCTGCTGGTTATGCAGCAGCAGCGGCAAGTAGCGTGCAGTGCTTGGTTGGAGGGCGTCGCATACGCAACGAAATCAACGAGCCTCAAAGGAATGATTGGCTGGATAGCAACGATTGGTATCGATATACGATGATCGCTTTGGATGCCGTGTCACTTGCTGGTGTCGGAACGGCATCGTTGGTCACTGTCAGACTGATGGGCGTGACGAAGGCTGCTACCGGTAAAAGTACGCAGGAAGTGCTCAGGGGGCTTTCTCGCCAAGAGCGTGCGAAACTGACGAGGGAGCTGCTAAGTCTCCAGCATCCGGGACTGACGTCCAAAATGATCAGGCTGAGGCAGTTGTCTGGTGAGTTCCCCAAGCGGTTTACACCGACGCACATTCGACATGCAACGATGACTCAGATAGTCGATGCAGTTGGCGCATCTGCCAGTTTTGCGGGCAGTGCACTTTCAGGCAATGTGAAGACTGTCGCGCTTGGGTTGTACGAGGAATTCGAGCCATGACTGTTCTGATGGATTTCCGTCGATTTCTGGCTTTTTATTTTCCGGTGTTCATTGTTGGTTTTTTTGCGGCTATTGCATCCGTTTTATTTTCGATCTCCTGGGTGACGGATAGCTTTTATCAAGAGGACACCGGCGTGTACATATTGGTAATAGAAAGCCTGTTAGCAGTGATCATCGTACACAGCCATTTCATGGTCTTGCGCGGGAGGCCCCAATGGGTTTGGGGTGTCGTCGGTGTGCTGGTGATCTGCCTGCTGAGTCCGCTGTCGGCAACCCACTATAGGACTGATCAATTCACCTGGGTTCTAGCGGTATTGTTTCCGCTGCTGGGCCTGTTTGTACTTAACAGCAAACGTCATAAAAAAATGCGGTGCAAGATGGCTCAAGTCCGACGTCATCGTGAAGTCGTGATCAAAGCCCTGAAAGTCCCTTGCACACCCGGAAAGGGAGTGCGTTAGTCAGCAGTGTGAGTGCCTTCTACTCACTCACTTCCCGCGAAGCCTTCCCCAGGGTTTCCCACAATTCACGCATGGTCGGATTCTGATTCGCCAGCGAACAATAGGCGCGAATCTCCAGACCGGTATTCCATTCATTACCGCCGGCTTTCACCAGTTGCCCGCTTCCCACGGCTGTAGCAGCGGCGCTCTGCGGTAGCCAAGCCACGCCATACCCTTCGATGGCCATCTGCATCAGCAACATGGTCATGTCGGCCTCGTAGCAACGGGTCAGTTCGCAGGGCGTAGCCGCGTTCTTGAGGATCAGGTCGGCCACGCGTCCGAGAAAGGTCGTGGCGGTGTAAGCCAGGTACGGGACCGCTTTGCCGGCCTTGCCAGGCAGTCGATACAGCGGCTTACCACTACGGTCTGGGGCACAGAACGGCAGAAAGGTGTCTCGCCCCAGGGGCAGGCTGGCGAATTTGTCGGCGTCGATCAGGATCGGCGCCTGGGGATGATGGTACACGATCATCAGGTCGCAATTACCTTCCGCCAAGGCAATCACCGCGTCGTGGATATTCGCCGCGACCACCCGCACGTTGAAGGGCTCGTGGTGCTTTTGGAATTGCGCCAGCCACTTGGGCAGGAAGGTGATCGACAGGCTGTGGCCCGCCGTGATCTGAATCGAACGCCCAGGCATTTTTTCATCCTGGCGCAGGGTCGAGCGTAATTCCAGCAGGGCCGCCAGTGCCTCGCGGCCCTGTTCGCAAAACAGTTGGCCGGCCTGGGTCAGTTGTACCGGGTAGGTGCCACGGTCGACCAGTTGCGCACCGACCCAATCTTCCAGCGAGCGAATACGCCGTGACAGCGCCGATTGAGTGACGCAGCGCACCTCGGCGGCCCGGGAGAAGTTCTTGTATTGCTCGATCGCCAACAGATCGTCCAGCCACTTGATTTGCATGCTGCCCACCTCGGTCGCGGTGACCACGAGTCTACGTCAGCGACCGCCGGGCTTCGTCGGCTTTTTCATAACTATTCCAAAAGCGCATCGGGCGATGGCTATTACTCATCATCTGCCGATCCGGCTCACCCTAGAATCGGCCCATGGACACGGTCCGCTGTAGGCGCTGGCTTGTCGGGACGCCGCATCGCAACGATGAGGCCCGTGAGTCTTGCATCGATCATGCGGACGCCATCGCTGGCAAGCCAGCCCTACAAAGGACCGAGGTGTTGGTAAGTGATGTATTTGGACGCGGCGCTGCAGAGCGGCCGGGCCAACGAGTCTTTTCCTGCCAAGCAAAAAACCGACAACAGACTTGAGGGAAACACCATGAACAAAAACAGATTGCCCCGTCATATCGCCATCGGCATTGCCGCCGGGGTCCTGGTCGGCTGGCTGTGCCATCACTTCGCGGCGGACGCCAAAGCCGCCAAGGACATCGCCGCCTACTTCTCGATGGTCACCGACATCTTCCTGCGAATGATCAAGATGATTATCGCGCCTCTGGTATTCGCCACCCTGGTGGGCGGTATCGCCAGCCTCGGCAGTTCGCGTTCGGTGGGCCGTATCGGCAGCCGCGCGATGGCCTGGTTTATCAGCGCCTCGCTGATCTCCCTGTTGATCGGCATGCTGCTGGTCAATCTGTTCCAGCCAGGGGCCGGGATGAACCTGCACCTCGACCACCAGGGCGCGGTCGCGGCGCAGGTGGTGAACACCGGCGACTTCAGCCTCAAGGTGTTTGTCAGCCACGTGTTCCCGCGCAGTATTGCCGAAGCCATGGCCAATAACGAGATCCTGCAGATCGTGGTGTTCTCGCTGTTTTTCGGTTTCGCCCTGGCGGGTCTGAAGCAGGCCGGTTTCACCCGCATCACCAGCCTGGTGGATGAACTGGCCAAGGTGATGTTCAAGATCACTGACTACGTCATGGCCTTCGCGCCTATCGGTGTGTTCGCCGCCATCGCCAGCGCGATCACCACCGAAGGCCTCGGCCTGTTGCTGGACTACGGCAAGCTGATCACCGAGTTCTACCTGGGCATCGCCATTCTCTGGGCAGTGCTGTTCGGTGCCGGCTACCTGTTTCTCGGGCGTTCGGTGTTCACCCTTGGCAAGCTGATCAAGGAACCCATCCTGTTGGCGTTTTCCACGGCCAGCAGTGAGTCCGCCTACCCGAAAACCATGGAGGCCCTGGAGAAGTTCGGCGCACCGAAACGCGTGTCCAGCTTCGTCCTGCCTCTCGGTTATTCGTTCAACCTGGACGGCTCGATGATGTATCAGTCCTTTGCCATCCTGTTTATCGCCCAGGCCTACAACATCGAGCTGAGCTTCACCCAGCAGTTGCTGATCCTGCTGACCCTGATGGTCACCAGCAAAGGCATGGCCGGTGTCGCCCGGGCCTCGGTCGTGGTGGTGGCCGCGACCCTGCCGATGTTCAACCTGCCCGAAGCCGGCCTGTTGTTGATCATCGGTATCGACCAGTTCCTCGATATGGCGCGCACCGCGACCAACGTGGTCGGCAACAGTATCGCCACCGCAGTGGTGGCCCGCGCCGAGCAGGCGCATGAGGCCGAGGAGGAGACGTTGCCCACCGCCCCATCCGTTGCGCTGGCGCGTACCCCGGCGACCGCGGCTTGAGAACCTTGACCATGAATACCCAAGGCAAAAACTCCACGGCACTGCCGGTCACCCGCAAGCTCGGCATTGTCGGTGGCCTGGGTTCGCTGGCTGGTGGCGATCTGTTCTTCAAACTGGTCAAGTCCAGGGCGGTGCTGGCGGATCAGGGGCGCTACCATTTCCTCTTCGAACAGCATCCGTTCAAGGACGTGCTGCTGCCCCTGGACCGCGAAGCGAGCATGACCGCACGCAAGTTCTATGTGTTCCAGGTCTGCCAGTCCTTCGAGACCGGTGGGGTCGACGCGGTGGTGCTGCCCTGTTTCGCCAGCCAGACGTTCCGTGAGGAAATCCAGCAGGAACTGGGGATTCCGGTCCTCGACCTGATGGCCGCCCTGGCCGAACATATTCGCCGGATCGCCGAGCCGGACACGCGGCTGGGGATTCTGGCCTCGGATTATGTGCGTCACTCCGGCTTGTTCGAGCGCTACCTGGGGGGCGACTTCCAGTTGGTCTATCCGCCCGAACCGGAGCAGCGCAGCCTGATGGACGCCATGTACGGCCTCAACGGCATCAAGGACGGCTACCTGCAAGGTGTACCGCTGGAAGGTGTGTACCAGGCCTGCCTGGCGCTGCAGGCGCAAGGCGCGAACCTGATCGTGCCGGGGCTGACCGAGCTTTCGCTGGTCTGCGCCGATTTGCAGCGGCGCGGCCTGAGCGTGCTCGACATCAACGAGATCTATGCCGCCGCCGTGACCACGGCCGATGATGAGCCAACCCATGCTCCGTTCAAACTGGGCATCGTCGGCGGTGTCGGTCCGGCTGCCACCGTGGACTTCATGGCCAAGGTGGTCCGCCACACTCCGGCGGGGCGGGACCAGGAGCATATCAAGATGGTGGTGGAGCAGAATCCGCAGATCCCGGACCGTACGGCCAATCTGCTGTTCGACGAAGCCGACCCGACCCTGGCGCTCTACGCCACCTGCAAGCGTCTGGAAAGTGCCGGCGCGCAGGCCATCGCGATTCCGTGCAACACCGCCCATGCCTTCGTCGAGCGGCTGCAGCCTTACCTGCGGGTGCCGATCGTCAACATGCTCAGCGAAACCGTCGAGGCGATTGCGCGACAGCATGGCAGCGGCAAGCACATCGGCTTGCTCGCCACCACGGGCACGGTACAGAGCCAGGTCTACCACCAGGCCGCCCGCCATGCCGGTTTAACCCTGCTGATCCCCGGCTTCGACTATCAGGAGCTGGTGATGAGCGCCATTTATGGCGAGCGCGGCATCAAGGCGGGTTTCACCGATGGCCTGTGCAAGGAGCAATTGCTGCTGGCGGTCGAGCACCTGTGTGAGCTGGGCGCCGAGGTGATTATCCTGGGTTGCACGGAGCTGCCGCTGGTACTCAGCCACCGCGACGACTTCCAGGTGCGCGGCCACCATGTGGCGTTGGTGGACCCGACGACCGTGCTGGCGCTGCGTTGTGTCAGCCTGGCGGTGTCCGATGGTGGAAGAGCTCATTACAGCTCTGGCCTCTGAGGCTATCGATACCACTGCTCGATAGCCCTCTGCAGCCGGGCAACCGCAGCCCGGATTGTCATGTCGCCGGCCTTGGCGCCGAGGGCCTGCTCCAGCGCCTTTGCCGTCTCGGCAATCGCCTGCGCGCCCATCATCAAGCCGGCGCCTTTTATTCGATGGGCGCGGTGGCTGGCCTCGGGAAAGTCTGCACGGGTGACTGCCTCCCGGAGCGTCGCCAGGTCTTTTTCCAGGGCTTCGCGGTACAGCGACTGCAACATGGCGGCGTCGTAATGTGACACTGGCCGGGCGGGTGGCGAGGGTTCATGGTCAAGCCACAACTGCAACAGATTGCGCAATGCGTCCAGATATAGCGGTTTCTTCAGGACCCCATCCATGCCACTGTCCATGCAGCGCTTCAGGTGGGCCGGGCCACTCTGGACGGAGAGGGCGATGATCGGCAGGTAGTTCGGCCCGCGCTCTCTCGCCCGAATACGCCGTGCAACTTCGTAGCCACTGATTTGCGGCATATAACAATCCAGCAGCATCAGTCGAATGGGCTGTTGTTCTATGGCTTTCAACGCTTGCGCACCGCTCGACACCACCACGGCGCGGATGCCCAGGATCTTGAGTTGTTCGTTGAGGATAAAGCGGTGGGCGGGTTGATCGTCCACGACCAGTACGGCACCGGGCTCAACGCCGGCGCCTGTGCTTTCACAGCGAGCCTGGACTCGCCGAGCGCCTTGTCCGGCCTGTTCAACCGCCGCGTGACCTGACAGTTGCCTTATTCCTGAGGGACGGATTCCCGGGTCTGATGGAAGATCTTGAACAGCTCGCTGTCGTTCTTGACACCGAGCTTGCGATAAGCCGATTGCTTTTGTGTGCTGATCGTATTGGCACTGCGCGAAAACTTCGCGGCAATTGCATTCACGGACATGCCATCGAGGAAACAACGCAGCACTTCCTGTTCTCTCGGCGAGAGGTTGGAGCTCTGGGTCAACGAGGTGGACAGTTCGGGGCCCGCCCCCAGGTTGGCCAGAGGGAAACCTGATTGCGCCTCCGCTATCTGTGCGGTCATGGAGGGCTGCAGGTAAATCCGACCTTGTGCGACGGTTCGAATGGCGTTGGCCAGTTCCCCCATGTTCTGCACCTTGCCGAGGAAGCCCCGGCTCCCGGCCTTCAGCGCCAAGGCGACGGTGGCTGGCGTGTAGTGCGAGGACAGGACCAGCGGCTTGCATTTGCCGAACCGTCGCCTGAGCACCCGAATCAGGTTGATACCGTCGATTTCCGAAGGCCCCAGGATGAAATCGATCACCACCACATCCGCTTGCCGCTGTGCCAGTGCCGTCACCAGCTCCCTACCGGTTCCAAAGGACCCTATCACTTCAAGATCAGCTTCTTTGGCCAGGCCGATTTCGATCCCTTGGCGAACCACCTCATGGTCGTCTAACAACATAACGGTGTATGGGGTTGAAAACGAAGGGGACATGAAGAAGATCCGTGTTGTAAGTGTAATTCTTTGTAAGAATTATCTGTCTTTATGGTCAAGTTATAACGTATGGGTCAAAAGCTCGCAATGCGCTCGTCGGGAGGGCAGAGCCACGTTTGGCGTCTCCCGAAAGTCTAGTGTGAGGGCGTTTGGCACGATTGGGGGGAGGGTGTGTGAGTTTTCGAGAAATCACGAGTGAAGACTCGTTATTTCTCGATGGGTAATACCACCGCTCATGGCCAAAGTAGGGTTTCCCCCGCCGAGCGAGGCACTCCCGGAACCTGGGTACCGTGCCCGATCGTCGCAGGGGGGTTCATAAACCTACGAACGGGAACGCCATGAAAATTACTGCACTCTCCACCGTCGCTGCTTCTCTGGCCCTGGCCGCAGCGGTATCGCTGCCGGTGTCCGCCAACGACGGCGTGATCAATTTCAGCGGTCTGGTGACCGATGTGACCTGCACTGTCGAAGGCTCGGCACCGGGTACCGGGGCCGTGGTCAAGGACGTGAACCTGGGCGGTGTCTCCGCTTCGCGGCTGTCGAATGCGGGGGATCGTGCCAACCTGACCGGCTTCACCATTCGCATTGGCGCGCCGGGCGAGGGTGCCTGCACCAACGGTCGCACCGCCATGGTCGCGTTCGATCCGACCAGTCCGGCGATCGATGTCGCCACCGGTCGCTTGAACGTCGATGGCCACGATGATCCGAGCGATACCGCCACCGCCAAGAATGTCCAGGTCGAAGTGACCAACCGTGATGGCACGCCGCTCAACGTCTACACCGAGAAATCGGAAGGCGTGGTGATCGCCGACAACCAGGCACTGATCCCGCTGGCCGCGCAGATGTACGCCAGTGGCCTGGCCACCGAGGGTACGGTCAATACCCGTGTCGGTTTCATGGTCGAGTACACCGACTAAGGTCTGTCCGTGTAGACCTTGCCCGCCTCGGACCTGCGATAGCAGCGCAGGTCCTTCCCTCGGACCCGAAGAGAACTCAGCCGATGAAACGCATGGCCCGCTTCGCTTTTGTCTCCTGTGCGTTTGCCCTGTCAGCGCTGCAGGGGCTGTCTGCCCATGCCGGGGTGATCATTCATGGCACCCGCGTGATCTATCCCGCTGAACAGCAGGAAGTCATTGTCCGCCTGGAGAACAAGGGTAGCCGTCCGGCACTGGTGCAGACCTGGCTGGACGCTGGCGACCGGCACTCGACGCCAGCGACCGCGCAAGCACCGTTTACCCTGACCCCGCCGATCTTCCGAATCGAGCCGAACCAGCAGCAGGCCGTGCGCCTGCGCTATTCCGGTGAACCGCTGCCGAGCGACCGCGAAAGTCTGTTCTGGCTGAACGTGCTGGAAGTGCCGCCGACCGCCGCCGATGCCGCGCAAAAGAACCAGATCGAATTGTCTTTCCGTACGCGTTTGCGGGTGTTCCTGCGCCCGCAGGCGTTGCCTTACCCGGTCAACAGCGCCGCGTCGAAACTGCAATGGAAACTGGTGCCCCATGACCAGGGTTATGCCCTGCAAGCCACCAACCCCACGCCGTACCACGTATCGCTCGCCTCGGTCGATTTACTCGGTAACGGCCAGCGTTACAGCAAGGCGGCGAACAAGGCGGCCAACGACAGCCTGTTGCTGCCCTCCGGTGACGTCAAAGTCTTTGCGCTGCCCGGGCTGACGAGCCGACCCAATGGCGCGGCGAAGGTCGAATACACCGCCGTCAGCGACTTCGGTGCCCGCGTGCGCCACTCGGCCGGCCTGGTTTTTTAAATGCAGCGGACACCTCATGGCATGAATGCGACTCTGATTTCCCGCGCCCTGGCGCCGGCCATGGCCCTGCTGATGGCGCTGCTGGCCGCCGTTCCGGTGCAGGCGAGTGTGGTCCTCAGCGGCACTCGCGTGATCTACCCGCAGCACGAAAAGGAAGTGAGCCTCAAGCTCGAAAGCAAGAACCAGAGGCCGGTGCTGCTCCAGGTCTGGCTGGATAACGGCGACGAGCAATCCACGCCGGACCTGGCCGGGATCCCCTTTCTGGTCACGCCGCCGATCTTCCGCATGGAGCCGGAGCAGCATCAGGTCCTGCGTCTGTCCTATACCGGCGAGCCGCTGCCGCAAGACCGCGAGAGCCTGTTCTGGTTCAACATGCTGGAAGTGCCATCCCAGACGCTGGACGCCGAACAGAGCAACCAGTTGCAGCTGGCCTTCCGCACCCGGGTCAAGTTGTTCTTCCGCCCGACGAAGCTGCCCTATGAGGTGGAGGCCGCCGCGGCGAAACTGCAATGGCGACAGGTCTCCAGCGAGCAGGGCCAGATGCTGGAAGTCTACAACCCGACGCCTTATCACCTGAGCTTCGATCAGATCGACCTCGTCGCGGCGGAGCAGCGGCATGCCCGTGAGCACGGTGCGTCGGGAGCCGGGAATATGGTGGCGCCCAATGGCCGCAACCGGTTTTTGTTGCCAAGCCTGAAGTCGCGGCCGAGTACCGCGATGACCGCCGAGTTCGAGACGATCGATGACTTCGGCGTCAGGGTCTCGCACAAGACCAGGATCGCACCATGACTGTCCGAGCGCCTTGTCTTCCGCCGTAGCTGCCCGCCAATGGGTATTGAAAACGCCACGTAATTGCAGGAGCAGAGCTTGCTCGCGAAGAGGTCCGTGAGTACGCCAAGAGCTTCGCGGGCAATCGAGCGTCTACCGGTCGCGCCTACAGGGACCGTGTTCGTTCTTAACCGCCCCGTCTTACCTCCAGCCCGGTTTTTGCCCCTCCATCAGGGCAGGGGCTCGCTTTGCCGAAACTCGGCCAGAACCTACTTTTTGGAACGGTACACATGAGTTCGAACACGCCAGCCAGAGCAGGGAATTGGCCCCTGTCACGCCATCGATTGACGCTTATTGCCCGCAGCCTGTTAATGCTCGGCGGTGCCCAGGCCATGGTGAGCCATGGGGTCGAGCATGTGGCGTTCAATCCGGCTTTCTTTCCGGGTGGAGCGGCCGGGTTGCAGGTCGATATTTCCAGGTTCAACCAGGGTAATGTCGTGCTGCCCGGGACCTACCGTTCCGATGTCTACCTCAACGACCAGTGGATTGGCCGTGAAACCTTGACCTTCGCCGCGGTCGAGGGCCAGGACGCCGCGCAACTGTGCCTGGAGCGTGAGGCGCTGCTGACGTTCGGCATCGACCTCGACGGTATCGCCGAGCAGGCCGCCAAGGCTGGCGAAATGGTGCCGCCAGCGTTTCCCGACAAGTCGGTCTGCGGCGATATCGCCACCTACATACCGGGCGCCACTGCGCGTTTCGACTCGGGTGAAAACCGCCTGAACCTGCAGGTCCCGCAGCTTTACCTGGCGCGCAAGGCACGCGGTTATGTCAGCCCGCAGCAGTGGGACAGCGGGGTCGATGCGGCCTTTGTGCGCTATAACGCCAGCACCTATACCACCGAGGCCAATGGCCGCTCGCTCGCCTCGAGCTACCTGGGCCTGAACACCGGGCTCAACCTCGGCGACTGGCACTTTCGCCATAACGGTAGCTACAGCCGCTCCAATGGTGGCGGTTCCGGCTACCAGAGCAGCGCCAGCTATGTGCAGCGCGAATTGTCCCCTCTGCAATCGCAACTGATGGCAGGCGAGATCTATACCTCCGGCGAGCTGTTCGACAGTGTCCGCCTGCGGGGCGCCAGCCTGTTTACCGATGACCGCATGCTACCGGACTCCGTGACCGGTTTTGCCCCGGTGGTGCGTGGGACCGCCGAGACCAACGCGCGGGTCAGTGTGCGTCAGCGCGGCATCCTGTTGGACGAGGTCAGCGTGGCGCCGGGGCCGTTCGTCCTCGACGACCTGTTCCCCACCGGCTATGGCGGTGACCTGGAAGTCACGGTCACCGAGGCTGACGGTCGCCAGCGCCAGTTCATCGTGCCGTTCGCCACCAACGCCAACCTGTTGCGTCCCGGCTACAACCGCTACGCGTTGAGTGTCGGGCAACTCGATGAAGTGGGCCTGCGGCGTCCGCCCACACTGATGCAGGCGACCTATCAGCACGGCCTCAGCAACCTGCTGACCGGCTACACCGGGGCGGTGCTGGGCGAGGACTATCACTCACAGTTGTTCGGGGCGGCGTTCAACACACCACTCGGTGCGCTGTCGTTCGACCTGACGAACTCGAACGCACGGATCCCGGGGCACGGTTCGCGCCAGGGGCAAAGTGTGCAGTTGCGCTATAGCAAGAATTTCGCCGACACCGGCACCCACTTCGCCCTTGGCGCGTACCGTTATTCCACCGAGGATTTCCTGAGCGTGCGCGATGCGGCGCGGGTCCGCGACCTCGCGCTCGATGGGCTCGACCTGGACAGGGTTTCGCGCCTGCGTGATCGCATGGATATCAGCCTCAACCAGAGCCTGGGCAATGGCTCGGTCTATCTCACCGGCTCGTCGCAAAACTACTGGAACCGCAAGAGCGGCAACCTGACCTTCACCACCGGCTACACCGCCAACTGGAAGGGTGTGCACTACACCGTCAGCGCCCAGCGCAGCCGCGACCTGCTGAGCGACCGGGTCGACAAGCAGATCGATTTGACCCTGAGCATGCCCCTGGGCAGCGGCGGCCGCGCGCCGACCCTGACGACCGCCGCGTACCACGGCGACCAGAACAGCGGCGAGCGGGTCAGCCTGGGCGGCAGCTTCGGCGAGCGCAGCGAATTCGTCTACGGTGCCAGCGCCAACCACAACCAGGGCGGTAGTAATGCCGCCAGCGCCGACCTGCAGTACCTGGGACGACACGGCGTGGTTTCCGGCAGCTATGGCCAGGGCAATGCCTACCGTACGGCGTCACTCGGCATGACCGGCGGCATCGTCGTCCACCCGGGCGGCGTGACCCTGGCCCCGGAACTGGGCGACACCCTGGGCGTCGTCGAGGTACCCGATGCGGTAGGGGCGCGGGTCAATGGCAATCATGGTGGGCAAGTAGGGGAGAGCGGTTTTGCCGTGGTCCCCCATCTCACCCCGTATCGCAAGAACGTCGTCGAACTGGACCCCAAGGACTTGTCCGTCGACGTGGAACTCAAGGCTGCCGCGCAAAACGTCGCGCCACGGGCCGGCTCGGTGGTGATGCTCAAGTACGAGACCGTCAGCGGCCAGGCCATGTTGATCACGGCGCTCCGCGAGGATGGCAGCCCGCTGCCGTTCGGGGCCGATGTGTTCGATGAAAATGGTGCCAGCGTCGGCATGGTCGGGCAGGGCGGCAAGGCGTTTGTAAGGGTGCCCCGGGAACAGGGGCGGTTGACGGTCAGATGGGGTTCGCTCGCCACGGCCGCGTGCCGCTTTGACTACGACCTGAGCCCGGGGGCGTCCGCCGCCGGCACCGAACGCTTGCGTCTGCTGGACGGGGGCGATTGCCAGGGTGATGTCGCCATTGCCTCGGAGGAAGTGCCTGGGGTGGACGACCGCGATACGACCGATGAAACCAGTTGATCGTGGCGTGAACAGCCACGCCGATGCCAACCAACGCCTTATTTCATTCTTGCGGGACTGAACATGAAACCTTCCACCTCATTCATTCCGACACTGCTGGTCTTTTGCCTGCCGCTCGCCGCTCACGCGTGCGATTACTACCCGAACGGCCGAACCAGCGTGTCCTTCCCTGCCACCATCACCGTGCCGTCCACTTTGCCGGTGGGCGGGTTGATCGCCAGCCAGGTATTTACCGGCACTTATCCGAGTGGTGTCAGTACTTGCAATGCCGCGGTCTCACAGGTGGAAACCGGGCGTTATACCGATGCGGATGTGGTGACGGTGCCGGGGGTGAGTGGTCGCGTTCATCGCACGAATGTTCCTGGCGTGGGCATCCAGATTGTGGCGACGCTTCTCTCCGGGGCCACCTATCACCTCAATATGAGAAGCCAGGCGGCAACGCTTCCCGCGGCACAATACCGGCATGACATCCGAACGATGCAGGCGCGTTTTTACAAAATCGGGCCAGTTGCCAGCGGCACCTACGCTAGCGGAAATCTCCATGAAAACAGATGGTATGGAAACAATATCCACACGGCGGTTCTGAACACGGCCGTACGCTTTGTCGCCCCCAGCGCCACCTGCGATCTCGCCGCCGGCGATGTCAACCGCGCCATTACGTTGAATAACGTGCGCGTCAGTGATTTCACCAACGCCAACTCGGCGGGCGCCCGCGACTTTGAGTTGACGGCCAATTGCAGCGATGCCTCCAGCGTCACCTTCGCCTTTTCCGGCACGCCCGCTCCTGGGAGCAGCTATCGCTTCGCCAACACCGGCACGGCCAGCGGTATCGGCCTGCAGCTCTATTCGCGCATCGGCGGGGTTGCCCAGACCATCCGTGCCGACGGTACCGACAGCCGACGTACCGTGGCGGTGTCCGGCAATCGCGCGGTGCTGCCGCTGGGGGCCTCGTACTGGAAGATCGGCACGGTCAGCAAGGGCACGCTCGCCAGTACCGCCACTGTCTCTATTACCTATAACTGAAACTGCATGAGGACTACCCGATGAATCTTCGAGCCTTGCCTTTGCTGTTGGCGATCAGCGCCAGCATTGCCGCCAGCGCGGCCCATGCCGCGACTACCGGCATCCTGCGTTTCAGCGGTCGGATCGATGGTGGCACCTGTAATCTGGCGCTCAGTGATGTGAACCGCCCGATCACGCTACCCACCGTCAAGGTTCCGGATTTTGAGGGGGTCGCGCATGCGGGACGCTACGACTTCCAGATCAGCGCCAACTGCGATACGGACATCCGCAATGTGACCTTCCTGTTTGCTGGCACGCCTGCCGCCGGGGATGGCGCGCGCTTTGCCAATACCGGGACCGCGAGCGGTATCGGCCTGTGGTTGGCGCAGCGGCCGGCAGGTGGCGGTACCTCGACCATTCCCGCCAATGGCACGGTTGCCCAGCGCAGCCGCACGGTGGCAACGGCCGGCAGTCTGGCGGTCCTGCCATTGCTGGGGGCGTACCACAAGACCACTGGCGCGCTCGGCCAGGGTACCCTGGCCACTAACGTGACCATCTCGATCACTTACGATTGAGACCCGCGTCGCCGGCTCCTGCAATTGGTCGCGCCGAGTTCAGGGGCCGGACGCGCTATCTACAGGCTTCAGGCGCTCCAGCGCTCCCGATGCTCCAGCAAAAAATCCACAAACGCCTTCAACCGCAACGGCACATGCCGACCGTGCGGATAGAGCAGGGAGAAGGGCCGCGAACGGCCTGCGAAGGGCTTGAGCACTTCCACCAGGGAGCCCTCGGTCAGCTCTTTCTCGACAATGAAACGATAGGTCTGGAACACCCCGGCATCGTGCTTCGCCAGGGTCACCCCACCCAGTACATCATCGGAGCAGCAATAGCTGCTCTCGGCCAGCAATTCCCGTTCCTTGCCCTGCGCATCCTTGAACAACCAGGCAATCCGGCGCCCGCTGCTGGGCAGTTCGAACTGTATGCACTCGTGCTGTTGCAGGTCTTCCAGCGTCTGCGGTGTACCGGCCCGTTGCAGGTATTGCGGTGTGGCGATCACCACCAGCTCCGCGTCTTCCAGGTGCCGGGCAATCAGCCCCGAGTCGGGCAGCACCCGTACGCGGATCGCCAGGTCGTAGCCTTCTTCGACGAAGTCGATATTGCGGTTGCTGATATGCACCTCGACCTTAACCGCCGGATAACGTGCGCGAAAGGCCGGCAGCAGCGGCAGGATGCGGTGGTGGGCGTAGGTGGTCGGGATGCTGATGCGCAAGGTGCCGGCCGGCTCCTGCTGTTTGCCCATGACTTCTCGCTGTGCTTCGGTCAGTTGGGTCAGGGCCTGGCGGCATTGCTCGAAGTAACTGCGGCCGCCCTCGGTCAGACGCACGCTGCGGGTGGTGCGGGTGAACAGGCGCACGCCGAGGCGCTCTTCCATGCGCGAGATCGAACGACTCACCGCTGCCGGCGTAACCCCAGCCACCTGCGCTGCGGCGGTGAAGCTGCCGGCCTCGGCCGCCAGGCAAAACAGCTCGATGCTGCCGAGCATGAGGTCATCGAACTGTCGTCGCATGATTGATTACACTGCGGGATCAAATGAAGTACGGGAATCCGTATTTATCAAATGAGTGTGGGGCAATAGAGTGAGTTCCACCAGATCAGCGGTAAACCTTCTTTCAACCACTGGAGCACAGCATGCCTTTTGTCAGCGTTCGTATTACCCGTGAGGGCGTGACCCGCGAGCAGAAAGTCCAGGTCATCGCCGAAATCACCGAGACCCTGCAGCGGGTCCTCGGAAAACCGCCGGAGTTGACCCATATCGTGATCGAGGAAGTGGATACCGATAACTGGGGACATGCCGGCCTGACCGTCACGGAGCACATCAAGCTCAAAGAGTAGACCCGGTCCCGGCGAAATTGGCCTTTCATCGCAACATTTCGCCGCCCACAAAGCTGTAGGAGCCGGTTTGCTGGCGATGCGAGCGCTGCGGTGCTTCAGGCAAACCGCGTTATCGTTCATCGCCAGCAAGCCGGCTTCTACATGAAACCGTGTGGTGTCAGCGCTGGCCTCAGTGCCCGGCCACCACCCGTGCCGAACCTTCGGCAGGCTCCGCATATACCGGCCCCAGTCGATCCAAATGACCGCTCCAGGCGGTCAGCGCCAAGGCCAGCAATACCACCAGCCCGCCAATCCAGGTGGTATGGATCAGCCCCAGATTGGCGACGATCAAGCCACCGATCCAGGCCCCACCGGCAATGCCGAGATTGAAGGCGGCGATGTTCAGGCCCGAGGCGACATCCACCGCATGGGGGGTGTGATGCTCGGCCTGGCGCACCACATAGATCTGCAGGCCCGGCACGTTGCCGAAGGCCACCGCGCCCCAGGCCAATACGGTCAACAGGACCAACCACGGATGGCCGGCGGTGAAGCTCAGCACGAACAGCACGACCGCCAGCAGCAGGAAGATCAGCTTCAGCGCACCGATGGGGCCGCGCTTGTCCGCCAGTTTCCCACCCCAGATATTCCCCGCTGCCACCGAGATGCCGTAGACCAGCAGCACCAGGCTGACAGTACCGGGCTGAAAGCCGGAGATGTCCTGAAGGATCGGCGCCAGGAAGGTAAAGGCGATAAAGGTGCCGCCATAGCCGGCCGCGGTCATTGCGTACACCAGCAGCAGACGTGGTTGTTTCAACACTTGCAGTTGCTGGATCAGCGAGGCCGGCTTGTTGTGCGCGATGTTCTTCGGCACATAGATCAGACTGCCGATAAAGGCGATCACACCCAGGGCGGACACGGCGAGAAAGGTTTCGCGCCAGCCGAAGTGCTGGCCGATAAAGGTCCCCAGCGGTACGCCGGTAACCAGGGCCACGGTCAGGCCGGTGAACATGATGGCAATCGCACTGGCGGCTTTTTCCTTCGGCACCAGGTTGGTGGCGATGGTCGAGCCGATGGAGAAGAACACCCCGTGGGCCAGACCGGTGACGATGCGCGCGAGGATCAGCGACTCGTAGCTCGGCGCTTGCCAGGCCAGCAGGTTGCCGAGGGTGAACAGCACCATCAGCGACAGCAGCAGGAGCTTGCGTGGGACCTTGCCGGTGAGGGCGGTCAGCACTGGGGCGCCGATGGCGACGCCCAGGGCATAGAGGCTGACCAGCAGGCCGGCGGAAGGCAGGTCGACCCCCAAGTCGGCGCCGATGGTGGGTAACAGACCAACGATGACGAACTCGGTCGTCCCGATGGCAAAGGCGCTGAGGGTCAGCGCCAACAAGGCAATGGGCATGGCTGCAACTCCGGTAGGTTTGATCAGGGGCGCAGTGTCGGGGTTTCACTTGTGCGGAAAAATATAGGTAAAGGCACAACATATTTGACCTGAGGGCAAAGATCGGTGTCAGGCCGGTTTGTTCGTCACTCGTGAGTCCGTGGAGGGCACTGCAAGCGAACTTTGTCGCCTCATCAGCACTCAGTTTCTTACAGAGATGGCTGATGAGGTGTCCGGTTTTGCCCAGGATCAAGAAGACCATACTGCTGACCCTGTTCCTGCTGTGCGCCAGCGGTGGGGCTGCTGCTGTCCCTGCGCTGCCGCTGTCCACGAGCGCACCGGCCAGCACCCCCACCAAACCCGAGGTGCTGGTGCAGGGCGGATTGCTCGGCACCCTGAGTTCCAGCATCGATGACGCGCAGAACCAGCTCGACCTCAACGGCCACCTGCTCGACGCCTGGCGCCTGCGGGCCGACCGAGCGGCCGATGAGATGGACCAACTGGTCAGCCAGGCTCGCGAGCGTTCACCCTGGAGTGTGGTCGGCGACTTCCTGCTCCTGTCGCTGGCCTGGCTCGGCAGTTTCGCGGCATTGTCCACGGCGGGACGCTTCGCCGCCCGTCGTATCAACCGGCATCGCTGGTTACAACCCCGTGAGCGCAGCCAGTCCGTGCTCGGTTACCTCTTGCCTTACTTGCTACCGGCGTTGGCTGCCCTGCCGCTGACCCTCTATATCGGCCACTTTCTGCCGGCCTCGGCGGGACGGGCGCTGGCGTTGTGCCTGACCTACGCCAGCAGCAGCGGTATTTTTTCCAGCGCAGCGCTGCTTTGCCTGACGGTGCTGTTCAACTTCGGCCACAAGCGCCAGGCCGTGCGGATCATTTGCGCCGACAGTCCGCGGCAGCTGTTTGCGATCGGCTTCCTGGCTGCCTTGAGCGATGCCCTGACCAGCCCGCAGATCGCCCAGCAACTGGGCGGCAATATCACCAGCAGCGTCGCGGTGTTCACCGCGTTGTTTGCCTCGATCCTGTTCGGCGTGCTGGTCTTCAGGTTGCGGCGGCCGGTAGCGCACCTGATCCGCAATCGCCCGCTGAGCCAACGCCTGAAGCAACCGGCACTGCAGGAGTCGCTACGGATCTTTTCCGGGCTGTGGTACTGGCCGATCCTGTTGATGGTGCTGGTCTCGACAGTGAATCTGGTCGATGCCGGCGAAGACAGCCAGAAAGCCTTGCGCTGCGCCTTGCTGAGCACCGTCCTGCTGATTGCCACGGTGTTTCTCAGCACCGTGTTCCAACACCTGTTCAAAGCCCGTGGCGTAGCGTCGATCCAGCGCAGCAGCGTGTACAAGGAACGCTTGCTCAGCGTGCTGCACGCCGTGCTGCGTATCGTCCTGGCGGTAGGTTTTATCGAACTGCTTGGGCGGATCTGGGGCTTTTCGTTGTATGAATTCGCCGAGCAGAACACGGTGGGTCGGGCCATCAGCGATTCCCTCAGTCGCATTGGCCTGATCCTGCTGGCGACCTGGTTGCTCTGGGTAGTGCTCGATACCGCGATCCAGGAATCGCTCAAGCCGCCGATCAACCGCCGGGCGTCACGCCAGCCGAGCATGCGGGCCAAAACCATCCTGCCGCTGCTGCGCAACGCGCTGAAAGTGATCCTGCTGGTGATCGGTGCGATCACCACCCTGGCCAACCTGGGGATCAATGTCGCGCCCTTGCTGGCCGGTGCCGGAGTGGTGGGGCTGGCCATCGGGTTCGGCTCGCAGCAGTTGGTGCAGGATGTGATCACCGGGCTGTTCATCATCATTGAGGACACCCTGTCCATCGGCGACTGGGTGGTGCTCGATTCCGGTCATGCCGGCACGGTGGAGGGCCTGACCATCCGCACCTTGCGCCTGCGTGACGGCAAGGGTTTCGTACACTCGGTACCGTTCGGCCAGATCAAGGCGGTGACCAACCAATCGCGGCAATTCGCCTTTGCGTTTTTCTCGGTGCAGTTCACCTACGACACCGATGTCGACAAGGCCACCGAGTTGATTCGCGAAGCCGGGCGCTCGATCAGCGAGGACGCCCTGCTCAAGTTCAACCTGCAAGGTTCACTGGAGGTGTTCGGGGTTGATCGCATGGACCTCAATGGCGTGGTGCTGACGGCGCAGTTCCGCACGGTCTCGGGCGGCCAGTACAGCGTGAACCGGGCGTTCAACGAGCGACTGAAGAAGCTGGTGGACCAGAGTCCGTGGGTGCATTTCGCGCAGACTTATCCACAGCCGGTGATGCTGGCGCCGAGGGTGCCAGTGGTGGAGCAGGAGCCTGCCGCGCCAAGGGCCGTCTAGGCATTTTCAGAGACAGTGTGGGTAATGCCAGTCAGTAAGGCGCGATCTTAAGTCTGGTCACAAGACCGAGTTCTGTTTCAAATTTCCTTAACTGACTGGCACTAGGCGGGATTGGGTCAGTTTTTTGCGGACTTCGGCGGCAGCCGCCTGGTCGAGTTCGAGCCAATACAACTGCTGGCCGGCGATCTCCGCCGCCGCCGGAACGCCATCGCGATAGACCAGGCGATTCCCCGCCAGCGCCGGTACCTTGTTCCCCGGCAACAAGGTTCCCGCCAGGTTCAGCGGATCGGCGCCGCACACCGCGACCAGGCTGCCATCCGCCGGGCGCCGGCGCACTTCGCGCAACAACGCAATCGCCTCCGGCAAGGCAAACTGCTCGCCCGCCAAGCCGCTGATAAAACGTCCGCCGCGAATCTCGCCACGCGCTTCCAGGCGATGAAAGGTGCGCAGCAGTTCCCGCCAGCTCGGCAACCAGTCCGCCTCACGCTCCAGCAAGCGCCAGAACACCACGCCGTAACGCCGCAACAAGGTCATGGCGATATGCTCCAGGGTCTCGGCTGGTACCTGGCCGCCTGTCGGCACGGCCGCCACTGAACGGCGCAGCAAGGCCCAGCGTCCGGCATCGTCCATCCCGCCGACAAAGGCTCCACGCCCACGTCGAGCGCTGCGGGCCTGGCGTTTGCTGGCCGGGGTGATCAGCGCCCGCAGGCCGGCAAAGCTGTCGGCATTCACCCAACCGGCGCCGACCAACTCCTGCAAGGCGCTTTCCAGTTCGGTGGGCAGCAGATGGGCCTCATGCAGCAACTCATCGAAAAACAGCGCGCCCTGTTGCGTCAGCGCGGCATGGACCTTCTGCGTACGCGGCGACAACTCTGCCACCGTTGTCTGTTCCGTCAGGCTGCTCCACAGCGCGACCTGGCCCCGGGGCAGCAACACCACCGGCGTGCTGCGCGAGGCCGCGCTGGTGCTTTTGCCCCGGGCACTGAGGCGAGCCCAGACCAGCTTGCCCGAGCGACACAACTCATCGAGCCAGGTCGGCGAATAGTCCTTGAGGCGTGCGGCCAGCACATCGCTGTCCCAGGCCCCGGCGGCGACCGGGAAACCTTCGAACTGGCTGACGATCATCCCCAGGGCGGCACTGCCCTGGCCCTGGCCGGCGGGGGAAAGGTGCTGCCAGTCGAACAGGAAACGCATGAAGTCCTGCACCGCCACCGGCTCGATTTCCCGCCGCAGGCGCTTGACCGTGTAACGGTGGATCCGCGCCAGCAGGTGACGTTCGCACCACTGTTCCCGAGGCGTTCCCGGGCTGAACTGACCGCGCAGCACATAACCCTCGCTTTCCAGCTTCGCCAGGGCCTGGGCCAGTGTGGCGCCGGACAGCGCCAGGGGCTCGGCGATCTCCGGCAGCGTCAGCGGGGCAAAACCACTGAGGCGGGCGCGGACCACTTCGACCGCCGCCTCATCGGCTTCCCACGGCTGGTCGAAACCGGCCGGCGGTTGCAAATGCGGATGCAGCTCAGCCTGTGGATAAAGTGCTTGCAGGCAGGTCAGGCGCTCCAGGGCGGTCCACAGCGTGTGCGTTGTATCGACCTGCAAACGGGTGGCGCGGCCTTGTGCCGCGAGCGCCTCAAGCCAGGCCGGCCACGAGGGATTGGCCCGGGCTTCGGCGTCGCTGATCGCGGCCAGGCTCATCAACGCTTCATGCATTTCATCCTCGCCATTGGGCGCGGGCCAGGCCTCCTCGGCCACGGACTGGATGGCCTCGGCATCCAGCGCGCCGAGGTCGTCGGTGCTGCTCGGATCGCTCCAGCGGCGGTTCAGTACGGCCTGGGTGCGACGCTCTTCCAGCGGCGCATCGTCGAGAAAAGTGTACGGCCGGGCGCTGAGGATTTCCGCCGCCAGGGGCGAGGGCGCCGGCAGGTCGCGGGCGATCAGCCGGACGTCGCCGGCTTCCATGCGCCGCAGCAGGGCCAGCCAGCCTTCGCAATCCATGGCTTCGTGCAGGCAGTCGTCGAGGGTCTGTTCCACCAACGGGTGATCGGGAATCTCGCGCTCGCCGGCGAGGTTTTCCAGGCAGGCGATCTGGTCGGGGAACACGCACGCGGTCAGGTCTTCGCTTTTCATCCGCTGGATCTGCGGCGCCACCTTGCGCCCGCCGACAAAACGCGGCAGCGCCAGCGCGACCCCGGCATTCCAGCGCCAGCGCACGCCGAACAGCGGGGCGTCGAGCACGGCCTGGATCAGGATGTGTTCGGCCGTGTGGCTGTTGAGGTAGCGCCAGACCTCGTCCAGGGCAAAGCTGTGGCTGGTGGACAGCGACAGCACGATGGCGTCTTCGCTGGCGGCGGCCTGCAATTCGAAGTTGAAGGTGCGGCAGAAACGCTTGCGCAAGGCCAGGCCCCAGGCGCGGTTGATCCGACTGCCGAACGGCGTGTGGATCACCAACTGGGTACCGCCGGACTCGTCGAAGAAACGCTCCATGATCAGGGTGTCCTGCGAGGGCAGGGCGCCCAGGCATTGTCGGGCGCGGGCCAGGTACTCGACGATCTGCTCGGCGCTGGCCGGGTCCAGGCCGAGGGTCTGGCGCAGCCAGTCGAGGCTGGGTTGCAAGTCCCCCGGTGTCGCGTCCAGCAACGCATCCAGGTGGGCATGCAGGCGGGCCACGGCGAAGGACAGCTCGGCGCTGCGCCCCGGAGCCTCACCGAGCCAGAACGGAATGCTCGGCGGTTGGCCGTGGGCATCCTCGACCCGTACCTTGCCGGTTTCGACCCGCAGGATGCGATAGGAGCTATTGCCCAGCTGGAACACATCGCCGGCGATGCTTTCCACCGCGAAGTCCTCATGCACCGTGCCGATGTTCAGGGCCTGGGGTTCGAGCAGCACGCTGTAGTCGGCGTTGTCCGGTATGGTCCCGCCGCTGGTGAGGGCGGTCAGTTGGCTGCCACGGCGGCCGCGCAGGCTGTGGCTCAGGGCGTCGCGGTGGATATAGGCGCTGCGCAGGCCCTGGCGACTGTTGAAGCCTTCGGCGAGCATCCGCAGCAATGCCTGATAGTGGGCCTCGTCCAGCTCGGCATAGGGCGCGGCGCGGTGGATCAGCTCCAGCAGCGGCTGTTCCTGCCATTCCTGGCAACTGACCTCGGCGACGATCTGCTGGGCCAGTACATCCAGCGGCGCGCGGGGAATCAGCAAGGTATCCAGCTCGCCCCGGCGCACGCAGTCGAGCAGGGCGGCACATTCGATCAATTCGTCCCGTGAGGTGGCGAACAGCCGGCCCTTGGGCGTACCGCCGACCTGGTGGCCGGAGCGCCCGACCCGTTGCAGAAAGGCCGCGATGGAGCGCGGCGAGCCGATCTGGCAGACCAGCTCCACCTCGCCGATATCGATGCCCAGTTCCAGCGAGGCAGTGGCGATCAGCACTTGCAGCTCGCCGCGCTTGAGCCGTTGCTCGGCATCCAGGCGCTGCTCCTTGGCCAGGCTGCCATGGTGGGCGGCCACCGCGCCTTTGCCCAGGCGTTCGCTCAAGTGTCGGGCCAGGCGTTCGGCCAGGCGTCGGGTGTTGACGAAAACCAGCGTGGTGCGGTGCTGCCGGGCGAGTTCGGCGAGGCGTTCGTAGACCAGCTCCCAGACATCGTTGGCCATCACCGCCGTCAGCGGCACGGGCGGCACCTCGAGGCCCAGGTCGCGGGGGCGAGCATGCCCGATATCGATGATTTCACAGCTGCGCCCGCTGCCCACCAGAAAGCGCGATACCGCATCGATGGGCTTTTGCGTGGCCGACAGGCCGATGCGCAGCAATGGCTCGCCACACAATGCCTGCAAACGTTCCAGGCTCAGGGCCAGGTGGCTACCGCGCTTGCTGGCGGCGATGGCGTGGATCTCGTCGACGATCACCGTACGCACGGTGCCCAACATGTGTCGGCCGGAGTCGGAGCCGAGCAGCACATAGAGCGACTCCGGCGTGGTCACCAGAATATGCGGCGCGGTCTTGCGCAGGCGCGTGCGTTCATTCTGCGGGGTGTCGCCGGTGCGCACCGCGGTGGTGATCGACAGCGGCGGCAGACCCAGAAGTTCGAGCTGTGCGGTGATGCCCGCCAGCGGGTCCTGCAGGTTGATACGGATATCGTTGGACAGCGCCTTGAGCGGCGAGACATAGACGATCAGGGTTTGGTCCGACAGTTCACCGCCCTGGGCCAGGCCCTGCTGAACCAGGTCGTCGATCACCGCGAGAAAGGCCGTCAGGGTTTTGCCGGAGCCGGTGGGCGCGGCGATCAGCGTCGAGCGGCGCTGGCGGATCAACGGCCAGGCGCGGGCCTGGGCGGCGGTCACGTCGGGGAAGGTCTTGCGAAACCAGGCGCTGACGGCCGGGTGGAACCCTGCCAGGGCGTCGTGGACGGATTCGGGGAGATTCATGGGTTTATTTATGCGGTCGCACGGCCCAAGTTGCAAGTAGTGAGGGACTCGAGTCTGTCTGCGTCATGTGGCGAGCGGGCTTGCCCGCGCTGGGTCGCGAAGCGGCTCCGAACCGACCATCCAGGTCTATCCGATAGGCCGCGATGGCCGGTTTTGCGACTGCTTCGCAGTCGAACGGGGGCAAGCCCCCTCGCCACAACGGTACCTTCAGGCACTTTATCCGTGACGGTTGCGCGCAAAACCCGCAAAATGCAAGGATTCTGGCTATTGCCAGCGGTAAGGCCACAAGCTTTTCCGCTAACTACCATCGTTCTGAACAGACTTGGGCCTGCTGACTCTATGCGAATGCGCCTTATGTTACTGGGCGGCGGAAATGCCCTTGGGCAGGCGCTGATTCGCCTGGGTGCGGAGGAAGACATCGGTTTCCTCGCTCCCCGTCCGCCACAAGAAGGCTGGGACGCCGCGACCCTCACGCAACTGCTCGACGACACCCGTCCAGATGCGTTGATCAACCTTGCCTTCTATTTCGACTGGTTCCAGGCGGAGACGGTCGGCGAAGCGCGCCTGGCTGATCAGGAGCGCGCGGTCGAGCGACTGGCCGAACTCTGCCAGCACCACAACATCATCCTCCTGCAACCTTCCAGCTACCGGGTGTTCGACGGCTCACGGGCCACCGCCTACAGTGAAAAGGACGAACCCGTCCCCCTGGGCCTGCGCGGCCAGGCGCTGTGGCGGATCGAACAGAGCGTGCGCGCGACTTGCCCACAACATGTGTTGCTGCGTTTTGGCTGGTTGCTCGATGACAGTACCGAGGGCACCCTCGGACGCTTCCTGGCCCGGGCCGAGAAACCTGACGAACTGCTGATGGCCGATGACCGGCGCGGTAACCCGACGCCCGTGGATGACGCTGCCCGGGTGATCATCTCGGTGCTCAAGCAACTCGATTGTGCCGCGCCGCTGTGGGGCACCTACCACTACGCCGGCCACGAGGCGACCACGCCGCTGGCCCTGGGCCAGGCGATTCTCACCGAAGCCCGGCAGTTACACCCGCTGGCCATTGAGGCCCCGACCGCCCAGGCCCACGCCGCGCGTCCGGATGCGGCGGAAGAACCGCAGCACGCGGTGCTGGCCTGCAAGAAAATTCTCCATACCTTCGGCATCAAGCCGCGTGCCTGGCGTGCGGGGTTGCCGGCGCTACTTGACAGGTTCTATCGTCATGGCTGATGCCCCGATTCTTATCACCGGTGGCGCCGGCTTCATCGGCTCGAACCTGGCCGAAGCGCTGCTGGAGCAAGGTTACTCGCTGCGTATCCTTGATGACCTGTCTTCCGGTAAGCGCGGCAACCTGGCCCTGGACAATCCCCGGGTCGAACTGATTGAAGGCGATGTGGCCGATGCCGCGCTGGTGGCGCGGGTGATGCGCGGTTGTCAGGCCGTGGTGCACCTGGCGGCGGTGGCCTCGGTGCAGGCTTCGGTGGAGGACCCGGTGCGGACCCACCAGAGCAACTTCATCGGCACGCTGAATGTCTGCGAGGCCATGCGCCAGGCGGGCGTCAAGCGAGTGTTGTTCGCCTCCAGCGCGGCGGTCTACGGCAATAACGGCGAAGGCGAGTCCATCGTCGAGGATACCGCCAAGTCGCCGCTGACGCCCTATGCCTCGGACAAGCTGGCCAGCGAACAATATCTGGACTTCTACCGCCGCCAGCATGGCCTGGAGCCGGTGATCTTCCGTTTCTTCAACGTCTTCGGGCCGCGCCAGGATCCGTCCTCGCCATATTCCGGGGTGATCAGCATTTTCTGCGAACGGGCGTTGAAGGGCTTGCCGATCACCATCTTCGGCGATGGCGAGCAGACCCGGGACTTCATCTACGTCGGCGATCTGGTGCAGATCCTGTTGCAGGCGCTCAAGGCGCCGCAGGTGCTGGAGGGCGCGGTCAACGTTGGCCTGAACCGGGCGACGACGCTCAAGCAGATGCTGGTGGCGCTGGGCGAGGTGGTCGGTGCGCTGCCGCCGGTGACCTACGAGCCGGCGCGCTCTGGGGACATTCGCCATTCGCGGGCGAACAACCAGCGGATGCTCGAGCGCTTCGCATTGCCCGAACCGACGCCCATGAGTGTCGGATTGGCGCGTTTGCTAGGGCGCTGAAGTCGCTTGTCCAAAATGAAAAAAGGCGCCTGATCACAGGCGCCTTTTCTCATGGGGG
>NZ_JALLIX010000036.1 GCF_023242365.1 Pseudomonas sp. MWU13-2100
GCGCTGCGCAAATGTCCGGTGCCCGATCCAGAATCTAGAGTGGCTGCTCAGCCGCCATCGCCAGCAAGCCGGCTCTCACAGGGGGGGGCAAGGTATTCCAGCGCAGAGATGGCGCCGTACCTGGCCTTTGTAGGCGCTGGCTTGCCGGCGATCGCGGCCGCACAGTCACCGCAAGGCTCACGGCCCTATCGCCAGCAAGCCGGTTCCCACAGCGGGACAGGTTTCCAGCGCAGAGATAGCGCCGTCCCCGGCCTTGGTAGGCGCTGGCTAGCCGGCGATGGCCTCAGTTCAGGTGCTACAGGACTCAAACCCCGGACATAAAAAAACCACCTCTGCAGGTGGTTTTTTTATGAGCGGATGGATCAGCCAAAGCGGCCAGTCACGTAGTCTTCCGTCTGCTTCTTCTTGGGATTGGTGAAGATGGTGTCGCTCATCGCATGCTCGATCAACTCACCCATGAACATGAATGCGGTGTAGTCCGACACCCGCGCCGCCTGCTGCATGTTATGGGTCACGATGATGATGGTGTACTGCTCTTTCAGTTCAGTGATCAACTGTTCGATACGCCCGGTGGAGATCGGGTCAAGGGCGGAGGTCGGTTCGTCCAGGAGCAAGACTTGTGGGCGCAGGGCGATGGTCCGCGCGATGCACAGGCGCTGCTGCTGGCCGCCAGACAAGCCTTGTGCGCTTTGCTTGAGCTTATCCTTGACCTCATCCCACAACGCCGCGCCACTCAGGGCCTGCTCGACGCGTTCATCCATTTCATGGCGGGACAGCTGCTCATGGTGACGCACTGCATAGGCCACGTTGTCGTAGATCGACATCGGAAAGGGTACGGGCTTCTGGAAGACCATGCCGACATGGCTGCGCAGGCGGTTCATCGAGTAGCCAGGGGCGAGAATGTTCTCGCCATTGAGCAGCACCTCGCCGCGCGCCTCCTGCTTCGGATACATGGAGTAGATCCGGTTGAATACCCGCAGCAGTGTCGACTTACCGCAACCTGAAGGACCGATGATCGCAGTGATGCGTTTCTCGGGAATATCCATGTCAATGGACTTCAGGGAGCGCTGGTTGTTGTAAAAAAACTCCAGGCCACGAACGCGAATTTTGGTTTTTTCGTTGCCAAGGTCACGGCTATTCATCAAGTCAACCTATTGCGCAAAAGGATCAAACGGGACAGAAGGCTGAGGATCAGTACGAACAAGGTCAGTACCAACGCACCCGCCCAGGCCAGGGAATGCCAGTCCTCGAAAGGGCTCATGGCGTACTGGAAGATGACTACGGGGACGCTGGCAATCGGCTTGAGCAGATTGCTGCTCCAGAACTGGTTGCCGAACGCGGTGAACAGCAGTGGCGCGGTTTCGCCAGTGATCCTGGCCAGTGCCAGCAAGATACCGGTCAGCACACCGGCTTTCGCCGCGCGCAGGACGATTTGCAGCGTCAATTTCCACTGCGGGACACCCAATGCCAGCGCGGCTTCGCGCAGGGTGGTGGGCTGTAGTTGCAGCATCTCATCGGTGGTCCTGACCACCACCGGAATCACCAGGAGTGCCAAGGCCAGGGCCCCGGCGATCGCAGAGAAGCCGGACTGGTGATTGGTCAGCAGGTTCAACGGCAGGATCACCGCAGTGTAGACGAACAGACCCAGCACAATCGACGGTGCCGACAGCAGGATATCGTTGATGAAGCGGACGACGTTGCCCAGGCGCGAATGGCGTGCGAACTCCGCCAGCCAGATGCCGGCCATCAAGCCAATCGGCGTGCCGATCAGCAGGGCGATCGCCGACATCAGGGCGCTGCCATAGAAGGCATTGGCCAAGCCGCCTTCGACGCCAGGCGGCGGTGTCATCTGGGTAAAGAGGCGAAGATTGAGCGCCTGAAAGCCGTTGATGATCGTGGTCAGCAGGATCCAGACCAACCAGATCAGGCCGAAGACCGTGGCGCCACAACTGAGCACCATCGCCAACTGATTCTTGAAGGCGCGGATTCGGTAGAGACGTTCATTACCGGTCATACACCCTCCTTGCGTGAAAGCCGCATCAGCAGGAGTCGCGCCAACGCCAATACGATAAAGGTGACGATGAACAGCAAGAAGCCCAGCGCGATCAGCGCTGAACGATGCAGATCGGTATAGGCTTCGCTGAACTCGTTGGCAATGACCGAAGCGATGGAGCTGCTGGGCATCAGCAAGGAAGCCGAGAACTGTTGGGCGTTACCCAGCACGAAGGTTACCGCCATGGTCTCGCCCAAGGCACGACCCAATCCGAGAAAAATGCCGCCGACCACCGCGGAGCGGGTGTAAGGCAGGACGATGTCCCAGACCACTTCCCAGGTAGTCCCGCCCAACGCGTAGGCAGACTCCTTGAGCGGGGTGGGAACGCTACGAAACACTTCCTGCATCACCGAGGTGATGAAGGGCATGATCATGATCGCCAGGACGATGCCGGCGGTCAGCATGCCGATGCCCAAGGGCGGACCCTGGAACAGCGAACCGACCAAAGGCAACGAACCCAAGTAGTCATTGATCCAGGGGGACAGGTGTTCGGCCATGAACGGGCCGAATACGAACAGGCCCCACATGCCGTAGATAATCGAAGGAATCCCCGCGAGCAATTCAACCGCCGAGGCGACGGGCATGCGCAACCAGGGTGGTGCGACTTCAGTCAGGAAAATTGCAATGCCGAAGCTGACAGGTACCGCAATCAGCAATGCCAGGAAGGACGTCACCAGGGTGCCGTAAATCGGCACCAGCGCCCCGAAGTGGTTATTGACCGCATCCCACTCGGTGCTGGTCAGAAAACCGAAACCGAAGGTCTTGAGCGCAAGACTGCCGCCCCAGAGTGTTGATGCCGCGATGCTCGCCAGGAGCAACAGCACCAGCATCGCCGCGCCCATCATCGAGCGCTTGAACCAGAGATCGTGACGATGATCGCGAGTCGCACGCGCATCACTCATCACTTCGCCAGCGTAAATGGTCATGGCCGGGGGTTGGACTATATCGTTCATCAGAAGTCTGCTCACAAACAAACCCCTTCGCTCGGCAAAACCTGCCTGAGGAAGGGGTGTTTTAGCTATTGCCTATTGCCGGCTGGATCAGTGGGCGAAGTCAGACTTCCAGTAGCCTTCGATCCGCTGGACGAGGGAGTCAGGCAAAGCCACATAGTCCAGTGCCGACGCCTGTTGCTGGCCTTTCTCCAGGGACCATTTGAAGAAGCTGAAGGCGGCCTTGCTTTGCTCGGCATTCTTCGGCTGCTTGTACATGATGATCCAGGTGGTCGCCGTGATCGGCCATGCACCGTCGCCAGGCGCGTTGGTCATGATCAGGTTGAAGTCTTTGGCGCTGGCCCAGTCGGCAGTGTCGGCAGCGGCCGCAAACGCTTTGGCGTTAGGTTGAATGAATTTCCCGGCGGCGTTTTTCAGCTGCGCGTGAGTCATTTTGTTCTGCAGGGCGTAAGCGTACTCGACATAGCCGATAGAGTTCTTGATCTGCTTCACGTAGGCGGAGACACCTTCGTTGCCTTTGCCGCCGACACCGACCGGCCAAGGCACGGTGGTGCCGAAACCGATTTTGGATTTCCAGCTATCGCTCACTTTAGCCAGGTAGTTGGTGAAGTTGTACGAGGTACCCGAACCGTCAGAGCGGTGAACCACGGTGATTTTACCGCCAGGCAGTTTCACGCCCGGGTTCAGAGCGACGATGGCCGGATCGGTCCACTCGGTAATTTCACCGAGGAAGATTTTCGCCAGGGTCTCGCCGTCGAGCTTCAATTGGCCCGCCGCGACACCATCGATGTTCATCACTGGCACGATGCCGCCAATCACGCTAGGAAACTGACCCAGGCCGCCGGCCTTGAGGTCATCCGCCGACAGCGGGGCATCGGAGGCGCCAAAATCCACGGTGGCCGCCTTGATCTGGGCAATACCGCCACCCGAGCCGATCGACTGATAATTGATGCGATTGCTGGAGTCTTTGCTGTAGTCCTGCGACCACTTGGACAGAACCGGGTAAACAAAGCTGGAGCCGGCGCCAGTCACATCGGTCGCGTGAGCGACACCGCTCAGGCAGAGAGAAGCCAGCAGGACAGACAGGCCTTTTTTAGTCAGCAACATCAAACACCTCAATGAAAGGGGTTAAGTGGAGTGACCCACCTATATAGAGACATCACGATTAAATTCCTGAAATATTTCTGTCTGATGACGGTTGTGTGATTTTTTGTAATATTTTGACATTTATTGGTCTCGGTTTCCTTGGGCGCCGCAGAATACACAGCGCCCTGGTCCAACCATCAGACCCTGAAACGTTTGACCAGCAACCCCAATTCCCGTGACAACTGATCCAGTTCGACGCACATTTCGTTGTTGCGCGTGGTGATGGCCTGGGTGTCGTTGATGTGCTGGCTGATTTGCACCAGGCTCTGGTTCACCTCGGCGCC
This sequence comes from Pseudomonas sp. MWU13-2100, assembly GCF_023242365.1. Lineage (GTDB taxonomy): Bacteria > Pseudomonadota > Gammaproteobacteria > Pseudomonadales > Pseudomonadaceae > Aquipseudomonas. Next base: position 4,434 of record NZ_JALLIX010000036.1, read on the forward strand.
GATGCTCGACTGTTCTTCCGCAGCGGTCGCGATCTGGTTGTTCATACCGTTGATCTCGGACACCGCATTGCTGACTTGGGCCAGGATCTGGCCGGTACCGTTGACCTTGGTCACTGCCAGCTCGCTGCCATCGAGGCTGCTCTGCATGGTGCTGACCGCCGCCCGGGCGCCCTGTTGCAGTTGAGTGATCTTGGCCTGGATTTCCTGGGTACTCTGCTGGGTGCGCTGGGCCAGCGAGCGGACCTCGTCGGCGACCACGGCGAACCCGCGCCCCTGTTCTCCCGCGCGGGCGGCCTCGATGGCGGCGTTGAGAGCCAGCAGGTTGGTTTGCTCGGCAATGCCACGGATCACATCGAGGATAGAACCGATGGATTCCACATCGCTGCCCAGGGTCTGGATATCCTGGGCGGCTTTTTCGATATCCCGCGCCAGGCCGCCGATGGCATCGACGGTGTCGTTGACGTTGGTGTGCATGGCCTGGGCCTGTTCATCGGTATCGCGGGTCGCCTGAGCGGCACTTTGCGCCGACTCCGCCACGTTATGGGTGGCCAGGGCCATCTGCTCCATGGCGTGGGTGACCTGTTCGGCGTCGCGGGTCTGGCGCATCAGCGCATCGGCGGCATGCTGGGCGCTCTGCTTGAGCTGTTCGTTACGTTCATGCAATTGCTGGGCGCAGCGGGCCAGGTCCAGCACCATATGGCGGATTTTCCCGGCGAACTGATTGAAGGCACCGGCCAGCTCGGCGGTTTCTTCATTGCCATCGATAGGCAACTGGCGGGTGAGGTCGCCGTCTTCGCTGGCCAGGTCTTGCAGGCTACGGGTCAGCAGGCCGAGTGGCCTGACGATGCTGCGGGCGACATAGGCGGCAACGAGGCTGAGCACGATCAGCAGCACCCCCATGATGCCCCACTGCTTCCAGCGCAGGGCATCCATGGCCTGTTGCTGATGTTGTGTCTGCGCGGCGATCAGGGCGTCCAGGCCGTCGACATAAAACCCGGCACCGACGATCCAGTTCCATTTGTCCAGGTAAATGGCGTAGGACAGCTTGGGATAGGCAGTGTCGTCATTGCCAGGCTTGGGGAAGTAGTACGTGACGAAATCACCGCCGCGTTTGGCGGCACCGATCAGCTCTCGGATCAGGTAGGTGCCGTGGCTGTCTTTCAGGTCCCAGAAATTTTTCCCATCGTCTTTGCCTGCGGCCAGAAAAATCCTGTCGCCCTTGTCGTTGTAGCCAAAGAAGTAGCCGTCTTGCCCATAGTGGAGGTCGCGCAGTCGACGCTTGGCTTCCTCCTGAGTGGCGGGGCTCATGGCGTCGGCCCCTTCATAGAGCGGCTTGATGGTGCTGTAGGCGAGATCAAGGTAGTGTACCAACTCGTCCTTGCGGGTTTTTATCAGGGTCTGGCGCGTCTCCTCGATGCTTCGCTCGCCCATGGCCTGCTGTTCGGAAAAGGCCAGCAGTTGAATAATCAAAGCCAGCAAGAGGGCAGGAATCACGGACAGCAGCAGAACCTTGTTGCGTATTTTCCACTTCATAGGAAATCCCGGGTCGAGGAGCAAGCTTGTTATGTTTTTTATATCGACTCACTGGCATGATTGTTCAGCTCCGTGAGTCGGATTTTTCAAGGGGCGTCGCTACTGTTGTGACCATATCCGCCCATGGGGGCCGAAACATTGACGCAGGTCGACTGTACTCACGACCATGCATACTCTCTTTATTCAGCGGACGGTGCGATATGACTATCGACTGGCTTGACTTTACACCGTGGTCGGCACTAGCCGGAGGCGCGCTGATCGGGCTCGCGGCGGCTCTGTTCATCCTCGCCAACGGCCGTATTGCCGGCATCAGCGGCCTGCTCGGCAGCCTGCTTCAGCGCGGCGGCGAAGGGCGCGGTGAGAAGGCGTTGTTTCTGCTAGGCCTGCTGCTGGCACCGTTGTTGTGGGGCGCGTTCCATGCACTGCCGCCGATCCGCTTCGAGACCGGCGCGCCGGGCCTGGTGCTGGCGGGCCTGCTGGTGGGATTGGGAACCCGTTACGGCTCAGGTTGCACCAGCGGGCACGGCGTGTGTGGTATTTCACGGCTGTCGCCACGCTCGATTGTCGCCACGCTGTGCTTCATGGCCGCGGGCTTTGTCACGGTCTATGTCCTTCGCCATGTGTTGGGAGTCTCGCTATGACCAGGCTGACAGCTTTTTTGGGTGGCCTGATATTCGGCATCGGCCTGTTGCTGGCGGGTATGGCCAATCCGGCCAAGGTCTTGGGCTTTCTCGACCTGGCGGGCGCCTGGGATCCTTCCCTGGGGCTGGTCATGGCGGGGGCGGTGGCCGTGGCAGCCTGGCCATTTCGCTGGGCCGGCAAACACCGGCAGTCGCTGTTGGGCGCGCCGATGCAGCTACCGCTCAAGCGCGAACTGGATGCCCGCTTGATTGGCGGCAGTCTGCTGTTCGGCGTGGGCTGGGGGATCGCCGGCATTTGCCCGGGACCGGCGGTGGCGATTCTGCTGACCGGCCATTGGCAGGTCATCGTGTTCGTGCTGGCCATGCTGGCCGGGATCCAGCTGTTTGCCCTGTTGGAAAAACGCCAGGCGCTGCGGTGAGTCGGCGGTCTACTTGTCGTCCTCGCAGCCCAACCCTTGGCGTTGCCCTGCTTCATCACTCAGGGTCTTGCCGGTCCTGCTCATGATCTGCGCCTGCAGTTGCTTGAGCGCGGGCCCGGCCAGGCGTTTGCAACTGTTGATTTCCCATACGTCGCCGGTGAGCACGCTGACCGAGAACAGCCCCCAGTACTCGGTGGCACCCGCCTTGGGGTCGTTGTAGCCCAGGCTGAAATCGAAATAGCCGGGATGCGGTGGTTTGCCGTTGTCGTCGGCCAGGTCGCCGTCGATAAAGACCCCGGGTTTGTCCAATTTGTAGTGCTGTGGCTTGAGCGCGACCACCAGTACTTGCTGGGCTTGCTCAAGACTCAGGCCCTGGGGCTTGATCTGTGCAGGAGGCAGCGTCGAGGCGGCACAAGCCGAGAGGGTGACGCTGGCCAGGCCGAGTGCCAGCCACCTTGCGCAAAGGGTTCTGATCAGCACGCCAACCGTCCTTTGACCGTGGTGGTGATATCGGCCAGATAGTGGGCGAAACCGTTATGGCCACCTGTGACGGCGCTGCCGGTGTTGAAGCCGATCTTCACCAGCGCCTGGGCAAACTCCAGGGGCTCCTTCCTGCCTCTCACGGCCGAGCCGTAGCGGTTGGCAAAGGACTGCGCGCACTGCCTGGGGTTCAAGATTATTCCCTTATATGACCTGTCGCTTCCATGGGTACTTGATGAAGCCGCCGACAGTATAGGGCAGCGCGGCGCGGCATTCGATGCTGGCACGGCCTCCCGGACTCTCAGGTTTTCACGGTGTCTGACGATACCCTGTTTGGGATAACCCGAAAGTCCGCTATCGCGGGCCGGGTATGTGTCTCAAACTGTCGATCAAGCCTCTATGGCTTTTGCCGCTACGCTTGGCAAAAGGTCGGGTTTTGCCTGCAATTTTGTACGATGCTGTAAAGTTGCTTGATGGCAAAATGCCGTTAGTTATTATCTGCGCGCGAAGGTGGCAGGGAAGCTGAACCCGCTCTGGTGATTGCCCACGGGCTCATCTTCTATCTCCCATGACAGGAATCTCGATGCTGGCGTATCACCAAAAAAACTTTCTTATTGTCGATGATTTCTCCGATTTCCGTAGTTCAGTCCGGTCCATGCTGCGGGAACTGGGAGTCAAGGAAGTGGACACCGCCGACACCGGGGAACAGGCGCTGCGCATGTGCGCCCAGAAACGTTACGATTTCGTGCTGCATGACTACCATCTGGGCGACGGGAAGAAGAACGGCCAGCAGGTGCTCGAAGACCTGATGACCGACAAGCTGATCAGCCATGAAAGCGTGTTTGTCATGGTCACCGCCGAAAGCAGCCAGGCCATGGTGCTCTCGGCCCTTGAACATGAGCCCGATGCCTACCTGACCAAGCCGTTCAACCGCGCCAGCCTGGCCCAGCGCCTGGAAAAACTGGTGCAGCGCAAGAACCTGCTCAAGCCGATCATGCAGGCGCTGGACCGTGACAAGCCGGCCGAAGTACTGGCCGCCTGTACCCGCCTGACCCAGCAGGACAGTCGTTTCGCGCCGTTGTGCCTGCGTTACCGCGCCGACGCGATGTGGAACCTGAATCAGTTCGAACCCCTGGAGCGTTTTCTCACCGGCATCCTCGCCGATCGCCCATTGCCCTGGGCTTATGCGCGAATGGGGCAGTTGCTGTTCAAGCGCAACCAGACCGCCCAGGCCAAGGCGCTCTATGAAACCGCGCTCAAGGCCTTTCCGATGATGCCGGCGCTCTATGACGGCCTGGCCGAGGTGCTGGTGCAGGAAGGCGATACCCGCCGTGCCCAGAGCGTGCTGGAAGAGGCGGTACGCTTGTCGCCGCTGGCGGTGCGCCGGCAGTCGTTGCTGGGCAAGCTGGCCCTGGCCAACGAAGATTTTGAAAGTGCTTCCCGGGCCTATCGCCAGGCCGTGTCCCAAGGTGAACAATCGCGCTTCAAGGACCCGGAAAGCAATCTCGGCCTGGCCCATGCGCTGATCAGCAAGGGCAGCGAGCGTGGACTGGACACCCGCACCCGGCTGGAGATCAACCAGACCCTGAGCGCGGTCGCCAAGGAAAACGCCAACGATCAGGGCTTGCAGGTGCGCGCGCGCTTGATGAAGGCCACCAGCCTGCTGCTCAATGATGCCGAAACCGCCGACAAGCTCACCGAGCAGGCGATGTCGCGCCTGGACGGCATGGAGAACTTCATGAGCGCCGAGGCCGCACTGCTGGTGGCCAAGCAACTGCAGCAACTGGGTCAGGCCGATGCCGGGGCGTCGATGCTCAAGAGCTGCGTGGAGATCTACGGCGACGATCCGACGGTGATGAAAGGCATCGCCAAGTTGACCGACGACCCGGAGATCCTCGGCAGCGGCAAGGCGGCCATCGATCTCAACGTACAGGGGGTGCGCAGCTACAAGGGCGGCAACCTGGATGAAGCCGTGGATCTGTTCCGCCGTGCCTTGGCGTTGCAACCGAAGAACATCAGTATTGCCTTGAATGCGGCCCAGGCGTTGCTCGTCATCGCTCAGAAGAGCGGCGATGCCGCCGTGCTCGAGGAGTGTCGCGGCTGTCTGAAAATGGTCGGCAAGATGCCGGACAGCGATCCCCGTCATGAGAGGTATCAGAAATTGCGCACCCGGGCGTTTGGTGAATGAGTGAGACTCACGAGGGGCTGGATTTTTCCACGGTGATCGCCTCCACCGTGCATGACATGAAGAACTCCCTGGCGATGCTGACGCAGGCCCATGGCCAGTGGCTGGCACGCTTACCCGATGCCCAGCGCGAAACTCCCGAGCACAGTGTGATCGAGTATGAATTCGCGCATCTCAATACCATGCTGGTGCAATTGCTCGGGCTGTACAAGCTGGGGGTCAATCAGCTGCCGCTGCGTCCGGACTACCATGAAATGGATGATTTTATCGGCGCACAGTTGGCCGGGCGCCAGGAACTGCTGAGCAGCCGTGGGATCGTCGCCAGTTGCGAGGTCGACGATTTCAGTCCGTTGGGCTTCTTCGACCGGGAACTGATCAGCTCGGTGGTCGGCAATATCATTACCAATGCCATCGGTTATGCCTGCCATGCGCTGCTGGTCAGTGTCCGCGAGGAGGGCGAGCAACTGGTGCTGAGCATCAATGACGACGGCCCCGGTTACCCGGAGCAGATGGTCGAGCGCCAGGCCGATTATGTCCAGGGTATCAATCCGGCGACCGGCAGTACCGGGCTGGGGCTGTACTTCGCCGCGCGGATTGCTGGACTGCACGAGCGCAACGGCGTGCGGGGGCGGATCGAGATCGCCAACGGCGGGACCTTGGGCGGGGCGTTGTTCAGTCTTTATCTGCCTTGAGCGCGATCGCCAGGGCACAACCTGATTGCACTGTCAGGCTTTTCTGTATTTCGTGCTTGAAATCCTGAACAGGTGATGCGTATTTTGTACAGGACGCCGTTAGCGGCCCGTACAATAACAAGGATTGAGTCATGACGACCGATGGCCTGAGTTCACTCGCCCAGCGACTGACCGGCATTGATGAGATTGAATGTGTCACCCCGGACCTCAATGGTATACCCCGCGGCAAGGTGATGACCGCCGAGGGCTTTCTCGAAGGGCGGCGCTTGCAGATGGCCCGTGGGGTCTTGCTGCAATGCATCATGGGCGGTTATCCGCCGGCACGTTTCTACGGCAGCGACGACGGCGATCTGGCGCTCAACGCCGACCCCCGGCAGATTCACCGCTTGCCATGGAGCCGGCAACCGCGTGCCCTGGCCATCTGCGATGCGGACGAACTGAGCGGTGAAAGCTCCAGCCTGTCGACCCGTGGCCAGCTCAAGGCGGTGATCGCGCGTTATGCGGCCCGTGGCCTGGCACCGGTGGTTGCGACTGAGCTGGAGTTCTTCGTCTTCGCCCCGAACCCCGACCCGACCCAGGCGTTCCTGCCGCCGGTGGGTCTGGACGGTCGTCGTGAGGACGGCCATTCGGCGTTCAGTGTCAGTTCCAACAACGGCCTGCGACCCTTTTTCAGCGAAGTCTACGAATGCATGGCCGCCCTGGGACTGCCCCGGGATACTTTCATGCACGAAATGGGCGTCAGTCAGTTCGAGATCAACCTGCTGCATGGCGATCCGCTGCTGCTGGCCGACCAGACCTTCCTGTTCAAGCACCTGCTCAAGGAAGTCGCCCTCAAGCACGGTCTGACCGTGGTCTGCATGGCCAAGCCATTGGCGCATACCCCCGGTAGTTCGATGCATATTCACCAGAGCGTGGTGCAGGCGGATGGCGGGCGTAATGTGTTCAGCGATGCCAATGGCGAGCCGACGGCGACCTTCCGGCATTTCATCGGCGGCCAGCAAGCCTGCCTGGCGGACTTCACGGCGCTGTTCGCACCCAACGTGAATTCCTACCAGCGGCTCTGCCATCCCTTTGCTTCGCCGAACAATGCCTGCTGGTCCCATGACAATCGCTCGGCGGGTTTGCGCATTCCGGCCAGCGCGCCGGTGGCGCGGCGCGTGGAGAACCGCCTGCCGGGGGCCGATGCCAACCCCTATCTGGCGATTGCCGCGAGCCTGGCGGCGGGCCTCTACGGGATCGAGCACGAGCTTGAGCCGACGCCGGCGATCCAGGGCGAATTCGAAGTTCCGGATTCTTTGTCGTTGCCATGTACCTTGCATGCCGCGCTCGAACGTCTGAAACGTAGTCAGTTGGCCAGGGAGTTGTTCGGCAACGTGTTCATCGAAGGCTACATCGCTTCCAAGAGCATGGAGCTGACCAGTTTCCTGGATGAAATCACCCCCTGGGAGCGTCGTGTTCTGGCCTCTCAGGCATAGCTGTAGCCGTCCCGTTCGGGCTATCTTGTCGGATAGCCCGATACCCTATTCAAGGAGCCGCTCGGAACGCCGATGCGCCAAATCTGGAAACCCTTTCGAGCGCTGTATTTCGCCTCGCTGATGATGTTGATCGGCTCCGGCCTTCTGAGTACTTACCTGGCCCTGCGCCTGGCCGCCGAGCATGTCGACAGCCTGTGGGTGGGCGCCTTGATGGCCGCCAACTACTTCGGCCTGGTGCTGGGCGGCAAGATCGGCCACCGGCTGATTGCCCGGGTCGGCCATATCCGCGCCTATGCCACCTGTGCCGGTATTGTCGGTGCGGCGGTGCTCGGCCATGGCTTGATCGACTGGCTGCCGGCCTGGCTGTTCCTGCGGATGATCGTGGGCCTGGGGATGATGTGCCAGTACATGGTCATCGAGAGCTGGCTCAACGAGCAGGCGGAAGCCAAGCAGCGCGGCGTGGTCTTCAGTGGCTACATGATCGCCTCCTACCTGGGGCTGATCCTCGGGCAGATGATCCTGGTCCTGCACCCGGCCCTGGGCCTGGAACTGCTGATGGCGGTAGCGATGTGCTTTGCCCTGTGCCTGGTGCCCGTGGCGATGACCCGGCGGATTCACCCGGCACCGCTGCATCCGGCGCCGCTGGAACCACGCTTCTTCATGAAGCGGGTGCCGCAGTCGCTGACCACGGTGCTCGGCGCCGGGATTATCGTCGGCTCCTTTTATGGTCTGGCTCCCTTGTATGCATCCCAGCAGGGGCTTTCCACCGAGCAGGTGGGGCTGTTCATGGGCTGCTGCATTTTTGCCGGCTTCCTGGTGCAGTGGCCGCTGGGCTGGGTGTCGGATCGCTATGACCGGGCGCTGTTGATTCGCAGCATTGCCTTCTTGCTGGCGTTGGCCTCATTGCCGCTGGCGATCATGTCCCATGCGCCGCTGGAGGTGCTGTTTGCCGCGGGCTTCGTGGTCTCCCTGCTGCAGTTCTGCCTGTATCCGCTGGCGGTGGCGTTTTCCAACGACCATATCGAAGGTGATCGCCGGGTCTCGCTGACGGCCATGCTGCTGATGACCTATGGCATTGGCGCGAGTATCGGGCCCTTGGTGGCCGGTGTGCTGATGAAGCTGTTCGGCAGCCAGATGCTCTACGCGTTTTTCAGCTTCTTTGCTTTGATGCTGGTGTGGCGGATCCGGCCGAAGGCGGTGACCAACCTGCATCAGGTCGAGGATGCACCACTGCAGCACGTGGTCATGCCGGAAGCCATGTCGCCGCTGGGCGTGGCGCTTGACCCGCGGGTCGATGAGCAGATCGTGCTGGACCAGATGTGTGACAGTGTCGTGCCCACGGAGCCTGAGGCCGAGGTGGACGAATCGGACCCGGAGCCGGCGCACAAATCTAGCAACTGAAATGGCGTTGATAAAAAAACGGGCCACCTGATGAGGGTGGCCCGTTTTTTATGGCGGCTGCTGTTCAGAAGTCGTCGTCTTTATCGAAGCGTCGCGCCTCGCGCTGCAACTGATAGACGAAACGCTCGACCTGGCGTTGGACCAGACCGCTCATGTTGTGGAAGCGCACGCCGGCGAAGGTGGTGTTGAACCTTTCCTCGAAGTGCAGGTGACGCAGTTCCACGGGGGCGGTCATGGGGCCGAAGGGCAGGGCGGCAATGAAGCGCTCGTAGACCTGGCCCAGTTGCAGGCGGTCGGAAATATCGCCGTCGAAGCGCAGCTTGCAACCGGTGGCGGAAATGTCCAGCAGCTTGCCGGTCACTGGCGCCTTGAGCTTCTCGCCGCCCAGTTCGACATTGACCAGCGCGGTCAGCTTCAAAGCGGCACGGAAGGCATTGCGACGTTGGTGATAGACCACTTCATTGGGCATCGAGCCACGGTAGCAACCGTTGGTTTCGTCGATGATCATGGGGTGCGGCTGTTCCCAGGCGATGCGCACGCCTTCATGGAAACCTTCGACGCGGAAGGGCTCACCGGCGGACAGGAAGCGCTCGCCGTCGCGAGGCATCATTTCGTCCAGGGCCAGGGTGCCGGCTTCGCGGTCGACATCGATCACAAAGCTTTGGAAGCGCTGGCTGCGCTCATGAAAGGTGATGATCAGCGGGTCGTGACTTTCCTGCAGCATCCGCAGGTTGGCGGAAATTTCCAGAGGCGTGCTAAGCACCTTGGGTGGCTGCGGAGCATCTTCCGCGCTTGAGGCATTGGACACGGTTCATCAATCTCCAGACAAAATACAACTGCACGCAAAGGCTAGCATTTTGCCAGCATGTTGCGCGCCTTGATAGAGCACGCGCAAGGCCCGTTTCAAGCCTGGCTGAGCGGACGCGGTTTCATGGACATTGCCGTTGAACCGCGTGCGTCATAGAGGGCGGGGGTTTCACCGCCGGTCAGGATCTTCAACTGGTTTGCGGTTGTCGCTTGCTGAACCTGGATATTGCGACCATTGAGCTCGTTGGCGGCCTGGCAATCGGCCAGTAATTGGGTCAGTACATCGCTCTGACTCAGCAATTGCTCGCCAATGCTCGACTGCGCGGCGAGTTGCTCCAGTCCGGCACGGTTGCTGGGCAAATTGATGCTGGCGAGCAACTGGCTGCGCTTGCGACCATGCTGTTCCAGCAGAACGATCAGCGCTTGCTTGCGGGCCAGAATCTCTTCCAACTCGAACATATTGCGGCCATGGAGCGCCAGGGATTCGGCGCGCAGCAACTCAAGCAGGTCTTGAGCAGGGGCAAAATCGTCGGTGATCAGTTGCAGCAGAGTGTTGTCGTGCATGGCTGGCCTTGGTTTTTAAGCGTCCAAAAGCCTGACGCAGGCCGAAGCCTAGCGCTGGGCTTCGAAGTTGAGCAGTTTGCTGGCGACGCGGTTGCTGTCGACTTTATAGCTGCCATCGGCAACCGCCTGCTTCAACTCGGCCACGCGGGCACTGTTGACGACAGGTTGGTCGCGCAGCTTGTCAGTGACTTGTTGCAACTGCTGAGCCTCATTACTGAGGTGTACCGATTCCCCGCTCTGGCTGACCGAGGCGGCCGGAGTGCTCACGGCCGCGGATTTGCCGGAGCCGTCGGCTTCCTTGTTGGCGCTGGTGCGCGTACTGCCTGTCAGTGACGGGGCGTTATTCAAACGACTGAAATCGATGACCATGATGAAAAAAACCTCTGGGTATTTGGACGCTTGCCTTGTTTTCGGCCATACCCGGAAAAACTTTAGGCTCGGATGAGAATGAGCCGGCACGTGTTGGCGGTGTTCCTGTCTGCCGCACAGTTTAGGAAAAGCTGCTGCTTAGCGCCAGTTCTCTACAACGCGACTTCCACTTGTCCCGGCCCGGTCACCCGTGCCTTGATCACCCGTTGAGAGTTCAGGTTCTTGATTCGGATCTGTTCGTTCAGGCCGCCGTTGGACAAGGCTTCACCTGGCATCTTGACCACCAGGCCGCCGCTCGTCGCACTGATGACCACCTGATCGCCCTTGCGAACTACCTCGGCCTGCTCCAGATGGACCAGGGTGATGACCTGATCCATGACCATTGGTCGGACAAGTTTCTGCCCGATGGCCTCGTCCGTGGTCGTCAGGAAGCCCTGGTTGATCAGGCTGATATCGCGTTCACGCAGGGTGACATCGCCGGGTTCGATGATACCGGCGCGTTTCAGCGGGCGCGTGGTGACCACCACATTGCGGAACAGCTTGACCTGGGCGGGCACGAACACGGTCCAGGGCGAACTGCCTTCGCAACGGACCTTGACCGTAACCCGACCAATGGGGGTGGCCGGGCTTTCCAGGCTGGCTGTCAATTCCTTGTCGCAGGCCGCCAGGCGTAAACGCGGATCGAGCTGGTTGACCTGGATTTCGTAGCGTCCTTCGGTTTGACTGGTAGTCAGGTAGTCTTCTACCGTGAACTCAAGAAAGCCTTGGGTCACGCCGATAAGCTGATCAGGCAAGGTCGCCGAGTCGGCAAAGGCAGGGCCACCGGGGTTCAGACTGCATAAAACCGCCAAGACCCAGAGCAATCTGCGGTACTGTGATGTCAGGCGTCGAAAAAATGTCGTTTGTGCTTTCATAACAGTATAAAAAGCAAGGCTCGTGCCGTTTAATGCTGAATAGGCGTCGGATCATGAAGCTTGTGTGAGAGGTGGCTGGCATGGCGGGTGTAATGGATTCGGTGAACCAGCGTACGCAACTGGTCGGGCAGAACCGCCTCGAGTTGTTGTTGTTTCGTCTGGATGGTCAGCAGTTGTACGGGATTAACGTATTCAAGGTGCGGGAGGTGTTGCAATGCCCCAAGCTGACCCTGATGCCCAAATCCAGCCCGGTAGTCTGTGGCGTGGCGAATATCCGTGGGGCAACCATTCCCATCCTTGATCTGGCGATGGCTACCGGGTCGGGCGGTCTCAAGGATCAAAGCAATCCGTTTGTGATCATTACCGAGTACAACACCAAGACTCAGGGTTTTCTGGTGAAGTCGGTGGAGCGCATCGTCAACATGAACTGGGAAGAGATCCATCCGCCGCCCAAGGGCACCGGACGCGATCACTACCTGACCGCGGTGACCCGGATCGACAACCAGTTGGTGGAAATCATCGACGTCGAGAAAATCCTCGCCGAAGTTTCGCCGACCTCCGAATCCATCTCCCATGGCGTGGTCGATGTCGAGACCCAGGCCAAGGCGGTGTCGATGCGGGTGCTGACGGTGGATGACTCGTCGGTGGCACGCAAGCAGGTCACGCGTTGCCTGCAGACCGTGGGGGTGGAAGTGGTGGCGTTGAACGACGGCCGGCAGGCGCTGGATTACCTGCGCAAACTGGTCGACGAGGGCAAGAAGCCGGAAGAAGAATTCCTGATGATGATTTCCGACATCGAAATGCCCGAAATGGATGGCTATACCCTTACGGCCGAGATCCGCAACGATCCGCGCATGCAAAAACTTCACATCATCCTGCATACTTCCTTGTCAGGGGTCTTTAATCAGGCAATGGTCAAGAAGGTCGGTGCCGATGACTTCCTGGCCAAGTTCCGTCCCGACGACCTGGCAGCACGGGTGGTCGAGCGGATCAAGGCGGCAGAATAAGCGATCAGGGACCTCCGTTCCTGGCGGTACGAACGATTGTAGAGGCGGCATCATTTGTCTACGGGTAATTTGGATTTCGAACAGTTCCGGGTCTTCCTGGAAAAGGCCTGTGGCATTCTGCTCGGTGAAAACAAGCAGTATCTGGTTTCCAGCCGTCTCAATAAACTGATGGAACAGCAGGGGCTCAAATCCCTTGGCGAACTGGTCCAGCGGATCCAGACCCAGCCCCGCAGCGGTTTGCGCGAGCAGGTGGTGGATGCCATGACCACCAACGAGACCTTGTGGTTTCGCGACACCTACCCCTTCGAGGTCCTGAAGAACAAGGTGTTGCCGGAAATGATCAAGGCCAGCCCCGGCCAGCGTCTGCGGATCTGGTCGGCGGCGTGTTCGTCGGGGCAGGAGCCCTATTCGATCTCGATGTCGATCGATGAATTCGAGCGGACCAACATGGGCCAGTTGAAGGGCGGTGCGCAAATTGTCGCCACCGACCTGTCCGGGTTGATGCTCACCAACTGCAAAAGCGGCGAGTATGACAGCCTGGCGATTGGCCGCGGCCTGTCGCCCGAGCGCCTGCAACGCTTCTTCGACCCCAAGGGGCCGGGACGCTGGGCGGTCAAGGCGCCGATCCGCAGTCGGGTGGAGTTTCGCTCGTTCAACCTGTTGGACAGCTATGCGAGCCTGGGCAAGTTCGACATCGTGTTCTGTCGCAACGTATTGATCTACTTCTCCGCCGAAGTGAAGAAAGACATCCTGCTGCGGATCCACGGCACCCTGAAGCCAGGTGGCTACCTGTACCTCGGGGCCTCGGAAGCCCTGAACGGCCTGCCTGACCATTACCAGATGGTGCAATGCAGCCCGGGGATCATCTACCAGGCCAAGTAAGCGGCAAGTCATACACCAAACGGGAACCCCAGCGGGTTCCCGTTTTTTTTACGGCGCTTTTGCCGCTTTACCGGCACTCGGCGGAAATGCTTTGCCGCTTTTCTGGCATTGCCGCTCGCTGCCTGCCCGCAAGTCCTTGATTTACCTGCATCGAAAGATTGGCATGGGCATTGCTTTGTCTCTTGCAACGAAAAGCCTGTTCCAGAAAATCAGGTCAAGCTGCTAAAGGTTTCCCGACATGAGTATCAACTTCGATAAAGCGCTCGGCATCCATGAGCAAGCCCTGGCCTTCCGCGCCCAGCGTGCCGAAGTCCTGGCGAACAATATCGTCAACGCCGATACCCCGAACTACAAGGCGCGGGACCTGGATTTTTCCTCGGTGCTCGCCCAGCAGAGCGACAAGGCCAAGAATGGTAGTTTCGCGCTGAACACCACCAACAGTCGCCATATCGAAGCCGAAGGCTTGAGCAACGGCGATGCCGCGCTGCAGTACCGCACGCCGATGCAGCCGTCGCTCGACCAGAACACCGTGGATGCGCAGATCGAGCAATCGAACTACGCGCAGAACTCGGTCGACTTCCAGGCCAGCTTCACTCTGCTGAATGCACGATTCAAAGGGCTGGTTTCAGCCCTGCGTGGAGAATAAGTCATGTCCCTAGCCAACGTTTTCAACATTGCCGGTACCGGTATGAGTGCCCAGACCACTCGTCTGAACACCGTCGCCAGTAACATCGCCAACGCCGACACCGTCTCATCGAGCATGGACCAGACCTATCGCGCCCGGCATCCGGTGTTCGCCACCATGTTCCAGAACACCCAGGGCCAGACTGACAACTCGCTGTTCCAGAGCCAGGACGGGGCGGGTGCTGGTGTGCAGGTCATGGGCGTGGTCGAGGATCCCAGCAACCTTGAAGCCCGTTATGAGCCGAATCATCCGGCGGCGGACGCCAATGGGTATGTCTACTACCCCAACGTCAATGTGGTTCAGGAAATGGCCGACATGATTTCCGCCAGCCGTTCGTTCCAGACCAATGCGGACATTATGACCACCGCCAAAACCATGATGCAGAAGGTACTGACCCTCGGTCAGTGATAAGGGACGATTCCTATGACGGTTTCCAGTACTTCGTCGAGCGGCAATTCGACACTTGATACGATCATTGCCAACTCCCAGAAGACGACTACCGGTAGTACTGATGCACTGGGCAATGCCATCAGCAGCGCCGCCGGCGGCCAGACTCTGGGCAAGGACGCGTTCCTGCAATTGCTGGTGACCCAGCTGAAAAACCAGGACCCGCTCAACCCCCAGGACAACAGTGCCTTTGTCGCGCAGTTGGCCCAGTTCAGCAGCCTGGAAGGTATCCAGACGCTCAACACCAGCGTGAACAATATTGCCAGTTCCTTCACCTCGTCCCAGGCGCTGCAGGCCTCGTCTATGGTCGGGCGTTCGGTCATCGTGCCGACCACCCAGGCCGTGGTCGATACCAGCAAGACCTTCACGGGTACGGCAACGGTTCCGAGTTCTGTCAGCGATGTGACCCTGAAGATCAGCGACTCCACTGGCAAGGTGGTCCGGACCATCGACATGGGTTCCCAGGCCGCCGGCAATGCCTCCTTTGCCTGGGACGGCAAGGACGACTCCGGCACTTTGCTGGCCAGCGGCACCTACACCTTCAATGCCACCGCGCCGATCAGCGGCACGGCCACGGCGCTCACGACCAACCTGCCGGCGACTGTCAGCAGCGTGACCCTGGGTCAGAACGGCGGCGAAATGATGCTCAACCTGGCGGGCTTGGGCAGTATTGCTCTGTCCAAAGTCCAGACCATTGGCCTGTAAGAGCCGACCAACACGAAGTAAGGAGTGAACCATGTCTTTCAATATCGGTTTGAGCGGTCTCTCTGCGGCCAGCAAGCAACTTGACGTCACCGGCAACAACATTGCCAACGTCAACACTACCGGTTTCAAGTCGTCCCGCGCGGAATTCGCCGACGTGTACTCGGCGACCAAGCTGGGCACCGGCGCCAAGACCATCGGTAACGGTGTGAACCTGGCCAACGTCTCGCAGAACTTCGGCAATGGCGGCATGGACAGCACCGGCAACGTGCTGGACATGGGCGTACAGGGCAACGGCTTCTTCGTTCTGAGCAGCAGCGGTTCGCTGAGCTACACCCGTGCCGGTACCTTCAAGACCGACAAGGACGGCTTCGTCACCAACACTGACGGCACCGCGAAACTGCAAGGTTTTGCCGCCGATGCCAACGGCAACATCATTCCGGGTGTGCTGACCAATCTGCGGATCGACACCTCCAATCTGTCGCCGCAGACCACTACCAAGATCGGCTCGACGATCAACCTCGACTCCAAGTCGGCGGTGATCAGCGTGCCGTTCGACCCCGCGACCACTTCGACCTACACCAAGCCGTTCAGCACCACTATCTATGACACCCAGGGTAACTCCCACTCTCTGGACCAGTATGCGGTCAAGACTGGTTCCAATACCTGGAATGTCTATTCGCTGATTGATGGACGCAACCCTAATGGGACAGCGGCAACAGTCGGCGGGGCCACTGACCCTGTCCCGGTAGCCGTGACCTTTGACTCCTCGGGCAAGTTGGCGAGCATTGGCGGTGTTGCCGGCCAGACCAGTATCAACGTTACAGGTTGGGTGCCCGGGACGGTGACCGCAGGTGTCTTCACGCCGAACGGTGCATCAGCCAATGCCGCCGGCATTGCCGTCGACTTTTCGAAAACGACCCAGTTCAACGCTGATACCGCTCGTAACAACATCACCAACGACGGTTATGCCACCGGCCAGATCACCGATGTCACCATCGATGCCAGTGGTGTGATCTCCGCCAACTTCAGTAACCAGCAGCACAAGGCGATCGGCCAGGTGGCCCTCGCCACCTTCACCAATGAGCAAGGTCTGCAGGCGGTCGGTGGCACCAGCTGGAAACAGACCTTCTCGTCCGGCCAGCCGGCCTTTGACGGCGGTACGGTCGGCACCAACGGTTCGATCCTTTCCGGTTCCCTGGAAGCCTCGAACGTGAACCTCACCAGCGAGCTGGTGGACCTGATCAAGGGCCAGAGCTACTACCAGGCGAACGCCAAGACCATCTCCACCCAGAGCTCCATCATGCAGACCATCATCCAGATGGCGTGATGCGGCTTAGCTGAAAACGCTTGGCAAGAAAGCCCCTTGAATGGGGCTTTTTTGTGCCTGTGATATTTTGCCCGGCAAAAGAAAACCCCTGTCAGGCCGGGCCTGACAGGGGTTTCTCAACCCGCGCGATAAGGCGCGGGGCGGGCTCGGCTTATTGGCAAGCTTCGCAATCCGGCTCGTCGATCGCACAGGCCTTTGGCACTGGCGCCGGACCGGCTGGCGCGGTAGGCGCTGCCAGGACCGAATCGTCGCCGTGGTTGCCGCCGCTGGAAACAGCGTTCAGCTTGCCGGTGTTGATGGTCGACTTCTCGGTGCTGGTCGCGGCCAGGGCACGGAGGTAGTAGGTGGTCTTCAGACCACGGTACCAGGCCATGCGATAGGTCACGTCAAGCTTCTTGCCCGAAGCGCCGGCGATGTACAGGTTCAGCGACTGCGCCTGGTCGATCCACTTCTGGCGACGGCTGGCGGCATCGACGATCCACTTGGTTTCCACTTCGAAGGCCGTCGCATACAGCTCTTTGAGCTCTTGCGGGATGCGTTCGATCTGCTGCACGGAACCGTCGTAGTACTTCAGGTCGTTGATCATGACCGAGTCCCACAGGCCGCGAGCCTTCAGGTCGCGAACCAGGTATGGGTTGATCACGGTGAATTCGCCCGACAGGTTCGATTTCACATACAGGTTCTGGTAGGTCGGTTCGATCGACTGCGAGACGCCAGTGATGTTGGCGATGGTCGCGGTCGGTGCGATAGCCATGATGTTGGAGTTACGAATACCTTTCTGTACACGGGCGCGAACCGGTGCCCAGTCCAGGCTTTCGGTCAGGTCGACATCGATGTACTTCTGGCCGCGCGACTCGATCAGGATCTGTTGCGAATCCAGCGGCAGGATGCCCTTGGACCACAACGAGCCCTGGAATGTCTCGTAGGCGCCACGCTCGTCGGCCAGGTCACAGGAGGCCTGGATCGCGAAGTAGCTGACCGCTTCCATGGACTTGTCGGCGAAGTCGACGGCGGCATCCGAACCGTATGGGATGTGCTGCAGGTACAGCGCGTCCTGGAAGCCCATGATGCCCAGGCCGACCGGACGGTGCTTGAAGTTGGAGTTCTTCGCTTGCGGCACCGAGTAATAGTTGATGTCGATCACGTTGTCGAGCATGCGCACGGCGGTGTTCACGGTGCGTTGCAGCTTGGCCTTGTCCAGCTGGCCGTTGACGATGTGGTTCGGCAGGTTGATCGAGCCCAGGTTGCAGACGGCGATCTCGTCCTTGTTGGTGTTCAAGGTGATCTCGGTGCACAGGTTCGAGCTGTGCACCACGCCCACGTGCTGCTGCGGGCTGCGCAGGTTGCACGGGTCCTTGAAGGTCAGCCATGGGTGCCCGGTTTCGAACAGCATGGAGAGCATCTTGCGCCACAGGTCCTTGGCCTGGACGACCTTGAACAACTTGATCTTGTTGTACTCGGTCAGGGCTTCGTAGTACTCGTAGCGCTCTTCGAAGGCCTTGCCGGTCAGGTCGTGCAGGTCCGGCACTTCCGATGGCGAGAACAGGGTCCACTTGCCGTCATCGAAGACGCGCTTCATGAACAGGTCAGGGATCCAGTTGGCGGTGTTCATGTCGTGGGTACGACGCCGATCATCACCGGTGTTCTTGCGCAGCTCGATGAACTCTTCAATGTCCATGTGCCAGGTTTCCAGGTAGGCACAGACCGCGCCCTTGCGCTTGCCGCCCTGGTTGACCGCCACGGCGGTGTCGTTGACCACTTTGAGGAACGGCACGACGCCCTGGGATTTGCCGTTGGTGCCCTTGATGTACGAACCCAATGCACGCACCGGGGTCCAGTCGTTGCCCAGGCCGCCGGCGAATTTCGACAGCATGGCGTTGTCGTGGATCGCGTGGTAGATGCCCGACAGGTCGTCCGGCACGGTGGTCAGGTAGCAGCTCGACAGTTGTGGGCGCAGGGTGCCGGCGTTGAACAGGGTCGGGGTCGAAGCCATGTAGTCGAAGGACGACAACAGGTTGTAGAACTCGATGGCGCGCTCTTCGCGTTGCTTCTCTTCGATCGCCAGGCCCATGGCCACGCGCATGAAGAAAATCTGTGGCAGTTCGAAGCGGACGCCGTCCTTGTGGATGAAGTAACGGTCGTACAGGGTCTGCAGGCCCAGGTAGGTAAACTGCTGGTCGCGCTCGTGGTTGATCGCCTTGCCGAGCTTTTCCAGGTCGAACTCGGCCAGGACCGGGTTCAGCAATTCGTATTCGATACCCTTGGCGATGTAGGACGGCAGGGCCTTGGCGTACAGCTCGGCCATTTCGTGGTGGGTGGCGCTGTCGGCCACTTC
Organism: Pseudomonas sp. MWU13-2100; assembly: GCF_023242365.1. GTDB lineage: Bacteria > Pseudomonadota > Gammaproteobacteria > Pseudomonadales > Pseudomonadaceae > Aquipseudomonas. The sequence continues at coordinate 23,302 of NZ_JALLIX010000036.1, forward strand.
GAGGAAGCTCAGGCCTTCGGCACGCAGGGTGTCCATCAGCAGGCGGGCGGTCACGAAGGAGTAGTTCGGCTCGCGCTCCACCAGGGTCCGGGCAGTCATCACCAGAGCGGTGTTGACGTCTTTCAGGGCCACGCCGTCGTAGAGGTTCTTCAGGGTTTCGCGTTGGATCAGGTCGCCGTCGACTTCTTCCAGGCCTTCGCAGGCTTCGCTGACGATGGTATTCAGACGGCCCATGTCCAGCGGCGCGACGCTGCCATCGGCACGGGTGATGCGGATCGACGGGTGAGCGTTGACCGGCTCATCGGAAGGGGCGCGGATGGCGCGTTCCTTGGCCCGCGAATCACGGTAGATCACATAGTCACGGGCGACTTTCTGCTCGCCGGCACGCATCAGGGCCAGTTCGACCTGGTCCTGGATTTCCTCGATGTGGATAGTGCCGCCCGAAGGCATGCGGCGCTTGAAGGTCGCGGTGACCTGTTCGGTCAGGCGGGCAACGGTGTCGTGGATACGCGACGAGGCGGCGGCGGTGCCGCCTTCAACTGCGAGGAACGCTTTGGTGATGGCGACGGTGATCTTGTCATCGGTGTAAGGAACGACAGTGCCGTTACGCTTGATCACGCGCAGTTGGCCCGGCGCGGTGGCGGACAGATCCAGATTCGAATCGGCGGCCTGCGGCACGGTGCCTTGCGGGTTCTCGCGAGTTGTGTCGGTTTGCATGGGTGTCTCCACGTTCTCTATGTTTGTTTGGGCACCATGAAGGTGCCCACCGTTCTGTCCTGAAGCACTACAACCGAACGATGTCGGGCATAACCACTTCGGGACAGAGGAAGAGGGCTTTCGGGCGCCGCTTCCATGCCGAAGTTTTCAACGCTGCGGGTCGTTGCCCCGAAGCAGTATTCCTGATGGGTGACAGCTTTGTCCTGCAACACCCGTACCGTTTTCCCGCGCAAGAAGGAAGAACGGCTGCCATCCGCGTATGCGGTTTGGGCTTTCAAATCGGTGTTTAGTTCAACCCCGCGCAGGCAAGAAAAGAGCTTGAGTTCCTGACGCGAAATGTGGTTGGGGATTTTGGGCGAAAACCCTACATGTTGGGTTTTTTTGCTGCCGAGATACAAGATAATGCGTTTTGGGGGCTGATTGCAACGTGCTGCCTGTGGATAAATCTGTGCGTAATTTGTGTATGAAAGCTTGAAAACTCGTGTAGGCCGCGGCAGGCCGGGATTGCGCCACCGGTCATTGTTTTTTACCGCCGCCAACCTTGTCCGCGGATTTTTGCGGGCGCGAACCCTATCACAAAAAAAGCCCATGACCGAGCGCCAATCCAGACGTGTGTGCGATGACCGTGTCGTTGCTACAATCGGCCGGCCTTACCCTTTCTATATCCCCCAAAATCATGACAAAAAGACGGGTGGATTCTTTCAATGCTGAACATTGACACGCAGAGGTCGCCCCGTGGAGCAAGCCTGGCAGGTATTGATAGTCGAGGATGACCAGCGGCTGGCCGAGTTGACCCGTGAGTACCTGCAGAGCAATGGCCTGCGGGTCGCCATCGAGGGTAATGGTGCCCGGGCCGCCGCGCGGATCATCGCCGAGCAGCCCGACCTGGTGATTCTTGATCTGATGCTGCCCGGCGAGGATGGCCTGAGCATCTGCCGCAAGGTGCGCGAGCGCTATGACGGGGTGATCCTGATGCTGACCGCGCGCACCGACGACCTCGACCAGATCCAGGGACTGGACCTCGGGGCCGACGACTATGTCTGCAAGCCGGTGCGCCCGCGCCTGTTGCTGGCGCGGATCCGTGCGTTGCTGCGGCGCGGCGAGCCGCTGCAGGGCACGGCCGAGGAAAAGGTCCGGCGCCTGCAGTTCGGCCCGCTGCTGATCGACAATGCCTTGCGCGAGGCCTGGCTGAGCGGTGTTGGGATCGAACTGACCAGTGCCGAGTTCGATCTGCTCTGGCTGCTGGTGGCGAATGCCGGGCGGATCCTTTCTCGCGAGGAAATCTTCACCGCCTTGCGCGGTATCGGTTATGACGGCCAGGACCGCTCCATTGATGTGCGTATTTCGCGTATTCGCCCGAAAATCGGCGACGACCCCGAACACCCGCGGCTGATCAAGACCATTCGCAGCAAAGGTTATCTGTTCGTCCCCGAAGCGTGCGCAGACCTGCCGTCGTGAACTCGATCTTCCTGCGCATCTATGGCGGCATGTGCGCCGCGCTGGTGCTGGTGGCGTTGCTCGGGGTGCTGGCCCTGCACCTGCTCAACCAGGTGCGCGGCGAGCAATATCGCGAGCGCCTGGCCCATGGCACATTCTCGCTGATGGCCGACAACCTGCGGCCGATGAACGAGATCGAGCGCCGCCGGGCCCTGGCGGTGTGGGAGCGTCTGCTGGGGATTCCGCTGGCCTTGCAGCCGCTGGCCGATGCGCACCTGGATCTCGGCCAGCGTACCCGGGTTCTGCGCGGCCAGGCCCTGGTGGAACAGACCGGGCCTTATGCGGCGAAGATCTATCGATTGGTCAGTGACCCGGAGCCGTTGGTCTTGACCGGGGAGGTCCAGCAAATCAGTGAGCAACTGGCCCGGGCGACCATCTACCTGTTGGCCGACGAGCTGGTGCGCTACCCGGATGCCGAGCAGCCGGCACGCCTGGCGGCGCTCAAGCGTGACAAGGGCTTTGGCTTCGACATGAAGCTGGTCACCCTGGACCAGGCCGATATGGATGCGGACCAGCGTCGGCGGATCAGCGAAGGCGACACGGTCATGGCCCTGGGCAAGGGCGGCGATTCGATCCGGGTGTTTGCCGGGTTGTCCGGTACGCCCTGGGTCCTGGAAATCGGCCCGCTGTATCAGATGAATCCCTATCCCGCGCAATGGCTGGTATTGATTGCCGTGCTCGGCTTGAGCCTGATCGGCCTGATCGTCTACCTGCTGGTGCGACAGCTGGAGCGGCGCCTGCGTGGGCTGGAGTCGGCGGCCACGCGGCTGGCCCAGGGCAACCTGGAAACCCGCGTGCCGGCCGGTGGCGCGGATTCCATCGGACGCTTGGCCGCGGCGTTCAATGGCATGGCCGAACACCTGCAGCGCTCGCTGATGATCCAGCGCGAGCTGGTGCGGGCGGTGTCCCATGAGCTGCGTACCCCGGTGGCACGCCTGCGGTTCGGCCTGGAAATGATTGGCGATGCGCAGACGCCCGAGGCGCGGCACAAATATATGGAGGGCATGGACGGTGATATCCAGGACCTCGACCGGCTGGTGGACGAGATGCTCACCTACGCTCGCCTGGAGCAGGGCACTCCGGCGCTGAATTTCCAGCGGATCGACCTCAGTGCTCTGGTTGACCAGGTGATCGGCGAACTGGCGCCGTTGCGGGTGGAGGTGCGGGTGACGCGCGGGCAGTGCTTTGCGCAAGCCTCGGGGGACGAGGTCTGGGTCGAGGCCGAACCGCGTTACTTGCATCGGGCCCTGCAGAACCTGGTCAGCAATGCGATGCGCCACGCGCAGTCGCAGGTCTGCATCAGCTACCAGGTCGGGCCGTTGCGTTGCCGGGTGGATGTCGAGGACGACGGCCCCGGGGTGCCGGAAAGTGCCTGGGAGCGGATCTTCACGCCGTTCATGCGCCTGGATGACAGCCGGACCCGGGCGTCGGGCGGGCACGGCCTGGGGTTGTCCATCGTGCGGCGGATCATTCACTGGCACGGGGGGCGGGCGCTGATCGGCAAGAGCCAGTTGCTCGATGGCGCGTGTTTCAGCCTGAGCTGGCCGCGTTATCAGGACAAGGCCTGACACGGCGGTTCACGCCGGGACGGCGACCAGGCTCAGCAATTGCCCGTCATGCAGACCGAACTGCGCCTGCAGTTGCGTGCCATGGCACCACTCACTGGACAGGTCGGTCAGCAGGCGCAGGCGTACCTGCCCACTGATATCCCACTCCAGCACCTCGGCGTGTTCGAAGTAAAAGCGTTTGCGCACCAGCGGGTAGAGCGCCTTGAACAGGCTTTCCTTGACCGAGAAGGTCAGGGTCACCAGCAGGGCGAGCTGTTCGGCTGGGCCCGTGGCCAGGCGCTGCATCTCCGCCGGGATGAGGATTTCACCAGCCAGCCGCTCGGCCCGCTCGGCGCTCAGCAGGTCTTCCAGGTCCATGCCCAGGCCTTGCCAGTGGCGTTTGGGTGCGACGATGGCGGCGGCCCGGCCGGTGCCGTGGGTGATGGAACCGGTAATATGCGCCGGCCAGATCGGCGCACGGTCTTCACCGATGGCCGGAACGCAGTCGGTACCGTCCAGTTGCCGCAGGGCGGCGCGGGCGCAGAGGCGCCCGGCGAGAAACTCGGCCTGGCGCTTGGCCACCGAGCGTTGAATGCTCGCCGGCGGGTCGATGCGGCTACGTTGGAAGTCGTCTACTGCGAGCTGCGACGGGCTGAACCGGGTGCTGAGCAAGACGCAGTGTGCCAGCGCCTCGGGCAACGGCCAGTGGGCGTCGAGGGGCGTGCAGCAAACGGGCAGGGCGGGGAGGTCGTTCATATCGGGCATTTTGCCGGGTTGCGGCGGCGCTTTCCAGATCCGATTCCCTTGTCCATCCAAATGTGTTCAGGGGGAGTTCAGGGCTGCTTGTTTACTCTGTATCAATGATGATGCGTGAATCTGCTGCCGGCTGGTCGGCCGTGTCTTTCATGAAACACTTTGGCAGAACTGAGTTACCGTTACGGGCGAAGCGATGCCGGTAGCGTTGGGAGAACACTATGAAATTGCTGGTGGTAGAAGACGAGGCGTTGTTGCGCCATCACTTGCAGACCCGCTTGAGCGACAGTGGCCATGTGGTCGAGGCGGTGGGCAATGCCGAAGAGGCACTGTACCAGACCGAGCAGTTCCATCATGACCTGGCGGTGATCGATCTCGGCCTGCCGGGCATGGGCGGTCTGGACCTGATCCGTCAACTGCGCTCGCGCGGCAAGGTTTTCCCGATCCTGATCCTCACCGCGCGCGGCAACTGGCAGGACAAGGTCGAAGGCCTGGCCGCCGGTGCCGATGACTATCTGGTCAAACCCTTCCAGTTCGAGGAACTGGAAGCGCGGATGAATGCCTTGCTGCGGCGTTCCAGCGGTTTCACCCAGTCGACCATTACCGCCGGGCCCCTGCTGCTGGACCTCAATCGCAAACAGGCCTCCCTCGACGACCAGCCCCTGGCCCTGACCGCCTACGAATACCGGATTCTCGAATACCTGATGCGTCACCACCAGCAGGTGGTGGCCAAGGACCGCCTGATGGAACAGCTGTACCCGGACGATGACGAGCGTGATCCGAATGTGATCGAAGTGCTGGTCGGGCGCTTGCGGCGCAAGCTGGAAGGGCCGGTCGGGTTCAAGCCGATCGATACCGTGCGAGGCCTGGGCTACCTGTTCAACGAGCGCTGCCGGTGATTCGTTCGCTACGGGTGCGGCTGATGCTGGCCGCCACCATCCTGGCGATATTGTTCATGCTGGCCTTGTTGCCGGCGATGCAGGGGGCGTTCAGCCTGGCATTGCAGGACTCCATCGAGCAACGCCTGGCTTCGGACGTGACCACGCTGATTTCCGCGGCGCGCATCGAAAAACAGAAGCTGCAGATGCCCGAACTGCTGCCCGACGAGAGATTCAATCTACCCGACAGCCGCCTGCTGGGTTATATCTTCGACCGCGAGGGGCGCCTGGTCTGGCGCTCGCGGGCGACCCAGGAAGAACACATCAATTACCGCCCGCGGTATGACGGGCGCGGCAACGAATTCGCGAAAATCCGCGAGGACAACGGTAACGAATTCTTCGTCTACGACGTCGAGGTCAAGTTGCTCGGCGGCAAGAGCGCCGCCTACAGTTTTGTCGCCCTGCAACCGATGCGCGAATACAACATGACCCTGGCCGGCCTGCGGGAAAAGCTCTACCTGGGCTTCGGCGCGGCTTTGTCCGTGCTGCTGGCCCTGCTCTGGCTCGGCCTGACCTGGGGCCTGCGCGCGCTACGGCGGTTGAGCCAGGAACTGGACCAGATCGAGAACGGTGAGTTGGAAAGCCTCAGCGAGGAACATCCACGGGAATTGCTACGCCTGACGGGCTCCCTCAACCGCCTGTTGCGCAGCGAGCGTGAGCAGCGCAGCCGCTATCGCGACTCCCTCGACGATCTGGCCCACAGCCTGAAAACACCCCTGGCGGTCCTGCAAGGGGTCAGCGAGGGCATGGCGCAGCGGCCCCAGGATCGCGATCAGGCCCGGGTCCTGCAGAGCCAGATCGAACGGATGAACCAGCAGATCAGCTACCAGTTGCAGCGCGCCAGTTTACGCAAGAGCGGACTGGTCCGGCATCAGGTCGAACTGCGCCCGGTGCTCGACAGCCTGTGCAGCACCCTGGACAAGGTCTATCGCGACAAGCAGGTCGTGGTCGAGATCGATGTGCCGCAGTTCAGCCATGTACCGATCGAGCAGGGCGCGTTGCTGGAACTGTTGGGCAACCTGCTGGAAAACGCCTACCGCTTGTGCCTGGGCCAGGTGCGGGTCAGCCTGCGCCGGGGGTTGCAGGGGATCGAAGTGTATGTCGAGGACGATGGGCCAGGAGTACCGCCCGACCAGCGTGCGCGGGTGCTGCAGCGCGGCGAGCGCCTGGACCGTCAGCATCCGGGGCAGGGCATCGGCTTGGCGGTGGTTCAGGACATTATCCAGAGCTATGACGCTGAGATGACCCTGGGGGATTCGACCCTGGGGGGCGCCTCGTTCCGCATTCATTTCCCGCCGCAATAACCGCCGGGCCCATCTCTACAGTTCCTGGGCGCGATAGGCTCCGGGGGTCAGGCCGGTCCACTTCTTGAACGCCCGGTGAAAGGCCGAGGGCTCGGAAAAACCAAGCTGTTCGGCGATCTGTTGCAATGACCGTTCGCTACGGCCCAGATGGTAGATGGCGATGTCCCGCCGCAGTTGATCCTTGAGTTCCTGAAAACTCGTGCCTTCCTCGCGCAGGTGCCGCCGCAGGGTCTGCGGGCTGATGTGCAAGTGCTGGGCGACGGCTTCCAGGTCCGGCCAGCGACTGGCATCCCGGCTGAGCAGGCGCCGCAACTGGCTGCTCAGGCTGTCGCCATCGTCGGGGCGGGCCAGCAGGTCGGCGGGGGCGCGGCCGAGGAACTGTTTGAGGGTGCGCTCGTCCTGCTGCAACGGCATGCCCAGGTGACGGCTGCTGAACAGCAGGCTGCTGGTGGCGGCGTCGAAGCTCAGGGGGCAAGGAAACAACAGGTCGTATTCACTGGCGTGGTCGGGCCTCGGGTAGCCGAAACTGGCCTCGAGCAGGCGAATGCGTTGGCCGATCAGCCAACTGCCCAGGCGGTGCCAGACCACCAGCAGGCATTCGCTGAGAAAGTGATCCGGGTCCCACAGGTTCGAGGTGTCCAGGCTCAGGCGCGCGCAGTCGCCTTCGCGGCTGAGCTGCAGGCGGGGCGCGTCGGGGAACAGGCTGTAGAACCGCAGGCCACGGCTCAGGGCCTTTTCCAGGGTCGGACAATGAATCAGCGCATGCATCATCATGGCGAAGGTACCGCGCCGGCAGCGGACCTGGCCGAACCCCAGGTATTCGTCGTCCAGTTCCAGCCAGAGTCCTTGCAACAGCTGGGTGAACTGCTCTGGCGCCAGGCGTGCCCGCGGTTCGTCGAGCCACTGCGCGGCGATGCCCAGGCGTTGCAGCAGCGGTGCACAGTCGTGACCTTGCCGACGCGCGCCTTCCAGGGCGGCGCGGGCGAAGTGGCTGGCGATGCTGCGTTCACGCATGGGGTGGTTCCGTCCATTGGGTGATCGATGTTAGTCATGGAAATGGCGCAGGAACAAGGCGGATATCCGCCAAATCCTCGGGTGCTTTGGGGTGGATGGGCGGAAAACCGCCATCTATGCTGTAAGGGGATAGCGCGATAAACCCCGTCAGCCATGATGGCTAAAGGCTTAGCCGCTATTTCGCAAAAGTGGCACGGGCCTTGCGAAGGGTTAAGTGGTCTGCCCCACGCAGTTCGATAAAAAACAAAAATCCCTCCGGTGCAGGAGGGTTCGTGCTTCAGGTCCCATGGCCGCTGATGGATAACGGGCGTGTGATCTCTTGAGGAACTTTGCAATGACGACTCGTCAGCCCCTGTACAAATCCCTGTATTTTCAGGTGGTCGTAGCCATCGCTATCGGCATCCTGCTTGGCCATTTCTACCCACATACCGCCGTGGCCCTCAAGCCACTGGGTGACGGCTTCATCAAGCTGATCAAAATGGTCATCGCCCCGATCATCTTCTGCACCGTCGTCAGCGGCATCGCCGGCATGCAGAGCATGAAAGCGGTCGGCAAGACCGGCGGTTATGCGCTGATGTACTTCGAAGTGGTATCGACCATCGCCTTGCTGATCGGCCTGGTAGTGGTCAACGTCATCCAGCCGGGCGCCGGCATGCACATCGACGTGGCGACCCTGGACGCTTCGAAAGTCGCGGCCTACGTCACTGCTGGCGCAGACCAGAGCGTCGTCAGCTTTATCCTGAACGTGATCCCGAACACCATCGTCGGTGCCTTCGCCAACGGCGATATCCTGCAAGTGCTGATGTTCTCGGTGATCTTCGGTTTCGCCTTGCATCGCCTGGGTGCCTACGGCAAGCCACTGCTGGACTTCATCGATCGTTTCGCCCACGTGATGTTCAACATCATCAACATGATCATGAAACTGGCGCCACTGGGCGCGCTGGGTGCCATGGCGTTCACCATCGGTGCCTACGGTGTGAGCTCCCTGGTGCAACTCGGTCAGTTGATGATCTGCTTCTACATCACCTGCATCCTGTTCGTGGTGGTGGTGCTGGGCGCCATCTGCCGTGCCCACGGCTTCAGCGTGTTGAAACTGGTCCGCTACATCCGTGAAGAGATGCTGATCGTACTGGGTACTTCCTCTTCGGAATCGGCCCTGCCACGCATGCTGATCAAGATGGAACGCCTGGGCGCGAAGAAATCGGTCGTCGGTCTGGTGATCCCGACCGGTTACTCCTTCAACCTCGACGGTACCTCGATCTACCTGACCATGGCGGCCGTGTTCATCGCCCAGGCGACCGACACCCACATGGACATCACCCACCAGATCACCCTGTTGCTGGTGCTGCTGCTGTCCTCCAAAGGTGCCGCAGGCGTGACCGGTAGTGGCTTCATCGTCCTGGCGGCGACCTTGTCGGCTGTAGGTCACCTGCCGGTGGCCGGTCTGGCACTGATCCTCGGTATCGACCGCTTCATGTCCGAAGCCCGTGCCCTGACCAACCTGGTGGGCAACGCCGTGGCGACCCTGGTGGTGGCCAAGTGGGTCAAGGAGCTGGACGAAGACAAACTGCACACCGAACTGGCTTCCGGCGCTCGTGGTATTGAAGACGAACGCGCACAGGACGACCTGGGCGTGGCTGAAGGCTCGGCGCCAAGCGTCAAGTAAGCTTTAGCGGCCATGAAAACCCATCTTCGGATGGGTTTTTTTATGCCTGGGCAGTTATGTCCGGAGCGCTGAACGTTGGGGCTTGCCGCCGGAGGGTGGGCTGCCTACCCTGGAGCCTGTCGATCTGGAAGAAGGAAAGCCCATGCACGGTCCGCTGGCGTCACTCAAGGTACTGGATTTCTCGACATTGCTGCCGGGACCGTTCGCCTCGCTGTTGCTGGCGGACATGGGCGCCGAGGTGTTGCGTATCGAGTCACCCGTGCGCCCGGACCTGTTGCGGGTATGGCCGCCCCACGACGGCGACGTTTCCGCCAGTCATGCCTGGCTCAACCGCAACAAGCGCAGCCTGGCCCTGGACTTGAAGCAGACCGCGGCTGTGGTGCTGATCCATGAGCTGGTGCGCGAGCATGACATCCTCCTGGAGCAGTTTCGCCCCGGGGTGATGGACCGGCTGGGCCTGGGCTATGAAGCCCTGAAGGCGATCAACCCGCGCTTGATCTACGTGTCGATCACCGGCTACGGCCAGACCGGCCCCTACCGCGATCGTGCCGGCCATGACATCAACTACCTGGCGTTGTCGGGGCTGGCCAGCTACACCGGGCGTCGGGAGGGCGGGCCGCTGCCCCTGGCGATGCAGGTGGCGGATGTGGCGGGCGGTTCGCTGTATGGCGTGGTCGGCCTGCTGGCGGCGGTAATCGCCCGGCAGCAGACGGGGTTGGGGCAGTATGTCGATGTCAGCATGACCGACGGTGCCTTCAGCCTGAACGCCATGGCCGGGGCCGGTTTCCTCGCTTGCGGGGTAGCGCCCGTGGCCGAGGGACAGATGCTCAATGGCGGCAGTTTCTACGACTATTACCGGAGCCGGGATGGGCGCTGGTTTGCCGTGGGCAGCCTGGAACCGGCGTTTCTGCGGCAGTTGTGCGAGGCCTTGGGGCGGGCGGAGCTGACGGCCCAAGGGTTTTCGTCCGAGCCTGAGGCGCAACAGGCGTTGAAGCAGGCGTTGCAAATCGAGTTTGAAAAGCGTGATTTCGACGAGCTGTGCGCGTTGTTTGCCGGGTGGGATGCCTGCGTCGAGCCGGTGCTAAGCCTGGGCGAGGCGGTTGAGCATCCACAGTTGCGAGCCCGGGAGGTGGTGGTGCAGGTGCCTCGAGGGAATGGTAGTACGCAGGCGCAGATGGCCTGTCCGTTGAAGTTTTCCCAGGGCTTGCCGGCGCCCAGGCATATTGGCGCACGGTTGGGCGAACATGGTGATGAGGTTTTACGCGAACTGGGGTATAGCGAAGAGCGGATAGCGGTGTTGCGAGAGGCGGGGGTCATAGTCTGATGCACTGGCGTCTGTCCCATGGCTTTCGCGGGCAAGCTCCGCTCCCACAGGTTCCCGGTCGTACACAACGTCCGGATTCACCCAGGAGCCTTGTGGGAGCGGAGTTTGTCGGATCGCCGCACTGCCGCGAAAGGGCCCGCAAGGCCACCATCACTTGGAAAGCTTACTCCACTCGCATTTCGCCGCTGAACACCAACGTACTTCGGCAGCGCCGGCACAGATAACGCCGCCCCTCGCTCACCAGCCGATGACGCTGGCCGGAAAACGCAAAGTCGCTGTCGGCGCACGGGCAGCGGTAGATATAGCGCGTCACCCGGCGGCGCTGGACTTCATAGGTGTGGCAGCGATTGGGCGGCAATTCGTAGACCCCGCGCATGATCAACTGCCACTCCTCGCCATGGGGCTGGATGTGTCCGCCGAACAACTGGTGGGCAATCAGGTGCGCCACCTCGTGGGCCACGGTCTGCTTGAGGAAGTCTTCGCTGTTTTCCCGGTACAGCTGCGGGTTGAAGCGCAGCAGGTTTTCATGCAAGTGCGCCACGCCGGCTTTCTGGCCGCGTAACTTGAGGCTGACCAGCGGACGCTTGAAAGGTCGTTTGAAAAAGGATTCGGCTTGTTGGAAACAGTCTTCGACGCGGGTCTTGAGTTGCTCGGGCATGCTGTACGGATCTCCAGAGACGTCGAGTATGCCGTAAACCCGGGGATTTCCGAATCCGCCAGGCGCCGAATGGTCATGAGGCATTAAAAGGCCGCCTTGCGGCGGCCTGTGTTGGCAGTTATGGCTTTGTTTTATTCAGTTGGTGTACACCGGGCCGACGCCCAGGCCCCAGACAATCACGGTAAAAGCCATGATCGCCACCAGCACCACCAGGCCGACGGCCAGGACAGAGCTGGAGAACAGGAACCCTTCGTCCGAAGGGATGTTCATGAAGGTCGGCAGGCCGACGTACAGCAGATAGACGGTGTAGCAGATGGCTGCCGTGCCGACGATCATCCCCAGCCACATATGCGGGTAGAGCGCCGCAAGGCCGCCGATGAACAGTGGTGTGGCGGTGTAGGTGGCGAAGGCCACGCAACGGGCCAGGCTCGGGTTGGCGTCATAGGTGCGGGCCATCCAATGGATGAACGCGCCCATCACCGCCACGCCGCCGAGCATGGCGATATAGGACATCAGGGTCATCCAGATGGCGCTGTCCTGGGTCAGCATCACCGGCGCGCGGTTGCCGATGACCCAGCCGATCCGAGTGGTGCCGATGAAGGCCGAAATGGCCGGGATGGCAGCCAGGATCAGAGTGTGGGTGAGGTACATGTGGCCGATGCTTTCCTCGGCGTCGCCACGGATTTGTCGCCACTCCTGATCGGGGTGGGTGAACAGTCCGACTACGTGATGGATCATGCCAGTCACTCCTTTTGTTATTGCCATCGCCCCCCGGTGGAGCGCCTGCGGGCCAAGTGGCCGAAGTCAGGTCTGGATTTGTATGCGACCTTATGTCGCAGTATAGGGAGTGGGAGAGGTTCGCTTTAGAGCAAATCGAACTGTCGGGTGGGGCTGTAATCGCATTGTCGTATTTGTTTTCTGGACTTGTGAACCTGTGGAACCTGTGGAACCTGTGGAGCATATGGAACCTATGGGGGCATATGGAACCTGTGGAGGCATATGGAACCTGTGGGAGCGGTGCTTGCCCGCGAAGCTTTTAGCGTTCTCAAGGGCCTCTTCGCGGGCAAGCACCGCTCCCACACAAGCAGCTCCCACACAAGCAATCCTCCCGCCACGGAGTCTTCGCCTACCGTGGGTTTATGCGTAAAATAATCGGCTTTTCGACACACCTCGCGCGGATTTCAAGGGTTAAGGCAAGAGCTATGGGCACTCTTTCGGTCAATCAGAACAAACTGCAGAAACGCCTGCGCCGGCAAGCGGGTGAGGCGATCGCCGACTTCAACATGATTGAAGAGGGTGACAAGGTCATGGTCTGCCTGTCCGGCGGCAAGGACAGCTACACCATGCTCGACGTTCTGATGCACTTGCAGAAAGTGGCACCGATCAAGTTCGACATCGTCGCCGTGAACATGGACCAGAAGCAGCCCGGTTTCCCCGAGCATGTGCTGCCCGCCTACCTTAAGGAACTGGGCGTGGAGTATCACATCGTCGAGAAGGACACCTACTCGGTGGTCAAGGAACTGATACCCGAAGGCAAGACCACCTGTTCCCTGTGCTCGCGCCTGCGTCGCGGCACGCTGTACACCTTCGCCGACGAGATCGGCGCGACCAAGATGGCCCTCGGGCATCACCGCGACGATATCGTCGAAACCTTTTTCCTCAATATGTTCTACAACGGCTCGCTCAAGGCCATGCCGCCCAAGCTGCGGGCCGACGACGGGCGCAACGTGGTGATCCGGCCGCTGGCCTATTGCAGCGAGAAGGACATCCAGGCCTACTCGGACCTCAAGCAATTCCCGATCATTCCCTGCAACCTCTGTGGCTCCCAGGAAAACCTGCAACGCCAGGTGGTCAAGGACATGCTCCAGGAGTGGGAACGCAAGAACCCCGGGCGTACCGAAAGCATCTTCCGTGGCTTGCAGAACGTTGTGCCGTCGCAACTGGCCGACCGCAACCTGTTCGACTTTACCCACCTTCGAATCGATGAGACCGCCGCATCGCGCTTCGTCAACGTAGTGAACCTCTGAATGCGTGACTACAAGTGGTTGCATGAGTACTGCCTGAACCGCTTTGGTTCGGCCGCCGCGCTGGAGGCTGAATTACCGGTACCGGCCAGTCCACGGCAATTGCGTGAACTGGCGGACGACCGTTATCTGTCGATGATCGCCTTGCGGGTCTTTCGCGCCGGCCTCAAGCACAGCCTGGTGGATGCCAAGTGGCCGGTGTTCGAGCAGGTATTTTTTGGCTTCGATCCGGAAAAAGTGGTGTTGATGGGCGCCGAGCATCTGGAGCGCCTGATGCAGGATGCGCGGATCATTCGTCACCTGGGCAAGCTCAAGAGCGTGCCGCGCAATGCGCAGATGGTGCTGGACGTGGCCAGGGAGAAGGGCAGCTTCGGTGCGTTGATCGCAGATTGGCCGGTCACTGAAATCACCGGATTGTGGAAGTACCTGGCCAAGCATGGCCATCAATTGGGCGGGCTGTCGGCGCCGCGTTTCCTGCGAATGGTCGGCAAGGACACTTTCGTTCCGACCTATGATGTGGTGGCGGCGCTGAATGCGCAGAAGATCGTCGACAAGGTGCCCACCAGCCTGCGTGACCTGGCGATCGTGCAGGACGCCTTCAACCAGTGGCATGCCGAAAGCGGCCGGCCGATGTGCCAGCTGTCGATGATGTTGGCCTATACCACCAATCATTGAGACGCTGGACTTGCATGGCGAGCGAGTACCGGTGGCGAGCGGGCTTGCCCGCGCTGGGGCGCGAAGCGGCCCTAGAACCGCTGGTTGCGGTGTATCAGGTGGAGCGAGGTGTCTGATTTTACGGCTGCTTCGCAGCCGAACGCGGGCAAGCCCGCTCGCCACCGGTACTCACTCGCCACAGGTCCTCACTTGGTGCAGTCACTGCTACGCTTGGCCTTCCCCGGCCAACCGCCGATTCAACTGATGACGCCAGCGCACATAGACCATTGCGCTGCAGAACACCGCCACGCTCGCGGTCATCTCCAGCACACCGAACAGTTGCCGATTGGGATCGAACGCCGCCAACGCCCCCTTGATGAAGTACAGGTTCACCACATAGCAGGTGAACGAGTGTCCGCGCGCGCTGCCCAGCAACATCCCCGGCAGCAGGAGCAGCAGCGGCACCAGTTCGATCGACAGGATCACCCAGGGCCGCGCACCGTGCAGGTCGGCGAACACCAGGTAATAGACACTCAGAAAGACCATCATTGCGAGAAAACAGGCCAGCGCCAGGCCGCGGCTCCAGCGCACGCGCGGTTCCAGCCAGGCCTGGGACGGCAACACCTTGGGCTTCCTAGCCACGGCCGTTCTCCAGGTTCAGGGCGGTCTTCGCCAGGCGTAGGCCGAGTGCCCGGCACAGGGCGATTTCATGTTCGTCCAATGCGCGTTTGCCGTCGACCCCGGTATGGTGACTGGCGCCATAGGGCGTACCGCCACCGCGGGTGTCCAGCAGCGCCGACTCGCTATAGGGCAGGCCGGTGACCAGCATGCCATGGTGCAACAGCGGCAGCAGCATCGACAACAAGGTGCTTTCCTGGCCCCCATGCAGACTCGACGTCGAGGTGAAGACCCCGGCCGGCTTGCCCACCAGGGCACCGGTCAGCCACAGGTTGCTGGTGCCGTCGATAAAGTACTTCAGCGGCGCCGCCATATTGCCGAAGCGGGTCGGGCTGCCCATGGCCAGGGCCGCGCAGTGCTTCAGGTCGTCGAGGCTGGCATACAGCGCGCCTTCCTCGGGAATCTCTGGCGCCACGGCTTCGCACTGGCTGGAAATCGCCGGTACGGTGCGCAGGCGCGCTTCCAGTCCGGCCTGCTCGACGCCACGGGCAATCTGCCGGGCCATTTCGCGGGTGGAGCCGTTACGGCTGTAGAACAACACCAGAACGTAAGGCGAACTCACGGCAGGATCTCCAGCACATTTTCCGCCGGCCGGCCGATGACCGCCTTGTCACCGGCCACCAGGATCGGCCGCTCCATCAGCCTGGGGTGTCCGGCGATGGCGGCGATCAGCTGTTCTTCGCTGAGCTGGCTGTCGGCCAGGTTCAACTGCTTGTACTCCTCCTCGCCGGTGCGCAGCAATTGCCGCGCACCGATGCCGAGCTTGCCCAGCAACGCCTTGAGTTGCGCGGCGTTCAGCGGGGTTTCCAGATAGTGTACGACGGTGGGCGTGAGGCCACGGGCCTGGAGCAGTTCCAGCGCACCGCGGGATTTCGAGCAGCGCGGGTTGTGATAAAGCGTCAGATCGGTCATGTGCGGGTCGCATCTTGCGTAAGGTGGCGGGTATTCTACCTCTCTGACGGGTGCTCCTGAACCTTGAGAGGTAAAGGGTCGCAGTCGATGACTCAATTGATGGGGGATTGTGCACATGGCAAGGCGATTGGCCGCCGCATTGGCGATGATGGGGGCGTTGCTGCTGAGCGGTTGCGGCAACGATTACGGCGTCGACCAGAACGGCCAGAAGGTCGCGTCCGAGCGCCTGGACAAGCAGTGGAAGGTAGTCAACTACTGGGCCGAGTGGTGTGGTCCGTGCCGTACCGAGATTCCGGAGCTGAACAAGCTCTCCGAGCAGCTCAAGGGGCAGCCGGTGGAAGTGTTCGGGGTGAATTTCGACGGTTTGCAGGGCGATGACCTGCGCAAGGCCGGCGAAACCCTGGGCATCCGTTTCACGGTGCTGGCCCAGGACCCGGCGGACTTCTTCGACCTGCCGCGCAGCGAAGCCTTGCCGGTGACCTACATCATCGACGACAAGGGCAAGGTTCGCGAGCAGTTGATGGGTGAGCAGACCGCGGCTGGCGTCTTGGCCAAGCTCAAAGCCTTACGTGGCTGAACCTCAGCCCTCTTCCGACCACAGCCGCAGCGGCTTGCCTTCCTGCGGCCAGAAACGCACCTGCTCGATGGGCGAGATATCCCAGCGCTGGACATTCTCCAGCGCCTGGAGGAAGCGTTTTTCCTGCTCCATCAAGGCCGGTGCACAGAGCTTGCGGGTGCTGCCGACCTTGCCGAAGCTCAGGTTCGCGCCGTCCAGGGTGTAGGGCGCGAACCAGTGGTTGCAGCCGCCGTTGCCATAGGCCCGGCCATCGTCACCGAGGGTGATGGTCAGATGGCTGTTGTCGATCAGCGGCCGTTCGCCGATCCACTCCAGCGCGTAGCTGTGATCCTGCTGCAATTGCACCTGTTCGCCGGCGCAGCCGTACAGGCCTGCCCCCAGTATTCCCAGCATCACCGCACGTTTCATTACTTTGCCTCCTGGCATTTCGGGCACACATGTTTCTCGCCCTGTGTCGTCCAGCCCAACTCGGTGATACGCGCCGTGGCGGCTGGTTTCTGCGCGGAGTTACCGAGCTTGGCGTCCACCGCGAATTCGAAGTTCAGTTCCTTGGCGCAACGGTCGCAGTTGACCTGCCACTGGTGGATCGCCAGTTCGCCGAAGACCGGCCCCTTGGCGACCGCGACCCACTGGCCCGGCGGATTGATCAGATGGCGAACGGTATCCACGGTCAGGCGCATGGACAAGTCCTTGCTGCCCTTGAGTGTCACCAGCAGGACATCGTCGGCGCGGATCGAGCCACCGTTGCCGGTGACCTGATAACGTCCCGGCACCAGGGCGCGGCATTCGGTCAGGGTATGTTGCGGGTTCATCAGGCTGTAGCGGAAATCGTGTTCGACCATGGGTCCTCCAAATATGGCCGGTATGCTAGCACGCAGACGCCGCGCAAATGGCGGCGGCGTGCGACCTTCGATCCGGTGAGGGCTGTCGATCAGGACGTGACCCGGCCAGCGCTGCTTTAGCCGTTGACCTGGTTTTGCGCAGTACCGGCACCCCAGGCGCGGATATTGTCCAGGGTGGTCGCGGCAATCGCCGCCAGTGCCTCGTGGGTCAGAAAGGCCTGGTGGGCGGTGACGATCACATTGGGAAAGGTCAGCAGGCGCGCCAGCACATCGTCCTGCAGTGGCAGGTCGGAACGGTCCTCGAAGAACACCTGGGCCTCTTCCTCGTAGACATCCAGGCCCAGATAGCCCAATTGGCCGTCCTTGAGGGCGTCGATCAGCGCCGGGGTGTCCACCAGGCCGCCGCGCCCGGTGTTGATCAGCATCGCCCCCGGTTGCAGGTGGGCGAGGCTGTCACGGTTGACCAGGTGATGGGTGCTGGCGGTCAGCGGGCAGTGCAGGCTGATGATCCGCGACTGCGCCAGCAGTTCCGGCAGGCTCAGGTAGCGGGCGCCGAGGGCCAGCAGTTCGGGGTTGGGAAAGGGGTCGTAGGCCAGCAGTTGGCAGCCGAAACCGGCCATGATCCGGGCGAATGTCGCGCCGATCTGCCCGGTGCCGACCACGCCGACGGTTTTGCCCACCAGGTCGAAGCCGGTCAGGCCATGCAGGCTGAAGTCGCCCTCGCGGGTGCGGTTGTAGGCCCGGTGCAGGCGCCGATTGAGGGCCAGGACCAGGGCGACGGCATGTTCGGCCACCGCATGGGGCGAGTAGGCCGGGACACGGACCACGCACAGCCCCAGGCGCGCGGCGGCGCCGAGGTCGACATGGTTGTAGCCCGCCGAGCGCAGGGCGATCAGTCGGGTGCCGGCGGCGGCCAGTGCTTCCAGTACCGGCGCGCTCAGGTCGTCATTGATAAAGGCGCAGACCACTTCATGCCGATGGGCCAGGGGCGCTGTATCCAGGCTCAGCCGCGCCGGCTGGAAATGCAGTTCGAGGTCGTTGACACCCGGGAGGGCGAGGAAACTGTCCCGGTCATAGGTCTGGCTGCTGAAGAAAATGACGCGCATCGGGGGATTCCTTTCGCAGGGATAGCCGACACTCTAGCGCCGGCGTCCATTAGAGCGCTTGCCGTGGATCAGGCACTGACACGGGCCTCGACGGCCAGGCGGGCAATGGCGATGTCCAGCTCGTCCAGGGCCTGGCGGGCATTGGGGGCATCTTGCTTGAGCAGGGTTTCGCTACGCTGGCAGGCCGCGCGCAATTGCGGTACGCCACAGTAGCGGGTGGCACCGTGCAGGCGGTGCACCCGTTCGATCAGGGCGTTGTGATCGTTGGCGTTGCGCGCCTGGCGAATCGCTTCGCGGTCGGCCTCCAGCGAGGCCAGCAGCATCGCCAGCATGTCAGCGGCCAGATCGGGCTTGCCGGCGGCCAGGCGCAGGCCTTCGTCGGGGTCGAGCACCAGCAGTTCACTGCCGCCGCGGTTCTGTTCGCCGTGCCGCTCCGGCCCCTGGTTGCGCAGGGCCAGGCCGGTCCATTTGAGCACCACCTGGGCCAGTTGCCGCTCGCTGATGGGCTTGGTCAGGTAGTCGTCCATGCCGCTTTGCAGCAGGGCGCGTTTTTCGTTGGCCATGGCGTGGGCGGTGAGGGCGACGATGGGCAGCGGCGTGCTTTGCCGCTCATGCTCCCACTGGCGAATCGCCTCGGTGCTTTGCCGGCCATCCATCCCCGGCATCTGCACATCCATCAGCACCAGGTCGAAGGCTTCGCGTTGCACGGCGTCGATGGCCGCGTAGCCGCTGTCCACCGCCAGCACCCAGGCGCCCATGTCTTCGAGCAGGGTCTGCACCAGCAGCAGGTTGGCCGGGTTGTCGTCGACGCAAAGCACTCGCGGTGCCCGGCTGCCCAGGGGCTCGACAGGCTCCAGGCGTGTCGGGCGTGGGGTGATCAGTTCCGCCAGGGCCCGACGCAATTTGCGCGTACAGGCCGGCTTGGCCTGGAGCTGGCCGTGGGGGTTGGGCACGCAGAGCTGGAACAGCGTCTGTTCGGTGGTCGGGCACAGTACCAGCACTTTGCAGCCGAGGTGTTCGAGGTCCCAGATATGCTGGCTCAGCCGTTCCGGCGGCATTTCCTGGGCGGTGACCCCGAGGACCGCGAGGTCGATGGCCTGGTCGGTCTGGTGCGCCCCGGTCACCCCATTGGCGAGGTTTTGCAGGCTGTTGAACGGGGTCACCTCCAGGCCGCAATCTTCCAACTGGTGTTGCAGGGCCTGGCGTGACAGCTCGTGGTTTTCCAGGACCGCCACGCGGCGTCCGAGCAACGGCGCGGCCGGCAGGTCCTCGATATCGTCGCGGGTCTTGGGCAGGCTCAGGCTGATCCAGAATTCGGAGCCCTCGCCCGGGGTGCTGTCGACACCGATCTCGCCGCCCATCTGTTCGATCAGGCGCTTGGAGATCACCAGGCCCAGGCCGGTGCCGCCGGGTTGCCGCGACAGTGAGTTGTCGGCCTGGCTGAACGCCTGGAACAACGCCCGGACATCCTGGTTCGACAAGCCGATGCCCGTGTCCTGCACGCTGATGCGCAATTGCACGCTGTCTTCGTGTTCTTCCTCGAGCATGGCCCGGGCGACGATGGTGCCTTCGCGGGTGAACTTGATCGCGTTGCTCACCAGGTTGGTGAGGATCTGCTTGAGCCGCAGCGGGTCGCCGATCAGCGACAGCGGGGTGTCGCGATAGACCAGGCTGACCAGTTCCAGCTGTTTGGCGTGGGCCGCCGGGGCGAGGATGGTCAGGGTGTCCTGGAGCAAATCGCGCAGGTTGAACGGAATGCTGTCGAGCACCAGCTTGCCGGCCTCGATCTTCGAGAAATCGAGAATTTCGTTGATGATCCCCAACAGGCTGTCGGCGGATTTCTCGATGGTACCCAGGTAGTCGAGCTGGCGCGGGGTCAGTTCGCTTTTCTGCAACAGGTGGGTGAAACCGAGGATACCGTTGAGCGGGGTGCGGATCTCGTGGCTCATGTTGGCAAGAAACTCGGACTTGATCCGGCTGGCCTCCAGGGCCTCCTTGCGCGCCAGGTCCAGTTCGATGTTCTGGATCTCGATGGTTTCCAGGTTCTGCCGCACGTCTTCGGTGGCCTGGTCGATGCTGTGCTGCAATTCTTCCTGGGCGTTCTGCAGGGTCTCGGCCATGCGGTTGATGCCCGAGGCCAGTTGATCCAGCTCCTGGCTGCCGAGCGGCGGCAGACGGGTTTCCAGGTTGCCTTCCTTGAGCTGGGCGACGGCTTGCTTGATCTTGCCCAGCGGCGCGTTGATCGTGCGGCTCATGCGCAGGGCCAGCAAGGCGGTGCCGAGCAGCCCGGTGGCAATCAGCAGCAGGCTGGCGAACAGGCTGCGATAGCCGCGCAGCAGCATATTGTTATGGGACAGCTCCAGCTCGACCCAGCCCAGCAGGCGGTCGGCTTCTTCCGGGATCACTTCGCCGGAAATATTGCGGTGGCGGCCGAAGACCGGCAGCAGATAGCGCGTGGCGTCGTTGCCGGTACGTTGCAACAGGTGGCTGCTGTTACCGATGGGCGGCTGGTTGAGCATGCTCGGGCCGGCATGGGCCAGTTGCTCGCGGTTGGCGCCGAGAAAGGACACGGCGCGCACGTCGGTCTGTTCCAGGGACTGGGTGGCGATGCGCTCCAGCAGCTCGACATCGTTGCGGCCCAGGGCCGGTGCGACCAGTGGCGCGAGCTGTTCGGCGATCATCTCGCCGCGTTGCAGCAGTTGGGTCTGCAGGTCCGACTGTTGCAGCCAGGTGAAATAGCCACCCAGCACCAACGCCATCAGTGTGGTCGGCAGCAGGGTGAGCAGCAGTACGCGGCCTTTGATACCCAGGTTTTTAAGCACGCAACAGTCTCCGTCAGATACAGCGTCCGGCAGATACGCCCATCTTCGATTATCGGCGCGCGCATCCTGCGCCCGCTCCACTTGCGCAGTGTAGCCATTTGCGCTGGGGTAAATCTCGCAAAGTTCTCCGGGATTTCACTGGCGGTCCCGCTAAGGGAGCCCCCCTGTAGCCGATGGCTCAGCGAGTATTCTAGTCATCGAAGGTGACACACTGCTTATGGCTTATACCCATAAGCCATAAGCACCGTACTTTGCGTGATATGGAGCGCCGACGTTTGCCGGTATGATGTCAGCCCCCGCAGTCTGGATTGCGAATACGCCATGACCTTGCAGTACCCTACCATCGCCGATTGCGTCGGCAACACGCCCCTGGTTCGCTTGCAGCGCCTGCCCGGCGTCACCAGCAATACCCTGTTGCTCAAGCTCGAAGGGAACAACCCCGCCGGGTCGGTGAAGGATCGTCCGGCACTGTCGATGATCACCCGCGCCGAATTGCGCGGGCAGATCCAGGCCGGCGATACCCTGATCGAAGCCACCTCGGGCAACACCGGGATCGCCCTGGCCATGGCCGCGGCGATCAAGGGCTACAAGATGATCCTGATCATGCCGGACAACTCCACCGCCGAACGCAAGGCGGCGATGACCGCCTATGGCGCCGAGCTGATCCTGGTGACCCGCGAGGAGGGCATGGAGGGCGCCCGTGACCTGGCCGAGCGCATGCAGGCCGAAGGCCGTGGCAAGGTGCTCGACCAGTTTGCCAACGGCGACAACCCCGAGGCGCACTACACCAGCACCGGTCCGGAAATCTGGCGTCAGACCCAGGGCACCATCAGCCATTTCGTCAGCTCCATGGGCACCACCGGGACCATCATGGGCGTGTCGCGCTACCTGAAAGAGCAGAACCCTGATGTGCAGATCGTCGGCCTGCAACCGATGGAAGGCGCCTCGATCCCGGGCATCCGTCGCTGGCCCCACGAATACCTGCCGAAGATTTTCCAGGCCGAGCGGGTCGACCGTATCGTCGACATGGCCCAGGAAGAGGCCGAGGACGTCATGCGTCGCCTGGCTCGTGAGGAAGGCATTTTCTGTGGCGTCTCTTCCGGCGGCGCGGTGGCGGCGATGTTGCGCCTGTCCCGCGAAGTCGAGAACGCGGTGATGGTCGCGATCATCTGTGACCGAGGCGACCGCTACCTGTCGACCGGCATCTACGACGCGCCCAACTGATGGCCAAGCATGAAAGAGGCTTGCGCTTCCAGCCCACTGGCGGTAGCCGGGCCCCGCAAGTGCCGACGGGCAAGAAACAGCGCTTGAGCATCGAGCGGCTGTCCAATGACGGGCGTGGCATTGCCTTTATTGAAGGCCGTACCTGGTTTGTCGCCGGAGCCCTGGCCGGTGAAGAAGTCGAAGCGCGGGTCCTGGGTGCCCACGGCAAGGTGGTCGAGGCACGCACCGAACGGGTGTTCCTCGCCAGCGAGCAGCGCCGTCCCGCGCCCTGCGCCCATGCCGGGCGTTGCGGCGGTTGCAGCGTGCAGCATATGCCCCACGACGATCAGCTTGCCCTGAAACAGAGCATGCTCGCCGAACAACTGTCGCGTGTCGCGGGTGTCGAGCCGCTGGAGTGGGCGGCGCCCCTGACCGGTGCGGAATTCGGCTATCGGCGGCGGGCCCGTGTGGCCGTGCGCTGGGACGCCAAGGGCAAGACCCTTGAAGTCGGTTTTCGGGCAGCCTCCAGCCAGGATATCGTTGCCATCGACGACTGCCCGGTGCTGGTACAGGCCTTGCAACCGCTGATGCGCGAATTGCCGGCCATGCTGCGGCGCTTGAGCAAACCCCAGGCCCTCGGCCATGTGGAATTGTTCAGCGGTTCGGCGCTGGCGCTGTTGTTGCGGCATATGGCGCCGTTGTCGGCGCAGGACCTGCAAGTACTGCGGGATTTCTGTGCCGGTCATGAGGCACAGCTCTGGTTGCATGGCGAAGACGGTCCGCAACCGCTGGACCCGTCGTTGTCCCTGGGCTATCGCCTGGAGACCTGGGATCTGGAGCTGGCGTATCGGCCGGGGGATTTCATCCAGGTCAACGCCGGGGTCAACGAGGCCATGGTCGCCCAGGCGCTGGACTGGTTGAAGCCGAGGGCCGATGAGCGTGTCCTGGACCTGTTCTGCGGGCTCGGTAACTTTGCCTTGCCCCTGGCCCGCCAGGTGCGCGAAGTGGTGGCAGTGGAAGGCGTGGCGACCATGGTCGAACGGGCCGCCGCCAATGCCTTGAGCAATAATCTGCATAATGCGCATTTTTTTCAGGCCGATTTATCCCAGCCTTTGTGTGATGCCGGTTGGGCCAAAGACGGCTTTTCTGCGGTACTCTTGGACCCACCCCGTGACGGTGCGTTCGAGGTGGTGAGCAAGCTCGCCGCCCTGGGGGCCGAACGGTTGGTGTACGTGTCCTGCAATCCGGCGACGCTGGCGCGCGACACGGTTGAATTGATCAAGCAGGGCTACCGGTTAAAACGTGCCGGGATCCTCGATATGTTTCCGCAGACCGCGCATGTCGAGGCCATGGCGTTATTTGAAGCGAGCTAGGATGCTCGTCTGGTCCGACTGATCGCCGCCGCATTCTGTCAGCCCGGCCAGGCTGCGGGGGCCACAACAGGTCAGCGATTTTGACGCATTGAATCTGCGTCGTAGGGAAGGTAAGCAAGATGGTACAGGTGAGAGCACACCAGCCGATCAACACCGACGGCAGTATCAATCTCGAGGCATGGCTCGATCATACGGTGAGCGTCGATATGGCGCTGGACCGTGAGGCCTTGAAACAAGCCTGCGAATACGCACGGCTTGCCGAACAACAGACCAACGCGGCGCAGAATCTCTGGCCCGAAGGCGGTTCCAGTTTCAGTACCGGCCTGGAGATCGCCGAGATCCTCGCCGACCTCAAACTGGACCAGGACTCGCTGGTAGCGGCGGTGCTGTATCGCTGCGTGCGCGAGGGGCAGATTCCCCTGACCGCGGTCAGCCAGAAATTCGGCCCGGTGGTGGCCAAGCTGATCGACGGCGTGCTGCGCATGGCCGCTATCAGCGCCAGTCTCAGTCCGCGGCAGTCCCAGGTGCTGGGCAGTCAGACGCAGGTGGAAAACCTGCGCAAGATGCTCGTGGCCATGGTCGACGACGTCCGCGTGGCCTTGATCAAACTGGCCGAGCGCACCTGCGCGATCCGCGCGGTGAAGACCGCCGACGACGAGAAGCGCAACCGCGTCGCCCGTGAAGTCTTCGATATCTACGCGCCCCTGGCACACCGCCTGGGCATCGGGCATATCAAGTGGGAACTGGAAGACCTGTCGTTCCGTTACCTGGAGCCCGACCAGTACAAGCAGATCGCCAAGTTGCTGCACGAGCGGCGGCTGGACCGTGAGCGTTTTATCAGCGAGGTGATGAACCAGCTGGAAAACGAATTGCTCGCCACCGGGGTCAAGGCTGATATCAGCGGCCGGGCCAAGCACATCTATTCGATCTGGCGCAAAATGCAGCGCAAGGGCCTGGAATTCAGCCAGATCTATGACGTGCGCGCGGTCCGCGTGCTGGTGCCGGAAATGCGCGACTGCTACACCGCGCTCGGCATCGTCCACACCCTGTGGCGGCATATTCCGAAAGAGTTCGACGACTACATCGCCAACCCGAAAGAGAACGGCTACCGCTCGCTGCACACGGCGGTGATCGGTCCGGAAGGCAAGGTCCTGGAAGTGCAGATCCGCACCCACGCCATGCATGAAGAGGCCGAGCTGGGGGTCTGCGCGCACTGGAAGTACAAAGGCACCGACGTCAAATCCGGTTCCAATCATTACGAAGAGAAAATCTCCTGGCTGCGCCAGGTGCTCGAGTGGCATGAAGAGCTGGGGGATATCGGCGGCCTGGCCGAGCAGTTGCGGGTCGATATCGAACCGGACCGGGTCTATATCTTCACCCCCGACGGCCATGCCATCGACCTGCCCAAGGGCGCGACGCCGCTGGACTTCGCTTATCGGGTGCACACCGAGATCGGCCACAACTGCCGAGGCGCGAAGATCAACGGGCGAATCGTGCCGCTCAACTACAGCCTGCAGACCGGCGAGCAGGTGGAAATCATCACCAGCAAGCACGGCACGCCGAGCCGCGACTGGCTGAACCCGAACCTGGGCTACATCACCACGTCGCGGGCGCGGGCGAAGATCGTCCACTGGTTCAAGTTGCAGGCCCGCGACCAGAACGTCGCGGCCGGCAAGACCCTGCTCGAGCGCGAGTTGGCGCGCCTGGGCCTGCCGCAGGTGGATTTCGACAAGCTGGCCGACAAGGCCAACATGAAAACCGCCGAGGACATGTACGCCGCCCTCGGCGCGGGCGATTTGCGCCTGGCGCAATTGGTCAATGCCGCGCAGCAACTGGTGGAGCCGGAGCGTGGCAATGAACAGCTGGAACTGATTCCGCGCAAGGCCACGGGTTACAAGCCGGGCAAGCGTGGTGATATCCAGATCCAGGGCGTCGGCAACCTGATGACCCAGATGGCCGGCTGCTGCCAGCCGTTGCCGGGGGACGCCATCGTCGGTTACATCACCCAGGGGCGTGGCGTGAGCATTCACCGCCAGGACTGTGCCGCGGTGCTGCAACTGGCCGGGCGCGAGCCGGAGCGGATCATCCAGGTCAGCTGGGGCCCGGTGCCGGTGCTGACCTATCCGGTGGATATCATCATCCGGGCCTACGACCGTTCCGGCTTGCTGCGTGACGTGTCCCAGGTGCTGCTCAACGAGCGGATCAACGTGCTGGCGGTCAACACCCGCTCGAACAAGGAGGACAACACCGCGTTGATGTCCCTGACCATCGAGATCCCGGGGTTGGATGCATTGGGGCGCTTGCTGGGGCGGATTTCCCAGTTGCCGAACATCATTGAAACCCGGCGTAACCGTACCCCATAAGATCGCTATCAAACCTGTGGGAGCGGAGCTTGCCCGCGAAGCTTTTTAGTGGCCTCAGGGGCCTCTTCGCGGGCAAGCTCCGCTCCCACAACGAGATCATCATCGATGTACAGCCTTCAAGACCTGCTCCACCTCATGGCCCGTCTGCGCGACCCGCAATACGGCTGCCCCTGGGAC
Organism: Pseudomonas sp. MWU13-2100; assembly: GCF_023242365.1. Lineage (GTDB taxonomy): Bacteria > Pseudomonadota > Gammaproteobacteria > Pseudomonadales > Pseudomonadaceae > Aquipseudomonas. The sequence continues at coordinate 49,451 of NZ_JALLIX010000036.1, forward strand.
ATCAAGCAGACCTACGCGACGATTGTTCCCTACACGCTGGAGGAAGCCTACGAAGTCGCCGACGCCATCGAGCGCAGCGACTTCGAGCACTTGCAGGGTGAACTGGGCGACCTGCTGTTCCAGGTGGTCTATTACAGCCAGCTGGCCCGGGAAGATGGGCGCTTCGAATTCGACGGCGTGGTCGACAGCATCACCCGCAAGCTGATCCGTCGTCACCCCCACGTCTTTCCCACCGGCGACCTCTACGCACCCGTGGACCTGCCGCGCTTGAGCGAGGAACAGGTCAAGTTGCGCTGGGACGAAATCAAGGCCCAGGAGCGCGCCGAAAACCACCGCGCCCCGGAACAGCTGTCCCTGCTCGACGATGTCCCGGCCGCCTTGCCGGCCTTGTCCCGGGCGGCGAAGTTGCAGAAGCGCGCGGCCGGTGTCGGTTTCGACTGGCCGCACGCCTTGCCGGTGGTGGACAAGATCCGCGAAGAACTCGACGAAGTGCTCGAAGCCATGGCCGACAACGACCCGGCGGCGATCACCGACGAAGTCGGCGACCTGCTGTTTGCCGTGGTCAACCTGGCCCGGCACCTCAAGGTCGACCCGGAAAATGCCTTGCGTGGCGCCAATGGCAAATTCGACCGACGTTTCCGTTTTATCGAACAGGCATTGCGCGACACCCACCGTCCCATGGAAGATTGCACCCTCGAAGAGTTGGACGCCTTGTGGGGCGAAGCCAAACGTCAGGAAAAGAATAGGCCCAGCTGCGGCTGAGCCGTTGCCCAAGTGAGTAAGCACCATGAGTCTTTCCCTTCGCGACCAGTTGCTCAAAGCAGGACTGGTCAACCAGAAGCAGGCCAAACAGGTCGGCAAAGAGAAACAGAAACAGCAGCGCCTGGTCCACAAGGGCCAGATCGAGGCTGACGATACCCAGGCGCGCCTGGCCCAGGAAGCGCAGGCCGAGAAGGTCAAGCGCGACCAGGAACTGAATCGCCAGCAGCAGGAAAAGGTCGAGGCCAAGGCCCGCGCGGCCCAGGTCAAGCAATTGATCGAAACCTCGCGCCTGCCCAAACTGACCACCGAGGACTACTACAACTTCGTCGACGACAAGAAGGTCAAGCGCTTGTCGGTCAACACGCTGATGCGCAACAAGCTGAGCAACGGCTCCCTGGCGATTGTCCATCACGCTGGCGGTTACGAGGTGATCCCTCGTGAAGCGGCGCTGAAGATCCAGGAGCGGGCGCCTGAGCGTATCGTCCAGCTCAACGTTCTGGCCGAGACCCAGGTGCCGGACGAGGATGATCCGTACGCGGCCTACCAGATCCCTGACGATCTGATGTGGTAACCCGCTGAACACAACAAACCCCGCCGAAAGGCGGGGTTTGTGTTTATGGGGGCTGCGCTACTGAATGGGCTCGTTACGGGAAGCTGATCATGAACAGGGAGCCCGCTGGCGATCCGGGCCGCCCGACGTGACGGGTTGTGTCGGCACTGAAATAATTTGGTACAATTTATTGACGCCATTAAATAGCCACCTTATGATCGCGCCCCGTTGATGGCATAAGGCTATCTAGAGGGATCTATGATGTGGGTTTTGGCGCTCAGGACGAGGCGTGGTCTGCTGTCCGTTATCTTTTTGCTTGGGGTTTTCGGCACGGCTCATGCCGCTCCCACCCCGGGTGATACCGACCTGATGCGTGATCGTCAGGATCGCCTGCTCGACGAGCAGCGCCGCCGTCTTGAAGAACTCAAGGAGCTGCCCGGTAAAGCGGCGGCTCCCGTGACGCCGACGGCTCCGGCCGAGACCCGCTGTTTCCCGATCAAACGCATCGACCTGCAAGGTGCCGACGCCTTGTCCGCGAGCGAGCGCGAACGCCTGCTCAAGCCTTACATCGGCCAGTGCCTGGGCGTGCCGCAGCTCAATGAGTTGCTCAAGGTCATCACCGATCGCTACATCGAAAAGGGCCTGGTCACCAGTCGTGCCTACTTGCCACAGCAGGACCTGTCCACGGGCAACCTGAAGGTGCTGGTGGTCGAGGGCAAACTCGAAGGGCTGAAGGGCGCCGACGGCAGCGGCCTGTCCGATCGCGAACTGGCGATGAGTTTTCCGGGCAGGCAGGGCGAGTTGCTCAATCTGCGCGAGATCGAGCAGATGGTCGACCAACTGAATCGCCTGCCATCGAACCAGGCGCAGATGGAGCTGGCCCCGGGCAAGGCTGTGGGTGGCAGCGAGGTGCTGGTCAAGAACACCCCGCAGAAACCTTGGCGTGCGGGACTTTCCTACGGCAACGACGGGCAGCGAAGCACTGGCGAGCAACAGGCCGGGACGACCTTCGATTGGGACAGTCCGTTGGGGTTGGCTGATCAGTTGTCCTTGCGCGCCGGCCATGATGTGGTCAGCGACCAAACGAAGAACTCGCGCAACGCCATGCTCTACTACAACCTGCCATTTGGCTGGTGGAACCTGAGCTACACCTACAGCGAAAGCGACTACCGCTCCCAGGCCCAGGCCAATGGTTTCAACTTCCAGCAGACCGGCGATAGCCAGAACAATCAGTTGAAGCTGGAACGGGTGATCTACCGCGACGCCGTGAGCAAGACCTCGCTCAGTTCTGGCCTGAGCACCTTGCGCACCAATAACTTTATCGAAGGCAGCAAGCTGGCCCAGAGCAGCAACCGCCTGAGCGAAGCGCAGTTCGGCATCAACCATGGTCGGCGGATCGGCAGCGCCTTCGTCAACCTCGACCTGGGGATGCAGGACGGCATCAGTGCCTTTGATGCCCAGGACAATGTCGCGAATTTCACGCGGGGATTACCCGACGCCCGTTATCGCAAATACACCGCCACACTCAGCTACCTGCAACCGTTCAAGCTATGGGACGAGTCGTTCAGCTTCAGTAGCCTGATGACTGGCCAGCGTAGCCAGGACGTGTTGTTCAGTTCGCAGCGTATGAGCCTGGGGGGGCAGTCTTCCATTCGTGGCTACAAGGATCAGACGTTGTCCGGTGACAGCGGCGGTTACTGGCGTAACGACCTGCGCTGGAGTCGGCCGGTCACCTGGGGCTGGTTGCAGCCCGTGCTCTCCGAGTACGGCACCAGCCTGGGTTATGACCAGGGCGTGATCCGCCATGACCGTTACAACGCCGAGCAGCACGGGCGCATGACCAGTGACTCTATCGAGCTGTTTGCCCGGGGCAAACATATCGCCGCCACCGTGACGTTCGCCAATTCCCTGGAGCGACCGGCGCCGATTACCGAACGCGAAGCACCGATCTATTTCCGTATGGATTTCTTCCTTTAACGCCATTCACCGCACTCGTTGCATTGAGATTCCGACATGGACGTTCGTCAGTTTGCCTTCCTGGCTCGACAGCCTTCTGCTGCCCTGAAAAACCGTGAGCACTTCCTGGGGCTGCCCAAGCGCGGGCTGGCGTTCATCCTGGCGAACGCGATGTTCTGGCAACCGTTGCTGGCCCAGGCGGACGGGATCGTGGTCAGTGCGCCGGGCACCACGCTCGGCCAGGCGGGCAATGGCGTGCCCATCGTCAATATTGCCGCGCCGAATGCCCAGGGGCTGTCGCACAACCAGTTCAGTGACTACAACGTCGGGGCCAACGGGGTCATCCTCAACAACGCCACGGCGCGCACCCAGTCCACGCAACTGGGCGGGATCATTGTCGGCAATCCGAATTTCAACGGTGCGGCCGCCAACGTCATCCTCAACGAAGTGAATGGCGGCAGCCCGAGCCAGCTGCGCGGTTACACCGAAGTGGCGGGGCAGTCGGCCCATGTGATCGTCGCCAACCCGTATGGCATCAGTTGCAACGGTTGCGGCTTTATCAACACGCCACAGGTCACCTTGACCACCGGCAAGGCGGTGATTGGCAACGGTCAGGTCACGGGTTATCAGGTTGACCAGGGCAGCGTGTCCATCGACGGCGCGGGGCTCAACGCCAGCAATATCGACCAGTTCGAAATCATCACCCGCGCCGCGACCCTCAACGCCCAGATCAATGCCAAGCAACTGACGGTTATCGCCGGGCGTAACGATGTCGACGCCCGCACGCTCAGTGCCACGGCGCGTGCCGACGACGGCAGCAGCAAGCCCCAGGTGGCCATCGATTCTTCGGCGCTGGGTGGCATGTACGCCGGCACCATCAAGCTGGTCGGAACCGAAGCCGGGGTCGGGGTCAAGCTGGCCGGTAATCTGGCCGCCAGTGGCGGTGATATCCAACTCGATGCCAACGGCCAACTGAACCTGGCCCAGGCCACCGCCAGCGGGGCCGTCAATGTGAAGGCTGCCAGCCTTGATGCGCAAGGTCCGATCTACGCCGGCAGCAGCTTGAATGTGCAGACCACGGGTGACCTGGCCAACCGCAACAACCTGGCGGCCAGGGACGGCATCAGCCTGGGCAGCGGCGGCCAACTGAGCAACACCGGCATCATCGAAGCCGGGGTCAATGCCGACAACAGCCGCAACAGTGCCGGCGATGTCAGCATCACGGCGCAGAACATCGTCAACAGCGGGCAGAGCGTGATTGCCAGTCGCGACTTGAACGTCACTGCCACGCAAACCCTGGGCAACCAGGGCGGCACCTTGAGCGGGCAACGGCAAACCAGCGTCAACGCCGGCACCCTGGACAACCAGAACAAGGGCCGGGTGCTGAGCGTGGGGACGTTGGGCGTCAGCGCCGGACAACTGCTCAATTCCCAGGGTGGGTTGATCAACAGCCACGGTACATTGAGCGCCAACCTCGGCGTCTTGAGCAACGGCAATGCCGAAGTCTCCAGCCTCTCGGGCGTCAGCCTGACCGTCGCCAGCCTGGATAATGTCGCCGGTCTGATCACGGCCGGCAGCAGTCTGAATATCAATGCCAGCGGCGCCTTCAACAACCAGGGCGGGCGACTTGCCGCGCAACAGAACCTGCAGGTCAACGCGGCGTCACTGGACAACAGCCTGCAAGGCTCGATCCTCAGCCAGGGCAGCCTGGGCCTGACAACCCGCGGCGCGTTGGACAACCATCAGTCCGGCCAGATCCAGAGCAATGGAATGGCCGTGATCAACAGCGCCAGCCTGGACAATCAGCAATCCGGCCTGCTGAGCAGCGGCAATGTGCTGAGCCTGAGCAGCGGCCAGGTGAACAACAGCGCAAGCGGCCGTATCACCAGTGCCATGGCTTTGACCGTCAACACCAGCGGCCTGGACAATCACCAATCCGGCCAACTGAGCAGTGGCAACGTCCTGAGCCTGAGCAGCGGCCTGGTGGACAACAGCCAAGGCGGGCGCATCAGCAGCGCCACCACCCTGATCGCCAGCGTCAGCGGCCTGGACCAGCACAACCAGGGCCAGTTGAGCGGCACCACCGGCCTGACCCTCGACCTCAACCAGGGCCTGCTCAACAACCAGAACGCGCTGATCAACACCCCGGGTGCGCTGCTGCTCAAGAACCTGGCCACGGTCCTCAACCAGAACGGCGAGATCTCCAGCCACCAGGGCTTCAGCCTGGCCGCCAACAGCCTGGACAACAGTGCCGGCGGCAAGGTCTTGAGCGATGCGGCGCTGAGCCTGTTGCTCAACCAGACATTGAACAACGCCCAGGGCGTGCTTTCCGGCAACAGCCTGGCGATCCAGAGCGCCAGCCTGCTGAACAACGGCGGGCGTGCCAGCGGCCAGTCCGCGCTGGACCTGACGCTCGGCAGCCTGGACAACAGCGCCGGCGGCACTCTGTCCAGCCAGGGGCACCTGAGCCTCAGCGCCAGCGCTGCATTGAACAACCGGGGCGGGCAGATTACCAGCGTGGCGGACCTGAGCCTGAGCGGCGCCAGCCTCGACAACAGCCAGGGCACGCTGAGCAGCAACGCGGCCCTGAACTCGACCCTTGCCGGGCAATGGCTGAACCAGGGTGGGCTGGTGTCGTCGGTCGGCCCGGCGAGCCTCAAGAGCCTGGGCTTCGATAACCAGTTCAACGGCCGTGTCGTCAGCCAGGGCGGCCTGGGCCTGACGATCGGCGGGTTGCTGGATAACCGTGGTGGCAGCCTGAGCGCCGGCGACAGCCTGAGCCTCGGCGCCAATCGCCTGGACAACCGCCAGGGCGGCAACCTGTATGCCCACGGCAACCTGGGCCTGACCCTGAGCGATCAACTGCTCAATGCCCAGGGCACCCTCAAGGGCGACGGCGCGATCCTGCTCAATGCCGCCGGCCTGAACAACGATGGTGGCCAGTTCTCCAGTGTCCAGGGCATGACCCTCAATAGCCTGGGCACCCTGAGCAACCTGGGCGGTAGTCTCACCAGCGGCGATACCCTCGACCTCAGCAGCGGCCAACTCAACAACGGTGCCGGTGGCAGCCTTTCCAGCGCCAAAGCCCTGACCGCGCGGGTCAGCGGCCTCGACCAGCAGGGCGGCAAACTCTTCAGCAGCGGCGCCCTGAGCCTGGACCTGGGCAATGGCGCACTCAACAACCAGAACGGCCTGATCAACGCCAGCGGCCTGTTGTCATTGAAGAACCTCTCCACGGTTATCAACCGTAGCGGTGAAATCTCCAGCGACCTGGGCTTCACCCTGGCCGCGCAAAGCCTGGACAACAGCCGGGGCAAGGTCATCAGCCAGCAGGCCTTGCTCCTGCGCATCGACCAGGTGCTGAACAACGTCAAGGGATTGGTCTCGGCCAACGGCCTGGACGTGCGGAGCGCCAGCCTCGACAACCGCAACGGCACCTTCGGCAGCGATGCCGGCCTGGACCTGACGGTCCTGGGCGCTGTCAGCAACCTCAACGGCGTCCTGTCCAGTGCCGGGCAGACGAGCCTCAAGGCTGCCAGCCTGGACAACAGCAGCGGCCAACTGACCGGCGACCTCGGCTTGAGCATCGACCTCAGTGGCGCCCTGGACAACCACGCGGGCAACCTGGGTTCCGGCAAGGCCCTGCGCCTGAGCGCCGCCAGCCTGGATAACCGGGCGGCGGGGAGCCTGCTGGCCGCCGACGGCACGTTGAGCGCGACCCTCACCGGTGCCTTCGACAACCGCGAGCTGGGCAAGCTGCGCGCCGGCCAGGCCATTGACCTCAACACCGGCAGCCTCGACAACCGTGGCGGCAGCCTTATGGGCAAGGATCAACTGACCTTGCATAGCGCTTCGGCGGATAACCGTGGCGGTGTGATTCAAGCCGACAAGGACTTGAAGCTGTTCGTCGACCAACTGGATAACCGCGACAAGGGCAACCTGATCGGCAAGGCCGCCATCGGCTACACCGGCACCCGTCTGGATAACAGTGGCGGCCTGCTCAGCGCAGTCGGCCCGGTAACCCTTACCGCGCAGGAAATTGCCAACGCCGCGGGCCGTATTGCCAGCCAGGGCGATCTCACCGCCAACGTCGAGACCCTGAACCAGCAGGGCGGGGCGTTGGTCGCCCAAGGCAGTTTGCTGCTGACCGGCAAAACCCTCGACAACCGCAACGGCGGCACGCTTGCCAGCACCGGAGGCCTGACTGTCAATGTCGAGCAGGTCGACAACCGGACCGGCGAACTGTCCAGCACCGCCGGCAGCGTCAATGTTACCGGCCAGAGCCTGAACAACAGTGACGGGGGCAAGCTGTTGAGCGCGACCGACCTCGGGCTCAGCGTGGCGCAACTGATCAACCAGACCAAGGGCCGACTGTTCACCAAGGGTTCCGCGCATCTGACGGGCAGCAGTCTGGACAATACCGGCGGCAATTTTTCCGGCCTCAAGGGCCTGGATATCCGCCTCGACGGTGCACTGCTCAACAATACCGGGCTGCTCAGCAGCGAGGGCGCACTGACCCTCAACGCCGCCCGCCTGGACAACAGCGCCGGCCAGATCGGCAGTGGCGCGGGGCTGTCGATCAGCAGCCTCGGCGCACTGCTCAACCAGGGCGGTTCGATGCTCACGGATCAGGGTTTGGTGCTCAGCAGTGCCAGCCTCGACAACAGCCAACAAGGTGTGATCAACGGCAAAGGCGCGACCCGCGTCACCACCGGCAAACTGGACAACAGCCAGGGCGGCCACCTGACCAGTGACGACAGCCTGGAGCTCACCGCCACCCAGGTCAGCAACGGCGCCTCAGGGCGTATCGCCAGTGAGAAGACCCTGACCGCCAGCGTCACCGGCCTCGACCAGCAAGGCGGCGAACTGTTCAGCAAGACCCGCCTGAGCCTGGACCTGCACAATGGCCAGTTGAACAACCAACAGGGCGTGATCAACGGCCCGCTGCTGGTCCTGAACAACCTCAATGGTGTCGCCAACCAGAGCGGCGAAATTTCCAGTGCCCAGGCCTACACCCTGGCCGCGCAAAGCCTGGATAACAGCAACGGCAAGCTGCTGAGCGACCAGGGCCTGAGCCTGCGCGTCACCCAGGGACTGAACAATCTCAATGGCGTGATTTCCGCCGCGGCCCTCGACAGCCGCAGCGCCAGCCTGGACAACAGCCGTGGCCTGATCAGCAGCCGGGGTGTGCTTGACCTGGGCGTGACCAAGGCCTTCACCAACCAGAACGGCACCCTGATCGGCGACGGCGCGCTGCTGCTGGCGGCCGACAGCCTGGACAACAGCAACGGCGCGGTCTCCGGTAAAACTGACATGACCGCGACTGTTGCCAGTCTGGACAACCAGAACGGCCAACTGATCGCCACCGGCGCGCTGACCCTCAACGGCAGCACCCTGGATAACCGCCTGAACGGTCTGGTAGGGGCCACAAAAGCGCTGAAACTCAACGTTGACCGGATCGACAACCGCGCGGGCGAGATTTCCAGCAGCGCCGACCTGACCCTGATCGGTTCACGCCTGGACAACAGCGATGGCGGCAAGGTCCTGTCCGACACGGTACTGGGGCTCAAGGTGGCCCAGGTCATCAACCAGAGCCTGGGCCAGTTGCGCAGCCAGGGCAGCGCAACGCTCGATGGCAGTAGTCTGGACAACAGCGGCGGCACCCTGAGCGCCCAGTCGGGCCTGGTCATCACCCTCGACAATGCGCTGACCAACCAACTCCAGGGCCTGATCAGCAGCGAAGGCAACCTGACGGTCAACGCCGCCAGCCTGGACAACTCGACGGGCAGCCTGTCCAGCGCGGGGGCCTTGCGCCTGACCAGCAGCGGCGCCTTGATCAACCAGGGCGGGCGGCTGGTCACCGACCAGCAACTGACCCTCAACAGCGCCAGCCTCGACAATACCCAACAAGGCGTGATCAGCGCCAAGGGCGCGGCGACGGTCAGCAGCGGCACCTACGACAACAGCACCGGCAGCCTGAACAGCGCCGACAGCCTGACCCTCACGGCTGGGCAGGTCACCAACCAGGGCGGCAGCATCGGCAGCGAAAAGGCCCTGAGTGCCAGCGTCAGCGGCCTCGACCAGCAGGGCGGCAAGCTCTTCAGCCACAGCGCGCTGAGCCTTGATCTGAACAACGGCCAGTTGAACAACCAGAACGGCTTGATCAATGCCCCGTCGCTGCGGCTGAACAACCTCAAGGGCGTGAACAACCAGGGCGGTGAAATCTCCAGTGCGCAGGCTTTCACAGTGCTCGCCGACAGCCTCGACAACAGCAACGGCAAGCTGCTGAGCAACCAGGCCGTGACCTTGCGGGTCAACCAGGCCCTGAGCAACCTCAAGGGCCAGATCGCCGCCGCCGCGCTCGATGTGCGGGCGGCCAGTCTGGATAACAGCGGCGGGACCGTCACCAGTCGTGGTGACCTCAGCCTGACCACCACGGGGCAACTGACCAACCAGAGCCTGGGCCTGATCAACGCCGCGCGCACCCTGAATGTCACCAGTGGTGATCTGAACAACCAGGGCGGCACACTGCTCGGCACCGGCGCCGTGACCCTCAATGCCATGGCCCTGAACAACACGGGCAATGGCCTGATCAACAGCCAGGGCGGCTTGACGATTACCGCCAACAGCCTGGACTCCAGCAATGGTGGTGAAGTTTCGGCCAAGGGCGATATCGGCTTGAACCTCGGCGCCCTGACCCAGAACGGCGGGCGCCTGCTCGGCAGCCAGGCGATCAGCCTGGACCTGGCCGGTGGTGATCTGGATAACCGCAACGGTCTGCTGAACGCCCAAGGTCTGTTAACCGTCAGCCACCTGCGCGACCTGAACAACCAGAATGGCGAGCTGTCCAGCAGCCAGAGCTTCAACCTCACTGGCCGGACCCTGGACAACAGCGGCGGCAAGCTGATCAGCAATAACCAACTGGGCGTGAGCGGCACCAGCGTGCTCAACCAGGGTGGCTTGATTTCCGGTTGGCAGGGGCTGGCGGTCAACGGCGGCAGTCTCGATAACCACAGCAGCGGCACCTTGTCCAGCCGCAATGGCAACCTCGACGTAACCCTCAGTGGCGGCTTGCTCAACAGTGGCAACGGTGCCTTGGTCAGCCAGAAAAACCTGACCGTCAACGCGGCGAGTCTGGATAACAGCGCGGGCATTCTGTCCAGCGGCGCGGCTCAGCAACTGACGGTCAGCGGCCTGCTGAACAACGCGGCGGGCGGCTCCATCGACAGCGCCACCACCCTGACGCTCAACGCCATGGCCCTGAACAACGCTGGCAGCCTCAGCGCACAACAAGCCCTGAGTTTCACCGGCACGACACTGGACAATACCAGCGGCACCCTGACCGGCAATGGCGCGGTCAATCTCGACCTGCTCGGTGTCCTCACCAACACCAACGGCAAGCTGGCCAGCGCCGGGCCGCTGGTGATCAGCCGCAGCAGCCAGATCAACAACCAGGGCGGGCAACTGGTCAGTCAGGGCCTGTTGAGCCTGCTCAGCGGCGGTCTCGACAACCGCAATCGCGGCACCGTGGCGGCCAATGACAGCGTGACCCTGAGCGCCGGCGGTGCTGTGCAGAACAGTGGCGACGGCCTGATCTACAGCCAGAACGGCGACGTCAAGCTCACTGCCGCCAGCCTCGCCAACGGCAAGGGCACGCTGCAAGGCCAGGGTGCGCTGAACCTGACGGTTGCAGGCGATATCGACAACCAGAGCGGCAAGCTGATTGCCCAGAACGGCGACCTGAACGTCAGCGCCGCCAACCTGGACAACCGGGGCGGCACCCTGGCTAGCGTCAAGGCGGCCCTCGAAGCGCGGATCGTCGGCGTGCTGAAAAACGGCTACGACCTGAACAACAACCACCAGGGCGGCATCACCCAGGCCCAGCGCCTGACCCTCAGCGCGCTGGGCGGGATCGACAACTACGGCGGGCGGATCTCGGCGCAAAGCGGCGATGCCGTGATCACCAGCGCCGACTTCGACAACCGCAACGGCGGCCTGTACGCCAAGGGCCTGGTCCAGGTCAGCGGCAACAACTTCGACAACAGCGGCGACAACGACGGGCAGATTGCTGGTCAACGGATCGACCTCAGCCTCAACGGTGCGCTGAACAACCGCCTGGGTATTATCGAAAGCGACAGCACCCTGAGCGTGCGCGCCGCCAGCCTGGATAACCAGACCGGGCAACTGCGGGCGTTGGGGACCAGTGGCAAGACTGATTTGCAGATCGCCGGGATGTTCGACAACCGCAACGGCAAATTGGAAACCGCCAACAGCGACCTGACCGTGAATGCCGCCGGCTTCCAGAACCTGGGCGGCAGCTTGCTGCATGTGGGTAACGGCATCTTTGATATCGCCACCGCGAATATCTTGAATGCGGGTGGCAGCCTGGTGACCCGGGGTGGGTTGACGCTGACCGCGGATAACTGGACCAACAGCAGCGTGATCCAGGCCGGACGCTTGACGGTGAACGTCAATACCCTGAACCAGACGGCGGGCGGACAACTGCTGGCGACGACCAGCCTGACCGGCAACGGTGGCAACTGGAACAACGATGGGTTGATTGCCAGTGATGGCACGGCCAGCCTGAGCCTGGGTGGCAGCTATGGCGGCAATGGTCGCTACAGCAGCTTGGGGACATTGGGGCTGAGTGCGGCTTCGCTGAACCTGGGCAGCATGGGCAGTATCGCAGGGGGTGATAGCACCACGATCAATGTCGGCGGTGCGCTGAACAACTACGGCCGGATCACGTCGGCTGCCGGTATGAGCGTCAGCGCGGGCTCAATCAACAACTACGGGACCCTGGGCAGCAACGGCAACCTGCTGCTGAGCACGCCCAGCCTGTTGAACGAAAATGGCCTGATCTTCAGCGGCGGCGACACGGCGTTGCAGGTCAACAGCTTCACCAACCATACGGCCCAGCTCTACAGCCTTGGGGCGGTGAGTATCGGCGGGTATGGTGGCGCGGCACAGGCAGCTCAGGTCAGCAATATCTCCGGGTCGTTGGAAAGTACCGGCCAGTTCAATATCAATGCCGCCAACTTCGAGAACCGAACGGAGAGTTTCAGCCTGGGGCGCAAGCTGGTCTCGGGTGCCATCGCCTACAACTGCACCAAATGCTGGGGGCACGATTATATTTTCAGCACCGTCGTTCGTGAGGTCTACGAAGGGCAGGACACTGACACCAGTGCCTCCGCGTCTCTCTCCGCAGGGAGCGATTTTGTTTTTCGGGGTGGCAACTTCCTCAATAGCAAAAGCACCATCAGTGCTGGCGGCAATATCTCCATCCAGGCTGACAACCTGAAAAACGTCGGGGCAGTCGGCGGTACCATCGAGCGAACCCGTAGCTATCAGGAAATAGAGCTCTGGCGCGGTTTCACGGTGCCATTCTTCGGTGAGGTGGTTGCTTACAATCAGAGAAATAATCCTGATTTTCCGAACGTTTACTACATCAATGGCTCCGGTGGTCTGAGCCTGGCGATTCCTGAGAACTGGCGCCATCGTGAAGGGGGTCACGACGGTGGCACCATTGAGGAAGTCCGGTTCAAGGATTCCGTCACTGGCCAAGTAGTGAGCGGTGTGGATTTCAGTTATGCGTACCAGCAAATCCCGCAATCGCAGTATGACCCCAACAATCTGGCGCCATTGCCTGATCGACTGCAATCCTTGGTTTTGCTCAGCGACGTCGAAGTCGCCAAGGACGGCGCTGGCTCGGGCCGCAGTGCCGTCATCCAGGCGGCTGGCAATGTCTCGATCTCCGCGACCCAGGACCTGACCAATAGCGTTATTCATCAGGACTACGGATTCAGCGCGGGAGCCAACAAAGTCCAGGGCACTCAGGTAGCGGGCACGGGCGCGCCGGTCGTGGTCCGGATCAACGCCCAACTGCCACCGAACCTTGCCCAGCAGCAGGTCAACCCCCTCACGCTACCGGGCTTCAGCCTGCCCACCGGGCAAAATGGCCTGTTCCGCTTGAGCGGGCAGGGCGGTTCGGTTCGGCAGGCGAGCCAGGCCAATCTCGCTTCGCAGAACTGGAACATGGGGGGCGCGGCGGTCAGTACCGCCCAGCGTCAACAGAGTCTGCCGGAAGTTCAGGCGCGTCATTTCCAGATCGACGCTATTTCGCCGGTCGCCGCCAGTGATCGGCAACTGACCCAGACTAGCCGCCTGGTCACTGGCAGCAGCGTCGATGCCAGCGTGATCAATGTCACCGCGCCTGTCGATACCGGTAGCAATGTTATCCAACTGCCGAGCTACACCAGCAGCGCTTCCGCGATTACCCAGCCTGGGACGGTCCAGGTGGATGCTGCTCATCAGTCGGTGGCGGTGGTGGTTCCCGGTGTGACGCCGACCTTGCCGGTGATCCAGCGCGACCCGCTGACTCCCGTGATCGCTCCTGTCTCCGTGGCCGATGCGGCCACGGGCACATCGACACTGGCCCGCGTCCAGGGCTTGCCGGATATGTCGGTCAAGTCCAACCCGCAGAAGTACCTGGTCGAAACCAACCCGGCGCTGACCGACCTCAAGCAGTTCATGAGTTCGGACTATCTGCTCTCGGGGTTGGGTTACAACCCGGACGCCAGCGCAAAGCGCCTCGGCGATGGTTTCTATGAACAGAAGCTGATTCAGCAAGCGGTAGTGGCCCGCACCGGCCAACGCTTCATTGATGGTCAGACCTCAAACGAGAAGCTGTTCAAGTACCTGATGGACAACGCCATCAGCAGCAAGCAGCAGCTCAATTTGTCGGTGGGTGTTTCCCTGACTTCCGAGCAGGTCGCGGCCCTGACCCACGACATCGTCTGGATGGAAAAGCAGGTGGTCAACGGTGAAGAGGTGCTGGTGCCGGTGCTGTACCTGGCGCAGGCCACCAACCGCTTGGCGCCGAATGGGGCGTTGATTCAGGGGACGGATATCACCCTGATTGCCGGGGCGAACCTGGAAAACAGCGGGACCTTGCGTGCCAGCAATAACCTCAAGGCGACAGCGGGCAATGATCTGGTCAACACCGGTTTGATCGAAGCGGGCAATCGTCTGGATCTGCTGGCGGGTAACAACATCGTCAACAAGTCGGGTGGGATCATTGCCGGGCGCGATGTGAATATGACGGCTCTCACCGGCGATGTGCTTAACCAGCGCGACGTCAACCGCAGCGACCAGACGGTCGGCTTTGTTAGCACGCACCGTGAATCGCTCGACAACGCTGCGCGTATCGAAGCAGCGAACAACCTCAGCCTCAAGGCCGGACGCGACGTCGAGAATAACGGCAGCGTGCTGCAGAGCGGTGGCGATACGCGAATCGATGCCGGTCGCGATATCGATATCGCAGCCACTGAGAGCCGCTCATCCACGAACTACTATGGCAGGGGGGCAAACGACAGCTCCGTTACTCAGACGGGAGCGAAGGTCGGTGCCGGGCGTGATCTGCAAATGACCGCCGGTCGTGATCTGACGGCTATCGCCAGCCAGATCGATGCCAAGCGCGATATCGCCATGGCCGCGACCGGTAACCTGACGCTGTCTTCGGCTGCCGAAGAGCAGCATTCATATAGCAGTTCCAGGAGGGTCACCAGCCAGAAGGATCACACCAGCCAGGTATCTACCAGTGTGACGGCGGGCGGCAATGTTGCGGTGAGTGCTGGCATTGACCTGGGGCTGATCGCAAGCAAGATATCCGCAGGCAATGAGGCCTATGTGTATGCCGGCAAGGACCTGAACCTGCTGTCGGCGGAAAACACTGACTACTCCTACTACTCCAGAACCAAGAAAGGCTCCTGGGGCCGGAAGAGCACGACAATGACCCAGAGCGAAACGGATATTGCCGTCAGCTCTTCGATCGATGCCGGCAAGAAGCTCGTGGTCTCTGCCGCGCAGGACCTCAATACCCAAGGCGCCAAACTGGCGACTGATGGGGACCTGAGGGCTAGCGCGGGCCACGATATCAATCTGGATGTCGCGGAGAACTTCAGCAGTTATGCCACGGCGTCCTCCAAAAAGGGCATGTTCTCCAGCAAAAGCAGCGGTTCATCTTCCAGCCAGACCACGGTGACCAGTACCGAGCTACACGGCAAGACCCTCGATGTGCAAGCCGATAATGACCTTACGCTGCACGCCGCTGCCCTTTATGCGCAAGAGAGTGCGAAGTTGAGCGCAGGCCGAGATATGGAGATCGGAACGGCCCTGCAACAGCAAACTTCCAGCCACTACAGCCAGTCCAGCAAGTTCGGATTCAATTCGATAGGTGCACCCAACGTTACGCAGAAAGCGCAGCAGAACCAGCAGAGCTCCAGCGACAGTATCGGCACCAGCGTCAGTGCCGACAGTCTTGGCATCAAGACAGGTCGTGACGCTGTCGTGCGCGGCAGCACATTGGTCACCGACAACAACCTGCAGATTGATGTGGGGCGCAATCTGGCAATCGTCAGTGCTGAAAATACCAGTGCGTCCAGCAGTTCCTCCAGCAGCAAGAAGTCCGGGCAAATCGGTTCCTGGTGGCAGGACGCAATCGGTGTTGTCCAGCTCAAGGACGGCAATCAGAGCCAAAGCACGCGGCAGGCTGGGAGTCAGGTCGCGTCCCTGGGCGGTGACGTCAATCTCAACGCTGCCGAGTACTACAACCAAATTGCCAGTCAGGTCATAGCACCTAAAGGCGATATCTCGATCAATGCCAAGAATGTCGATATCCAGGCCGGCTACGACGTCTTGAGTGCCAATCACACGGCGAGCTCCAACCGTACAGCGGTTGGCGGCAGCATTGATATTCCGTTGGTCGATGCGGTTCGTGGGTTACAGCAGACTGCTCAGTCCAGCGAGAAAACTTCCGATCCTCGGATGCAGGGACTGGCGGCGGCCAACGCCGCCATGAGTGGCAAGCAGGCCTATGAAGCCGGACAGACCATGATGAATGGTGGTTTCGGGTTCAAGGTCAGCGCCAACTTGAGCAACAGCCAAAGCCACACTGAAAGTAATCAGTCCGGGCAGAACGTGGTGTCCAGCAGTCTGGCTGCGGGCGGTGATGTCAATGTCACTGCTGCGGGGGCGGGCAAGGACAGCGCTCTGAATGTGTTAGGCAGCCGTATTGATGCTGGGCACGATATCAATCTGAAGTCTGATGGCGACATCAATCTGGTCTCTGCACAAAACACGGCTGTGCAAAACAGTACCAATGACAATAGCGGCATGAGCATCGGCATTGGTTTCGGCATAGGCCAACAAAACGGTTTCACCTTGGAACTGGCCGCTAACAAGGGAATGGGGCATTCCGATGGTAGTGATGTCACCCAGACCAATACTCAGCTCAAGGCCGGCAACAAGGCCGCGCTCGACAGCGGTAGCGACACCAACCTCAAAGGGGCGGTAATCACGGCCAATCAGGTGCAAGCCAATGTTGGCGGTGACCTGAATCTGTCCAGCGTGCAGGACACCAGCAAATTTACGTCCAAGCAGATAGACGCCAGTGTCGGTGTGAGTCTCTGCATTCCACCTTTCTGCTACGGCATGAGCAGCGGCGCCACGGCGAGCCTCAATCAGCAGAAGATGAACAGCGACTATGCCAGTGTCAGTGAGCAGACGGGCATCAAAGCCGGCGATGCTGGTTTCCAGATTGATGTCAAAGGCAACACTTCTCTCAATGGCGCGGTGATTGCCAGTACCGATCAGGCCGTCAAGGATGGGAAGAACAGCCTGTCCACCGGTACGTTGACCACCTCGGATATCAAGAACAAAGCCGAGTACGATGCCAGCAGCATTGGATTGAGTGGTGGCGTTGGCGGAAATATTGGCCGCGATGCGAAGGGTAACCAGCAGGCAGGTGCCCCTGGCACTCCGGTTCCGAGCAATGGAAATGTCAGTGCCAATGCGCCGATTGCCCTGATTGCCAGTGGGGAGTCGAGCAGTACGACTCAGAGCGGCATCAGCGGTGCGAGCGTAAAGATCAACGATGACTCGAAACAGCAGGCATTGACGGGGCAGACGGCGGCGCAGGCGATTGCGGCGATCAATACCGATGTCTCCAGCGACAGGGATGGCAGTAACAAGCTCAAGCCGATTTTCAATCAACAGGAAATTCAGGCTGGGTTTGATATCACGGCCAAGTTTGTGCAGAACGTAGGTACGTACGTTGAGTCGAAAACTCGCGAAGCGGACCAGCTGCGCGCAGCTGCGGACCAAGAAAAAGCGCTGGCAAATGTTGGCGATCCAGAGATGCAAGCCATTCATCGGGATAACTACCTGAGCCTTAATCAGCAGGCCAGGGATCTTGAAAATGATTGGGGTGCGGGTGGGACCTATCGGCAAATTGCCACGGCGTTGGTGGCTGGCGCCAGTGGCGGGGTGACCGGCAGTACTGCTCAGTTTGCGCAGAACATGCTGGTTAACTACGTTCAGCAGCAAGGTTCGAGCTACATCGGCAAACTGGTTGCGGCCGGTCTCAAGGAGGGAAGCCCGGAGCATGTAGCGCTGCATGCGATTTTAGGTTGTGCGGGGGCTGCTGCCAGCAATCAAAGCTGCTCTACCGGTGCTGTCGCTGGGTCCGCCGCCAGTGTCATAGCCGGTTTGTTCAGCGCCCCTCAGCCTGATGAAACCAATCAGGAGCGCG
>NZ_JALLIX010000037.1 GCF_023242365.1 Pseudomonas sp. MWU13-2100
CCTGGACAACTCTGCTCGCGCTAGTGCGAATCACCGTCCCACCACCAATTCCAGAACCCCGGCAGGTGCACAGGCACGGAACTGTCATGCACCGTGCGCGCCATGATCGCTCGCAGCAAGGCCGAGCTATCGGTATAGAAAGGCTGCTCGGCCGTCCGCACACCGGTGTCACGGGCGCAGTCCATCAGGATCTGCAGGTATTCCTGCATATGCCGGGCGGTGTAGCGATTGAGGTCGTGAAAGGTCACTACCACCGGAATCACCCCATCGACCACTGGCATTTCGCCACGAGCGATCTGCTCGCGGACTTCGGCCAGGTGCTTGAGCAGGTTGGCCCGCCGCTGCGGGCTGGCGGTGATCCCCCAGACCTTACCGTCGTTGGCACTCAGGTCGGTCAACAACACGTGCAGGCCATGCCGCTGGTAGGCGGCGAAGGTGCGCTTGTCGTAGTTCCAGAACGGCGGGCGCAGGATCGTCGGCGGCGCACCGGTGATCGCCGCAATGTCGGCACTGCCATCGTTGAGCGACTGCTCCAGTTCTTCCGGGCTCAAAGAGCGGTGATTGGTGTGCGAGGGGGTCGCGGTATGAAAGCCGAGGATATGCCCTTCGGCATGCTCGCGATGCATCAGCGCACGCCCGATATCGCTGTTACCCGCACGGGTGGCACGGGTCTGGACGAAAAATATCGCCTTGATCCCAGGCTCGATCGGGTTGTGCGCCAAGTCATCGAGCACCGAGGCCGTCGGGTTCCAGAAACTCGAGGCGTTGGGACCGTCATCGAAGGTCAGCAGAAAACGGATCGGCGGCTGCGAGCGCAGGGCTTGTTCGGTTTGTGGGGTCAGGGGCATCGGCGGACCGATGCAACCGGCAAGGCTCGTGGCGATCACAAGGCCTGACAGCAATGCAGCAAACGACTTCATGGAATTGGGCGGGTCCGGATCAAGGCAATGGCAGAAGGGCCATCGCCCTTATCAGAGCACAACATCCGGGAAGGCGTTCAGGCCGTAGTGAAAGTTTCATCTAAAAGAGAAGGATTTCACTCGGAACACGTCACCCCTTGGCGGACAGGAAGTCCACTACCCGCTGGCTGAAGCCGTCGCCGGCCTCCACGTTGGACAGATGCGCGGCATGGAACTCGGCGTATTCAGCACCTTCGACGTGCTGCTGGATAAAGATCCCGCCCGAAGGCGGCGTCACCGCATCCTCGGTGCCGGAAATCACCAGCAGCGGCAGCTGGATCTGCGCCAATTGATCGCGAAAATCCGCATCGCGCACCGCACAGCAGTTGGCCGCATAACCCTCGGGCGAGGTGGCGGCGAGCATCTCGGTGATCGGCTTGACCCGATCCGGGTGTGCCTCGACAAACGCCGGGGTGAACCAGCGTGAGACTGCCCCGTCGCGCAGGGCCAGCATTGCTGCCTGCCCCCCCGTCGAAACGGCTTCGATCCGAGAATCCCAGCCGGCCGCATCGCCGATCTTCGCCGCCGTATTGCAAACAATCAGCCGATGCAGGCGATGGCCGGCGTTGATCCCCAGCCACTGGCCGATCAGCCCCCCCATGGACAGGCCGCAGAAATGCGCCCGCTCGATCCGCAGCGCGTCGAGCAACGCCAGGACGTCAAGCCCCAGTTGCTCGATGCTGTAAGGTCCCGGCGTGACCAGCGAACGACCATGGCCGCGGGTGTCGTAGCGCAAAACCCGAAAGTGCTCGGCAAACGCCGGCATCTGGGTGTCCCACATCCCCAATTCAGTCCCCAGCGAGTTGGACAGCACCAGCACCGGAGCCTCGGCGGGACCTTCAAGCTGGTAATGCAGTTCACCCTCGGCAAGTCGTACGAACCCCACGTTCATCTCCTTCAAGTAAAAAACCAATGTATTGCCCGCTGATTGCTCGGGTCATGCGCGCCCATAAAAAGGCGCGCGAACCACTCAATGATCGTGGTGCAGATAGGCCGCTTCTTTCGGCAGGCGCAGGCTGAACAGAAAGGCGACGACCATCATCGCCGTCACATACCAGTAGAAGACGTTTTCCATCCCCACCGACTTCAGGTTCAGGGCCACGTATTCCGCCGAGCCGCCGAAGAGCGCATTCGCCACCGCATAGGCCAGGCCCACGCCCAGTGCGCGAACCTGGACCGGGAACATCTCGGCTTTGACCAGGCCACTGATAGAGGTATAGAAACTGACGATCGCCAGTGCCAGGGTGATCAGCACAAAGGCCAGAAACGGACTGGTCACGGTTTTCAGGGTCAGCAGGATCGGTACGGTACACAAGGTCCCGAGGGCGCCGAACCAGAGCATGCTGTTACGCCGGCCGATACGGTCCGAGAGCAAGCCGAACAACGGCTGCATGCACATATAGAGGAAGAGCACGGCGGTCATGATGAAACTGGCAGTCTTGGCCGTCATGCCGGCGGTGTTCACCAGGTACTTCTGCATGTACGTGGTGAAGGTGTAGAAAATCAGCGAGCCGCCGGCGGTGTAGCCGAGCACGGTAATGAAGGCTGCCTTGTGATCGCGGAACAACGCCCGAATGCTGCCGGCATCCTTGTCCTGGCGGGTTTCCTTGCTGGTGGTTTCCTTCAGGGCGCGACGCAGCAACAGCGAGATCAACGCCGCGATGGCGCCGATCACAAACGGAATCCGCCAGCCCCAGGCCTTGAGTTCCGGTTCACTGAGGAACTGCTGCAGGATCACCAGGACCAACACCGCCAGCAACTGACCGCCGATCAAGGTCACGTACTGGAACGAAGCGAAGAAGCCACGCTGGCCGCGCAAGGCCACCTCACTCATATAGGTGGCGGTGGTGCCGTATTCGCCGCCCACCGACAGCCCCTGGAACAGCCGCGCTACCAGCAGCAGAAACGGCGCCCAGGCACCGATGGCCGCGTAGGTCGGCAGGAAAGCGATGACCAGCGAGCCGCCGCACATCATCAGCACCGAGATCATCATCGAGTTCTTGCGGCCATGTTTGTCGGCCACGCGGCCGAACAGCCAGCCACCGATGGGCCGCATCAGAAAGCCGGCGGCGAACACCCCGGCGGTATTGAGCAACTGCGCCGTAGGGTCGCCGGAGGGAAAAAACGCCGGGGCGAAGTAGATCGCGCAGAAGGCGTAGACGTAGAAGTCGAACCACTCGACCAGATTGCCGGAAGAAGCACCGACAATCGCAAAAATCCTTTTGTTACGTTCTTCGGGGGTGTACGGCATCGTTGTTGTTGTCATGTTTCATCACTCGAAGGAGGTAAGTTGCAGTTTAGACATACTTTGCAACAGACCTGCTTTGCAAGAACAATCGCCCGAATGACCGTGCGTGGCAGTCATACGGGCGCCTGTTTTGTTGCCAGTGGCGCTCAGATCCGCTCAATCGCCAACGCCAGTCCCTGGCCGACGCCGACGCACATGGTCGCCAGCCCCTTGCGGCCACCGCTCTTTTCCAACTGATGGAGTGCGGTCAGCACCAGGCGTGCGCCGCTCATGCCCAGCGGATGCCCCAAAGCAATGGCGCCGCCGTTCGGGTTGACCTGCGGCGCATCGTCAGCGATGCCCAGTTCACGCAGCACCGCCAGGCCCTGGCTGGCAAAGGCTTCGTTCAGTTCGATCACGTCGAAGTCGCTGACGGCCAGCCCCAGGCGCTCGGTCAACTTGCGCACCGCCGGTACCGGACCGATCCCCATGACCCGGGGCGCAACGCCCGCGCTGGCCATGCCAAGCACCCGCGCACGGGCTGTCAGGCCATGCTTTTTCACCGCTTCGGCAGACGCCAGGATCAGCGCGGCGGCGCCATCATTGACACCGGATGCATTGCCGGCGGTGACGGTCTGGTCCGGGCCGTTGACGGGCTTGAGCCGGGACAGGGTCTCCAGCGTCGTATCCGCTCGAGGATGCTCATCATGCTCGACCACGGTCTCGCCTTTCTTGTGGGCGATACGCACCGGCACGATTTCTTCATTGAAGAAACCGGCGGCCTGGGCGGCAGCCGTGCGCTGCTGGCTGCGCAGGGCAAAAGCATCCTGGTCGGCGCGGGAGACCTGATAGTCGTGCGCGACGTTGTCAGCGGTCTGTGGCATCGCATCGACACCATATTGCGCCTTCATCAGCGGGTTGATAAAGCGCCAGCCGATGGTGGTATCTTCCAGTTTCATACTGCGCGAGAACGCCGCGTCCGCCTTGCCCATCACGAAGGGCGCCCGGGACATCGACTCGACGCCGCCGGCAATCGCCAGCTCCATCTCGCCACTGGCGATGGCGCGGAACGCGGTACCGATGGCGTCCATGCCCGAGGCGCAGAGGCGATTGAGGGTCACGCCGGGCACCGTCTCCGGCAAGCCTGCCAGCAACAGTGCCATGCGCGCGACGTTGCGATTGTCCTCGCCGGCCTGGTTGGCGCAGCCGAGAAACACCTCATCGACCTCGCCCCAGTTCACCGACGGGTTCCGCGCCATCAGCGCCTTGATCGGGATCGCCGCCAGGTCGTCGGCGCGCACACCGGCCAGACCGCCGCCGAAGCGACCGATGGGAGTACGAATGGCGTCACAGATAAAGACATCGCGCATCATGCTTCTCCGGGGGTTTGGCCATGGGCCGCGGCGGTGCGGGCTTCGAGGTCGCGCAAGGCGTTCAGTTCGGTCTCGCTGGGAACATCGCTGACCGCGACCTGATCGGCAAAGCGCACGGCCCAGCCGGTGGCGGCGATCACTTGTTCGCGGGTCACCCCCGGGTGCAATGCAGTCACCACGAACTCGTGGCTGGGGGCTTGCGGCTCCATGATGCACAGGTCGGTGATGATCCCCACCGGTCCCGCACCCGGCAGGCCCAGGCGTTTGCGCGAGTCGCCGCCTTCACCGTGACCGACCGAGGTGATGAAGTCCAGCTTGTCGACGAAGGAACGTGCTGACTGCTTGAGGATGATCAGCACACTTTTCGCCGAGCCGGCGATTTCCGGCGCGCCACCGGCACCAGGCAAACGGA
Source organism: Pseudomonas sp. MWU13-2100 (assembly GCF_023242365.1). GTDB lineage: Bacteria > Pseudomonadota > Gammaproteobacteria > Pseudomonadales > Pseudomonadaceae > Aquipseudomonas. The sequence continues at coordinate 4,972 of NZ_JALLIX010000037.1, forward strand.
CCTTGGGCGAGAAATAGTCGCCGACCACCGTGGTGTTGATATTGCCGAAACGGTCGACCTGGGCCGCGCCGAGAAAGCCGACATCAATGCGCCCGCCTTGTAGCCAGTAGCGGAAGATCTCGCCGGTCGGCACCACCGTATCGGCGGTTTCCGCCAGTTCGCCGTCACCGATGGACAGCGGCAGTACGCTGGGCTTGGCGCCAATCGGACCCGACTCGTAGATCAGCACCACGTCCGGCGACGAGGTCAGGCGTGCCAGGTTGGCGGCCTTGGACGGCAGGCCGATGCCGACGAAGCAGACCGAGCCGTTCTTCAGGCAGCGGGCAGCGGCCACCGTCATCATTTCGTTGGTGGTGTAGGTCATTACTTAACCTCCGAAGCGTGGGCCAGTTTGCTCTGGAACTCGGCGAAGTTCGCGGTGCCATGGATGTACTCGTCGATCCAGGCGGTAAAGGTTGCACGGTCGCGGGCGATCGGGTCCCAGGCCTGGTAGAAACGGTTGTCACGCTCGGTATAACCATGGGCGTAGGACGGGTGGGCACCGCCGGGGACATGGCACACGGCACTCAGGGCCCAGGTCGGCAAGACGCAGGCGTTCATCGGCGCCTGCAGGTCGTCGACGATTTCCTCGACGGTGACGATGCAACGTTTGGCCGCCAGGGCCGCTTCCTTCTGCACGCCGAGAATCCCCCAGAGCAGCACATTGCCCTTGCGGTCGGCTTTCTGGGCATGGATCACGGTGATATCAGGGCGTACCGAAGGTACGGCGGCCAGCACTTCACCGGTGAACGGACAGGTGACCGTCTTGATCAGCGGATTGACCTTCGGCAGGTCGGAGCCGGCGTAGGCCCGCAGGACCGCGAACGGCAAGCCGGAGGCACCGGCCACATAAGCGTTGGCCAGGTCGGCATGGCTGTGCTCTTCGATTTCCAGCGGATGCGGCCAGTGCTTCTCGACGGCATCGCGCAGGCGGTGCAACGAACCCACACCAGGATTACCCCCCCAGGAGAAGATCAGCTTGCGGGCGCAACCGGCACCGATGAGCTGGTCATAGACCAGGTCGGGTGTCATGCGCACCAGCGTCAGGTTTTTCTTGCCCTGACGAATGATTTCATGACCCGCCGCCATCGGAATCAGATGGGTGAAGCCTTCGAGCGCGACGGTATCGCCGTCGTTGACGAACTGCTTCACCGCGTCATGCAGCGAAAGGATTTCAGCCATGGGTGCAGACTCCCGGTTTCAACATACCTGAGGGGTGGCGCGAGGTTCAGCGCCGTGATGAGCTCAGGGTAAGCCGGGGTTCGGCGCTCAAACAATCCGATAATCGATTAACTGTTCGATAATCGAACGAATTGTTTGCAAGCTACCGTTTATCCTTCAAAGGCTTCATTTGGGAAAACGCCGCCTCCTGTACTCAGGAAAACAACTGCGCACTCAGCTCGCGACTGGCCTTGAGCATGCTCGGCAGAAAACGTTGCTCCAACTCGCTGCAGCTGACACGCCCGGCATGAGCACTGACGTTCAGCGCCGCCAGCACTTGCCCGGAAGCGTCGTAGACCGGCACGGCAATCGAGCGCAAACCTTGCTCCAGTTCCTGATCGACGATGCACCAGCCCTGCCGACGAACCTGTTGCAGGCATTCGAGCAGGGCCTCGGGGGTATGCAGGGTCCGGCTGGTCTTGGCCTGCAGGTCGGCGTGCTCGAGATATTCGTGCAAGGAAGCATCGTCCAGCGCCGCCAGGAGGATTCGGCCCATCGACGTGCAATAGGCCGGCAGGCGGCCACCCACCGATAGATCGACTGAGATCAGCCGCCGGGTGGTGGCGGAACGGGCGATGTAGAGGATGTCGTCGCCCTCCAGGGTCGCCATGTTGCAGGCTTCGTGCAACTGCTCGCTCATACGGTCCAGATAGGGCTGCGCCGACACCGCCAGGGGCGTGGACGACAGATAGGCGTGCCCCAGGGTCAACACCTTGGGCAGCAGCGAATAGGTCCGTCCGTCGGTGGTGGCGTAACCGAGCTTGATCAAGGTATGCAGGCAACGTCGCACCGCCGCCCGCGGAATTTCCGTGCGGTGGCTGATCTGTGCAATGGTCAGGTGCCGCTTGCGCTCCTGGAACGCCTGGACTACCGCCAGGCCACGGGCCAGCGAAGTCATGAAGTCGGGGTCACCGGTAAACGCCTGGATACGCTTGGCCGGCGAGGCCACGATGGGCGGAGCCACGGAGGTGAAGGCGTCACGCAGTTGGTCGTTCATTACAAATTCCTTGTCTGCCGCGGAGGCCCATTACAGGCCGGGCCCGGCGGATAGACAAGCCGGGGCCACTCAACTTTGTGCGATTATCGAACCAATGGCCGATAATCGCAATTGACCCTGATCGCCGCAGCTTATACCTTGGACGCGCCGCCGCGGCTTTCCCGGGATACTGGTCAGGTACCCACCGGGAAGATTGCGTCGGTCCGGCCTCACCCACGAAGTGAGGCCGTTTTTTTTCCCCTGGCGCTCATGCGCAAGGCGTCGAGCAGGACATTGAACAGCGGCGCGTCAACAGATCCGGGATTGTACTTGCAAGTATCGGGCTTATTGCACTGCAACTTGAATTGATAACTGTCGTCAAAAAACAGGCAGCGCTTACCTCGTCCTTAAGTTACAGTTAAAAACTCCTACATCACAAAACTCATCAACAAAGTTGACGAATTCCCTTATCTTCGCGATAGTGTCAGTCAAACCGACCGCTATAATACCCTGGACGACCTCAAGGCCGTCCGGCCCGACAAGGGTTCCGACTCTCAGCGCTCAAGCCCGGGATTGAACGTCTCATCAGGGCGGTTGTGTTTAATGGAACACAATAACTCAACTCAAATTAGGTAGTACTGTGACGAAAGACGAACTGCGCGCGGAACTTGAGCGCCAGGAACAACGTTACAAGGATGTTTACGGCGGGGCTGTCACCACCTACGCCGCGCAACCCGATCCGGAACGCAAACCCTGGCGCAAACGAGCCAGTCTTCTGGACCAGGCCTTTACCCAGGAACTGCAAAAGATGGAAAAGGAACTCAAGGCCGAAGAGCCTTAGGCTTATCGGCATTGGACCTCGCAGGGCCTCGCCCTTCGCCGCCAGGCCTTTCCTACCCGGACAATGCCTGGCCCGCCGGACACCAAGACTTGCGCCATCCGCATGTCAATCGTCGGTCCTGACCACCCACTCAGGTCAAATGGTGTCAGGCAGGCCCTCACCTGAAAGTTTTCTGGCATAATCGCGCCCCCTTATGACCGGGTCAGAAAACCTTCATGATCGATTTATTCAGCGGACTGGATGCCTGGGTGCTTGTGAGCCTGGTGCTCGCCCTGGCCTTTGTCCTCAGCTTCGAGTTCATCAACGGCTTTCATGACACCGCTAACGCGGTGGCCACCGTTATCTACACCAAAGCCATGCCACCTCATCTGGCGGTGTTCTTTTCCGGTGTGTTCAACTTCCTCGGCGTGCTGCTGGGCGGGGTCGGCGTCGCCTATGCAATCGTCCACCTGCTGCCGGTCGAGCTGCTGATCAACGTCAACACCGGACATGGCCTGGCCATGGTGTTTTCACTGCTGGCGGCAGCCATCGCCTGGAACCTGGGCACCTGGTACTTCGGTATCCCGGCCTCCAGTTCCCACACCCTGATCGGCTCGATCCTCGGTGTCGGCCTGGCCAATGCCCTGCTCAATGGCATTCCCGTGAGCGAAGGGGTGAACTGGCAAAAGGCGGTCGATATCGGCGCCTCGCTGATCTTCTCGCCGATTGCCGGCTTGCTGGTGGCGGGCCTGATACTGGTCGGCCTGAAATGGTGGCGTCCGCAGTCCAAGATGCACAAAACCCCGGAACAGCGGCGCAAGATCGACGACAAGAAGCACCCGCCGTTCTGGAACCGCCTGGTGCTAGTGATCTCCGCCATGGCCGTGAGTTTCGTGCACGGCTCCAACGATGGCCAGAAAGGCATCGGCCTGATCATGCTGGTGCTCATCGGTATCGTCCCGGCGCAGTTCGTCCTCGACCTGAGCACCACCACGTATCAGATCGAGCGCACCCGCGACGCGACCCTGCACCTGAGCCAGTTCTATCAGCGTAACAACGCAACCCTGAGCGAATTCCTCGCCCTGGGCAAGAACGTAGCCGACGACCTGCCGGGCAAGTTCCGCTGCAATCCGCAACGGACCGAAGCGAACATCAACGCCCTGATGAGCAATCTCACGGGCGTGACCGACTACCATTCGCTGTCGCCGGACAAGCGCATTGAAGTGCGTCGCGACCTGCTCTGCCTGGATGATACCGCCAAGCAAGTCAGCAAGTTGCCGGGCCTGGACTCTCGTGAAAAGTCTGACCTGGAGAAACTGCGCAAGGACCTGACCACTACCACCGAATACGCACCGTTCTGGGTGATCATGGCGGTGGCGCTGGCCCTGGGGCTGGGCACCATGATCGGGTGGAAGCGGGTGGTCATGACCATCGGCGAGAAGATCGGCAAGCAGGGCATGACCTATGCCCAGGGCATGTCGGCGCAAATCACCACCGCCGGCTTGATCGCCCTGGCGAACATCGTCGCCCTGCCCGTCTCGACCACCCATGTGTTGTCGTCGGGTGTGGCCGGGACCATGATTGCCAGCAAGAGCGGCCTGCAAGGCAGCACCATCAAGACCATCCTGCTGGCCTGGCTGCTGACCCTGCCAATGACCATCGGCTTGTCCGCCTGTCTGTTCTGGCTGGCGACAAAGGTACTCGGCAGCTGATTCCGGACGGGTAACGAAAAAAGGTGCGCTCCTGTCGGGACCGCACCTTTTTTATTTCCAAGTATGACTGGGAACCACGATCCAATACCTGTTCCAACGCCGGCAATCTCTGAAAAAACAGCAAAAAAAAGGGCGACCGAAGTCGCCCAAAATGCCTTGCGTGCTCGTTCCCTGGAAGCTCTACGGTTTTTTCCGTTTATGTGAGTCTTTCCAGATAAAAAATCCAAAACCGGCGAAGAACATCACCATGAGGCCTACAGTCAGCACTCCGGCGATCACCACGTTATCGAAGAACATGATTGGCCTCCTGCACTTGCCTTGTTGCGATGGAGCTAAGTTAGCCCAGCAGGCACAGTGAAAAATTGACCAAGGTCAATGCCGCCCAAGGCAGGGCGCGGGAGAAGGGGAATAACTGATCCATATCAAGAATCAGTGGGGGTATCAGCGTTTTTTCGGCTTGTTCTTCGGTTTTTTCTTGCCCTTGCCCAACGGCAGGGCTTGCTCGAATGCCTGGCGAACTTCATTCAGGCGTTTTTCATTGAGGTCATGGACACGCTTGGCCCGTTCGGTATTAAGGTCGATCAACTTGTCATCTTGGTTCATGGTCAGATTACATCGCTATCCGTCGAATTCTATCAAAGAGCCCCTATCGGCAACCTTCAACACGCGCTATGGGCTAATAATGCGGGCAAGTCAGCCGGTTATCCAGACCTCAGGCTCAACAAGGCCTGGGCAGTCCCGCGCTTTCCCAGCACAATCCCTGACCTGACCCAATGCAAAGGAGAGCCGAAGTGGCGTTGCACCAGGATCTGCCGCCGTTGATGGCCCTACGCGCCTTCGAGGCCGTGGCCCGCCACCTGAGCTTTATCAAGGCCGCCGATGAGCTGTGCGTCAGTCAAAGCGCGATCAGCCACCAGGTGCAGAAACTCGAGCAGCATCTGCAGAGACAGCTGTTTATCCGACGTACTCGCGCCATTGATCTCACAGAGGATGGCGACCAGTACTACCAGCAAATCCGCCCGGCCCTGGAGCAGATCGCCCAGGCCACCCGCCAGCTCAGCTTGCCCCGACCAAACCAGGTGCTGCGCATTGGCCTATTGGCCTCCTTCGCCACCCTCTGGTTGGCCTCGCGCCTGACCGATTTCGGCCTTCGCCACCCGCAGATCAGGGTCGAGCTGAAACCCACGATCCAACTGGCCGATGTGGCCGGCGCCGAGGTGGACCTGGCGATCCGCTATGGCAAAGGTGGCTGGCCCCATGTCAACGCCGTACGCTTGATGGGCGAACGCCTCTTTCCGGTCTGTAGCCCGGCCTTCAAGGCGGCGGGCATCGAGCACGGCCCATTGCTCATGTCACAGGCACCGCAACCATTCGAATGGATCGACTGGTCCCGCCACTATCGTCTCGACGTTCAGCACTACCCCCGCGTCATGCTCCACGACTACAACATCGTGGTCGAAGCGGCCATCGCCGGGCAAGGTATCGCCATGGGGCGCCAGCGCCTGATCGAACGCCGCCTCAAGGAGGGTGTACTGGTGAATGCCTTCGACCAGCCAGCCTTTGAAAGCGCGATCGGCTACTGGCTGGTCAAACCGAACAATACATCGAGCCCCGCCGCGGAATGCTTCTGCGAGTGGCTGCTGGAGCAGTGCAGCGCCGCCGACACATGAGTTATCTGGATACGTCGGATTGAATCTATGCGTTTGTCGATCTACCGCCGGCCCAGCATGCTCAAGCCTCTTTCCCGGAGGTTTGCCCAATGAATCATTCCCTGTCCGACCGAGTGGCCCAGCTGGACCTGACCCTGCCGCAACCGGGGCAGCCGATCGCCAACTATGTGAACTACGTCGTCAGCCAGAACCAGCTGTTCATTTCCGGACAGATTCCCCTGCGAGACGGCAAGCCGGCCTTTGTCGGACGCCTGGGCGACAGCCTGGACGAAGTCCAAGGCGCGCAGGCCGCGGAACTTGCCGCGCTCGGCCTGCTGGCGCAACTGGGCCACGCCCTTGACGATGATCTGTCGCGCCTGGTGCGGATCGTCCGCCTGGGTGTCTTTGTCGCCAGCAGCGCCGACTTCCAGCGCCAGGGAGTCGTGGCCAACGGCGCTTCCAATCTGCTGGTCAATGCCCTCGGCGACAAGGGCCGCCATGCACGTACCGCCATCGGTGTCGCCAGCCTGCCCAGCGGTGTTGCCGTGGAAATCGATGCGATTTTCGAGCTGCACCCATGAATGTTCCACTGGCTGAGGAAATCCTCCAACTGCGCGCCGCCACGCCCGGCTGCGCCCGGATGATCCATTTCAATCACGCCGGCGCCTCCCTGCCCAGCCAGGCCACGCTGGACGCCATCAGCGCGCAACTACAGCGCGAAGCGACAATCGGCCCCATGGAAGCCGCCATCGAAGGGACCAGATTGCAGGAAGAGGCGCGCCACTGGGCGGCCCGACTGCTCGGCACCGACAGCGCCGCCATCGCCTTTACCAGTAGCGGCTCGGCGGCCTGGGGCATGGCATTCAACGCCCTGGGGGGCTGGCACGCGGGCGATCGGATCCTGGTGGGACGGCATGAATGGGGCGGCAACCTGGCCTGCATGACTCAAGCCCTGCAGTCCGGTGCCCGGCTCGAGGTGATCCCCTGTGACGAGAGCGGCGCGGTGTCGGTGGCCGCCCTGGAGCGGATGCTCGATTCACGCGTGAAGCTGATCGCCCTGACCTGGCTGCCGGCTAACGGTGGCCTGATCAACCCGGCCCGCGCCATCGGCGAAGTGGCGCGGCGACATGGCATTGCCTACTTCATCGATGCCGGACAAGCACTGGGCCAACTGCCCTGCGATGTCCAGGCCCTGGGCTGCGATGTGCTCAAGGGCGCCGCCCGCAAGTTCCTCCGCGGTCCGAGGGGAACCGCACTGCTGTATATACGCCCGGAATTCCTGGCACGACTCAGGCCGGCCCAACTCGATGTGCTCTCGGCACCCTGGGACGGTCACACCTTCACCCTACGCAACGATGCCCGCCGCTTTGAAACCAGCGAAGTCTCCCTGGCGCTACTGGCTGGACTGGCGAATGCGCTGAAAGAAGCCGTGGAGCTGGGGATCGAGCACATCTACCAGCGAATCCAGGCATTGAGCCAGCCACTGCGCCAGGCACTGGGGCAGATCAGCGGCCTGGCGCTGTGCGACCTGGGCCTGCCCGGACAACAATCAGGGCTGATTGCGTTCACGCTGGAAGGTTGGGACGTTTTTGAATTGAAACAGCGGCTGGCCGAAAGCGGCATCAACCTGGGGGCCAATGGCACCGCTTATACGCCGCTGGACATGCAGGTTCGGGGTCTGTCGGCCATTGCACGGATCGCCATCAGCCATCTCAATACCGTGGAGGAAATCGACACCTTGCTCCAGGCCCTGCGAGCACTGGCCAGCGAGCGCCGTCAGACCTCGACGTCCACCAGCAGTCCCTGACGCGGCTGATCTTCCATCAGCGCCACCACCGGTACGGTGTTGTCGGCATTCAACTCATCGCCCGGGACGGCCAGGTGCAACTCAGGGTCGTCATCGGCTTCGCGGCGGCGCTGTTGCTGTTCCTGCTGGCGCCGCTGTTCTTCGCGCAGCAACCAGCCGGCCTCGTCCGGGTCACGCTTTTGCAGGTCGATGGTGCTCTCATTGGAGCTTTGTTGCACCGGCACCACGGGGGGAATGTCCGGTCGCGGTCGAATCGGATCCGTCTGGGACGTGATCGGTACGACACTCAAGGGCAGTATCGGTGGCAGCATGATGGCATTCTCCTGTCGTCAGGCTGTCGGCGGCGTGCTCGGCGACTTGAGCCCAGGATGGTCAAACTGTGACCGGATTAACAGACAAAGGTGCCCGAGATGCCGATGAGCTACCCTTTCTTTCAGGTCTTGCACCTACTAAAGGCGGGATGCTCGCTAAAAGCGCGGTATTTGTGAGCTTCTTTTAGCCTGAAAGCGTCGATTCCGTTAACATAGTCGGCTTTTTCAAGGCGGGAGTCAGGCAGCATGGCGCAGCAGTATCAACCGGGGCAACGCTGGATCAGTGACAGCGAAGCGGAGTTGGGTTTAGGCACCGTTCTGGCACAGGACGGCCGCTTGTTGACCGTGCTCTACCCGGCCACTGGCGACACCCGCCAGTATGCGCTACGGAATGCGCCCCTGACCCGCGTGAGGTTCTCGCCGGGCGACACCATCACCCACTTCGAAGGTTGGAAGATGACCGTGCGGGAAGTCGACGATGTCGACGGATTGCTGGTCTATCACGGCCTCAACACACAGAACGAAGCCGTCACGCTGCCGGAAACCCAGCTGTCGAACTTCATCCAGTTCCGCCTGGCCAGCGACCGCCTGTTCGCCGGGCAGATCGACCCGCTGGCCTGGTTCTCGCTGCGCTACCACACCCTGGAACACACCAGCCGCCAGTTGCAATCCTCGCTTTGGGGCCTGGGTGGCGTGCGCGCGCAACCGATCGCCCACCAGTTGCACATTGCCCGGGAAGTGGCCGACCGCATCGCACCACGGGTCTTGCTGGCCGACGAAGTAGGCCTGGGCAAGACCATCGAAGCCGGCCTGGTGATCCATCGCCAGTTGCTCTCGGGCCGCGCCAACCGCGTGCTGATCCTGGTGCCGGAGAACCTGCAGCACCAGTGGCTGGTGGAAATGCGCCGGCGTTTCAACCTGCAGGTCGCGCTGTTCGACGCCGAACGTTTTATCGAGAGCGATGCCAGCAACCCGTTCGAAGACACCCAGTTGGCCCTGGTGGCCCTGGAGTGGCTGGTGGAAGACGAGAAGGCCCAGGATGCGCTGTTCGCCGCCGGCTGGGACCTGCTGGTGGTCGACGAAGCCCACCACCTGGTCTGGCACGAAGACCAGGTCAGCCCGCAATACGCTCTGGTCGAACAACTGGCCGAGACCATTCCCGGCGTCCTGCTGCTGACCGCGACCCCGGAACAACTGGGCCAGGACAGCCACTTCGCCCGTCTGCGCCTGCTCGACCCGAACCGCTTCCATGACCTCAAGGCCTTCCGCGCCGAGAGCGAGAACTATCGCCCGGTGGCCGAAGCCGTCCAGGAACTGCTGGACAAAGGCCGTCTGTCGCCTGCCGCGCACAAGACCATCCTGGGTTTCCTCGGTGACGAAGGCGAGGCCCTGCTGGCCGCCGTCAACGCTGGCGACAGCGATGCCAGCGCCCGTCTGGTGCGCGAGCTGCTCGACCGCCACGGTACCGGCCGCGTGCTGTTCCGCAACACCCGCGCCGCCGTGCAAGGTTTCCCGGAGCGCAAGCTGCACGCCTACCCGCTGCCGTGCCCGGACGAATACCTCGAACTGCCGTTGGGCGAACACGCCGAGCTGTACCCGGAAGTCAGCTTCCAGGCCCAGCCGGACACCGACGACGAAGCCCGCTGGTGGCGCTTCGACCCGCGCGTCGAGTGGTTGATCGACCAGTTGAAAATGCTCAAGCGCACCAAGGTCCTGGTGATCTGCGCCCATGCCGAAACCGCCATGGATCTGGAAGATGCCCTGCGCGTGCGCTCCGGCATTCCGGCCACGGTGTTCCACGAGGGCATGAATATCCTCGAACGCGACCGCGCCGCCGCCTACTTCGCCGACGAAGAGTTCGGCGCCCAGGTGCTGATCTGCTCGGAAATCGGCAGTGAAGGTCGCAACTTCCAGTTCTCCCACCACCTGGTGCTGTTCGACCTGCCGTCCCACCCGGACCTGCTGGAGCAGCGCATCGGCCGTCTCGACCGGATCGGCCAGAAACACGTGATCGAACTGCACGTGCCGTACCTGCAGACCAGCCCGCAAGAGCGTCTGTTCCAGTGGTACCACGAAGCGCTGAACGCCTTCCTCAACACCTGCCCGACCGGTAACGCCCTGCAGCAGCAGTTCGGCCCACGCCTGCTGCCATTGCTGGAAAACGCCGATGACGGCCAGTGGCAAGCGCTGATCGACGAAGCCCGCGGCGAGCGCGAGCGCCTGGAAGCCGAGCTGCACACCGGTCGCGACCGTCTGCTGGAACTCAACTCCGGTGGCGCCGGCGAAGGTGACGCGTTGGTCGAGGCAATCCATGAGCAGGACGACCAGTTCGCCCTGCCTATCTATATGGAAACCCTGTTCGACGCCTTCGGCATCGACAGCGAAGACCATTCGGAAAACGCCCTGATCCTCAAGCCGAGCGAGAAGATGCTCGACGCCAGCTTCCCGCTGGGCGACGACGAAGGCGTGACCATCACCTATGACCGCAACCAGGCGCTGTCGCGCGAAGACATGCAGTTCATTACCTGGGAACACCCGATGGTGCAGGGCGGTATGGATCTTGTGCTGTCCGGCTCGATGGGCAACACCGCCGTGGCGCTGATCAAGAACAAGGCGCTCAAGCCCGGCACCGTACTGCTGGAGCTGCTCTATGTCAGCGAAGTGGTCGCGCCGCGCTCGCTGCAACTGGGCCGCTACCTGCCGCCGGCGGCGTTGCGCTGCCTGCTGGATGCCAATGGCAACGACCTGTCGACCCGGGTGGCGTTCGAAACCTTGAACGATCAGTTGGAAAGCGTGCCACGGGCCAGCGCCAACAAGTTCATCCAGGCCCAGCGCGACAGCCTGACGCCGAAGATCAACGCCGGTGAAGCCAAGATCGCACCGCGTCACGCCGAACGCGTGGCCGAGGCTCAACGGCGCCTGGCGGCGGATACCGATGAAGAGCTGGCGCGCCTGACGGCGTTGCAGGCGGTCAATCCGAGCGTGCGTGACAGCGAACTGGCGGCGTTGCGTCAACAACGTGAACAGGGCCTGGCCATGCTGGAAAAAGCCGCACTGCGCCTCGAAGCGATTCGGGTGTTGGTGGCGGGTTGATCTAACCCGTCGCTGTGGGAGTCGGCGCTCTTGAGGGCCCTTTCGCGGGCAAGCTCCGCTCCCACAGTTTTAGGCCGTACACAAAACAGAAGAACGCCCCCGATACTGTGGGGGTCGGCGCTCTTGAGGGCCCTTTCGCGGGCAAGCTCCGCTCCCACAGTTTTTAGGCCGTACACAAAACAGAAGAACGCCCCCGATACTGTGGGAGTCGGCGCTCTTAAGGGCCCTTTCGCGGGCAAGCTCCGCTCCCACAGTTTTAGGCCATACACAAAACAGAAGAACGCCCCCGATACTGTGGGGGTCGGCGCTCTCGAGGGCCCTTTCGCGGGTAAGCTCCGCTCCCACAGTTTTTAGGCCGTACACAAAACAGAAGAACGCCCCCGATACTGTGGGGGTCGGCGCTCTCGAGGGCCCTTTCGCGGGCAAGCTCCGCTCCCACGGTTTTAGGCCATACACAAAACAGAAGAACGCCCCCGATACTGTGGGAGTCGGTGCTCTCGAGGGCCCTTTCGCGGGCAAGCTCCGCTCCCACAGTTTTAGGCCGTACACAAAACAGAAGAACGCCCCCGATACTGTGGGAGTCGGTGCTCTTGAGGGCCCTTTCGCGGGCAAGCTCCGCTCCCACAGTTTTAGGCCGTACACAAAACAGAAGAACGCCCCCGATACTGTGGGAGTCGGCGCTCTTGAGGGCCCTTTCGCGGGCAAGCTCCGCTCCCACAGTTTTAGGCCGTACACAAAACAGAAGAACGCCCCCGATACTGTGGGAGCGGAGCTTGCCCGCGAAGGGCGCGACTCGGTCTACCTGAATATCAGGCGGTCACAGGCGCCACACCCGGTGCATCCGCGGCCATCCCTTCGCGCATACGCTGCGCATCCTTGCTGAAACACCGCGCCGCCTGGAACAGAAACGCCAGCGTCAACAACAAGGCTCCCGGAATCAGGTACATCGCATCATGCAGCCCGACAGCCTTGAAGACCTCGCTCATCTGCTCGGCCCCCGCCGCCAGCATCGCCGCATGGGCAAAGTGATCGGACAGCAAACCGACCACCACCGGCCCCAAACCACCGCCCAACAGATATAATCCGGCAAAGTACACGGCCATCGCCGTCGCCCGCAGCCGCGGCTCGACCACGTCTTGGATGGCCGTATAAACACAGGTATAGAAGTTGTAGGCAAACAGCCAACCGACACTGAACACCGCCACGAACACACCGATCTCGATGCGCCCGGCATGCAGCGCCCAACCGGTGGTCAGCGTCGAGATCACCAGGCTCACCGCGGCGAACAACAGCCGGCCATTGGCAATACGCTGGTGCAGCTTGTCCGCGACCCAACCGCCCAACGTCAACCCGACCAACCCGGTGACCCCGACAATCAAACCGGTCGCCACCGCGGCTTCCTGCAAGGGCATAAGGAAATAACGCTGCAACATCGGCACCAGAAACGAGTTGCAGGCGTAGGTGGCGAAGTTGAAGGTCAGCCCGGCCAGCACCAGCCAGAGAAACGTCGGGATCGCCATCAGGCGGCGCACCGGACGGTCGACCTTCTCCTGGGACACCTTCACCGTTTCCGCCGCGCCGCGCTTGGGCTCCTTGATAAAGAACATAAACCCCGCCAGCAGCAACCCTGGTACCGCCGCGATAAAGAACGGCGCGCGCCAGCTGTCGAAAGCCTTGACCATGGCCCCGGTGGTGAAGAACGCCAGCACCAGCCCCAGCGGCAAGCCCAGCATGAAGATGCCCATGGCCCGCGCCCGGCGGTGCGCCGGGAACAGATCGCCGATCAGCGAGTTGGCGGCTGGCGCATAAGCGGCCTCGCCGATACCGACGCCCATGCGCACCAGCAGGAAGGTCGCGAAACTGCCCACCAGGCCGTTCGCGGCCGTCAGCCCACTCCAGACCGCCAGGCCCCAGCCCATCAGTTTGCTGCGCGAGCCGTTGTCGGCCATCCGCCCCAGGGGCAGGCCGGCAATGGCATAGACAATGGTGAACGCAGTGCCGATGATGCCGATCTGGAAGTCGCTCAGATGCCACTCCATGCGGATCGGCTCGATGATGATCGCAGGCAGGGTGCGGTCGTAGAAGTTGAAGAGGTTGGCGAGGAACAACAGGAACAGAATGCGCCAGGCATTCGCCGCTTGGGTCGAGTTCTGCATGGGGTCCGTCTCTTTTATTGTTATAGGGGCCTGCCCGCCAGACGCGTTGAGCCCGGAGCCCTCAATCTAGTGAGCGGCGCCCGGGCTGTCTGCCACCATTCGTGGCGCTGATACCCGGCAATGCCCTGCGCGCCCTGCCCCGGTGCCTTATTGCCGCGGACCGGGATGCCGGCAAAGATGATGCCAAAAAAATACCTTCCAAAGCCCGGGCCGAAGCCTAGAATAGCCACCGTTCTCCTCCCCCCACTTTCTCCGTGACCTTCCATGCCCGACGCTAATCCGTGTCTGAATTGTGGTGCCTGCTGTGCGTATTTCCGCGTGTCTTTCTATTGGGGAGAATGCGCCTCGGCCGGTGGCCTGGTGCCCGACGAACTGGTCACCCAGGTCGGCGTCAACCATGTGGCCATGCTCGGCACCGAAAGCCGCGCCCCGCGCTGCACCGCCCTTGAGGGCAAAGTCGGCGAGCAGGTCAGTTGCTCGATCTACCACCAACGCTCGAGCACCTGCCGGGAGTTCGAGGCTTCATGGGTCGACGGCGTGCACAACGAGTACTGCGACAAGGCCCGGGCTGCGGCCGGACTGCCACCACTGGAGCCGGAACAGGCCGGTTTTTTAGTCCCCATCGCTATTTAGGTCATTCCCAAATCATTGGCATCACTGTGCCATGCCCCCTTGCAGCCTGAAGTCAGCCTCTATACTGCAACGCATTGGTCGGTGCCGGGCGCACCGGTAGTCCAAGGCGTCAAGTGGGGCATGCTATGGAATGGCTGGGTTTGCATTTTGTTAACGAGCTTCCCGAGACCGAGCAGCTTCTGCTCAATTGCAGCCACAATCCGTTGCTGGTCCTGCTGGCTTATCTGGTCGCCTGCGCGGCGTCTTTTGCCATGCTGGACATGGCCGAGCGTGTCGGCCATGCGGAAAAACCTTCGCAACAGCGGGTCTGGCGCTGGGTCGGCACCTGCTGCCTGGCCGGCGGCATCTGGGCCATGCATTTCATCGGCATGCTGGCGTTCCAGGCGCCCATCGACATTCAATACGACCTGCCGACCACCCTCTCGTCACTGCTGATCGCCCTGTTGGCGTCCTTCCTGGCCCTGCACACCCTGGGGTATGCCGAGCTACGCCCCTCGCAGTACCTGCGCGCCGCGCTGTTCATGGGGTTGGGCATCGCGACCATGCACTATGTCGGCATGTCGGCATTGCAATCGCCCGCGGTTCAGTACTACAACCCGGGTCTGGTCGGCCTTTCTGTCCTGGTGGCCGTTGGCGCCAGCCTCGCGGCCCTGATCTTGTCCCGGCGCTTTCGCACCGGCAGCGGGATCTTTCACCAACTGCTCAAATACACTGCCAGCCTGGTGATGGGCGCCGGAATCTTCAGCACCCATTTTATCGGGATGTGGTCGTTGCACCTGATGCTGCCGGCGGGCAGTGCCTTGCCCGCCCCAGCGGACAACAATCACCTGCAATTGGGCCTGACCATCGCCCTGATCGCCCTGTTGATCATCGGCAGCAGCATCAGCGCGGCCCTGGCTGACAAGAAACTGCAAAACAAGGAACACGACTTGCGACGGGTCAATGCCCTGCTCAGCCAGCTGGACCAGGCGCGCCTGTCACTGGCGCAAGTGGCCCACTACGACGCCCTGACCAACCTGATCAACCGCCGCGGCTTCAACCAGCTCTTCGCCGAAAGGCTGATGGAGCGCAGCACCAGCGGCGGCATGCTGGCGGTGATGTTCCTCGATATCGACCACTTCAAGCGGATCAACGACAGCCTCGGCCACGATGCCGGCGACGAACTGCTCAAGGTCATCGCCGGGCATATCAAGAGCGCGACCCGCAGTCACGACGATGTGGTGGCACGCTTTGGCGGCGATGAATTCTGCATCCTCATCGGCCTGCACAACCGTGATGAAGCCCGGCACATGGCCCAACGCATCATGCTGAAAATGAAGGACCCCATCGAACTGGCCGGCCGACGTATGGTCATGACCACCAGCATCGGCATCAGCGTGTTTCCCGATGACGGCAAATCCTGCGAGGAACTGCTGAAAAACGCCGACCTGGCGCTCTATCAGTCCAAGGGCGCGGGGCGCAACAGCCTGCACTTCTTCAGTTCCAACCTGAGAACCCGCGCCACCCTGGAGCTGCAACTCGAGGAAGAATTGCGTCATGCCCTGTGTGACGGCAGCGGCCTGGCCCTGTACTACCAACCGATATACGACCTCAAGAGCGGCCAGGTCGCCAAACTCGAAGCCCTGGTGCGCTGGCAGCACCCCCATCATGGACTGCTCTCGCCCGACCGTTTCATCAGCATCGCCGAAGCCAACGGAATGATCGCCGAACTCGATAGCTGGGTCATGCGCAAAGCCTGCGAGGACCTGGCCTGGCTCTCAGAGCACGGCTACGACGAATTGAAGATCGCGGTGAACTGCTCGGCCCTGAACCTGGCACGGGAAGAACTGGCCGATGAAATCGAAAGTATCCTGCGCGGCGCCGGCATGCCACCCCACCGCCTGGAGCTGGAGGTCACCGAGAATGCCCTGATGGGCAACATCTCCAGCACCCTGCAACTGTTGCGGCAGATCCGCAGCCTCGGCGTGTCACTGTCCATCGACGATTTTGGCAGCGGCTATTCGTCCCTGGCCTACCTCAAGCGCCTGCCTCTCAACACCCTGAAGATCGATCGCTCGTTCATCCTCGACGTTCCCAAATCGACCCAGGACATGGAAATCGTCCAGGCGATCATCGTCATGGCCCACACCCTGCACCTGCAAGTGGTCACCGAAGGCGTCGAAACCCAACAGCAATACGAGTTCCTCGCGCAGTACAACTGCGACTATATCCAAGGCTACCTGCTCAGCCGACCGACTCCACTCGAGGAGCTGTTGCCGGTGCTGCGCCAAGTCAACCAGCGCCGGCAATTCCCCAGCACCGCGTTCAACCCGCTGATAGTCCAAAATTCATAAAAAGTTCCCCGTCAATTAAAGAACGCCAATTTCTGGCCGATCCCTCGGTATTGGAAACAAGGATCCCCCCCTAGGGGAGCCTAGGGATAAACCCTATCGCTCAAGCCAATATCGCGAGGTACAGTCGCGATCTCTCATTCCGTGATGGCGCGTTGATATCCTTTCGACGACCGAACCAGACCAGGCAAATGGCGCACAATGACCTCTAAAAATATTCCAGCCAACGCAGTATCCGATCTGACATTGCCAACGGTCGCGGAAAAACCCTACAAGGCCTATTCCACTCCCCGTCCGCTGTCGACCCAGCAGTATCTGTACTTCACCGAAACCAACACCGACCGCATCCTTGACAACCTCGACGGCCTGCGCGACCTGGTGTTCCCCCGTTCAGCCCATGCCGAAGGCGAAAGCGAGGCACGCCGCGACCAGGAATTCCCGTCCGTGTGTCTGATCGGCCTGGGTCGTTGCGGCTCGAACATTGCTCTGGACGTCGCGGAACTGGTGTACAACGCGCGCAAGTTCTACCTCAACGAGTTCAACAACGACGATAAGGTCAGCGACAAGGGCTATCGTCCCGCGCAATGGATCCGCAACAACCTGCGCCTGGTGCAGAACAAATCCGCCAAGCCGGTGTTCCTGGTAGAACCGCTGGTGATGCTCGGCGACCTGGACAAGGACATCGCCGGGCGCATCCGTTTCTCGCGCAAGGGTGAAAAAAGCGGCTTTATCCGCGACTACAGCAAGATGAAGATCATGGACCTGTCGGAAGTCCATGCCGGTGGCGCGGGCAACGCGCCGATCCTTGGCCAGTACCTGGCCAAGATCATCCTGAACAAGGACACCCAGCGCTTCTCCAGCCCCGACTGGAAGATGATCCACTCGTACCTGATCGACTCCTGCGGGATCAAGGCCAACCAGTCGCGCCTGTACTTCTCGATCTTCAGTGCCGGCGGCGGCACCGGCTCAGGCATGGCCTCGGAATTCGGCCTGGCCCAGCAATACTCCTACATGAACAAGACCTTCGACACCAAGCCGGCCGACGAGCACGACAGCAAGAGCGGCCACTCCTTCGTGTTCGAGCCAATCTTCACCAGTGGTATCTGCGTACTGCCGAACATTTCCGACCACCGCAGTGAAATGTCCGAAGCGTTGCACATCAACGCCGGTCGCCTGCTCTGCAAGTACCTGTCCGAAGAATGGGACTTCTCTTACAACTTCGACAATGAGGACAGCAGTGAAGCCAGCGTCATGGGCCGCATTCGCCCGTGGAACGCAATGATGCTGATCTCCAACGACATCATGCGCTACGCCGAAGAAAGCGATGACGGCAACATCCAGAACATTGATGTCAATGCCATGGAGAAGCACGCCAACCAGTACATCTCCCAGCAGATTTTCAACATCCTGACCGCCCAGGCAGTGACCACGGACTACGACCAGAACTATTTCCGGCGTGCCGGCATCGACATCGGCGAGACCATTCGCCTGGATGCCAACGACCTGTTTATGAGTCTGGCCGGCCCGGTAGCCATTGCCTACGCCGAATCCGTGGTACCGGAACAGCCGACGCCCAGCGGCGACAAGTTCAAAGTGTTCGAGAAAGAGCCTCAGCGGCTGAATATCGACGACCTGTTCTTCCGTTCCATCGACCTGCCGCACTTCAACAAAGTGACCCAGGCCATCGAAGGCATCAGCCTCCTGCCGATCGAGTCCAAGCGCTATCGCGCGGCCCTCGACCAGTACAAGACCTCGGGCTACGACGCGGCGGCGCTGCACGACCTGCACTTTTTCAAGAACTGCTCGTCGGTGGTCTCGATCGTCTCCCTGCCCAAGGACTACAAACTGTCCTACATGGACCTGAACCGGCTCAAGACTCACCTCAACAGCCTGTTCCCCAATACCACGCTCAAGCGTTACGCCCTGGTGATCGGCGCGTCGGCAAACCTGTCGCTGACCACCCTGATCGCCAAGAGCCCGTGCCTGTCGGACGACTTCCTGACGTTGATCGTGGCCTTTATCAAGCGTTGCTTTGCGCGCAACCCGTACCGCTTCGACGATACGCTGGACAACTCGATGCTGGACTTCATCACCCGCGATGAGTTCGACGAAGACAGCCTTGATGAATTGCTCAATGAATTCGAAAACCCGGCGAAAATCCTCGACACCAACTGGTACGCGATCAAGCCGATGTACGAGAAGAAGTACCGCGAGCTGATCAACGACAAGGAAAAGTTCGTCTCGATCAACGATATCCGCCTGTCCCGCGACTGCGTGAAGAAGGCGATCAAGTACCTGCGCGAGATTTATCGTCACCGCATCGGCAAGACCAAGGTCATTTCGCTGAACAACCACACCGGCAAGACCGAGTACTGAGCATGATCTTGTGGGAGCCGGCTTGCCGGCGATGGCGGTGGTGAATATCACATCGCAATCGCCGGCAGCCGGCTCCTACAGGACGGCGTCGTATCCGGGAGAATCCGCAATGCCCGAAAGACTGTAGATTTTCTCCACGGGCAAACTGCCATTACTGCGCAACGCGGTTACTGACCTACACACCGCCCGGCTATAAATGCACAAGGGTTATGCACGATTAAAGTGCACCGAATTATTTTGTTGCTCTTTCCTGGACCATCACCCAGGGCGAAACCACCACCGCCCACAGCTCCGGATCCCGTTCGAAAAGATCCAGCGCCCGCGACTCAGACACCTTGGCGAGCTCCCCGCTCGCCAGCCACGCAGCGACTTTCCCAGCCTGGTTCTCGGCCACGGCCTGCGCGGCGGCGATCAGATCCAGTGCCGGCTCGACCCACAATAGGGCACCTCGGGCAAAGAACGGTTGCAGCTCTTCCCAGCGAATAGATGCGGTTTCACCAAGCAGCTTGGCATAGAGGGTGCTAGGTTCTTGAGTCATGGGGGTCCACCTGAGAAAAAATCGGCGCAATCATAACGTCGAGGCTCGCTTGGAAACACCCAGATGAAACTGAAGGGGTGATCGAGGGGATGGAGGGCGCCAGGGATTGCAGCTGAAAGCTAGCAACATCCAGACTAAAATCTGCATGACATTCTGCCGCTATTCTGTCTCTTTCTTTCACTTAAGCGACATATCTCGATTTTGCCTCCGGCTGCCCGCTATCCAATCGATGAGGGCGCACACTAAACTGTATCGGTACAGTTGCCGGGGCAAGAACCGGGATATCGGCGTTAGATCTGACCCGGTCCCACAGCTCCGGCCGTAGGACTCTAAAAACTACAACAGCAAGAGTGGAGCACTAATGACTAAGCAGATTTCCAAACTGTTCGCCGCTATGGTTCTGGCCGGGGTTGCCAGCCATTCTTTCGCTGCAGACACCATCAAGATCGGCATTGCCGGCCCGAAAACCGGCCCTGTAGCCCAGTACGGCGACATGCAGTTCAGTGGCGCCAAAATGGCGATCGAGCAGATCAACGCCAAGGGCGGCGTCGATGGCAAGAAACTCGAAGCCGTTGAATACGACGATGCCTGCGATCCGAAGCAAGCGGTCGCCGTGGCCAACAAAGTCGTGAACGACGGTGTGAAATTCGTTGTCGGCCACCTGTGCTCCAGCTCGACTCAACCGGCTTCGGACATTTACGAAGACGAAGGCGTAGTGATGATCACCCCGGCTGCCACCAGCCCGGAAATCACCGCCCGTGGTTACAAAATGGTGTTCCGTACCATCGGCCTGGACAGCGCCCAGGGCCCTGCCGCCGGTAACTATATCGCCGACCACGTGAAGCCGAAGATCGTTGCGGTACTCCACGACAAGCAGCAGTACGGTGAAGGCATCGCCACCGCCGTGAAACAGACCTTGGAGAAGAAAGGCGTCAAGGTTGCCGTGTTCGAAGGCATCAACGCCGGCGACAAGGACTTCTCTTCGCTGATCGCCAAGCTCAAGCAAGCCAATGTCGACTTCGTCTACTACGGCGGCTACCACCCGGAGCTGGGCCTGATCCTGCGTCAATCCCAGGAAAAAGGCCTGAAGGCCAAGTTCATGGGTCCGGAAGGCGTGGGTAACGACTCCATCTCGCAGATCGCCAAGGACGCTTCCGAAGGCCTGCTGGTGACCCTGCCGAAGTCCTTCGACCAGGATCCGGCCAACGTCGCCCTGGCTGACGCCTTCAAAGCCAAGAAAGAAGACCCGAGCGGCCCGTTCGTGTTCCCTTCCTACTCCGCGGTTGAAGTGATTGCCGACGGTATCGCCGCCGCCAAGAGCGAAGACCCGGCCAAAGTGGCCGCGGCCATCCACGCCGGCACTTTCAAGACCCCGACAGGCGACCTGAGCTTCGATGCCAAGGGTGACCTCAAAGACTTCAAATTCGTAGTCTACGAGTGGCACTTCGGCAAACCTAAAACCGAAGCATCGCCTCAGTAAGGCTCGCCCTGACTGACTGCCAATAAAGCCCACGGCGTGCCGTGGGCTTTGTTTTACGAGGTAATGGGCCTGTTTTTCCGTGATCCGGAAACCCGTCCACCTGAAAATCTCAAAACCGTCATCAGCGGTTCGCTGGCAAAACTTGCACCCGAAGTGGATGCAGATCCACGGGGTCCGAGCGGGAAAATGACTCCACCAGTGAAATGCGTATCAGGTTTTTAGGAGCGCTTTAATGCCTGACATCTATCACTTTTTCCAACAGCTGGTTAACGGTCTGACCGTTGGCAGCACCTATGCCCTGATCGCCATCGGCTATACGATGGTTTACGGCATCATTGGAATGATCAACTTCGCCCACGGCGAGGTCTATATGATCGGCTCCTACGTGGCGTTCATCGCCATTGCCGGGCTGAGCATGCTGGGACTCGACAGCGTCCCCCTGCTGATGACTGCGGCTTTTATCGCGAGCATCGTCGTCAGCAGCGCCTACGGCTACAGTATCGAACGGATCGCCTACCGCCCCTTGCGTGGCAGTAATCGCCTGATTCCGCTGATCTCCGCCATCGGTATGTCGATTTTCCTGCAGAACACCGTTCTGCTGGCGCAAGACTCCAAGGACAAGTCCATCCCCAACCTGATCCCCGGCAATATCTCCTTCGGGCCAGGTGGTGCACATGAAGTGCTGATTTCCTACATGCAGATCGTGGTGTTCGTCGTCACGCTGCTTGCGATGCTCGGCTTGACCCTGTTCATCTCCCGCTCCCGCCTGGGCCGCGCCTGTCGCGCCTGTGCCGAAGACATCAAGATGGCCAACCTGCTGGGGATCAACACCAACAACATCATCGCCCTGACCTTCGTGATCGGTGCCGCGCTGGCAGCGGTCGCGGCCGTGCTGCTGAGCATGCAATACGGTGTGATCAACCCCAACGCCGGCTTCCTGGTGGGTCTGAAGGCCTTTACCGCAGCGGTATTGGGCGGCATCGGCAGCATTCCGGGCGCCATGCTCGGTGGGCTGGTGCTGGGCGTGGCCGAAGCCTTTGGCGCCGACGTGTTCGGCGACGAGTACAAGGACGTGGTGGCATTCGGTCTTTTGGTTCTGGTGCTGTTGTTCCGGCCGACCGGCATCCTGGGCCGTCCGGAGGTTGAGAAAGTATGAACAAATATCTCAAATCGGCGCTGTTCAGTGCCTTGTTGGTCTGGGCCGTGGCCTTCCCGGTGCTCGGGCTCAAGCTGAGCATCGTCGGGATCAACCTCGAAGTGCATGGCACCGGTCCGCTGACCCTGGGTGTCATCGCCCTGTGCTCGGTATTGATGTTCCTGCGCGTGCTCTTCAGCCAACAAGTCGGGGCGCTGTTCAAGTCATCCCGTGGCCCGCTGGTCTCGCCCAAGGTCGGCCAGTTCCTGAGCCTGCCGCGGACCCAGCGCTGGATCATCATCGGCCTGATCGCCGCCGCCCTGGTCTGGCCGTTCTTCGGCTCGCGGGGCGCGGTCGACATCGCCACGCTGATCCTGATCTACGTGATGCTCGGCCTGGGCCTGAACATCGTGGTCGGCCTCGCCGGCCTGCTCGACCTGGGTTACGTCGGTTTCTACGCCGTCGGCGCCTACAGCTACGCGCTGCTGTCGCACTACTTCGGCCTGAGCTTCTGGATCTGCCTGCCGATCGCCGGCCTGATGGCGGCCAGCTTCGGCTTCCTGCTGGGCTTCCCGGTGCTGCGCCTGCGCGGTGACTACCTGGCCATCGTGACCCTGGGCTTCGGTGAAATCATCCGGTTGTTCCTGCGTAATCTCACCGGTCTCACCGGCGGCCCCAACGGCATCAGCAACATCCCCAAACCGACGTTCTTCGGACTGTCGTTCGAACGCACCGCCGCGGAAGGCATGCGGACTTTCCACGAGTTCTTCGGGCTGGAATACAACCCGGTGAGCAAGGTGGTGTTCCTCTACCTGGTGGCCCTGTTGCTGGCCTTGCTGGCGCTGTTCGTGATCAATCGCCTGCTGCGCATGCCCATCGGTCGTGCCTGGGAAGCGCTGCGCGAAGACGAAATCGCCTGCCGTGCGCTGGGCTTGAATCCCACCGTGATCAAGCTCTCGGCCTTCACCCTGGGCGCCTGCTTCGCCGGTTTTGCCGGCAGCTTCTTCGCCGCCCGCCAGGGCCTGGTCACGCCGGAGTCGTTCACCTTCATCGAGTCGGCGATCATCCTCGCCATCGTCGTGCTGGGTGGCATGGGCTCGCAACTGGGGGTGATCCTCGCCGCCGTGGTGATGATCCTGCTGCCGGAAATGATGCGTGAGTTCAGCGAATACCGCATGTTGATGTTCGGCGCCTTGATGGTGCTGATGATGATCTGGCGTCCACAAGGCCTGCTGCCCATGCAACGTCCTCACATGGAGCTGCGTAAATGAGCCGTGAGATCCTGAAAGTAACCGACCTGAGCATGCGCTTCGGTGGCCTGTTGGCGGTCAACGGCGTGGCCCTGACCGTCAAGGAAAAACAAGTGGTGGCCTTGATCGGCCCGAACGGCGCCGGCAAGACCACGGTGTTCAACTGCCTGACCGGTTTCTACAAGCCGAGCGCTGGCAGCATCCTGCTCGACGGCCAACCGATCCAGGGCCTGGCCGGCCATGAGATTGCCCGCAAGGGCGTGGTGCGGACCTTCCAGAATGTGCGTCTGTTCAAGGACATGACCGCGGTCGAGAACCTGCTGATCGCCCAGCACCGGCACCTGAACACCAACTTCCTGGCCGGACTGTTCAAGACCCCCGCCTTCCGCAAGAGCGAGCGCGAGGCCATGGAGTACGCCGAGTACTGGCTGGACAAGGTCAACCTGACCGAGTTCGCCAACCGCCCGGCGGGCACCCTGGCCTACGGCCAGCAACGACGCCTGGAAATCGCCCGCTGCATGATGACCCGTCCACGGATCCTCATGCTCGACGAACCGGCGGCGGGCCTGAACCCCAAGGAAACCGAAGACCTCAAGGCCCTGATCAGTGTGCTGCGCGAAGAGCACAACGTCACCGTGCTGCTGATCGAACACGACATGAAACTGGTCATGAGCATTTCCGACCATATCGTCGTGATCAACCAGGGCACGCCCCTGGCTGACGGTACGCCGGAACAGATCCGTGAAAATCCCGAAGTGATCAAAGCCTACCTGGGGGAAGCGTAAATGCTGCAATTCGAAAACGTTTCCACCTTCTACGGCAAGATCCAGGCCCTGCACAGCGTCAACGTCGAGGTACGCCAGGGCGAGATCGTCACCCTGATCGGCGCCAACGGCGCGGGCAAGTCCACCTTGCTGATGACCCTCTGCGGTTCGCCACGTGCCCACAGCGGCAGCATTCGCTACATGGGTGAGGAGCTGGTGGGCCAGGAGTCGTCCATCATCATGCGCAAGAGCATTGCCGTGGTGCCGGAAGGCCGCCGGGTGTTCGCCCGCCTGACCGTGGAAGAAAACCTCTCCATGGGTGGTTTTTTCACCAACAAGGGCGATTACCAGGAGCAGATGGACAAGGTCCTGGGACTGTTCCCACGCCTCAAGGAGCGTTTCAACCAGCGCGGCGGCACCATGTCCGGCGGTGAACAGCAGATGCTCGCCATTGGCCGGGCGCTGATGAGCAAGCCGAAACTCTTGTTGCTGGACGAACCGTCCCTGGGCCTGGCACCGATCATCATCCAGCAGATCTTCGATATCATCGAACAGCTGCGCAAGGACGGGGTGACGGTGTTCCTGGTGGAGCAGAACGCCAACCAGGCGCTGAAAATCGCCGACCGAGCCTACGTGCTGGAAAACGGCCGGGTGGTGATGGAAGGCAGCGGCAACGACCTGCTGACCGACCCGAAAGTGCGTGAGGCGTATCTGGGCGGTTGATGCCCCGCGTAACCAGCAAAGCCCCGACCTGTCGGGGCTTTTCTTTGCCCGTAGCAACACCAGCCCCCCGCCCGTGTACCGACGCAAAAAATAATCGAGTATTTTTGCCGCACGCTGTAACAAACCCAGCCCTCAAGGCTCAAGTAAGGCAGGAAAGCAATGAAACCCACCCAAGCCCTGCTTTCATCATTGACGACACATCGGAGATCGACCATGAGCACTTCCACCACCCGCGCCCTGTCCGCTGCCACCCTCGCCCTGGCCCTCGGTTCCGCCCTGAGCATGGCGGCCCTGCCGATGAGCGCCCATGCCGACGACATGGAAAAATGCTTCGGCGTGGCCATGAAAGGCAAGAACGATTGCGCCGCGGGCGCCGGTACCACCTGCGCCGGCACCGCGGCCAAGGACAACCAGGGCAACGCCTGGAAACTCGTCCCCAAAGGCACCTGCGACAAGACCGCCAGCAGCACTTCGCCGACCGGTTTCGGTCAGCCGCAAGCCTTCAAGGAAAAAGCCTGATCACCCACTTGCCTGAGTGCCGACGATGACCACGCCAATGCAACCCGCCGCCCTTCATCGCGCTCAGGCCGTCGGCTCCGAGCTCCCGCCCCGTGCCGGGCTGGGGCTCAAGGCCGAACACTTCCAGGTGGTCCTGGAAACCCGTCCCGACCTTGGTTTCTTCGAGGTTCACGCCGAAAACTACATGGTCGCAGGCGGACCGTTTCATCATTACCTGGGTTTGATCCGCGATCAGTACCCGCTGTCGCTGCATGGGGTCGGTTTGTCCATTGGCGCCGAAGGCCCGCTGGACAACGAACACCTCAAGCGGCTCGCGGCACTGCTCGAACGTTATCAACCCCAGTCCTTTTCCGAACACCTGGCCTGGTCGAGCCACGGCCCGGTGTTTCTCAACGACTTGTTGCCATTGGCCTATGACCACGCCACCTTGCAGCGGGTCTGCGCGCATATCGACCAGGTGCAAAGCACCTTGAAACGCCCGATGCTGCTGGAGAACCCGGCGACGTACCTGCAGTTCCAGCGCTCCACCCTGGACGAGGCGGCGTTCATCAGCGAAGTCATCCGCCGCACCGGTTGCGGACTGCTGCTGGACGTGAACAACGTCTACGTCTCCAGCATCAACCACCAGTATGATCCGTTGGCCTATATCGAGGCCCTGCCACTGCACGCCGTGGCAGAAATCCATCTGGCCGGCTTTGCCGAAGATACCGACAACCTCGGTGACCGCCTGCTGATCGACGATCACGGCGCGCCCGTCGACCAGGCGGTCTGGGCCCTGTATCAACAGGTGTTGGAGAAGATCGGACCGATACCGACCCTGATCGAACGCGACAACCAGCTCCCCACCTTCGCCGTACTCCTGGCCGAGGCCGTGCGGGCCGAGAAACTGCTGGAGCGGGCCGAGGTGCGAGCATGAGCGACCAGGCCAGCTTCAGCGCCGCGCTGCTCGACCCGCAGCGGCCTTGCCCCGCGGGCCTGTGCAGCCGCAACGGGGCCGACCCGGCCAGTCGTTTCGCGGTGTATCGCAACAATGTCCGGAGTTCGTTGATCAATGCCCTGGCGGACAGCTACCCGGTGGTCATGGCACTGGTCGGTGACGAATTCTTCCGGGCCATGGCCGGCCTCTATGTCCAGCACTTCCCGCCGGTCAGCCCGATCCTCAACGACTACGGCCAGGACCTCGGCAGTTTTATCCAGGGCTTCGCCCCGGCGGCGAGCGTACCTTACCTGGCCGACGTGGCCCGGCTCGAGCGCTTGCGGATCCAGACTTATCATGCCGCCGATGCGACACCCTTGAGCCCGGAGCAGATCAGCGTCTACCTCGCCGCCCCCGAGATCCTCAACCGCCTGCAGGTTCACCTGCACCCCTGCGTCGCCGTGCTTAATTCGTCCCATGCGGTCGTGTCGTTATGGGAAGCCCATCAAGGCGAAGGCCACCTGGAACAGATCGACCCGACGCAGGCTGAAGCCGCGCTGGTCCTGCGCCGGCACTGGCAAGTCGAGGTGTTCCGGATCGATGTCGGCACCCTGGTGTTTATCCAGAGCCTGCAAAATCACTGTCCGCTGGAACTGGCCATTGCCTATGCCTACGACGCCAACGCAGCGTTCGATCCGAGCCACGCCCTGGCCCTGTTGATTCGCTACAGCGCCATCATCCACCTGCACCCGGAACAGAAGGTCCGCCCATGAACACTCAGACTCAATCGCAGAATCCCATCGCGCACCTGATCGGGCGGATCATCCGGCTCTTCGAGATGATCCCCTACAGCCTGATTGCCTTTGTCGCGCGTTTCTCCATCGCGGCGGTGTTCTGGAAATCCGGCCAGACCAAGGTCGAGGGCTTCGCCGTGGACCTGATCTCCGGCACCTTTGACCTGGGCTGGCCGCACCTGGCGAGCTCGACCGTTCCGCTGTTCGCCAGCGAGTACAAGGTGCCGCTGCTGTCGCCGGAAATCGCCGCGCACATCTCCGCCTTCTCCGAGCACTTCTTCCCGGTCCTGATACTGCTGGGGTTCGCCACACGCTTCTCGGCCCTGGCGCTGTTTGGCATGACGCTGACCATCCAGCTGTTCGTCTACCCGGACGCCTACCCGACCCACGGCACCTGGATGGCGATCCTGCTGCTGTTGATGGCCAAGGGGCCGGGCGTGTTCTCCATCGATCAGCTGATTGCCAGGCGTTATCGCTGATCGGTAGCGCCCGCCCGGCGCGGTTCTTGTAGGATCCGGCTTGCTGGCGATGGGGCCCGTGAGTCTTGCAGCGACTATCCGGACGCTATTGCAGGCAGGCGATATCTACAGGTTTTGCGCTGCTTTCAAGATTGGCGTCTACAGTCGCTCCAGCGCCTCGCCGCTACGCTTGAACCAGCCGATCAGGTAGTCGGCCAACACCTGCGTACGGCGCGGCAGGCCACCTTGGTAAGGGTGCACCAGGTACAGCGGCATATCGCGGGTGCGGTAATCGCGCAACAGCCAGCGCAGACGGCCGTCGGCCAGCTCCGCGGGCAGGACGTAGGACGGCAGGCGGGCGATGCCGGCCCCTACCAGCGCCGCCTTCTTCAGCAGGTTGTAATGATTGCTGGCGAAGGGGCCGCCCACCCGCACCCGCAGCAGCTCATGCTGCCGGTGGTATTGCCATTCCTCGCGCCCGCTGTAGTGGCTGTTGAGCAGACAACGGTGATTGGCCAAGTCCTGGGGCGTGCGCGGCTCACCGTAACGTTCCAGATAAGCCGGACTGGCACAGGTCAGCTCGTTCATCACCAGCAATGGCCGCGCCACCAGCCGTTCGTCACTACCGACTTCGGTACGAATGGCCAGGTCGAAGCCTTCCCGGGCCAGATCGCGGAAACCATTGTTCAGGTCCAGTTCGATCTGCACATCGGGATAATCCCGGGAAAACTCCAGCAGCAGGCCGTCAAAGAAGGTTTCCCCCAGGGACACCGGCACCGTCATGCGCACGGGACCGGCAATATCGTCCTTGAGCCGGGCCAGGGCCTGATGCGCCCGCTCCACTTGCACCACCAGTGCCTGGGCCTGGGGCAACAAGGCCGCACCGGCGGCGGTGAGACTCAAGCGTCGCGTCGTGCGGTGCAACAACACCACGGCAAACTGTGCCTCCAATTGGCTGATGCGCTTGGACAATTGTCCCTTGCTGCAGCCCAATTGCTGGGCGGCCAGGGTAAAGCTGCCCGCCTCGACCAAGACGGCAAAGGCCGCCAGATCATCCATCTCGCTCACTGGATTGTTTCCAAAAGAAAACCAAAGGTTGCCTATTAGTGCGCTTATCAATGGAAAAATCCACTCTAGACTGAAAGCTCAATCACCCACTGGAGGAACGGCAGCATGAAAATCCTATTGATTGGCGCCCACGGTACTATCGGCTCGGCCGTGGCAGAGGAACTGGGCCAGCGTCACGAGATCATCAAGATCGGCCGCAACAGCGGTGACCTGCACGTGGACATCAGCGACAGCGCGTCGATTCGCCAACTGTTCGAGCAAACCGGCAAATTCGATGCCCTGGTCTGCGCCGCCGGTAACGTGAACTTTGTGCCTTTGGGCGAGATGAGCGAGAAGGACTTTGCCCTTGGCCTGCAGGACAAATTGATGGGCCAGGTCAACCTGGTACTGATCGGTCGTGAGTACGCCAACGATGGTGCCTCGTTCACCCTGACCAGCGGCATCCTGAACCGCGACCCGATCCGTAGCGGCGCCTCGGCGAGCCTGGTCAACGGCGCCATCGACGGCTTCGTCAAGGCGGCGGCAATCGAACTGCCACGTGGTCTGCGGGTGAACTCGGTAAGCCCGAACGTGCTGGTGGAAGCCATGGGCAGCTATGCGCCGTACTTCCGTGGATTCAAGCCGGTGCCGGCGGCGGATGTGGCATTGGCCTACGCCAAGAGTGTGGAAGGCTTGCAAACCGGTCAGACCTACTACGTCGGTTGAATGCCCACGAGTTTTTTTGTCGGCCTTCAGGGCCCTTTCGCGGGCAAACTCCGCTCCCACAGATTCTCGGGCGTACACAGACTTGAGGTTCGACGCGAACGACTGTGGGAGCGGAGCTTGCCCGCGAAGAGGCCGCTAAAGTCCCCGCAAAACATGGAGACTGGCGTCAAGACTTGTGCAGCTCTCCCGGCCTGCGTAACGTGGCGACACTTGCCAGGAGACCCCATGATGCGCGCCGCCCGTTCCTTGATGATTTTCGCCCTGCCGCTGTTCGCCGCCGGCTGCCAGATGCTTGCGCCAGCCACCTCGCCCTCCACGGCGGGACTGAGCCGGATGCAAGGCGAACTCGCCAGCGTCGATGGCAAGCTGATGTTCCAGCCCTGCCAGGAACAACGCCGTTTTGTCGTCAGCGACACTGGCAACACCAGCGTCCTGCAGCAAGCCGCCAGCCTCTCCGGCCCGTCGGGCAAGCTGTTTGCCGACCTGCGCGGGCGGTTCTCCTCCAGCACGGCCAATGGTGGCGACGGCCAGTTGGATCTGCAGCAGTACTATCGCCTGGAACGCGGCACCGGCAGTTGCAACGATCCCGACTTCAAATTCCAGACCGTGGTCGCCAGCGGCCATGGCCCGGACTGGAGCCTGAAAGTCGGCGGCAACGGCATGATCCTGCAACGCGAAAACCAGCCGCCCCTGGCCTTGCCCTACCTGGAAGAACAACTGGGTGACGGGCGCTTCAGCCTGAGCAGCGAAGCCAATTCCCAGCGCATCGAGCTATGGGTCGCGCCGCAGTCCTGCGTCGACAGCACCACCGGCAGCGTCCGTCACCTGAGCGCCGAACTGCGGGTCAACGGCCAGGTCCAGCGCGGCTGCGGCTATTTCGGTGGCGCCCGTAACGACTGATTCGACGAGCTGCTGTTTTAGCCTCACGGAATCTGGCCGTTGGGGCTTATAATCACCGGTTTGATGTAAAGCCGGCGCGCCCGCGTGGCCCGCACACTGGACCCTGTCATGTTACGAATCACCGAACTCAAGCTGCCGATCGACCATCCCGACGAAGACCTGCGCCCGGCTATCGTCCAACGCCTGGGCATCGCCAGCGATGACCTGCTCGATTTCACCTTGTTCAAGCGCAGCTACGACGCCCGCAAGAAATCCTCCGAACTGTGCTTCATCTACACCATCGACCTCTCGGCCCGTGGCGAAGAGGCCCTGCTGAAAAAGTTCGCCGAGGACCGCAACGTCAACCCGGCCCCGGACATCAGCTACAAGGTGGTCGGCCAGGCACCCGCGGACCTGACGGAACGTCCCGTGGTCGTGGGCTTCGGTCCCTGCGGGATCTTCGCCGGGCTGTTGCTGGCACAGATGGGCTTCAAGCCGATCATCCTCGAACGCGGCAAGGAAGTGCGCGAACGTACCAAGGACACCTGGGGCCTGTGGCGCAAAGGCGTGCTCAACCCCGAGTCCAACGTGCAGTTCGGCGAAGGCGGTGCCGGGACCTTCTCCGACGGCAAACTCTACAGCCAGATCAAGGACCCGAACCACCACGGTCGCAAGGTCCTGCACGAGTTCGTCAAGGCCGGCGCGCCGGAAGAAATCCTCTACGTCAGCAAACCGCATATCGGCACCTTCCGCCTCACCGGCGTGGTGGAGAACATGCGCCAACAGATCGAAGCCCTGGGCGGCGAAGTACGCTTCCAGC
The DNA here is from genome assembly GCF_023242365.1 of Pseudomonas sp. MWU13-2100. GTDB lineage: Bacteria > Pseudomonadota > Gammaproteobacteria > Pseudomonadales > Pseudomonadaceae > Aquipseudomonas. Next base: position 36,144 of record NZ_JALLIX010000037.1, read on the forward strand.
AGCGGGTCACCGATGTGCTGATCGACGCCGGCCAATTGACCGGCGTGCAGCTCGACAGCGGCGAACAGATCCACTCCCGGCATGTGATCATGGCCCTCGGTCATAGCGCCCGCGACACTTTCCGCATGCTCCACGGTCGTGGCGTGTACATGGAAGCCAAGCCGTTCTCGGTGGGCTTCCGTATCGAACATCCGCAATCGCTGATCGACCGGGCGCGCCTGGGCAAGTACGCCGGGCATCCGAAACTCGGCGCGGCCGACTACAAGCTGGTGCACCACGCCAAGAACGGCCGTTCGGTCTACAGCTTCTGCATGTGCCCGGGCGGCACCGTGGTCGCGGCGACTTCCGAGCCGAACCGGGTGGTCACCAACGGCATGAGCCAGTACTCGCGCAACGAGCGCAATGCCAACTCCGGGATCGTCGTCGGCATTACCCCGGAAGTCGACTATCCGGGCGGTCCGCTGGCCGGTATCGAGTTGCAGGAGCGCCTGGAGTCCCACGCCTTCGTCCTCGGCGGCAGCAACTACGAAGCCCCGGCACAGCTGGTCGGCGACTTTATCGCCGGCAAGCCGTCCACAGCCCTGGGCAGTGTGGAACCTTCCTACAAACCAGGTGTGGCCCTGGGTGACTTGGCCCTGGCCCTGCCGGACTTCGCCATCGAAGCCATTCGCGAAGCCTTGCCGGCATTCGAACGGCAGATCAAGGGTTATTCCCTGCATGACGCCGTGCTGACCGGGATTGAAACCCGCACTTCCTCGCCGCTGCGCATGACCCGTAACGAGTCGATGCAGAGCCTGAACGTCAAGGGCCTGTTCCCGGCAGGTGAAGGCGCGGGTTATGCCGGCGGGATCCTCTCGGCGGGTGTCGACGGTATTCGCATAGCCGAAGCCGTGGCCCGGGACATGCTCGGGCTCGGGGCCTGAGGGCCGGACCATGAGCTATAGCGTCTCCCCCATCGGTTTCGTGCGCTCCTGCTTCAAGGAGAAGTTCGCCATCCCGCGCCAGCCACAGCTGGCGCCGGCAGCGCGCGGCGTACTGGAACTGGTCGCGCCGTTCGACCAGGGCGAGGCGGTACAGGGGCTGGAGCAGGTCAGCCATGTCTGGCTGCTGTTCCTGTTCCATCAGGCCCTGGAAGACAAGCCACGGTTGAAGGTGCGCCCGCCACGCCTGGGCGGCAACCAGTCCATGGGGGTCTTCGCCACCCGGGCGACCCACCGGCCGAACGGTATCGGTCAGTCGGTGGTCAAACTGGACCGGGTCGAAACCCAGCGCTTGTGGATTTCCGGCATCGACCTGCTGGATGGCACGCCGATTCTCGATATCAAGCCGTACGTCCCTTACGCCGACATCATTCCAGGCGCTGTCAATGGCATCGCCAGTGCCGCGCCGGCGCTGATTCCCGTGCTCTGGACGGACAACGCGCGGCAACAGGCCCACGGCCATGCCCTGCGCCTTGAAGAGCCCCTGGTCGAACTGATCGAGCAATGCCTGGCCCAGGACCCGCGTCCGGCTTACCAGACGCCCAAGCCCGAACGGGAATATGGCGCCCAGTTCTGGGACCTGGATGTGCGCTGGCATTACCCCGAAACCGGAACGATACGTGTACTGGAAGTGATCCCCGCCCGCTAAAACGCCAGAAACGCAAAAGCCCGCGCTGCCTTCTCAGGCAACGCGGGCTTTTTCGTAACGCTGTGGCGAGGGGGCTTGCCCCCGTTGGGGTGCGAAGCGCCCCTGAAAACCTGCAATCGCGGTCTATCAGAAACAACCAAGAGCATGGTTTACGACTGCTTCGCAGCCGAACGCGGGCAAGCCCGCTCGCCACGAAGTCGAATCAGACAGGCCTATTTCTCGACGAACGCACGCTCGATCAGGTAATCGCCCGGCTCACGCATACGCGGCGAGACCTTCAGGCCGAAGCTGTTGAGCACTTCGCTGGTTTCGTCGAGCATGCTCGGGCTGCCGCACAACATGGCGCGGTCGTCCTGCGGGTTGATCGGCGGCAGGCCGATATCGCGGAACAGCTTGCCGCTACGCATCAGGTCGGTCAGGCGGCCTTCGTTCTCAAACGGCTCGCGGGTCACGGTGGGGTAGTAGATCAGCTTCTCACGCAGGGCTTCACCGAAGAATTCGTTCTGCGGCAAGTGCTCGGTGATGAACTCACGGTAGGCCACTTCGTTGACGTAGCGCACACCGTGGCACAGGATGACCTTCTCGAAACGCTCATAGGTTTCCGGGTCCTGGATCACGCTCATAAAGGGCGCAAGGCCAGTACCGGTGCTGAGCAGGTACAGGTGCTTGCCCGGCTTGAGGTCGTCGAGCACCAGCGTACCCGTAGGTTTCTTGCTGATGATGATCTCGTCGCCTTCCTTCAGGTGCTGCAACTGGGAGGTCAGCGGACCGTCCGGCACCTTGATGCTGAAGAATTCGAGATGCTCTTCCCAGTTCGGGCTGGCAATCGAATAAGCACGCATCAGCGGTCGGCCGTTTGGCTGCTGCAGGCCGATCATCACGAACTGACCGTTTTCAAAGCGCAAGCCCGGGTCGCGGGTGCACTTGAAGCTGAACAGAGTGTCGTTCCAGTGGTGAACACTGAGGACACGCTCGTGATTCATGTTGCTCATTGGGATAGGGCTCCTGGAAATTTGGCCTGCGCCGTCAATAAGCGCGATTGCATAGCATTCTAATGGCGGCGACAATATCTGTTAACTGGATTATTAAGATAAGGGTTATCGGTTATATCGATATGCGATTTACTCTCCGTCAACTTCAAGTCTTCGTCGCCGTTGCCCAGCAGGAAAGCGTGTCCCGGGCCGCCGGGCTGCTGGCCTTGTCACAATCCGCCGCGAGCACCTCGATCACCGAGCTGGAGCGCCAGTCGAGCTGTCAATTGTTCGACCGCGCCGGCAAGCGCCTGAGCCTCAACGCCCTGGGCAAACAGCTGTTGCCCCAGGCCGTGGCGCTGCTGGACCAGGCCAAGGAAATCGAGGACCTGCTCAACGGCAAATCCGGTTTCGGCTCGCTGGCGGTGGGCGCCACGCTGACCATCGGCAACTACCTGGCAACCCTGTTGATCGGCAGCTTCATGCAGATCCACCCGGAAAGCCAGGTCAAGCTGCATGTGCAGAACACCGCCAACATTGTGCAACAGGTCGCGCACTACGAAATTGATCTGGGTCTGATCGAAGGCGATTGCAGCCACCCGGACATCGAAGTGCAGACCTGGGTCGAAGACGAACTGGTGGTGTTCTGCGCCCCCCAGCACCCGCTGGCCCAACGCGGCCAAGCCAGCATGGAGGAGCTGACCCGCGAAGCCTGGATCCTGCGCGAACAGGGCTCCGGCACGCGCCTGACCTTCGACCAGGCCATGCGGCATCATCGCAGCGCGCTGAATATCCGCCTGGAGCTGGAGCACACCGAAGCGATCAAGCGCGCGGTAGAGTCGGGCCTGGGAATTGGTTGCATTTCACGCCTGGCCCTGCGCGATGCGTTCCGTCGTGGCAGCCTGGTGGCGGTGGAAACCCCGGACCTGGACCTGTCGCGACAGTTCTATTTCATCTGGCACAAACAGAAATACCAGACCTCCGCCATGCGCGAATTCCTCGAACTGTGCCGCTCCTTCACCGCCGGGGTCCAGCGCAGCGACGAGATCGTCCTGCCGACCATTGCCTGACGCCATCGGCGTTTAAAGCAGAATCACCGCCCAGACCAGGGCAATCATGCTCAAGGCCACGAATTGCGCGGCGCTGCCCATGTCCTTGGCATTCTTGGACAAGGGGTGGCGATCAAGGGAAATGCGGTCAATGGCCGCTTCGACCGCCGAATTGAGCAACTCGACGATCAGCGCCAGCAGGCACACGGCAATCAATAGCGCACGCTCGACCCGACTGACCTGAAACAGGAACGTCAGCGGGATCAACACGACGTTGAGCCAGACCAGTTGGCGAAAGGCCGCTTCGCCGGTGAAGGCCGCACGCAAGCCATCGAAAGAGTAGCCCACGGCATTGAGCATGCGTTTAAAACCGGTTTGACCTTTAAAGGGCGACGGCATAGGTAAGCTACTGCGCGAAATGGAGTAGGAAAGCTAACTCAACCAAGGTCAAACAAAGATGAAAGAGCCAGCGATCACTGGCTCGAAATTGACTCAAGTTGTTGCAGCAGCAACGCGGCCTGGGTCCGGGTGCGCACCCCCAGCTTGCGGAAAATCGCCGTGACGTGGGCCTTGATGGTCGCCTCCGAAACGCTCAACTCGTAGGCAATCTGTTTATTCAACAAACCTTCGCAGACCATGGTCAACACCCGGAACTGCTGGGGCGTCAAACTGGCCAGGCCGGCACTGGCAGCCTTGGCCTCGGCGGACACGCTGACCGCTTCGAATGCCTGGGGCGGCCACCAGACATCGCCATCGAGGACGCTGCGCACCGCTTGCTGGATCACTTCCAGGGAGCTGGACTTGGGGATAAAGCCGCTGGCACCGAACTCACGGGAGCGCACCATCACCGAGGCTTCCTCCTGGGCCGAGACCATCACCACCGGAATCTGCGGGTATTGCCCGCGCAGCAGCACCAGGCCGGAGAAGCCGTAGGCACCCGGCATATTCAGGTCCAGCAGGACCAGGTCCCAGTCGGCTTTCTCGGTGAGGCGGGTTTCCAGCTCGGCAATGCTGGCCACCTCCACCAGTCGTACATCGGGCCCCAAGCCCAGGGTCAGTGCCTGGTGCAAGGCGCTGCGAAAAAGAGGATGGTCGTCGGCAATCAGGATTTCGTACATGGTCATTTTTCCAATGATCCTGTTTTATGCGTCAGGCTAGACGCTATGCGGCCACTAGATTACAGGAAAGTCTTCAGATGCTCGTGGGCTTCGTCTTCAGTGTTGATCGGCAACTGAAACTTCGCCCCCAGATAATGCGCGGTAAACACGTCCAGTAACGCATCCAGCCCCTGGGCCGCACGGGTGTCCCCAGCCAGTTCCAGGCACAAGGCCGCGACTTCCGCGGTACAGAAATGATCATCACGTTTGGAACGGCGCAGCTTGTAGCGGGACAGCTGTTCGGATTCCAGGCTCAACACCGGGAAACGCTCCAGATAAGGGCTCTTGCGAAACATCTTGCGCGCTTCGGTCCAGGTCGCATCCAACAGGATGAACAGCGGGCGCTTGCCGGGTGCCGGCCGTACCTGCGTCACCACCCGTTCCGGCGCCACGAACTCTCCCGGAAACACGATAAACGGCTGCCACTGCGGATCGTCCAGCAGGGCCAGCAGTTGCGGATCGACTTCGGTCCGCGACCAACTGAAGGCGCTGGTATCGGCGATCACATCGGCGATCAGCCAGCCGGTATTGCTCGGTTTCATCGGTTCGACATCGTGCATCAGCAGGCACATGGCCGAATTCGATGCCACCCTGGGGCGCCAGGCGCACAGGCAATACTGTGGAATCACACGGCAGCCCGGGCAACGCTCGGCGCGCGATCCGCGGGCGAGGAAGGGCGTTTTTGCACGGGCCAGGCGTTCGGCACGCAAACGGGATACGGCATGGCTCATCAAAAAAAACGTCGGCAGGAGGAAGGGCTGAACACGAACAATACGACTCGCAAGGGTAAAAGTGGGCGGAGTCTACCAGAGACCCGAGCGGCGTTTGAGCGCTCATCCGTCGACATTTCCGTCTGCCCGACCCTAGTAGGGCCTACAGCCGCCCTCTATACTTCGCGACCACTGAACGCACGCCCCGGTAACGGGTCGAAGCACCAGTTACCGAATCAGGAGAGTTGCATGCTGCGCCTTATCGTACCGTCCCTGGCCCTTTTACTGGCCCTGCCCTTCAGTGCCCAGGCGGCGTCGTTGAAGGATTTCGAACTGAACAAAATGCTCAAGGACGTGGCCGAGCAGAGCAACGAAGGCCTGCCCCGCGAACTCGACGAGAACATCCTCGATGTCGGCTACACCGTTGAAGGCAACGAGCTGATCGATCACCTGAGCGTCCAGGTCGATTACGCGCAAAATATGCGCGATAACGCCAAGGCGGTTTACCTGCAACTGGGCGCCAGCGTCTGCCGCAATGCCAACTACCGCAAGTTGATGGCCAAGGGTGCGGTGATGCGCTACGAGTTCACCGAGAACAAGACCAACCGTCCCGTCGCCTCCGCCCGTTTCGTGGAAAGCGACTGCCCGACAGAAACCGCGGTGAAGAAGAAAAAGTAAGCCCCGCCGCATCGCGCGCCGCCGTTCATCTTCGGCGCGCCGTTTCGCCCCCGCACCTGCGCGCAGCGCCACTGACGAGCTGCTAAAGTCCTTTGCAAAGGGGTAATAAGCGGTTGCCAGCCATGACTTTATAGGCTCATCATCAAATCGACATGGCACACATGCGACACATGCAGTGACGCGGCCTTGGCGAACTTTTCTTTCGGCCAAGCCAAGGGTTCCGTGCAGAAGGAGACGTTGAATGCCTTACCAACCGAATGACTTGCTGTCCCGTCATTTCCAGAACAAAGGGATCGACCTCAGCCGGATCGAAGAGCAACTCGACCAGGTTGCGCCCAATAGCCCGAATCTTGAGCTTTACCGCGACATGATGTTGACCGTGCTGCGCATGGCCCAGGATGACCGCAACCGCTGGAATGCCAAGATCGTCCTGCAAACCCTGCGGGAACTGGAGAACGCCTTTCGCGTCCTCGACCATTTCAAGAGCCGTCGCAAGGTCACCGTGTTCGGCTCGGCGCGAACGCCCAGCGAACACCCGCTCTACGCACAAGCCCGTGCCCTGGGGAGTGCGCTGGCCCAGTCCAACCTGATGGTGATCACTGGTGGCGGTGGCGGCATCATGGCCGCGGCCCACGAAGGTGCCGGCCTGGAACATAGCCTGGGGTTCAATATCACCCTGCCCTTCGAGCAGCATGCCAATGCAACCGTGGGCGGCACGCACAACCTGCTGTCCTTCCACTTCTTCTTCACCCGCAAGCTGTTCTTCGTCAAGGAAGCCGATGCACTGGTGCTCTGCCCCGGCGGCTTTGGCACCCTCGATGAAGCCCTGGAAGTACTGACGTTGATCCAGACCGGCAAAAGCCCGCTGGTTCCGGTGATTCTGCTGGATGCCCCTGGGGGCAGCTTCTGGCAGGGCGCACTGGACTTTATCCGCAATCAGCTGGAGGCCAATCACTACATCCTGCCTGCCGACCTCAAGCTGATGCGCCTGGTCTACAGTGCCGACGAGGCCGTGGAAGAGATCAAGCAGTTCTACAGCAACTTCCACTCCAGCCGCTGGTTGAAGAAGCAGTTCGTGATCCGCATGAATCATCCGCTCAACGACCACGCAATGGAGCAGATGCAAAAGGACTTTGCCGATCTGTGCCTCAGTGGGTTCTTCTATCAGGGCCCCTGCAGCGAGCCGGAACACGATGAACCACAGTTCAGTCACCTGACGCGCTTGTCGTTCGCCTTCACAGCCCGGGACCAGGGTCGCCTGCGAGAGCTGGTGGACTTTATCAACCGTACGGAAAACTGGAGCAAGGCCAAGGTGCCGGCACAGGAGCACGCGCGCGAGCCGATCAAGGCGACGTGATCAGCGTCCAGCCTCAGTCATCCAGCCCACGGCCGCTGAACAGGCGGCCGATCATTTCCATGGAATAACCCCGATAACTCAGGAAGCGTCCCTGTTGGGCACGCTCACGGGCGTCGATGGGCAAATGCCCGGCGAATTTTCGGCGCCAGGTGTCTTCCAGTTGGGCTTGCCAGTTGAAACCGCTTTCACGCAAGGCCAACTCGATGTCGGCACGCTGCAGACCGCGCTGGCTCAGCTCTTCGCGAATGCGCAAAGGGCCGTAGCCGGAACGGGCTCGGTAGGAAACGAAGCTTTCGAGGTAACGGGATTCGGACAGCAGCCCCTCTTCCGTCAAGCGGTCGAGTTCTGTGTCGATCATTTCAGGCGGGGCGCCGCGCTGGCGCAGTTTACGCGTCAGCTCGACTCGACCGTGCTCGCGTCGCGCGAGCAGGTCCATGGCAGTGCGCCGTACGGCGACCGGGGTATCCAGTACGGCGGTCATTGCTTTACTCAGAGGTCAGCGTCAGCCAGGTCGTCTTCGGTTGCGACGACAGCCGTCGCACCGGAGTTGGCCTTGGTGTCCACACCTGGAGTCAGCAACTTGTCACGCAGTTGCTTCTCGAGGGTCGCGGCGATTTCCGGGTTGTCCGCCAGGAACTTGGCCGAGTTGGCCTTGCCCTGACCGATCTTGCTGCCGTTGTAGCTGTACCAGGCACCGGACTTCTCGACAAAGCCGTGCAACACGCCCAGGTCGATCATCTCACCGTTGAGGTAGATGCCCTTGCCGTAAAGGATCTGGAACTCGGCCTGACGGAACGGCGAAGCGACCTTGTTCTTCACGACCTTGACGCGGGTTTCGCTGCCGACCACTTCGTCGCCTTCCTTCACCGCGCCGGTACGGCGGATGTCCAGGCGCACCGAGGCGTAGAACTTCAGCGCGTTACCACCGGTGGTGGTTTCCGGGCTGCCGAACATCACGCCGATCTTCATGCGGATCTGGTTGATGAAGATCACCAGGCAGTTGGCGTTCTTGATGTTACCGGTGATCTTGCGCAGGGCCTGGGACATCAGACGGGCTTGCAGGCCGACGTGCATGTCGCCCATTTCGCCTTCGATTTCCGCTTTTGGCACCAGGGCGGCCACGGAGTCGACGATGATCACGTCCACCGCGTTGGAGCGCACCAGCATGTCGGTGATTTCCAGGGCCTGTTCGCCGGTGTCCGGCTGGGATACCAGCAGGTCGTCGACATTGACGCCCAGCTTGCCGGCGTATTCAGGGTCCAGGGCGTGTTCGGCGTCGACGAAGGCGCAGGTCGCACCGGCTTTTTGCGCCTGGGCGATGACGGAAAGCGTCAGGGTGGTCTTACCCGAGGATTCCGGGCCGTAGATCTCGACGATACGGCCTTTCGGCAGACCGCCGATGCCCAGGGCGATGTCCAGACCCAGGGAACCGGTGGAGATCGAAGGGATCGCCTGACGGTCATGATCGCCCATCCGCATTACGGCACCCTTGCCGAATTGACGTTCGATCTGACCCAAGGCCGCAGCCAAGGCTTTCTTCTTGTTGTCGTCCATTAAAGTCCTCACGTAATCAATAAGGCCTGACGGCCAACACCTGTATAAGTAGCCAGTATTATTCCACAGCGTTGGCGGATCGCCTACCCCTGATTTGCGATTTCTGCATCCGCCCGTCGTAACAGGCCTTCCAGCGCGGCCTGCACCGTCTGTCGACGGACCGCCTCGCGATCGCCGGGGAAGTGCCGGAGTTCGGCGCTGACGTCATCGCCGCAAGCCCAGGCCAGCCAGACGGTACCCACCGGTTTCTCGGCGGAGCCGCCATCCGGCCCGGCCACGCCACTGACCGCCACGGCGAAGCGCGCATTGCTGTGGGCCTGCGCCCCGCGGACCATGGCTTCGACCACTTCCCGGCTGACGGCGCCGACCTGGCCGAACAGGCTCTCGGGCACCTTCAGTTGGAGGCTCTTCTGCCGGTTGGAATAGGTGACATAGCCGGCTTCGAACCAGGCCGAGCTGCCGGGAATCCGGGTGATCGCCTCGGCGATACCGCCGCCGGTACAGGACTCGGCGGTGGTGACATCGGTCTTGAGCGTCTGCAAGCGCTTGCCGAGTTCAGCGGCAAGCCGGGTGATTTCATCCATGTTCCTCTCCTGGTCGAGGCGAAGCGGAACCCTGTAAGAACTGGTTTGCCAGCGATGACGGCGGTGAACTCACCATCGCTATCGCTGGCAAGCCAGCTCCTACAGGGTTCGTACACCTGAGGTTCGGTTGTGCAAAATGAACACCCTACACGAGCGGACCGCGCTTTCAAGACACGAGATTGCATCCGGATGTCAGCGGGAGACCGCCCCGGCATACGCCTGACAGGCCTTCAAGGCAATCAGGGCGCGGTCGCCGTCGTCGGTGATGGCGATAATTCGTTGAGCATGCGCCGGGTCAAGTCGGGCTCTAGCGGCTGCATGAACCACGCCGCCGGTGGCGGTGGCGGCTGGCATGTCACAGCCACTGGCGGGATCGTTGGCCTCGAGGAGGACTGACAGCCGCAGATCAGCAGTGGCAATACGATCACGCAGGCGAGCTTGATCCTGTTGCACATCGTTCAGCTCCTTGGAATGGGTTTGGTCGCTGACCTGGAGTCGTTGCTCCAGGGCCTGGCGTTTGTCCTGCTCGGCGCGCTGTTGCGCGGCCGCGGCGAGGGAAAGTTGGTTGAGCGTGTCGGCCTGCAACCGGGCTTGGTGCTCCAGTTGCTGACCGTAGCGCCAGTCTTGAATATGCCAGGCGCCGGCCGCCGCGCCACCGGCCAGCAAGGCCAGTAGTGCGACGCCAACGCCCAGGCGCCAGGGCGCCGGGATCAGGTCGAGGAGGCGCATAGCACCGCCCTCGCCCGGGCCCAGATTTGCAGTCGATCCTCGAGGCCGTTCAGGCCGCCGTTGATCTTGCGGGTGATGCTGTTGAACTGATCGGCGTCGGCCAGGGCGTTCAACCCTTGTTGTTCCCAGAACCAGGCCGCCGACTCGGCGGCCCATTGCGGTTGCTCCAGCAGTTCCGGTTGCAGCAACAGGCGTTCGTCGCCGAACAGCCCGAGGCTGCATTGGCGATAGTTGCTGCGACCGGTGATCTGGATCAGCCCGCGACCGCGATAGTTCCAGCCGTCGCCAGAGGATGCATCGCCGTTATCCATGCGCGATGCATAGATGATGTTCGCAATCTGCTCCGGCTGCCGGGCGACCTGCGCGGCCAAGGCCGGAGTAAACCGGTTTGGCCAGGTGGCGACCAAGGCCTGCGCGTCATAGTTCAGGTTCTCGACCACCGACCGCAGTTGGCCTGACTCGTGACCAGCTTGCGCCAGGAACGCAGCAACGCGCTGCGTGGTTACGATCTGATAGGCGTTCATCGCTGTGTTGAGCACAGGAACAAAAACGCCGGCTTGGTCGCCGGCGTTCGGGAGGATCTGCAGCAATTGCTGCTGGGTAATGGGCATGAGTTTCTCCAGGTGTAAAAAAACCGCTCGAGGCGGTTGATTTGGCGGTGATGATCAGGACTACTTGACGGGCTAGTCGTCGGGCACAACGGCGTCGGCGCCCGCATAAGGCTCCATGGATTTTTGGCAGTGGTCCTTCTGGAACCAGTCCAAAAACTTGCACATGACGCAGCCCCAACGCTTGCCAGCGACCTGGGCCTTGGCTGAGCGAGAGCTGATCGTCTCGCCCCGGTCGCCCAGCAGCAGCGTATTGCCGCCTTCATCCAGATAAACCAGTCAGTTCAACAGGAAATGCTTGAGCTTGCCCATATTCAGCTCCAGCTCACCGCTTGCACGGCGTCAACCGTGGTGGCCGCCTTGATTTGCCCATCTAGCACAATTTTATGGCCGATGAAGCCAGTAATCGCCGTCTTCCCACATGCCCCCACAAGCTGAATCTGCACCATCGTATGCAGCCGGTAACCCCATACCCCCCTTTCGTCCGCACACCAGAAGGGCGTGACCCAATCAGCGGCATTCCCCGGCAACAACGAGGCCAGCACCGAGGCCGACAGGTTGGCCTGATCCGTTATATTCGAGGGATAATGATAGGGCGTGCCGCTAACCAGCGCGTCACAGCTGAAACCCGCCGTGATAGCCGACGCACAAGCTGAATCAATAACTTGTGTCTGCACGCGCTGGGCTTCAACGAGTAGTTCACCAGAAGTAGGCGGAACAGGCTCAACGAGCGTGCCATCCGATACGCGCCAGCCTTGACTACTGATACATCCCAGCCACTGCGCTTCAGTGATTTCAATGGCGGTTACACCGCCTGGTACCGGACTGTCGATATCATCGTAATAGGCGATCACATCCCCATTTGCATCGTATGCTGCGAACTTTTGACCCATGATTATTATTTCCCGAATGCAAACCAATAAACAGTGTTGGCGCTTGATGAATAGCCATTCTGCACCACGGCGGTAGAGAGTGGCGTCGATGTTGGTGTGATGCCAACAAATGGCGTACTCGAGGCAGTGTATGTGGCAAACCCGTTTGACACATACGCGCCAAGAAATTGGGTAGGGAACGCAATGGGGTACGCAATCGTGACCGTACTTGACACACCAACGGAGATAGATCCCCACTGAATAATCAAGCCACTCGGCAATCGTTGGTATCCTGCCGGGGCAAGCGATGCTGAAAAATCGGCACTGCTGCTATTGACTGCAGTGCCGGTAATAAACCATATGCCCGAACCGACATATGTGAAGTCAGCACTAGCTCCTGCCGGCACTGAGAACGCGCTTACTGCAGGATAACTTGGCGTTTGTACTTTATCCGTACCTTGCGGAACGATTAGCATCGGCAACGAACCAAAGTTAGGAATCGTCACAGTTGCTCCAGCGGGGATAGCGTTCGCCGATGAACTTGGCAAACTGTAGGAATTGTTCACGCCACCCCACCCATACACCATGCCGCCAATATGTGACGTAACACCGGCAACCGCCCCCAAAATGGGAGTGATGCTTGAATACTGCTTACCAACACGCGCGTAGCTCGATACATACCAGCCGATCGCATTGGTCGTCAGTGTAATTTGCTCACCCACATTGAGAATTAAGGAGTTAGCAACCACCCCCGTCGGACCGATAATCATCTCGGCCGCGCTACCCTTGATCGTGCAGGTACCAAAAGAAGAGATATGGATATTTGAACCTGGAAGAAGTCCGGCGGCGGCTGGAAGAGTCTGGGTCGTTCCGTCGGCGTTGACAACGAGGGTCTTACCCAAAAAAGTGGCGTTCAGCGTCGTGCTGGCCGAGGCATAGGCAATCCCATTGTAATTTCCTAGCTGAGAGAGCTGGACAGCGTGCTGACTCTTGGTGGCCCCACCAACTTGAATGGCGCCGCCGGTGCTATCGACTAGTACCCAGGATCCGCTGCCAATCGAGCTATTCCATTGCACCCATACATCACCATTGGCAACAATCTCGCCGCCTTGGAGCGCGGAGTGCGCAGCACCGACAATAGGCGCCGCGGTCAGTCCGTTCGGACTAAATGTGCTTGCCCCAGGGTTGCCATTCTGGGCCTTGAAACGTAGTACCAAACCATCAACAAGCGCCTTGAGGGGGGGAGTATAACTAGCAGCATAAGCGCCAGCCCCCCCTGTATCCAAAGCATATTTAACCGAATCTGATTGATTCATCTTTTGAATAGACAGTAATAGCTGTCCAGGATCAGATTCATCAGGAACCAGACCCGAGGCTTTTATTACATTCACAACTTCATCAGTGATCGAATTCCCCCATACCGCCGGAATCAATGACCCCGGCGTTCCGTTTACCGGGTTCTCATCAACAAATTTGCCATTGACCAGCCCCACGCTGGGCACACTTTTTGGATAATCCACGTTTCTATCCCCTAGTCATAATTGATATGCACCAGCGTATGCGCCGGTGCACTGCGATGTATCAGGCATTCAAGAGCGCTGCCTGGGTTCGCGCCAAAACGCTCACCCCAGTAGCTCGCACCGAAACGCCGGCCCATAAGCAGTCGACCTCCAGTGTTGAGTGTCCACATGAACTGCGCCTGCCACGTGCCGAAACGCGCCTTGCCAAACCGTGCCCGCCCCATGCGCGGGGTTTGCAGTTCGATGATGCTGGCATTCGGATAACCCTGGCTGCGGGCGATATCGAGGAAATAGCCGACGCTCTGGCCGCCCACCGCCAACAGCCGCCGACGCACCGCCACACGGCGATCATCGAACAAGGGATTGGGACCCAGGCACGGGTCGGGCAGGTTCATCACCCGCTCCCAATCCGGCACCAGTTCACTGACCGTCACCGGGTCCACTTCATTGAGCAGGTCCACGGCCCGAGCATCGACACGGGCCAGTTCCTGGGCAATCCCGAGCAGCACCTGCTGGATCTCCGGCACCCGCTCCGGGTCCCAGGCGGGGCCCCCCGGTAGCAGGCTGCGCAACTGCTCCTGATATTGCTCGACCATTCTTACTCCAGCCATACGCAACCTCCGAAGGTCAGCAACTGATTGGCGGCGGCTGGCACATCGGCGGACGGCGAGACCAGCAAGTGATCCTGCTCACCGCTGGCACTGCTGATGGACTCGGCGATATGGGTCAGCAACAGCGTCTCACCCAGGCCTCCCTCACGATCGTGCAGGTCCTGCAACTCAGCTTCGACCGCAGCACGGGTGGCAGTGGTATCGGGGATCAGGCGCAAGGTGTAGGTCATCGGGACCAGTACCGGCGCCAGTACATGCAACTCAGCGGTCACCGGACGCAACGGGTCGATATAGGCCTGGACCAACGCCAGTTGCCCGTCATCGGGCAAAGGCACCGGATCGTTGTCGCGCATCACGAACAAACCGACAGTGCCCGGCCCCAGGTAGCTGCCGCGACACCAGGCACGGGTAATCCCCGGACACTCCAACGCCCAGGTTTCGTAGTCCGCCGCCGAACCGCCGTTGGGAATAATGCGGTAGGAACTGATCACCCGCGCCCGCAGCGATTCGATACTTTCCGCCGCAACGCCACCACTCAAGCCCGGGTCCAGCACGGTGAAGGTATTGCCGATCCCCTGCACCGGCTGTACCGGAAACAAGGTCAGGCCGGCATCACCGTTACCCAGGCTGCCGGCATCCAGCGCCTGGATCTGCGCGGTATTGGTCCCGCCACTGGTGGTGCCACCGACAGTCACGGTGTAACTGCGCCCATCACTGGTCTGCAGCAACGTCCCGGCATCCAGCACCGCCCCCGCCGCCGCGGTATAGCTGACGCTGCCACTGGCCGCTTGCGCCGCTTTGCGTGGTTGATGCAAACGCAGCGCGGCAATGCGCTCCAGGGTGGTTTCATCGGCGGTGTCGGGCAGGATCTGCTCGGCGATCCAGTCGAGGTAGCCATAGAGACCGAAGGCCGCACCACTCAAGGTGCGGGCCAGGACCTGTGCATCGGACTGGCGCAGCGAATCGCCGGCCAGGTCGCCTTGGGTGCGGCTGATCAACACCGGTAGCGAAGGGGTTTCAAACGGCATAAGTCACCTGCCAACTATGGTTCGGGTTGATATCCAGGCGCTCGCCGCTGGCCAGGGTCAGAACCGTACGCAGGTTCAGTCGCTGGGCGTCGAGCCGTTCGCTTTGAATCTCGATGGCGCTGCAATGGCCATCGTCGAGCAGCCATTGCAAGGCTTCGCGGGCATAGAATTCGGCGTCGAGCCGGGTCTGCGCGGTGAGCTTGACCCGCCGCAACAGCCATAGCCGCGAGCCGATACGGTCGTCGGTCACCGTGGGAAAACTGTCGCCCCACCAGCCGAAACGCTCATCGTCATCGATCGGGTCATCGCTGTTGGCGCGACGCCAGGTAAACAGGCTGATCAGCACCGAACGGGTCAGCGCCGTCTTCAGGTCGTTGGAAACGAACATCAGGCACCTCCCGCCGGCGCGCCGCTCTGGCCGTTGCCGGGTTGGATGCCGCCGTGCACATGATTCATCTGGCTGATGCCGGCGGCGACCTGGTCGCCCTGGGAGACGATCTTGCCGGTCTGGGTCAGGCTCGGGCTGTCGATGTTCACCGCGGTACTGGCGCGGATGTTCAGGGTGGCGGTTTCGATATCGATGATCCGGCCACGCTTGAAGTGGATCTTGTCGCCTTCGTCGGTGTAGAGGGCGATTTCGCCAGGAGCGAGGTTCTGCAGGCGGTAGCGGCGGTCGGCGACCACCAGGACGATAGCGTGGGAACGGTCGCCGCCGAGAAAGGTGGCGATGCCTTCGGCGCCGGCCAGCGGGTTGCTGGTGAAGCCGTAGGGCTCGAAGTGCTCCATGTCGTCGTTCACTTCACCGGCGGTCAGGCGCATTTGCAGCGATTGCAGTTTGTTGGCCGAGTTGGCGAGCACGACAGTGCCGCGCGCCAGCAGGCGTGTCAGTAGGCTCATGGGGGGTCCTTGGGCAAGCGGTGGGTCAGGGAAGCCGCCTTCGCGGGCAAGCTCCGCTCCCACAATGTCCCGGTCGAATTCGGATTGTGTGTACGACCGAATACCTGTGAGAGCGGAGCTTGCCCGCGAAGGTGGCGGAACAGCATCCGAATAAGATGAGGATGATTACTTCGTGGCCTTCGCCGACGCGGGGGTAGCATCGAAGACCTGCGGCGGCGCCACCACCAGGGTGGTGATCGAGCCCTGGGCGGACAACGACCAGGTCACTTTGGAGATCAGCATGTCCTGATCCACGTCCAGCACCGGATCCTTCACCCGCACGGTCAGGTTGTGTCGCCACAAGTCACCGTTGGACTGTCGCCAACCCTGCACGGTGTAAGTCGTCGTCAGGGCCTTGGCGCGGCGCGTCGCCCGTTCCCAGTCAGCCCTTTGCTGGGCCAGCTCCGCGGTGATCTGCACGCTCTCGCTGATCACCGTGACGCGCTTGCGATCCGCATTGACCCCGCTGGACACCCCGGAGACTTCGCTCACCGCGCTGCCGCTTTTCTGGTCGCTGCCCTTGTGCTGGCCGATCACTCGGTACTCGGAGAACACCTTGCTGTAGTCCCTAGGCGTATTGGCAGAGAGAATGTTCTTGCCCAGTTCCAGAACATCAGTCGCCCGCCCGGCACTTCCGGGTTTGGCGAGCACCAGGTTGCCGGCCGCATCATCAGTGGAGAACACTCGATACAAGGTCAGCAACCGATCGATGGACTTGAACACCGTCTCACCCGGCACGATGCTGTGGGTCTGCAGTTTGGTGGTTTCCGGGATCTCGCTGCGCACGTTGACCTTGTAGGGTTTGGCCAGCGCCTCGACGATCTTCAGCAGGCTCTGTTCACGCCATTGGCTCGGCTGGTTGACGGCCGCGCAATCCACCAGGTCCTGGGTCAGCGAACTGCCCTCGACGGTCAGGCTGATCTGATTGCCGTCATAGCTGATGGGCGCCTTGAACACATAACCGGTCAGGACCTGGTCACAACCGATCAGGACCGAACAACGAGCGCCAGCCTTGATCGGTACGGCCAGGGTCTGTCCCGGCCATTTCCAGGTGATACCGAGCTTGAAGGTACGGAACTGACGCTCGAGATCGGCACTGATCTCGATGCTCTTCCAGCCCTCATAACTGAGGCCATCGACCAAAAGGACGACGGCATTGTCGATGTCGTTCATGGTTTACTCCCGGGAGATCTGCAACGACACCGGCGGGATGAAACCGGGGTGCGAAATCCGGTTGCGCTGCACCACCTCACCCACTCGCGTGGCATCACCGAGCTTCTGATAGGCCACGACCAGGGCCGGCTGGTTGCTCTTGGGACTCAGGTCAATCAGCCGCACTCCGTTGGACGCCACTGCATTGAGATGCTGTACCAGCGCCTGACGTACGCTAGTCAGTGCCTGGTAATGCACCGCGTCGGCCTTGAGCGCGGCCTGCCAGATCGCTTCGTTGAGACTGTCACGCAGCGCCAGCACGTCGTCGACCACTGGCACATCGGCGCGTTGCACCGGCTGCCGGGCTTGTTGGGCCAGCGACGGTGTGGTCGTCAGCTTCACCGCCGGCGTCGCCACCGGTATCAGCGACACAAACTGGGCGATCTGTACCAGCAACGCGTCCTGGATCAGGTTCACCGTGGCCTGCGAGGCCGCAGCGGAGTCCTTGCCGATAGTCAGTTGCGACGCGTCGAGGGACTTGGCGTCTTCGACCTGTTTCGAGAGGTCGGCAAGCATTCCGTGATAGCCCTGGACGGCAAAATCTTTCAAGCCCCGGACTTCGCCCGCAACGCTCTTGACTTCACCCACCAAGCCCTTGAATTCGCCCAGCACACCTTTGACCGCGGCGCTGACTTGCTGGGGGAACTCCTTGATCGTGCGGACCAGGGCATAGATATTCGCGTACGTCTCGATCAGCGGCTGCAACTCGTGCTCGACCACCTGATACGCCAAGGTAATCCCCTTGCGCAGGTTTTCCAGGCCGACCCGAGCCTCGTTGACCAGCGCCATCGCCCCGTCGAAACGCACCACCGAGGAATCGAGCAATTTGTCCGACGCCACCTGCAATTGCTCCTGGGTGTTGACGACGGCCTTGGGGAATGGCAGTGGTTCATCCGGGTAGAATTTCAGGTTGAAGGTCACCAGCCCGCCATCCTTGCGGGTCTGGGTCATGTCACAGGCACCGACCTTGACCTGCATCCGGCCCAGCCACGGGTGGACCAGTTCGCCGCTGCCCTCCTCCAGCGCCTTGAGCAGGCTGTCACGCTGCTCAAGGCAATCGGCGCCGACGATAAACGCCGTCAGATCATGGATCTTCGCCTGCTGGCCAAGACTTTCGAAAAACGCCTGGTCGCGCTGGGGGTATTCATGCAACTGGCCTTTCTGGCCGACCGGGGTTTTCGCCACGTCGACCCAGAACGGTACGCCGCGAAACGACGCCGGCAACAAACGCTCACGCCAGCTGGTCGCCATAGGCACCTCCGTAGGAAAGCGAGCGATAACCGACGCGAGGCGTCAGGTCCAGGCCCGGTTGATTGGTTTGTGCTTGCTCGACGCGCAAGCCCGCTGGCGCGTCCCTGAAGCTCACGGTCAAGCCGCCTTCAAGTTGCGTGCGGTTGTTGGCGGCGGTTTGCTGGATCAGGCTGTTGGTGTTGTTCGTCAGACCGGAGTCAGTACTGCTCGACGAGTCGCCCCAGTTCCAGAAAGAAGAACCGCCGTCCTTGCCCGCCTTGGCATTGGCGACCTCTTGTTGCTGCGCCAGGCCATCGACCTTGCTGGTGACCTTGGCGACAAAGTCACCGAAACCACCACTGAACAACTGCTTGATCGGCGTGATAAAGGTTTGCAACTTGCTCCACCAGCCAGCGAACCAGGCGACAATCGGATCCCAGTTCTTGATGATCAGCCCCAGCGGAGACCAGTCGAACATCGTCTGAAAAAAGTACATGACCGGTGCTGCCAGGCTTTGCAGTACCTCCCACAAGGCAGAAAAGACCTTGCTGATAGGCTCCCAGTTGGCAACGATCAGCCCGATGGGAGACCAGTCGAACAAGGTCTGGAAGAAGTCCTTGAACAACTGCGCGGGGTCTTGCAGGGCTGCCCAGATCGTGTCGAAGTAAGCACTGATAGCGCCCCAGTTATTGATGACCAGCCCCAGCGGCGACCAGTCGAAAAGCGCCTTGAGGAAGTCCATCGCCGGTGCGCTCAGCGCTTTGATCGTGTCCCAGAGCGTCCCGAAGTAAGCGCTGATCGCCCCCCAGTTATTGACAATCAGCCCCAGCGGCGACCAGTCGAAAAGCGCCTTGAGGAAGTCCATCGCCGGTGCGCTCAGCGCTTTGATCGTGTCCCAGAGCGTTCCGAAGTAAGCGCTGATCGCCCCCCAGTTATTGACAATCAGCCCCAGCGGCGACCAGTCGAAAAGCGCCTTGAGGAAGTCGACCACCGGCGCGCTCAGTGCTTTGATCGTATCCCAGAGCGTCCCAAAAAATGCGCTGATACCCCCCCAGTGATTAACGATCATCCCTAGCGGCGACCAATCGAACAGCCCTTTGAAAAAGTCCGCCAGCGGCGCGCCGGAGGCTTTGATTGTGCCCCAGAGCTGTTCAAAAAAGGCGCTGATCGCCCCCCAGGCATTGCGGATCATCTGCAGCGGCGACCAGTCGAACAGCCCCTTGAAAAAGCCCACCAGCGAGGCGCTCGCGGCTTTGATCGTGTCCCAGAGAGCTTCGAAAAATGCGCTGATCCCCCCCCAGGCATTGTGGATCATCTGTAGCGGCGACCAGTCGAACAACCCCTTGAAAAAGCCCATCAGCGGGGCGCTCGCGGCTTTGATCGTGTCCCAGAGAGCTTCGAAAAATGCGCTGATCGCCCCCCAATGATTGACGATCATCCCCAGCGGCGACCAGTCGAACAGCATCTTGAGGAAGTCCGCCAACGGAGCACTGACAGCTTCGATTGCGCCCCAGAGCTGTTCAAAAAGTGCGCCGATCGCCCCCCAGTTATTGACGATCATCCCTAGAGGCGACCAGTCGAACACGCCCTTGAGAAAGTCCATCACCGGCACGGCCAGGGCCTTGAGCAAGCGCCAGATCGAATCGAAGAGCCCCGTCAGCGGCCCCCAGTTGTCCATGACCAGACCCAGCGGCGTCCAGGAAAACAGCACCTTGAAAAAGTCGAACATCGAAACGGCTGCCGTCGAGATCGACAGCCAAAGGCCGGCGAAAAATACGCTGATCGTCTCCCAGCCCGCCCTGATCATCGGCATCGGCGACCAATCAAGCACCGCCTGCAACCCCGACATGAAGCCGGCCGCCATCCCCTTGATGGCGTCCCAAAGTCCGTTGAAAAAACCTGAAATCGGTTCCCAGTAGGCAATGATGAGCCCCGCCGCAACGGCGATACCTAATGCAATCAAACCGATCGGCGAAGCCAGGAAACCGACTTTGAGCAGTTCCATCGCGCCCATCACACCGGTCACCGCACCCCGTATAACGGTAAACGCCAGCGCTCCCGCCGCCAGTCCTTGAACCAGGTTGGGATTCGCCGCCACGAACTCCGCAGCGGTACTCACCAGCGGCACCAACGCCGTCACCACCGAATTCACTACCGGCAACAGCGCCTGACCAAACTTCACCGAAACGCTGTCGACCGCCTCACTCAACTTCGCCAGGTTTTGCGCCGTGGGTCCCAGCTTCGGCCCCGGCAACTCAGGTCCCTCTGCCCCCTTGCGAGCCTCGGCCAGCTTGTTTTCTTCCTTGATCGCCGCCTGGACACCGGCGACAAAATGCTCCGCCAAACCACCGCCCTTGAGCACCGCGGAGACATCCAGCTTGCCCAGGCCGCTATCTTCCAGGCTTTTTTTGAAACTCCCGACTTTCGCGCTGACCTTTGCCATGTCGTCGTCCATCTTCTGGACGCCGTTCACGACAATGGCCATGTTCACAATGGTCTGGGTATTGATCGCCGTGAGCGCGTTATTTGTCATAGCCATCACTGCACCTGCTGCATCGCATTGATCCGTTGCGCGTGCTCCAGGGATTCCCGGAGCACATCCAGTGGCCTGGCCATCATCTGTTCGGGGTCAACCTTCCAGAACCAGGCCAGGTCATAGGCGAGCGCAATCAGCTCGCCGATGGCTGCGATGCCGCACTCATGAAAAAACCCGCCACCGCCCAGCTCAGGGTGTTGAGGTCGGACAGGTCCAGCTGGTTGACCGACGACGGCGGGATGCCGGCGCAGACCGCGATGTACTTGGCGGCGACATCCATATCGAGGCTGACGTCTTCGCCCTTGTCGATCTTGTACGGCAGCGCCTTGATCGCCCGCACTTCCTGCACCGTCGGACGGCGCAGGGTGAGTTCGCCCAGGGGCTCGCCGTGGGCCTCGATGGGCACTTGCAACTTCACCGGATCAGTCATTGCCAGGTCCCCTTGATGCCTTCGAATTTCAGCGCGATGGTCGCGTCGTCACCCTTGGCGGACGGTGTATCGGTCAGATAGGCACCGGCCAGGACGTAGACCTTGCCGTTGCTGAATTCGCAGGTGACGGTCATGTCGACGCCGTCGACCAGTTGCTTGAGCGGGAAGTCAGGCGTGTACAGCGCGGTTACCGCGAAAGTCGGGGCGACGTCGGTTTCCTTGTAGAAGCCCGGCACGAGCGTTTCCCGTTTGACGAACATCAGCGGGGCTTCGCAGCCGCCGTTGATAGTCAGTTGAGCGCCGTCCACTTTGACGTAGCAGGTGCCCGCAATCAGTTGACCCATGGTGTATCTCCTTGCAATAAAAAGCCCGCATCGAGCGGGCTGGGGTTACGCAGTGTGGGCAGGCGATCAGGCCGCCGCGTCGTACTGCAGGCGGAACTGGTTGAGCAGCGCGAACACCCGCAGGCCGTTGATGTAGTCCGGCGGGAACAGCACGTTGACCCGGCTCGGGTCCTGGCTGTCGCGCTCGACGATCAGGTGCTCGGCGAACATTTCGGCGTTCTCCACATGGCCTTCCAGTTCGAGCTTGGCGTACTGGGCGATCAGCTCACCACGGATGGTGCTCGGGGTGATGATCGGCTGGCCGGCGCCGAAGCGGGTGCCATCGGCCGCAAGCTTGTGGCGACCGTACTTGCTGGTGATCACGCTTTGCAGGCGGCGTACGATAAAAGCCGACTGGTGCATGGTCTCGCTGTCCAGGTAGGAGTTGTCCGCCTGGCCGTAAGCGTTCTTCTGATAGGTAGTGATCGCCCGCTGGATGCGCACGTAACCGCCTTCGTAGTACGCGGTAGCGAGCCCATAGCTGAGCAGCGACTGGCGTTCGGTCAGGGTGAAACGCTCGCTGGCCGCGCCCGGGTCGATACCCGGCAGGCTGCCGCTCTGGGTAGGACGGCTGGCGTCGGCGGAGATAAACACCGCAGTCCGCGCGGCCAAGGCAGCGGCCTGGACCCAGACCGGTTGTGGCACACCCGGCTCCATGGCCAGGAGGGTCATGTGCTGGTCGTTACGGGTCTGGCCGGCGGCCACCAGGGTGCCGACGGTGCCGCGCTTGGCGGTGTAGACATGGCCGAACAACTGCTTGGACCAGGACCAGCGACCGACGCTGTCGTCCATCGCCGCTTGCCAGGCATTCAGGGTCGCCACATCGGACCAGGGCTGGCAGATGAACTCGAACGGTTCGTCCCCCAGTGCCGCGAGCGCGGCGACCTGATCCGGCACACCGGCACCACCGGCCATTGGCGCGGGGACGATGGTGAGGCCGGCGGGGGTCTGTTCGCCATTGCTCTTGCCCAGGCGATTGAACTGCAGGCTGATATCGTTGCCGCTGTCACCGGTCCATTTGCAGGTCAGGGTCACGGTGCCGTCGACAGCCACGGCGCTGACCGGCAGGTCGCTCGCGGCGTTGACTTGCAGTGCCAGGGTGGTGGCAACCTGGGCGGCGGTCGCCCCGTTGACCACGGCGGCCTGGACCCGCACACCACCGACATACAGGTTGAGCACACCGCTTTCGGTGGCGGCGCCGGTCAGTTTCAGATCGGCCTTGGCGATGCTGCCCACGGTGCTGAGCAGCGGCAGGCACCAGATCTCGCCGAGCGGATCGGTCTTGCGCCAGGTGTCGTACATCGAGGCGAGCATCGAGCCCTGGCCACCGATGCTTTTCGCCAGGGCGACGCTGGAGACCAGTACCAGGCTGCCGACTTCGGTGCTGGTGGCATTGTCGTTGACCTGAGCGACGATCAGGCGACGCAAGGTCGACGACGCGCTATTGGCCGCCGAGTTGTCCATCTCGGCGTAAAACAGCGGAACACGCAGGTCCGCGGGGATGTTGCTGAATCCGATAGCCATTATTGGGCATCCTGTGGTTTGACCGCCGGGGCGGTGTTGAGGGTGATATCGCCATCGGCCAGACGACGGCGCCACCAGGCGCTGTCGGCCACTTCACGGCCTTCGAGCGGTAGCAGGTCGCCGGCTTCGGGGTCCGGTACGGCGCGGCCCGGGGCCGGCACTACGGTGATGCGTTGGGTCATTGCGTTACGTCTCCAGAGAAAGTCAGCTCCAGGCGCCCGTCGGGGCCTGGGCGGTGCAGATTGGGGTCGGCGGGATCGATGGCATCGACCTTCACCGTGACCCCGGTAAAAGACGGCAAGCCGTCCAATTCACGCTCGTGCCAGGTTTCGGCCGGGTCCGTGGAACGGTTGCGCCCCAGTTGGAACTCAGCGAAGAAATGCAGGCGATAGAGCAGGCGGCTGGCGTTGATCGAGATCAGCTCGCCGCCGTCGTATTCGATGGGGTTGTAATAGGTGTCGGGTTTGAAGCCGACCAGGGCGCGCCAGAGTTCGGCGCGAAGGCTGTGGAGTTGGTCGAAGGCCTGGGCGCCGCTGCTGGCGTCGAGCACCAGGGTCAGTTCCAGACGATCGCTCAGGGTTTGCCAGGTGACGTTTTGTGCAGCGTCCTTGTTCGCCAGGTCGGTGATCACCGTGACGAAGGCCGCCGGGGCTTGCAGCGTGGTGTTGCTTTGCAATAGATCGAGATCAAGGCCGGTGGAAATGTGATTGGCCAGGGTAGGGCATTGAGCACGCAGTTGCGTGAGGATCGGGGTGATATTCATGAGGGGTTCACCGGGTAGTAAAAAACCCGTCGATTGAGGGGTTCGACAGGCGATCATTCGCCTCCAGAAAACCCGCGTCCTTGCGGGTTGGGCCTTGCTCTCAGGCCCGATGGCTCCAGTCCATTGGTAATATCCGAGGTAGTCAGGAACGCTTTGTCCGGATCCCTGTCCGGCTATGGCTCCGGCCGGGTCTCCGGGGGAGGCGCTTCGTCCACCCCCAGGCGCTTGGCCGCCCAGCGCTCATAAATACCGATGGCGGCATCCGCGCCGGCCATGGCGGTCAGGCAGCCAAAGGCCCCGGCGGTCCAGATCGACACGCCGGCGGCATACAGCAGCATGATGGTCGACACGCCACAGACCATGCAGGCCCCGGAGCGCAGTACCAGGCGCCGTAGCAGCACCCAGCCGCGGGCACCGTCCTTGTCGGCGCGCCACATTTCGCCGGAAACCCCGCCGACCACGGCCAGCACGATGACCAGCCAGATAGGCATGTCCACCAACGCTTGTTGCTCGCTCGTCATGTCACGCCTCCTGCAATAAAAAGGGCCAGTCATTGGCCGGTAATGGTTTGGGCTTGTCGTTCAAGGTGAAGGGTTCTCTTGAGAGCCCGCATTCGGTGGGCATTCCAAAAAGCCCGGTCGCCCAGGCTTTTCAGTAATGCGGTCCTGACGCCCGCCCCTGGCACCGCTCGCGTTTTCAGCGTTGGGGCTCCTGACCGGACACCCGATCTTTCGGCGCTACTGGCGCGGTACGGATCGATTCAAATTGTTCCTCCGACCGCGACCCTGTCCGCCGGATAACTGCTTACGGTGCTTTACGCTGCACACCCGGGTCAGTTGCCAACCCTCTGAACCGTTGAGGCCGGTCCATCGCTGCCTGTTCTTTGAAGCGGTGCCACTAAAGAGCGGTGGGTTGCCCCTGGCATTGCTGCCTATCACCGACCTTTCTGGCCGGCTTGAGACAAAGAATATGCATGTATGCATATACAGTCAATGCATAAATGCATTTATTTATGCGCGATCAATGCACTCGCGCATGGAGACCATGCCGTTCAAGGGTTTGTGCTTTTTTGCAGGCGTAAAAAAACCCACATCGCCGTGGGTTTTTTCGGATCAGGGCGGGTTAGCGCGCGTACATGCCCCACCAGAAGACGTGACCGAGGATGGTGATCTGCTCTTCCTGGATCTCCTGGAAGCTGTAGTCCTCATCCGGATGCTCGTCGCGATTGAAGCTGCGCAGGCGGATCCCTGTCGGCAGGCGATAAAGCTGCTTCACCCGCAGCTGACCGTTGTGGTTGATGGCGTAAAGGTCGCCATCGACGATATCGCCGATGGCGCTCTTGCCGGCGTTGACCCCGACCGTGGCGCCGTCGCGCAGCACCGGCAACATGCTGTTGCCGCGCACGGTCACGCACTTGGCCTGGTCGAACTGCACGCCGTTGTGGCGCAGGCTGCGCTTGCCGAAGCGCAGACTGGCCTTCTCGCTTTCCTCTATGACGAATCTTCCTGATCCAGCAGCCAATTCAACCTCGCGAAGAAAGGGCACGGACACTTCGTCTTCATCGACGGGCGTGTCGTCGTCCCACAGGCTTATATCCTTGAGTTCCGAATGCAGCGTGCCCTGCGCCTGATCCCGAGCGGCGGCAACAGGTACACGCCCGCGCAACTGGTCGGTACTGATACCGAAGTACTCGGCAATCTTCGAGATGTGCTTGTCCGAAGGATCGACAATTTTCCCGCTGAGAATGCGCGACAGGGTGGATTGGGGCACGCCGGTACGACGGTGAAGCTCCGTGGGGGAGATCCCGTGACGATCGAGCAGCGCTCGTAGGACGGTAGAAACGTTGCGTATTTGCATAACGCGCATATTGCTTGGGCTTTTCGCGAATGGCAAATGCTGATTTGCATATTTTATGCATGGCCTTGGCGCAGATATGCAAAAACCATTGCTGTGGCTGCTGGTGCTTGGCAAGCTGGGTGACACGGTTCAATCAAGGACCATGGCGCCAAGGGATCCGGCTCCACTATGCACTTCCCTATGCAGGTTACTTTCAAAGATCCTCTTACTCGGCAAAGCAACTGGAATTCAGATCCACCCTCAGGGCGGGGATTTACGAGGGTATTGAAGGCTATTTGAGTGCGCCGATCACCCACAGCCACATCCAAGACGTTTCCAGCAATGAGCATGTCCGCCATGCCGATGCCTGGAACCTGGCCGACATTGCATTCGGCGCTCAATACCAGGTCATTGACGAATCCGCCGACCGCCCGGCAATCTCCCTGACATTTGACCTGAGCGCGCCAACGGGAAGAAAGCGATACAACCACACCTTCAATAGCTGGAAAGACCCGCTGAATAACAGCGGAGAACCTCGGCTACACCGCCGACGGTGTATTACTCCCAGCGAAATCGGTATATGCCTTGCAGGGCCCGGTCATCATTCTTCTGCGCAGAAGCAAACTGAATCAGTTTGTTGTGCTCAAAGGCGTCGGCCAAGGGCGTGCCTTTCTCGCCGATCCCGCTCGCGGACAGCTCAGACTGCCGCTCTTCCAATGGCTTCAGGATTGGCAAGGCGAAGCGCTCATCGTCGGTCGTGAAGGGTTCGGGGTACCCACTCATCACCACTTGAACATACCCGGCAGCCGGTATATTTCACCCGAAACCGACGCGCTCAGGACACTACAAAGAATACCTATAAATTGATGTCCGGCAGGGCCCCCCTGAACTCAGCGGACATTCGCCCCCCCGTGTTAACCTTGCCCCCATCGAAAAAGTCCCGCGCCAGGCGCTCGACTCTGCTCTCCACTCAAAACGAATCCGTCTAAGTATCCGATGAGTAAAAATAGCCCCGATCTGTCCTCCCACACCCCGATGATGCAGCAGTACTGGCGCCTGAAGAACCAGCACCCCGATCAGCTGATGTTCTACCGCATGGGCGACTTCTACGAGATTTTCTATGAAGACGCGAAGAAGGCCGCCAAGCTGCTCGATATCACCCTCACAGCCCGTGGGCAATCGGCCGGACAGGCGATTCCGATGTGTGGGATTCCTTACCACTCCCTCGAGGGTTATCTCGCCAAGCTGGTGAAGCTCGGCGAGTCGGTAGTGATCTGCGAGCAGATCGGCGATCCGGCCACCAGCAAGGGGCCGGTCGAACGCCAGGTGGTACGTATCATCACCCCCGGCACGGTCAGCGACGAAGCCCTGCTCGATGAGCGCCGCGACAACCTGATCGCCGCGGTACTGGGCGACGAGCGTCTGTTCGGCCTGGCCGTGCTGGACATCACCAGCGGCAACTTCACCGTCCTCGAAATCAAGGGCTGGGAAAACCTGCTGGCGGAGCTGGAACGCATCAACCCGGTCGAGCTGATGATCCCGGATGACTGGCCACAAGGCCTACCGGCGGAAAAACGTCGTGGGACTCGTCGTCGCGCACCATGGGACTTTGAACGAGACTCCGCGCTCAAAAGCCTCTGCCAGCAATTTTCCGTGCAGGACCTCAAGGGCTTCGGTTGCGAAACACTGACCCTGGCCATCGGTGCCGCCGGCTGCCTGCTCAGCTACGCCAAGGAGACCCAGCGCACCGCCCTGCCCCACCTGCGCAGCCTGCGCCACGAACGCCTGGACGACACCGTGGTGCTCGACGGCGCCAGCCGCCGTAACCTGGAACTGGATACCAACCTTGCCGGCGGCCGCGAAAACACCCTGCAATCGGTGGTCGACCGCTGCCAGACCGCCATGGGCAGCCGCCTGCTGACCCGCTGGTTGAACCGCCCGCTGCGCGACCTGCGTGTCCTGCAGGCCCGCCAGAGCTCCATCACTTGCCTGCTGGAAAGCTACCGCTTCGAACAACTGCAACCGCAGCTCAAGGAGATCGGCGACATCGAGCGGATCCTTGCGCGGATCGGCCTGCGCAACGCCCGCCCTCGCGATCTGGCGCGCCTGCGCGATGCCCTCGGCGCCCTGCCGCAGTTGCAGGATGCGATGCTCGAACTGGACGCCCCGCACCTCAAGCAACTGGCCGTCACCACCAAGACCTACCCGGAACTGGCGATCCTGCTGGAACGCGCCATCATCGATAACCCACCGGCGATCATCCGCGACGGCGGCGTGTTGAAAACCGGCTACGACACCGAACTGGACGAGCTGCTGTCGCTGAGCGAAAACGCCGGGCAGTTCCTGATCGACCTGGAAGCCCGGGAAAAAGCCCGCACGGGATTGGCCAACCTCAAGGTCGGCTACAACCGGGTCCACGGCTACTTCATCGAGTTGCCGAGCAAGCAGGCGGAATCGGCGCCGGCGGACTACATCCGGCGCCAGACCCTCAAGGGCGCCGAGCGCTTTATCACCCCGGAACTCAAGGAATTCGAGGACAAGGCCCTGTCGGCCAAGAGTCGCGCGCTGGCCCGAGAGAAGATGCTCTATGAAGCCTTGCTCGAAACCCTGATCGGTGAACTCCCGCCGCTGCAGGACACCGCCGCGGCCCTCGCCGAGCTGGATGTGTTGAGCAACCTGGCCGAACGGGCACTGAACCTGGACCTGAACTGCCCGCGCTTTGTCGACGAGCCGTGCATGCGCATCACTCAGGGACGCCACCCGGTGGTCGAGCAGGTACTGACCACGCCGTTCGTGGCCAACGACCTGGCGCTCGACGACAATACCCGCATGCTGGTGATCACCGGTCCCAACATGGGCGGTAAATCCACCTACATGCGCCAGACCGCGCTGATCGTGCTACTGGCCCATATCGGTAGCTTCGTGCCGGCGGCCAGCTGCGAGCTGTCCCTGGTGGACCGGATCTTTACCCGGATCGGTTCCAGCGACGACCTGGCCGGCGGACGTTCGACCTTCATGGTGGAAATGAGCGAAACCGCCAACATCCTGCACAACGCCACCGAGCGCAGCCTGGTGCTGATGGACGAGGTCGGTCGCGGTACCAGCACCTTCGACGGTCTGTCCCTGGCCTGGGCGGCGGCGGAACGTCTCGCCCACCTGCGGGCCTACACCCTGTTCGCGACCCACTACTTCGAATTGACCGTGCTGCCGGAAAGCGAGCCATTGGTGGCCAACGTGCATCTCAATGCCACCGAGCACAATGAGCGCATTGTCTTCCTCCACCATGTGCTGCCCGGCCCGGCCAGCCAGAGCTACGGCCTGGCGGTGGCGCAACTGGCAGGCGTGCCGAGCGATGTGATCACCCGCGCCCGCGAGCACCTGAGCCGCCTGGAAACCACCAGCCTGCCCCACGAGCTACCGGTCGCCAAGCCAGGCAAACCGGCCGCTCCGATGCAAAGCGATATGTTCGCCAGCCTGCCGCACCCAGTCCTCGATGAACTGGCCAAGCTCAACCTCGACGACCTGACGCCGCGCCGGGCACTGGAAATGCTCTATACATTAAAGACACGGATCTAACGCAGCGCACGACAAACTGCTAGAATCTCGCGCGGTTTGGGATGCTGTGCACCATTAGCCTGGTTCGCAGACTATCGCTCCCAAACCTGGCGAGCCCATTCTGATAGGGTCTTGCTGCCGCCGCCTGAGGAGAGAATTAGAAATGACCTTCGTCGTCACCGACAACTGCATCAAGTGCAAGTACACCGACTGCGTAGAAGTCTGTCCGGTGGACTGCTTTTACGAAGGCCCGAACTTCCTGGTCATTCACCCGGATGAGTGCATCGACTGCGCGCTTTGCGAGCCGGAATGCCCTGCTGTGGCTATTTTCTCCGAGGACGAAGTCCCGGAGGACATGCAAGAGTTCATTCAGTTGAACGTTGAGCTGGCCGAAATCTGGCCCAACATCACTGAAAAGAAAGAATCGCTGCCGGATGCTGAAGAGTGGGATGGCAAAAAAGGCAAGATCAAGGATCTCGAACGCTGATTGCGCCGTGCTCGACGGAAAGGCCCCTTGCGGGCCTTTTTTTATGCCTTCACTTTTCTACAGGCA
>NZ_JALLIX010000038.1 GCF_023242365.1 Pseudomonas sp. MWU13-2100
AAGGGCATCAAGACCATCATCTATGGCGATGCGCCGATCTACCCGACAGAGCTGCGCAACGTACTGCTCAGGAACAACTATGGCGAGCTTCTCAAGACGGAGCTGCACCTGTGGTTGACGGCCAGTGCCAATGACACCCACGCGCCCTGAAGAGCATCTTCAGGGAGGCTGCCGCCGGCCAGCTTGTGGCCTTTCGACAGCAACACCATCACCTATCGAATCGTTCTCGGACTTCAATCGGATCAGCACAATTAACGAATGGCGTGCTTGCATGAAGGAGCGGGTCTTGTGCCTGGGATTTAGCCGTTTTCTGTTCTGTTTGAGATCCAGCGTCCAGGCCGACGGTCGCAGCGCCCTGGTCATCGGCGATTTCCCGACATCCTGGACCGAGGCCTATGATCGCGCCGGTTATGCCAAGATCGATCCGCTGGAGCGGCACTGCATGCACAGTGTTCTGCCGGTGATATGGACCGATCGGCTGTACACCAGTAGCAATCAGCGGGAGCTGCGCGAACAAGCTGGCAGCCATGGGCTGATCAATGGTGTGACCTTGGCCCTGCATGGTCCCCAAGGCCAGTTCGGCACTTTTGGCTTGAGCATCGATGGGGTCGATGAGCACGCCGCCAAAATGGTGATCCAGGCGAATTGGCGCGAACTCTCCTGGCTCAGGGACACCGCTTTGCAAAGCGCTCTGAGATTTCTCTGCATACCCAAGACGGCCAATGCAGTTCGACTGACAAGACGTGAAAAAGAGGTTCTTCAATGGAGCGCAATTGGCAAAACCAGTTGGGAAATCTCCAACATCTGTAACTGTTCGGAAGCCAATGTGGATTTTCACTTCAAGAACATTCGCAGGAAATTCGGCGTGACCAGCCGTAGCGCCGCAGTGGTGCAAGCATTGTCCATGCAGATCATCCAGGTCTAGATGGAATACGAGGCGATTGACTGAACGCCGCGCCCCCCGAAGCAGGATGATAACGCTGAGACAAAAAGGTGAGATGTGGACAAGGGCGTAGTGCGTGCAGACATATCGTCGGCCTGATCGGTAGGACCACGCAGACGCCCGGTCGGACGACTGCGCAGAGCGACTCAAGCTATCAACGACCGAGTAAAATCTTGTAGAAGGCTGAATCCCGGCTGCCAGTAACCCAACTGCGACTTGCCGTTGATGTGCCCCAGTGCCCCGACGTTCACATACTCGCACCCCAACTGCCGGGCGCTGTGCTGGACATATTCCAAGGCGCCATAAGGGTCGTTTTCGCTGGCGACCATGCTCAGCGGCAAGCGGTTGGCAAAATCCTCGGCCGGGCGAAAGCCAGTGGCTTCCTGGGGGAACCTGGTACTACGAGGATCAGGCACCGCCACCAGAAATGCCCCCAAAACCTTGTTCGGAGCTGGCGCATATTCCGCCGCCCACTCCAGTAGCAACAGGCAGCCCAGGCTATGAGCGACCACCACTACCGGGCGCTGACAGGTCGAAAGCAATTGCTGCAACTCACCGACCCATTCGTCACGGCTGGGGCTATCCCAGTCACGATGCTCCAGCCACAGGGTATTGGGATGCTCGGCCTCCCAATGGCGCTGCCAATGAGTTGGCCCGGAGTTGCCGATACCCGCCAGAAACAACCAGTCATACGCCAAATCAGACTTCATGTTCAATCCTCTTTCCTCATTTCATCGAATCACAGATGCCCCTGTAGCCGTACCTTGTCGTCCGTCTTGTTATAGTCATCCAGCCTCTGTGGGTTATGGAGCTGCATTACAGTGGCAGTGCCCGAGCCGACATTGAGCAGTTAGGTTTTATCTTTGCCAGTCACATTAACTTCTTTCAAAAAACGATGAACAACACCGAACACTCTCTCACTACAAACTTCGTTGCAGCAATTAAAAGCCCAGCGTTTCATTTGCAGTAAACAGCGTGACAAGGCAATCGAAATTTAACAGCTTTCCGACGCTAAAAAACCTACCCATTCTGATAGTTTTTTAGATTTTCTGATTTCAGTTAAGCCCGATTCTTAACCCCTTTATTTCTGGCGGGCGCTGCTGCCTTGGGATGAACGAATCTTCGCGAGTAGCAATAAGGTAGGTGAGACAGAACCTGTAGCCAGTTTTCGGATATAAATTGATAAAGTAAAATATCCGTTTTTATCCAAGGCTTAGACCGTTGACGATCCATAGTCGCAAGCCAATCAAAAATCGGGGATGTGTAGGCTTCTGTGCTCTTGGCTGTTGAGTCTGACTCCTCAATCAAAAAAAATGACTGACAGCGTGGCCTTGGGATTGTCACTCACTGCCTGGAACCTGAACAAACGGCAGGCACTCGAAGTGTCATAAGAGGCTGATGGACGCGGCGGGGAATTAGATAAAGCGTGTCGCTCAGGGGGGAGACCCGCCACTGGCTGCATCCGTGCAGCCAGTGACGAAGGGTCGTGTTACGCATTGTTCAATGCGGCTCCCGATCAAGTCGCAGTGAGTCAGGCGCGCGGATATCTCGATCATATCCACAACGAGTTTGTTATCGAGTCAAACCCGGTGCCTGAAGGCCCTATGTGTTTCCAGTTTTACTTCAGCGTTACATCAATCATCGGGGGGATATAACCGTAGTCATACTTGGCCACCACAAAAGTCTGCTGCCCCTTGACCTTGATGCCCACCGTCGGCGCTTCGGTACCGCCGATACGCATTTGCATCCCGGTTTCGCTTTCATTGGTTGGTACGCTGTCGATGAACGAGGTCACCAGACCGTTCGGCATCACATAGTGCGAGTAGGTCTGGAATGGCTGGGAGGACGGGTTGCCCAGTACCAGGCCGGAACCGTTCAGCGGCACGTAAGGGCCGAACAACTCATCGGCGACGAAACCATACACACCGTCCGGGCCGGTTACACCGTCGGCATAAGTGAACGTGTGGCTGATGGTGAACAGGTAGTATTTGCCATCTTGGAACAGGAAGTGCGGACGTTCGGTCTGGTCATTGACGCCCACTGCGGTCAGCAGCGGCGGTAACATTTCCCAGTCGTCTCCGTCTTCGTCGCGAGCCACGGCGATGCCGACGCAGGCGGTCTGGAAGCGCGAATTACCAACGTCTTCATAGCCTGGTGGCACATCGCCGATTTCTGCCTCACCGACCTTGTGCGACCCGCGCTCACCGGCCACATTACCCTCGAACAGCATGTACAGCTTGCCGTCTTTTGGGTCGCGGAACGGCCATGGATCACGGAAGCCCCAGAACGGGTTTTGCGCTTCGGTTTGGTACATTTTGCCATCCGCTTCAAACAGCGGTTTCACCTTTTCGAAGCCCACCATGCTGACACCATGTTCAGTGGTGACCACGCGACCCCGTACCTTGACGATGGTCGCGCCCGGTGTAACGGCGGTGTAGTACAAATCCACATCGCCGTTATCGTTCAACAGAATCGGAGAACCGGCCCACTCGCGAGTGGTTGGCGAAACGCCTTCAGCCATCACGCGGCCACCGAACTCCCAGTCTTTACCGGTACGGGAAAACCAGAAATACATCTTTGCCCGACCGTGGCGGTCGTTCCAGTCGCGGACGATGTCGTAGTGACCGTTTTGATCTTTGTATTCCGGGTCATTCGGATGACGACCCGCGGTCAAGGTGAAGATGACCGACCAGCCATCGACGGAGGCGATGTTACCGTCCATGTCGCGCAGCGGCATGGTGTCCCAAATGAAGACTTCGTTGTTCAACACCGGGAAATCGGCGCTGACCAGCGGCTGGGTTGTGGTGGGATCATCCGCATGAACTTTCAACGCATCGGCGCGTGTCCAGAGGCTGGGTTGGTGGGGGAGCTGTCCAAGTTTTTCAGTAATGGTTTTCATTTGTGTTACCTCATGGATTCAAACATTCAGATAAGTACTCGCTAATTGACTGTATGTTTATACAGTGGTTTTACTGTAGGCCAATGGGTTTTCAGGATCAAGAGAAAATTCTGTTTTTTTCAATATAAATGGATTTTTGTTGCTGGCTGATACGTTTCATCAGGTTAAAACAGGCACAAATAAGGCCTTTCAGCAGGCATGTCTTATTTCATTTTCCCCGAAATTTCAGGCGCCGAACGCGTCCTTTCATGCCGCAGATCAGCATCGTCGGTCGATGTCGTGTACCCCAGCGAGACGATCATCTGGGCTCGGTAGGTCATATCAATTTTGAGATAGCCTTTGCCGACCAGGTGTCTATCGACGTTGAAAATGAAGAGGCATCCTGATCAACAACGCCCCGTGTTCGATCTCGCTCCGCTGGTTGGGGGTGACCTTGAACATGGCGAAATCCCGATATGCAGGTGGCGCTGTATCGCATCAGTTCGCTGATGGCGCGCAGCACCGCCGCTTGCCACCGGACGGTGGTCCGAGGACCGTCGCCGGTGATTGCAATCAAGTGATCCCGCGCTTGGTTGATCCTGCGGCGCAGAAAGGGCGATGCAAGCTCGACTGCGTGTCAATTGAAGCCGCCTTCGGGCGGCGTTGCCTTTTTACGAGGGAGATCAGACCTCGCAGCCACCAACGGCTCATTGCCCAGGCAGGTAGTCTGAGGAAAAATAAATGCGTTCTCTTTACCCTTATGGTATTTAACGCGCCGACGGTAGTAATGAACATGTTGAGAGTGATTCGGTGGGCCACACCCATATGATCGCATCCCACCTAGCTTAGAATATCAAGCTGTTTGGGGAGGATTGATTCCATGGAAGCGGAAAAAATAGTGCTGCCTAACGGAAATACAGTGAGCCTTGCAACGACCCATACACTGACACCGGTCAATGACGCTCAAATCAAACTGGTTCCAGTACCGTCACCCGTAATCAAGGTGGTTGTGTTTCTAATAGATGGAGCAGGTGACAAAAAGAGATTTCTAGGTAGCGGGCCGAACTACAACATTCAACCCGCGAAACCTTATTTGGAAAAATCCTCCTTCAGCAACATAAAACCAGAACGACAAAAAGACTTCGACGTAGAATACCTAGGGTATTATGAAATTTTCGGCAACGACAATATAGAAAAAAATGTCATCGCGGTGATCCCAAATAAAAGAACAGTGATCTACATTGTGGGCCATAGCTTAGGTGGCTGGAATGGCGCTCACTTGTCAAAGATTCTCAGCGACCGAGGGTATGACGTACGGATACTGGTGACGCTAGACCCCGTCGGGGAGAGCCCGACTCTGGAGTTCAGCTCGAACATCTATAGCAACACACCTGCACCGATAGCAAAAAAATGGATAAATGTTGTAGCCCACCCTTCAAGCTCTAACTTTACAGACTTTGTGGCTTGGATGGGGGAGAAGTGGAAAATAACCGCCGGCCCCGACATCAACACCCGCGTAGACACGAACCACGCGGAAGCAATTACCCTGCTGACAGCAAAGCTCAACAATGGCGACTCAGCCTATAAAATCATAACGCAAAGCATTTACGAGGTGCTTTCGAAATGATGCAGCGCTTCTTGCTTATGATTGTTGTAATTTTATGTTCTGCCTGTGCCAGGGTGCCAAGCCAACCTCAAGCAGAGCTGACCTATCATGGAATTGAACGCAAAAATAATGCGATTTACACCATCCGTTACTCATCGGACATGGACCTATTGAACGTATTCAGCAGAGCGGAGGGTGAAGGACAGCTCGCCACGATGCTTATATGCTCGCTGGATGGAGACCCGGTATTTTCGGCTGAACATGTGATAGAAAATAAATTCGAAGGGGTAATTGGGTGAACGAGCCCCATGAAAGACAGGGCAGCGTTTCCCCCTTAACGATAAGCGATAGGCAAATGGATATGTTTATGGCCAGGCGACCCCATTGTTACCCGATTGCGCTCCCACCTCGGGGCCTTTGCCGGACAGGGGGGCGCTCTCCACGCCCAGCATCAGCAACACCATTTCCGTCAACTCGGCGTCGGACTTGCGTCCCGCATAGAGGTCATGGAGCGGCCTTGGGTTGCGAGTGATTTTTGACATAGCGGACGATACCCAGTGTTTCCTCGCGGAACTGCTCGTAGTCGATCTGCTGAGCGTTGATAAAGGTGCTGCCCATCATGGTCACCGCGTTCTTTGGTCGTTGGCTTCGCTACCTGTAGCACCTGCGCGCCCAAAACCAAAACCGCTGCCAGCGGCGCTACAACCGCTCCGCGCTGAAGGAATCTTTGAATTGCTGAAGGTTAAGGCGAGGCCGAGGTCGACGCCCTCATGCATACCCTGCAACCCCGCCGGCGCACTCCATCCCTTGCGACCCAGCGCGAACCTGTGCGAAACCTGAAACGCCGTAGCGACCCAAGCGCCGAGCGGCAATGCCCGAAATGCGGCAGCGGCCTGGTGATCCGCACGGTGAACTCAGGCCCGAAGGCAGGACAGCGATTCTGGGGCTGTTCGAAATTTCCCAAGTGCAGAGTGAGGCAAGGCCTATAGTTAGCTTTCGGACATGAGCTTATAGATTTGGGTACCATGGACCATTGCTGAGATCGATGGATTCGGCAAAGGCAGAAAATATGAGCTTCCTACGGAAAGGAATATACCGTTGCAAAACCACCTTCGTCTCAGAAGACATTATAAAACCCCATTAAAAAAGGCGCTTGCCGAATCGACGCTTGACAAGAGTTATAAGCTGGCACAAACATTTGCCTTAATAGTAATACCCTTGATAATTGCAGCGGCTGGCTGGAGTGCGCAACGTTCGATTTCAGAAACCGGAATACGTAAAGATTACGTCCAAATGGCTCTGAAAATCTTACAAGAACCCCGCACGGGTGGAGATGATGATATTAGAAAGTGGGCTGTCGAAATCATCGACGTCAGTGCCCCGATTCACTTTACGTCAAAGGCCGGCGACCAATTGAGCGCCCCGGCATTTAGAATGCTGCACTCAAACAAACTTTTAATGCCCACGCTGGAAAAAAGAGACGAATGCCCAGCTGTCGAAATCAAAAACCTGTCTAAAACAGACCAGGAACAACTCAACAAACTTCAATCTTTGTGCGAAAGGAATTATCGCGACATATTCTTGATTCAGGAGTGGGACAACCTATTTACAAAAAGCACACAAAAACAATAGCAAACTTGCTCTCGCCTCAACCAGGTTGCCTGGCGCAAGCCAAAACTCAAACGAGTCGAGCATTTCCGTTAAACTCGAGCAACAATAAAATTTAACAAGACCAGTTAAAGAGAACCAGACTTATTCTTGGCTGCCATGCCTACCTAGGTGCAGATCCTATCCACCCCGCGCGCGTCACCTCCCCCGAATGCAGCATCTCCCGCACGGAAAGCGCCTGGTCAATTCCGGCTGTCTAAACACCGACAATATCAATATGATGGCTCATGCTTTGTTGGTCGCTAGCTTCGCGACCTGTAACACCTGCATCACCACCGCCAAAACAGCCGCTAGCGGTGCTACAAGCACTCCGCGCTGAAGGACTCTTTGAATTGCTGAAGGTTAAGAAATGGATTTCACCCCCATCATCGCGCAGCTCTGGAGCACGTTTGGCTGGTTGATCCCGCCGGCACTGCTGATCGGCCTGCTCAAGACGCCTTGGGCCAAGGGGTACATCGGCGAACTCCTGGTGCGCCTGTTCGCCCATTGGCAACTGGATAAGCAGACCTACCGCCGCCTGCACAACGTCACCCTGAGCACACCTGACGGCACCACGCAGATCGACCACGTCTTCCTCTCGCCTTACGGCGTCTTCGTGCTGGAAACGAAGAACATGCGCGGCTGGATCTTTGGCAGCGAGCAGCAGCCACAGTGGACGCAAAAGCTCTACAGGCGCCTGTTCAAGTTCCAGAACCCGCTGCGGCAGAACTACAAACACCTCAAAGCCCTGGAAACCACCCTTGGCGTCAGCGCCGAGCACCTGCACTCGGTCATCACCTTCGTCGGCGGCAGTACCTTCAAGACTCAGATGCCGGCCAACGTGACCCAGGGCATTGGCTTTATTCGCTACATCAAGTCATTCCAGCAGAGGGTGTTCACGGAGGCCGAGGTCGACGGCCTCATGCAGGCCCTGCAAACCAGCCGGCGCACGCCATCCCTCGCGACCCACCGCGAACATGTGCAAAATCTGAAACGCCGTAGCGACCCGACAGCCGAGCGGAAATGCCCGAAATGCGGTAGTGCTCTAGTGATCCGCACAGTGAATTCTGGCCCGAAGGCGGGGCAGCAATTCTGGGGCTGTTCGACGTTTCCCAAGTGCAGAGTGATGCAAGGCCTGTAGCTAGATTTCGGATATGAGCTGATAGATATGGGCGGCGGGACTGTCAATCAGATCGGAAGACTCGACAAAGGTAGAAAATAAATCGGTCACCTTTTCTCCGTGGCCTTCTCGGCGGTGCGCCGAGGTTCAAGGAAGCCAGGGAAATAGCTGCCTTGGCGCAGCTTGGGGATCTTCAGGTCGACGTCTCCGGCGCGGGTTTGCCACAGGCGATCCCGGTAGCCGTTGCGGCTGTTCACCCGGTCTGGGCTTTTGACGTCGAAGCCGGCGCCGCAGAGGCCTTCGACATCGAGTTCCATCATGCGCTGGGCAACGAACTGAATCATTTGCTTGAGCAGATCGGCGTCTGCCCCTTTCTCAACCAGCTCGGTCAATGCGATAGTGGACTTGGTCATCGTGGTTTTCCTGGTGAAGGTTTGGTCTTCGCAAACTCAACGTTAGCCAAAAACCACGATGACCAACCTCTTTCGCCCGCTGGGCGCCTTCGGTTGGTTCAGTTACACCACTTCCCGGGACACGATCGGTCGCAGGGGCCTTGATCCCTGATAACACTCAACATTCTTGGCGGGATGACGTGGGGAAGGTTTTAAAAGTTTTGGCTTCAAGAGGTGTTCGATCATGGCACTGGTGGGCAGGCGAGATGGACGCAATTTTGGCTATGGGCGACAACTGAGTTATGCCGGGCCGCAGGCGCTGAAAGATCTATTTGGCGGCGGGCATTACGGCACGGTCAAAGCGCACAGTGATCGTTGGCGGGCGTTTGTGCGCTGGTGTCTGTCCGAAGGTGGGCCGGGATTCAACGATGCGAGGAAGATCAATCGGCAGACTTTGCTGGACTACGCCGGGTACCTACGCCAGCAAGTTGAACATGGTGAGCTTGCCATCGCGACTGCGCAAAACCGATTGTCCAGCGTCAACAGAACCATGGCAGCGCTTCGCGGTGATCAGTATGTAAGGATGGCGAGTCCGAGCAAGGCGCTTGGGATGCAGCGCACCAGCGTCCGCACCATGCCTCCGCAAGGCCAGGACCGCGATCACGTAAAACGTATAGTCGACGTCCTCTCCAAACATCTGCAGCCGCGCGCCGCGGCCATCGCTCAGTTGGCGCGAGCAACCGGCATGCGCCTGCGAGAGGCCATTTTGGCTGATCTTCCTCGACTGCAAAGGGAAGCCGAACGATACGGCAAGATCAACATTCAAGATGGCACCAAAGGTGGCCGCTCAGGTGCATCGGCGCCTCGTTGGATCTGGGTGGATAATCATATTCGTGAAGCGCTCACGTACGCCGAGCAGGCCTCTCCCGTCGGAAGCGACAACTTGCTTGCACTCAACGAAAGCTACATAGACTTTCAACAGCGAATCATCCGCCCTGCACGGGACATCCTTCACGCGCACAACCTCAAGGGATTCCACGAATTGCGTGCGGCCTACGCATGCGAACGGTATGAGCAGATTACAAACCAACTTGCGCCAATCAAGGGAGGTAGTTGCTACCAGCTCGACAAACACCTCGATCAGGAGGCACGCGCACAAATCAGCTATGAGCTGGGGCACGGTCGTATCGACGTAGTTTCGGCTTACATCGGTGGCCGAGCATGAGCAAGCCATTCGATATGGAGGTATTCCTCGCGGGAGTCACGAGCGGATCGCAAACGACACGTCAGCGCCACCTACACCAAGCAAAAGCCATCCAAGCAGCTATAGCTGTGCGCTGGCACCGAGACAATCCATGGACGTGGCAAAGAAAGCATGTGCTATGGTTTTTGTGCAGCAAAATACGACATCGAGCCGCGTCCACACGTTATTACTATAAGCTGACTGCAGAGTTAATTGCTATGCGATTAAGTAAAAAATGGAGATTTGACACATGAAAGAAACAACGCGAGCTAGGGTCGCCGCCATAGTCGGCGCTGCCAAAAATCAGAAAAAAATAAGTTCTATTTACGACTACTCGACTTCATGCCATAGGAATATTTCAGCTAGCATCTCAAACGGTAAAGTTGAAGGGTATGACTATACAACATCTAGCTTCTTTTCTGGAAGCAACAACAACTCACTAGACTTCTATGACTACAACAACTCAAAACATGTAAATCTCAAAATGAACGGAAAGAAATTTGATGGCTATGACTACGACACAAAAAAATATTTTAGCGGAACCATAAATGGAAAAAATATTTCTCTGTACGATTACGATACTGGAACACACTACAACTACAGCATTTAAACGTTAAAAATTAACTAAAAGTGTCACCGATTAAATATGCGTCTGAACTTTATTAGCACTGCCTGACTTATCCAGACCCCCAGATATATCAGGCACTGCCTTCCAGCATCACAAGCTAATCTAGATTTTTTACGTTTTCATGGCCGAACCAGTCCTTCGCTTTTTCAACAACTGCGTCAGATGGGGAGTGATAAAATAAAGCCAAATTTGATTTTGCACGGGTACAGCATACGTATAGAATTTTACGCGTCCTATTCACCACACTTTCTTTATCCATACGATCAGCAAACAAATAATCAAAGTTATAGGAGTTCCACCGCCCATTGTTCAGAACAACCAGAACATCAGGAAATTCTCGACCTTTGGTTTTATGCTGAGTAGAGAATGGTGTAAATCCTTCAAGATATTCAAATAATTTCTGAAATTGAGAGAATGGAAGCGAGGCCACTTGGTTATAAATATAACGTTTCGACTCTATAAATGATTGAAGGCGATCGTCAACCCTAACAAGGCCACTTACATTTGCCT
Source organism: Pseudomonas sp. MWU13-2100 (assembly GCF_023242365.1). GTDB lineage: Bacteria > Pseudomonadota > Gammaproteobacteria > Pseudomonadales > Pseudomonadaceae > Aquipseudomonas. The sequence continues at coordinate 10,968 of NZ_JALLIX010000038.1, forward strand.
CATCGATAACTTGCTGTACTGTTTTATCATCGACTTTAGATAAATTGACAATCCTCTCCTTCAGTCTAACTTTATCACTCTTAGATGTGACCGCATGTTCAGTTACGCGAAGAAACTCATTAAAACTTCCATCCAAGTAAAGCTGGACATTTTTTTGTATTTTAAATAAATGTTTTATCAGGTCATCCCTATTACCACCGCCACGCCCCAGCTCACTTCGATCAGATTTCTGATCGTCTATAAGCTGGTCTTTGTCAATATATAAAGAAGCCAGCTCACCATATGAGAAATCCAGCGCTCGATCATATATAGCTTGGTGTTCTGCAATATATATCGCCATGCCGTCTGTCGGATCAACGTATTTTAAGGCTTTACCAGTTTTTTCATACTTCAACTCGGCCAATACTTCTCCGAACGTTTTTCCCTCGGAGTTAAAAGCAGGCTCATTTTTCTTAATATAACTTTTGATCCTACGGACATACTCTAAAATCTTATCGCCATCATAAATCCTCATCAACTCACTAAACCCTGCTTTGGCAGCGATAAGGTTATGAGTGAGATTTAGTTCCTTCGCGCCTGATGACTCGGAAAACTCCCAACCCAAATATTCTTTTACAATATTAACGTCATCATTGGATGAATATAGAAATTGTATATGACCATCTTTTACACCACCTTCACTGGTCATATTTGGAGCATTTAAATCTTTAGAAGGAACTTGGAAAAGCCCATCATTCCTAAGTTTGTTTGCCAAATCGATTACATTTTTTGGATTTCTTCTATTTTCTTCTTTCTTTATTTCTCTAACCTGCCCAACCCCCTCCCCTTTGTAAGCATCTAAATCACCAACGCCTTCATCATAAATTGCCTGCATTGCATCGCCAAAAAAACCAATAACATTTGGATCACCAACTCTAGTCAACTGCGTAAGAAGTATATCTACAACTTCCGCCTGAGTATCTTGATACTCATCCACCATGATATATGGATAACAATCTTTCAGTATCCGGCACAGTTTGTCGTACCTTTTAAACATCTCGTTAGCAAGTACAATAACTTCATCATGTGAAATTACCCCCTCCCTAAATTTTACGTACTCCTTATACCTAACATCTCCCTCAATAGTATCTAATTTTTCTGGTTCGCCGTTGCCATCTAAAACTTTAAACCCTGACATTTCGTCATCATTAATCAGCGCTAACAAAACCTCCTTTAGCTCTACTTGAAAATGTTTGATTACTCCCCAGAGAAAGTCATGGATCGTAGAAACGTGCAGATTTGGATGGCTGGCTCTGCCCTCAATCTCCCGCACCGCAGCGTTGGTGTAGGTAATACACGCTACGCGTGCCAAAGGCTTGAGGGTAACCAGATTCGTTATAACCTCTACCAAAGAGTAAGTTTTACCACTTCCAGCACCGCCACTCAGTAAAAAACTCTTACCCTCACTGATAGTATCAAGAATCTTTTTCGCCTCGTCACTAACCTCCTCTAAGTTCTTCATTTGCGCAACCATTCCAGGCCCTCTTGGATATAGTGAGGAGTCTTCCAATTGGAAAAGTCGGATTTTTTATCAGGTATACTATTAAGCAGGATTTCAATCGCTAACGAAGGCTTTTTGCCAACTGCCTTCTCTGCAAACTCAAATGCATCGCACTCGCCATTTATATATTTGTTGAACCACTTAGGCGTTAGAGATGGAAATTTTTCAGAGTCAGTTCCAAGTAGTGCTTTGTTTAGCGAAAAGAATGCATCTTCGAAGCTTCTTCCATGATAGCCATCGTCTTTGGTCTGATATGCTAGAAAAACACAGCCATCGACATCGACCTTCCATTCGCCTCCGACTTTAGATAAAGCCTTACCTTCAATATTAAGGGAGGTAAAGTAGCCCAAATCCTCTCTGACCTTGCCGTGATAAAATATTAACGATCCATTAGCTGTATGGTCTGCCGCCGGGTCATCAGGACGACATTTTATAGTCTCTATTTTCTGAGTGCCTTTTTTGTATAGCTGGGGAGTAACTCCATCCTTTTCAAAAAGCAATTCTTTAATCCCGCTATCTATATCAGTCAAAATTAAAGCTTTAATACCAATAAAATGGATAAACTTTTCAAAAATTTGAGCATGTGCTCCTACCTCCACAATTGAAATATTCTGTGAAAGTAGAGGTATAGCGCCAGCATCAGGAAGCTCTTGGTCAAACTTTCTCATCATTGCTGGTAGAAGAATCTTCTCAGTATCACCCTCGATAAGTATTGCTTTATCAGCAAAAAATAGCTCGGCTCTGTTCAGCGTAAGATATTGCTTAAGGAATTTGTAGTGTAGTTCAGCCTGGGCATTGTCATTCACATCATCGGACGAATACTCCGACTTGAGCGCCTTAAGATTTTTTGCGTCCACACTGTTAGCAAGAGGTGACTTCCTCAAATACTTGATATCGTCGAAATCACACTCTGCCACTATATGAGATGAGTGAGTGCTGATAATCGTTTGAAGATGAATCTCCACTCCATCTTCTCTCACCCTGCTTTCTTTCAACAGGGACTTTATATTCTTTATAAAAGTATATTGCATCTGAGGATGTGTATGCGCTTCCGGCTCCTCAATAAAAAGTAAATTAATTGCAGCAGGATTTTCTTTACTAGATCTCCGAAAAGAAGTCATCAGCATTTCTATTTCAAAAATCATGCTGATTAGATTCATATAGCCAAGCCCATTAAAGTGTTCTGGAAGATCATGGGTATCGTGGGTATACATCACAGTTGTATTTCCATCCAACAGTTCTCGATGCTGCAGGGTGGATGCAATCTTTATATGCGTCTCAGACAATCTAGATCCGCCAAACTTTGCAACTTTCCCCAATAACCCAGAAAACATATCCTGATATATTTCGCTCAGTTCCTTATCCGTCGAACGCAGTTGCTTCTTAAAGCCCTCGACAGCCTCTTGCTGCTCTTGGTTCTCAGATGTTTTTTTGTATATGATTGCAGTCTGAGAAGAGAGTGTTTTATCATTATCTTTATTCGTAACACTCCGCTTCGCACCGATAGATCTAAATGAAATAACATCAGCCAAACTAATATTTTCTTTAGTTAAGTCTGTGAACACATCCGGATCACTATAGGAAAAACTTTTCTTCCTGACTTGATCAAAGTAAATGTGTTGATTTTCCTTAAGAAACAAACTCGAATCGTTGTCATATTTTTCTTTTACATCATTGTAATCATTCCGCATCGCCGTTAACTGCGGATAGCTAACCAGATACTCAAACCCAAGCACTATATGATTATCATCAGGATCCAAGCTCATTATCAGCTGGCTTACTGGCGACAAATTATCGATACCATCGTACTCAATATATAACTTTAACGTTATACCCAAGGGGATATAGGCATTCTCTGGACCTATCGGGTCAGCCCCGCTCACCAATTTAATTAAGGCGGCTTTTAAATCGACGTTGAAATCGTCAAAAACTATTTTATGCTTTTCAGAAGAATTTATAAACTTCTCTAATGCAGAGAGCAGCGAAGTCTTTCCGCTATTATTTTTACCCAACACCAGAGAAAGATTGCTCTCGAGGTCAAGAGAGAACCTCTTCAGCAAGCGAAAATTATTAACTTCGATCCTTACTACTTTCATAAACCTATCCTTGTATTAAAATAAATTGCGCCGCAATTAGATATCAGACACATCTAGCCCCTGACATAAAATAGTCAGTTAGCTATCAACAAAATTAGAACTATCGATGTGTAAGAGGCTGATATTAATGAGCTTAATCGCTTAAGCGGATTATTTGCATCCATGCTAGTCAAGCCTCACCGCTGGCCAAGGGTTACATGACCCAAGGAGCTGGCCACTTGCCAGACAGTAGCTAAAGCTTGGTCTACCTTGCAAGCAGCTAGCAAAGGCGCAGCTGGCATCGCACTCTTCGAATGAGAGAGATGTGCTAGATTTCAGGATAAATTTAGAGATAGAAATTTAAGAATCTTTATAAATATTAAATAAAAACAATAAGTTAGGTTTATATTCGACTCCTGGTGCCGAACCTTACCGCCAAAGCCTCGGAATGCGGGGCTTTGGCGTTTCCGGAGTATCAGATACTGCTTCATGTGTGTGGCTGGCGGTCCAATCTACTGATCACATCCCCAACCAATGCCACCTCAATCAATCGGATGGTTGTCCAAAATGGGCAATGTCTAATGAGACGGGGATGCCCCCTCAAGCAGGGCATCCACCACCGCACGCGCTACCTCCACCGAATGCAGCATCCCCCAGAACAGCGCCCGCTCGACGGGGTTGGTATGAAGACTGATCTCATCACCATTGAGTTCCGCCGTTTCGAGCAATCGAGACACGTAGGCCAACGCATCCTGGGCAGTCACGCCAGGCTGTATGGCAAACAGCGTAGGCTTGCAGGGATCTTCGGGGATGACTGGTTTGGAGCAAGTGAGCGCGAGGGTATCGAGCAAACGAGCCGTGCTGGATGGCTCCGGCTCCCCGTTGCTGAAGGGGACCTCAACGACTTTACTCAGGTACATGCTTTTCTCCGCTGCACTGGGAGCTTTACGAACGACCGGCGGATCGGGAACGAGTTTCTTGTCCATGTTGAATCTCCTGTTTGTGAAAGGAGTTCACCACGTTCGTGTCCAAGCGAATGGGTGGCGAACTGTGCGCAGGTTGGACAACCGGGAAAACAGGTAACCCGGCACACTCGAAAGTGTCCCGCACACAGCTCGCCATAAAAAGCGAAGACAAAAAAGCCGCTTTCGCGGCGCTGTGCGCCCTGTATTTCCCCGGGTGTCCAAGCCCGTATCGCTGAATTTGCAGCGACACTTGAACAGTAGCCCTGGCGTTTGGCGCACGCAATATTCTCCCATGCCTGAAACCCGTGGGAAATATGAGTTTTTTAAGAAGGCAATTTCGCATCCTGGTTGAACGCTGCTGAGCCGCACGTGAGGTCAAGCAAACGGTTTCACTCATTCCCCCTATTTCAGCAAACGCTGAAACCGCCCCAAACAGTGAAACGCTCTAATCGCCCCACCATCTAAGACCGCCCCCCAAAGCCCCACCCCTACCAGATCTGGTAGGTGCCAAACCCCCACCTCTGCTCTATATAAATCGACGCCCGCCGTCCTTTATCGATAGAGAAGCCCTTATGCACATGGAAGAGCACACCCTGTCCTCAATGAGCGACAGTCTGCGGCTGTCACTCGGCCGATACCGCTATCAGCAGTTTGTCGAGAAGCTGGGTTGGCAACTGCCCCTGCCGCCGGATGCACCGGGGTGCGAATGGGACGCCTACGACCACGCCCACGCTCGTTACCTCCTGGCCCTCAACCCGGCCCGCGAACTGATCGGCTGTGCCCGACTGACTCCCACCACCGCCCCCAACCTGCTCGAAGGTGTCTTCAGCCACACCTGCGCCGAGGGTGTGCCAGCCAGCGCCTTTATCTGGGAAATGACCCGCTTCACCACCTCAAGCCCGGAGCTGGCCATGCCGTTGTTCTGGAAGTGCCTGGAAACCGCGCATCACGCCGGTGCCGAATATATCGTCGGGATTGTCAGCAAGATCATGGAGCGCTACTACAGAAAGAACGGCGTCCACTATGAACGCCTCGGCGAGATGATCCGCCATCAGGATGAACAGATTGTCGCGATACAACTGCCGACGGAGCGTAAACGTCATTTCAGCAGTCTTGCGCCCGCGTTATTTATGCACGAGGAATTAAAACAAATCGCCTGACACGCCGAATGCCCTGTTGCAGAACAGGCCTGACAACCCTGTTCCGCAACAAGCATCGAACCTTAGTTAGATATAACCCAGCGCCACCGCATAGGTCACCGCCTGCACCCGATTACTCGCGCCGATCTTGCGTTGAATATTCTTGTGATGATAATTAACCGTATCCGTACACACGCCCATGATCACGCCAATCTCTTCTGACGTCTTGCCATCCGCCGTCCAGCGCAATACTTCGCTTTCCCGCTCGGTAAACACGACATCATTATCCCGCTCCAACATACCCTCCAGATCCGACAACTTGGCATAGACGGCATCGGCAAAAGCTTTGGTGATAGGTGCCAGCTCCGTAAACTCCTGGGCGCCGATCTTCTTGTCTTTACGCGCCAGGCTCAACAACCCCACCCGCCCTCGGGCATTGAACGAGGGCTGGGCCAGCCCATGGCGCAGCTGCGAATCATTGGCCTCCGACCACAGGCCAGGGCTGCCCTTGAAGATGTCGTCGCTCCACAAGATCGGCGTCGAGGCCAGCCGGCTGTGCTTCACCGTAGGGTCGACCACCGCGTAGTTCATGCTTTGGTAACGTTCCACCCACTGCGCCGGGTAGTTGCTGTACAGGTGGGTTTTCGGCCGCATGAACGGCGTGAGGCTGCACAGCCCATAAGCATAAAAATCGAATTTCAGATCGGTGATGGCGTTCAGCGCGATGCCGGTAAACTCCTCCATGTTCATGGCTTTGGCAAAAAGCGAATAGAAGTAAAGATCCCAAACCCAAAGCTGTGCTAATTCCATTTTAGCTACCCAAGATGAGAATCGGTTTGTCATCCTAGTCCAGCTGATCGCGCTGTCAATGGGGACAACCGTAAAAAAGCCATAACCTTTTGCGCTAACTATAGAGCGACCTACTTTCATATTTAGTTAATGGCCTTCTGCGATTGCGGCATTGCCCAGTGATGGCGCAAGGCCTATGTTTGGCCTCCTATCCAAACAGCGCGCGGAGGTTAAGCTGGGCGTAAAGACTTCACACCTACAAAATCTGGTAGCTTAACTTTTCCAAGCGTCCCCCTGTATAAATCCCCCCCAAGAAAGTTCGTCCCAACGGGGATAATCAGTCCTTCTGTGACCGAACGGTATTATTTATTACATAGCGCTTACATTTAACCCCGATTCTCCTGGATCAGGCCCGCTATATAAACCACGAAAATCACTGTCGCCGTCATGAAAGTGTCTTGCATGGCTGAACCACCCGGCGACTTGAACACGCCCAAAGGAACATGAGCATGCCAACTACCGCACTCCAAACCGGATTTGCCGACGCCGCGGAACTGCGGCGCAAGAACCGCGCCACCGTCGAGCAGTACATGCACAGCCACGGCGCCGGCCGCCTGCGCCGTCACGAGCTGTTTACCGAGGACGGCTGCGGCGGTTCCTGGAACACCGCCAGCGCCACCCCGCTGGTCTTCCACGGCCACGTCAAGCTGGCGGCCCTGGGTGTCTGGCTGGACCAGTGCTTCCCGGACTGGCAGTGGCACAACGTGCGGATCTTCGAAACCGCCGACCCGAACCACTTCTGGGTCGAAAGCGACGGCCGCGGCAGCGTGAATATGCCCGGTTACCCGAAGGGCTACTGCGAGAACCATTACATCCATTCCTTCGAACTCGAGGACGGGCGGATCAAGCGCAACCGCGAGTTCATGAACCCCTTCCAGCAACTGCGCGCCCTCGGCATTCCCGTGCCGACCATTCGCCGCGCCGGCCTACCCGCTTAATCCACAACAGAGGCAAGACCATGTCCAATCCAGACAAACACGATGGGTTTGCAAGCAGTACCGAGCTTCGCCGCAAGAACCGCCAGGTGGTCGAGCAGTACATGCAGACCAAGGGCCCCGCCCGCCTGCGCCGCCATGAACTGTTTACCGAAGACGGCAGCGGCGGCCTGTGGACCACCGACACCGGCGCGCCGATTGTCATTCGCGGCAAGGACAAGCTCGCCGAGCACGCGGTCTGGTCGCTGAAGTGCTTCCCGGACTGGGAATGGTATGACGTGCGCATCTTCGAAACCGATGACCCGAACCACTTCTGGGTCGAGTGCGAAGGCCACGGGCAGATCCTCTTTCCCGGCTACCCGGACGGCTACTACGAAAACCACTTCCTCCATTCCTTCGCCCTCGAGGACGGCAAGATCAAGCAAAACCGCGAGTTCATGAATGTGTTCCAGCAACTGCGGGCGCTGAATATCCCGGTGCCCGAAATCAAACGCGAAGGCATACCCACCTAACGGCATTGCGCCAGGGGTCTCATCATGGAAACGATTGTGCGACGGGTTCTGGGTTGTGAAGCACTGCAGCAACCCCAGTGGAGCGATCTCTCTCGCCTGAGGGACGTACAGCAACACCTGAGAGACAGCCAGTCCTTGATCAGGGCCCAGGACATCCTGGCTCTGCGCGCACTCCTGGCGCGAGTCGCCGAAGGCGAAGGCAAGGTCATCCAGTCCGGCGATTGCGCCGAGGATATCAACGACAACCAGCACGGCGCCGTGGCCCGCAAGAGCGCGGTGCTGGAGATCCTCGCCGGGGCCTTCGGCCTGGTCACCCAGCAACCGGTGATCCGCGTCGGACGCATTGCCGGGCAGTATGCCAAGCCGCGCTCCAAACCCAGCGAACGCATTGGCGAGATCGAGTTGCCGGCGTATCGCGGCGATATGGTCAATAGCCACGTCGCCCATTCCGACAGCCGCCAACCCGATCCGCAACGCCTGCTCAAAGGCTATCAGGCCGCCCGCGAGATCATGGAACACCTGGGCTGGCAGGACCGTCTCGCCCCTGGCGGCTCGCCGGTCTGGACCAGCCACGAGATGCTGCTGCTCGACTACGAATTGCCGATGCTGCGCGACGATGAGCAGGGCCGGACCTTTCTCGGCTCGACCCACTGGCCGTGGATCGGCGAACGCACCCGCCAGGTGGACGGCGCCCATGTCGCCCTGCTGTCGGAGGTGCTGAACCCGGTGGCCTGCAAGGTCGGCCCCGATATGACCCCGGCGCAGTTGCTGACCCTCTGCGAACGCCTCGACCCGGCCCGCGAGCCCGGACGCCTGACGCTGATCGCGCGGATGGGCGCCGAAAAGGTCGCGGAACGCTTGCCGCCATTGGTGGAGGCAGTCCGCGCCACCGGGCACAAGGTCATCTGGCTGAGCGACCCGATGCACGGCAACACCATCCTCGCGCCCTGTGGCAACAAGACCCGCATGGTCGAGACCATCGCCCGGGAAGTCAGTGCCTTCAAACATGCGGTGCTGTCGGCTGGCGGGATCGCCGGTGGCCTGCATCTGGAGACCACTCCGGATGATGTCACCGAGTGTGCGTCCGATGCCGCCGGGCTTCACCAGGTCAGCACCCATTACACCAGCCTGTGCGACCCGCGACTGACGCCCTGGCAGGCGATCACCACCGTGCTGGCCTGGAAGAACCCACCCGCTGCCACCCATGCAACTTTTTGACAGGAGTCTGTTGCCATGACCGGTATTCCCGCGATCACCCCCTACGCGCTGCCCACCGCCCACGAGCTGCCGGCCAATCTGGCCCAATGGCGGATCGACCCGCAGCGCGCCGTGCTGCTGATCCACGATATGCAGCGCTACTTTCTCCGCCCGCTGCCCACGCCCTTGCGTGACGAGGTGATCAGCAATGCCGCGCGTATCCGCCAATGGGCCGCGAGCCGGGGTATTCCGGTGGCCTACACCGCCCAGCCCGGGAGCATGACCGAGGCCCAGCGCGGACTGCTCAAGGACTTCTGGGGCGCCGGCATGCAGGCCAGCCCCGCCGACCGCGAGGTGGTCGACGCGCTCAAGCCGGCACCCGGCGACTGGCTGCTGACCAAGTGGCGCTACAGCGCGTTTTTCAACTCGGACCTGCTGGAGCGTATGCGCGCCCATGGTCGCGACCAGTTGATCCTCTGCGGGGTGTACGCCCATGTCGGGGTGCTGATTTCCACGGTGGACGCCTACTCGAACGATATCCAGCCGTTCCTGGTGGCCGACGCCATCGCCGACTTCAGCAAGGAACATCACTGGATGGCCCTGGAATACGCCGCCAGCCGTTGCGCCATGGTGGTCACCACCGAGGAGGTGCTGCCATGAGCCTGGCCGCCGAACACCTTGTCGCCCAGGTCCTGCGCGCCGACCCGCCGCCCTTCGCCCTGTTGTACCGCCCGGAATCCCATGGCCCGGGCCTGGTGGATGTGCTGCTCGGCGAAGTCTCGCTGCCGTCGTCACTGACCCGGATCGAGTTGCGCGAACCACTGACCGGCGAAGCCCGCCTGGAAACCCTGGTGATCATTCCCTACCGGCAGATCGCCGAACGCGGCTTCGAGGCGGTCGACGACCAGGCCCCGTTGCTCGCCCTGCAGGTGGCCGAGCAGGCCCAGATCGGCCTCGACACCCTGCTCGAACGCCTGCCCGAAGTGCCCATCGCCTTGCTCAACGAACGCTTCGACCTCAGTGACGCGGCCTATTCGGAGATTGTCAGCCGGGTGATCGACAACGAGATCGGCAGCGGCGAAGGCGCCAACTTCGTGATCAAGCGCACCTTCATGGCCGATATCGGCGACTACGGGATCAGCCGCGCCCTGACCTTTTTTCGCCATCTGCTGGAGCGGGAAAAGGGCGTCTACTGGACCTTCATCATCCACACCGGCGAGCGCACTTTCGTCGGCGCATCACCCGAGCGGCATATCAGCCTCAAGGACGGCCTGGCGGTGATGAACCCCATCAGCGGCACCTACCGCTATCCGCCGACAGGCCCGAACCTGACCGAAGTGATGCAGTTTCTCGCCGATCGCAAGGAGGCCGACGAGCTGTACATGGTGGTGGACGAAGAGCTGAAGATGATGGCGCGGATCTGCGACGACGGCGGCCATGTACTCGGGCCCTATCTCAAGGAAATGGCCCATCTGGCCCACACCGAATACTTTATCGAAGGCCACACCCGCCGCGATGTGCGCGACATCCTGCGCGAAACCCTGTTCGCCCCCACCGTCACCGGCAGTCCATTGGAAAGCGCCTGCCGGGTGATCCGCCGCCACGAACCCAAGGGCCGCGCCTATTACAGCGGCATTGCCGCGTTGATCGGCAGCGACGCGCAAGGCGCCCGCACGCTGGATTCGGCGATTCTGATCCGTACCGCCGATATCGACCGCGAAGGCCAGTTGAAGATCAGCGTCGGCTCGACCATCGTCCGGCATTCCGAGCCCCAGGCCGAAGCCGCCGAAACCCGGGCCAAGGCCGCCGGGCTGATCGCGGCGCTGAAAAACCAGGCGCCGGCGCGCTTCGGCTCGAATATCCAGGTGCGTGCCGCCCTGGCCAGCCGCAATGCGCTGATCGCCGATTTCTGGTTGAGCGATGCACTGGAACGCCAGCAGTCCCAGGCCGATCTGTCGGGACGGCGGGTGCTGATCGTCGATGCCGAGGACACTTTCACTTCGATGATCGCCATGCAACTGCGTGCCCTCGGGCTGGCGGTCAGCGTGCGCAATTACAACGACGCCTATGCCTTCGACGGTTACGACATCGTCATCATGGGCCCGGGGCCGGGCAACCCGACGGCGCTCGAGCAACCGAAGATCGATCACCTGCATGTGGCCATCCGCTCGCTGCTGGATGAGCAGCGGCCGTTTCTCGCGGTGTGCCTGAGTCATCAGGTGCTCAGCCGCTGCCTGGGCCTGGACCTGCGACGCCGGACCATTCCCAACCAGGGCGTGCAGAAGCAAATCGACCTGTTCGGTGCCCACGAGCGGGTCGGTTTCTACAACACCTTCGCCGCCCAGAGCCGCGAGGACCGTATCGAAGTCGACGGCCTCGGGCTGGTGCAGGTCAGCCGCGACCGGGAAACCGGCGAGGTCCATGCGCTGCGCGGGCCGCATTTCGCCTCAATGCAATTTCACCCCGAGTCGGTACTGACCCAGGAAGGGCCACGCATCATCGCCGACCTGATGCGCCACGCCCTGTCGGCGTAAACCGTCGCCCCCCTTGAACACAATGGAGCAAGCCATGCACAGGTATGTAGTGATCGACGCATTCGCCAGCGTCCCGATGGAGGGCAACCCGGTCGCGGTGTTCTTTGACAGCGACGACCTCCCCGCCCAGCGCATGCAACAGATTGCCCGGGAAATGAACCTGTCCGAGGTGACCTTCGTCCTGACCCCACGTTATGGCGGTGATGCGCGCATCCGGATTTTCACCCCGGTCAACGAGCTGCCCTTCGCCGGTCATCCGCTGCTGGGCACGGCGATTGCCCTGGGCGCCGAAACCGACAAGGACCATCTGCAACTGGAAACCGAGATGGGCACCATCCCCTTCGCACTGGAGCGCCAGAATGGCCGGGTGGTGGCGTGCAGCATGCAGCAGCCGATTCCGACCTGGGAGACGTTCGAGCGCATGCCGCAATTGCTCCGGGCCCTGGGGATCGGCGGCTCGACCTTTCCGGTGGAGATCTATCGCAATGGCCCCCGGCATGTATTCGTCGGCCTGGAGAGCGTCGCGGCGCTGTCGGCGTTGAACCCCGATCATCGCGCGCTGGGGCAGTTCCACGACATGGCCATCAACTGCTTCGCCGGTTCTGGCCGACGCTGGCGCAGCCGGATGTTCTCGCCGGCCTATGGGGTGGTCGAGGACGCGGCCACCGGCTCGGCGGCGGGGCCCTTGGCAATTCACCTGATCCGTCATGCCCAGGTCGACTACGGCCAACAGATCGAAATCCTCCAGGGTGTGGAAATCGGTCGGCCGTCGCTGATGTTCGCCAGGGCCGAGGGCTACGGTGAGACGGTCACCGCCGTGCAGGTCTCGGGCAATGGCGTGGCCTTTGCCCAGGGTACGGCTTTCATTTGAATATCCAGATCATCGGAGCAACCCCATGAGCGCACATCTGCTGTCGGAATCCCTTACAGGCACCATCGAGGCCGCGTTTCCGGAGTTCGCAACGCCGCCCGCCACGCCCTTTGTCGTGTTGAACAATTGGCTGGAACGGGCCCGGCGCTATGGCGTACGCGAGCCCAAGGCCCTGGCGCTGGCCACGGCGGACGCCCGGGGACGGCCTTCGACGCGGATCGTGGTGATCGCTGAAGTGTCGGACGCCGGATTGGTGTTCAGCACCCATGCCGGCAGCCAGAAAGGTCGCGAGCTGGTCGAGAACCCCTGGGCATCCGGGGTGTTGTACTGGCGCGAGACCAGCCAGCAGATCGTGCTCAATGGCCGCGCCGAACGGCTCAGCGAGGCCCGGGCCGACGCCGCCTGGCGAGGACGCCCCCACGTGACCCACCCGATGTCCGCGGTGTCGCGCCAGAGCGAAGAACTGACCGATGTCGAAGCCCTGCGCGCCAGGGCCAAGGCGTTGTCAGGCACCCAGGCGCCCTTGCCACGCCCGGACGGTTATTGCCTGTTCGAGCTGCGCCTGGAGTCGGTGGAGTTCTGGGGCAACGGCCAGGACCGCCTGCACGAACGGCTGCGCTATGACCGCACCCCCGACGGCTGGGCGGTGCGGCGTTTACAGCCCTAGATAGCCTAGGAAAAGAGGGGGGAGGCTTGGATGATACAGACAGGCGAACGAGCCATCCCCCAATTACTCCTCTTCCCCACCTCGATAAACCCCGCGCAAAAAACTCTCCAGCGCCTGCTCTTCAACCGACCATTGCCCGTGCCCAAGATTGGCAATCAGATCGCGCTTGCGCATCCGCTCCAACCCGGCCTGTACCTGCTGCGTAGTCGGTACCAACCCGCTCGGCAGCTCATCAGCCAGGGAGCGTCGATACTCATCGGCGTACAGCGACTCCCCGGTAACAATGCCCCTGAGCAGCAATTGATCCAGTGGCGGCAAGTCTTGCAGCAATGTCGTGAACTGGCCTTCGTCCACCATCCCCGCCCAGACAATCTTGTCGGCCTCCTTTACCGGAATTCCCTGGGTCAGGCTCGTGGCAAACAGCGTACGCAGATAATGCGGCGTCATGCCCCGGGCGACATACAGGCGATAGGCCTGCTCCACGTCCCAAGCCTTGCCCGTGGTTTCCCGGTAAAGCCGACCGAAATGCTCCGAAAACTCTCTGCCCAGATCAGGGAAGTTCAGTTGCGAACCAAACTGATAGAACGGCGCTTTGCTGCGCCGGAACATGTTCGTCAGAGCATCCTGGGAAGAACCGGTAAACACCGCGAAAACGCTGCCTTGGCTGGTCGTCAGCAAGGAACGGAGTGTGGCGGTGAAGTTTTCGAAGGCCGGGCGGGTGGCCAGGTGCTGCACCTCGTCAACGATCAACAACGCCTTGCCCTTGCCCGCGATGTTGAAGCGTTCGAATAACTCATGGATGGAAGGAATCCCGGCCTCCGCCAGCTCGGCTTCCGCAGAAGCAGAGTCCATTCCCAAACCGACCTTCATGCCCTTGAGCGAACGCTTTGGCCTGGCCCACCAGGTTTCAATCCGGGTTAGCAGACTGGTTTCGTGCAGCGCCTTGGCGAGCGCCGCGCAGATCACCCGTTCAGGATCGTCCTTGTTGGACCAAAGATCCGCGTAGGCCACCACAAAGCCGCGCGCTTCGGCCAGAGGGACAAGGTCGCGCAGCAAAAATTGCGTTTTTCCTTTACGACGTGGGGCAAACAGCGTCGTGGCCTGCTGGAGCTGGTTCTCGAAGCCCATCAATACCTGCTGGGCAAGGACCGCGCGAGGGAAGTAGAGACGGTCAGGCGTCATGGTTATGCCGAATTATGTAAAAAAACATAATTATGATTATTGGCATAATTCCACATATTGCAAGCCCGGCAATGATACGACCCTCCTTACGTCGCCGCGAGGAGGGCCGATATCGACCATCACTTCATGTCTCAGCCAGCAGAAAAAGCTGATCTCTTTCGACTCAATGATGCGCCCCCATCGTAGTCCCACCCGCCCCGTCCGGCAGCTCGATGCTCACGTTCTGCATCATCCCCTGATCCTCATGATCAAGAATGTGGCAGTGCAGCACGAACTCGCCGATATAGCGCTGGTAGCGGGTCCGCACATACAAGGTGTACACGCCGCTGTTATCGGTTTTGCCTTTGACGAACAGCGTGTCTTTCCACACCCCTTTCATCCCCGCATATTGCGCGTCGTTCTTGTCGGTCTTGTCCACCGCACCAGGCTCACTGAGATCCACCCCATCCGGACCGATGATTTTCTCGACCTGGAACGGGTTCACATGAATATGAAACGGATGACTGGCAAACGCCGACTGCAGAACCCAGGTTTGCGCGTCCCCCAACTTCAGATGACGATCAACCACCCCCGGCTGATAAGGCACGGCATTTTCCGCGGTAGTGCCCACGGCGAACTTGGTGTGGTCCGGATCCTTGAAGTCGATCAGGAACACCAGTTTCTGCTCACCCTTGATTTCGCTGTCGGTAATGCTCGGGTGCGGGATGAACTTGTCAAACCGCAGGTCCTTTTTCAGGTCCGCCACCACCCTGGCCTTGATGTCCGCCGGCATATTGCGCTCCGCCGCCGCCACCAGTTCCTGGGTCAGGCGTGCCTTGGTGTCCGCCACTTTCGGCCCAGGTCCGACATCGACAAAGCCCAGCAGTTGAAGACCGCTGGCCTCCTGGCCGACACCGCCCGAGGCCGTGGAAGCTTCATTGGTCACACAGTAGCGTCCCGGCTCGGGAAAGATGATCAGCAGGTCGTTGCGATAGCCCGGCTGCAGGGTGATGACCTGACGACTCTGGGCCTGCTCCATGGTCAGGCCATCCGAGGCGATCACCTGGTAGTCGATCGGTTGGCCGGTGCATTTCTCCTTGATGAAGTCGGCGGAGGCCAGCGCCGCGATGCCCTTGTCACTGTCCGCCTTGGCGTTGTCCTTGAGCTTGCGGAACAGCGGCCGGATGGTGTCGCGGATCCCCGCGTGAACCAGGCGCCAGCGTTCGACCTGACCGGGCCGGGCATCCGTGAAGATCGGCTGCACCAGACCGTTGACGCTGGTGTAGCGCCCCGAGTCGGTCCAGCTGGAGGGCTGCAGTTGGTCGAACGACTCGACAACCCCCACTTCGCCCGGCTTGCAGGTCCAGTCCAGGGTCATCTTGTCCTTGCCATCCTTGTCCTTGACGATATTGCCGTCCTTATCCTTCATGGGCTTGTAGCGGAAGTTGCCGGCCGGGTCCTTGCATGCGTAGGGAATTTGCTGGAACACCAGCAAACGCTCCTTGAACGAGCGGCCATCAGCGCCCTTGAGCAGGGTGTCGATATCGCCATTGGCGTCGCGACTCGGCTTGCGATCGCCATGGATGATCAGCGCCCCGGCCATGCCGCTGGCGACCTGGATCGCGGTGGAACCATGACGATGCGGGTGATACCAGAAAGTCCCCGCCGGGTGGTCGGCCGGGATGTTGTATTCGTACTGGAAGCTGACCCCGGGGTTGATCGACAGCAGCACGTTGTCGCTGTTGCCCGTGGGGCTGACCCACAACCCGTGGGAATGCAGGTTGGTACCGTTGAAGCAGTGCGGCACATCCGGCTGGCTGTCATGGGCGGTGCAACTGGGGTCGGCCGGCAACTGGTTGTTGAGGGTGATGCGCACGGTGTCGCCCGGCGTGACATCGATGGTCGGCGCGATGAACGGCGCCTTGGGGTCGACGCCGGTACCGACGTAGCTGCGTAACAACACCGGCACGTCTTCGTTGGTGGCCGGGTCGTGGATATGATTCTTGGTGTACTTGATGCTCAGGTCCAACTGCCGTTCACGCCCGACATGGGGCTGCGGCGCCTGGAAGGCCGCATTGGACTTGAGCAACAGCGTGCCCTCCACGACTTTGGCCGTAGGGGCCTGCTGTTCCAGGGCCGGCGGGTTGTTGAACAGCCGGGAGGCTTCCACTGCCTGTGCCGTGGTGGCGGCCCCCATTACCGTGAGGGCCAGCAGCCCCAGCGAGTATGGATAACGGGACCTGTCCTTGCGCATTCCTGTCATGGTGTTTCTCCTGCGGAGCAACCGTGAACTTCGTGGTTTGGGCACAGGAAAGAGGCGGGAGGCAGGCGCAATGGCATGAGTATCCAACAGCAGCGATCCGTGCAGGCATAAAGCTAGTACCTTATCCACGGAACGCAATGTCTATTGGGGTTTGCGCATTTTTTTACCCGGAACGTCATACGGGGCCAGGTTGAAACGCGATAGTGGCGCACAAAGCCCAAAGATTACTCGCAACCGCGCGCGCAAACAAAAACGCCCCGAACCAGTCGGGGCGTTTTATTTTCAACCTGGGATCAGGTCGCTACAACCATGTCGCTCGATCAGAACACGCTGATCGGGTAGTCGACATACACGCGTACTTCGTTACCGCTGACGTTGTACTCGCTGGATTTCTCCGATACACGCAGGATCGAGCTACGCAGCTTCACGCTCAGGTCCTTGGCCGGGCCGCTCTGGACCACATATTTGACCTGGTTGAAGAACTCGCGCTCGGTACCGCCGGTGCTGGTGGAGGTGGTGATGTTGTCGCCACGGACGTAGGCCACGTTGTAGGTCAGGCCCGGAACGCCGAAGGCGCCGAAGTCCAGGCCGTAGCCCAGCTGCCAGGAGCGCTCGTCGGCAGCGTTGAAGTCCGACCAGTAGGAGTTCGCCAGGTTGATGGTGTTGCCGCCATCGCCAACACGACCCTGATCCTTCTGGTAGCCACCGTACGGGTAGCCCAGCAGGCTGGAACCGGTGCTGCTCTGGTGAGCGAGGGTGAAGGAGTGAGCGCCGAGGGCGTAGGTGGCAGCCAGGCTCCAGATGCGGTTGTCACGACCTTGGGACTTCTGCTCCACTGCATAGCCACGGTCCAACTGGGTACGGTAGCCGTTGAAGTCCAGGGTCAGGGACTGGTCCGAGGCGATCGGGAACACGTAGTTCAGGTTCAGGTACTGCTTCTTCAGCACTTCGTCGACGTCGGAGGCATACAGCGCCGCCTTGAACTCCTTGGTGAACTGGTAGCTACCACCCAGGATATCGATGCCTTTCAGGCCACCGCTGTCACGACCGTCGGCGCTCTTGCGCGACTCGGCGGTGAAGTGACCGGCGTTCAGTTCCAGGCCCTGGATTTCCTTGGAGGTGATCAGGGTACCGGTATAGCTTTCCGGCAGCAGACGGGAGTTGTCGTAGTTCAGCAGCGGCAGGGCCGGCATCTGGTCACCGTAGGTCAGCACGGTGTTGGACAGGCGGAATTTCACCGCGGCGCCGCCCTTGGCCAGGTCCTTGGCTGGATCGCCGTTGTTGTCCTTCTTGAAGAAGTCGATGCCTTGCGCGCCGGTTTCGCCGCGGCCGCCGTCCAGACGCAGTGCATACAGACCGAAAGCGTCAACGCCTACGCCTACAGTGCCCTGGGTGAAACCGGACTGGAAGGTACCGATGGCCGCTTGGCCCCATTCGATCTTGTCCGGGTTGCCGCTTTTGTAATCGCGGTTGATGTAGGCGTTACGCAGCAGGACGTTCAGGTGGCTGTCGTCAACGAAACCCTTGGAGTCCGATTGGTCACTGGCCATGGCCTGGGTAGCGCCGAGGATGCCCAACGCGAGCAGACCGATCCGTTTGTTCAACATGTTTTTTTCCTTATCGCTGGATGAAACGCCCTGCGGCTTAGAGCTGAAACGTTGTGTGTTGGTTTTCACGCAAAACAAAAAGGCCCGCCTGCAATGGATGCAGCGGGCCTTTTATTATTTTAGGTGTATGGCGTATAGCCACAGGCGTGGGGTGAATCCTATCCGCGACACTACTAGTGTGTCAATTTCGTGAAATCTCAGTGAATATAAGGGATTACCGGGAAAACCTCGAAAATCGGCATGCCTACCACCGACAGCAAAGGTGTCGCAAGTCGACCTTGGAAGCCTCCATCGCTCAGTTTTTTTCAGGAAGAGCAGCCGTCCAGGCCACAGGACGGCCCGGTGGCGGCCGGGGTGGCGGCCCTCAGCGATTGACCGAGCCAGGCGGCGAACGCCTCGGGTTTGCCCAGGTAAGGACCGATATCGATCAGGCTGAAACGCCCCTCCCGCTCCAGCGCCAGGGTCGGAAAACCTTGCCCGCCGACACGGGACAACAAGGCGCGGCTTTGTTTGAAGTGCTCTGCCGCCGCCGCTGCGCTGTTTTGTTCAAAAGCGGCCTTGAAGGCTTCCGCTTCGAAGCCCAGCTCAACGGCCAGCGCCAGCAGGACTTCGATATCGGCCAGGCGCTGCCCCTCGACGTAGTGCGCCGTCTGCTGGCGACCCAGCATCTCCAACCCGCGCCCTTGCAGTTGTTCGGCCGCCAGGACCGCCCGGGTCGGCGGCGTGGAGTCGAAGATCACCGACGAATCCCGCAGCAGCCCCTCGAAATAGGCCTCGCCAAACGGCTGGCCGGTGTACTCGGCAATCCGCCGGTCGTGGGGCATGACGTAGTCACGCAGGTTCGAAGAGACGAATTGACGGTTGTTGCCGGCCATCATGCCACCGCCGTGCAGGACCACGGGCAACACCTGCCGGGCGGCCTGGATCAACGGTTTGGCGCCGTAGCACCAGCCGCACAGCGGATCGTAGATGTAGTGAAGGACGCTCGAGGCAGCCATGCAGATCTCCCGAAGGTAGCAATGAGTTCGATGCCTTCAGACTAGTCGCTCGGGGCCCATTGAAAAACGCCGGAATGACACCTGGTTTATTGTGAAAAGCGGTCGAATCAACCGATCTGATGCCCAGGGAACAGCCATAAAAAAACGCCGCTGCCCGGATCGCTCCGGCCAGCGGCGTTTTTGTGTAAAGTCCTTTTAACCCTGTAAAACCCCGAGCAAGGCCTCCAATTCAGCTTCGCTGAACAAGCCTGCGGGGTAACGGTCGGCAATCATCCGACGAGGATCCTGAGCACGGGTGGTACGCGTTCCATTGCTTTTCAACCACTGAGCCAGGACTTGAAGCGACTCGCTCGTCACCGATAGAGGGTGCGAAACCCGCTCACTGGCTACGTTCATCTCAGCGCTCTCCTGATTCATGAGCGGCTAACTTACTTAAGGTTTATGACAGAACGTCGAATTGTAGAAAACGCTCCGTCATATAAAAGAAGCCGATACAAGAGCTATGCCAAAGTGCCAGTTCAGCAGTCGAAAACCCTAAAAAAACCCGCAGTCCATAAGGGCTGCGGGTTTGATAAGGGGTCACTCAGCAGCGATGTGAAAGCGCCATCATTTGTAGCATTGCATCTTTTGTTACAACTCCACTCAACCTTTGTGTGGCGCAGGTTGTTGTTGTGTAAGGCAATGGATATTTCCGCCCCCCAGTAACAACTCACGCCCTGGCACCATCACCACTTCGTGTTGTGGGAAAAGGTTCTGCAGGATTTCCCTGGCCACGCTGTCCTGCGGGTCATCGAAGCTCGGCGCGATGATGCCACCGTTGACGATCAGGAAGTTCACGTAGGAACCGGCCAGCCGTACCGAAGGGTTGCGTTCCTGACTGCCCGCCACCGCGTCCACGCCGGCGCACTCTTCTTGGGTGGCATACAGCGGCCCGGGGATCGGCATTTTGTGCACTACAAAGGGGCGGCCCTTGGCGTCACGGCTACTTTCCAGCACCTTCATGGCCGCCTGGCAGCGTGGGTAGTTGGGGTTTTGCGGATCGTCGGTCCAGGCCAACAGCACCTCGCCCGGACGCACGTAGCAGCAGAAGTTATCCACATGGCCGTCGGTTTCGTCGTTGAACAGGCCGTCCGGCAGCCAGATTACCTTGTCCACCGCCAGGTGCTCGGCGAGCACCTGTTCGATGGCCTCGCGGCTCAGGTGCGGGTTGCGGTTGCGATTGAGCAGGCATTCCTCGGTGGTGATCACCGTGCCTTCGCCATCGACATGGATCGAGCCGCCTTCGAGCACGAAACCTTCGGTCCGGTAACGCGGGCAGCGCTCGATTTCGAGGATCTTGCCGGCCACCTGTTCGTCACGGTTCCACGGGGCGTAGAGGCCGCCATCGAAACCGCCCCAGGCATTGAAGTCCCAGTTGACGCCACGCACTTCACCCTGGTCGTTGATGACAAAGGTCGGGCCGCTGTCGCGGACCCAGGCGTCGTCGCTGGACATTTCCACCAGGCGGATATTCGGCACGTCGAGGCGGGCCCGGGCATTTTCGTACTGCGCGGCGGACACCGCCACCGTTACCGGTTCAAAACGCGCGATGGCCCGGGCCACGGCGGCATGGGCCGCCTGCGCCGGCTTGCCGCCCAGGCGCCAGTTGTCCGGGCGCTCGGGCCAGATCATCCAGGCTTGGGTTTGTGGTGCCCATTCGGCGGGCATATGGAAGCCGTCGGCGCGCGGTGTGCTGTGCAAAGTGGTCATGGCGATCAGGACTCCAAGGATCCGTCGAGGGTTTTCAGTGCGCCGTAGAGGTTCGGCCGGCGGTCGCGGAACGAACCCCAGGCACTGCGTGTGTGTTCCAGTTCATCGAGGTCGAAGCTGTGGACCAGGATGCCTTCTTCGGTTTGGTTGAGCTCTTCGACTTTCTCGCCGAATTGATTGGCGATGAACGAGGAGCCGTAGAAGGTGATGTCGTAGCCGTCCTGCTCTTCGTTACCGATGCGGTTGCTGGCGACCAGCGGCATCAGGTTGGCGCCGGCATGGCCTTGCTGCACGCGCTGCCAGTGATCGCGGGAAGAGATGCTCTTGTCATGCGGCTCGCTGCCGATGGCGGTCGGGTAGAAAAGGATTTCCGCGCCTTGCAGGGCCATGCTGCGGGCGCACTCGGGGAACCACTGGTCCCAGCAGATGCCCACGCCGATCTTCGCATAGCGGGTGTTCCACACCTTGAAACCGGTGTCGCCCGGGTTGAAGTAGTACTTTTCGTGGTAGCCCGGGCCATCCGGGATATGGCTTTTCCGATAAATCCCGAGGTTGCTGCCGTCGGCGTCGATGATCGCGATGCTGTTGAAACGCGCACGGCCGGCCAGTTCGAAGAAGCTGATGGGCAGCACCACTTGCAGTTCCCTGGCGACTTTCTGGAAGTGTTTGATGGCGACGTTGTCTTCCACCGGGGTCGCCAGTTGCAGGTAGTCCGGGTTCGGCTTCTGGCAGAAGTACGGGGTTTCGAACAGTTCCTGGATCAGGATGATCTGCGCACCCCTGGCGGCCGCTTCGCGCACCAGCTTCTCGGCGGTGTCGAGATTGGCTTCGAGATCCCAGGAACAGGCCATCTGGGTGGCGGCGACGGTAACGATACGACTCATGGATCATCTCCTGGGCGAATGCGCTGGGCGATTCCAGGCATCGACCGATGACAGATTGAGAATAGCCGGGCGTGGTCGGCCCGGCCGGAACGATAGCGACTTTATAGCCGATAAAAATCGGCTTTTAAAGATAAAAAATGAAAAACAGATGTGATGTATGTCTGTTTTGCCGATAAGAATCGATATTTATACTGGCCGGTCTATCGCTATCGCCGGCAAGCCGGCTCCTTGCGGGTTACAAACCTTCGTCCAGCACCTTGGACAGCATGTCGACAAAGAAATCCACGCTGCGCCGGCTGGTGCACATCGGCGGTTTGATCTTGAGAATGTTGAGGTAGTCGCCGGTCGGCTGCATGAAGATCCCCAGCTCGCGCAGCCGATCGCACAGCAGCGCGGTCTCTTCGGTTGCCGGTTCCAGGGTTTCGCGGTTGCGGATCAGCTCCGCGCCGAGATAGAAGCCGGAGCCGTGCACCGCGCCCACCAGCGGATAGCGGTCGATCAGCGCCTCCAGGCGCGCCTTGAAATACCCGCCCACCTCCCGGGCGTTTTCCCAGAGCTTTTCCTCGGCCATCACATCGAGCACGGCGATACCGATGCGGCAACTGACCGGGCTGCCGCCTGAGGACGAGAAGAAATAACCCTCGGCCTCCAGGGCCTCGGCGATCTCCCGGCGGGTGATCACCGCGCCCAGCGGCTGACCGTTGCCCATGCCCTTGGCCATGGTGATGATGTCCGGCACCACGCCCTGCTCCTCGAACCCCCAGAAGAACTTGCCCATGCGCCCGTAGCCGACCTGGATTTCATCGGCGATACACACGCCGCCCCGGGCCCGGACCAGCGCATAGACCTGCTGCAAGTAGCCCGGCGGCAACGAGATACCGCCGGCGTTGCCATACACCGGCTCGCAGATAAACCCTGCCAACTGACGATTTTCTTCCGCCAGCCTGGCCAGGTTGTGTTCCACGCTGCGCACGTAGTCCGGCGCACTGGCGCTGCCGCGGAACGCCCCGCGATAGGTGTTGGGCGCGGTCACCGGGTGCACCCAGTCCGGGCGGCTGCTCAAGGCCTTGGGGTTGTCGGCGATGGAGGTGGACACCGCATCGGCCGCCACCGACCAGCCGTGGTAGGCCTCCAGCACGCTGAGCATGTCGCGCCCACCGCTGTAGGCCCAGGCCAGACGGATCGCCAGGTCATTGGCCTCGGTGCCGCTGTTGACCAGGAACACCCGGTCCATGGCGTCCGGCGCCAGGGCCAGCAGGCGCTCGGAGAACTCGGTCACGGCGGCGTAGTGAAAGCGCGAGTTGGTATTGAGCAGCGACCACTGCCGCGCCGCCTCGGCGGCCATGCGCGGATGACCGTGGCCCAGTACCGCGACGTTGTTGAGCATGTCCAGGTAGGAGCGGCCTTGCATGTCGATCAGGTGGTTGCGCCAGCCACGCTCGATACGCGGCGGGTCGAGGTAATAGTGTTTTTGCGTGCGGGCGAAGCTGGCATTCCGTCTGGCCAGCAGTTGCGCCGCGTCCAACTCGGGCTCGGCGTCGCAGGCCAGTCCCAGCAAGCTCGCCGGTGACGGGCACAGCGCCTGCCAGGCGGCGGCCCGCGACGGCGTGCAGAACAGCGGCGGAGTGAGATCGGCGTGGCGACACAGTTGCACCCGCAAGGCACCGTCAGCCTCGCCCAGCACCTGTCCCTTGACTACCGCAGCGCCGGGCCTGAGGGATGCTTTCACGCCCCAGAGCCGCACACTCAGTTGCGCGCTGGCCAATTCCAGAGCGCCGTCGGCCATAAGCCGCAAGGTCCCGGCAAACGGCGACTCCACGGTGGTGCCAGCCGGCACCTGCAAGGCCACGTGCAGGGGAAAGGTGTCCGGCTCGCTGGCGCTGTCGGGCCGAGTGCGTGACAGGCGATATTGCCCGTAGCGGCTGGCCGCCAGGCCATGGACCGCGGCCGCCTCGGCCAGCAGGCGTTCGTCGATACCGCTCTGCTCCCAGTTTCCCGCCTCGAAGTGCGGGCTGAGCACGCCCAGGTCGATCAAGGCGAACTCGCGGCCCACCAGCCCGGGCAGCAAGGGCGCGAAACCTTCGCCGGCCACCGGCGCCAGCTGCTCTTCGACGGACGTGAGGATCGCCGCTTCCATCAGTTCGAATGGCACCGAGGTCGCCACTTGGAAAATTTCCCACTCGTGGGCCAGGTTGACGCGGCTGTAGGTATTGCCCGGGTCGATGCCGACCTGCTGTTCACCGCTGAGCACCAGCACCGCCGCCCGCGCCACGATCAGCGGCCAGAGGGCGAGCAGTTCTTCGCGCCGCAATGGGTTGATCGCGTGATAGGCCTGGACCGCCGGCAGGATCACAAAGGGGTCGCCTTCGGCATGGTGCAGCAGCGCCGCGCAGGTCACCGACAGGTCGGCGATGCGCCAGGTCCGGACCAGGTCGCCGAAGTCGATCACCCCCTGCAACTGCCAGTGGCGCCGGGCGTCGCGCCGCCAGACCACGTTGTCGTCGGTAATGTCCAGATGAATGGCCTGTATCGGCAAGGCCTCGACCAGAGGCTGCAGGCGGCGCTGGGCCTGTGCGGCGGCGTCACGCACTCGCGTTTGCCGATCCGCGTCGCCGAGCACCGGCAACAAGTGTTCGATCAGCGCCGTGGCATGGCGGGGATCCCATTGCAGGGTGCGCGTCAGCCCCGGGTGCTGGAAGTCGGCCAGGGCCAGGTCCATTTGCGCGCAGAGGTGCCCCAGGCCGACCACCAGGTCACGGCCCAGATGCTTGAGATGGGTCAGCGACTGGCCTTCGATGTACTCCAGCAACCGCACATGCACGGGCGTGCCGTCCAGCACCAGGGACAGCAGGTCCTGGCCGTTGCGCGCGGCAATCACCCGCGGCACCCGCAAGCCGGCGCGCCCCTCCAGGTGAGCCAGGCCGGCATGCTGGGCCTGCAATTCCAGCGTGGCGTAGTCGCCGTGGCAGATTTTCAGGACAAAACGGCCTTTGTCGCTGTCGACGCGGTAATTGAGGTCCTGCTGGCTGCCCAACACCCGCAGCGTTCCAGAGAGGCCGTAGTGCTCCTCAAGCAGGTTCAGCGCCTGCTGCGCCGAGATATCCGGGCTGGGCAAACTGGCGCGGTGAATCAACGTGGCGAGCAACATGGAACGACTCCCTGAAGTTTTTATTGGTTGCCTATATCGCCATTGGTGCCGGCAAGACGCAAGCGCGGCATTAAAGTCGACCGTGTGAAAGCGGATACATCGCCGTGGCACTTGCACCGCCGAACGCCTACCCACAAGCTATGCTCCATTCAGCTTGAGTCTGCTTAAGGAAGAAGGCACACCGATATGCGTATTCTAGTCACCGGCGGCGCCGGTTTTATTGGCTCTGCCCTGATTCGGCACCTGATTCGCCATACCGGGCACGAAGTCCTTAACCTGGACAAACTCACCTACGCCGGCAACCTGGAATCCCTGACCAGCATCGCCACCGACAGCCGCTATGAGTTCGTCCAGGCCGATATCGCCGACCA
Organism: Pseudomonas sp. MWU13-2100; assembly: GCF_023242365.1. Lineage (GTDB taxonomy): Bacteria > Pseudomonadota > Gammaproteobacteria > Pseudomonadales > Pseudomonadaceae > Aquipseudomonas. The sequence continues at coordinate 36,433 of NZ_JALLIX010000038.1, forward strand.
GGCCACCGTCAGCGCAGTGCTGGCGCGCTTCGAGCCCCATGCAATCATGCACCTGGCGGCGGAATCCCATGTAGATCGCTCCATCGACGGTCCGTCGGATTTTATCCAGACCAATATCGTCGGCACCTACAGCCTGCTGGAAGCCGCCCGCGGCTACTGGTCGAAGCTGGCCGAACCCGAGAAAAGCAGGTTCCGCTTCCACCATATTTCCACCGACGAAGTGTATGGCGACCTGCACGGTGTCGATGACCTGTTCAGCGAAACCACCCCGTACGCCCCTAGCTCGCCGTACTCCGCGAGCAAGGCGGCGTCCGATCACCTGGTCCGCGCCTGGCACCGCACCTACGGCCTGCCGGTGCTGCTGACCAACTGCTCGAACAACTACGGCCCGTTCCACTTCCCGGAAAAGCTGATCCCGCTGGTGATTCTCAATGCCCTGGCCGGCAAGCCGCTGCCGGTGTATGGCGACGGCCTGCAAGTGCGTGATTGGCTGTACGTCGAAGACCACGCCCGCGCCCTGTTCAAGGTGGTGAGCGACGGCGTGGTGGGCGAGACCTACAACATCGGCGGCCATAACGAGCAGAAGAATATCGATGTGGTACGTGGCATCTGCGGCCTGCTGGAAGAGCTGGCGCCCGTGCGTCCGGCCGGGGTGGAAAAATTCACCGACCTGATCACCTTCGTCAAGGATCGCCCGGGCCACGACCTGCGTTATGCCATCGACGCCGGCAAGATCGAGCGCGAGCTGGGCTGGACCCCGGTGGAGACCTTCGAAAGCGGCCTGCGCAAGACCGTGCAATGGTATCTGGAGAACCTGGAATGGTGCCGTCGCGTCCAGGATGGCAGCTATCAAGGCGAGCGCCTCGGCGCGCTGGATCATAAGGAACTGTTGGCATGATGAAAGGTATTGTCCTCGCGGGAGGCTCGGGCACCCGGCTGCACCCGATTACCCTCGGTGTTTCCAAGCAACTGCTGCCGATCTACGACAAGCCGATGATCTACTACCCGATCTCGGTGCTGATGCTGGCCGGTATCCGCGAAATCCTGGTGATCTCCACCCCCCAGGACCTGCCGCAATATCGCAACCTGCTGGGTGACGGCAGCCAGTTCGGGGTCCGCTTCAGCTACGCCGAACAACCGTCCCCGGACGGCCTGGCCCAGGCCTTCCTGATCGGCGAAGACTTTATCGGCGACGATCCGGTGTGCCTGATCCTCGGTGACAACATCTTCCACGGCCAGCATTTTGGCGATCAGCTGAAACACGCCGCGCGACGGCCGAGCGGCGCGACGGTCTTCGGCTATTGGGTAAAGGACCCGGAACGCTTCGGTGTCATCGACTTCGACAGCGAAGGTCGTGCGCTCTCCATCGAGGAAAAACCGGCCAAGCCAAAATCCAGCTATGCGGTGACCGGCTTGTATTTCTACGACAACTCAGTCATCCAGATTGCCAAGGCGGTCAAGCCTTCGCCTCGCGGCGAGCTGGAGATCACCGATGTCAACAACGCCTACCTCAAACGCGGCGACCTGCATGTCGAACGCTTCGGACGCGGCTTTGCCTGGCTCGATACCGGAACCCACGACAGCCTGCTGGAAGCCTCGCAGTACGTGCAGACCATCGAACACCGCCAGGGTCTGAAAGTCGCCTGCCTGGAGGAGATCGCCTACCAGAACGCCTGGGTCGACCGCGAGCATCTGCTGGAACGGGCCAAATACTTCGGCAAGACCGGTTATGGGCAATACCTGTTCACCGTCGCGGGGGAACAGCAATGAAAGCAACACCAACACGCCTGCCCGGCGTGCTGATCCTCGAGCCCAAGGTCTTTGGCGACGAGCGTGGTTTTTTCTATGAAAGCTTCAATGCCCGGGCCTTCCAGGCAGCGACCGGGCTCGACGTTGCGTTTGTCCAGGATAACCACTCGCGCTCGCAGCAAGGGGTCTTGCGCGGACTGCACTACCAGTTGGAAAACACCCAGGGCAAGCTGGTGCGGGTGATTGCCGGTGAAGTGCTGGATGTGGCCGTGGATATTCGTCGCAGCTCGCCCCATTTTGGCCAATGGGAGGCGGTGCGCCTGTCCGCAGAAAACAACCGCCAACTGTGGATACCCGAGGGTTTCGCCCACGGGTTCGTGGTCCTCAGCGAATCCGCCGAGTTTCTCTACAAGACGACCGACTACTACACCCCCAGCGCCGAACGCTGCATTCGCTGGGACGATCCGACCCTGGCCATCGACTGGGAATTCGCCGGCGTTCCCCAACTGTCGGCCAAGGATCTGAACGGTAAATCCCTGCACGAGGCCGACCTGTTCGAATGAGCACTCCACCCCTGAAAATCCTCATCAGCGGCGCGCACGGCCAAGTCTCCCGTGCGCTGCAACAGCGGATCAAAGACCTGGGCGAGCTGATTGTCCTGGGCCGCGACGAGCTCGACCTGGCGCACCCGGAGCAGATTCGTCAGCAGGTCCGGGCCCGGCGCCCCGACCTGATCATCAACGCGGCGGCCTACACCGCCGTCGACCAGGCCGAAAGCGAACCCGACCTGGTGTTCGCCATCAACGCCACGGCGCCGGGGGTCTTCGCCCAGGAAGCCGCCGACCTGGGCGTACCGCTGATCCACTACTCCACCGACTACGTATTCGACGGCAGCAAGGAAGAACCCTACACCGAAGACGACCCGACCCACCCGTTGAGCGTCTACGGTGACAGCAAGCTGACCGGCGAGCGGGCCATCGCCGCGGCCCGGGGTCAGCACCTGATCCTGCGCACCAGTTGGGTCTACTCCAATCACGGGCGCAATTTCCTGCTGACCATGCAACGGCTGCTGCAGGAAAAACCGGAGTTGCGTATCGTCGCCGACCAGATCGGCGCGCCGACCTGGGCCGGGACCATCGCCAACAGCACCCGGGCCCTGATCGAACGCTGGCAGGCCGGCCATGCCGGGGCCTGGGGCACTTATCACCTGACTGCCAGCGGTGAAACCTCCTGGTTCGGTTTTGCCCAGGCCATCGGCGAGCAATTGCTGGCCCTGAACAAGCCCTGTGCCTTGCTCGAGGCCATTCCCTCCAGCGCCTACCCGACGCCCGCCAGCCGGCCGTTGAACTCGCGCCTGGACTGCAGCCGCCTGTTGCGCGAATGGCAGGTTGCCCAGCCTGACTGGCATACCGCATTACGCGAGTGTCTTGCAGAGCAGGGCTGAGACATAATGCGTCGGACCCTACCGGCGCATTCTCTTCATGACCACGAGCCCCACCCTTCCCCGCAGACCCCGCTGGCGTAGCCTCGCCCTGCTGTTCCTGTGCCTGGCGCCGCTGCTGTGGCCGCTGGAACACCTGGCCGAGAGCTACTACCGCAATGAACTGGTCAGCCAGAACCGCCAGACCCTCGACCTCTATGTCGCCAACCTGCTGGGCACCCTGCACCGCTACGAGGTCCTGCCGCAGATCCTCGGCGACCTGCCGGCCCTGCGTGACGCCCTGGCGGAGCCGAACCAGAGCCTGCGCCTGAGCAACGCCAACAGCCTGTTGCAAAGCATCTGCGCCCAGACCGGCGCCGAAGTCATGTACCTGATGGACACCAACGGCAAGACCCTGGCGGCCTCCAACTGGGACAAGCACGACAGCTTCGTCAATCGCAACTTCGCCTTCCGCCCCTACTTCACCGAAGCCATGGCCGGGCGCCTGGGGCGTTTCTTCGGCCTCGGCACCACCTCGGGCAAGCGCGGCTACTTCTTTGCCGCGGCCGTGCATGAAGGGCAAAAGATCATCGGCGTGCTGGTGGTCAAGGTCGATCTGGACCGCACCGAAAGCCTCTGGGGCAAGACGCCGGAACAGTTGATGATGACCGACCAGAACGGCGTGGTCATTCTCACCTCGAACTCCGAATGGCGCTTCCGCTCGACCCGCGTGCTCAGCGAACAGGAGCGCAATGCGATCACCGCCGTGCAACCTTATCCGACCCGCAACCCCCAGCCGCTGTCCCTCAATCCCGATGCCTGGCTGACCCAGACCCAGCAGATCGAGGAAACCGGCTGGAACGTGAGCATCCTCGCGCCTCGGACCCTGGTCGATCGCCCGGTGCGCACCGTCGTCGCGGTCGGCGGCGCGACCCTGCTGGTGCTGATGCTGCTGCTCGGCCTGATGATGCAACGGCGTCGCCACTACCTGGAGCGGATCGCCTTCGAGGCCAAGGCGCGGCGCGAACTGGAAATGCGCGTGGCCGAACGGACCAGCGACCTGGAGGGCCTCAACCGGCGCCTCAAACAGGAAGTGCTGGAGCGCGAACATGCCCAACAGGAACTGGTACGCGCCCAGGATGACCTGGTCCAGGCCGGCAAGCTTTCGGCCCTGGGCACCATGTCGGCGAGCATCAGCCACGAACTCAACCAGCCGCTGGCGGCGATCCGCAGCTACGCGGAAAACGCCGAAGTGCTGCTCGACCACCAACGTACCGATGACGCCCGCGGCAACCTCAAGCTGATCAGCGAACTGACCGGACGCATGGCCTCGATCATCGCCCACCTGCGCGCCTTCGCCCGCCGCGACCGGCATGCCCCGGAAAGCGTGGCCCTGCAACCGGCGCTGGACGACGCCCTGGCCTTGCTGGCCAAGCGCCGGCGGGCCATGGAAGTCGAACTGATCCGTGACCTGCCGGCGGCGGCCCTGTGGGTCCAGGCCGGCGAAACCCGTCTGCGCCAGGTACTCGGCAATCTGTTGGCGAACGCCCTCGATGCCCTCACCGAAAAGGGTCCGCCGCGTAAGCTCTGGTTGAGTGCGCAAGCTTCCGAACAGGGCGTCAGCCTGACGATTCGCGACAATGGCCCGGGCTTCTGCCTGGAGGCCCTGGACCGCGCCGGTGAGCCGTTCTACACCACCAAGACGCGGACCCAAGGCCTCGGCCTGGGCCTGGCCATCTGCGATTCGCTGATGCGCGCCTTCGGTGGTGAGTTGCTGTTTGCCAACCACCGCGAAGGCGGAGCCTTGATCACCCTGCGGATGCGTGCCGGCGCGCCCGGGGTCAGCCTGCAACCACCCGAGGACTCGAGTGTATGAAAATCGACCACCAGATCCAGGTGGTACTGATCGACGACGATCCCCACCTGCGCCAGGCCCTGAGCCAGACCCTGGAGCTGGCCGGCCTGAAGATCCTGCCGCTGGCCGAAGCCCAGGGCCTGGCCGCACAGATCGAGCGCGACTGGCCGGGGGTGATCGTCAGCGACATCCGCATGCCGGGCATGGATGGCCTGGAGCTGCTCAAGGAGCTGCATGACCAGGACCCGGAGCTGCCGGTGCTGCTGATCACCGGTCACGGCGATGTGCCCCTGGCCGTCGAGGCCATGCGTGCCGGCGCCTATGACTTCCTCGAGAAACCCTTCGCCAGTGACGCCCTGCTCGACAGCGTGCGCCGGGCCCTGGCCTGGCGCCGCCTGGTACTGGACAACCGCAGCCTGCGGCTGGCGTTGAGCGATCGCCAGGAACTCAGTGCGCGACTGCTGGGGCACTCGCCGCTGATGCTGCGCCTGCGCGAACAGATCGGTGCCCTGGCGGCGACCCGCGCCGATGTGCTGATCCTCGGCGAGACTGGCGCCGGCAAGGAAGTCGTGGCGCGGGCGCTGCACGACCTGTCGAACCGGCGTAACGGTCCTTTTGTCGCCATAAACGCCGGGGCGCTGGCCGAGTCGGTGGTGGAAAGCGAACTGTTCGGTCATGAGCCGGGGGCCTTTACCGGGGCGCAGAAACGCCGGATCGGCAAGTTCGAATTCGCCAACGGCGGCACCCTGTTCCTCGACGAAATCGAAAGCATGAGCCTGGACGTGCAGGTCAAGCTGCTGCGGCTGTTGCAGGAGCGGGTGGTCGAACGCCTTGGCGGCAACCAGCAGATCCCCCTGGATATCCGCGTGATCGCCGCCACCAAGGAAGACTTGCGCCAGGCGGCCGACCAGGGACGCTTCCGGGCCGACTTGTATTACCGCCTGAACGTCGCGCCGTTGCGGATTCCGCCGTTGCGCGAACGCGGTGAGGACGCGCTGATGCTGTTCCAGCACTTCGCCGACGAAGCCAGCACGCGCCACGGCCTGCCGCCCCATACCCTGCAACCGGCGCAACGCGGCCTGTTGTTGCGGCATGCCTGGCCGGGCAATGTCCGCGAACTGCAGAATGCCGCGGAGCGCTTCGCCCTCGGCCTGGAGCTGGCCCTGGACAATACGCCGGAAAATCTCGATACGAGCATCGCCGGTCATCCGGGCAGCAGCTTGAGCGAGCAGGTGGAGCACTTCGAGAAGTCCCTGATCGCCGCCGAACTGGCGCGCTCCCACAGCTCGCTGCGCAGCCTGGCCGAAGCTTTGGGTATTCCGCGCAAGACCCTGCACGACAAGCTGCGTAAACACGGTTTGAGCTTCGACAGCGTCGGCAGCGCTGCCAGCGACGAACTCGAATGAATCACCGCCAAGAGGTCAGTGCATGAACCGCGACACTCGTTACCTGGAATCCGTCCTCCATCACGATATTCCGCTTACCCGTGACATGAAACTGAAGGTCCTCGACTGGCAGGCCGGGCAGTTGCGCCTGCACCTGCCGCTGGAGCCCAACGTCAACCACAAGAGCACCATGTTCGGCGGCAGCCTCTATTGCGGCGCGGTACTGGCCGGCTGGGGCTGGCTGCACCTGAGCCTGCGCGAGGTCGGCATCGAGGAGGGGCATATCGTGATTCAGGAGGGGCAGATCGGTTATCCGTTGCCGGTGACCGGAGATGCTCAGGCGATCTGCGATGCGCCGCAGGAGAAGGTCTGGAAGAAATTCCTCGCGACCTACCAGCGGTATGGACGGGCACGGTTGACCCTGGAGACGCGGGTGGTGAACGAAGGCAGCGAGGACACGGCGGTGCGCTTCAGCGGGCAGTACGTGCTGCACCGCTGACAGGAAGAACGGGGCTGCCCCGTTGACCTTGCGGCGCCGGCCCCACCGCCTTCGCGGGCAAGCTCCGCTCCCACAGGATCTGAGTCGTGCGATCCTTCGTGTACGACGCAAAATCCAATAATGTGGGAGCGGAGCTTACCCGCGAAGAGGCCCGGTGCCTGTCCTGACCTCTTTCGCGGCGGTGCCGCGATCCGACAAGCTCCGCTCCCACAAGACCTATGTCATGCCGCAGTTTGGCGGTCGATCACAAAACCTGTGGGAGCGGAGCTTGCCCGCGAAGAGGCCCTAAAGGCCAGCAAAAAATCTCTAGGGTGTTCGCAGCAAGTCCGGCAACTGCCCACGCCATTGCGCATTGGCCGGCAGTGCCAGGAAAAACGGATTGAGCAATGACTCGCGCGGCGGATAGCTGAAGCGTTCGCCGCTCAACTCCAGCACCTCGCCGCCCGCGCCTTCCAGCACCCCCTGGGCCGCCGCCGTATCCCACTGCGAGGTCGGCGCCAGGCGCGGATAAAAGTCCGCGGCGCCTTCAGCCAACAGGCAGAACTTCAGCGAACTGCCGATATTCGCCAACGCCAGCTCGCCAAGGCTGCTACTCAGCCCCGCCAGCAATTTCTCCTGCTCCGGGCTCGAATGCCGGCGACTGGCGACAACGGTAAAGGCCTCCCCCGCCGCCGGCACGTCACGGACCCGGATCGGCAGCGGCGCCGCATCGGCATCCGCACGCCAGGCGCCCAAGCCGGCACCACCGAAATAGCAGCGACCATTGGTCGGCATCGACACCACGCCGAACACCACCCGGCCCTGCTCGATCAAGGCAATGTTCACGGTGAACTCTTCGCTACCGGCAATAAATTCCTTGGTCCCATCCAACGGATCCACCAGCCACCAGCGCTGCCAACCGGCACGCACCGCCAGGGCAATATCGGCGTCCTCTTCGGACAACACCGGGATGCTCGGGTCCAGCGCCGTCAACCCATCGAGAATCAGGTGATGGGCGGCGATATCGGCGGCGGTCACCGGCGAGGCATCGGCCTTGTCCATGACCTGCACATTCGCCCGCCAGAACGGCAGGATAACCTCGCCGGCCCGGCGCGCCAGATCGATCACCGGGGCCAGGTAGGGGTGCGGCAGATTCGAAAAAAACTCACTCACGATTGAAAGACTCCACGCTGGGTCAACAGGTCTCGCGCCAGGTACAACGCCGCCAGGGCCCGGCCCTCGCTGAACTGCGGGTTCTGCACCAGGGCGGACAACTCACGCAGGTTGACGCGCTCGACCCGCATCGGCTCCGGCTCGTCGCCCTCCAGGCGCTCCTCATACAGATCGGTGGCCAGGACCACTTGGATCTTCTGGCTCATATAGCCGGGCGACAAGGACAGTTCGGTCAGGTGCTCCAGTTGCCGCGCGCCATAACCCGCTTCTTCCTTGAGCTCACGCTCGGCCGCCGCCAGCACGTCCTCGCCCGGTTCGATCAGGCCCTTGGGCAGGGACAGCTCGTATTCGTCGGTGCCGCCGCAATACTCCTCCACCAACAAGGCATTCTCGGCATCGATCATCGCCACGATCATCACCGCGCCGTAACCGGCGCCCCGACCGACCAGACGCTCGTAGGTCCGTTCAACGCCGTTGGAAAAGCGCAGTTGCACTTCTTCGACACGGAACAAACGGCTGCTGGCGACGATTTCGCGGGCGAGGACGGTGGGTTTCTGGCGCATGGGGCGGCTCCTGGGCGTGAACGGGTTACTATACCGTGGCTTTCCGATTGTCTGTTGCCTCCAATCTTTTTACCGTTCGAGAAGTTTCCCATGCCCGCATTGCCCTGGCGCGACATCGACACCGTTCTGCTGGATATGGACGGCACCCTGCTGGACCTGCACTACGACAACCACTTCTGGATGGAGCACCTGCCCCAGCGCTATGCCGAGCTGCATGGTGTCAGCCGGGAGCTGGCCGAGCAGGAGCTGACGCCGTTGTTCAAGGGCCATGCCGGCCAGTTGAAGTGGTACTGCCTGGACTTCTGGAGCGCCGAGCTGAAGCTGCCGGTGCGTGAGTTGAAGCTGGAGACGGCGCATCTGATCGCCCTGCGCCCGGATGCCGATACCTTCCTGGCGGCCATCCGCCAGGCCGGCAAGCGGGTCATCCTGATTACCAACGCCCACCGCGACTCCTTGTCGTTGAAGCTGGAGCGGATCGAGCTGGCGCCATATTTCGAACGACTGATCAGTTCCCATGACTACGGTTTCGCCAAGGAAGACCCGCAGTTCTGGGACGCCTTGCAGGCCGACATCGACTTCGACCCGGCCCGCAGCCTGTTTATCGACGACACCTTGCCGATCCTGCGCAGCGCCCGGCGTTTCGGCGTGGCGCATCTGCTCGCGGTCAGCGAACCGGACAGCCGCAAGGGGCCCAAGGGCACCGAGGAGTTCGCCGCCGTGGGCAACTACCGGACATTGGTCGAAGGCCTGTAATAGAGCTGTTTTCAAAAATATTGCAGGCCCTGAGCCGGCCCGAACCCATGCTGGTCGGCCATGGCTGAACACAGTCCCTGTGGGAGCCGAGCTTGCTCGCGAAAAGGCCCTTGAGAACGCTAAAAGCTTCGCGGGCAAGCTCCGCTCCCACAGTCCGTGTACTCCATACACTAACGAGGAATCTTCAACTGCTGCCCAGGTTTAATCTTGTCCGGGTCCGGCAGGGTCGCCCGGTTGGCCTCGGCGATTTCCGGCCACCTGCCGGCATCGTGCAATTCGCGCTCGGCAATCTTGCTCAGCGTATCGCCCGGCTGCACCGTATAGATACCGAACAGCGGCTCCGACGAAGCGGGCGGATCCTCTACCGGCGGGGCTTGCACATGGCTATCGGGCTGATGCTTATCGTCAGATGACTCTGGCTTCAATATCTTCTTGAACGTATCTAAAAGGCTCATGGCTCTTTCTCCCTGGATGTAAACGCCAAGACGCGAAAGACCTGATCGGTGACGCCCGGCAAGGTTCCGATCCACCAATCAACAAGCATAGTCCAGGCGCGCTAGAATCCACGGCTGTACAGCCCGTGGAGCGACGATGGACATCAAGCAGCTGAAATTCCTGATTGCCCTGGACGAGACCCGGCACTTCGGTCAGGCGGCGGCGCGCTGCCATATCACCCAGCCGACGCTGTCCATGCGCCTGCGCAGCCTGGAAGAGGAGCTCGAGCTGCCCCTGGTCAACCGTGGCCAGCGTTTCGAAGGGTTCACCGCCCCCGGCGAACGGGTCCTGGCCTGGGCCCGTACCGTGCTGGCGGCCTGTGACGGCCTGCAAGCCGAAGCCGCCGCCTGTCGCGGCAATCTGATCGGCACCCTGCGTCTGGGCGTGGTGCCGTTGTCCAGTTTCGATCCGGTGCAACTGATGCAGCGCCTGCACCCGCAACACCCGAGCCTGCGCTTCGAACTCTCGTCCTTGAGCTCCGAGCAGATCCTCGAACAACTGGCGAGCAACCGCCTGGACCTCGGCGTGTCCTACCTGGAGCACCTGGACACCGAGCGCTTCGAGGCCCTGGCCCTGGACGAAACCGCCATGGGCCTGCTCTACGACCAGCGCTTTTTCAGCTTCAGCGAGCAACCTTTGAGCTGGGAAGCGCTGATCGAGCTGCCCCTGGGCATGCTCACCAGCGGCATGCACTTTCGCCAGTCCATCGATCACAACTTCCACAGCCGCGGCCTGACCCCGCAACCGCTGCTGCAAACCGATGCCGTTCATCAACTGCTGCAAGCCGTTCATGGTGGCCTGTGCTGCGCCATCATGCCCTTGCACGGCGGCCTTGAAGGCCTGACCGAGCACCTGCGCCTGCAACCCATCGCCGAGGCCAGGACCCTGGCCCGCCTCGGCCTGATCATGCGCCGAGGGGCACCGCGTTCGGCATTGGCGGAAGCCTGTTTCGCCCTCTACCAACGATCACCGGATAGGGCTTGATCGATGAGCTCTATCAGTAGATCAGTACTAGCGATTAGACGCGACCCTTTGTCGCGCCTAATCTTGACACTGGATATTCCGCCGGTAATGCCCCCATGAACGCCAAGGACCCCACCTGCGCGCTCCCTGCCGCGTCGACAGCCGTGCCCGCCGCCAGTCAGAGCTACCAGTACAGCGACCTCGATCGCAGCGAAACCGCTGAGACAGCACTTGCCGAAGAAGTGGCCCTGGCGATTGCCTACAACGGCATCAGCCAGGCGGTGATGTTGGTCACTCCCACGGACCTCGAAGACTTTATCGTCGGCTTCAGCATCGGCAGCGGCATCATTGCCGACGCCTCGGAAATCTACGACCTGAAACTCAGCGGCAGCGGCTCGGCCCAGTACGCCCAGGTGGAAATCGCCAGTCGTGCGTTCTGGAACCTCAAGCAGCAACGCCGGCAGCTGGCCGGCACCAGCGGCTGCGGCCTATGTGGCGTGGAAGCGCTGGAACAGGCACTGCCCGAGCTCCAGGTGCTGCCTGGCGCGCCCTTGCCGCCGGCCGCCTGGCTCGACGGCCTGCGCCAACGCATCAGCGCCTTCCAGCCCCTGGGGCAATATTCCGGGGCCGTGCACGCCGCCCTCTTCATGAACGACCAGGGTGAACTGCTGCTGGGCCGTGAAGACATCGGCCGCCACAACGCCCTGGACAAGTTGATCGGCGCGCTGATCCGGCAAAACATCCCGACTGCCGGCGGCCTTGCAATTGTTACAAGTCGTTGCAGTCTCGAATTGATCCAGAAAGTCCTGCGCGCCGGCATCCAGACCCTGGTCAGCCTGTCGTCACCCACCGGCCTGGCCCTGCAGTGGGCGCGTCGACACCACCTCAATCTCATCCACCTGCCGCAAAAGAATGCGCCGCGGGTCTATAGCCCTGCGATGGAGAAACCCGCGTGAGCAAGCATCAACAAGCCGACCAGACCCCCACCCCGCGCTACAAACCCTACAAGGGTGCGGCCGGTGGTTGGGGCGCGCTGATCAGCGTCGCCCAGGCCTGGCTGACCAGCGGCAACGCGCTGAAGAACCTGCGCATGATGCTCAAGACCAACCAGAACGGCGGCTTCGACTGCCCGGGCTGCGCCTGGGGCGACTCGCCGGAAAGCGGCATGGTCAAGTTCTGCGAGAACGGCGCCAAGGCGGTCAACTGGGAGGCCACCAAACGGCGGGTGGATGCCGCATTCTTTGCCAAGCACAGCGTCACTTCGCTGTTCGAACAGAGCGACTACTGGCTGGAATACCAGGGCCGCCTGACCGAGCCGATGAGCTACAACCCGCTCACCGACCGCTATCAGCCCATCAGTTGGCAAGCCGCCTACGCCCTGGTGGCCAAGCACCTGCTCAACCTGACCAGCCCCGACCAGGCCGAGTTCTACACCTCGGGCCGCGCCAGCAACGAGGCGGCATACCTGTATCAACTGTTCGTCCGGGCCTTCGGCACCAACAACTTTCCCGATTGCTCGAACATGTGCCACGAGGCCAGCGGCGTGGCCCTGGCCCAGAGTGTCGGGGTCGGCAAGGGCACAGTGGCCTTTGACGATTTCGAACACGCCGACGCGATTTTCGTCTGGGGCCAGAACCCCGGCACCAACCACCCACGGATGCTCGAACCGCTGCGTGAAGCGGTCAACCGTGGCGGCCAGGTGGTCTGCATCAACCCGCTCAAGGAGCGCGGCCTGGAACGTTTCCAACACCCACAGCACCCGCTGGAAATGCTCACCAACGGCGACAAGCCGACCAACACCGCCTATTTCCGCCCGGCCCTTGGCGGCGACATGGCGCTGCTGCGCGGCATGGCCAAGTTCTTGCTGCAATGGGAGCGCGAGGCCCAGGCGGCGAACGAACCGTCGGTGTTCGACCATGACTTCCTCAACGAACACACCGCCAATGTCCTCGACTACCTGGCTGCCATCGATGAGACCCCGTGGGAGCAGATCGTCGCGCAGTCGGGCCTGACCCTGATGGAGATCGAGCAGGCGGCGCGGATGTACGTCAAAGGCAAGAACGTCATCATGTGCTGGGCCATGGGCATCACCCAGCATCGGCACTCGGTCGCGACCATCCAGGAAATCTCCAACCTGATGCTGCTGCGCGGTAATATCGGCCGCCCGGGCGCCGGTCTGTGCCCGGTGCGTGGCCACAGCAACGTGCAAGGCGACCGCACCATGGGTATCAACGAGTGTCCGCCGGTGGCCTTCCTCGATACCCTGGAGCGCCGCTTCCAGTTCAAGGTGCCACGCAGCAACGGCCATAACGTGGTCGAAGCCATCCACGCCATGCTGGATGGCCGGGCCAAGGTGTTTATCGGCCTGGGCGGCAACTTCGCCCAGGCGACCCCGGACAGCCCACGGACTTTCGAAGCCCTGCGCAACTGCGAGTTGACCGTGCAGATCAGCACCAAACTCAACCGCAGCCACCTGACCCACGGCAAGGAAGCGCTGATCCTGCCATGCCTGGGCCGCACCGATATCGACATCCAGAGCGAAGGCGCGCAAGCCATCACCGTCGAAGACTCGTTCAGCATGGTCCACGCTTCCAGCGGGCAGTTGCAGCCACAGTCGAAACAGATGCGCTCGGAGCCGGCGATCATCGCCGGCATCGCCGCCGCGACCCTGGGCGCCAAACCGGTGGACTGGCACTGGCTGGTGGCCGACTATCGGCGCATCCGCGACCTGATCGCCGAGACCATTCCCGGCTTCAAGGACTTCAACCAGCGCCTTCAGAACCCGGGCGGTTTCCACCTGGGCAACGCCGCCGGCACACGTCGCTGGCACACTCCGTCGGGCCGGGCGAACTTCCGCTCGAACAGCCTGCCGGCCGACCTGATCCACGAACGCATCCATGCCACCGGCAAGGTGCCGCATCTGATCATGCAATCGATGCGCTCCCACGATCAGTACAACACCACCATTTATGGCCTCGATGACCGCTACCGTGGGGTCAAGGGCCAGCGCGACGTGTTGTTCGTCAACGAAGCGGACATCATCCGCCTGGGTTTCAAGCCGGGCCAGAAAGCCGATATCGTCTCGCTCTGGGAAGACGGCCGCGAGCGCCGGGTCCAGGGCTTCACCCTGCTGGCGTTCGATATCCCCGCCGGGCAGGCCGCCGCCTACTACCCGGAAGTGAACCCGCTGGTACCGCTGGAAAGCATCGGCGACGGCAGCCACACCCCGACGTCCAAATTCGTCGCTATTGTCCTGGAGCAAGCCAGCGAAAGCGGGCTGATCATGGCCAAGGCGGGCTGATCGACGCCCCGTGAAGCGCTCTATAACCAGGGCTTCGGATAGCCGCCCGGGCAATAGCAAAAGGCCATTCGACAAACCGCCGGCCCTTTACTAGAGTCTGCGGGCGGTGCTCTTCATCCACTCATTCGAATGCGATGGGCAGCACCCGCCCAGGGACCCTGCCCGCCCATCGGGCCTGTCCTCCCAGCACGGATTGCGGAGAGCATTCATGTCGATCACGCCCGGTCATACTACGCATTACCACGGCGACACCCCTTCCTCCCCCAGCAAAGACAATCGCATCGTCAGCGCCGCGATCCACCCCGCCATCGGCGTGGCGCGGGTCGGCAACAGCGAGGCGGAATACTTTGTCGGCCCCCTGGTCACCTCCCCGCGACCCGAACCCCTGGGGTTCTATCGCGATGCCCAGGGCGCGCTGAAGCGCCAGGCCGCCGAGTTCCGGCTGTACGGCTACAACCTGGCCGGAGAGGTGGTCGCTGAACTGACCGTGGAAAATGCCGACATCATCTGGTCGGCCCATGTCGCCAACAGCAAGGCGCAGTGGTACCAGTGGCAACTGGCGATGGACATCCCCGAAGCCGCCACCGTGGTGCTGCCCCTGCGCAACGCGCAGATCACCGACGCCAAGGCCCGCGCGGCCCTGACCATCGACGGCGGCCTGCAAAGCATCAGCGGGCCGAACCAGAGCGGCGTCGAATTCAACGGCCAATACGAAGACACCCCGGTCAACCTCGGCGAACTGCGCACCGACGCCCAGGGGCGACTGCTGTTCCTCGGCGGGCGTGGCATCTCGGCCTCGCCCAAAGGCACGCCGATCTTCAACCCGGCCGACGGCAACAGCTTCATCAACGCCGACGGCTGGTTCGACGACACCTCCGATGGCCCGGTCAGTGCCCAGGTCAGCATCGGCGGACGCTCGATCCCGGTGGAGTCGGCCTGGGTCGTCACCGCGCCCCCCAACTACGCACCGCAGGTCAAGGCCGTGCGCACCCTGTACGACCTGACCTATGACCTGTTTATCCAGGCCGGTTGGCTGACGCCGAACACTTCGGTGTCGTTCCGCAATGACGTCTATCCGATCCTGCAGCGCCTGTCGGGCCTGCAATGGGTCAACCAGGGCTTCGCCACCCAGTTCGGCCACAACGGCCGCTACAACTTCGAGGACCCGGCCTTTATCGCCCAACTGGCGAGCAAACCGGCGCCGGGCAACTATGACCTGTTCGCCGAAACCCGTCGGCAGATTCTCAACAGCTTCCGCCTGCCCGATCCGACCGATGGCAATGTGTTGCCCTGGCCGTGGATCTACGGCGATGCCATGAGCTCGGTGCCCAACCCGAGCCCACGGCAGAATTCGGCGATTACCCAGACCCAGTACCTGACCCTCAGCAGTTGGGCCGCCGGCGACTTTGAATCCGACTGGAGCAGCGAGCCGCTGCCGGGTCACCTCGACTCGGTGCCTCTGGCCGAACAACCGGCGATGCTCGACCGCGCGGCCCTCGACTTCTGCCTGGCCGATGCCTTCCACCCCGGCTGCGAACTGACCTGGCCGATGCGTCACCTGCCGCTGTACGCCAAGCCCTGGCGTATTCGCCAACGCCCGGCGGGCAGCCCGCGGCCCGACTACGGAGCGACCCTGGACCAGACCCAGGCGCTGGCCGTCGGCGGGCCACTGTACGGACAAGCCCCCGGCGACCTGAACCGCTGGATGGGCCTGCCCTGGCAGGCCGACACCGCCTATTGCCGTGGCGGCTACGACCAGGCCTACAACCCGTTCACCTCGACTTTCTGGCCGGCCCGCGTGCCCAACCAGGTCCTCAGCGATGCCGATTACGAGCTGGTCATCGACCCCTCGGTGGCGCCGGAGCAACGCCGCGACGCCTTTGCCGAGCGCAGCAACTGGAACGCACCGCTGGACATCAACTATCCGAAAAAGACCCCGACCGCCGTGCAGATGCAGACCATGGTCGATATTTTCGGCTCCATGGGCCTGCTGGAAGTGCGTCAGGGTGTCCCCGGCAACCCGCAGTACCCGGACACCATGATGGTCGCCAGCTATGGCCCGGCCATTCCCCAGGCACAGACCTTGGCCAGTGCCCAGTTGGCCGCCGATTTTGCCGCGGCGGGCAGTCCGCCGAGCGCAGGCCCACGCCCGCCCAAAGGCGCCAACTTCAGCAGCCCGGAAGAAGCGTTGCAGGCCCCTCACGCCGTCAAACCCGGAAACCGTCCGGTCTAGATGGAGCACTACGACGTCGCCATCATCGGTGGCGGCCCGGCTGGCTCGGCGACCGCCATTACCCTCGGTCGCCTGGGCTGGCGGGTGCTGCTAGCCGACTCGGCGCCCGCCGGGCGCTTTCGGGTGGGCGAGGGTTTTCCGCCTTCGGCGCGTTCGCTGCTCAATGACCTGGGGGTGCTCGACGGTTTTCTCGGCGCCGGGCATCGCACCAGCTACGGCAATGTCTCCGTGTGGGGCTCGGACGAGCCACGCATGGACGACTTTATTTTTCATACCCACGGCCAGGGTTATCAGTTGGACCGTGCGGCTTTCGACCAGCAACTGCGCGCGGCGGCGCGACGGGGCGGGGTGTCGGTTCACCCCTCCACACGACTGAGCCAGACAGCTGCCGAAGACGGTTTCCAGCTGCAACTGTCCCGCGATGGCTACGAACAGCTGGCCCACAGCCGCTGGCTGATCGACGCCGGCGGCCGCCCGGCCGTGCTCGCCCGCCAGCAGGGTGCGCAGCGCCTGACGGATGATCGGCTGGTGGCGTTCTATCTGTTGCTGCACAGTTCAAAAGGCTCCGACCAGGACGGCCGAACCCTGGTCGAGGCGGTCGAGCACGGCTGGTGGTACAGCGTGCTGCTGCCGTCGGGGGAACGCTTGGTGACCTATCTCAGCGATCTCGACCTGCTGGATCGCCAGCAACTGCTGAGCAGCGAAGGTCTGTGGCGGCAGTTGGCACAGACGCGCCTGCTATGGCGATTGTGCCAAGCCCACGACTACCGCCCCGGCACCTCGGTCCATGGCATGGACGCCAGCAGCGCGCGGCTTTCACTGTTCCACGGCGCACGCTGGGCCGCTGTCGGCGATGCCGCCTTGTCCTTCGATCCGCTGTCCTCGCAAGGCATCGCCACCGCCCTTTACTGCGGCCAGCAGTGTGCCCAGGCCGTACATGCCGCACTGCAAGGCGACGTGCAAGCATTGCCTGGCTATGCCGATCTGCTGGCACGGATCTATGCCGCTTACCTGGACAACCGGCAGCAGTTCTATGGGATGGAAAAACGCTGGAAGGAATCGATTTTCTGGAGCCGGCGCTAGGTCCGGAAAAATCTTTTTCAGCAGCGCAGGACAGGCAAAACGGGCGGATTCAAGCGAACTAAGACTGACTAAACTCGACTAAGTTCCCCAGTAAAAACAGTAAGTTATGATTTTGTATACCACCCATGTTATTCGTCGGATTTCCATTGTAACTATTCCTACACAAGCCTCAGGATCGCGCCGTCATCCCTTGGAGGCTCTTCTCACATGAAGTTCTCGTCGATTCTTTTGTTGTCCCTGAGCCTGGCCAGCGGCTTCGCCTCAGCCGGTGGTACCGCCGAAGCCGGTATCGGTGGCGCATTGGGCGGGGTACTCGGTTCGGCGGTCGGTCAGTCGCTGGGCGGCAACACCGGTTCGACCATCGGTGCCGCCCTCGGCGGCGCAGGCGGCAGCGCGGTCGGCGCGAATAGACACAGCCGCGGCGAAGCCGCCATCGGTGGTGCCCTGGGCGCGGCCGGCGGCAACGTTGTCGGTCGCAACATGGGCGGGACCAACGGCGCCCTGCTCGGCGCGGCGGCCGGCGGTGGCGCGGGCGGCGCGCTGGGCAACTACATGGGCAACTCCAGCGAACGCGAAGGTCGTTATTACCGTGGCGATCGCCGTGACTACCGCGGCGAGCATCGCGGCCATGGCTACGGTCATCGCAAGCATCGCCGGCATTGGGATGACTGACCGTCCTGCCAATGCATGAAGCCCGTCAGCCTGCGCCCGATCATGCAGTTTGCATGGGCTTCAGACCCTCTCAAAAATCCAACCCGTTGATAACACTGGTAATTCAGTCATAAAACGGGTTGGCATGCGCTCTGCTCTGTTCTGCGTGAAAGCTGTCTGTCTTTCATTCATGGAGCATGAGCAACAATGATCGAGCACACTCAATCCCCACCTGCCATCCGCCACGATGCGTCGACTCACTCAGGGGTAGCTGCCGTCGCCGCGGCTCTCTCCCTGCTGCGGCTCATGCTCGGTGCCGGGCTGGGCTGGGCTGGGCTGGGCTGGGCCTGTCGACGATGTCGTCATGGGCCGGCGAAGGTCTCGGCGCCAAGGGCCTCGGCGTGTCGGCGATTATCTGGCTGGCCGTGACACAGCCAAGGAATTACATTCCATTACATCTTTTCCGATACCGCACCTTAAGCCTAATTCCTAGAAGCCGCCGATCAGAGCCTTTGCGCCATTCCCTCAGCAGCCAGCGC
Organism: Pseudomonas sp. MWU13-2100; assembly: GCF_023242365.1. Classification (GTDB taxonomy): domain Bacteria; phylum Pseudomonadota; class Gammaproteobacteria; order Pseudomonadales; family Pseudomonadaceae; genus Aquipseudomonas. The sequence continues at coordinate 55,074 of NZ_JALLIX010000038.1, forward strand.
CGTTGCTGAATGACGGCTCTAGCACCTACCCCGGCAGCCCGTTTCAAACCCCGGCCACATCCCCGAAAACCGGGCCTTCGGTCCCTTGGGATTAAGGGTTATCCCGATATTGATATCAATATGCTACCGATATGATCCGCTGTCCTTGAGCTATGCAATGGAAGCAGGAGATGCGGATTTATTTTGGAGTCTGGCTAGGCATCGGGCTGAGTAGTATCGGGTTGTTCGTCAGTCAGTCCCTTCTCCGACCACAGCCACGGTCGGTAGCCATGGAAGGGTTGTCCGGATGACCACGCCATGTTTTCACTGATATCCGCCAGGGGCGATATCCCCGCACAACTGAAGCTGACGGGGGAACTGACCTTGAATGAGGTCGACCAGGCCCGCGCTCAACTGCTCGCCCTGCTGCCGCTGCCGACGGGCCCCTGGCAACTGGATCTGAGTGACCTGAACGAACTGGACTGCGCTGGCGCGCAACTGCTCCTGGCGATCCAACGGGGCCTGTCGTCCATCGACCAACCCACCACCGTGTCGCGGGTCGCGCCCGGGGTGCACGAACAGCTGATCCTGCTGAATCTGGAATCGCTCTACCCCGCCGCCCCGGACGAGGACTGAGCGATGCGCAGTGGCGAACAATGGAATCTGCCCCTGTCAGGCTTCCGCAGTGTGCCGGGCGCCGACACAGCGCATCTGGCACCGTTACTCGCCGTGCAGTTCGAAGCCCGGAGTTGCTGAAATGTCCCGCGAGCTCAGGCTGCCCACCCTGGACGACAGCGACTTCCGCCAGCTGCAAAAGCTTATGGCCAACGCCTCGGGTATCATCCTGGCGCCGACCAAAAGACCGATGATGGCCGAACGCCTGCTTGTGCGCCTGCAGCATTACCGATTCGACAGTTACGCCGACTACCTGTCCCTACTCGACCAACCGCGAAACGTCGAGGAGCGGCGGCGGCTGGTGGAACTGTTGATCAGTAACGAAACCTATTTCTTCCGTGAGCATCCGCACTTCGACTATCTCGGCAGCTGGCTGGCCGGTCAGCAGGGTCCGCTGAAACTCTGGAGCGCGGCGTGCTCTTCCGGCGAAGAACCCTACAGCCTGGCCATGGTCGCCAAGGAGCATTTGCACAACAGCGACTGGTCGGTCCTCGCCAGCGACCTGAGCCAAAGCATGCTGGAGAAGGCCGCCGCCGCTATCTACGACATGGCGCAGGCCAAGTACTTTCCCCGGGACTGGCTGCACCGCCATTGCCTTGGCGGCACGGGTGACATGGGCGGACACTTCCGGGTCCAGGGCGCCCTGCGCGAACGGGTCAGACTGCGCGAGATCAACCTCGTCCGGCCGCTGCCCGATGACCTGGGGCTGTTCGACGTGATCTTTCTGCGCAATGTACTGATCTACTTCAACAACGACGAAAAGCAGCGCATCGTGCAACGCTTGGTCAAACGATTGCGTCCCGGCGGACTGCTGTTCATCGGTCATGCGGAAAACATCCACGGCTTCGACGTACCGCTGCGGCTGCTCGACCCCGCGGTCTACGAACGCCTATGAAGCCACCGCTGTTTCCACGCCCCGCCGGCGGCGGCCGTAGCCGACGCGAAGGTCGCGTGAGTAGCCGACTCAACCGCTATCGCATGACGGCCTGGAAATTGTCATCGTTCAACATCTGCCGGAAAGGCACTCGACGGCCCGCCAGTCAACCGGCACTCGCCATCGGTGGACGTGTTGTTTCGCTCAGTAGCCAGATACAAGGCATCCGGCCCTTGAACCCGACATAAACCACCGCAGCGCCGCCAAGGCGGCTGCGCCCTTCCCTTTGCGTCATTGGGCTTGAGCTTATGCTTTGTCGAATACTGCTTGCCGACGATTACCCGCTGTTTCGCGCGGGCATGAAGGCACTGCTGGAGAAACAACAAGAATACGAAGTCGTCGGTGAAGCGGGCGATGGCCAGGCGGCGATCGAGTTGGCCTCACGGCTCAAGCCGGATATCGTGTTGTTGGACATGTCCATGGAGCGCATGAACAGCGTGGCGGCGCTCAAGGAACTGTCGCTACGCGCGCCGTGCAGCAAGGTGCTGATGCTGTCGATGCACACCGACAGCCACTTCGTGATGAAGTGCCTGCAACTGGGGGCCCACGGCTACCTGCTGAAGAACGCCACGGTGCTGGAGCTGGAGCTGGCGCTCAAGGCCTTGCGCCACGGCGGCCAGTACCTGTCCTCGGCCGTGGTGCCGCTGGTGGTCGACCAGGCGGTGCGCCAGGCCCACAGCCAGCCGATCCGCGCCAACCAGGTCGCGCTGACGGCGCGGCAGCTGGAGATCCTCAGGCTGATCGCCCGGGGCGAGACCACCCGCTCCATCGCGGTGGGGCTCGGCCTGAGCGTCAAGACCGTGGAGGCGCACCGCTCGCAGATCATGCACCGGCTGCGGATTCACGATATTGCCGGGTTGGTGCTGTTCGCGGTGCGTGAAGGGATCATTCAGCTCAACGACTGAAGGGCTTCGCGCAAGGCAGCCGGGATCGTCACCGGCTGGTTCGAGGCGCGATCGACGAATACGTGGACAAAGCGCCCGGCGGCACAGGCGTCGTCCTCATCGGCCTTGAACACCGCCAGTTCGTATTGCACCGAGCTGTTGCCCAGCTTGCCGACCCGCAGGCCGATCTCGATACGCTCGGGGAAAGCGATCGAGGCGAAATAGTCGCAGGCCGAACTGACCACGAAACCGACGACTTCGCCGTCATGGATATCCAGGCCACCCTGTTCGATCAGGTAGGTGTTCACCGCCGTGTCGAAAAAGCTGTAGTAGGTGACGTTATTGACGTGACCGTAGACATCGTTGTCGTGCCAGCGCGTGATGATCGGCTGGAAGTGGCGGTAGTCGGCGCGTTGCGGCAGGCGGTCGGTCATGGCGGACTCTTGGGTCATGGCTGCAGGTGCTCGCTGAGAAAGCGGAAGTAGCGTTCGCGATAAGCCGGGATTTCATTGGCCAGGTGGTGCCGGGCGCCGGGCAGCATCAGTACCTCGGGATGGTCGAACTTGGCGCGCAGCACGTCGAGGTTATGCGCCCAGTCGACGGTCATGTCGGCCTCGCCTTGTACGATCAGCGGTCGGCGCGGGCTTTGCGCCGCGGCTTCGATGCCGGGGATCCAGCGGGCCAGGGCACCGACCCAGGCGGTCGGCAGCCGTTGCGGTTGCAGGGGGTCGGCCTGGAGGAAGGGCATGAACGCCGGGTCGTTGGTGTTCTCGCTGAAACGCCGGGCGATGCCTTTGACGAAGGGCTTGAGCAGGTAATAACTGAACTTCGACCAGCCCCAGGCCCGTGGCCGTACCAGCGGCGAGAGCAGCATCGTCTGGCCCTGGACAGGGCTGTCGCGACCGTGCCGGAGCAGGTGGTCGATGATGATCGCGCCGCCGGTGCTCTGGCCGAACAGATGCCAGGGTTGCGGCAGGCCGAGGGTACGGGCCTCGCCGAACAGGTCTTGCAACGCTTGCTGGTATCGGCCGAAGTCATCGATGCTGGCCCGTTCGCCGCTGGACAGGCCGTGACCCGGCAGGTCGCAGGCTATCACCGCGAACCCCTGGTCCAGCGCCCAGTCGACGACATGGCGGAACAGCCCCATGTGGTCGTAGAAGCCGTGGAGCAGGAACAGCGTCGCCACCGGATCGGGCGGCAGCCAGAGCTGGCTCGCCAGCTCGAAAGTGCCGCTGCTGAAGCGACCGAGGCGACTGACGACAGGCGATTTGCGCTGGGGCAAGTCCAGGCCATAGAAACGCTGATAGGCTCGTGCCTCTTCCGATAACGGCTGCGCCGCGGCCAAGGGTCGCAGGCTGGAACGCAGGGAATCGGCGGCAAAGGTGGCGGGCATAGGCTTTCCAGGTCAAGACACGGCAACGCCGAAGGCGTTTTACAGACCTGCGATATTCATCTGTCAGGGCAGGCATGGCAAGCTACGCGACCTTCGAGGACACAATCGTCATGCCCCAGATGCGTCACAAGACATTACTCGCCGGGTTGCTCGCCTTGATCTGCGCGATCGGGCTGTGGTTCGCCTATGACTGGTTCCAGGGCCGCTATATCCGCGCCTTCAGCGAGCAGACCGCGCTGTTCGCCGGCGACAGCCTGAGCCTGCCGGCGGAGCTGGCCGGGCCGGGGCCGATCCGCCTGGTGCACTTCTGGGACCCGGCCTGCCCGTGCAATGTCGGCAACCAGCAGCATCTGGGGGAGCTGATCGAGCGGTTCGCGCCGCTGGGCGTTGAGTTCTACTCGGTACACAAGCCTGGAACCCACGGTCAGTTGCCGGCCACCTTGAGTGCGATCAAGGCGCTGCCCGGCTTACCGGGGGCCGAGCACCTGACGGTCAGTCCGGCGGTGGCGATCTGGGACCGCGCCGGCAAGCTGGCTTACTTTGGCCCCTATAGCCAGGGTGCCACCTGCAACTCCAGCAACAGCTTTATCGAGCCGATCCTGCAGGCGCTGAGCGAAGGCCGCGCGGTGAATGCCACCCATAACATGGCAGTGGGCTGCTATTGCCCGTGGCTGCCGCCCGAACACGATCCCTTGTAAGGGCACAGTACCTGTGGGAGCGGAGCTTGCCCGCGAAGCTTTTAGCGGTCTCACGGTCCTCTTCGCGGGCAAGCTCCGCTCCCACATCAGTCATGCGTTCTGTGCCAAAAAATCGCAGCACCCCACGGCGAACCAGACTTTTTACAGTAATCGCACGTTCGGCCGATGTACCCCCATACTCTCCTGTGCTAAACCTTCCCGGCCCAGTCCCGGCAGCCACAAGGATTCACGCATGAAACGCAGCCTGACCGTTCTCGCCGTCCTGATCGCTGCCATTGCCGGGGGTGGCCTGTGGTACGTCCAGAGCAAGCAGCCGATGCGTCAGGGCCAGGTCACGCTGCGGAACCTGCAAGGGCCGGTCACGGTGCGCTACGACGACCGTGGCGTCCCGCATATCCGCGCCGAAAACGACGCCGACCTCTACCGCGCCCTGGGTTACGTGCAAGCCCAGGACCGACTGTTCCAGATGGAAATCATGCGCCGCCTGGCCCGTGGCGAGCTGGCCGAGGTGCTCGGGCCCAAGCTGGTGGACACCGACAAGCTGTTCCGTGGCCTGCGCATCCGCGAACGGGCCGACCAGTACGTCGCCCAGCTCGACAAGCAGTCGCCCAGCTGGAAGGCCCTGCAAGCCTACCTGGACGGCATCAACCAATATCAGGCGAGCCATGCCAGACCCGTGGAGTTCGACCTCCTGGGCATCGACAAGCGACCGTTCACCGCCGAAGACACCATCAGCATCGCCGGCTACCTGGCCTACAGCTTCGCCGCGGCCTTTCGCACCGAGCCGCTGCTGACCTATGTGCGCGACAAACTCGGTGCCGACTACCTGAAGGTCTTCGACCTGCAATGGCGTCCTCAAGGCGCCTTAGGCACTCCGGCGCCGCTGGCCGACGCCGATTGGAAGAGCCTTGGTGCTCTCGCCCAGTTGAGCGACCGGGCCCTGGAACACGCCGGCCTGCCGCAATTCGAAGGCAGCAACGCCTGGGTGGTGTCCGGCAGCCGGACCAAGAGCGGCAAGCCGCTGCTGGCCGGCGACCCGCATATCCATTTCTCGACGCCCTCGGTCTGGTACGAGGCGCATCTCTCGGCACCGAACTTCGAATTGTACGGCTATCACCAGGCGCTGGTGCCCTTCGCTTTCCTGGGCAATAACCAGGCGTTCGGCTGGAGCCTGACCATGTTCCAGAACGACGACCTCGATCTGGTCGCCGAGAAGACCAACCCGGACCACCCCAACCAGGTCTGGTACCACGGCCAGTGGGTCGAGATGACCAGCAGCCAGCAGCAGATCGCCGTCAAGGGCGAGGCGCCGGTCACCATCACCCTGCGCCGCTCGCCCCACGGCCCGATCGTCAACGATGCCCTGGGCAGCAATGGCGGAACCGCGCCGGTGGCGATGTGGTGGGCTTTTCTCGACACCCCGGACCCGATCCTCGAGGCTTTCTATGAGCTCAACCGTGCCGACACCCTGGAGAAGGCCCGTACGGCCGCGTCGAAGATCCAGGCCCCGGGGCTCAATGTGGTCTGGGCCAACGCCAAGGGCGATATCGGCTGGTGGGCGGCGGCGCTGCTGCCCAAGCGCCCGGCCGGGGTCAACCCGGGCTTCATCCTCGACGGCAGCACCGCCGATGCCGACAAGAACGGCTTCTATCCGTTCAGCGCCAACCCCCAGGAAGAGAACCCGGCGCGGGGCTATATCGTCTCGGCCAACGCCCAGCCGGTGTCACCCACCGGCATGGAGATTCCCGGTTACTACAACCTCGCCGATCGCGGCCAGCAACTGAACCGACAATTGAGCAACAGCAGCGTGCGCTGGAACCTGGAAAACAGCCAGAAGCTGCAACTGGGCACCACCACCGACTACGGCCCGCGTCTGCTCAAGCCGCTGCTGCCGGTGCTGCGCGAAGTAGTGAAAGACCCGCTGGAATTGAAGCTGGTGGAGCAGTTGGCGCAGTGGAAAGGCGACTACCCGATGAGCTCCACCAGTGCCACGCTGTTCACCCAGTTCCTCTATGACCTGACCTATACCGCGATGCACGACAAGCTCGGCGATGACTACTTCCATGCGCTGCTGAGCACCCGCGCGGTCGACGCCGCCCTGCCCCGCCTGGCGGCCGACGAGCATTCGCCGTGGTGGGGCAAGGGCCGCGCCGAGACGGTGAAAACCGCCTGGCAAGCGAGTATTGCCCACCTCAAGGGGCTCTATGGCGACGACCCGAGCCGTTGGGTGTGGGGCAATGCCCATACCCTGACCCACGAACATCCGCTGGGCCGGCAGAAGCCACTGGACCGGTTGTTCAATGTCGGGCCGTTCGATGCACCGGGCAGTCATGAAGTACCGAACAATCTGTCGGCGAAAATCGGCCCGGCGCCCTGGGCGGTGAGCTACGGGCCTTCGACCCGCCGACTTATCGACTTCGCCGATCCGGCGCACAGCCTGACCATCAACCCGGTGGGACAAAGCGGGGTGTTGTTCGACAAGTATTATGACGACCAGGCGCAAACCTATATCGAAGGTGGGTATGAGCAGGTGCGTTTGGATGAGGTGGAGGTGTCGGCCAATACCCGCAGTGTTCTGAAGCTGCTGCCAGGTAAGTGATGAGTGTGGGTGGCAGGCTGGTTTGCCTGAGGACATCCGGTTCAGGAAGTCCGGGACCAGAGGACAAGCATCCCCATCACATCAAGCGGCGGTCCAGCCTGCAGCCCGGCGAAGGCGCCCTGGCGCTTCGCCATAGATCGCCTTGAACTTCTTGCTGAATGCGGCCTGGGATTGGTACCCGACCTGGACGGCGATGTCGCTCAGGCCCAGGTGCGAATGGCTCAACAAACCGTACGCCAGCTCCATCCGCACCTGCGTCAGCAGCACCCAGGGTGATGCCCCGGCCACGGCGGCGAACGCGCGCATGAAGGTCGCCCGCGACATATTCGCCAACGCCGCCAGGGCCTCGATGGTCCACTCATGGGCCGGTTCCTCGAGCATGGCCTGCCAGGCCCGGCTCAGGCGCTTGTCAGCCAGTAACGCCAGGGTCCCGCTGGCAGGTTGCTGTTGTTGCAGATAGGCCCGCAGGATCAACGTGAACAACGCCGACGACAGCGCATCCACCAGAAACCGCGCCCCGGCCTGGTCGCCATCGGCCTCCACCCGCAGCAGGCTCACCAGTGCCGCCAACTGGCCGTTGGCCTGCAACTCCCGGCCGGAGATCAGCAAATACTTCGGCAAGGCGGCGAACAACATCGACTCGCGCTGATAGTGAAAACGGCCACAGAGAAGGTCCAGGTCCGCCCGTTCAGCACCGAAACGATGCACCGGCAACAGACCAGCATGACTGATCCGCATCGCCGTCGACGCCACCCGTTGCCCCTGGCTGCGCAACAGGTGACTACCGCCGCCAGGCAGCACCAGGATATCGCCGGCGTGCAGGCGCAACGAGCTGCCATCCGGCAATTCGGCCAGGCAGTCGCCGGACAGCACCAGGTGATAAGGCGCGACCCCGACGCTTTCCTGCCCGTGATCCATGGCCCAGTCACCCTGCAACTGGCAACGCAGGTCGAGGCAGCCGCGTACGCCGGCAAGGGTGATGAGTTTATCGATCGAGTTCATTTGCGCCTTTTGGACAAAACCTTGAGTGAATCGAACAAAAGTGACGACACCTGACAAGGGAGACTGAGCCCGTTGCCAAGCCACTCTACCCTTAGCCTTTCAGGAGTTACCACTATGTTTCTCAATTGGTCCGAACTGCTGCCCACCCTCAAGAATGCCTTTGGTGCCTTGGGCAAATCCAATCCGAAGATGGTCCAGGCGTACATGAAACTGGGTGAGGCGGCGGCGGAAAACAATGTACTGGACGCCAAGACCCGCGAGCTGATTTCCATCGCCGTGGCGATTTCCACCCGTTGCGATGGCTGCATCGGCGCGCATACCGACGCAGCGATCAAGGCTGGCGCCACTCGTGAAGAAGTTGCCGCCGCCCTGGCCACGGCGATTTCGCTGAATGCCGGTGCGGCCTATATCTACTCGTTGCATGCGCTGGAGGCGTACGACAGCCTCAAGTCCTGAGGCCTTCAATTTGCGCAACGGCGGCCGGCCTCTTCGCGGGCAAGCTCCGCTCCCACAGTGTTCTCGGTCGTACACAAAAACCAGGTACGACCCGCCTCCCCCTGTGGGAGCGGAGCTTGCCCGCGAAGGCGTCCTCCCAGACACCACCTGACTTAGAGCAACCCCGCAAAATGCCGCCGGAACTGCTGTGGCGTCACCCCCAACCGTCGCTGGAACACACTGCGCATATGGTGCGCATCGCGAAAACCGCACTCGTAAGCCACGCTCTTCAACGGCGCACCGCCGCTTTCCAGCATCACCCGCGCCGCGTCCACCCTGGCCCGCTCGACAAACTCCGCCGGCGTCACCTGGGTCTCGCGGACAAACACCCGGGAAAAATTCCGCGCACTCATGTTCGCCGCTCGCGCCAACTCGGCAATGCTCAAGTCCCCGGTCAGGTGCGCCAGCACATACTGCTGCACCAGAGCCACCGGTGACGACGCCTCGGCATGGGGCGCCAGGTACGGACTGAACTGTGACTGCCCACCCGAACGCTGGGTGAATACCACCAGCCGCTTGGCGACCTTCAGCGCCACCTGCGCACCGTGATCCTGTGACAGCAGGTACAACGACAAATCGATCCCCGCGGTCACCCCCGCCGAAGTGAACAGCCGGTCGTCCTGCACATACAAACGATCGGCCTCGACCCGCGCCGTCGGACACAACACCGCCAACGCCAGCGCATCACTCCAGTGAGTGGTCACCGTGCGCCCGTCGAGCAATCCGGCCCGGGCCAGCATGAAGGCGCCGTTGCAGATCGAACCGAAGCACCCGGCACGGGCGCTGGCCGCGCGCAGCCAGGTGTGGAAGGCATCACCGAAATCCAGCCCGGGCAAGCTCGGCCCACCGGCACACAGCAACAGGTCATAACGTTCCGTGGCCTCGCTGAAATGCCGATGCGCCTGGATCGCCAGGCCGTTGGAGCAGGCCAGCCAGCCGCGCTCGACGCCGATCACTTCCAGTCGGTACCGGGCCTCAGGAGGCAGGAAGTCGTTGGCTTCGGCAAAGACGTCCATGGGTCCGCTGATATCCAGGGCCTGGACGCCGGGGAACACCACAACGGCAAGGGTTCGGGTCATAGGGCGGGCCTCGCTGCCAATCGACCAAGGTTGAACGCGATCCCCTGGGAGCCGGCAAGCCCTGCTCCTGCAGGGGACACAGTGTTTTCGAGATTTCGCTTCCAACACCAGACCCTATCGGGGTCGACCTTACGGTAACGCAAGCCTCCAGCCGATGCGACAGCCACTTCCATCACGCGCGCACGCTGGCACGGAACCCACCCCGAATGGCTGGATTCGCCACCTTGTGTCGATTGTTGCCATCTCGCCCCGGCGCCAGACTGAACCCATCGGCGCCATCCGCGCGCTCCCCCAGAGGAAGTCCCGACATGAGCAACAGTATTGCTGGCATCAAGATCCCCGACAGCGCCCTGGCCAAGGCCACCACCGAATACATCCGCGACGTGGAAAGCGATCTGCTCTACCACCACTCGCGCCGGGTCTTCCTGTTCGGCGCCCTGAGCGGCGAACGCAAGCAACTGGCCTACGATCCGGAGCTGTTGTACGTCGGCGCGATGTTCCACGACGTCGGCCTGGTGGAAGGTCACCGCAGCGATGACGAACGTTTCGAAGTCGACGGTGCCAATGCGGCCAAGGTATTCATGAAGCCCTACGGATTGTCGGATGACGATATCGAGCAGGTCTGGCTGTCGATTGCCCTGCACACCACACCGGGGGTGCCGCAGCATCTGCGGCCGACGGTGGCATTGGTCACCGCCGGGGTGGAGATGGATGTACTGGGGATGGATTACGCCGCCTTTCCAAGCGCCCAACGCGAAGCGGTGGTGCATGCGCATCCACGGGGCGAAGGATTCAAGGAGTGCATCATCTGTGCGTTTGCCGAGGGGCTGCGCCATCGGCCGCTGACCACGTTCGGCAATGTGAAGACCGATGTGCTGAAGGACAAGGATGCGACGTTCAAGCCGATGAATTTTGTCGAGGTGATTCGGCGTTCGCCTTGGGCTGAATAAAAGCATGGGGGCAAGGCGGAACCAATAGGATCGTGGCCAGCACATGGAACTGTCGGCGATCTTGAGGGCCTCTTCGCGGGCAAGCTCCGCTCCCACAAGGGGGGGGTTGAGTCGTACCTGATTTTTGTGTACGACCATGACCCCCTGTGGGAGCGGAGCTTGCCCGCGAAGCTTTTAGGACCTACGCGGTCTCCGCCACCTTCGCCCGACGCAC